>NZ_CBDFPH010000009.1:0-155613 GCF_965250675.1 Leptothrix sp. (in: b-proteobacteria)
AAGCCGCCCTGAAAGGGTGCCGCCGATCATGTCCTGCGGTTTGATGAGGGCATGGCTGCGGCTGCGGCCTGTTCGGTGACGCCAAAACCGGTCAGCGCTGAGCGCCGCCAGTCTTCGGCCCAGGCCAGGAAGCGCTCGGCGGGCATGGGCCGCGCAATGCCGTAGCCCTGGCCGAAGCGGCAGCCCAGTTCGCGCAGGCGCGCCACGTGCTCCAGGGTTTCGACGCCTTCGGCGATCACCTGCCGGTTGAAGGCGCTGGCCAGGCGGATGACACCTTCGACGATGCCCAGATCGTCCGGGTCGGTGAGCATGTCGCGCACGAAGCTCTGGTCGATCTTGAGGGTGTCGACCGGCAGCTTGCGCAGGTAGGTCAGCGACGAGTAGCCGGTGCCGAAGTCATCAAGCGCAAACCGCACCCCGAGCCGGCGGCAGCGCTGCAGCACGGCCACGGCCTGCGCCATGTCGGCGATGGCGGCGGTTTCCAGCACCTCCAGCTCGAACCGGGCGGCCGGCACCGCCGGGTGGCGGGCCAGTGCGCGCTCCAGGCGTGCATGGAAATCGGGCTTGAGCAGGTGGTTGGCGCTGATGTTGGCGCTGACCGTGAGGCCCAGGCCGGCGTGGTGCCAGGACTCGGTCTGCGCCAGCGCGGTGGCGATGACCCATTCGCCCAGCGGCTGCTCCAGATCGCTGCCGTCGATGTGCGGCAGGAACTCGGCGGGCGACAGCAGTCCCTTGTTCGGGTGCTGCCAGCGGATCAGGGCCTCGGCGCCGATGATCTCGCCGCTGGTCAGGTCGACCTTGGGTTGGTAGTACAGGACGAATTCGTCGGCCTCCAGCGCGTGACGCAATTCAGCCAGCGCGCGACGGTGCACCTGCGCCTTGCGGTCGGTCTCGGAGTCGAACAGCTGATAGCGGTTCTTGCCGGCGTCCTTGGCGCGGTACATCGCCTGGTCGGCGTGGCGCAGCAGGGTGTCGGCGTCGACGTTGTCGTCCGGGAACAGGCTCACGCCCAGGCTGGCGGAGATGATGAGGCACAGGTTGTCGATCTGGACCGGCACGCTGACTGCCGCCAGCACGCGGTCGAGGATGGCGGTGCATTCTTCCGCCGAGGCCAGGTCCGACAGCAGCAAGACGAACTCGTCGCCACCCATGCGCGCCAGCGTGTCGTCGGCGCGCAGCACCTGGGTCAGGTTGGCCGTGACGCCCACCAGCAGCCGGTCGCCGACCGAATGGCCGTGCAGGTCGTTGATTGTCTTGAAGCCGTCGAGGTCCAGAAAGCACACGCCCATCGACTTGCCGCTGCGGCCTGCCCGGATGATGGCCTGACCGAGCCGGTCGGCCAGCAGGCGCCGGTTGGGCAGGTCGGTGAGCGGGTCGTAGTTGGCGATGCGGTCGAGTTCGGCCTCGTGCGCCTTGATCTGGCTGATGTCGGAGAACACGCCGACGTAATGCTGAAGCAGCCCCGAGGCGTCGCGCACCACCGAAATCGACAGCAGCTCGACGTAGATCTCGCCGTTCTTGCGCTGGTTCCAGATCTCGCCACGCCAGAAGTCATTCCTGGCCAGCGAGTCCCACATCTCGGCATAAAACGCCGGTTCATGGCGGCCCGACGAGAGGATCTTGGGTGTCTGGCCGATGACTTCTGCAGCGCTGTAGCCGGTGATGCGCGTGAAGGCCGGGTTGATCTTGGTGAGCTTTCGATCCGGGCTCACCACCATGATGCCTTCGTAGCTGCTCTCGAAGACGGTCGTGGCCTCGCGCTGCGCCAGTTCGTGGTTCTTGCGCTCGGTGATGTCGGTGTGGGTGCCCGACATGCGCAGGGGCTGGCCGTGGGCGTCCCACTCGACGATGCGGCCGCGCGTCAGGATCCAGCGCCAGGCGCCGGACTTCATGCGGCAGCGCATTTCCAGCTCGTGGCTGGCCGACAGGCCGCTCAGATGCCGCTCGATCGACACCTGCGCGCGCGCCAGGTCGTCGGGATGAACGTGGTTGGCCCAGTGCGCCACGGTGACGTCCATCTCACCCGGCTCGTAGCCCAGCATCGTTTCCCAGCGCGGGCTGACGTGCAGGGCCTGGGTCTGCAGGTTCCAGTCCCAGTAGCCCAGGTCGGAGCCGTCCAGCACGCGGGCGAGTTGCTGTTCGCGGTCGCGCAGCGTGGCCTCGGCCAGTTTCTTTTCAGTGACGTCGCGCGAGATGCCGAACAGGCCCTGAATCTGGCCGTGCGCATTGAAGACCGGTCCCTTGGTGACCAGAAACACGCGTGACGTGCCGTCGTTCGTGGTCAGGTGCTCCTCATGGGTCTGGGTCTGCCCGCGGCTGAGGATTTCCCGGTCGCGCTCCATCACCACCTGGGCCGAGGCATAGGGGAACATCTTCCGGTCATCCTGGCCGATGATGGCCGACGCCGGCTGGCCGATGAATCCGGCGGCCGCCTGGTTGACCAGCACGTAGCGGCCCTGCAGGTCCTTGACGAAGATGGCATCCGGCGTGCCCGAGATGACCACGTCCAGCAGGCGGCGCTTGGTCTCCAGCCGGCTCAGCGAGCGCCGCAGCAACTCGCTGAGCACGCTCACCGCCACGCCGTTGACCAGCAGGAAGGCCAGCTGCAGCCGGTCGTAGTGGGTCGCCAGCGTGCTGTCGCGCAGCGACGGCGTGATCAGGTACGCGACGCCGGCCATGGCCATCAGCGTCGACACGAGCCCCGGCCCCAGGCCGCCGAGCAGCGCGCTCAGGATCACCGGCAGCATGAAGATGATCAGCATCGGCTGATCGGCGATCGTGCCCGACATGCGCTGGCGCACGACCAGCATGACCCCGGTGATCAGCACCGCGAAGGTGTAGAGCAGCCAGCGTGGCCGCTGTCCCGGTGCCATGGCGGTGGTGAGCGAGCCGAACAGGCTGCCCTGGCCCGCCGGCGCCTCAGGCGGAACCGCCCGCAGCGACAGGAAGAACATGGCCGCCGACGCCAGCACGAAAAGCACCCCTTTGGCGGTCGACAGCCAGACCACGGCCTGCATGTCGACCAGGGCGGAGAGCAACTGATCGGAGAGAAAAATCCAGGTCAACGCCAGCAGCGTGTAACTCGCTGTGGCGATCAGGATGAACCGGTCTCGCGCAGACATCTTCATGAAGGTCGGGGGGCAGGTTTCGCTCGTGAGCAAGGTGGATTCATGCGTTTTCTCGGGGGGCCGCGCCCCGTGCGGCCGGGGTGGGTCCATGACAGTTTGCCGCATTCCCTGCAGGTGGATGCCGCACGCGCCGAATCGGTTGAAAACCTGCAGCGCATCAGGCGCAAGCCTGTGCCCGCTCCACCAGGTGGTCGACCAGGCGCCGCGCCGCCGGCTGCAGCGCCTCGAAGTCCTGCACGCAGACGGCAAAGCGGCGCTGGGCCCAGACGTCGGTCAGCGGAATGAGCCGCACGCCCAGCAGGGCCGCCAGCGGGCCGCCGACCTCGACCGGAATCACGCTCACGCCCAGGTTGGCGGCCACGACCCGAAACGCGGCATCGAAGTTCGACACCACCACCCGGTACGACATCGTGCGGCCGGCGCGGGCGGCGGCACGCTGCAGCATGGCGTAGACCGCCGTCGATGGTGGCAGCCCGACGTGTTCATGCGCCAGCGTCTGCTCGAAGCGCAGCGACTTGCGCTCGGCCAGCGGGTGCGCCGCGTGCACCGCCAGCGCCAGTCGATCCGTGCGGTAAGGCCGGTGCTGCAGCCCTTCCAGATCGACGCTGTCCCAGCACACGCCCACCGATGCCATGCCCTCGCGCAGCTGCCGCACCACGTCGCGCGAGATCCGCTCCTCGACGTCGACCTTGATGTTGCGGTTGGCGGGTTCGCGCATGAAGGAGGCCAGGTCGTCGAACAGCGATTCGGCAATCGCCGAGGCGGTGGCCACCAGCCGCACATGGCCCTTGACGCCGCTGCTGAAGCTCGCGGCGTCGTTCAGCATCCGGTCCATCGTGAACAGCACGGTGCGTGCGTGTTCGAGCACCATTTCCCCCGCCGCCGTCGGCAGCACGCCCCGGCGCGAGCGCAGCAGCAGCGGCGTGCCGAGGTCGGCCTCCAGCTGCGCGATGCGCTTGCTGATGGCCGAGGGTTCGATGTGCTCCTGCTCGGCGGCACGCGCCATGTTCTGGTGGTCGCACACCGCCACCAGCAGGCGCAGGGTCTTGAGATCGATGTCGCGCATGGCCGATTAAAACATTCCGGAACGGAACGGCTGAGCTTCCAAATCACCACTGGCGAGTTTTGCAGGAATCCCTAAAGTCGCGCTGTTTCGCCATCCCTTGCTGGAGACAAGCCGTGCCACGGTTCCCATCGAAAGTCGTCGTTCGCGAGGTCGGCCTGCGCGACGGCCTGCAGAGCATTGCCGCCGTGCTGCCCACCGAGCGCAAGCTCGAATGGATTGCCGAGGCCTACGCCGCCGGCCAGCGCGAGATCGAGGTCGGCTCCTTCGTGCCGCCCAGGCTGCTGCCGCAACTGGCCGATACCGCCGAGCTGGTGCGCTTCGCCAAGACGCTGCCCGGCCTGTTCGTGTCGGTGCTGGTGCCCAACCTGAAGGGCGCCGAGCGGGCGATCGAGTCCGGCGCCGACCTGCTGCTGCTGCCCTTGTCGGCCAGCCACGCCCACAGCCTGGCCAACCTGCGCAAGACGCCGGACGAGGTGGTGGCCGAGCTGGGCCGCATCCGCGCAGCGCGCGATGCGGCTGGCTCGCCGTGCCTGATCGAAGGCGGTGTCGGCACCGCCTTCGGCTGCACGCTGCAGGGCGAGGTGGCGCCGGCCGAGGTGCTGCGCTGCCTGCAGGCGCTGCTGGACGCCGGGGCCGACCGCGTCAGCCTGGCCGACACAGTCGGCTACGCCAACCCGGCGGCGGTGCGCCGCCTGTTCGAGCAGGCGCGCCACCTGGCCGGCGAGCGTTTCTGGTGCGGCCACTTCCACGACACCCGCGGCCTGGCATTGGCCAACGTCTGCGCCGCGATGGAAACCGGCGTGGCGCGCTTCGATGCCACGCTGGCCGGCATCGGCGGCTGCCCGCATGCGCCGGGCGCCAGCGGCAACGCGGCCAGCGAAGACCTGGCCTTCATGCTGGCGGGCATGGGCCTCGACACCGGCATCGACCTTGACCGCCTGCTGGCCCTGCGCGCCAGGGTCGCCGGCTGGCTGGCGGGCGAAACGCTGCACGGCACGCTGTGGCGCGCCGGCCTGCCCCGGACGATGCGCGCTGCGTCGGTTGCTGTCCCGGCAGAGGCGGCCGAGCCGCCGGCGCAGCGCGCCCCGAGCGTGCCCGCGCTGCCGCTGGCCGGCATCCGCGTCGTCGAGTTCAGCCACATGGTGATGGGCCCGGCCTGCGGCATGATCCTGGCCGATCTGGGCGCCGAGGTCATCAAGATCGAGCCGCCCGCGGGCGACAAGACCCGCAAGATGAGCGGCGTCGGCATCGGCTTCTTCCGCACCTTCAACCGCAACAAGAAGAGTGTGGTGCTGGACATCCAGACGCCCGAGGGCCTGGCCAGCGCGCAGGCGCTGATCGCGCAGAGCGACGTGCTGATCGAGAACTTCCGCCCCGGCCTGATGGCCCGGCTCGGGCTGGACCATGCCACGCTGTCCCGCACCCAGCCGGGGTTGATCTGCGTTTCGCACAAGGGTTTTCTGCCGGGCCCGTACGAGAAGCGCCTGGCGCTCGACGAGGTGGTGCAGATGATGGGCGGCCTGTCCTACATGACCGGCCCTGAAGGCCGGCCGATCCGCGCCGGTGCGTCGGTCAACGACATCATGGGCGGCATGTTCGGTGCCATCGGCGTGCTGGCGGCACTGTGGGAGCGCCAGCGCACCGGGCGCGGCCAGGAGATCCAGAGCGCGCTGTTCGAGAACTGCACCTTCCTGGTCGCCTCGCACCTGCAGCAGTTCCTGATGACGGGCGAGGCGCCCAAGCCGATGCCGTCGCGCTCGTCGCCGTGGTCGGTCTATGACGTCTTCACGCTGGCCGACGGGCAGCTGTTCATCGCCGCCGTCAGCGACAAGAACTGGAACCTGCTTTGCCAGGTGCTGGAGCGCCCGGACCTGCTGGCCGATCCAGCGCTGGCCACCAACGACCTGCGCGTGGCGATCCGCCCGCAGCTGCTGGTGCGCCTTGGCGAGATCCTCAAGACGCATACGGTGGCGGCGCTGTCGGCCAGTCTCGAAGCCGCCGGCCTGCCCTACGCCCCGATCACCCGGCCCGACCAGCTGGTCAACGATCCGCACCTGCTGCAGAGCGGCGGCCTGGTGCCTTTCCAGGCCGACGACGGCAGCATCACCCAGACCGTGCTGATGCCGCTGCTGATGGGCGGCCGCCGGCCCGGCGTGCGCAGCCCGCTGCCACGGGTGGGCGAGCACACCGACGAGATCCTCGCCCGCCTCCGTTCCTGACTCCATTCCCAAAACAGGAGACAAACCATGAAACAGCCTTCTTCCACCCGTCGCCAGCTGCTCGCGCTTTCGCTGCCGCCTGGACCCTGAGCGGCGCCAGCGTGAGCGCCCTGGCCCAGTCCCAGGCGCCGCTGCGCGTGATCCTGCCGGTGGGGCCGGGGTCGGGCGTCGACGTCATTGCCCGGGCGGCGCAGGGCGCGCTGTCCAGGGCGCTCGGCGGCCAGCCGGTCGTGATCGAGAACCTGCCTGGCGCGGGCGGCATCACCGGCACGCAGGCGATCGTCAAGGCCGCGGCCGATGGCAACACCGTCGGCATCGTCTCCAACAACCACGCCGTCAACCCGAGCGTGTTCAAGAAGATGCCGTATGACGGCATCACCGACCTGACGCCGATCTCGGTCGTCGGCGGTTCGCACTTCGTGCTGGTGGTCAACGCGGCCAAGGTGCCGGCGAAGAACGCCCGGGAGCTGCAGGCCTTCCTGAAGGCCAGGCCCGACGCCTACAACTACGGCTCGTCAGGCAACGGCACCATCATTCACCTGGCCGGCGAGATGTTCGTCGACGCCGCCGGCGTGCAGATCAAGCACATCCCCTACAAGGGCATGGGGCCGATGATTTCCGACGTCATCGGCGGGCAGATCGAGCTGGGCGTGGCCGCGGTGCAGGCGGTGCAAGGCCACCTCAAGAGTGGCAACCTGCGTGCCATCGGCGTGATGGGCAAGCAGCCTGCGGCGTCGCTGCCGGACGTGCCGACGCTGGCCGAGCAGGGCTTCCCCGACGTCGACGTGGCCGGCTGGTTTGCCGTGGTCGCGCCCAAGGGCCTGCCGCCCGCGCAGGTCAAGCGCCTGCATGACGCCGTGGTGGCCGCATTCAACGACCCCGAGGTCAAGGCGGCCATGGCCAAGCAGGACAATTTCATCAACCCGACCTCGCCCGAGGCCGCGCTGCAGTTCTTCAAGACCGAGCAGGAACGTTACGCCCGCCTGGTCAAGAAGGCCGGCATCGCGCTGGAGTGAAATCCAATTTTCTGGAGCACCGCCATGGCTGACCTGTTTGAAAACCCGATGGGCCTGATGGGCTTCGAGTTCGTCGAATTCGCCTCGCCCACGCCCAACGTCCTGGAGCCGCTGTTCGAGCAGCTCGGCTTCACCCTCGTGGCCCGGCACCGCTCGAAGGACGTGCTGCTGTACCGCCAGGGCGACATCAACTTCATCGTCAACCGCGACCCCAAGAGCCCGGCGGCCTACTTCGCCGCCGAGCACGGGCCGTGCGCCTGCGGCATGGCGTTCCGGGTGCGCGACTCGCACCACGCCTACAACCGCGCGCTCGCGCTCGGCGCCCAGCCCATCGAGATGCCCACCGGCCCGATGGAGCTGCGCCTGCCCGCGATCAAGGGCATCGGCGGCGCGCCGCTGTACCTGATCGACCGTTTCAAGGACGGCGAATCGGTCTACGACATCGACTTCGCCTTCATCGAGGGTGTCGACCGCCATCCGGCCGGCCACGGCCTCAAGCGGATCGACCACCTGACGCACAACGTCTACCGCGGCCGCATGGCGTTCTGGGGTGGGTTCTACGAGAAGTTGTTCAACTTCCGCGAGATCCGCTACTTCGACATCCAGGGCGAATACACCGGCCTGACCTCGCGCGCCATGACCGCGCCCGACGGCCTGATCCGCATCCCGCTCAACGAGGAGTCGAGCAAGGGCAGCGGCCAGATCGAAGAGTTCCTGATGAAGTTCAACGGCGAGGGCATCCAGCACGTGGCCTTGATCTGCGACGACCTGCTCGCCACCGTCGACCGGCTCGCGCTGGCCGGCGTGCCGCTGATGACGGCGCCGAGCGACAGCTACTACGAGATGCTCGATGGCCGCCTGCCCGGCCACGGCCAGCCGGTCGGCGAATTGCAGACGCGCGGCATCCTGCTCGACGGTTCGACCGAAGGCGGCAAGCCGCGACTGCTGCTGCAGATCTTCTCCGGCACGGTGCTCGGGCCGGTGTTCTTCGAGTTCATCCAGCGCCAGGGCGACGAGGGCTTCGGCGAAGGCAACTTCAAGGCGCTGTTCGAGTCGCTGGAGCGCGATCAGATCCAGCGCGGCGTGCTGGCAGCCTCGGCGTAGCGCCGGCGGCGCTGTTCGTGGTCGATCCGCAGCGCATCGGCTACTCGCTGATCGGCGCGGTGGCCCTCAACCTGACGCTGGCCGTCAACCACCGGCCGGGGCGCTACATCGTGATGTGACGGCCTGCCATCAGGCCTGGTGTGCAGCCTGGTGTCAGGCCTTTGGGACCGGCAGCGGCAGCGACAGCGTGAACCGCGAGCCCACGCCCACGGTCGACGCGACCCGCAGCGTGCCGCCCATCAGCTCGGCCAGCGCACGCGACAGGGCCAGCCCGAGGCCGGTGCCGCCGTGGTCGTGGGCGACCTGGGCGTTGGCCTGGCGGAACTGCTCGAAGATCAGCTCGTGCAGCGGCTCGGGGATGCCCGGGCCGGTGTCGCTCACCTGGATGTGCAGGTGGGTCGCGTCCCGCGTCACTTGAATGGCGACGTGGCCCTGCTGGGTGAACTTCAGCGCGTTGGACAGCAGGTTGTTGAGCACCTGGCGCAGGCGCAGTTCATCGCCGAGCAGGGTTTCGGGCACGTCGTCGGCAATCGTGCTGCGCAACTCCAGCGATTTGTCGGCGGCGCTCAGGGCGAAGAAGTCGGTCGTTCCGGCGATCAGCGGGCGGATGGCCACGTCGGTGGCGCGCACGCGCATGGCACCGGCCTCGATCTTGGCGAAGTCCAGGATCTCGGTCAGCAGGGCGTTGAGGTATTCGGCGGCGCGGCGGATCATGCCGGCCTGGTCGCGGAACTTGGGCTGGTCGAGGCGCCGCTCCATCAACTCGGCAAAGCCGCGGATGCTGGTCAGCGGCGTGCGCAGTTCATGCGAGATCGCGGCCAGGAAATCGGTCTTGGCCTGGTTGGCCGATTGCGCCCGCGCCTCGCTGGCCGCCAGGGCGGTGTTGCTGGCTTCGAGCCGGCGCACGTTGGCCAGAAACGCCCAGGTCGCGCCGGCCATCACGGCGCTCAGCAGCACGGTCAGCAGCAGCACGGTGCTGCGCATGGCGCGCCACGCGGCGAGGGCTTCTTCGGTCGACGAGGTCACCAGCACGTAGAGCGGGTAGTCGTCGATGCGCCGGAAGCCGACCACGCGCTCGATGCCATCGACCGGGCTGATGTTCACGTAGTCGCCCGAGCGTTGCCAGGCGCCCGTGACCAGCGGACTGGTCGGCGAAATCTTGGCGCCCATGCCGATGTGTTTGTCGCCGACCACGCGCGCCCGGATCACCAGATCGGTGCCGACCAGCGTCACGCCGCCTTGCCGGCCCAGCTCGACGCTGCGGTAGAGGTTCTCGAAGTACGACGGGTCCAGCGAGGCGACCACCACGCCCAGCACCTGGCCGTCGGGCCCGTCGATGCGGCGCGTCAGCTGGATCGTCCAGCGCCCGGACACCTTGCCCAGCACCGGCGGGCCGATGAACAGGCCGTGGGTCAGGCGCGCCTGGGTGGCCGCTGTGGCGGCATCCTCCCCCAGATGCACCCGGATGTGTTCACGCGCAGACAGGTCGACATGGCCGGTCTTGCGGCCGTCCGGGTCGAGGTTGCTGCCCATGAAGTGGCCATCCGGGCCGACCAGCGACAGCTGCACCAGGATGGCGGGCGCCAGGCCGGTCTCGTTGGCGAACTGGGCCAGATCGGCGAGCTCGTAGTGGCCGGCGCGCACGGCATCACGCATGCGGATGGTGGCCTGATCGACGGTGGCGATCACGCGCACGGTCTGCTCCTGCAGCGCCCGCGCCAGATTGGTGTTGTGGCGCGCCTGCGTGGCCAGCGACTGCTGGTATTGCATCCGCATCACGACCAGCACGGCCACCCAGGCCACCAGCAGCACGGTCAGCATGACCCACGTGATGCGTCGGCTGAGCGTGCCAGGTTTTTTCAGAAAGTCCGCAGCCATGTTGCCGGAGGAAGAAAGGGGTTCGTCAATGACAGGCGGCATTATCTGGACGCGCTCGGTCCCCTGGTCGCCGGACAAGATGCCCTTACGCCGGCCTTCTCGGCCCACTGCCGCCGGCCTCCCGGCTTGCGCCGCCTCAATGCGCGCCCACCGCTGCGGCCTAGGCTCAGGCCCAACGTGAGGTCCAAACGCGATGAACACCCTGACCAAACTCGCTCTCGGCCTGATGGGCCAGATCAAGCCGCATCCGCCCAGCGGCACGGCCGGCGCCACGCTGACGCTGCCGGCGCCGCGCAAGGAGGGCGGTGTGCCGCTGCTGCAGGCGCTGGCGCAACGCCAGTCGCAGCGTGAGTTCCGGTCTGATCCGCTGCCCGCGGACATCCTGTCCGACCTGCTGTGGGCCGCCGCAGGCGTCAACCGCCCCGCGCTGGGTGGCCGCACCGTGCCCAGCGCCATGAACGCGCAGGAGGTGCAGCTCTATGCCGCCATGCCCCAAGGGCTGTTTCACTATGAACCCACGACGCATGAACTGCAGTTGACGGTGGCCAGCGATGTGCGCCGCGTCACCGGCCACCAGGATTTCGTCGACAACGCCGCGCTGGACCTGGTCTATGTGGCGGACCATGCCCGCATGTCCCTGGTGCCCGCCGCGCAGCGCGAGGCCTACGCCTTTGCCGCCGCCGGCGCGATGGCGCAGAACGTCTACCTCTACTGCGCTTCTGCGGGACTGGCCACCGTGGTGCGCGCCTGGTTCGACCGCAGCGCGCTGACGCAGGCCATGGGCCTGGGGACCGATCAGCAGTTGCTGCTGGCCCAGACCGTCGGGTATCCGACAGGCGGTGGCCCATGAGCGCCGGTTATGCTTTGACGCATGGCTCTCAATGTTCTGGGCGATGAACTCGTCCCCTGCTCCTTCGACCCGCTGACCGGCTACTTCCGGGACGGCTGTTGCAACACCCGCGCCGACGATCTGGGCACCCACGTGGTGTGCGCCCGGGTCACGGCCGAGTTCCTGGCGTTCTCGCTGTCGCGCGGCAACGACCTGAGCACACCGCGGCCCGAGTACCGCTTTCGCGGCCTGCGCCCCGGCGACCGCTGGTGCCTGTGCGTGCTGCGCTGGAAAGAGGCTTATCTGGCCGGCGTGGCACCGCCCGTCGTGCTGGCCTGCACGCACGAGATCACGCTGGAGCACGTGTCGCTGGATGTCCTGCGCGCGTTTGAATACGTGGCGTCCTGAACTGGCGGCGCTTACGGCACGTCCAGATTCTGGGCTTGTGCCCAGGCGCGCAGCCGGGCCAGCGCCGTCTCGAAATCGAGTTCCATGATGGGCTTGGCGACAGCCTCGTAACCAGCTTGCAGCGGTGTCCCGGCGAGTTGCGCGCTGAGCGCTGCGCTCGCCTTGCGCGCCTTGCTTTGCCCTCCCGCCAGCAGGCGGGCCAGCGCCTGCAGTTCGGGCAGCAAGGCGGACAACACGTCCGGGCTTCCCACGTTGCCGGGCGCGCAAGCCTCCGGCTCAGGTCTTTGTGGTTCGATCGCCGCCAGCACACCCTCCAGCGCGGCATTGAACGCCTGCAGTGACGTGGCCTCCCGGCGCTGCAACTGCGAGGCCAGTGCATCGGCCTGCGTCTGCAGCGCATCGGCCCCGATCGTGAAGCCCAGGCCCTTGATGACGTGCACCAGCTTGGCGGCCTGATCGAAGCGGCCTTGTGCCACGGCCTCGGTCAGCTGCTGCGGCAGGTCATGAAAATCGGCATGAAAGCTCAGCAGGATGCGCTCCAGCACGCCCCGGTCATTGCCGGTGGCCTGCAGCGCCCGGGCCAGATCCAGCGGTGGCGTGGCCGCTTGTGCCGGTATCCAGCGCGCCAGGACGCGGGCCAGCCGGGCCGGGTCGACGGGCTTGGCGACGTGGTCGTTCATGCCGGCGGCGACGCTGTCGAGCCGGTCCTGGTCCAGCGCTGCAGCAGTCATGGCGATGATGGGCAGCGTCAGGCCGGCGGCGCGGATGGCGCGGGTGGCGGTCAGGCCGTCCATGACGGGCATCTGCAGGTCCATCAGGATGGCGTCGAACGTGCTGCCAAGGGCTTTTTCGACGGCCACCTGGCCGTTCCCGGCCGTCTCCACCGTCAGCCCGAGGCGACTCAGGTACTCGCGCGCCACCAGCTGGTTGGTCGGGTTGTCCTCCACCAGCAGCACGCGGGCGCCCTGGATCAACGCGCTGCCGGGCTGATCGGCGAGGTCGGTCAAGGCGCCCGGACAGGTATCGACGGCCGGCAGTGCCGCCAGCGTGCCGGTGGCCTGGCCCAGCCGGGCGGTGAACCAGAAGGTGCTGCCTTTGCCCAGCGTGCTGCTGACGTCGATCTCGCCGTCCATCAGGCCCACCAGCCGCTTGCAGATGCTCAGGCCCAGCCCGGTGCCGCCGTAGCGGCGCGTGGTGGAGCTGTCGCCCTGCTGGAACGGCGTGAACAGCTTGCGCCGGGTGGCGGCATTCATGCCGATGCCGGTGTCGCGCACGGCCACCCGCAGCAGGGCGGTCGTGCTGTCTTGTTCAAGGCAGTCGACCATGACCTCGACCGAGCCGCGTTCGGTGAACTTCAGCGCATTGCCCACCAAGTTGTTGATGACCTGGGTCAGCCGCAGCGGGTCGCCCAGCAGCAGGCGCGGCACGTCCGGGGCCACCTCCAGCTGCAGCGTCAGGTGGCTGGCCTCGGCCAGCGCCGCGTACAGCGCCTGGGTGGTGGCCAGCAGGGCGTCGATGCGCAGCGGCACCGACTCCATGTGCAGTTGGCCGGCCTCGATCTTGGAGTAGTCCAGGATGTCGTTGAGCACGCCCAGCAGCGCGCCCGCCGACAGGTGGATCTTGCCCAGGTAGTCGCGCTGCTGCGGCAGCAGTTCGGTGTCGAGCAGCAGCTTGGACAGACCGATGACTGCATTCATGGGCGTGCGGATTTCGTGGCTCATGTTGGCCAGGAAGTCGCTCTTGGCCTGGTTGGCCGCGTCGGCCATGTGCTTGGCCACCAGCAGCTTCTGCTCGGCCAGCTTGTAGGCGCTGATGTCGGTGTAGTTCAGCAGCGTCCAGCCGTCGGGCAGCGGCCGGCCGCGGATTTCGAGCGTGGTGCCGTTGGTCTGCTGGCGCTCGAAACGCACCGGTTCACGGCGGGCCATCATCTGGACGAAGCGGGCCAGCACCTCGTCGAAAGGCTGTTTGCCGTGGTCACCACGCGCCACCTGGTATTTCACGAAGTCGTCGAAGTGGATGCGGTCCGGCTCGAACAGCTCGGCCGGAAAGTCCAGCAGCGAACGGAACAGCTGGTTGTGCAGCATCAGCTGGCGGTGCTGGTCGTAGACCGCCAGCCCGAAGGGCAGGCTGTCGATCACGCCGTTGAGCAGCAGCGTCTGCCGCGACAGCTCCTGGTTGCCCTGCTTGGCCCGCATGGCGGAGTCGCGCAGGCTCAGCTCCAGCTGGCGTTGCGCCGTGACGTCGTAGTTGATGCCGACCATGCGCAGCGGCTGGCCCTGCGCATCACGCTCCAGCACCGAGGCCGAGCGCAGGTGGCGCACCTGGCCGCTCGTGCCGACGATGCGGAACTCGGCGTCGTAGGGCACATCGTCCTGAAGCGCCAGGGCCAGCAGGGACTCGGCCTGCGGCAGATCGTCCGGATGCACGCGCGAGCGCCAGGCGTCGTAGAACAGGGTGCTCTCGCGCTCGGCCAGGGGCACTTCATACCAGTCGCACATGCGTGCGTCCCAGTCCAGCCGGTTGTCGGGGATGCTCCAGCTCCAGATGCCGATATCGGCGGCGTCGGTGGCCAGTTGCAGGCGCTGCAGGGCCTCGCTCACCTCTCGATCGGCCTGGCGGCGAGCGCTGATGTCGATGACGGTGGCAATCACCAGATGGCGCCCGCCCACGTCCACCGACGCCAGCCCGACCTCGACCGGAATCTCCACCCCGTCGCAACACAGCGCAAAGGCTTCGGTGCCCTCGCGGCGGCGGGTGTACGGCGGCTGGTCGAAGTCGGCGCGGTGCTGGGCATGCCGATCGCGGAACGAGGCCGGCATCAGCGACTCGACCTCGCGGCCCACCAGCGTTTCGCCCGCAGGGCAGCGCAGCACGGCGTGGGCCTTGTCGTTGGCCGATTCGACGCAGCCTGCGTCGTTGATCAGCAGCATCGCCACCGGGCTGCTGGCCAGCACCTGACGGGTGTGCAGCTCGCTCAGGCTCAGTTCCCGGTTGGCGCGCTCCAGTTCGGCCGTGCGCGTGGCCACCTCTTCGGCCAGTCGGCTGTTGCTCTGGCTCAGCTGCTCTTTCTTGGCGATCAGCCGGGCGGCCATGGCGTGCAGTGAATCGCTCAGATGGCGCAGTTCGGCGGTGCTGGTGTCGACGCTCAGTTGCGTGCTTTCGTCACCGGCATCGATCTGCCGGGCGAGCTGCGCCAGCTGCGTCAGCGGGCGGCTCAGGCGCGCCGCGCTCCACCAGGCCAGCACCAGAAACAAGGCCACGCAAGAGGCGCCGAGCAGGCCCAGCACCTGCTGCAGCGCTTCCACCTGGGCCAGCGCCTGGGCTTGCGGTTGGCGCACCACCACCCGCCAGTCCAGGTTCTGCGCTGCGTCCAGTGCGTGCAGCGGGGCCAGCGCCGACAGGTAGGGCATGGTGCCGCCCCAGTGGTCGACGGTGCTCGGGTGTTCGGGCGTCAGCGCGGCGGGCACCTTGAGCGCGCTGTCGGTCGACGGCGGGTGGATGATCTGGTTGTGCCGGTTGACGATGAAGAATTCCAGTCCCGGCATGTCCTGGGGGGTCACGACCTTGAGCACCTCGCCGGCCCACTTCCAGTAGGCGTGCGCGGCCAGCACGCCGCGCAGGGTGCCGCGTTCGTCGCGCACCGGCACCGAAAAATCGATGAAGCGGGTCGGCCCGATATCGCCTTGCTGCGCGGGCAGCAGCCGGCTCAGCAGCACGGCCTCATGCACGTCGCCGGTGTAGCTGCCCTTCAGCCCGGCGCTGAACCAGGGGCGCTGGCTGACGTTGACGCCCAGCAGGAGCTGGCCGGTGGAAGCGCGCACGGTGCCGGTGGTGTCGGCCAAACCCATCCATGAATACTGGGGATAGGACTGCTGGATGCGCTCCAGCGTCTGCGTCAGATCAGGGCTGTCGAGCGCGGCACGTTGAAACAGGGACGATTGCGCCAGCAGCGAGACCTCGCGCTGGCGTTCATGCAGGTTCTCCGACAGGACGGTGGCGGCGCTGGTGGCCAGATGGCGCAAGGCCTCGCTGCGGTCGATCACCAACTGCGCGTTGTAGACGTGGTGGGCGTAGAACGCCGCCGGCAAGCCGAACAGCAGGGCCAGCCCGCCCAGCAGCAGCGCCAGGCGGTTCTTGAAGCTCGTGGGCAGAAATTTCATGCGCCACTCACGCGGTTGCGGCCGTCTGCCTTGGCGGCGTAGAGCCAGGCATCGGCCTGCTGCACGGCTTCGTTTTCATCGGCTTGCTCGCCATGCGCCATGGCCATGCCGATGCTCACGGTCACGGCGGTCGAGCCCAGGCCGGCCCAGGGCGCCCGGGAGATCGTGCGCCGGATCTTCTCGGCCACCTGGCGCGCATCGGCCGCGCTGGTGGCCGGCAGCAGCGCGATGAACTCCTCGCCGCCGAAGCGGGCCACGAAATCGCTCTCCCGCACCGAGGCCTGCAGCAGCTGGGCGATCTGCTGCAGCACCACGTCGCCCGCCGCGTGGCCCAGGGTGTCGTTGATGCGCTTGAAGTGGTCGACGTCCAGCATCAGTACGGCGTAGTGCGACCCCAGGCGCCGGGCGCGGACGAACTCGTCGTGCAGGCGCTCGTCGGCGGCGCGGCGGTTGGGCAGGCCGGTCAGCGCGTCGCGCCGTGCCAGCTCAATGAGCTGCTGGTTGGCCCGCTCCAGTGCGGCATTGGCCTGGGCCAGATCCTGGGTGCGGCGTTCGAGCTCAAGGTGCAGGCGCACCCGGGCACGTACCACTTCATCGTGGATGGGCTTGTGGATGAAATCCACCGCGCCGGCGTGCAGCGCCTGCACCTCGCTGGCGGCATCGGTCTTGGCGGTGATGAAGATGACCGGAATGTCGCGCGTGCGCTCGTCGCGCTTGAGGGCAGCGCAGACCGCGTAGCCGTCCATGCCCGGCATCATCACGTCGAGCAGGATCAGCGCGGGCCGAGGCTGCGATTCCTGCGCCAGCAGCGCGAGGGCCTGGCGCCCCGAGGTGGCAATGCACACCTCATGCTCTTCCTCCAACGCACCCAGCAGGACTTCGAGGTTGGTGGGCGTGTCATCGACGATCAGGAGGCTGGGGCGGTGGGCGGCAGCGAGGGTCACGAGCTCTCCGGTTTCAGCTGGAGAGCTGTGCCGCAATGCGGCGCAGCGCCGCCGCGTCCAGCGTCTTGCCCGGCTGGGCTTCGCAGATCACGGCCAGGCGCTTGACGAGGCCGGCGGCAAAGCGGTGCGCTGCAGCCAGCGTTTCCTCGTCGCTGTCGTAGGTGTCGTAGGCCTCGACGGCCACGCCGCTGTCGGAAGCGATGGCCTTGACGTCAATGCGCGTGGCGGGGTTGGAGGCAGATGAAGTGGCCATGGTGGATTGCTTTCATTTCAGGCCGGCAGAGCGGCCAAGGTGCGCGCGTGGTGGCGCAGGTGGTCTTCGACGAAGGTCGAGATGAAGTAGTAGCCGTGGTCGTAGCCGGCATGCCGGCGCAGCGTCAGCGGCTGGCCGGCGGCGGCGCAGGCGGCCTCGAACACATCAGGGTGCAACTGGTCGGGCAGGAACTTGTCGCCCAGGCCCTGGTCGATCAGCAGTGGCGGCACGCGTGCGCCGGCCTGGATGAGTGCGGTGGCGTCGTGGCGCATCCAGGCGGCGCGGTCGTCGCCGAGGTAGCCGCTGAACGCCTTGATGCCCCACGGGCATTGCATGGGCGCTGCGATCGGCGCGAAGGCCGACACGCTCTGGAACAGGCCCGGATTGCGTAACGCCAGCGTCAGCGCGCCGTGCCCGCCCATCGAGTGGCCGAACAGGCCGATGCGGTCATCGCGCGCCTCGAAGTGCTGCAGCACCAGGGTGCGCAACTCGCGCGTCACGTAGCTGCCCATGCGCCAGTGCTTGTGCCACGGTGCCTGCGTCGCATCCAGGTAGAAACCGGCGCCGGTGCCGAAGTCCCAGGCCGCATCTGCCCCTTCCACGCCCGTGCCGCGCGGGCTGGTGTCGGGCGTGACCAGCATCAGGCCCAGTTCGGCCGCCACGCGCTGCGCGCCCGCCTTGATGGCGAAGGTTTCCTCGGTGCAGGTCAGGCCGGCCAGGTAGAACAGCACCGGCACCGGGCCCTGCTGCGCTTGCGGCGGCACGAACACGCCGAATTTCATCGGCGTGCCGGTCTCGACCGAATCGTGTTGATAGAAGCCCTGCACGCCGCCGAAGCAGGCGTGCTCGCTGAGGGTAGTGAGGCTGCGTTCGCCTTGCATGTGTGGGTTCAGCTCAGAACTCGACCACGGAGCGGATCGACTCGCCCGACTTCATCAACTCGAAGCCCTTGTTGATGTCTTCGAGCTTGAGCTTGTGCGTGATCAGGTCGTCGATGTTGAGCTTGCCGTCCATGTACCAGTCGACGATCTTGGGCACGTCGGTGCGGCCGCGCGCGCCGCCGAAGGCCGAGCCCTCCCACTTGCGACCCGTCACCAGCTGGAACGGCCGGGTGCTGATCTCGGCGCCGGCCTCGGCCACGCCGATGATGATGCTGCGGCCCCAGCCCTTGTGGGTGCACTCCAGCGCCTGGCGCATCACCTTGGTGTTGCCGATGCACTCGAAGCTGTAGTCGGCACCGCCGTCGGTCAGCTGCACGATGGCATCGACGATATTGCCGCCGGCGGCCTCGATGTCCTTGGGGTTGAGGAAGTGCGTCATGCCGAATTGGCGCGCCATCGCCTCGCGCGCCGGGTTCAGGTCGACGCCGATGATCTTGTCGGCCCCCACCATCTTGGCGCCCTGGATCACGTTGAGGCCGATGCCGCCGAGGCCGAAGACCACCACGTTCGCACCCGCCTCGACCTTGGCGGTGAACAGCACCGCGCCCACGCCGGTGGTGACGCCGCAGCCGATGTAGCAGACCTTGTCGAACGGCGCGTCGGAGCGGATCTTGGCCAGCGCGATCTCGGGCACGACGATGTAGTTGCTGAAGGTGCTGGTGCCCATGTAATGCAGGATCGGCTTGCCATCGAGGCTGAAGCGCGACGTCGCGTCAGGCATCAGGCCCTTGCCCTGCGTGCCACGGATCAGCTGGCAGAGGTTGGTCTTGCGGCTCAGGCAGAACTTGCACTGGCGGCACTCGGGCGTGTAGAGCGGGATGACGTGGTCGTCGCGCTTCAGACTGGTGACGCCAGGGCCGACGTCCACCACCACGCCGGCGCCTTCATGGCCGAGGATGGCGGGGAACAGGCCCTCAGGGTCGGCACCGCTGAGGGTGTAGTAATCGGTATGGCAGATGCCGGTGGCCTTGATCTCCACCAGCACTTCGCCGAATTTCGGCCCTTCCAGGTCGACGGTCTCGATCGTCAGGGGTTGGCCGGCTTTCCAGGCTACGGCTGCGCGTGTCTTCATGGGAGGTGTCTCGGGTTGTGTTCTGGGGTGCGCCTGCATCTGGCGCATCGGCGATGATTTTGCACGGCTTCGGCGCGTGCGGAGTGGTCCCGCTGCGGCATTCAGGCAAACCGCAGGCTCATCACGCCGGCGACGATCACCAGCGTGCGCTGTATGCTGCGCCGCCCTTGGCATCGGGAGTCCCGCCTTGAGTTCCTCGGAAGATCTTTCACCGGCCATGGCGCCTGCCGAGGTCCGCTTTGCCGAGGCGCTGCGCTTCTGGCTCAAGCTCGGTTTCATCAGCTTCGGCGGGCCGGCGGGCCAGATTGCGCTCATGCACACCGAACTGGTCGAGCGGCGACGCTGGATCAGTGAGCGGCGTTTCCTGCACGCGCTCAACTACTGCATGGTGCTGCCCGGCCCCGAGGCGCAGCAGCTGGCCACCTACATCGGCTGGCTCATGCACCGCACCTGGGGCGGCATCGTCGCCGGTGCGCTGTTCGTGCTGCCGTCGCTGTTGGTGCTGATCGCGCTGTCGTGGATCTACATGCGCTGGGGCCATGTGCCGGTCGTGGCCGGCATCTTCTTCGGGCTCAAGCCGGCGGTGACCGCGTTGGTGCTGCATGCGGCGTACCGCATCGGCACCCGGGCGCTCAGGAACCGCTGGATGTGGGGCATGGCGGCGGCGGCCTTCACGGCGATCCTGGCGTTTGATACGCCGTTTCCGGCCATCGTCGCGGCCGCCGCGCTGATCGGCCACCTGGGCGCGCGCTGGGCGCCGCAGGTGTTTGCGCTGGGCGGCGGGCATGGTGCATCCCGGCAGGGCTACGGGCCGGCGCTGATCGACGATGACACGCCCACGCCGCCGCACGCGCGTTTCTCGCGCCGCCATCTGGCCCGGGTGCTGGGCGTCGGCGTGGGGCTGTGGGCGCTGGCCATGGCGGCGCTGGTGTTCACACAAGGCTGGCAGGGCACGCTGACGGCCATGGGCTGGTTCTTCACCAAGGCCGCGCTGCTGACCTTCGGTGGGGCTTATGCCGTGCTGCCCTACGTCTACCAGGGCGCGGTCGAGCAGCACCAGTGGCTCAGCGGCGCGCAGATGATCGACGGCCTGGCGCTGGGCGAAACCACGCCCGGCCCGCTCATCATGGTGGTGGCGTTCGTCGGCTTCGTCGGGGGCTGGCTGCAGCAGGTCTTCGGCCCCGATGCGCTGCTGCTGGGCGGGGTGGTGGCGGCCACGGTGGTGACGTTCTTCACCTTCCTGCCGTCGTTCGTCTTCATCCTGGCAGGCGGGCCGCTGGTGGAGGCCACGCACGGCAAGCTCGGTTTCACCGCGCCGCTGAGCGCCATCACGGCGGCGGTGGTCGGGGTGATTCTCAACCTGGCGCTGTTCTTTGCCCGCCACGTGCTGTGGCCGCAGGGCCGGGGCGGGCCGTTTGACGCGGTCTCGGCGGCCATTGCGCTGGCCGCTGCCGTGGCGCTGTTCCGCTTCAAGATGGGCGTGATGCCCTTGCTGGGCGCGTGCGCGGCGGTCGGGCTGGCGATCAGCCTGCTGGCCTAGTGGCGTGCATCAGGCGCTGATCCGGCATTCACCAGACGCCGACGTTGGGCATGGACGCCCACGGCTCGGCGCGCGGCAGGGCCGGGCCGGCCTGCAGCAACTCGATCGAGATGTCGTCGGGTGAACGCACGAAAGCCATGGCGCCGTCGCGCGGCGGGCGGTTGAGGGTGACGCCATGCGCCATCAGGCGCTCGCAGGCGGCGTAGATGTCATCGACCGCGTAGGCCAGGTGGCCAAAGTTGCGCCCGCCGGTGTAGACCTCCGGGTCCCAGTTGAAGGTCAGCTCGACCTGGGCGTCCGGGTGGCCGGGCGCGGCCAGAAAGACCAGCGTGAAGCGGCCGGCCGGAACTTCGTGCGTGCGCACGACTTCCAGGCCGAGCGCGTCGCGGTAGAAACGCAGCGAGGCTTCCAGGTCGGTCACGCGGACCATGGTGTGCAGGTATTTCATCGGCAGTGCTCGGTGTGGGGTCAGTAGTGCGGTGGCAACTCGTCGCGCAGGTTGCGCGCCGTGCCGGCACCGGCCTCGGCGCTGTGCTGGCGCAGCTGGCTGATTTCGCGCAGCAGCGCGTCGATCTGCTGCTGCTGGCGCACCACCACGGCGTTGAGGTGGTCGACCAGATCCTCGGTGAAGCTGGCCTTGACCTCCAGATCGGTCAGGCGGTCGTCGATGTCTTGGGGGCTTGTCATGCCCCGTATTGGACGCGAGTTCCGATCAACCGCACCGCCCTCACACCTGCTTGATCTGGTGCAGCGCTGCGGGTGCAGGCCAGCCGGCTTCCTTGCAGACGCGCACGATGGCCTCGTTGGTGTCGAAATAGACCTGCCAGTAGTGGTCGGTGTGGGTGTAGGGCCGCACCGAAATCTGCGGGCCTTCAAGCCGGATGTCGAGCAGGTTGACCTCCGGCGGCATGTCCGTGGAGACATTCGGGATCAGCGCCACGGCAGCCTTGAGGCGGGCGATGGCGTCCAGCGCATCGACGCCGTTGGCGAGTTGCGCCACGCGGTCGACCCGGCGCACCGGCAGGACCGAGAAGTTCTGGATCGTGTCGCCGAAGATCTTGCCGTTGCCGACGATGGTCATCACGTTGTCGGGCGTGGTGATGGCGGTGCCGAACAGGCCGAGTTCACGCACCGTGCCCACCACGCCGCCGATGCTGACGAAGTCGCCCACCTTGAACGGCCGCAGGATCAGCATGAAGGCGCCGGCCGCGAAGTTGCCCAGCAGCCCGCTCCAGGCCGCACCGATCGCCACGCCCGCGCCAGCCAGCATGGCTGCGAATGAGGTGGTCTGGATGCCGAAGTAGCCCAGGATGCCCAGCACCAGGGTGATGTTGAGCGCGATGGCAACGATCGAGCCGAGGTACTTGGTCAGCGTCGGGTCGACGTGATTGCGGTTCATGCCCGCCTGGATCAGCGAGATCACCCGCCCGATCAGCCAGCGCCCGACGATCCAGAAGGCGATCGCCGCCAGGACCTTGATCGCCAGTTCACTGGCCGTGGTGCTGAGAAAGTTCTCTATGGAGGACACGTCCATGCTGGCCTGCTTTCGGGGTTGGTAAATGGCAATATCGGCAATATCTCACAAAATATTGCGACTTTGAGGCGATATTTATCAACCAGACGGCGAGCAGATCGGGCGTTCTGCTCAGGTCTCGATCAAGCCGGCCAGGGCCAGCATCCACAGCGCGGCAAACACGAACGGCAGGGCCAGCGAGGCCCAGTTGCCGCGCTGGCTGGTGGGGCTGGCCGGCGTCAGGCTGCACAGGCGGTTGAGGCCCGCTTCCTCGTACTGGCGCTTGATGGTGCGGGTGGCGTCCAGCGCCGCAAAGATGCTCACGCCGATGACCGCCGCCACCGCCATGCCGAACAGCGGGAAGCCGATCACCAGCCAACGGTGCTGCGCGGTCGACAGCGTGCCGAAGGCGGTGAACAGCAGGCCCTGCGACAGGATCAGCCACATCAGCCGGTGGTTGACGAGGTTGTCCTCGTGCGTCCACTGCTCGCGCAGCGCGCGGTAGAGGTCCCAGTCGGGCAAGGCTTGGGGTGGCTGGGGTGAGGTCATCGCGCGGGTTGGCTGAAGTTCTGGGGCGGAACGTGAGTTTGCCAAACAGAAGCCCTTCCAAGCCACCGGCGGCACCATTGCCGGCGCGGCCCATGTGCGCGGTGGCGACTTTCAACACGGGCTGGATGCGTCGCAACTGGCCGCCCTGGCGCTGACCCAGACCAGCGACCCGAAGGAAATCCAGCGCATCTTCTGGCAGTACTGATCCCTGATCGTTAATCGGTGTCCTGATCGGCGCCCTGATCGACGCGTACTGCCTCGGCCACGCGCGCCGTCAGCATCGAGTTACGCAGCGGCATGGGCGTGCGGGCGATCTTCACCAGCTCGCGGCCGTCGGCGTAGACCTGCAGCCGGCTGCGGGCGCGGCTGAAGGCGGTGTAGATCGTGTTGCGGTTGATGAAGGTCGGCGCGCCGGGCGTGATGACGGCGATCACGTCCTTGTACTCGCTGCCCTGCGCGGCATGCACCGTCAGCGCGTAGCCGAGTTGCAGGGCGGCCAGGTGCTCGCCAGGCAGATCGATGCTGCGGCCGTCGTCCAGCTCGATCGTCACATGCTCGGCACCGGCGTTCTTCGGGTCGACCGAGCGCTTGAACGACTGGATGCGGCCGGTGTCGCCGTTGACCACCCGCACCTCCCGTCCACCGTCCTGTTGGCCGAGCTTCAGGTTGGCCTTGATGATGATGCGGTCGCCCACCTGCAGGGTCGAGCCGGCCACGCGCGGTGCGTTCGGGTTGCAGACCTCGCGCAGCACGGCATTCGCATAAGTGGTGTTCCAGCCGGGCTGGTCGACCTCGCCCTTGCGGCGGCTCATCAGCAGCGCGACGCCGGCATAGCCCGAGCGCCCCACGGCGTCAATGTACTGCGCCACGATGCGCGGAAAGCCCGCTTCCGCCGGCGGCAGCGACGTCACGAACGTGACCTCCCCTCTGCTTTCCGGCACGAAATCCCCCGCCTTGACGGCGCGCACGGTATCCAGAATGGCGCCGGCGTTGCGGTGCGTGGTCTCCAGCCGGTGGTGATCGATTTGCGGCACGGCCAGCAGATCGGCCAGCACCCGGCCCGGCGCAATCGACGGCAGCTGGTCGGCGTCGCCCAGCAGCACGACGTGCGTGCTCGGCCCCACGCGCGACAGCAGGGCGTCGGCCAGGCGCAGATCGGGCATCGAGCCTTCGTCGATGATGAGCACGTCGGCATCGATCTGGTCGGCTGAGAAACCGCCGTCGACGTCACCCTTCAAGAGCGAGTTGATCGTCTGCGCCACATGCCCCAGGCTGGCGACCCGGTTGCTGAGCACCTTGGCGCCCTTGCCGGTCGGCGCACAGAAGACAAAGCGCCGGCCAGCCAGGAACGCCGCCAGGATTTCCACCACCGAAGTCTTGCCGCAGCCCGGTGCGGCGGTGATGGTGTGCAGCCGCACCTTGGTGGTCAGGATGCCGGCCACGGCGGCCAGTTGCGATGGGTCCAGCCCGTGCTGGAAGTCACCGCCGCGCACCTTGGCCAGCGCCTGGATCTCGTCGCGCAGCGCGTCCGGCTGGCGCTCGGCCAGCAGCGGCGCGCTCCACTGGCACAGCGCGGCCACGCTGCGCGCCAGCGAACGTTCGGCCTGCAGCAGCCGGCCCGGGTAGATGCGGTCGCCGTCCTCGTCCAGCTGGATGGTCCTGGCGCGCAGCGCGCATTCCAGTGCCTCGTCGACATCAACCAGCGGATCGATCCGGGCGACGGCGGCCTTGACGGCGTTGAAGAGCAGGAAGACGTGGCCTTCGGTCTCGCAGCGCTGCACCACCGCATGCGCCACCAGCGCGGCCAGCCGGGCCGGCTCGGCCCGTGCAATGCCGGCCTGCTGGCCGATCGAGTCGGCCAGCAGGAAACCGTAGCCGGGAATGAGCGGAATCACCTGGTACGGGTCCTGGGCCAGCAGGCGCCAGGCGCGTGCGACCAGGTCGGTGGGCACGTTCGACGCCGCCAGCAGCGTGCCGGCCAGATGCACCGCCAGCGCGCTCAGCACCCGATTCGGCAGGCCGCTCAGGCGCAGCGCCAGATCGCGCTGGATATAGGCGGCGGCGGTTTTGGCGAGTTCTTCATCGCCGGTCTCGAAGGTGCCCTGCCGCTTGATGGATGAGAAATCCACGCCCCAAGGCTCATGCAGCAGTTGATTGCGCAAGGCCTTCAGGCCGGGCACGCCCTGGGTGTCGTCGATGCCCTGGATGAATTTCCGGGCTGATTTGTCACCGATGCCTTTGTAGTTTTCGGCAATGAAGCGCACCAGCGAATCGACATTGAGCGGAATATGTCGCTCAAAATGGCTGACCTCCAGGCTGGCGCCGTATTTGGCGTGCTGTCTGGCTTGGCCGATGATTTTGATCTCGGCGCTCTCCGGCATGTTGACGACGACGTTGCCGGTTATCTTGTGGATCTTGAATTTATCGTCGATGAATTCAGCAATACCCCAGTCACCGAATATTTTTATGTGATGGGCCGTACCGATTAATTCAAAGTCTTTTGCGCTCATCACCCTTATTTTAAGCTGGGGCAAAGCTTGCGATAGCGCAACAGGACCCGCTTCACTGTCAGCCGCCCCACGGCACCGGCGTCAGGCCCAGCCCCCTGAAGAGCCGATAGGCCGACGCATGCGTGTCAGCGTCCGGCGCCGCGCCCAGCCACTCGACGCCACGCAGCGCCGACAGCCCAAGCCGATGCCGCAGCAGCGCCGCCACCCAGCCTGCACGCCCCGATGCCACGGCTCGCGCCAAGGAGCGGCGCACCAGCCAGCCGGCCAGACTCTTCTCGCGCGGCAGCAAGGCCTCGATCTGCCGCGCTGCTGCAGCAATCTGGGGGCCTGAAGCGATCCAGCGCGCCGGCTGCAGTTCGCGCCGGTCTCGTGTGGTGGCGGCTGCACCTTCCGGGAAAGCCAGCGTATCGCCATCGGTCAGCCAGGTGGCCATGAGTTGATCGAAGCCGGCCAGCCAGTGGGTGGTCTCCTCGATCCAGATCGTGGCGTGGCGGCGGTGAAGGTCGGTGTTTGCCGGCACGGTCATGCCAGCCGCAGCCGCTCTCGGCAAGGTCGGCCCGGCCTTGCGCAACACCCCCAACCGCCGCAACGCGCCGAAGCTCGTGACCGAGGCATGCGAGACGGGCTGGTCGGCCGGGTCGTGATCGAACACCAGGCGCACCGGCTGCCGCGTCGTGCCGATCCGCCGCAGCCAGCGCATCAGACCCGCCCGGCTCTGCGCGACCACCACCGCCACGGGATGCGCGTCGAGCAGTACCGGCGACGCATCGCCCTCGTCCGCCGCCGCGACCATCACCACCTTGGCGCCCAGCGTTCGCGCCGCCAGCGTGATGAGCAGCAGCCTGGGCTCGATCGCGCCGCCCACCACCATCGTCGTGCCGGCGTGCAGTCCGAGCGAACGCAGCCCGGCGGCCAGGCGCTCCACTTCATTGAGCACGGCCGCCCGTCGCCACAGGCGCCATTGGCCGCGATCCTTGTGGCGCAAGGCCACGGCACGCGGCTCGGCAGCGGCCCAGATGCGCAGTTGCTCCGTCAGCAGTGCCTGAGCGTCGGGTAGGGCGGGGGACGTGCTCGAACTCATCGGTGAACTCCTCGATGCGACGGCGTCCCCGATCGTGGGAGACGCCCTGTGATGGACATTTTGGTTAAAAAATGTGACGTATCACCGTGTTCGCAAGCCGCATGCCAAACGCGTCACACCAGCGTCATGAGTGGCGTTTGTGGCGCATGACCTTGACAGAAGTCCTGAACCCATCTTGGGATATACGCATTTAACAAGTCACGATAAGCCCCACAAACCGAGCAAGGCGCTTGAAACCGCAGTCAACAAAGGGAGTAAATTCACCTGTCAATGCGTATATCCGGAGGAGCTTCCATGCACGTCGATCCCATCGCACCGCCGCCACGCGACAGCGACCCCGCCCTGGCGTGGCGAAAACAGCCGCGCGAAGCCTTTCAGCAGTGGCTGGCCTCGCAGCCGAGGCGCACCGAGTACGCGCAGCACTCCGTCGAGCAGTACGTTGCCATGGTCGGTGCCGTGGCGGACTGGTGGCGCACCGAGCGCGGCGTGACACTGATCGACGCGCAGGCGGCTGACCTTGAAGCGTTTCTGGCCAGCCTGCCCGGGCGCAGTGGCAAGGGCGCCGCGCCGACCACGGTGCGGCGCTACCTCAACCGGCTGGATTCCCTCTTTGTGCATCTGATCGAGCAGGGCCTGCGGCACAGCAACCCGGCCGCGCAATTGATGCGACTGCAGCAATACACCGGCCAGGAGCGCGCCGCGCCGCGGTCGCTGACGCTCGGGCAGTCCGAGGCCTATATCGAACTCGTGCTGGCGCAGCCCGAGCGCCACTGGGTCGACCTGCGCAACAAGGCGCTGCAGGCCTTGTTCCTGGCCACGGGCATGACGGTCGAAGAAGTGCAGCGGCTGGAGTTGCCGGATTTCCAGCTCGATGACCTCGTGCCCGGCATCGAGGTGCGGGCGCACGGACCGATCCCGAGCCGGCGCGTGCCCGTGCCGGCCTGGGCGATCGCCCCGATCACCGCCTGGCTCACGCGGCGAGCCCAGTTTCATCTGGGCGAAGGTGACGGCACGCAACTGCTCTTCATCACGCGGCGGCGCGCGCCGCAGGTGGCCGAGGACGACAGCGACCCCGTGCCCCTGCCGCTGAGCGACAGCGAAATCTACGAGGTGGTGCGGCCCGCTGTCGAAGCGACCGGCTATCAGGACGAGCAGATGGGCCCGCAGACGCTGCGCAACACCTTCGCGATCCGGCAGATCCACGCGGGGACTTCCGACGATCAGCTCAAGCGCTGGCTGGGCCTCAAGACGGCGTTCACGCTGGCGGCGCTGCGCCGGCAGATGCCGCTGATGCAGAGTTAAAGCAGGGCTGAAGCATGGTTTGATGGCGATCAATTTATGTGCGCCATCGCACCGACGCCAGCCCTCCGGCGCCGCTATAACCAGGGTTTTCTGACCTGAAAAAACCACCCGTCCACCGGCACTCATCGACATGCCCCTGCCCCCCTTGATCCTCAAACACCGCTGGAAATGGCTGGCCGTGCTGGTCGCTGCCAGCCTTCTTGGCTTCTTGGGACTGCGGTGGTGGCAGGGGCCGCAGGTGGCGGTGGAGACGGTGATGCAGCGCGACTTCGTGCAGACGGTGGTCGCCAGCGGCCATGTCGAGACGCCGCACCGCGTCGATGTGGGCGCGCAGATCACCGGCACCGTGGTGCGGATTCCGGTCGCGGCGGGCCAGACAGTGGCGGCGGGCGATGTGCTGATCGAGCTGGACTCGGCCGAGTCGCGCGCCATCGAGCGCCAGGCCGACGTCGCCATCGCCCAGGCGCAGGGCCGCCTGCGGCAGTTGCGCGAAGTGCAGGCGCCGGTGGCCGAGCAGAGCTTGCGCCAGGCGCGGGCCAACCTCGACAACGCCCAGTCGACGCTGCGGCGCAACCAGGATCTGTTCACGCAGGGCTTCATCGGCGCGGCGGCGCTGGACGAATCGCGCAAGGCGGTGGAACTCGCCGACGCGCAGTGGCACACCGCCCAGAAACAGCTCGACAGCGCCCGCGCCGGCGGCAGTGACGAAGTGCTGGCCCAGACCGCCGTGACCCTGGCCCAGGCCAGCGCCGAAGCGGCCCGCGCACGCAGCCGCTACACCCGCATCAGCGCGCCGGTGGGCGGGGTGCTGATCGGCCGCAACGTCGAGGTGGGCGATGTCGTGCAGGCCGGCAAGGTGCTGATGACGCTGTCGCCGGCCGGGCGCTCGCAGCTGATCGTCGCCATCGACGAAAAGAACCTGCGCCTGCTGGCGCTCGGCCAGTCGGCGCTGGCGTCGGCGGACGCCTATCCGCAGCAGCGCTTCGCGGCCGAACTGGCCTACATCAACCCCGGCGTGAATGCGCTGACTGGCTCGGTCGAGGTCAAGCTCGACGTGCCCGCGCCGCCCGCCACGCTGCGGCAGGACATGACGGTGTCGGTCGACATCGAGGTGGCGCGGCGCCCGCAGGCGCTGCTGCTGCCGATCAACGCCGTGCGCGATGCGGACAGCGCTGCGCCCTGGGTGCTGCGGGTAGAACAAGAACACGCCCGGCGCAGGCCCGTGCGCCTGGGCCTGCGCAGCGGCGGCTTCGGCGAGGTGCTCGAAGGCCTGAGCGCCGGCGACACCGTGCTGGCCGCCAACGCCGCTGCGGTGGCCGATGGCAGCCGGGTGCGGGCTGAAAACGCCTCTGCGGCGTCCCCGGCGCACTGAAACCATGTTCGCGCCCTGGCTGCCTTTCGAGTGGATCGTGGCGATCCGCTTCCTGCGCGAGGGCCGGCTGCAGACCGGCTTCATCATCGTCGGCGTGGCCATCGGTGTCGGCGTGATCGTGTTCATGTCGGCGCTGCTGGCCGGGCTGCAGAGCAATTTCATCCGCCGGGTGCTGTCGGCGCAGGCGCACATCCAGCTGCTGCCGCCGCAGGAAGTCACTCGGCCGTTGCGGGGCGGCGGCCAGGCGGTGGAAGGCGCCATCATCCAGCCGCCGCTGCAGCGCATCAAGTCGATCGACCAGTGGCAGGCCATGGCCGTGCAGATCGGGGCGATGCCCGAGGTGCTGGTGGTGTCGCCCGTGGCCGGCGGCTCGGCGCTGGTGGTGCGCGGCAGCGCCAGCCGGGCGATCTCGGTGGCCGGGATCGAGCCGGCGCTGTACTACCGCATCGTCGACCTGAACGACAAGATCGTGCGCGGCACCGCCCGGCTGAGCGGCACCGACATCCTGATCGGCACCGACCTGGCCACCGACCTGGGCGTGGACGTGGGCGACAAGCTGCGGCTGACCACGGCGGCCGGCGCGGGCGCCGTCAGCGCCTTGACGGTGGCGGGCGTGTTCGACCTGGGCAACAAGGGCGCCAACGCGCGCAACACCTTCGTGGCGCTGCGCACCGCGCAAAGCCTGCTGGGCCTGCCCGGCGGCGTCAGCAGCCTGGAGGTCACGGTGCGCGACGTCTACACCGCCGAGGCGGTCGCGCAGCGCATCACCGCCGCCACCGGCGTGCAGGCCGACAGCTGGATCAAGTCGAGCGCGCAATTCTTCGCCGCCATCAGCGCCCAGACCACCGCCAACACCGCGATCCGCTTCTTCGTCGGCCTGTCGGTGGCGTTCGGCATTGCCAGCGTGCTGGTGGTGGTGGTGGTGCAGAAGTCGCGCGAGATCGGCATCCTGCGGGCCATGGGCATCTCGCAGGGCCAGATCCTGCGGGTGTTCCTGCTGCAGGGCGGGCTGCTGGGCCTGGGCGGATCGGTGGTGGGCTGCGCGGTGGGCGCCCTGGCGCTGGTGCTCTGGCAGCGGTTTGCGCGCAATGCCGACGGCACGCCGCTGTTTCCGCTCGTGTTCGATCCGGTGCTGTTCGGCCTGGCGCTGCTGCTGGCCACGCTCACCGGGCTGTTGTCGGCTTTTGCGCCCGCGCTGCGGGCGGCGCGCCTGGATCCGGTGGTGGCCATCCGTGGGTGATGTCGTGAATGTCGTGGATGTCCCGGCCGTCGAGCGCCCGGTCGTCGTCCAGCTGAGCGGCGTGCGCAAGGCCTACAACGCCGGCACGCCGATCGAGACCGAGGTGCTGCACGGCATCGACCTCACGCTGCGCCAGGGCGAGTTCTGCGCGGTGATGGGGCCGTCGGGCTCGGGCAAGAGCACGCTGCTCAATCTGGTCGGACTGCTCGACCGGCCCAACGCCGGCACGCTGGCCATCTGCGGCGAGGAAACCACCCGGCTCGACGACCGGGCGCTGACCCGGCTGCGTGGCCACAACATCGGTTTCGTCTTCCAGTACCACCACCTGATCACGGCCTTCAGCGCGCTGGAAAACGTCATGATGCCGATGCTCGGTGACGCCGGTTTTCCGAACGCCGCCATGCGCACGCGTGCCGCCGAGCTGATCGCCAGCGTCGGCCTGACCGCCTGGCAGAACAACCTGGCGGGCAACCTGAGCGGCGGCCAGCAGCAGCGCGTGGCGGTGGCGCGCGCGCTGGCCATGAACCCGGCCCTGGTGCTGGCCGATGAGCCGACCGGCAACCTCGACACCAGAAGCGCCGACGAGGTGTTTGCGCTGCTGCGCCGCTTCAACCGCGAGCAAGGCACGACCGTGCTGTTCGTGACCCACAACCCGGCGCTGGCCGAGCGCTGCGACCGGACCATTCAGGTGATTGACGGACAGGTGACCGGATGACACGCCGCCGCAGTCACTTTCTGACCCAGTGGTTCAGCCACGTGCTGCACCGCCGCCGGGCGCTGCGGCACTTCGGCCGCCGGCCGATGCTGGGCACGCTGGTGGGACGTGGGCCGGCTCCGGCCGCCCCGGCGCCGCTGACGCGCCAGCTGCTGCAGTTCGCCAGCGACGCGCCCGCTGCGGCGCTGGCCCGCCTTCACAGCCGCGCCGACGGCCTGGATGCGCCCGACGCCGCCCGGCGCCTGCGCCGCCACGGCCCGAACGAGGTGGCGCACGAGCCGCCGCTGCCCGCCTGGCTGCACCTGTGGCACTGCTACAAGAACCCGTTCAACCTGCTGCTGACCGTGCTGGCGGTGCTGTCGTGGCTGAGCGCGGACGTGCGTGCGACCACTGTCATCGGCGCGATGGTGGCCCTGAGCACTGCCATCCGCTTCGTGCAGGAAGGCCGCTCGCACCGCGCGGCCGAAGGCCTCAAGGCCCTGGTAGGCAACACCGCCACGGTGATCCGGCGCGATGGCGGCAAAAAGGGCGAGCCCGGCCCGCCGGACGCCACGCACCGCGACATCCCGATCCGCCAGCTGGTGCCGGGCGACGTGGTGGTGCTGTCGGCGGGCGACATGATTCCGGCCGATTGCCGCGTGCTCGGCGCGCGCGACCTGTTCATCGCGCAGGCGGCCCTGACGGGCGAGTCGCTGCCGGTGGAGAAGTTTGCCGATCAGCACCTCGCGCCGGGCAGCCCCGCCGAGGCCAGCCCGCTGGAGCAGCGCAACCTGGTCTTCATGGGCACCAACGTGGTCTCGGGCACCGCCACCGCGCTGGTGGTGGCCACCGGCGGGCGCACCTACTTCGGCACGCTGGCGGCCCAGGCGGGCGCCACCGACCCGGCGCCCAACGCCTTCCAGGCCGGCGTCAACAGCGTGAGCTGGCTGCTGATCCGATTCGCCGGCGTGATGGTGCCGATCGTGCTGCTGGTCAACGGCTACACCAAGGGCGACTGGATGGAGGCCTTCCTGTTCGCGCTGTCGGTGGCGGTGGGGCTGACGCCCGAGATGCTGCCGATGATCGTGACCTCGACGCTGGCCAAGGGCGCGGTCCTGCTCGCGCGCAAGCAGGTGGTGGTCAAGCGGCTGGACGCGATCCAGAACTTCGGCGCGATGGACGTGCTGTGCACCGACAAGACCGGCACGCTCACGCAGGACCGGATCGCGCTGGCGCGCCACGCCGACGTGCTGGGCCGCACGTCCGAGGAGGTGCTGAACCTCGCCTTCCTCAACAGCTACTACCAGACCGGGCTGAAGAACCTGCTGGACCACGCGGTGCTAGAGCACGTCGAACTGGCCACCGAACTCCAGCTCAAGCAGGACTACCGCAAGATCGACGAGATTCCGTTCGACTTCGAGCGCCGGCGCATGTCGGTGGTGGTGGGCGTGAAGGGCACGGCCGGTGAAGAACGCCACCAGCTGATCTGCAAGGGCGCGGTCGAGGAGGTGCTGGCCGTCTGCACCCGCGTGCGCAGCCAAGGCAGTGATGGAGGCAGTGGTGGCAGCACCGGTGCGCAGGATGAGGCGCTCAACGCTGCCATGCTGCTGCGCGTGCAGCAGGTCACGCGCGAGCTCAACGAGCTGGGCCTGCGCGTGGTGGCGGTGGCCCTGAAGGAATTGCCGCCCGGCCAGAGCGCCTACACCGTGGCCGACGAGACCGCGCTGACCCTGGTCGGCTACATCGCCTTCCTGGACCCGCCCAAGGACTCGGCCGCCCCGGCGCTCAAGGCGCTGGCCGCGCACGGCATCCGCGTCAAGGTGCTGACGGGCGACAACGAGCTGGTGACGGCGCGCGTCTGCCGCCAGGTCGGCCTGAGCCTGGCGCAGCCGGTGCTGCTGGGCGCGCAGGTCGAGGCCCTGGACGCCGCCGCGCTGGCCCAGGCGGTGGAGCAGCACGACCTGTTCGCCAAGCTCGCGCCGCTGCACAAGGAGCGCATCGTGCACGCGCTGCGCGCCAACGGCCACGTGGTCGGCTTCATGGGCGACGGCATCAACGACGCGCCGGCGCTGCGGGCAGCCGACATCGGCATCTCGGTCGACAGCGCGGTCGACATTGCCAAGGAGGCCGCCGACATCATCCTGCTGGAGAAGAGCCTGCTGGTGCTCGACGACGGCGTGGTCGAGGGCCGCACCACCTTCTGCAACATGCTCAAGTACATCCGCATGACGGCCAGCAGCAACTTCGGCAACGTGCTGAGCGTGCTGGTGGCGAGCGCCTTCCTGCCCTTCCTGCCGATGCTGCCGCTGCAGTTGCTGGTGCAGAACCTGCTGTACGACATCAGCCAGACCGGCATTCCGTTCGACCACGTCGACCCCGAGCTGGTGACCCAGCCGCTGAAGTGGATGCCGGCCGACATCGGCCGCTTCATGCTGTTCTTCGGGCCGATCAGCTCGGTGTTCGACCTCAGCACCTTCGCGCTGATGTGGTGGGTGTTCGGCGCCGACACGGTGGGCCGGCAGGCGCTGTTCCAGTCCGGCTGGTTCGTGGTCGGCCTGCTGACGCAGACGCTGGTGGTGCACATGATCCGCAGCCCTAGGCTGCCTTTCATCGAGAGCCGCGCGGCCACGCCGCTGATCCTGATGTCGCTGGCCATCATGGCCGTGGGGCTGTGGCTGCCGATGGGGCCGCTGGCGGCCTACTTCAAGCTGCAGGCGCTGCCGGCGGCGTACTTCGCCTGGCTGGCGGCGATCTTGCTTGGTTATGCTGTCCTGACGACCCTGATGAAGCGGTTCTACATCCGGCATTTCGGTTGGCAGTGACACTCTCACCCTATGGCATTGAAAAATCATTACTCCACCCTGGGCGTCGAGCGCACCGCCTCGCCCGATGAAATCAAGCAGGCCTATCGCAAGATGGCGCGCAAATACCACCCCGACGTCAGCAAGGAGCCGGACGCCGAGGCGCGCTTCAAGGAAGTCGCGCACGCCTACGAGGTGCTCAGCGACCCCGAGCAACGCGCCCACTACGACGACATGGGCCAGCAGGAATCCCGCCGCCCGCCGTTCTCGCAGCCGTTCTCGTCCCCGTTCGGCCGCCAGGCGCGCGGTGACGGCATGGACGACGCCGATTTCTTCGAGTCGCTGTTCGGCGGCCGCTCGCGCAACCGCCGCGTCGCCGGCAGCGACCAGCACACCAGGATCAACATCGACCTGGAAGACGCCTTTCACGGCGCGCGCCGCACCGTCACGCTGCGCCTGCCGGGCGTCGACGCGCTGGGCACGCAGACCCTGCAGGAACGCCAGCTGGAGGTGCAGATTCCCAAGGGCGTGCGCACCGGCCAGCGCCTGCGGCTGGCGGGTCAGGGCAGCCCGGGCCAGGGCGGCGCGCCGGCGGGCGACCTGTATCTGGAGATCGCCCTCAAGCCGCACCCGAAGTTCCGGGTCGAGGACCAGGACCTCTACACCGACTTGCTGATCGCGCCGTGGGAGGCTGCCCTGGGCGCCACCGTGGCCGTGGCAACTCCCGAGGGCGAGGTGCACCTGAGCGTGCCGCCGGGCTCGTCGGCCGGGCGCAAGATGCGGCTCAAGGGCCGGGGCCTGCCCGGCCAGCGGCCGCAGGAGCCGGCCGGCAACCTGTACGCGGTGCTCACCATCGCGCTGCCACCCGCCGACACCCCTGAAGCCAAGGAAGCCTATTCCACGCTGGCGCAAGCCTTTCCGCGCTTCAATCCCCGCAGCTGATCCGCAGCACGAAAGAGCCACCCCATGATCGAATCCCTGCTGCTGACCACCACCCGTGTATCGACCTTCGACGGCGACCGGGCGCTCACGGGCGCAAGCGGCTTCTTCTTCGAGCGCGACGGGCGGCTGTTCCTGGTGACGAGCCGGCATGTCGTGATCGACAAGCCGAGCAAGCACTTCCCCAACCGCATCGAGATCGACCTGCACACCGACGAGGTCAACCTGACCCAATCCAGCGTGCTGTCGGTGATGCTCTACCAAGATGGCAAGAGCGTCTGGCGCCAGGGGCGTGATGCCGGCGGCGAGATCGACGTGGCGGTGATCGAGCTCGACCGCGCCGCGCTGCCGCCCACGGTGCTGCTGCGCAGTTTCACGCCGGCGCACCTGCAGCGCTCGCTGCAGGAGGTCGAGGTGGGCAGCTCGCTGCTGGTGGTCGGTTTTCCGCTCGGCTTCCACGACACGGTGCACCACCTGCCGGTGGTGCGGCAGGCGGTGATCGCGTCGTCGTTCGGCATCCGCTTCCAGGGCCAGGGCTATTTCCTGACCGATGCGCGCACCCACCGCGGCGCCAGCGGCGCGCCGGTGGTGATGCGCAACACCAGCGTCGGCGCGCTGCTGCCGTGGAAGCTGCTGGGCGTGCACTCGTCGCGCGTGGACATGGGCAGCCGCGACCTGGTGCTGGATGAGTCGCTCGGCCTCAATTGCGCCTGGTACGCCGACATCCTCATGACGCTCACGGCGCAGGATGCCAGCGTCGAGGCGGTGGCGCAGACGGAGATCGGCGCCTCGGAAACCTGATCGAGCCCGACGCAGGCCATAGCACCGGCCACATCTGCACAGGTGTTGCGCTACCGCAGGAATCCGCTGCCGGACAGGGCGAGGTGGACCCCTGTTCTGACAAGGACAGTGGCCGCCTTCGCGCGCTTAATGACGGCGTGAAGGCTGCAGATCGCGGATGACGCCCCGGCGGTTCTGCCCTTCCGTTGTTCATACGGAGCGCACCATGAACCCCAGAACCCCTGCACATCCCAGTTGGAGCACCGCCTCATTTGGCGACAGCACCCAGCCCTCGCCGCTGGAGTTGATGGACCTCGGGGATCACCTCGGGCTGTGCAAACGCCTGAACAGCCGACGGGCAGCCTTGCAATCAGGCGCGCAGACGATGCAGCGCTTCGTGGTGGCCCACTTCATGACGACGCTGGTGGGCGTGACGCTGGCGGGCAGCGTCGTCTGGCTGGTGTTGTAGGGCATGGTTCGATCTGCCCTGCCGAGCCTGATTCCTGACGCCTCGCCGGCCCTGCTGGAGATCCTGGGCGCGGAGGATGGGCCGCTGCAGGCGCCGATCCGCGCCGAAATCTTCGGCCTGCAACGCTTTGCCGAACACGGCCGCAGCCTGGGCGAGACGCACCGGGGCGCGCTGTCGCGCCGCACCACCGGCGCGGGTGCAGCCAGCTTCTTTCCGCGCCTGCAGAGCAACATCCGCACGCTGCGCGAGGCGCACCGCTACATCGGCCACCAGGCCGCCACCGGCTACGACGTCAGTCCGGCCGCCGAGTGGCTGCTCGACAACTTCCACCTGATCGAGGCGCAGCTGCAGGCCATCCACGTCGGCCTGCCGCGCAGCTATTTCCGCGACCTGCCCGTGCTGCAGCACGAGCCGCTGGCCGGCCTGCCGCGCATCTACGGTGTGGCCTGGGCGTTCGTGGCACACACCGATGGCGCGTTCGACGAAGCGCTGCTGGTGCAGTTCCTGCGCGCCTACCAGGAGACCTGCGAACTCAGCCTGAGCGAGATCTGGGCGCTGCCCACCACCCTGCGCGTGGTGCTGATCGAAAACCTGCGCCGGCTGGCCGAGCGCGTGGCCGCCAACAAGGCCGCCCGCGAGGCCGCCAACCTGTGCTGCGACCGCCTGGCGCCGTGCAATGGAGGCACGCTGGCGACGCTCAAGCCGCTGCTCGACGCCCTGAACCAGCGCGGCGTCGGCACCGTCTTTCTGGCGCAGATGGCGCAACGCCTGCAGGACCGGGGGTCCGGCAGCGCCACCCGCGCCGACGCCGCCACCCACATCGCCTGGCGGGCCTGGGTGCAGCAGACCCTGCCCGACCTGGCGGCCGCCCAGACCCAGCAAGGCGCCGACCAGGCCGCCGACAACCTGAGCGTGAGCAACGCCGTGCGCTCGCTGCGCGCGGTGGGCGACGCCGACTGGCCCGACATCGTCGCCCGCACCAGCCCGCTGATGCAGCTGATGCTGACCGAACCGCTGTTCGAAGCCGAAGACACCGCCAGCCGCGACCAGACGCTGCACGGCATCGAGCGCTGGGCGCGGCGCAGTGGGCGCGGCGAAGTGGCGGTGGCGCAGGCCCTGCTGGGCCTGATGCACGGCGGCGGCGCGGCGGACAGCGCGCAGGCCGGCTACTGGCTCAACGGCGCCGGCCGGGCAGAGCTGGCGCGTGCACTGGGGCTGGACGAGCGTTCGCTGCTGCACCTGGGCCTGTACGCCCTGGCGCTGGCGCGGCGGCTGGCCTTGCCGGCCTATCTGGGCGCGCTCGGGCTGGGCACGCTCGGAGGGGTGGCCTGGCTGCTGCGCCACGGCACGGGCGGCGCCCACTTGTCAGACACCCTGATGAACCTCGGCGGGCCCGGCATCGCCGCTGCGGTGCTGATGCTGTGGCCTGCATCCGAGGCGGTGGTGGCGGTCATCAACCGCCTGATCAGTGAATCCGCCGCGCCCCAGCACCTGCCGCGCCTGGCGCTGCTGCAGGGCATTCCGCCCGCGCACCGCGTGATGGTGGTGATTCCGGCGATGCTGACCGACAGCGCCTCGACCCGCGCGCTGGCGCACCGCCTGCAGCTGCACCAGTTGGCCAACCCCGAGCCGGAAGCCCAGTTCGCACTGCTGACCGACTGGGCCGATGCCGACACGCCCGTGCTGCCCGGCGACGCCGCCCTGCTGGCCGAGGCCGTGCGGCAGATCGAGGCCCTCAACACCCGACACGCCGCCCGAGGCGCCCTGCCCGCCGGCATGGCGCCGCGCTTTCTGCTGCTGCACCGCGAGCGGCAGTTCAGTGCCAGCGAGCAGCGCTGGATCGGCTGGGAGCGCAAGCGCGGCAAGCTCGAACAGCTGGTCGCCGCGCTGGCCGAGGGCCAGTCGACCGCCTTCCTCGACCTGGGCGACCTCTCGCGCAGGGCCGCCGACACGCGCTACATCGTCACGCTCGACAGCGACACCCAGCTACCACCCGGCCGGCTGCGCGAGTTGGTCGGCGTGACCGCCCACCCCGACAACCGCCCGCGCCTGGCCGCCGACGGCCGCAGCGTGGTGGCCGGCTACGGCATCCTGCAGCCGCGCATCGTCACGCCGCTGACGGCGCTGCACGACCCGGAACACCCCACGCCCGCCACCCCCTCGCCCAACCCATCGCACTTCTACTGGCTGTTTGCCGGCCAGGCCGGCATCGACCCCTACAGCACCATCAGCTCCGAGGTCTACCAGGACCTCTTCGGCGAGGGCACCTTCTGCGGCAAGGGCCTGCTCGACGTGCAGGCGATGCACGCCGTGCTGTCAGGCCGCCTGCCCGAGGGCCAGGTGCTGAGCCATGACCTGCTCGAAGGCGCACTGGTGCGCTGCGCCGCGCTGTCGGACGTGACGCTGATCGAGCCGGCACCGTCCCACGCCGACGTGGCCGCCTCGCGCCTGCACCGCTGGATGCGCGGCGACTGGCAGCTGCTGCCCATCCTGCTCGGTCCGCTGCGCCGCCCCCTGCGCGGGGTGCAGCGCTGGAAGATGCTCGACAACCTGCGCCGCTCGCTGGTCGCGCCTCTGTCGTTGGCCCTGTTGGTGCTGACGCTGGCCACGGACGCGGTCTCGCCCTGGGCCGCGCTGGCCGTGGTGCTGGCGGCCTACTCGGCCGGGCCGCTGATCGGCGCGCTGGCCGGGCTGGTGCCCAGCCGCACCGACCTGGCGCTGGGCTACTTCTTCCGCCAGGCCGGCATCGACCTGGCCCGCGCCGGCTGGACCGGGCTGTGGCATCTGGCGCAGCTGCAGCAGCAGGCGCTGCGGGCGGCCGACGCGGTGATGCGGGCGCTCTACCGCACGCTGGTCAGCCGGCGCCACCTGCTGGAATGGACCACCGCCGCCGCCGCGCAGGCCGCCGCGCAGACCCGCCTGCCGGCGCTGCTGAGCCGCCACCGGCGCGAGCCGGCGCTGGCCCTGCTGCTGCTCGTGGCGCTGTGGCTGGCCGGTGCGCCATGGCCGGGACTGGCCTTGCTGCTGTGCGCGCTGTGGGCGGCCTCGCCGGTGTGGACGTGGTGGGCGAGCCGGCCGGGTCCGGTCGCAGCCGACGCGGCGCTCGCGCCCGCCGACCGGCTCTACCTGGAGACGCTGGCGCGCGACACCTGGCGGCTGTTCGAGCGCTGCGTCGGTGGCCGACGAGCAACCACCTGCCGCCCGACAACCTGCAGGTGTTGCCGCACGACATGGTGGCGCACCGCACCTCGCCCACCAACATCGGCCTCTACCTGCTGAGCGTGGCATGCGCGCGTGAGTTTGGCTGGATCGGCACGCCCGAGCTGCTGCGCCGCATGGAAGCCACCCTGGCCACCCTGCAGACCCTGCCCCGCCACCGCGGCCACTTCCTCAACTGGTACGACACCCAGCGCTGCGCGCCGCTGTTGCCCATGTATGTGTCCACCGTCGACAGCGGCAACCTCAGCGGCCATTTGCTGGCGGCGAGTGCGCAGGCCTGCCTGGCGCTGGTGGAAGAACCAGTTGGCCGGCCCGGAACCCACGCCGCAGGACACGCGCACCGCCACCGTGGCACCCGACCAGGCACCGCGCCTGCGCGCCCTGGCCGAGGCCTTCGAGCAGCCTGGCGTGGCAGGCCGATTTCAGCTTCCTGTACCACCCCAAGCGCCACCTGTTTCACATCGGCTACCGGGTGGCCGAGCAGCAGCTCGACGCCGGCTTCTACGACCTGCTGGCGTCCGAGTCGCGCCTGACCAGCCTGCTGGCCATCGCCAAGGGCGACGTGCCGGTGCGGCACTGGGCCTCGCTGGGCCGGCCGTTCTATGCCGTGGGGCCACACGCCGGGCTGCGGTCATGGTCGGGCTCGATGTTCGAGTATCTGATGCCCACGCTGGTGCTCGACGAGCCGCAGGGCAGCGTGCTGCGCGAAGCCTGCCTGGCCGCGCTGGCCGAGCAGATCGCCTTTGCGCAGACCCAGGCCGTGCCATGGGGCATTTCGGAATGCGCCCACGCCGGGCGCGACCACACCCTGGCCTACCAGTACGCGCCGCAGGGCGTGCCGCGCCTGGCGCTGCGGCGCACGCCACCCGACGAACTGGTGATCGCGCCCTACGCCACGGCGCTGGCCGCGCAGCTGGCGCCGCACCGCGCCTGCCTGAACTTCAACGCGCTGGAGGCGCTGGCCACCCGCGAGCGCTACGGCTTCATCGAGGCGCTCGACTTCACCCCGGCACGGCAAAGCGGCGGCGAGGCGTTCGTGCCGGTGGGCACCTTCATGGCGCATCACCAGGGCATGAGCCTCGTGGCACTGGCCAATGTGCTGCGGGACGGCGTGGCGCAGCGCTGGGGCATGGCCAACCCGCACCTGGAGGCGGTGGCCTCGCTGCTGCACGAGCGCGTGCCGCGCGAGGTGTCGATGCTGTTCGCGCCGCCGGCGGGCGGGCCGTCGCAGACGCGCGACCGGCGCGCACCCGGCCTGCTGCGCGAGGTGCTGCCCGGCGCGACCGCCCTGCAGCCGACCCATCTGCTGGGCAACGGCCGCTACAGCGTCACGCTGCGCGCCAACGGCGCCGGCTGGAGCCGCTGGGGCGCCGCCGGCATCACCCGCTGGCGCGACGATGCGCTGCGCGACGCGCACGGCAGCTTCTTCTACCTGCGCCGGCTGGGTCCGGTCGCCGGCACGGCGCTGCCACCGTTGAGGCCCTGGGTGCCGCCGCTGGTCTCGCTGACCCAGCATCCCGCACCCGACCCCGCCGCGCAGTACCAGAGCGTCTTCCACTCCGACCGGGTCTGCTTCGACACCACCTGGGCCGACCTGCAGGCCGTCACCACCGTCTGGGTCAGTCCCGAGGACGACATCGAATTCCGCCAGGTCGAGCTTCGCAACCCGGGCGACAGCGCGCTGGAGATCGAGCTGGTCTCGGCCTTCGAGGCCACGCTGGCCGACGCCCGCGCCGACGAAGCCCATCCCGCCTTCAGCAACCTGTTCGTGCGCGCGGAATGGCAGGCCCAGCAACAGGCGCTGGTGTTCGAGCGCCAGCCGCGCCTGGCCGGCGAGCGCGGCCTGCTGGCGGCGCATTTCCTGGTCGACAGCCGCCCGCTGCGCCTGTCGCTGCGGGTGCAGACCGACCGGCAGCGCTGGCTCGGCCGCAACCACGATGTCAGCGGCCCGCAGGCGGTGTTCGACGCCCTGCCGATCAACGGCAACGGCCCGCGCGTGCCGCTCGAGACCGGGCTGGACCCGATGTGCGCGCTGGCGGTGCGGCTGCGCATCGCGCCGCACGCCAAGGTGCGCCTGACCTTCGCCACCGCCGCGTCCGACAACGGCGCCACGCTGAACGCGGTGATCGACAAATACCGCCAGCCCAGCCATGTGCAGCGCGCCGCGCTGATGTCGGCCACCCTGAGCGGCATCCGCCTGCGTACCCTGCGCATCGGCGCCGAGCCGCTGGCGGGCATCCAGAGCCTGACCACCGCGCTGGTCCTGAGCCTGACCCGGCCGGATGCGGTGCAGATCAACCCGCCCGGGTCGGCGGACCCGGTCTGCGACCGGCGGCTGCTGTGGCGCCTGGGCATCTCTGGCGACCGGCCGCTGATCCTGGTCACCGCGGGCGTGATGGAGGGCGTGGGCCTGCTGCGCTCGCTGGCACAGGCACTGCGCCTGTGGCTGTGGGGCGGCATCGCGTGCGACCTGGTGGTGGTCAACACCGAAGCCGCGTCCTACGAGATGCCGCTGCAGCGCGAGATCTCGGCCCTGGGCGAGCGCCACGCCGCCGACTGCGCCACCCGCACCAGCAGCGGCCTGTCCGTGCAGACCCAGTTGCACCTGCTGCGCGCCGACGCCTTGAGCGCCGACGAACTCAGCACCCTGCACGCGCTGGCCCGCCTGCGCCTGCAGGCTGACGGCCGCCCGCTGCTGTACCACCTGCAGACCTGGCAGGCGCTGCACGAGCAGGCCCTCGACGAGCGGCTGTCGACCTCGACCACCGCCCTGGGCGTCAACCCCGCCACCCGCGTGGAGGTACCGGTGCCGACCGGCCGCTTCGACGCGGTCACGGGTGACTTCCGCTTCAAGGTCAGCGCGCGGCAGCGGCCGGTGCGGCCCTGGATCAACGTGCTGGCCAACCCGGACTTCGGCGCACTGCTGACCGAGGCCGGCGGCGGCTACAGCTGGGCGCTCAACAGCCGCATGAACCAGCTCACCGCCTGGTCGAACGACGCCGTGGCCGACCCGCCTTCGGAGTGGTTCCTGCTGCAGGACCGCCGCACCCGTGCGGCCTGGAGCGTGGCGCCGTCGGCCTGGGGCGATGCGGACGTCAACTACCACGTTGCCCACGGCCAGGGCTGCAGCCGCATCAGCCACCGGCGGGGCGACGTGGCCGTCACCGTCACCTGGTGCGTGGACGCCGACACAGCCGTCAAGCAGGTGCGGATTCATCTGGTCAACCACGGTCCGCGCGCACAGCAGCTGCGCCTGATCGGCATCGCCGAATGGCTGATGGGCGCGCAGCGCAGCGACCGCAGCACGGTGCAGACCGTGCTGCACCGCCAGCGCCTGCCCACCCAGAAACTCACCGCGCTGCTGTGCACCCAGCGCGACCGCGCCGCCGGTTTTGGCGACGGCACCGCCTTCCTGGGCCTGGCCGACGAGAGCGGCGCCGCCGAAGACTGGACCTGCGACCGGCGCGAGCTGTTCGACGCCCGCGGCCGCCTGGTGCTGCCCGACCATTTCGACCCGCGCAGCGGCCACGGGCTCGACCCGTGCGCGGCGCTGGCCAGCTCGCTCAACCTGGCGCCAGGCGAGGTGGCCGAGCGGGTCTTTCTGCTCGGCTACGCCGCCAGCCCGGGCGCGGCGCGGCAGCTGGTGGCCGAGGCGGCGGTGGTCGCCTCGCAACAGCGCATCGACCACGCGCGCCAGCGCTGGGACGCGCTGCTGGGCGCCACCACCGTGCACACGCCCGACCCGCTGTTCGACGCGCTGGTCAACCGCTGGCTGCTCTACCAGGCCGTGTCGTGCCGGCTGTGGGCCAAGGCCGGCTTCTACCAGGCGGGTGGCGCCACCGGCTTCCGCGATCAGCTGCAGGACACGCTGGCCCTGACCTGGGCCGCGCCCGGCCTGCTGCGCGAGCAGATCCTGCGCTGCGCCGCACGCCAGTTCGCCGAGGGCGACGTGCAGCACTGGTGGCACGCCCCCACCGGCGCAGGCGTGCGCACGCACTTCTCCGACGACCTGCTGTGGCTGCCGCTGGCCTGCGTGCGCTACCTGCGTGCCACCGGCGACCTGGCGCTGCTGGATCAGCCGGTGCCCTTCCTGGAAGGCGCGGTGATTCCGGAAGGCGCCGAAGACATCTACGACACACCACACCCGAGCGCCATCACCGTGTCGGTCTACGAGCACGCCGCCCGCACGCTCGACCGCAGCCTGCGCGTGGGCACCCACGGCCTGCCGCTGATGGGCAGCGGCGACTGGAACGACGGCATGAACCGCGTCGGCCACGAGGGGCGCGGCGAATCGGTCTGGCTCGGCTGGTTCCTGTGCAAGCTGGTGGCCGACTTCGCGCCGCTGGCCCACGCCCGAGGCGACAACGAACGCGCGCTGCGCTGGGAGAGCGCCGCACGCGGCTGGCAAGAGGCGCTGCTGGGGCCGGCGTGGGACGGCGCGTGGTTCAAGCGCGCCTTCTTCGACAACGGCGAGCCGCTGGGCTCGCAGGCCAACGCCGAGGCCCGCATCGACCTGATCGCCCAAGCCTGGGCCGTGCTGTCGCGCACGGCCCCCGCCCACCTGCAGCAGCAGGCCATGGCTGCGGCGGAGACGCACCTGATCGACGCGCAGGCCGGGCTGATCCGCCTGCTCGACCCGCCGCTGGCGCACGCCAGCCCGAGCGCGGGCTACATCCAGGCCTACCCGCCGGGCGTGCGCGAGAACGGCGGCCAGTACAGCCATGCCGGCGTCTGGGCGCTGATGGCGCAGGCCGAGCTGGCCCGGCAGGCCGCGCCCGGCAGCGCCGAATTCGACGCCGCCGCCGACCGCACCTACCGCGACTTCACCTGGCTCAGCCCCGCCCACCGCAGCAGCGACGCACTGCAGGGCGCGGCCTACGGCATCGAGCCTTACGTGATGGCCGGCGACGTCTACAGCCAGCCGCCCTACGTGGGCCGTGGCGGCTGGAGCTGGTACACCGGCGCAGCCGCCTGGCTGCACCGCGCGGCGGTCGAGTCGATGTTCGGCCTGCAGCTGGAGGCGCTGGAGCTGTGCTTCACACCCTGCCTGCCGTCGCACTGGCCGCAGGCGGCGCTGACACTGCGGCGCGAGGGCCGCACGATGCACTTCACGCTGATCCGCGCCACGGCCCAGGAAGCGCGCGATGCGATCGAGCACGCGGGCAGCCGCTCAGGCGGCACCGCAGAAGACGCCTGGCATTTGCCGGCCACCACCCTGCTGCTGCGACCAGGCGAGCGCCTGTTCTGGCCCGAATTGACAGGCGACAACCATTTCGTGATTCCGCTGCTGGAGCCTCGTTTCGGCGCGGTCTGACCTGCTCGGTCGGTGCGCCAACGCACCGACCGAGCGCGCCATTGCGCCTACTGTTGACGCATCGGGGGGATTCATGAGGTTCGCCCGACCCAAGCTCTTTTTCTCACTCAACACCGACAGGAAATCCACATGCAAAACGACCGAACCAACTTCAAGAACCTTGCCGCCGCCATGATCGCCCTGACCCTGATGGCCGCCTCCGGCTGCGCCGTGCAGCGCGGCCAGGAGACCATGGGGGCTTATGTCGATGACACGGCCATCACCACCTCGGTCAAGGCGCGCTTCATCGACAACAAGGAAGTCGACGCGTCGAGCATCAAGGTCGAGACCCTCAACGGCGTCGTGATGCTGTCGGGATTCGCCAAGAGCAGCACCGAGAAGTCCACCGCCGAGAGCATTGCCGCCAAGGTCAGCGGCGTGAAGTCGGTCAAGAACGAGATCACGGTCCGGCCGTAAAGCGCCCTTGCTGCGCCTCAGCTCGGGTCCGGTTTCTGCGCCGGGCCTGAGCGCTCGGTGATGTGGATGTGCCACACGGCCATGAACATGGCCGCAATCGCCGGCCCGATCACGAAGCCGTTGATGCCGAAGACCGCCATGCCGCCCAGCGTGGTGATCATCACCACATAGTCCGGCATGCGGGTGTCCTTGCCCACCAGCACCGGCCGCAGCAGGTTGTCGACCAGCCCGATCACCAGCACGCCGTAAGCGGCCAGCGCCACGCCCTGCCAGACGGCGCCGGTGACGAAGAAATAGGCCGCCACCGGCAGCCACACCAGCCCGGCACCCACCGCCGGCAGCAGGGACAGAAACGCCATCAGCACCGCCCACAGCAGCGCGCCGCCGACGTCGAGCCACCAGAACGCCACCCCCCCGAGCGCCCCCTGGATCACCGCCACCAGCAGGTTGCCCTTGACGGTGGCGCGGATCACGGTGGCGAACTTCTCGCGCAGCTCCTGCATGTGCGGCGGCGCCAGCGGAATGGCGCGCTGCAGGGTGCGCGCCACGCCCTCGCCGTCGCGGATCAGGAAGAACGCCAGGTAGAGCGTGATGAACAGGCTGGCGACAAACTCGAACGTGTTCTGGCCGATGCTCAGCGCCTGGGTGGCGATGAACTGGCTGCCCTGGGCCAGCAGGGCGATCAGGCGGCGCTGCAGGGCGTCGAAGTTGATCAGCCCGAAGCGGTCGAGCAGCGTCGTCAGGCTTGACGGCAGGGCCTCGAACACGCCACGAAAGTACTGCGCCGGGTTGAGCTCACCCGACTGCAGCCGCTGGTAGACGCCGGCCGCCTCGTGCGCCAGCGAGGCCGTCACGAAGGCTAGCGGCAGGATCACGATCACCAGCACGGCCAGCAGCGTCAGCAGTGCCGCCGGCGTGCGCCGCCGGCGCAGCCGGGGCAGCAGCCAGCGGTAGAGCGGCTCGAACAGCAGCGCAATGATCACCCCCCACAGGATCGGGCCGTAGAACGGCAGCAGCACCCAGCCCAGCGCCAGGGTCACCACCATCAGCAGCAGCGCCAGGGCTCTTTTCTCCAGGTAAGCGGATGCGGTTTCATCAGTGCGGTTCATCAGTTCAGCCTCGGGGCAGGCCGGAAGCGGCCCAGCGTGGATCGTATCGGTGCGCTGACGACATGAGCTGCTCCACCGCATCCGGAACGACCTTTGACCTGGGCGCTGACTTGGAGGCTAAAAGTATTGAAATCAATACTTTTAAAATAAATTGTTCTAATATCAATACATGAACATCCTGATCCAATTAGGCACGGCGCTACGCCAAGCGCGCAGCGAACGGGGGCTGAGCCAGGCCGCCCTGGCCGAACAAGCGGGCATTCCTCGGCTGAAGGTCATCCAGGTCGAGGCCGGTGACGAGCGCGTGGCCAGCCGCTATTACGCGCGGATCGCTGCTGCCCTGGGTCAGCGCCTGAGCCTGCAGCCCGCACGTCGCCCGACGCTGGAAGAGCTGCAGCGCGAGCATTCGACGTGAACGCGCTGCACGTCGCCACCCCGACCGGCCTGGCCGGCACGCTGGCCCGCGAGGCGGGCCACTACCAGTTTTCCTATGCAGCGCAGGCAGACGTGCGCAGCGCGGTGTCGTTGACGATGCCGGTGCGCAGGCTGGCTTTCATCAGCCCGTCGCTGCCTCCGATCTTCCAGATGAACCAGCCCGAAGGCTTTCTGCGCGAGCGGCTGCAGCACCTGCTGGCCAAGTCCACCTTGGACGATCCGGCGCTGACGCTGGCCCTGCTGCCCGGGGATGCCGCCATCGGCCGGGTCTTCCTGTCGCGCGAAGGGGAGGCGCCGGCAGCCACAGCCCCTGGCACAGGGGAATCGCTGCAGCACATCCTGCGCTACCGTGGCGCTGAAGGGCTGTTCGACACGCTGCTGGAGCGCTACCTGCTGCGTTCGGGCGTCAGCGGCGTGCAACCCAAGGTGCTGGTGCCTGAACGGGCCGAGCCGGGCGCCGAAGCGACGCCACCCACACCGCCCACGCGGGCCACGGCCGTCACACACGACCTGATCGTCAAGTCCGGGCTGGACGAGTTTCCGGGGCTGGCGATCAACGAGTACGTCTGCATGCAGGCCGTGCGTCGCGCGGGGATCCCGTGCCCGCCGTTCTACCTGTCCGACAACACCCGCCTGTTCGTGATGCGCCGCTTCGACCGGACCGACACGGGTCAGGCGCTGGGCTTCGAGGACATGGCCGTGCTCTGCGCCCTCGACGCCGAGCGCAAGTACAGCGGCTCCTACGAACGCGTGGCCCGGGTGATCGAGGACAACTGCGCCCCGGACCGCATCACGCCCAGCCTGCACCAGCTGTTCGACATGGTGGCCATCTCGTGCATCCTGGGCAACGGCGACGCACACCTGAAGAACTTCGGCCTGCTCTACAGCGACCCGGCAGCAGACGATGCCACCCTGGCGCCCGCCTTCGACATCGTCAACACCACCTGCTACCTGCCCGGTGACGCGCTCGCCTTGACCCTGGAGGGCAACAAATCGCTCTTTGCCGCACGGCTCGGGCTGCTGTCGTTCGGCCGGACCTGCCGCCTCACGCCGCCGCAGATCCGCCGCCGCATCCCCGAGTTGACCGCTGCGGTCCAGGACACGCTGACCGAGCACCGCGACCTGGCCGACGCCGTGCCGGGGCTGGTGGAGAGCCTGTCGCACGGTATCGAGGCCTTCCGGAAGGCGTTTCCCAGCACGGCGAGTTGACGGGCGCGCGGCATCGGCGGCTGACTCTCCCGTGTCATCAAGCCGCCCTATCTTCATGGCGTTTGCACTCCGCAGGAAAACGCCATGAAGATTGCCATCGTCACCGACGCCTGGATGCCGCAGGTCAACGGCGTGGTCCGCACGCTCAAGATGACCTGCCGCGAGCTCGAAGCCCTGGGCCATGAAGTGGCCGTGATCTCGCCGGACGGGTTTCGCAACTTCCCCTGCCCGACCTACCCCGACATCCGCCTGGCGCTGGTGACGCCGGCCATGATGGCGCGCCGGCTGGATGCAATTGCGCCGGACGGCCTGCACATCGCCACCGAAGGCCCGCTCGGCTGGGCCGCGCGCTCGGTGGCGGTGCGCCGGGGCTGGCCCTTCACGACCGCGTATCACAGCCGCTTCCCGGAATACCTGCAGCTGCGCACGCGCCTGCCGGTGGACTGGAGCTACGCGGTGCTGAGGCGCTTCCACAACGCCGGCGGCGCCACGCTGGTGCCCACGCCCAGCATGGCCGACGACCTGCGCGCGCAGGGCTTCACGGTGCCGGCAATGTGGAGCCGGGGCGTCAACCTCGATGTCTTTCACCCGCAGGCGCCGCAGCTCGAACGCAAGGAAGGGCCGGTCTTCCTGTACGTCGGCCGCCTGGCGGTCGAGAAGGACGTGGATGCCTTTCTGCGGTTCGATCTGCCGGGCGAGAAGTGGGTGGCCGGCACCGGCCCGGAAGAGGCACGCCTCAAGCGCAGCTATCCCGGCGTGCGCTGGTTCGGCGTGCTCGACGGCCCGCAGCTGGCCGGCGTCTACCGCAGCGCCGATGTGAAGGTCTTCCCCAGCCGCACCGACACCTTCGGCCTGGTGCTGATCGAGGCCATGGCCTGCGGCACACCGGTGGCCGCGCTGCCGGTGACCGGGCCGATCGATGTGGTGGGCACCTCGCGCCAGGGTGGCGTGCTCGATGACGACCTGCGCGCCGCCTGCCTGGCCGCCCTGCAGCTGGACCGCCGGGGCGTGCGCGAATTCGCCGAGCAGTATTCCTGGGCAGCGGCCACGCGCCAGTTTGCCGAGGCGTTGCAGCCGATCCGGCGTGATGCGTCGGCGGGTTGGGCCGTCGCTTGAATCAGGGGGGCGGAGACAGCCCCCCTTCACGCCCCCTCATGTCCTCTCACGCGGCTTGTGTCACCTCGGCCGCATCGTGACTCAGCAGTGGCACCGTCCGCCGGCTGCGGTTGCGCAGTTCGGCAGCCCAGTCGATGATCTCCAGCCGGCCATCGGCGTGCTCGACCAGCGCGGTCAGGCTCTCGACCCAGTCGCCGTCGTTGGCGTAGGTGATGCCGTCGATCTGGCGCAGCTCGGCGTGGTGGATGTGGCCGCAGATCACGCCGTCCATGCCGCGCTTGCGGGCCTCGCGGGCCACGGCCGCCTCGAAGTCGCCGATGAAGTTGACCGCGCGCTTGACCTTGAGCTTGAGGTAGCGCGACAGCGACCAGTACGGCAGCCCGAGCCGCGCCCGCAGCGAATTCAGGTGGCGGTTGAGCTTGAGCGTGAACTCGTAGGCGTGGTCGCCCAGGTGCGCCAGCCACTTGGCGCACTGCACCACGCCGTCGAACAGGTCGCCGTGCATGACCCAGAACTGGCGGCCGTCGGCGGTGCGGTGAATGCAGTCCTCCACCACCTCGATGCCGCCGAACTGATGGCCCAGGTAGCGGCGCACGAACTCGTCGTGGTTGCCCGGCACGAACACCACGCGCGTGCCCTTGCGGGCGGTGCGCAGCAGCTTCTGCACCACGTCGTTGTGCGCCTGCGGCCAGTACCAGCGCCGGCGCAGCTGCCAGCCGTCGACGATGTCGCCCACCAGATACAGCTGCTCGCACTGCACATGGCGCAGGAAGTCCAGCAGCGCGTCGGCCCGGCAGCCGGGCGTGCCCAGGTGCACATCGGAGATGAACACGCTGCGCACCGACAGGTGAGGAGGGACAGCGGCAATCGGATCGGACACAGGCACATTCATGCGCCCGATCCTGCGTGCCACGCGTGACGTGCGTTTGATGGCCGCGTGACAGTTGCGTGAACGACGCGCGCCTTGGCTTGGGGCAGACTAGGCGACTCCTCCAAACCGGCTTTGCACCTTGAGCAGTTCGATTTCCGACATCCTCGACCCACGCCGCCAGGACACCAAAACCACCGCCACCTATGGCAGCGACGCCGCCGGGCTGATCTGCGGCTACCTGTTCACGCCCGCCACGGGCACGAGTTCAGGCGCCGAGGCCCTGCAGACCACCGCCATCGACACCGTCCGCGCCGCTGCGTGGCTGCAGAACCCGTCGCCAGCCGAGCAAGGCGGCTTCATCTGGCTGCACTTCAACCTGGCGCACAACGCCTCGGAGCGCTGGCTGATCGAGCACGCCGCGCTGCCCGACGCCTTTTTCGACACGCTGCGCGGCGGGCTGCACTCGACCCGCGTCGAGCGGGTCGAGCAGGCGCTGCTGGCGGTGGTCAACGACCTGCAGTTCGACTTCGCCTTCGAGCCGACCGACACCGCCACGCTCTGGATCTGCCTGAACGAACGGCTGGTCGTCACCGGCCGGCGCAAGCCGCTGCGCTCGATCGACCAGCTGCGCATCGCCCTGCGCGAAGGCGAGCCGGTGCGCTCCACCGCCGATCTGCTGGCTCAGCTGCTGCGCCACCAGGCCGATGTGCTGGTGGACCTGGTGCGCCAGGCGACCACGCGGGTCGACGAGGTCGAGGACCGGCTGCTGGCCGAGCGCCTCGACCACAAGCGCGCCCGCCTGGGCGCCATGCGCCGCCTGCTGGTGCGGCTGCAGCGGCTGCTGCTGCCGGAGCCGGCGGCGCTGTTCCGGCTGCTGCAGCACCCACCCGCCTGGATGGATGAGCTGGACGTGCAGGACCTGCGCGACGCGACCGAGGAGTTCTCGGTGGTGCTGCGCGACATGGTGGCGCTGCAGGAACGCATCAAGCTGCTGCAGGAGGAGGTCGCCGCGCAGGTCAACGAGCAGAACGGCCGCAGCCTGTTCGTGCTGACGATCGTGACCGTGCTGGCCCTGCCCATCAACATCATCGCCGGCCTGCTGGGCATGAATGTGGGCGGGATTCCGCTGGCCGAGCACCCGCACGGGTTTCTGGTCATCGTGGGCATCGTGATCAGCTTCACCGTGATCGCCGGCTGGTGGGCCTTCCGCAAGCGCGGCGATGACTGATCACGCGCTGATCACGCGGTCTCCCTGTACCGGGTTCGGCTGGCCCAGGCCCAGCAGGCGGCGCCCGAGGTCATCAGGACCGCCGCACCGGCGGCCAGCTTGAAGGCGCTGTCCATCAGCAGCGGCGCGACGAACGCCGAGATCAGCGCAAAGACCAGCATCTGCACGAAGTTCTGCAGCGAAGACGCCAGGCCGCGCAGGGTCGGGAACAGGCCCATGGTCATCACCGTCATGCCGGGCAACGCAATCGCCAGGCCGAAGGAGTACAGCATGATCGGCAGCACGGCCCAGGGCACCGCTGCAACGAAGTGGGTGGTGTAGGCCAGGTTGAACGCCATGGCGATGGCCGCGATCAGCAAGCCCAGCCACACCGACGACTCGGCCTTGATGCGGTGGGCGAGCCTGGAACTCGCCATCGAACCGGCGACCAGGCCACCGATCAAAGGCATGAACAGCCAGGAAAACGAGGTCTCGGTGAGGTGCAGCACCTGCAGCACAAAACTCGCGGCCGACGCGATGTAGAGCCCGAAACCACCGAAGGCCAGCCCGATGGCCAGGCTGCGCAGCAGGAACTGCGGATGCCGGATCACCGCCAGGTAGTTGCGGGTGATGACCTTGAACTGAAACGGCTGCCGGCCGGCAGGCTCCAGCGTCTCGGTCAGGGAGCGTGCGCACGCCAGCAGCAGCAGCAAGCCGAAACCCGCCATGAAGGCGAAGTTGGCACGCCAGCCGACCAGGACGTGAAGGTAGCCGCCCACGATGGGCGCAATCGCCGGGGCCAGGCCGAAGACCATCATGATGCTGGCCAGCATCTTCTGGGCGGCCGCGCCACCCAGGCGGTCACGGACAACGGCCTGGCTGATGACCCGACCTGCACCGGCCGACAGCCCCTGCAGGCCCCGAAAGGCCAGCAGCCAGCCGAAACTGGGTGCCAGCATCGCCCCGATCGAAGCGCCGGTGAACAGCATCAAGGCCACCAGCATCACCGGCCGGCGCCCGAATGAGTCCGACAGCGTGCCGTAGAACAAGGTCATCACGGCATAGCCGACCAGATAGATGCTCAGCGTCTGCTGCACCAGCGCCTGGCTCACGTCAAATTGCTGGGCCAGGGCGGGGAAGGACGGCAGGTAGGTGTCGGTCGCAAAAGGGCCGATCATGCTCAGGCCGGCCAGCAGCCAGGTCATGGTTCTTGTATTCATGAAAGAGGGCGTCAGCCCAAATAGATGACAATATCTTCCATCATGCGCAAATCAAAAGACAATGTCAATCATTCTCTTGCCTCCAGGGACGAGAACCCGCTGGAGCTGATCCACAAGGTCATGCACCTCTACCGCGCGCAGCAATTCCAGGTGCTGCGCCACGGCCCGCACGACGTCACGCACATGGAAAGCAAGGTGATGGGCTACCTGGGCCACCACCCCGGCGCGACGCAAAGCGATCTGGCGCGCGAGAGTGGCCGCGACAAGGCGCAACTCGCGCGCCTGATCAAGGGCCTGCGGGACCGGGGCCTGCTGGAGGGCGCCGCCGACGAGGCCGACCGCCGCAACGTCCGGCTGAGGCTGACCGCCAGCGGGCAGGCGGTGCTGCAGGTGCTGCAGCAGCAGTCCGCGCACCTGGCCACCCAGGCGGTGGCCGGATTGAAGGCCGCCGAGCAGCAGCAGCTGATCGCGCTGCTGCTGCAGGTGCAGCAGAACCTGACGGCGGCCAAAACGGCGGCGGGTGCCTCAGAACCCGGCGTCGGGCAGGCCGCAGAAGGCGTCGACCGGGCTGACGCCGACAAAGGCCTCGTCGCCGACTAGCTTGCGCACCACCGCCTGCTGCACCGGCGTGGCGGCGGTGTAGGCGTTGATGACGCAAGGCATGCGCGGTGCGTCGTACAGGTAGTAGGGGTGGCCGAACGACACCAGCACGCAAGGCAGTTCGTGCCAGAAGCGCTTCATGGCCACGCGCCAGTCGCCGTGCACGCGCTCCCAGTCGATGTAGATGTGCGAGCGCACCAGCAGCGACTCCTGCGCCAGCAGGTAGAGCACCAGATCGGTGTCGGCCGGGGTGGGCGGCTGCGCCGCGTCGAAGGCGCGCACCTCGAAGCCCTGTGCGGCCAGCAGGCGCGGCACCTCCAGCTCCAGCGGCGCCTGACCGGCAAAGCCCGCCCGCGCCGGATCGGTGACAACGACGATGCGGCGGTGCCGGGCCACGCTGAGCGGCAGCGTCGCGTTGACGTCCTTCACGAGCGTGACGCTGGCACGGGCAACGCGCTGCTCCACGTCCAGATGGGCGGGGCGGCGCACCACCGCGCGGGCCTGCTCCAGCGGCGGCAGGCGCTCGTCGAGCGTCTTGCGGTGCAGGCCCAGCGCGGCCTTGAGGCCGAGCACGCGGGTGACGGCATCCTCGATGCGCGCCTCGGTCAGGCGGCCATCCGACAGCGCGCGCATGACGTGGCCAAAATCGGTCTCGAACGGGCTGGGAAACAGCAGCACGTCGCAGCCGTTGGCAATCACCTCCGGCACGCAGGTGGCGCGGTCCGCCCAGCTCGACAAGCCCGCCATGCCGGTGGCATCCGACACGATCAGGCCGTTGAAGCCCAGTTCACCGCGCAGCAAGTCCAGGTTGAGCAGGCTCGACACACAGGCCGGCCGGCACGCTTCCAGGCCGCTCGCGCCGCGCTGGCGCGCGTAGGCCGGCAAAGCGATGTGGGCGGACATCACCGACATCACGCCCGCGTCGATCAGGCCCTGGTAGAGACGGCCGAAGCGTGCGCGCCAGGCATCCATGTCGAGCGGATTGAGGGTGGTGACCAGATGCTGGTCGCGGTCGTCGAAGCCCTCGCCCGGCCAGTGCTTGGCGGTGGCGGCAATGCCGTGGCGCTGGAAGGTGCGCACGTTGACCAGGGCCTGCGCCAGGATGGCGTCGACGTCGGACCCGTACGAGCGGGTGGCGACGATGGCGCTGCGGAACGCCGCGTTGATGTCGACCACCGGCGTGAAGGTCCAGTTGTAGCCCAGCGCCCGAGCCTCCGCCGCCAGCACCGCCACAGCCTCTTCCGCCAGCGCGGTGGAGCCGGTGGCGGCCAGGCCGAGCTGGTTGGGCAGCTGCGTGCCGAAGGGCAGGCCGATGGCGCCGCCCTCGATGTCGCCGCTGATGAGCAGCGGGATCTCGCTGCGTTCCATCAGGCTGCGCGTGGCGCGCCAGCTGGTGGCCAGGTCGGTGCCGCCAAAGCGCGTCACGCCACCGACGCCGTGCGCGGCCAGCGCCGCCACGGCGGCCTCGTCGTCGCCATGTGCGGGCAGGTTGAACAGCTGCCGCACCTTCTGCTCGGTCGACAGTGTGTTCAGCCAGCCCTCGACCCAGGCGACAGCCTCGTCGTCAAGATGGAACGGCGCCAGTCGCAGGGCGCTGAGTGCAGAGGTGGAAGCCATGGGACAGATCTTTCTGTAGATTGAAGTCACATCAAAACAAATATACTATTTATACGATTTCAAAGGAAAACCATGTCCAAGACCTCTGCCACGCCCGTTGAAACCATCGCCACTGTAGCGGTCACTCCGGTCGCCGTGACGCCCACTCCGGCCGCTCTGCCCAAGGCCAAGGCCGCGCCCGCCGCTCGCAAGCCGCGCAAACCCGCCCCGGCCCAGGTCGCGCCGGTAGCGGCCGTCGCAGCGACGCCGTTGGATGCGCCCAAGGCCAAGCTCGTGCGCGACAGCTTCACGATCCCCGAGCCGGAATACGCGCAGCTGGACGCCCTGAAACGCCGGGCGCTCGGCCTGGCGCATCACGTCAAGAAGAGCGAGTTGCTGCGCGCCGGCATCGCCACCCTGGCCGCCATGAACAACACCGCGCTGCTGGCTGCGCTGCAGGCAGTGCCGTCGATCAAGACCGGCCGCCCCAAGGCTGAAAAGACCGACAAGGTCGAAAAAGCCGCCAAGGCCAAACCGGGCAGCAAGAAGGGCTGAGGTCCTTGGCCGGATGGGTCGGCTTTGATGCGCGACACGTCCGGCCGAAATGGCCATGGGCCTTTGGGGAAATCCTTCCGATCGTTGCGGATCGCCAAGCGGGCCGCAGGTGGGCTGACTAGCCTGTGCGTTGACGAACCGACGGTGTCGGGCGGCGTCGCTACAACCTGAAATCAACCCCGCCGTACAAGGAAATTCCCATGAAAAAGATCCTTTTGATTGCAGCCCTCGTCATCGGTGGAAGCTCGCTGTCCATCGGCACCGCCGGTGCCCAGGTCGCAGGCTCCACCGTCGTGGGCACCGACGCCAGCACACCCGCCCATCTGGCCATGGGCTGGAGCGTCAAGAAGAGCCTCCTCGGCAAGACGGTCTACAACGAGGCCGACCAGAAAGTCGGCAAGGTCGATGACCTGATCATTGCGCCGGACAAGAGCGTGTCCTACGTGATCGTCGGCGCGGGTGGATTCGTGGGCATCGGCCGGCACGACGTGGCCATCCCGGTCAAGCAGATCCAGGAACAGGGCGGCAAGCTGGTCATGGCCGGCGCGACCAGGGAATCCATCAAGTCGATGCCGCGCTTCAACTACGCCAACGACACCCGCATCGGCGACAAGTTCGTGGCCGGCGCCGAACAGGACATTGCCCGGGGCAAGGTCAAGCTCGCCGAACTGGAGCGCAAAGCGGCCGCAGCCGGCAGCGACGCCAAGGCGCGGCTCGACGCGCAGATCGCCACGCTGCAAGCCGACCTGAAAACGGCCGAGGACAAGGTCGCCGCCATGAAGCGCGCCGGCGTCTATCGCTGGAAAGAGTTCGAAGCCGATGTGAGCGCTGCGATGGCGGAGTTGCGCGCCTCAATCGAGAAGGCCACGGGCTGAGCCTCAGGAATCCGCCAGACCGGATGGCCCCTCCAGGCTGACGCACCAGCGCTTCAACTCGGCCAGCACCCACTCCGGCGCATCCAGCGGCAGGTCGTGACCGGCGTCAGGATGCATCGCCAGAGAGGCGCCCCAGCGCCGGGCCAGGTTGAGCGAGCAGGCCGGAGCCACCAGCCGGTCTCCCCGGCTGTTCAGGACCAGCAGTGGCACGGGGGGCGCCTCAGGCGGCGCGCAATAACGCGCAGCGGCCAGCAGCTGGCGCAGCACGTTCAGGCGGCTCACGGGCTGGGCCTGGCGCAACACGGTCCAGCGTCGCACGGTGGCCTCGCGCCGTTCAGGCCGCTGGCTGGTGAGGCGGTAGACCGTGTCTTCCCAGACCGCATCGCGCACCGGCAGCAGCATCAACCGCAGCAGCGCCGGATAGACCGCAGGCCGCAGGCGCTGATGCCACGGGCTGAGCCCGCGCAGGCTGCTGTTGACCAGCACGGCGCTGCGCACTTCTTGCGGCCAGGCGGTGGCCCAGTGGCACGCCACCATGCCGCCCAGCGAGAGCGCGAGCAGGTGCACCGGCCCGGCGAGGCCCGCCGCGCGCAGTTGCCGGCGGGCGTACCGCGCCATGGCGGCCACATCGGTCGGGCTGGGCGTGCCGGCGGCCGTGCCGTTGCCCGGCAGGTCGATGCACAGCACGCGGCGGCCGGTGGCGTGGGCGAGTTGCTGCGGAAAATCCCCCCAGTGCACCGCCGCCCGGCTGAGGCCGCGCAGCAAGACCCAGGGCGCCTTGGGCGCAGCGACGTCCGCCATCACCGCGCACTCCCGGCATACCAGCGCGCCAGCGCCTGTTCGCGGTGCTGCTGGCGGGCCGCGTCACGCGGTACCCAGTGGGTCCAGCTGGCCGCCGCGCGGGTGATGAAGTCCAGCCCGCTCAGGTGGCGGCGCAGCACGCGCTGCTGGCGGTGTGATTGCACCGGGTTGAAGATGCCGCACCGGCTCAACAGCTGGCGCGGGTTTTTCTTGACCCACAGCCACGAGCCCATCTCCAGCGTCAGCGGCAGGAAGGTGCCGGTGCCGCGCTCGCCGGCGCGCTGGTAGAGGTGATCCCACAGGTCGCCGTGCGTCAGGTACTGGCGGCACTGCGGCTCCAGCAGATAGCGGTGATGCAGCAGGCTGCTGTCGAGGATCTGGCCCAGCGCGTGCACCTCCGGCAGATGTTCGATCGGCTGACGGCTGCCAGCCCAGGGAAACCAGAGCCGGTCATTCAGGCCGAAGCCGGAATGGCAGTCGAGCGCCAGCGCGAACGGGCGGCCAAGCAGCTCGCGCTCGACCACCTCGCACAGCGCAGCGCATTCCACCTCCGGCGCCGCGCCGCGCTTGCCGCGGTACCAGGGCAAGGCTGAGCTGATGCGGTGTCCGCCGACCAGCGGCGCGACCCTTTCGCGCGCATCGACCGGCGCGTTGCGCATCAGGTCGACCCCGTTGGGATTGGCGCGCGTGCCCAGCCACATGCCGCCGGGGTTGACCACCGGCACGAACACCAGCCGCACGGCCTCCAGCTGCCGGTGCAGGCTCTCGTCCCACGCCAGCCGCATCACCAGGCTGCGCAAGTACGCCAGCACCACCTGGCTGCCGATGCGCTCCAGCCCGTGCACACCGCCGAAGAACGCCGCCACCGGCGCATCGGGCCGCTCGCTGCCCAGGGTCAGCACCGGCACCGGCAGCTGATGGCCGCCCACCGCCACCTCGCAGAGGGTGCGCGTGCGCAGCCAGGGCTGGCCGAGTTGCGCGAGTTGCCACAGCTCCGTCAACTCCGGCAGGTCGGGCGGTGCGGGGACATCCAGGCCCGCCGGCAGTGCCGCACCCCATTGCCATCGTTTTGTCATATGCGCCGCCTACGCTGTCGGGTTGCTTGCCTCATCCCGTCCTCCCGGATGGGGACGCTGCGCCCTGGCGCATGAAGATCAATTCAATAAACAGTATAAATCGTATTCAATGAACATGAGATTGACGGATGACGCGTGGACCGAGGCCGCCCAGTCCTCGCACGGCGTGCAGTGGCGCGGGGTGCTGGGTGCCATCGACATCGGCTCCAACAGCTTCCGGCTGGAGCTGGCCCAGATCCGCAACGGCCAGTACCAGCGCATTGCCTACCTGAAGGAAACGGTGCGACTGGGCTCGGGCCTGGACACCGCCGGCGTGCTGACCGCCGCCGCCACCGAGCGCGGCCTGGCCTGCCTGCGGCGCTTCCGCCAGCGCCTGGGCGGCCTGCCGGCCGGGCAGCTGCGCGCCGTGGCCACCCAGACGCTGCGCGAGGCCCACAACCGCGACGAGTTCCTGGCGCAGGCCGAGGCCGCGCTCGGCTACCCGATCGAGGTCATCTCGGGGCGCGAGGAAGCGCGGCTGATCTACGCCGGCGTGTCGCAGCTGGAGCCGGCCGACCCGACGCGGCTGGTGATCGACATCGGCGGGCGCTCGACCGAGCTGATCGTCGGCCAGGGCCAGACGCCCCGGCTGGCCGAGTCGTTCCGCATCGGCAGCGTCAGCCTGTCGGAGCGTTATTTCCCTGATGGCGTCTGCACCGAAAAAGCATTCCGCCACGCCCAGATCGCCGCCGAGGCCGAGCTGGAAGAAGCCCTGCAGGCCTTCGGCCGCGAACGCTGGGCCGAGGCGCTCGGCTCGTCGGGCACGGCCGGCGCCGTCAGCCAGCTGCTGGCGGCCAACGGCCGCAGCGACGGCACCATCACCGCCGACGGCCTGCGCTGGTGCGTGCGCCAGTGCCTCAGCGCCGGATCGGTCAAGACGCTGGACCTGCCCGGCCTGCGCGACGAGCGCCGCGCCGTGCTGCCCGGCGGGCTGGCGATCCTGGCCGCGCTGCTGCACCAGTTCAACATCACCGAAATCCGGCCCACCCGCGCCGCGCTGCGCCAGGGCGTGATCTTCGACCTGGCCCAGCGCATTGCCGCCCTGCGTGCCCCCGAGGGCCACGGCTGGCGCGACGAGACCGTGGCCGACCTGCAGCAGCGCTTTCAGGTCGACCTGCTGCAGGCGCAGCGGGTCCAGGCCCTGGCGCTGGCCCTGTTCGACCAGATGGTGCCGCAGCCAGCGCTGGAAGTACGACAGGAACTCGGCTGGGCGGCCGCGCTGCACGAGGTGGGCATGAGCATTTCGCACCACGACCACCACCGCCACAGCGCCTACCTGCTGGCGCACACCGATGCGCCGGGCTTCTCGCAAAGCCAGCAGCGCCGCCTCGCCGATCTGGTGCTGGGCCAGCGCGGCGGGCTGCGCAAGATCGAGCCGCTGCTGGCCGACAGCCAACGCGCCGCCCAGGTGCTTGCGCTGCGCCTGACGGTGCTGTTCTATCACCCGCGCTGCGAGTTGCTGCGCTCCATTCCGCAACTGTCGCTGGACGCCGACCGCGCCCGCCTCCGGCTGGACGCCACCTGGGCCGACGCCAACCCGCGCACCCTGCACCTGCTGCGCGAAGAGGTGCAGGCCTGGGCGCGGGTGGGCGACCTGACGTTGACGCTGGAGTGCTGAGCCCCGCGGGTCTGGGGTTACGGCATGCCCGCCTGCGGCTGGGCCGCGCGCCCGGCCCAGCGCTGCGCCAACACACCACCCACGGCCAGCTGCAGCGGGTGGTAGAGCATCAGCGGCATCAGGATCAGGCCGATCGCCGGGTGGGCACCGAAGATCAGGTGCGCCATCGGCACGCCGGCGGCCAGGGTCTTCTTGGAGCCGCAGAACACGGCGGCCACCCGGTCTTCCACCGACAGGTTCATCAGCCGGGCCGCCATGCGCACGGCCATCAGCACCACGGCAAACAGCAGCACCGCGCCCACCAGCGACTCGACCACTGGCAACACCCCGTAGCGTGACCAGATGCCCTGCTGGACCGAGTCGGCAAACGAGGTGTAGATCAGCAGCAGGATGGTGAGCCGGTCGACGATCTGGATGCCGCTGCGGTGCGCCCGCGCCCAGCCGCCCAGCCGGCCACGCGCCAGCTGACCCACCACCAGCGGCAGCACCACCCACAGCAGCAGGTCGACGATCACCGGCCCGACCGGAAACTGCACGCCGGTGCGGCCCAGCAGCCAGGCCATCCAGGCCGGCGTGATCAGCACGCCGATCAGGCTCGACAGCGTCGCGTTGAACACCGCCACCGGCACGTTGCCACGCGCGGCCACCGTCAGCGCCACCGAAGACGACACGGTCGACGGCAGCGCGCAGAGGTAGAAGAAGCCCAGCTGCAGCTCGGGGCTCATCCAGCCGCGCGTGCCCCACAGGATCAGCACGCCCAGCAGCGGAAACAGCACGAAGGTGCTGAGCTGCACCAGCAGGTGCACGCGCCAGCGCAGCGCGCCATCGCGCATGGCCGCCAGGCTCAGGCCCAGGCCGTTGAGGAAGAACACCAGCGCCACGCCGATCTTGTTGAGCCACTCGGGCTGCAGCACGCCGCCGTGCGCGCCGGGCGCCGGCCAGATGAAGGCCAGCGCCACTACCCCCAGCATGCCGCGCATGAACCAGTCGAACTTGAAGTGCTTCACGGGCCGCGCCTCACCAGGCCGCAACGCAGCCGTCGCTGCGCGGGTCTTCGCCGCCTTCGATCCAGCCGCCCGGGTGCAGCAGCAGCGCGCCGGCGTGGCCCATGCGCTCATCCAGGTCCGACACCACCTCGACCGGGTGGCCCAGCGCACGCAGCTGCTCGATCAGCGCGGGCGCATAGCGCGCTTCGATCTTCAGCGTCGTACTCTGCTCGGCCCAGGTGCGGCCCAGCAGCCAGCGCGGCGCGGCCACCGCCGAGCGCACGTCGTGGCCGCCCCAGACGATGCGCGCGAACACCGCCGCCTGGGTCTGCGGCTGGCCCTCGCCGCCCATCGTACCGTAGACCAGCAGCCGGCCGTCGGCGAGTTCGGCCATCGCGGGGTTCAGCGTGTGGAAGGGCTTGCGGCCCGGCCCGAGGCTGCGCAGGCGGCCCGGGGCGAGGTCGAACGAGCAGCCGCGGTTCTGCCACCAGATGCCGGTGTGGGGCAGCACCACGCCGCTGCCGAACTCGAAGTAGATGCTCTGGATCATGCTGACGGCGCGGCCGGCGGCGTCGATCACGCCCATCCAGGTGGTGTCGCCGTCGCTCACCGGTGCCGGCCACGGGCTGGCGGCGCCCAGCGGCACCGCGTCGGCCATGCGCTGCAGGCGCTCGGCGCTGAGCAACTCGGTGGCGTCGAGCGCCATCTGCGCCGGATCGGCGACATGGCGGTCGCGCACGATGAAGGCCTGCTTGGTGGCCTCGACCAGTGCGTGGATGCCGGCCGCGTTGTCGGGGCTCCAGCCGGCCTGGTGCAGGCGCTCGTAGACGCCCAGGATCATCAGCGAGGCCACGCCCTGCGTCGGCGGCGCCTGGTTGTAGAGCCGCCCGGCCTGCAGCTGCAGGGCCAGCGGCGCCTGCAGCGTGGCGTGCTGTGCGGCCAGGTCGGCGGCGGTGATGGGGCTGCCGACGGCGGCCAGGTCCTGCGCGATCTGGCGCGCCAGATCGCCGCGGTAGTAGTCGTCGGGGCCGGCGTCGGCGATCTGCTGCAGCGTGGCCGCCAGCGTCGGGAAGCGGTGGCGGCTGCCGTAGCGCGGCACGTCGCCGTCGGGCATGAAGCTGGCCGCGAAGCCCGGCAGCGCTTCCAGCTCGGCGCGCTTGGCGCGGGTGTTCTGCTCCTGGCTGTGCGTGACCGGAAAGCCGTCGCGGGCGTAGCCGATGGCCGATTCGAGCAGGCGCGCGAACGGCAGCCGGCCGCCCCAGGCGTCGCGGCTGTGGCGCCACGCAGTGGCCCAGCCTGAGACGGTGCCGGCCACGGTGTTGGCCGCCAGCGGGCCGCGCCAGGGAATGGTGGCGGCGTCACCGTACAGCCCGGCGTGCACGCCCGCGCCGGTGCGGCCGCAGGCGTCGATCGAGCGCACCGGCTGGCCGGGCTCGCGCAGCAGCCAGAAGCCGTCGCCGCCGATGCCGGTCATGTGCGGGTAGACGACGGCCAGCGTCGAGGCCACCGCAATCGTCGCCTCGATCGCATTGCCGCCCTCGCGCAGGATGTCGAGGCCGGCCTGCGAGGCCAGCGAGTGCGGCGCAACGACAGCGCCCCGGGTGCCGAGGATGGGTTTCATCAGGGTGCTCAAGGTGATGCTCACGGTGAAATAGCGGCTTCAGGCACCGCCGTCGAGGTCCAGGCCGGTGCGAGCCGGCCGGCCGCGCCCCGCGCCGACAGCAGGTGATGGCGCATTTCGCGGTGCGCCGCCACGGCGTCGTGGGCCAGGATGGCCTCGATGATGGCCGAATGCTCGGCGAACGATTCGCCGATGCGCTCCAACTGGCGGAACTGGGTCCGCCGGAACGGCGCGACGCGGTGGCGCAGCGCGATGGCGGTGTCGCTCAGCACCGGGTTGTGCGCGCCGTGGATGATGACCAAGTGCAGCTCCAGATTGAGCGCGTCGTAGCGGTCGATGTCGCTCGCCTGCATGGCCTGCCGGCTCTGGGCGTGCAGGCTGCGCAGCGTGGCGAGTTCGGGCTCGCTCATGCGCAGCGCGGCGTGGCGGGCGCAGGCGGCTTCGAGCTCGCCGATGGCCTCGAACAGGTCATCAAGCTGCTCGGGGTCAAGCCCCGCCACCACCGAACCCCGGTTCGGCCGCACCACCACCAGCCCGGTGGTGGCAAGTTGCTTGAGCGCCTCGCGCACCGGCGTGCGCGACACGCCGAAGCGTTGCGCCAGCATGACCTCGTCGAGCCGCGTGCCAGGCGCGAACTGACCCAGCACGATGGCCTCGGCGAGCTGCTGGCAGACGTCGTCGGCCAGGCGGCCCCGCACGCGCGGGGCGGCAGCAGCTTCGGCGTTCATGCCGCCACCGCCGTCGGCAACGATGCCTCAGCCACCGGATGCCAGCAGGCCAGCGCCTGACCGGGCTGCCGCCGCAGTGCCGGCTGCGCGCTGCGGCACTGTGCGCTGGCTGCCGCGCAGCGCGGCGCGAAGGCGCAGCCCGGCGGCAGGGCCGACAGGTCGGGCGGCGCGCCCGGAATGGTCGGCAGCACCTGGCCGCGCTGGTCGGCGCCGACGGTGGAACGCAGCAGCCCGGCGGTGTAGGGGTGGCGCGGCGCCTGCACGATGCCGGCCACGCGGTTCTCCTCGACGATGCGGCCGGCATACATCACCGCGATGCGGTCGGCCACCTCGACCGCCGCGCCGATGTCGTGGGTGACGAAGATCACCGCCATGCCGGTCTCGCGCTGCAGTTCGCGCAGCAGCAGCAGGATCTGGATCTGCACCGTGGCGTCGAGCGCCGTGGTCGGCTCGTCGGCCAGCAGCAGTTTCGGCCCGCAGGCCAGGGCCAGCGCGATCATGGCGCGCTGGCGCATGCCGCCCGAGAGTTCGTGCGGGTAGGCGTCGAGCCGGCGCTTCGCCTGCGGGATCTGCACCCGGTCGAGCATCTGCAGCGCGCGTTCGCGCGCCGCGCTGCGGCTGATGCCTTCGTGCGGCGCGCACCGACTCGGCGATCTGGTCGCCAATCGTGTAGACCGGGTCGAACGCCAGCCCCGGCTCCTGGAACACCATCGACACCACGCCGCCGCGGTACCGCTGCAGCGCGCGGCCCTGCAGGGCGAGCACGTCCTGGCCGTCGACCGTGATCTGGCCGCTGATGCGGGTGGTGCGCGGCGCGTGCAGGCGCAGCAGGGTGCGCAGCGTCACGCTCTTGCCCGAACCGGACTCGCCCAGCAGGCCTAGCACCTCGCCAGCAGCCAGATCGAAGCTCAGGTCGTTGAGCGCGCTGGCGGTGCGCTCGCCGGTGAACTGCACGCCGAGGTTGCGTACCGACAACAGCGGGGAAAGCGGAGGTGAAAGCAGGGGCGCATTCATGCGTTCATCTCCAGAGGCGCTGTCACGGGGGCGTGGGGATGACCCGAGGCCGGATCGTCCAGGTGGCAGGCCGACCAGTGGCCGGCGCTCGTTTCACGCAGCTGCGGCGCGGTGGCCGCACAGACCGGCTGCGCGTGCGGGCAGCGATCGCGGAAGCGGCAGCCGCTGGGCGGGTTGATCGGGTTGGGCGGGTCGCCGGCCAGCGGCGAACGCTCGGTGCGGTGGGCCGGGTCCATGCTGGGCACCGCCGACAGCAGCGCGCGGGTGTAGGGGTGGCGTGGCGCACCGTAGAGCGCCTCGACCGGGCCGATCTCGACCACCTGGCCGAGGTACATCACCATCACCCGGTCGGCGAGGTAATGCACCACGTGCAGGTCGTGCGAGATGAACAGGTAGGTCAGGCCGCGCTCGGCTTTCAGCTCCTGCAGCAGGTTCAGCACCTGGGCCTGTACCGACTTGTCGAGTGCAGCCACCGCCTCGTCGAGGATCAGCAGCCGCGGCTCGAAGGCCAGCGCACGGGCGATGTTGGCGCGCTGGCGTTGGCCGCCGGAGAGTTCGTGCGGGTAGCGCGAGCCGAACATCTCGGCGGCCAGGCCGACCCGGTCGAGCAGGGCGCGGGCCCGCGCCAGCGCCGCCGCCTTCGACAGGCCGTGCACCTGCGGGCCGTAAGCGACCGCCTCCAGGATCGTCAGGCGCGGGTTCAGCGAGGCGAACGAGTCCTGGAACACCATCTGCAGGTTGCGGCGGAAGTCCTTCAGCGCCAGGCCGCCGTACTGGCCGACGCCTTCGCCGTCGAACACCAGCTCGCCGCTGTCGGGATCCATCAACCGCGCGATCAACCGCGCGGTGGTCGACTTGCCGCAGCCGGACTCGCCGACCACGCCCAGCGTCTCGCCCTTGGCGACCTCGAAGCTGACGCCGTCGACGGCGCGCACGGTCTTGCGCTCGCGCTCGAACAGGCCGCCGCGCACGGCAAAGTGCTTGCGCAGCTGGCTCACGCGCAGCAGCGGTTGGGCGGGGCCGCCACGGTCTTCTTGAGGATTCATCGGCGCAGGTCCATCGCCGAGCGCACACCGTCGGCCAGCAGGTTGAAGGCAATCGAGGTGATGAAGATCATCACGCCGGGCAGCGCCGCGATCCACGGGTTGACGTAGATGGCCGAGCGCAGGGTGTTGAGCATCAGGCCCCATTCGGGCTCGGGCGGCTTGACGCCCAGGCCCAGGAACGACAGGCCCGAGGCCAGGATCATGCTCACGCTGATCAGCCCGGTGGCGTAGACGAACACCGGGCCGAGCACGTTGCCGAGCACGTGCACGCGGATGATCGACAGCGCGCCGGCGCCGCTCATGCGCGCGGCGTCGATGTAGTCGAGCCCGCGCACCTGCGTGGTGACACTCTCGGCCACGCGCACCACCTGAGGCACGAATACCAGCGTCAGCGCAATCAGGCTGTTGCTCATGCCGGGGCCGAGCGCGCCCGAGATCGCCACCGCCAGCAGCACCGACGGGAAGGCGTAGAACACGTCGAGCGTGCGCATGATCAGCATGTTGACGCGCCCGCCGACGTAGCCGGCGAACAGCCCGATCGAAGTACCGATGCCGAAGGCGAACAGCACCGGCAGCACGCCCATCAGCAGCGACAGGCGGCCGCCGTAGAGGAGGCGCGAGACCATGTCGCGCCCCAGCTCGTCGGTGCCCAGCAGGAAGCCGGGGCTGTTGATCGGCAGCAGCCGGCGCAGCATGCTGGCCTTGTACGGGTCGGCCGGCGCCACCCAGGGCGCCAGCAGCGCACCGCCGACGATCAGCAACAGCAGCAGTGCGCTCAGCACGGTGACCGGGTCGCGCCGCAACTGGCGCAGCACGCCGGCCCAGTAGCTGCGCCGGGGCGCGGGGCGCGCGGGCGGCAACGCGTCGCCGCTCGCGGCAGGGACAGTCAAGACGGGGGCAGAAGACATGGCGACGCTTTCAAGCCCGACCCATGCGCGGGTCGACGAGCGGCTGGACGATGTCGACCAGCAGATTGAGCGCCACGAAGAACAGGCACAGCACCAGGATCGTGCCCTGCAGCAGCGGAATGTCGCGCTGGAAGATGGCGGTGTTGAGCAGGAAGCCGGTGCCCGGCCAGGCGAACACGGTCTCGACCAGGATCGAGCCGCCCATCAGGTAGCCGACCTGCAGGCCGGCCACCGCCAGCACCGTCGGCGCGGCGTTCTTGGCCACGTGGCGAAACACCGCCACGTCGCTCAGGCCGCGCGCGCGCAGCGCGACGACGAACTCCTGGTGGAGCGTCTCGGCCACCAGCGCCCGCACCGTGCGCGTGATGATGCCCATCGGGATCACGCACAGCGTCGCCGCCGGCAGCACCAGGTGGCGCAGGTGCGCCAGGTCCCAGGCCCAGCGGCCGGCGCCGTCGCCCCCGCTCGGCCCGGCCCCCATCGCCGGCAGCCAGCCGAGCACGACCGAGAACACGATCGTCAGCACCAGGCCCAACCAGTAATGCGGCACGCTCACGCCGATCACCGAAATCAGGCTGGCCACCCGATCGACCCAACTGCCGACGCGGTAGCCAGCCAGCGCCCCGAGCACGCAGCCCAGGCCGACGCCGACCGCCGCGGCCACGCCTGCCAGCAGCAGCGTGTTGCTGGTGGCCGCCAGCACCTCGTCCACCACGGCCCGGCCGCTGGCGATCGACACGCCCAGGTCGCCCTGCACCGCCCGCGCCAGCCACAGGCCGTAGCGCACCGGCAGCGGCTGGTCAAGGCCGTAGGTGACGCGCAGCGCCTCGATCACCTCGGCCGGGGCATCGGCCGGGGCGATCGCGTTGAGCGGATCGCCCGGCGCGATGTAGACCAGCATGAACGAGACCAGGGTCACGCCGAGCGCGATCGGCAGCGCGTACAGCAGGCGCTTGAGCAGGTAGGTCAGCATCGTGCCGTCACATGCCGAGGGTGGTCAGGTCCTGGAACCAGTGCTGCGCCTGCACGAAGCTCTTGACCTTGGGCGACAGCGCGTGTGGGTTGGTGTCGTGCACGACCCAGAGCATCAGCGCGTCGTCGACCATGGTCTGGTGCACCTGGGCCAGCAGCTTGTCCTGCACCTTGGTGTCGAAGCTGGCGCGGATCTGGTCGATGGCGGTGTTGACCGCCGGGTTGTCGTAGCCGCCCCAGTTGACGCCGTTGGGCGCCACGTACTTGCCGTAGGCGAAGCGCGTCAGCGCATAGAACGGGTCGGCGGTGACGTAGCCCAGGTTGATGGCCGTGATGCCCTTGCCGGCGTTCATGTCCGACTTGGCACCGCTGCGCCAGTGCAGGTAGAGGTTCTCCAGCTCGACCACCTGGAACTCGACCTGGATGTTGACCTCGGCCAGGCTCTGCTGGATGAACTCGTTCATCGGCAGCGACAGCATCTGGCCGGTGCCGCCCTGGGCGATGATGACCTTGGCCTTGAGCGGCTTGGCCTGGCTGTAGCCGGCCTGCGCCATCAGCGCGCGTGCGGCGGGCAGGTCGTACTTGATGTCGAAGGTCGGCTTGCCGAACCAGGGGCTGGTGGCGTCAAGCTGGCCCTTGGCGGCCGTGGCCTGGCCGTTGAGCAACTGCACGATGGCAGCGCGGTCGATCGCAAGGTTGGCGGCCTTGCGCACGCGGATGTCGGTCCAGGGCGAGCCCGACTGGGTGCTGAAGTGGTAGGGCCAGACGTGCGGCGTGACGTTCTGCACCAGCTTGAAGCCCTTGGCCTTGAGCTGCGGCAGGATGTCCGGCGGCGGCGTCTCGATCAGGTCGACCTGGCCGTTGAGCAGCGCGTTGGCGCGCGTCACCGCATCGGGGATCGGCACCAGCACGATGCGGTCGGTCTTGGCGGTGCGGGTCTTGTCCCAGTAGCCGGCGTTCTTGACCAGGTCGGCGCGCTCGCGCGGCACCAGCTTGTCGAGCTTGAACGGGCCGGTGCCCGAGGGCTGCAGCGCGACCTTGGCCCAGTCCTTGCCCATTTTTTCCCACTGCGCCGGGCTGCCGATCAGGAACCAGGGCAGCTGATAGGGGAACAGCGCGTCGACGTCCTTGGTCGTGATCTCGAACGTGTAGTCGCCGACCTTCTTGTACGACGCGATCGACGGGATGCGCGACTTGACCTGCGCCGCCTGCTTGGCGTCGAACTGCGGCGACTTGTCGTTGAGGACCTTGTCGAGGTTCCACAGCACCGCATCGGCCTTGAACTCGCTGCCGTCATGGAACTTGACGCCACGGCGCAATGTGAAGCGCCAGACCTTGTTGTCCTTGGCGTCGACCTTCCACTCGGTGGCCAGGCCGGGCACGAGCTTGCCCGGGCGGGTGCCGATGTTGGCTTCCCACGCGATCAGCGGGTCATAGAGGGTGTGGCCGGTGAACTGGTAGGCGCCGGCGCCGCGGTCAGGCTGGCCGGTGGTCAGCGGGATGTCGGCCATCGAGATGCCGTAGCGCGCCACCGTTTCGGCCTGCGCCACATTCATGGCCAGCGCCAGGGGCAGGGCCATCAACATCGCCGGCAAGCCGCGCGACCATGACTTGGAGAGGTGAATCATTGCAAGAACTCCAGCGGGGGGAATGGAGTTCAAATTGCATGCAATGTGCCAGTTCAGCGCTTTGATCGCATGTATTTGCTATCTGTCTAACAGCATTGAGATTTTTGGGAAATGCATGCAGACAAGCCTGTTTTCAGTTGCATGCAAAGGCACCGAACCCAGGCATGAAGACGGGTCTTGCATGCAAGTTGGTGCGACAGGGATGAACATGCCCCGAACAGGCCCACGAACCGCCCGCTGATTGAGCGCCCGGAGGCCCTTTTGTGTCTGCGTCGACACAAGTCCGACACGTCCGGGTGACGCACCGATTCAAGAATCAGGTCTTTCTTGAAAGGAGGCCCCGATGAGTTCGATCAGCAGCGTGAGCGGCGCCAACAGCGCCTGGTCCACCCTGGCGAGCAACCGCGCGAGCCAGATGCGCGAGAAGATGTTCGCCAAGGCAGACGCCGACAGCAGCGGCAGCGTCGATTCGTCCGAGCTGCAGGGCATGCTCGACAAGTTCAGCGAGAAGACCGGCACCTCGCTGGGCACGGCCGACGACCTGATGTCCAAGATGGACACCAGCGGCGACGGCAGCCTGAGCCAGGACGAGCTGGCCGACGGCATGCAGAGCGTGATGCCGCCGCCACCCTCGACGATGGCCTTCGCCCAGCAGCGCACCGGCCATGCCGGCGGCGATGGTGATGGCGACCACGATGGTCCGCCGCCCGCCGGAGGTCCGGGCGGCCCACCGCCTGCAGGCGCCACTTCAGGCGCGTCGTCCAGCACCTCGGCCAGCAGCACGGACAGCAGCACCCTCGATCCGCTCGACACCAACCAGGACGGCACCGTCTCGGCGGAGGAGCGGCTGGTGGGCGCGCTCAAGGACATCCTGGCGCAAGCCGACGGCAACGGTGACAAGAAGCTGAGCGGCAGCGAGGCCAGCAGTTTCAAGGACCAGCTCAGCGCCGCCATCGACAACGCCATCAAGCAGTACACGCAGACCTCCGGCACCGCTGCCTCAGCCAGCAGCGACAGCACGGTCAGCCTGACCGCGTGAGGCGGCATCAAAGCGGCTTCAGGCCCGCCGGCCACAATGCGGCGCCCTGCCCGCCCCTGAACCCGAGACGCCATGACCCGCTGCCTGCTCGTTGACGACGACCCCGAGATCTGCGCCTCGGTCACCGATTACCTGCAGCGCTTCGGCATCCAGGTGAGCGCGGTGGGCAGCGGTGCCGAGATGCGGCGCATGCTGGGCGGGGCGTCCTTCGACGTGGTGCTGCTCGATGTGATGCTGCCCGACGACCACGGCTTCGACCTGTGCCGCTGGCTGCGCCAGAAGCACAGGCTGCCGATCATCATGCTGACCGCGCAGGGCGACCCACTCAGCCGGATCGTAGGGCTGGAGATCGGCGCGGACGACTACCTCGGCAAGCCTTTCGAGCCGCGCGAGCTGGTCGCCCGCATCAACGCGGTCTTGCGGCGGGTGGCCCAGGGCGAGCCTTCGCCGTCGCGCCACAGCTTGCGCGCAGCGCGTTTCGAGGGCTGGACGCTGGACCGCGCGCAGCGCCTGCTGCTGTCACCGCAGCAGGTGGTGGTGGCGCTGTCGAATGCCGAGTACCGGCTGCTGGTGGCCTTCATCGACCACCCGATGCGCGTGCTCAGCCGCGATCAGCTGGTGGACCTGACGGTGGCCGACGGCGTGGAGGTCAACCACCGCAGCGTCGACCTGGCGGTGTCGCGCCTGCGCCAGAAGCTGGGCGATTCACCGCGCAGCCCGACGCTGATCCAGACCGTGCGCGGCGAGGGCTATCTGTTCAACAGCCGCGCCACGACATGAAGCTCAACTGGTGGGCCGACACGCTGTTCAAGCGCCTGTTCGTGCTGATGTGGCTGAGCCTGGTGTTGAGCAGCGTCGTGGCCTTCAATGTGGTCACGCAAGGGCCATGGGGCGGACCACCGCCGGGACCCGGCCACAACACCGGACTGACACTGTCGACCGGCCCGGTGCTGCCCTCGCTGCCGCCCACGCCGGGGCTGCCGGGTGGCCCGCCACCCGAGCCATCACAAGGACAAGGCGCGCCGCATGGCCTGCCCACGCCGCTGCTGCTGCTCGACTACGGCATCCGCCTGCTGATCATCGGCGCGGCGTCGTGGTGGGGCGCGCGCTGGCTGTCGGCACCGATGCAGCGGCTGGTGGAGGCGTCGCAGTCGCTGGCCTCGGCCATTGGCCGTGACGGCGCCTTGCCCGAACTCGACCAGACGCGCGGCACCGCCGAAGTGCGCGAGGCCGCCCAGGTCTTCAACGCCATGGCTCAGCAGCTGGGCCAGCAGTACCGCAGCCGTGCGCTGATGGTGGCCGCGCTGTCGCACGATCTGCGCACGCCGCTGACGCGGGTGCGCCTGCGGCTGGAGTCGCTGCAGGCCGAGCCGGCAGCGCAGCGCTGCATTGCCGACATCCGCGAGATGGACGCGCTGATCGACGCCGTGCTGGAGGTCTTCCGCGAATCCAGCCTGTCCGAGCCCTCACAGGTCACGCACGTGCTGGCGATGGTGCAGTCGCTCGGTGACGATCTGGTCGAGCAGGGCCACACGGTCACGACCGACGGCGACGCGGCCGTCATCGAGACGCAGCCGGTCGCGCTGCGGCGCGTGCTCAGCAACCTGATCAACAACGCGGTGCGCTACGGCGGGCTGGCGCGGGTGAGCGTGGTCGAGGCCGAAGACGGCCTCCGCGTGACGGTGGACGACGACGGACCGGGCATCGCGCCCGAGCACCTCGAAGCGGTCTTCCAGCCCTTCTACCGGCTGGAGACCTCCCGCAACCGCCAGACCGGCGGCACCGGGCTCGGCCTCTACATTGCGCGCGATCTGGTGCAGCGGCAGCGCGGCTCGCTGCGGCTGAGCAACCGCCCGGAAGGCGGCCTGCGCGCCACGGTTTTCCTGCCGCGCTCCCCGCCTTGACGCCCAGGCAGGCGCAACCGAAAACACTGACGCGCATTCACACTGGCCTCAGGCAGAGCGGGTAGGCTGTGCGCTTCCCCACTGGTCCACAGAGCTGCAATGCCCTTCACCGAATTCCCTGACGATCCCGAAGACACCGAACACAGTGCCGCCGAGCGGGCCAGCGCCGGCTCGCGCAGCACCTGGGTCAGCGTCGGGGTCAATCTGGTGCTGACCGTGATCCAGATCGGCGTCGGCCTCGCCGCCAAGTCCCAGGCGCTGGTGGCCGACGGCATCCATTCGCTGTCGGACCTGGTCGCCGACTTCGTCGTGCTGTTTGCCAGCCATCACAGCAAGAAGGACGCCGACGAGGGCCACCCCTACGGGCATCACCGCTTCGAGACCGCCGCCTCGCTGGTGCTCGGGCTGCTGCTGCTGGCGGTGGGCGTGGGCATGCTGTGGTCGGCAGCCCACAAACTGCAGGACCCCGGCACGGTGCAGCCCGTGGCTGTGCTGGCCTTGTGGGTGGCCGGTGGCGCGCTGGTCGCCAAGGAGCTGCTGTTTCGCTACATGCTGGCGGTGGCCAAGCGGGTCAAGTCGAGCATGCTGGTGGCCAACGCCTGGCACGCGCGCTCGGACGCGGCATCTTCGCTGGTGGTGGGCATCGGCATCATCGGCAACCTGGCGGGCTACCCGATCCTGGACCCGATTGCCGCACTCATCGTCGGCTTCATGGTCGCCAGGATGGGCTGGGAATTCGGCTGGGACGCGCTGCATGACCTGATGGACCGCGCGGTGGACGAGCAGGAGGTCGAGGCCATCCGCCAGACGCTGCTCGACACCCCGGGCGTGAGCGACGTGCACGACGTGCGCACGCGCAAGATGGGCGACATGATCGTGGTGGACGCGCACCTGGAGATCGACGGCTCGATCACCGTCGAGGCCGGTCACGACATCGCGGTGCTGGCGCGCCAGCGGGTGCTGCAGCGCCACCGCGTGCTCAACCTGATGGCGCACGTCGACCCATGGCGGCGGCCCGATCTGGACCACGCCGCGTCCCGCCTGACGGCACCGTCATGAACCATGCTTCGCTCAGCCCCGTGGAACCCTCACCGGTTGCCGGCCTGAGCGAAGCCCAGGCGCAGCAGCGCCTGAACCAGGACGGCCCGAACGAGTTGCCGCACTCGCGCCCGCGCAGCGTGCTGCGCCTGCTGCGCGAGGTGGTGACCGAGCCGATGCTGCTGTTGCTGGTGGCCTGCGGCGCGCTGTACATGGTGCTGGGCGATCGCCAGGAAGCGCTGATGCTGCTCGGCTTCGTCTTTGTCGTGATGGGCATCAGCTTCGTGCAGCAACGCCGCGCCGAGCGCTCGCTGGAGGCGCTGCGCGACCTCTCCAGCCCGCGCGCCCTGGTGCGGCGCGACGGCCGGACCCGCCGCATCGCCGCACGCGCGCTGGTCTGCGGCGACACCGTGCTGCTGGCCGAAGGCGACCGCATCCCGGCCGACATGGCGCTGCGGGAAGCGGCCAACCTGGCGGTCGACGAGTCGCTGCTGACGGGTGAATCCGCGCCGGTTCTCAAGCAGCCGGCTGAACCGGTCTACGCCGGCACGCTCGTCACGCGCGGCACCGCGCAAGGCTGCGTCACCGCCACCGGGGCGCGCAGTGCGCTGGGCCGCATTGGCGTGTCGCTGGCCGGCATCGCGGTCGAGAGCACGCCGATCCAGCGCGAGACCCAGCACATCGTCAAACGCATCGCCGTCATCGGCCTGGCCTTGGCCGCCACGCTGGCCCTGGCGTGGTGGCAACTGCTGGGCAACGGCCTGCACGGCCTGCTGGCCGGCCTGACGCTGGCGATGGCCGTCCTGCCCGAGGAACTGCCGGTGGTGCTGACGCTGTTCCTGGGCCTGGGCGCCTGGCGGCTGGCGCGCGAGAAGGTGCTGGCGCGCAGCATTCCTGCAGTCGAACTGCTGGGCGCGACCACGGTGCTGTGCGTCGACAAGACCGGCACGCTGACCACCAACCGCATGGTCGTGCGGCGCCTGTGGTCCGAGCAGGCCCTGCACGAAACCCGGCCGCATCCAATACCCGGTGACACCTCGCCCGGGGTGTTGCCCGAAACCCTGCAAGAAGAGTTGCACGACGTGCTGGAGTACGCCGTGCTGGCCAGCCACCGCCGCACCTTTGACCCGATGGAGGCCGCCATCGTCGACGCCGGCCAGCGGCTGCTGGCGGGCACCGAGCACCTGCACGCCGACTGGACGCTGGTCGATGACTACCCGCTATCGGCCGAGATGCTGGCGATGTCGCGCGTCTGGCAGTCGCCCGACCGGCGCGAGCGCCTGATTGCCGCCAAGGGCGCACCCGAGGCCATCGTCGACCTCTGCCACCTCGACCCTGCGCGCAGCGAGCGCATCGCCGCGCAGGTGCTGGCCCTGGCCGGCGACGGGCTGCGCCTGCTCGGCGTGGCGCGCGCCACCTTCGCGGCCAAGACCTTGCCGGGCCAGCAGCATGATTTCGAGTTCGAGTTCCTGGGCCTGGTCGCGCTCGAAGACCCGGTGCGCCCGGACGTTCCGCAGGCCATCGCCGAATGCCAGGCTGCCGGCATCCGGGTCGTGATGATGACGGGCGATCACCCGGCCACGGCCGTGTCGGTGGCGCACCAGGCCGGGCTGAACGTGGCTGCGCCCGTCATCACCGGCACCGAACTGGCAGAACTTGGCGACGCCGAACTGCGGGCGCGCCTCGCCCACACCAGCATCTTCTGCCGCGTCCAGCCTGAGCAGAAACTGCGGCTGGTGCAGGCGTTCCGGGCCGGCTGTGACGTGGTCGCGATGACGGGCGACGGCGTCAACGACGCCCCGGCGCTGAAGGCCGCCGACATCGGCGTCGCCATGGGCGCGCGCGGCAGCGACGTGGCGCGCGAGGCCGCTGCCCTGGTGCTGCTCAACGACGATTTCTCGTCGCTGGTGACAGCGGTGCGCTACGGCCGCCGCGTGTTTGCCAACCTGCGCAAGGCGATCGTCTTCGTGGTGGCGGTGCACGTGCCCATCGTCGGCCTGTCGATACTGCCGGTGCTGCTGGGCTGGCCGATGCTGCTGATGCCGGTGCACATCCTGTTCCTGCAGCTGATCATCGACCCGGCCTGCTCGGTGGTGTTCGAGGCCGAGCCGCTGGAAGCCGACGCCATGAAAACCCCGCCGCGCCGCGCCGACCAGCGTCTGTTCGACAGCGCCGTGATGGTGCGCGGCCTGTGGCAAGGCGCCGGCTTGCTGCTGCTGCTGCTGGCGGTCCATGCCGGCGTGCGGTGGACCGCACCGCTCGGTGATCTCTCGGGCCGGGATCTGGACGACACGGCACGCGCGCTGACCTTCATGGTGCTGGTGCTCGCCAACCTCGGGCTCATCCACGTCAACCGCACCTGGGGGCCGACCCGCTGGCGCAGCACCGGCAGCGTGAACCCGCAGTTCGGCTGGATCGCACTGGCCACGCTGGCCCTGCTCGGTGGCGTGCTGGGCGTGCCGGCGCTCCGGGCGCTGTTTTCCTTCGTGCTGCCCTCACCCGCCCTGCTGCTGGCCGGACTGGGCGCGGTGCTGCTGGGCCTGCTGTGGTTCGAGACGGTCAAGGCGCGACTCGGCGCCCGCGCCACGCTCAAGCCAGAATCCCAGCCATGAGATTTCACCTCCTCCAACGCTTGCAGTTGCAGCCCGGCGTTGCGGCCGCCCTGGGCGCCGCCCTGCTCTTTGGCACGGCCACACCGCTGGCCAAGCATCTGCTGCAGAGCGTCAGCCCGTGGATGCTGGCGGGGCTGCTCTATCTGGGCTCGGGCCTGGGTCTGACCCTGTATCGACAGCTCGTGCGGGCGCCGGCCGTGCACTTGCCGCGCCAGGAGCGCCGTTGGCTCGCCGGCGCGGTTCTGGCCGGCGGCGTGATCGGACCGGTGCTGCTGATGATCGGCCTGACAGCCCTGCCCGCCTCTGCGGCATCGTTGCTGCTCAACGCCGAGTCGGTCTTCACCGCCTTGCTGGCCTGGTTCGTCTTCAAGGAAAACGTCGACCGGCGCATTGCGCTGGGCATGTTGGCGATCACGCTGGGCGCTGTGGCGCTCAGCTGGCCCGATCAGAGCCAAAGCGCAGCCCTCTGGCCGGCACTGACGGTGCTGGGCGCCTGCCTGGCCTGGGGCGTCGACAACAACCTGACCCGTAAAGTGTCCTTGTCCGACGCCACCTGGATCGCCGCCGTCAAGGGACTGGCCGCAGGCAGCGTCAACCTGACGCTGGCCTTCGTCCTGCAGGAGCGCCTGCCGGCCTGGCCGGATGTCGCCAGCGCCATGCTGCTGGGCCTGCTGGCTTACGGCGTGAGCCTGTCGCTGTTCGTGGTGGGCCTGCGCCATCTCGGCACGGCACGCACTGGCGCGTATTTTTCGATTGCACCGTTTTTCGGCACCGTCATCGCGCTGGTAGGTGGCGAGCCGGCCACGCCCGCCTTGCTGATCGGGGGCACCCTCATGGCCGTCGGGGTCGTGCTGCACCTGACCGAGCGTCATGAGCACCTGCACATGCATGAGGTGCTGGAACATGCGCATCCTCACCGGCACGATGAACATCATCAACACGTGCACGACACGGGACACCCGGTGGACGCGCGGACCCAACACACCCACTGGCACCGGCATGAGCCCTTGCGTCATGCCCACGCGCACTTCCCCGATGCCCACCATCGGCACAGCCACTGAGGCTGTCGACCTGCGCACATGAATGACCTGGCCACGTTGCAGCAACTGGGAATGGGGCTGGGGCTGGAACTGCCCGGCCCGGCCTACCTGCTGGGCGCGATCCTGTTCGGCCTGATCGGCTGGGCCGCCTACCGCCACGGCCGCAAGAACGAACGGCCCCGCACCTGGTGGCTGGGCATCGCGTTGATGCTCTATCCCTACGTCGTCTCGCGCACCTGGCTGCTTTATGCGGTGGGCGCAGCGCTCTGTGGCGCGCTCTTGCTGGACCGCGATTGACGTTGTGGCGTCAGGACCTCACACCAGCGCCGCCCGCCACGCTCGCCAACCGCCGTACGCGGTGATGTCGGTGGCTCCTGCCAAGCCCGAGGCCTCGCAGATAAAGCCGCTGACCTCGCTGCCATCAGCCAGCAGCGTGCGGCCGATACCCAGCGGCGCGGGGATCGCGGCGACGAAGCTGCCGAACTCGCTGGCGGGCAGCTCCCACACCTCGACCTCGATGGCAGCGCCGCCCGCGTCGCCTTCGGCCACCCGCATCAGGCCCGGGCGCTTGCCATCGGTGAGCGCATGCAGGCGGTAGACCGGCGCGGTGCGCGTGGTGGACACCAGCCGTGCGCCGCGGTGAGTAAGCTGCGGGTTCAGCGGCATGCCGCTGAGGTGGGCGCCGCACACGGCCACACGCACCTGACCGCTCACGCTGGCGATCTCGGCAGCGGTGGGCAACGGTACCCCGGTGGCGCCCAGCGTGGCAGCCGAGCCGCTGAGGCCGGCCTGCCAGCGCGCGGCCAGGTGCAGCAGCGGCACGTCCTGGTGCGCGGGTGCGAACAGCGTGACGCCGAAGGGGTTGGCGCCCGGGCCCAGCGTGCCGTCCACGCGCGCGGCCGGCACGGCTACCGCGCTGTAGTCGAGCAGGTTCATGAAGTTGGTGTACCAGCCGAGTTCGCTGTTGCGCAGGATGGGCTCGGCCAGCATGGCTTCGATGCTCGGGTGACCGGGAGCGGTGGGCGCCAGCACGGCATCGACGTTCGGCCACAGCGCGTCATCGCAGCGGCGCTTGAGCGCCTTCAGACGGTACATCGCGGCAAAGGCATCGGCTGCCAGCGGCGTGGCACCACCGAGCGTGATCTCGCGCGTGACCGGGAACAGCGCTTGCGGCTGGGCATCGATGAAGCCGCGGATCGCCTGATAGCGCTCGGCCACCCACGGGCCTTCGTAGAGCAGGCGCGCGGTTTCGAGCAGCGGCTCGAAGTCGATCTCCACCAGCTCGGCGCCCAGGCTCACGGCATGGGCCACAGCGGCCTCGAAGCCCGCCGCCCAGGCCGGGTCGGTAAAACGGCGCTGCGCGGGCAGCGGCACACCCAGGCGCAGCGTGGCGCTGCGGCCGAAGTCGAAGCCGTGCGGCTCGGGCGCGCGGCTGTAGGGGTCTTGCGCGTCGAAGCCTTCGGCGGCGGCCAGCACGCGCTCGGCGTCGCTGGCCGTGAGCGCAAAGATCGACACCACGTCGAGCGATCGGCAGGCCGGCACCACGCCGTGGGTGGACAGCCGGCCGAGGCTGGGCTTGAGGCCCACCAGCTGGTTGAAGGCCGCGGGAACGCGGCCGGATCCTGCCGTATCGGTGCCCAGCGAGAAGCTCACCTGCCCGAGCGCCACGCTCACTGACGAGCCTGCGCTCGATCCACCCGACACCAGGGCCGGATCAAAGGCATTGCGGCAGGCGCCGTACGGCGAGCGCGTGCCGTTGAGCCCGGTGGCGAACTGGTCCAGGTTGGTCTTGCCGATGGCGATGGCACCGGCGTCGATCAGGCGCTGCACCACGGTGGCACTCGCCTCGGGCGTGTACGCAAACGCCGGGCAGGCGGCGGTGGTCGGCACACCGGCGAGGTCGATGTTGTCCTTGATGGCAAACGGCACGCCGTACAGCGGCAGGCGAGCTGCATCGGGCCGAGCCATCAACGCACGGGCTTCAGCGCGCAGCGCGTCGGCATCGCGGCGGTGGATCCAGGCGTGGTGCGGGTCGCTGGCGGTGGCGGCGATCACCTGCTCAATGACGTCGAGCGGCGTGTAGGTACCGGCGGCGTAGGCGGCTTGCAGGGTGCCGAGGTCGAGGGAGATGGGCGTCATGGTGGAGGTTGGGCTCAGGGTTTCGGGGGCGGGGTCCGGTGTGCAGGCGACGACGTCACAGGCCCTCGCTCAACACGACCACGTTCTGGCCCGCGCTCACCGCTGCACCTTCTCGGCAGCCCACGCTGAGCACGCGCCCGGCGATCGGCGCCACGACGGCGAATTCGGTCTTCATCGACTCGACCACCAGCAGCGTGTCGCCCGGCTGCACCGCCTGGCCAGGCTCGACCAGCACGCGCCAGACGCTGCCGGGCACCTGCGTGGCCACGGCGCGGGCGCCGTCGGGCACGGCGTCGTCGGCCGGTGCGGGCGGCGCATCGGCCTCGCCCACGTACTCGGCCTGGCCGGCCTCGCGCCAGCGCTCACGTTCCTCGGCAAAGGCCAGTCGCTGGGTGGCGCGAAAGGCGGCGATGCCTTCGGCTTCCGTGTCGAGAAACTGCTGGTAGGCCTGCAGCGAGAAGCGGCCCGCCTCGGTGCGCAGCCTGTGGCGGCCAGCGGGGAAGTCGCGGCGGATCTGCGCGAGTTCTTCGGGGCTGACGGGGTAGAAGCGGATCTGATCGAAGAAGCGCAGCAGCCAGGGCTTGCCGGGCTCGAAGTCCCCGGCGTCGCGCCAGCGGTTCCACATCTGCAGCGTGCGGCCGACGAACTGATAGCCGCCCGGGCCTTCCATGCCGTAGACGCACAGGTAGGCGCCGCCGATGCCCACCGCGTTCTCGGGCGTCCAGGTGCGCGCCGGGTTGTACTTGGTGGTGACGAGGCGATGACGCGGGTCCAGCGGCGTGGCCACCGGCGCGCCCAGGTAGACATCGCCCAGGCCCATCACCAGGTAGCGGGCGTCGAACACGGTGCGGTAGACCTCGTCGATGTGGGTCAGCCCGTTGATGCGGCGGATGAACTCGATGTTGCTCGGGCACCAGGGTGCGTCGGGCCGCACCGATTGCATGTACTTCTCGATCGCCAGCCGCGTGCTCGCGTCGTCCCACGACAGCGGCAGCCAGACGGTGCGCGAGGGCACGCTGAGCTGCTCGGTGGGGCCGAGCGCTTCATCGGCGGCGGTGAGCGCGGCCAGCAGCGCCTCGCGGCTGACCTGCGCCGGGTCGTAGTGCAACTGCAGCGAGCGGATGCCGGGTGTCAGATCGACGATGCCCGGCAGCGTGCCGGCCGCCTGCGCGGCCTGCAGCGACTGCATCAGCGCGTGCACGCGCAGGCGCAGCGCGATGTCGAGCACCAGCTCGCCCAGCTCCACCAGCAGGTAGCGATCGCCGGCCTGGCGCACCACCATCGCCGGGCGGCCCGGGGCGGCCGGGCGCTGCAGCAGGCGCGGATCGGTCAGCACGGGAGCGGTGGGCCAAGCGGGCTCGGACAGCGCTTGCAGCGCGCTCACTTGCGCCTCTTGCGCGGCCTGCAAGGCCAGCGCCTCGCTGTGGGCGATGGCGTGGAAGCGCACCGTGTCGCCGGGCTTCAGCTGGCCGAGCTTCCAGCGCTCCGCGGCCACCACCACGGCCGGGCAGACGAAGCCGCCCAGGCTCGGGCCGTCGGGGCCGAGGATCACGGGCATGTCGCCGGTGAAGTCGATGGCGCCGATGGCGTAGGCGTTGTCGTGGATGTTGGACGGGTGCAGGCCGGCCTCGCCGCCATCGTGGCGCGCCCACTGCGGCTTGGGGCCGATCAGGCGCACGCCGGTGCGGCTGGAGTTGTAGTGCACCTGCCAGTCGGTGGCGAAGAAGGTCGCCGACGTCGGGGTCGGTGAAGAAGTCGGGCGCGCCGTGCGGGCCGTAGAGCACGCCGATATCCCAGGCCGTCTGCAGCACCGGCGTCACACCCGCCGGCAGCGGCGCCGCCTCGGGCTCGGCCACTGCCTGCGCGCCCACGTGCAGCAGGTCGCCGGCGCGCAGCGTGCGCCCGCCGTGGCCGCCGAACTGGCCGAGCGTGAAGGTGGCCGCGCTGCCCAGGTACAGCGGGCACATCCAACCCACCGCGCACCGCCAGCGTGGCGCGCAAGCCAGCGCCCTGCACCTGGCCCAGGCGCAGCACCGCGCCCGCAGGCACGTGCCACGGCCTGGTTCAAGCGCAGCGGCGTCACCGTGCCATCGGCCAGCTCCAGCGTCGCCGTTCAACGCCGCACCGACCAGTGCCACCACCGTGGCGGCATGGGCGCGCAGCGTGGGGCCGCCGAGGGTGATCTCCAGCGCGGGCGCCGCACTCGCATTGCCCACCAGGCGGTTGGCCAGGCGGTGACTGAGGTCGTCCATCGGGCCGCTGGGCGGCACGCCCACGTCCCAGTGGTGCAGTGCGGCCGGGCCAGTCCTGCACGCTGGTCTGCACGCCCGGCTCCAGCACCTCCAGCGCCTGCGGTGCGTAGGCCAGCTCGCCCAGCGCTGCGCGTGACCAGCCGGCCCGCGATGACACGTGGCGTCGTTCGCCAGCGCCCGCAAATAGCGCAGATTGGTCTCGATGCCGGCCAGCCGCGTGTCGGCCAGCGCCTGCTGCAGCCGGGCCACCGCGTCGGCGCGGTCGCGGCCGGTGACGATCAGCTTGGCGATCATCGGGTCGTAGTGCGGCGGCACCTCGCTGCCGCGGCCGACCCAGGTCTCGATGCGCGCATCGGCCGGGAACACCACCTCGGTCAGCAGGCCCGCGCAGGGCTGGAACTGCCGCGCCGGGTCTTCGGCATAGAGGCGCACCTGGATCGACGCGCCTTGCGGCTCGGGCACCTGCAGCGCGAACACATCGCCACGCGCGAGCTGCACCATCCACGCCACCAGGTCGATGCCGGTCACCTGCTCGGTCACGCCGTGCTCGACCTGCAGCCGCGTGTTGACCTCGAGGAAGTAGAAGGCGCCGGTGTCGGCGTCGAGCACGTACTCCACCGTGCCGGCCGAGCGGTAGCTCACGGCTCGGCCCAGGCGCAGGGCAGAGTCGATCAGCAGCGACACGCGTCTCGGCGCTCAGGTGCGGCGCCGGGGTTTCTTCCACCACCTTCTGGTTGCGGCGCTGGGCTGAGCAGTCGCGCTCGCCCAGCGCGACGACCTCGCCGCGGCCGTCGCCGAACAGCTGCACCTCGATGTGGCGCGCGCGCTCGACGAACTTCTCCAGGAACAGGCCCGCGTCCTTGAAGTTGGCGCGCGCCAGCCGGGCCACGGCGGCAAACGCCGGCGCCATCTCGGCGGCGCTGCGGATCAGCCGCATGCCGATGCCGCCACCGCCGGCCGTGCTCTTGAGCATCACCGGGTAGCCGATGCGCTGCGCCTCGCGCTCTGCTTCAGCCACATCCGCCAGCAGGCCGCTGCCAGGCAGCAGCGGCACGCCGTGCGCCACCGCCAGCTCACGCGCGGTGTGCTTCAGGCCGAAGGCGCGCATCTGCGCGGGCGTGGGGCCGATGAACGCGATGCCGGCGGCCTCGCAGGCTTCGGCAAAACCGGGGTTCTCGGACAGGAAGCCGTAGCCGGGGTGGATGGCGCCCGCGCCGGTCTGCCGGGCTGCGGCCAGAATGGCCTCGGTGTCGAGGTAGCTCTGCGCGGCCGGGGCCGGGCCGATGCAGACGGCCACGTCGGCCTGCGCCACATGGGCCGAATCGGCATCGGCCTCGGAGTAGACCGCCACCGACTTGAGGCCCAGGGCCTTCAGGCTGCGGATGACGCGGCAGGCGATGGCGCCGCGGTTGGCGATCAGGACGGTGTCGAAAGAAGACATGGCGGAGTGACCTCGGGCCCATGAGCGGGTCGTCCCGCCGAATGAAGAATCGCTGCGCGAGTCGTCCCGCGCGCCAGCCCAAAGTGGGCTCAATCCCAGATCAGAAATTCGACCGGCGTGGGCTCGTAGGCGTTGCACGGGTTGTTGAGCTGCGGGCAGTTCGACACCAGCATGTAGACGTCCATCTCGGCGCGCAGCTCGACGTACTTGCCGGGGCCGCTGACCCCGTCGGCAAAGGTGAGCTGGCCGTCGGCGGTGACGGGCACGTTCATGAAGAAGTTGATGTTGGGCACCAGGTCGCGCTGGCCCAGGCCCACGTCGGCCTGCTGCAATGCGAGCAGGTAGTTGTCGCGGCAGCTGTGCATGAACTTCTTCTGCAGCGCGTAGCGCACGGTGTTGCTCTCGGCCGCGCAGGCGCCGCCCAGCGTGTCGTGGCGGCCGCAGGTGTCGGCCACGATCTCCAGCATCGGCCGGCCCAGGTTGCTCATCAGCACCGAGCCGGTGGTCAGGTAGATGCCGCCCTGGCGCAGCAGCGTATCGGTGGCGCTGTAGTGCTCGCTGGCGTCGTGGCGGGCGTAGAAGATGATGTCGACGGCCTGGTTGCCTTCGAGGTCGACGATGCGCAGGGTCTGGCCCTGCTTGATCTCGGTGAACCAGGGCTCGCCCGCGGGCTGGCGGTGGCGCCGTGTGGCGTCTTCGGGGCGCAGGGGGCTCTCTTGCAGGCGGATGGCGGTGGCGGTGCTCATGGCGTGTTCACTCCGGGGTGCTCAGCTGAGCGCAAAGGTGTCGCTGTTGTGCAGCGCGCGGGCGCACTCGGGGCGGAAGCGGCGGCACACATCGTCGGCCGGCGCCGGGCCGCAGCGCCAGGCGGCCACGCCCACCTTGCCGGGCGCATAACCGGGGCGCGGGTCCAGCGGGTGCGGCGCGGTGCTGAGGGCGACGATCACGTCCATGTCCATGCGCAGCTCCACCATCGCGCCCTTCACGGTGCGCTCGGCGTCGAACTGGAAGCGCCCTTCGGCGTCCACGCTGACCTTGCTGAACAGGTTGACCGGCGCAATCTGGTCGCGCGCGGTCAGGCCGTGCTTGCCGGTCTCGATCAGCAGGCCGTCGCGGCCGCTGCGCTGCATCGCGTTGCGGTGGGCCTCGTAGCGGCGCTCGCCGTACTTGGCCTCCATCGTGGGTGTGTCGAGCAGCGCGCCCAGCGGGTCGTGCCAGCCCAGCGTGTCCTGCGTGAACGAGGCCATGCTGCGGCCGTTCTCGCTCATCAGCACATGGCCGGCGCGGTAGTGCGCGGTGTGCTGGGCCTTGAGGCTGTCGGGCATGTTGTAGCGCTCCAACGTGCTGTGCGCGGCGTAGAGCACCAGCGAGACATTGGCGCGCTCATCCAGCGCCACGAAGCGCAGCGCGGTGCCGCGCGACAGGCGCCAGCTCCAGTGCGCGCCGCCGGGCAGGGTCTCGCTCCAGACCACGCGGTCGGCGGGCAGCTCGGGGGCAAAACGCCGCCAGTGCGCGATGGCGTCTACCGGCTGCTGGGCGGGCGGGTTGTCGAGGGTGTGTTCGGGGTGGTGCAGGCTCATGGCGAAACAGCTCACTCGGTGACGATTCAGGTGTCGAGTTGGGTATCGAGGGTGCCCTGCGACAGCTTGCGCAGCAGCTCGAAATCGGTCTTCATGCCGGAGGTCTCGCGGATGCGGTCGAGGATCTCGCGCTTGAGCGCGACGAACTCGGGGGCGAGCTTCATCTCCTGCGTGCGCTCGGCCGGCAGCGGCACCTCGTAGATCGTGTCGATGCGGCCCGGGCGGGGCGCCATCAGCACGATGCGCTGGCCGAGGTAGATGGCTTCCTCCACGTCGTGGGTGACGAAGACGATGGTGCTGCGCTCCAGCCGGTGCACGTGCAGGATCAGGTCGTGCATGACCTCGCGCGTCTGTGCGTCGAGCGCGCCGAAGGGCTCGTCCATCAGCAGCATCTGAGGCTGGCCCATCAGCGCACGGGCGATCGCCACGCGCTGCTGCATGCCGCCAGAGAGCTGGTTGGGATAGGCCTTGGCCGAAGCAGTCAGGCCCATCAGCCGCAGCAGCGCATCGGCACGGCCCGAGGCGGCTTCCACATCACTCAGGCTGCGATCGCGGGTGTGGGCGCTGAGCTGGCGGCAGAAGCGGATGTTGTCGATCACGTTCAGCCAGGGGTAGAGGCTGTAGTGCTGGAAGACCATCGCGCGGTCCTGGCCCGGCCCGGTGATGGGCACGCCATCGACCTTGACCGCGCCGCGGCTGTGCGATTCCAGCCCGGCGATGGTGCGCAGCAGCGTCGACTTGCCGCAGCCCGAGGCGCCCACGAAGGTGACGAACTCGTTGGGCCGGATGGCGAGGTTCACGTCCTGCAAGGCGGTGACGGCCTTGGCGCCCTCGCCAAAGAATTTCCAGACGCCTTCACAGGCGATCTTCGCGGCAGTATCAAAAGGTGAGCTCATGGCATCAGCTGCGCAGGTAAAGCCAGGGGAAGGCCTTGCGGTGGGCGAGGCGGAACAGCTGGTCAATGGCCAGGCCGATGAAGCCGATCAGCAGGATGCCGGCGAAGATCTTGTCGGTCTGCAGGAAGCGTTGCGCCTTCAGGATCGAGAAGCCCAGGCCCGAGTTGGCAGCCACCAGCTCGGCCACCACGAGGTAGGTCCAGGCCCAGCCCATGGTGACGCGCAGGGTGTCGAGCAGCGCCGGCTTGGCCGAGGGCAGGATCACCTTCTCGACCACCTCGCGGGTGGTCGCGCCCATCGTGTGTGCCGCCTCGATCTGCGCCATCGGCACGCGGCGCACGTCCTCGGCCACCATCAGCACCATCTGGAAGAAGGTGCCGATGAAGATGATGGCCACCTTGGCGCCTTCATCGATGCCCACCCACAGCATCACCAGCGGAATGAAGGCCACCGCCGGCATGTAGCGGATGAAGTCGGTCAGCGGCTCCAGCAGCGCCTGCACCGCGCGCCAGCTGCCGATGCACAGGCCCAGCGGCAGGGCGATTACCGCCGACAGGGCCCAGCCCGCCACCACGCGCCAAGTGCTGATGGCCATGTCACTGAGCAGGCCGTCAGCGCTGAACCAGGTGCCGATACGGGCCAGCACCTTGGCCGGACCCGGCAGGAACACCGGGTCCACGGCTTCGGACGCAGACAACAGCACCCAGCCCAGCAAGGGCAAGAGCAGGCCCAACGCCGCCAGCACCCAATACGCGCTGGTGGGAATGGCCTGGCGGGGAGAGGTCCAGCTCATGGGCGTGGGCTTTCAGGGCTTACTTCAGGGCGTCGGCCAGCAGCGAGGCGTCGATGCCCTTCGCCGCATCGGGTACGCCCTCGATCAGCTTGTGCTCCTTCAGGAAACCGAGCACCTTGGGCGTCACGCCCACCAGCGAGGTGGGCTGCGCCGGGTCGAGCGCGGCCTTGTTGGCGGCAGCGTCGAAGAACTTGGTGCCGGGCATGAAGACCTGGTATTCATCGGGCTTCATGCTGACCACCTTGGCCATGATCTTGGCGGCTTCGGCGGGTTGTTCCTTGATGAACTTCTCGGTGTCGAACCAGGCCTTGATCATGCCGACTAGGTCTTTGCGCTTGGCAGCAATGGCTTTCTCCTGCGCCACCAGCAGGTCTGGCACCAGACCGGGCATGTCCTTCGACGTGAACAGCGCGCGGCCCTTGCCGCTGCGGGTGATCTGGTCGATCCAGGGGTTCCACACCACGGCGGCGTCCACCTTGCCACCCAGGAAGGCGGCTGCCGCATCACCGGCGGCCAGGTTGACGATCTTCACGTCGCTGGGCTTCAGGCCGTTGGCTGCCAAGGCATTGGCCAGCACAAAGTGCGAGATGCTGAACTGCTCCAGCGCCACCTGTTTGCCCTTGAGTTCGGCAAAGGACTTGATCTTGGGCGAGACCAGCAATGCGTCGTTGCCGGCCGAGTTGTCGTTGACCAGGATGGTCTTCAACTTGATGCCCTTGGCGAGCGGGCCCAGGGTGTCGGACCAGGTCTGCGAGTTGGCATCAAGCTGGCCGGCCGACAGCGCCGAGACCGAGTCGGTGTAGTTGGCGAACCAGACCAGCTTGACGTCGGCGCCGTGCTTCTTGAAGTAGCCCTTCTGCTCGGCCACGTACCAGGCCACCCAGCCCGGCCAGTCGGAGACACCGACCTTCACTTCGGCCGCCGCAGGAGCGCTGGCGCCCAGCGCAGCGGCGAATACGGCGACCGCCCCGAGGTGTGCCGCCAGGCGAGCACGCCAGCTCGTGCCGGACGAAGAACGGGAAGCAGACTTGCGCGTGGTGAATTGTTCAGGCATCAAAAGCTCCATCAGGTCGGTTGACAAGAAACGCAGCGGGAGACGGCACCTCACAACGAAGTGTTTCTCCCGGGCTTTTGTCCCGCCGTGGAGCCTGACCACCATCAGCACCCTGATCAGCCGATCAAGAAGCACAGGGTGATTGAGGCCGGTTGCTCTCGGACCAGCACGCGCTGAATGACTGTTTGCAGCCAGACAGGCGCCGGAACCCTAGCGACCCTTCGGTGAGCGATGCGACATCGCTTTCCGTTCAAGACTCAGCAAATGCTGTGCCAATTCCTCCAGCACTACGCAGGCCCAGTGCAGCTGAGCCCACTGCACCATTCACAGGCGAAATGAGCGACCGTTGCCCGTCAACAGTGCACTCTGACGCGCACTGCGCACCAATCGACGTGCGTCACTGCCATCTCTGAAACACTCGGCGCTGCGATCTCAAGACTGCATGCGCAGTTGACGCGCGGCTTCCTCATCGCGGGCGTCATCGATCTCGCGCAGCACGCCGCGCAGGTCGACTGAACCGGTCTGGCGCTCGAAGCGGCCAGTCAGCGCGACTTCGGTCGACAGCATGCCGCGCTCGTAGAGGCTCCAGATTTCCGGGCCATAGGCAGTGGGCAGCAGGTCGGGCGCGAAGCGGCCGAAGAAGTCCCGCAGGTTGTCGACGTCGCGCAGCAGCATGCGTGGCGCATGGTTGTTGCCGGCGGCGTCCACCGCCTGGGGCAGGTCGATGATGACCGGACCGTCGGCGGCCAGCAGGATGTTGAACTCCGACAGGTCGCCGTGCACGACACCGGCGCACAGCATGCGCACCACTTCTGTCAACAGCGTGGCGTGGTGCTGGCGGGCCTGCTCGGGCGTGAACTGGACGTCGTTGAGGCGCGGTGCGGCGTCGCCATGTTCGTCGGTCACCAACTCCATCAACAGCACGCCGTCATGGAAGTTGTAGGGCCGGGGCACGCGCACGCCGGCGGCGGCCAGGCGGTAGAGCGCATCGACCTCGGCGTTCTGCCAGGCTTCCTCCTGTTTTTCGCGGCCGTAACGTGTGCCCTTGGCCATGGCGCGCGCCTGGCGGGTGTTCTTGACCTTGCGGTTTTCGGTGTAGTCCACCGCCTGGCGGAAGCTGCGCTGGGTGGCTTCCTTGTAGACCTTGGCGCAGCGGGTGTCGTCGCCGCAGCGCACCACGTAGACCATGGCTTCCTTGCCGCTCATGAGCTGGCGCACCACCGTGTCGATAAAGCCTTCTTCAACCAGGGACTGCAATCTTTGGGGTGGTTTCATGGCCGCGATTTTGCGCCCTGCCCCTGCGCCGACCGACTAGAGCGCATCCCCCAGCTCGGCGGCAATGCCCAACAGCTGCTGCGGCGTGGGCTTGTCCCACTGATCGCCGAGCGTGCCGACCGCGTAATAGCGCACCATTTCGTGCAGCACCATCGGATGCTGCCAGCCGCTGGTCTGCAGGCGCTTGCGGATCGAGGGATGCACGTGGCGCGCATCCATGTCCGCCAGCAGGTCCTCGACCAAGGTGGTCTGGGCCTCGACCGACAGGCTTGCGATGTCGTCCACCACCTGTTCACGGCGGCGGCGTATCCACTCCTCGGCCCAGCGGGCCTGACGCCGGGTCTGAATCTCGCGGCTCTCGGGGCTCTTCGGATCAGACTTGGCCTGCACCTCAGCCGCCTTGACATTGGCACGCTTGACTTCCGCAGGCATCAGGCTGCGCAGGTAGCGATACGGATCGCGCACCGGGGCCGGAAACGCGGTCGCAGCCCGCGTGGCCAGCAGGTCCAGGCCCGATTGCACCGCAGGGGCGCCGTACTCGCCGATCAGTTCCTCGGCCTTGTCATCCTCCACCCCCAGCTTGCCCGCCTCGGCGACCAGGGTCAGGTCCACCGGCTCAGGCGACTGGCTCAGTGGCTGAGACGACACCTTCTTCGGTTGGATCAGGAACTGGATCTCGCTGATGAAGCGCCCTTCCTTGTACTCCTGCAACTCCACGTCCAGATCCGTCACAGCACTGACTTCGGCGATGGCCAGTTTCAGGGTGTCGCGCTTGAAGATGCGGTACTCCAGCCGCGCCGTCCGCTCGGTCTCGGGCTGACCGGTCAGCACCGGACGCCACCACCGCCAGTGCTGGCGTGACGTTCGACCGATATCCTTGTAGCGCGTGCAGATCTCGTAGAGCGCAATCCCCGCGTGTGAGCGCAGCTGGCTGATCACTTCCAGCTTCAGGCGCGCAAAGACCGTCGGCGCCAGCAACTCCTGCTTCAAGTTCACCGCATACGACCACTCGACCCAGACCTGGCCGCGCTCCTTGGTCAGCTTGGCATGTGCCAGCAGACCCGAGACATTCCAGGCACTGCCTTCCCCGGTGGTGGGCGACTGCCACTCCACCGTGGTGGACACCATCGCCCGCAGGTGCTTCTTGATCAGCGCATGGTCGTTGGAGTCGAAGTCGACCCCCCGCACGACCCGCTCCAGCGGGGTGCGAAAGACGTCCTTGTCAAAGCCCTGTTCCTGCGCTTCATACAAGAGCACGTTGTAGCTTTTGCGTCCGAGCGAGGTGATGCGCGTCGACTTGGGCACGATCGCCAGCGTATTGACCGGCTTGCGCAGCGTGTCTGGTGGCGGCGATTCGACGGTCTGGTTCGTCTTGGCAGCCGCCTTCCTGCGGGAAACCCGTCGTGCAGTTGCGACGGACGCGGGTGAACGAGCCGCATCAGCGGCGTCAGTCACATCAGCGAGTGAGTGAAAAGTGTCTGGGCTGTCAGCCATGTCAAGCACTTTACCTCACAGGTGAATCAGCATTTCACATGAGCAGCGTCTGAGCCGCCACACCGAGGTGACCCACTCATCCCGAATATGCTCACATGAACGACTCAAGTCCACTGCCCTTCAGCGGTTTCATCCCGCCGTTCTGGTCCCGAATAGCCTCACTTCACAGGGAGCGACATGGCAGTTGTCATGCTCACAGAGGGGGATGAATCTGGACCCGAAAAACCTCACATCAAGCGTGTGACGCATCACACAAACGCCCGAACACAGTCCGCACTTTCTTCCTGAAAAGCCTCACGTGAGCGATGCACAGGTTCCGCGCAGCAGACAGCTGGCGCATCAGAAGGTCCTCGCACATCTCCTCCTGTTTCCATGCATGTTTCAGCCTGAAAACTCTCCACTGACTCCTGTTTGCACTCACGCCTGAACCTGAAAACACTCCGATCGATCCCGAATCTACTCACTCAAATCAACGTAAGCTGTTGATTTTCAAAACAAATATTGAGGTTAAAGGTATTAAAGGGATTCAAAGAGTTCAGATTTTTTTAAACCCAGAGGTGATCAGAAAAGAGTCACAACAGCTGCAGAAACATCCTTCAGACCTCCACGAGGCCGGACTTACTTTCCAAGCAGCCCATCTGTTGACACAATGCAATTCATGCAACGTGCAGCCGTCAAATGCGCGTTGATCAACGCATAAGGAACTTTCCTGTGGACAGATTGACTTTCAAACCACCCAAGCCAATCACGTTGGGGGACATTGCCGATCAGGCGGAACGCGCTGTGGCCATGATGGAGCAAATCCGTGCGGCCATGCTGGCGCCGACAGCCCGCAAGGCCTCACCGGTGTTCAACCTCAGCCAACTTGCCGCCATGTGCGGCATCGAAAAAGGCTCGTTGAGCCATCGACAAGGCAAAGGTGATTTGCCCGCAGGCAAGTTGAACGAATCAGGCACGCGCAGAGAGTTCAGCTTGACGGAAGCGCGTACATGGATCCGCGAGTACCGCAAAGATTACCTGAGGCCCACAGGCGCTGAAGCCATCACCATCAGCATCGGCAACTTCAAGGGGGGTGTCAGCAAGACCACAACGGCCATGACCCTGGCTCAGGGACTGTCGCTTCTGGGGCATCGCGTGTTGGTGATCGACACCGACCCGCAAGGATCGCTCACGACATTGTTCGGAATTCTTCCAGACACTGAAGTTGAGGAAGAGGAGACCATCCTCCCGCTGGCCATGGGGACCGAGACATCGATCCGCTATGCGATTCGGTCAACTTACTGGGATGGCATCGACCTGGTTGCTGCGGCTCCTGTGCTGTTCGGTGCAGAGTTCGCGTTGCCTGCGCGGCAGACTCAGGAACCGGGGTTCGAGTTCTGGCGTGTTCTGGATCTCGGCATCGATGACGTGCGTAGCGACTATGACGTGATCGTGATAGACACGCCACCTGCCCTGTCCTACACCACCATCAATGCCTTCATGGCCTCCAACGGCATCATCATGCCGCTTCCGCCCAATGCACTGGACTTTGCCTCCGCATCGCAGTTCTGGAGTCTTTTTTCGGACCTGACCTCTGAGCTTCTGACCAAGCGCGGACTGACCAAGGACTTCGACTTCATTCACGTGCTGTTGGCGCGGGTGGATTCGACCGACTCTGCGAGCAACATCGTTCGTCAATGGATCGGCCAGACCTATGCAGAAAAAGTGCTGCCGGTGGAGATTCCGAAGACAGCCGTCACCGGTGTGACAGCCGCCGAGTTCGGGACTGTCTACGACGTTGCTCGCTACGACGGTTCGGCCAAGACATTCAAGCGCGCACGCGACGCCTATGACTCGTTTGTCGGCCACATTGAGGGCTCCATTCGGTCCGTCTGGTCCAAGCAGGTGGATCAGTCCGCAGCGCAAAAAGGCACTAAGGCAGGGGTGTTGAACGGTTCAACACCCTCGATCAAGCCCACCATCACACCACGTCATGGAGTCAAGCGATGAGCAAGAAACTGGCTGCGAAGGCCGGGATGATCATGGGGTTGCCGCGGGCGGTCGAGGTCTCTCATCGCTCCGATGTCGATCTGATGCGGCCCAAGACGGCACCGGGCTCGATGTTGCAATTCATGTCGACCCAATCTGCTGCCATCAAGGAGGCCGACGAACTGCGTGAGCAATTGAAGGAGTTCGAGGGCACCACGCCGGTCAAACTGCTGGATGCACGCGAGGTGCGCCCGTCGAGGTGGGCCAACCGTCACCAGTCATCGTTTGAGAGTGCAGATTTTGCGCAACTGATGATCGACATCGAGGCCGCTGGTGGCAACGTCCAACCCATCCGGGTCCGGCCTTTGGCACAGGTGTTGAACGGTTCAACACCCGAGGCTGGACTGAGCCCCGAGGTGCGTTATGAGGTGGTATACGGCCATCGGCGGCACCGGGCCTGTCTGGAACTTGGCATTCCAGTGCGTGCGTTGATTGAGGATGCGACGGATCAGGAGCTGTTCGAAGCCATGGAGCAGGAGAACCGGGGACGCAAGAACCTGAGTGCCTGGGAGCAGGGCTGCATGTACCGCAAGGCTTTGGATGAAGGCCTGTATCCTTCGCTGCGCAAGCTGGCCGAGGCGGTTCACGTCGATGTCTCTATGGTCTCCAAGAGCCTGGCCTTGGCACGGCTCCCCATGGCGGTCATCGATGCGTTCCCTTCACCGATCGACATCCAGTTCAGGTGGGCCCAGCCCTTGGGCGAGGCGCTGCAGAAGGACCCCGAGGCGGTGATGGAACGGGCGCGTCAACTGACGGCCGCTGGCGAAAACCTGGCTGCAGCGCAAATTTTTGATGCGCTGACCAAGCTGAAGACAAAAGTGTTGAACCGTTCAACACCCGAGATCCACGAGATAGGCAAGGGCGCCAAGTCGATGGCCACGATGACCACCGATGCCAAAGGTGGGCTGCAGCTGAAGTTTGCACCTGGCGTCGTGCCTGATGCCAAGCGCAAGGAATTGATCAAGTTGATCGAGAACTTCCTGAAGGGCTGAAGCAGATCCAGCCCTGCAGAAGGTGAAGGTCGGGCTGCCGTTACTCCGGCAGTCCCCCAAAAGCTGCGTTCATCAACTCCTGCACTCTTTCGAGCTGTGCACTGCTGTAACGCGCGGTGGTGCGTGGGTCTGCATGCCCGAACTGCTGTTGCACGACATCCAGGGGTGTGCCTCGTTCAACCGCCCGGGTCCCGCAGGTATGGCGTAGCCAGTGGGGTGAGGCGCGCTGGGCTTCTGTGCGCGCCAGCAAGTCCAGATCGGCAAAACGGATCGCCCGCAGCATCCATGTCTTCATGGTTTGGTACAGCGTGGCGTAGGTGATGGGGAGAGCCGCATCGCGAGTGCTGGCCAGGACAGGTAGTGTTGAAGAGGCTTGCCCCAGTGGTGGCAGTTGCCGTGACACCAGATACGACTCCAGCGCCTGGATGGCCTGATGGGGCACGGCAATGACACGGTTCCTGGCGCCCTTGCCATGAACCTGCATGGACCAGTGGCCCTTGTGACGACGGAAAGCGCCCAGTGTGGACTGCACCAACTCGGTCGATCGCAGGCCTGTCGCTTCGACGAACGAGAGAATGAAACGCATGCGCTGAAGCGATGCAGGGGCGTGGGCCTGCGAGGCCTGGTCGTCCAGATAAGCCAGGATGGAGGCCCATGCCTCGGGCGTGAAGGCGCGCGACTCGTGCATGCTGCGGTCGCGCTCATCCCCCAGACGCTTGTTGACCAGCAGCCAGGGGTTGCGGCCACTCAGATAGCCTGTCGCAGTCAGCCACTCGAAAAAACTGCCCAGAACGATGAGGGCCTGCCGACGGCTGTTTGTGCTGAGGGGGCCCCGAAATGGCGCCCATCCTTGCGCCAGTGGCGACGACTGACGCCGAGAAATCCATGCACTGGGAATCGTTGCCAGGAAGGTCATGTAATCGATGCAATCTTCGACCTGCAGGTCACCCAGGCTCTTGCCACGCTCATGGTGAAGCCATAGCAGCAGGCGCCGGCATTCGCGTCGATAGCTCAGTACCGTGGCTTGGCTTCCTGACTTTGCCGTGATCCAGGTTTCAATCACCTGCGCATCTGTGCGTGCCTGCGTCAGGCGTGCGGCGACTTGAACTTCAACGCCGAGGGGCGAACTCTCAAGACGCGGAGCTGCAAAAAAACGAAACTCACGCGAGGTGGTGGACTGCTGAACTTCCGTGGCCGGCATTTCAAATGGCGGACGTCCGCTGGAGCGAGGCATGGGGAGCAACACGGCAAGATGGGCCCGCAGCCCGGCCGCCTTGACAGCGCCAACGGCGGGAATCCCTGTCCACCAGCGGCCGCCTTGGTCGATGCGCTCCTGCAGATCTTGAAGCAGCAGCATGCCGCACCGCTGCAAGCGATCTGACATGGCCGGATCAAACCAGGCTGCGATCGGATCGCTCGGTCGTGCGGCTTGTGCGGCGACCGTTTCAAGCTCGCGCAGCAGGACGAGTTGTCGCTCCCGCAATCGTTGTCGCCGTTCAGTTTTGGCATCGAGTGGCCAAGCTTCCCGATACAACTCAAGGACTTCGGATTCGCTCCAGCCTTCAAGGTCGCGCTCGATGACGAAGTCATCCAGTGAGGGCCGCATGGGTGCGTCACGCAGCCGAATCGTCAGGCCAACCAGACGCCATGCCTTGTCGCCGCGACGTCGCGCCAGCGAGCGCAAATGCTCGACGATGGCCCGGTGGAGCGGGCGAGCGGCATGTCCATGCTCGACGCCCAGATAGCGCGCTGCCGCCTCGGCAATCGTCGTCCCTTCGGCGACGGCGCGCAGATGGGCGAAATGATGCAGCCCCAGTCGTTGGAGCGTTGTCTTCATGGGGCGTGGACCTAAAGCTTTGATTTCAAAGGCCGAGGTCTCCCGGAAAATGGAGGGGTCTCTTTTTGACGGCTTTTTTTAACATCAAGATTATTGCGCTTATCTTGGTGTTTTATTGAATGAAAGGGCCGTGCAACTGATACGCGTGATTCAGTTCACCTCAACACAGCAGGCCTTGGGCGATGCGGCTGCCATGGCCAGCCAGCGCGCCTCGATCTGCTCTGCCAGGAAGAGCGCGTCGCGCGCCACGCCCGAGAACCGGCCCGAGCCCCAGGTGTGCAGCCACGGCAGGCCGATGAAGTACAGCCCCGGCACGGCAGTGACGCCGCGCTGGTGGATGGGGTGGCTGCGGCCGTTGAACACGGGGGCGTCCAGCCAGCGGAAGTCGGGCTGGAAGCCGATGCACCAGATCACGCTGGTGATGCCGGCCGTCGCCAGATCGAGTTCGGTGCGCTCGCCCTCGGGCGTCCACAGGGGCGTATAGACGCTGGGCGTTGGGGCGTCGAGCCCCTGGGCGGCGATGTGGCGGTCGATGGCGGCGTTGATGCCGTTGTAGATCCGGTCGGCGTGGTCGAGCGCCTCGCCCAGGTTGGGCTTGAACCGGAGCACCGAGCCGTCCAGCCCGTCGAGCAGGCCGTAGAGCTGCATGCCCTCGGTGGCGAAGCGGCGCAGGTCGATGTCGCGCCCGCCGTCGCGGCCGGTGACGTAGTGGTTGGTGTTGTCGCGCACGCCTTCGCGCAGCGGGTGGGCCTCGACCGGCATGTCGTAGTAGTTCATGTCGGCCAGCCAGTCGACCACGTCGCGGCCGCGGTAGAAGCGGGCGCAGCGCGGCGCGTCGCCCACGGCCAGCACGACCTCGCGGCCGGCCAGGTGCAGGTCCTCGGCGATCTGCGCGCCCGACTGGCCCGAGCCGACCACCAGCACGCGGCCCGCCGGCAACTGCGCGGCGTTGCGGTACTGCTCGGAGTGGATCTGCGCGATGCCCGCTGGCAGCCGCTCGGCCAGGCGCGGAATGATGGGCAGGTGGTAACCGCCCGAGGCCACCACGATCTGGTCGGCGGTGCAATGGCCGCTGGACGCTTCGACCAGAAAGCCGCCACCGGCCCGGGCGCTGACGCGCTCGACCGTCACGCCCTCGATCAGCGGCGCGTCGACATGCCGCTTGAAGCCGTCCAGGTAATCCAGGATCTCGGCTTTCTTCATGAAGCCGTGCGGGTCGCTGCCGCGGTACTCGTGGCCGGGCAGCTTGCACTGCCAGTTGGGCGTGACGAGGCTGAAGTTGTCCCAGCGCGCATCGCGCCAGACGTGCATGGCCTGGTGCTTCTCCAGCACCTGATGGTCGATGCTGCGCTGCTGCAGGTAGTGGCTGACGGACAGCCCGGCCTGGCCCCCGCCGACGACGATGACGCTGTGGTGGGGCAATGGGGCGGTGGTGGTGGCGTTCATGGCGGGAAAACCTTTCAGGCGTTCAGATCAAAGGCGACAACGGTGACCTGGGCCCCGGGCTGTCCGGCCAGCGTGGCGGCGCGGGCCTCGATGCGGTCGAGCGTGTCGCTGGCGCGTGAGCAGGCGAAGCCGAACTTGGCGCGCACCCGCTCGTTGGCGATGCCGGTGGCCTCGCGCAGGCGCTGCAGGAAGTCGTCCAGCGGGTAGGTGGCGCCGGGCTGGAAGTAGTCCTGGATGATCAGCGAGGGCGAATAGCAGGTGCTCTCGCTCTGGTCGGGCCAGCGGAGGCGGTAGTGCATGGCGGGCATGGGGCGGACTCCTGAAGGTGAGGGTATTCGGGGCCTTGGTGCGCATCCCGCAGTCGCTGTGCGGTGCAGTCGAGCCGGTACCAGGCCAGATGCGACTCGGCGCTGCGCGACCAGGAAAAGCGCTCGCAGACCGCCGGCACCGGGCGGCGGCCGGATTGCGCGGCCGCCTGCATGGCCTGGGCGATGCTGTCGGCATTCAGCGGGTCGCACCAGCACACCTCATCTTGGGCCAGATAGTCGGTGAAGGGCGCGATGCGCGAGACCACCGCCGGCGTGCCGCTGGCGAGCGCCTCCAGCACCACCAGCCCGAAGCCTTCATTGAGCGACGGCAGCAGCAGCGCGTCGGCCAGCCGGAACAGCGCCGGCATGTCGGCGTCGGCCAGCGGCCCGGTGCACAGCACGGCGCCGCCCGGACCCTGGCTCAGGGCGTGGGCCTCCAGCACGGCATCGAAGCGCGCCTGCTCCTCGCCATGTTCGAGCAGCGAGGCGCCGCCGGCCATCACCAGCTGACCGGTGCCGGTGTGCTCGCGCAGCTGCGCGAACGCCTGCAGGATGCGGTGACTGTTCTTGCGCGCTTCCACGCCGCCCACGGCCAGCCAGATCGGCCCGGCGTCGAGCCGCAGGCCCAGGCGCTGCGCCAGCGCATGTTCCGCGTCGGACCGCTGCGCGCCCAGGCGTGGCTGGAAGCGCTGCAGGTTGACGCCGTTGGGCACCAGCCGGGCGTGCACGCGGTAGTCGCGCCGCAGGCGGTCGCGCCAGAGTTCGCTGACGACATAGACCTGGCTGGCCACCGCAAAACCGCGCAGCTGCCAGCGGTTCAGGCGCGGTTGCCGGAAGCTGTCGAGGTGATGCACCGTGCGCAGCCACGGCCCGATCACGCCACGCTCCTGCAGCGTGGCCAGCGCGTTGGCGGTGATGCTGTCCTGCGCGTGCAGCACGTCGAAGCGGTCACCTTGTGATGAGCCCGGCGCGTTGGGTGCCAGCCACTGCGGCAGGCGCTCTACCAGCGCGCTGATGCGCTGCTCGACCAGCGCCTCCAGCCCGCCGCTGAACGACATGGCTTCCGGCACCGGCACCAGCACATGGTCGCAGCGCAGGTCACGAAACAGGCGCTGGCCGGCGGTGGCGGGCGCGAACACCGTGACGTGGTGGCCGGCGGCATGCAGCGCCTCGGCCAGTTCCAGTGTGTGCACCACGCCGCCGCGCGGGTTGACCGAGTGGGTGAACAGCGCAATCCGCAGCGGCTGCTCGATCACGTGGCCTGAGGTGTGGATGGTCGTGTGGGCGAGCGGGTGGGTGACGGCCTGACGAAGCTCAGCCATGGGTGGCCTCCGGGCGCGGTGACGCAGTGATGAAAGGCCGCTCGGCAAAGTCCCAGAAGCGGGCCGACTCATCGCGCCAGGACAGCCCGACGTGGCTGGCAGCCGTCACGCGGCCCAGCGGTGCACAGGCCAGTTCGCGCGCGGCAAACTCCGCCTGCACGGCGACAGCGTGTTCGGGCCGCACGCTCAGCACGAAGCCGAAGCTCGGGAAGGCGCAGAGCCAGCGCAGCCAGCCGGCCGCGTCGTCGTCCCGCAAACCGGCCGGCCGGGGCAGCGCGTCCAGGCTCAGTTCGGCGCCGACGCCCGAGCATTCCAGCAGCATCAGCGCCGTGCCCAGCACGCCCGCCATGCTGATGTCCTTGGCGGCATCGCACCGACCGGACTCAGCCAGTTCGGGCAGCAGTTCGAGGTCGGCGCGCAGCCGCTCGGCGGGCGCGGCGGTCGATGCGTTCCAGAACGGATAGGGCTCCTGATACGCGCCGCGCAGGTCGACCGCTGCCAGCAGCACATCGCCCGGCCGGGCGTTGAAGCTGCTGAGCAGCTGGCGGGCGCGGCCCAGGATCGCCACGGCCAGCTGGCTGCCTTCGGCGCGCAGGTTGCTGTGGCCGCCGACGATGGGCACGCCGTAGCGCTCGGCGGCGGCGGCCATGCCGGCCAGCACCTCGGCGGCCTGGGCGTCGTCGCCGCTCCAGAGCGCGTCGACCACCGCAATCGGCCGCCCACCCATGGCGTAGACGTCGCTGACGTTGACCATCACGCTGCTGTAGCCGGCAAACCAGGGCATGGCGGCGACGAAGTCAGCCACCAGGCCTTCGATGGCCAGCAGCAGGTGGCCGTCCCGGTCGGCGATGGCCGCGCAGTCGTCGCCCACCGCGACCGACTGTGTCATCGCCGCCAGCCCGCCGGGCAGGCGGCTTTTCAGCGCGCCCAGCACGGTCGAGATGTCGTGCTTGTGCGCAAAGCCACGGCTGGCGTGCAGGGCGGGGATGAGGTCGTGCAGCATGTCGGGCGTCTCCGTCTTGTGTCAGGTCTTGCGCCGTGCGGGCGGCACGGCGTAACCCCAGTACGGGTCGAAGCACGGCGGGTAGCGCGTCAGGTCGGCCTGCATCAGCATGTGCGGGCGGCCGTGCAGGGTTTCGGCGCGCAGCGTGGTCCAGCCCAGGCGCTGGAACAGGCCCTCGTTCTGCGCCTGCACGTGGGCCAGAAACAGCTGGCAGCCGCGCGCATGCGCGCTGCTGACGGCCAGCCGGATCAGGCTGCTGCCCAGGCCGCTGTGGGTGCGGAACCGCGCATCGACCGCCAGTCGCGAGCCCCACCACAGCCCGTCTTCGTGCGGGTGGATGCGCACCGTGCCGACCACCTGATCGTCCAGGCCGGCCACGCAGCCGCTGGCGACCAGGGTCTGTGTGCCGGGCTGGCGGTCGATGGCGTCGAGGTCGTTGCCGCTGAAGACGCCTTGCTCCTCGCAGAACACCGCACGCCGCAGCCGCTGCGCCTGCGCCAGGTCCCACGGGCAGTTCGACCAGTGCACGCGGAACTCGGCCGGGGTGTAGGGCGCCTCGCTGTCCTGCCAGGGCGAGCCGTCGATGGAGAAAGCGGTGGCGTTCTGCGGGGCGAAGGTCGTGTTCATGGCGCCAGCTCCGGTCAAGCCAGGACGGCGGGGGCTGCGCTTTCGAGCGCGGCCTCATACGACGACAGCGACGAGCACGCCGCGCACTTGCCGCAGCCGGCCTTGATGTCGGTGGCGCGCAGGTCGCCGTCGATCACGATGCGGGCCAGCGGCGCCAGCAGGTCGCGCATGAATTCGGCGCTCGGCGCGGGGTGGTCTTCCAGCGGCGTGCCACTGATCGGCACGAAGGGCACGACGAAGGGGTAGACGCCCAGCGCGACCAGTTGCTGGCTGATCTCCAGAATCGCTTCCTTCGTGTCGCCCAGCCCGGCCAGGATGTAGGTGCTGACCTGCCCGCGGCCGAACACGGCCACCGCAGCCTTGAACGCTTCCATGTAGCGGCTGATCGGCACCGTGGCCTTGCCCGGCATGAGCTGCTCGCGCAGCGCGGGCGTGACCACCTCCAGGTGCATGCCGAGCGTGTCGATGCCGGCGTCCTTCATGCGCTGGAACCAGGCGTCGTCGTCGGGTGGCTCGCACTGCGCCTGCAGCGGCAGGTCGACGGCGGCGCGGATGGCGCGGGCGCTCTCGACCAGCACCGCCGCGCCACGATCCGGCGTGGCCGGCGTGCCGGTGGTCATGACCATGTGCTTGATGCCGTCCAGCGCCACAGCCGCCTTGGCGACCTCGGCCAGCTGCGCTGGCGTCTTGTGCGCGACGGTGCGGCCTGCGGCCAGCGACTGGCCGATCGAGCAGAACTTGCAGGTCTTCTTGCGGCTCTCGTAGCGGATGCAGGTCTGCAGCACCGTGGTGGCCAGCACGTCGCTGCCGTGCAGCGTGGCGATGTGCGAGTAGGGCACGCCGTCGGCGGTGCTCAGGCCGTAGAAGCGCGGCTGCCTGGGGAAGCTGATGCGGGCAATCGGGATGCTGTGCTTGCGGATGACGCTGAGGCCGTCCGGCCCGGGCGCATCGGCCACGTAGGGTGAACTCCACGCGCTGCTGGTGTGCACCGGCACCATGATGGTGGTGCCGTCGACCGTGACCGCCTTGTGGTCTGACGGCCCCGCGCCGCCGCGCCGGCTGGCGGCACCCGCGCTCGGGTCGAGCAGCCGCAGGCCGTGCGACTGCAACTCGGTCATCAGGTGGGTGCTTGACGGCAGCGGGCTGGTTTCGGTGTTCATGACGGGCTCCCGACGGCAGGAAATGACAGGGCACCAGCGGGTGTGGGCGCGGGTGCCGGCTCGGGCTGCAGCGGCTCGGCGCCGCCCGAGGGCATGCGGAAGACGGTTTGCGCCGGCCGGTCGTTGAGGGCCAGGCTCAGCAGTTCGGGCCGGGCGTAGTGGCCGACCGAATCCATCATGCGTTTGCGCTTGGCGATCAGCGCCATGTCGAGATCGGCGATCACCATGCCTTCGCCCTCGGTCAGCGGCTCGGCCAGCAGCTTGCCCTCTGGCGAGACGATGGCGGTGTGGCAGCCGCCGCGCAGCGCACCCTGCAAGCCGGTGTCGGGGGTGATGGACTGGATCTGCGCGTCGCTCAACCAGCCGGTGGCGTTGATGACGAAGCAGCCCGATTCGAGCGCGTGGTGGCGGAGGGTCACGGCCATCTGGTCGGCGAAGATCTGCCCGACCATGCTGCCGGGGAACTGGGCGCAGTGGATCTCTTCATGCTGCGTCATCAGCGCATAGCGGGCCAGCGGGTTGTAGTGCTCCCAGCAGGCGAGCGCGCCGAGGCGGCCCACGGCGCTGTCGACCACCTTGAGGCCGGAGGCGTCGCCCTGGCCCCAGACCATGCGCTCGTGATAGGTCGGCGTGATCTTGCGGCGCTTGAGGATCAGCGTGCCGTCGGCGTCGAAGACGAGTTGCGTGTTGTAGAGGCTGCCGTGGTCGCGCTCGTTGACGCCCAGCACCACGACGATGCCGCGGGCGCGGGCGCGCTCGGCCACCGCTTGCGTCACCGGGCCAGGCACGACCACGGCCTGATCCATCAGCCGCAGGTGCGGCGCCCCCTGCTGGCAGGGCGGCAGCACGAAGGAGAAATACGGGTAGTAGGGCACGAAGGTCTCGGGGAAGACCACGATCTGCGCGCCCTGGGCGGCGGCTTCGTCGATGGCGCTGCAGACCCGGTCCAGCGTGCCGTTGGCGCTGTCGAGGTCGGGTGCGATCTGCACCGCAGCGGCTCGGATCACGGAGGGGCGGGTCATGCAGCGCTCCTCAGCTCACAGCGTCCAGGTGTCGAGGATGACGGCGCCGGCCTTCTTGTGCAGCAGCACGATGTCGAGCACATCGAGCGGGCTGATCGGCTTGATGCCCTCGATCAGCGAGCCCTCGCCGTGGCCGTACAGCGCCTGCAGCGCGAAGCGGCAGGCGTAGACCTTGCCGCCTTCGGCCATGAACTTGGTGATCTGGTTGTTGAAGTTCTGGTGGCCGGGGAAGGCCTCGTCGCCGAGCTTGGGGAAGCCGCGCTTGACGCCCAGCGTGACGCCAGGGCCGTAGAGCAGCACCGAGGTCTCGTAGCCCTTGCGCAGCAGGCGGGTGGCCTGCAGCAGGTTGACGAAGCCGATCGAGCCCTCGAAGGCGACAGTGTGGAAGGTGACCAGCGCTTTCTCGCCCGGCTCGGCCTTGACGTCCTCGAAGACCTTTTCTTCGTAGTCGACCAGGAAGTCGCCGTTGTGGGCTGCGGGGTGCGTGACTTTGGGCATGGGAGGCTCCGTGGGGTGTGGGGGATAGCCTTCTCTTAGCGACCGCCGTGCCACGCCTGCCCGCCGGGCGGCGGTGGCGTGCGATCAACAGGCAATCAATGGCTTGTGTGCTGCGTTGCCGCTGTCCAGGGTCGTCCGGTGCCGCCGTGAGGTGTGTGACGCGGCGCAGCGCACCCGCACCAGCTTGATCGGGCCGAGATGCAATCAATGCACCCGATCAGCTTCATCAGGCGATCGAACCAGGCACCGCCAGAGGGCGTCGCCGTGTGATGACGGCTTGCTGTGTCAAGGTATGGAAGCTGCATGACTCCGCGCAATCAGACTCCGCCACCCGATGCAATCAGCCATGCCTTTCACCCATTGGGTCCACCGCCTGCAAGCCAGCACGCAACCGGCGTATTTGCTCATTCCCGAGCTGATTGCCGAGGACATGCGCAGCGGCCGCCTCGCGCCGCGCGAGCGCCTGCCCAACCTGCGCGACCTGGCACCGCTGCTGCAGCTCAACTACACGACCGTGGTGCGCGGCTTCGCCGAGGCGCGCCAGCGCGGGCTGATCGCCTCGCGGCCCGGGCTGGGCTCGTTCGTGCGGGGATCCTTCATCGGTCTGCCGCTGCGCGCCGGCACCGGCGCCGAGATGACGATGAACATGCCGCCCGAGGTCGATGACCCCATCCTGCTGGCGCGCCTGCAGCTGTCGGCGCAAGAGGCGCTGGCTGCCGGTGCGCTCAACGATTTGCTGCGCTACCAGGACTTCGGCGGCACGCTGCGCGACCGCCAGGCCGGCGCGCTGTGGCTGGGCCGCTGGCTGCCGCAGGTGCGTGCCGAGCGGGTGCTGGTGGCGCCGGGCATCCACAGCGCGCTGGCGGCGCTGGTGTCGCTGCTGGTCAAGCCGGGGCAGAGCCTGGCGGTGGAGTCGCTGGTGTATCCGGGCATGAAGGCCATCGCCGCGCAACTGGGCGTGCAACTGCACCCGCTGCCGATGGACGAGGACGGCCTGCTGCCGCTGCCCTTCGAGGAAGCCTGCAAGACCTTGCCGATCGGCGCGCTCTACCTCTGCCCGACGCTGCACAACCCGACCACCGCGACGCTGCCGATCCGCCGGCGCGAATGGCTGGCCGACATCGCCCAGCGCTACAGCGTGCCCCTGATCGAAGACGACGCCTACGGCATGCTGCCGGCCGCCACACCGCCGACGCTGGCGGAATACGCGCCCGAGCTGACGTACCTCATCAGCGGCCTGTCCAAATGCCTGGGCGCCGGGCTGCGCGTGGCCTACATCTACGCGCCCAGCGTGCGCGCCACCGAGCGGCTGGCCGGCGCGTTGCGGGCCACCACCGTGATGGCCTCGCCGCTGACCAACGTCATCGCGACGGCGTGGCTCGAACAGGGCCTGGCGCAGGAGGTGCTGGACGCGATCCGGCGTGAATGCGCCTGGCGCAGCCACCGCGCCCAGCAGACGCTGGGCGCACACGGTGTGCGCTGCCAGCCGCAAGGTTTCCACGTCTGGCAGCCCCTGCCGGACGAATGCAATGCCGCCGACCTGGCGCTGCAACTGCGCGGCCTGGGTGTGGCGGCGGTCGCGGCATCGGCCTTCAGCACCGACCGCAACCCGCCACAAGCCCTGCGCCTGTGCCTGGGCGGACCGCTCGACCGGGAAGACTGCGCGCGGGCACTGGCGGCGGTGGCGGCGGTGGCGGAGCGGCTGCAGGCCGCTTCGCCGCATTGAGCCGCTGTATTTAAATGGCCCTGCCGTGGGGTCGGGCCCCAGTATGTGGGTCGTATCCAGGTGATGTGCAGATAATCAATGCGGCTGTTGCCCTTGAATTGAGCGGCTGGCGTGCCTATATGATCGGCACATCTTTTTTCGGATATGTCCCATGACCACTCTCCAAGAACTCCGCCAACAACAAGAAGCACTGGCTGCGCAGCAAGCCGCCCTGTCAAAAGCCATTGCGGAATTGAGAAATGAAGAGCGCAAGGCCGCCATGGCCAAGATCAAGGAATTGATGGCTGTTCATGGATTGAGCGCTGTCGACCTGGTCGATGCGCCGAGCGGTAAATCCAAGGCCCCCAAGGCGGACGGTTCGGGCGTCAAGCATGTCGCGGCCAAGTACCGTGATCCGAATACCGGCCGGGGATGGTCGGGCCGGGGCTTGAAGCCGCGCTGGATGACGGCCGCGCTCGCGGCAGGTGCGAGTTTGGAGAGCCTCCTGATCACGTCCCAGGAATCTCAATCGACCGATTCAGCCGCCTGACGCACTGCCGTTTTCACGACGCTTCATTCTCATGACGCAAGAAATGCAACGCCCCGCACTGCCTGATCATCTGTCGATTGATCCGCGCAGCCCGCACCACAATAAGGCTGTGTTCGAGCACGATATCGGCATCCGGTTCAACGACAAGGATCGGGTTGATGTCGAGGAATACTGCATCAGCGAAGGCTGGGTCAAGGTGCCCGCCGGCAAGACGGTGGGCCGCAACGGCCGGCCGCTGCAGATCAAACTCAAAGGCAAGGTCGAAGTTTTCTACCGCTGAGCGCGTGACTTGAAAACCCGGGGGGCTTGCAGTTATTGACGGTGCGCCGCCCCGGTTTTTTTCAGATGTTGTGCCGACCTTGGGAATAAGGCAGCAGCGCCTTGGCGGCGTCGATGCGCAGGTGCAACGCCACAGCAGGGTCGTTCATGACCGACCGCAAAAAACGCGTGGGATCCAGATCCCCTGGCGCGGCCTCCGCAGCGCCTGATGCGGGCGGCGGCGCTGTTGTCCTGGCAGCGGGCTGGAGCCGTTCCAGCGCCCTTGACCAGTCAGCCGCCGACGTGCTCTTGAAGCGCGACAGCAGATCGGCCTGCGCATCCGGGCTGGGGGGAAGATCCAGCCAGGGCTCGTCCGCGAACATCGGCGCCAGGCCCGGCACCACGAAGGCTGACCAGTGGCCGCTGCCTTGCTGCTCCTGCCCCGGTGCAGAGGCTTCCACGGCGGGCTGCATGTCCACACGTTCCGGCGCGATGTCGCCCAGGTAGCGCGCGCGCAAGGCTTCGAGAAACGCCATGGCTTGAGCGACGGGCACCGACTCGGCCAGCGAGAACCAGAGTTGGTGCCCATCGATGCCCGAGACCGCAATCGCGGGCGCCGGCAGTTCCAGATCGGCCTGAACGCCTTGCCAGACGGCGGAGAGCCGGTCCCATTGAGCGGGCCGGGCCAGCGCCAGGACCATGGCGCGCACCGGTGCGTCGGGGTCGGTCAGGCCCGGTTCTTCTGCGTTCAGGGAAAAGTAGAGGCGCCGCAATTCAGCTTGCAGTCGGTTCATGGCGAGGGCCTTGTTTTTGGGGTGGGTCGACGCGCGCTGTCCGGTCGATAGCTGGCGCGGAACTCCCGCGGAGTCCGGCCTTTTCTGGCCAGAAACTGCCGGTTGAAGTGCGCCAGCGTACCGTAGCCGGCCTCCATGGCGACCACGCTGACGGGCCGGTCGGTGCTGATGAGCAGCTGGCACGCCAGGCCGATGCGAAGCTGGCTGAGGTAGTCCAGCACCGTCAGGCCGGTGTGGCGCTTGAAGAAACGATGGAAGGCGCCGACCGACAGCGCTGCCTCATCGGCCAGCACCTGGACCGAGGGCGTGGCCGTGGGGTCGACGTGCAGCCGGTGCAGCACGCGCGCCATGCGGCCCTGCGCCTTGTCGCCCGCCGGTGAATACGCGTGCGTCGCCAGCAGGTCGACGTGCGCGTCACGGGCGAGCTGAATCAGCACCTGCAGCAGCGTGGGCAGGCGTTGTGCCGGGTCCATGTCCCGCAGCGACAGCAGCAGGTCGCGGACCCGTTGCTGCGTGTCGCCGGAAAAGCGCATGCCGCGCCCGGCATATTTCGAGAGCTTGCCGAGCACGGCCAGCTCGGGCCAGTGTTCCATCCACCGGGCCAGCCAGTCGGCCGTGAACCAGACCACCACGGCCAGCATCGGCTCCGCGGCATTCGTCCGCTCCGTGGCGGCCCAGGTGTGCGGCTGGTTCGGCCCGACCAGCACCAGATCGCCAGACGCGAAATCCTCCAGGCTGTCGCCGACGTAGCGCTGGCCCCGGGCGTTCAGGGTCAGCGTCAACTCGAATTCCGGGTGGTAGTGCCAGAGGAAGGGCAGCTCGGGCAGCTCGCGCCAGAGCAGGGTCCAGGATTCACCCGGTGCGATCGTGACCTGCTCGAACTGCGGTTTCATGACGTGCTATCAATATGAATTGATCAGAATCGTATCAGTCAGGATCATTTCCTGAGCATCACGCGGGTGCGCTCGTGCCGAGAATTGTCTGCACCAACATGAATGGACTGGAGACTGAAATGAACGATCGATACCAATACGGCGACCAACGGCCTGGCAACCCGACCCTGGCCTACACCGAGATGGCGCAGCTGCGCGACATCCAGAAGCAGCTGCCGCTGCGGGTGCTGAGCGACGCCGACTTTGCGCACTGGCAGACCTACGGCTACGTGGTCGTCAAGCAGGCGGTGCCTGCGGCGCAGGTCCAGCGCACCGTCGATTTCCTGTGGGAGTTCCAGGAACTGGACCCCGGCCAGCCGGCGACCTGGGACCAGTCCGAGCGCCGCGGCCACGAGATGCGCGAACTCAACGGCTCGGGCATGGTCGAGGCCTATCAGCACCAGAGGCTGTGGGACAACCGGCAGTGCCCGCGCGTCTATGACGCGTTCGTCGACATCTGGGACCGGCAGGATCTGTGGGTCAGCATCGACCGCGCCAACCTGAACACGCCCAACCGGGGGGCGCGCCAGTTCGGCGGCTTCATCCACTGGGATGCCGACACCACGCTGGAGCCGCTGCCGGTCAACGTTCAGGGCGTCCTGGCCTTGTCGGACACCAGCGAGGACGGCGGCGGCTTCCAGTGCATTCCGGAACTCTTCGAGCACTTTGCCGAATGGCGCCAGTCGGCGCCCGCCGACCGCAATCCGTGGCGGCCCGACGTGGACAGCCTGCCCTGGCCGGTCAAGTTCATCCCGATGCAGGCGGGCGACCTGCTGATCTTCAACAGCCTGCTGGCCCACGGTATTCGGCCCAACACCTCGACGGACAAGGTGCGCCTGGCGCAGTACATCGCCTTCACGCCTGCCAACGAGGCCGACGCGGCGCTGCGTGCCGCACGGGTCGCCTCCTGGCGCGACCGCACCGCCCCGAAGGGTTTCGCCTTCCCCGGCGACCCGCGCGAATGGGAGCAGACGCGCTACGAGACCGCCACGCTCACCCCGCTGGGTGAGCGCATCCTGGGCTTGGCGGACTGGGCTGCTCCAGAGGGCACGACAGCGATGGGCTGATCGCATGTCCTGAGCGCCGGGGCTCAGCCTTCCAGGTTCTCGTGGTGCCCGACGGCCCCGCGCTTCCAGTAGGCTGCGACCCGCATCGCATGGCGGTCGAGGCCCTTGTCATCGACCAGCAGGCGACGCAGGCGGGCCATGGCGCTGGCCTCGCCGGCGCACCAGGCATAGCCCTCGCCGGTGGGCAGATCGAGGGCCTGCACGGACTCCAGCAGCGCGTCGGCGGTGGCGACCCACTGCACGCTGAGGTCGGCGGCGCTGTGCAGTTCGCGGCGGTCGGCGGCATCGGCCACCTGCACCACCACGATCGCGCAGGTGCCTGCGGGCAGTTCTTCCAGGCGGCGGTGAATGGCCGGCAAGGCGGTTTCGTCGCCCACCAGCAGGTGCCAAGCGTAGTCGGTCGGGATGATGAAGGAGCCGCGCGGCCCGCCGATCGTGGCCGTCTGGCCGGGCGCGGCCTGCGCGGCCCATTGCGCCGCAGCGCCTTCGCCGTGTAGCGCAAATTCGATCGTCAGTTCGCGGGCCTGCGCGTCGTGGTGGCGCGGCGTGTAGTCGCGCCGCACGGGCTCGGCGCCATCGGCGTCGAGCATGAACTTGATGTGGTCGTCGAAGGACGCGCTGACGAAATCGCCCAGCGCCTCACCCGCGAAGGTGATGCTGCGGAAATGCGGGCTGAGGGCCTCGACCCGCACGACCTGCAGGTCACGGCGCTTGAGTTCGTGGCGCACGCGTTGCACGCGGCTGACAGGGATTGCTGTGCTCATGATGGCGAATGAATTGAATGACAATGTCACTCATCATGCGCACATCAATTGATACTGTCAACTAATAAATGCAGGGCCGCTGACTCCGGCGGCTGACTTGGGCCGATCAAGCCGCCGTGACGCGCCAGATCGCGTTGCCCACGTCGTCGGCCACCAGCAGCGAGCCATCGGGGCCGATCGCCACGCCCACCGGCCGGCCGTAGGACGCGCTTTCGTCCGGCGCGAGGAAGCCGCTCAGGATGTCGCGCGCCGGGCCGGAAGGACGGCCGTTCACGAACGGAATGAAGATGACCTTGTAGCCGCTGAGCGTGCTGCGGTTCCACGAGCCGTGCTGGCCGATCACCATGCCGTCCGGGTAGCTCGGCAGCGTGCCGGCGGGCATCCAGCACAGGCCGAGCGACGCGGTGTGGCCGCCCAGCGCGAAATCGGGCGCGATGGCGCGCGCCACCAGCGCGGTGTCCTGCGGCTGCACCCGGTCGTCGACCGTGCCGCCCCAGTAGCTGTAGGGCCAGCCGTAGAAACCGCCCTCGCGCACCGAGGTCAGGTAGTCGGGCGGGGTTTCGTCGCCCAGGCCGTCGCGCTCGTTGACCACGGTCCAGAGCGCGCCGGTGACGGGCTCCCAGGCCATGCCGACCGGGTTGCGCAGGCCGCCGGCAAAGATGCGGCTGGTGCCCGTGGCCAGGTCAACCTCGTAGACGCAGGCGCGGCCTTTTTCGACCTCGAAGCCGTCTTCGGCGATGTTGCTGAGCGAGCCGACGCCCATGTAGAGCTTGCGCCCGTCCGCGCTCGGCAGGATGCTGCGCGTCCAGTGGCCGCCGGGCTTGAACGCCGTCACCGGCCGGCCGGCGGCGGTGATGCGGGTGGCGCCCGGGGTGTAGGGAAACGCCACCAGCCCGTCGGTGTTGCCAACGTAGAAGGTCTCGCCCAGCAGCGTCATGCCGAAGGGCTGGCTGAGGTTCTCCAGGAAGGTCTCGCGGGTCTCGGCCACGCCGTCGCCGTCAGTGTCGCGCAGCAGCGTGATGCGGTTGGGGCTGATGCCGGTGGCGGCGGCGCGCTTCATGGTGCTGACCATGGCGTAGTCGAACAGCGAGTTGATGCTGCCGGGCAGGAAGCAGGCCTCGGCGACGGTGACGTCACCATTGGGCAGCACGTGCATCCAGCGCGGATGGTCGAGCCCGGTGGCGAACGCATTCACCTGCAGGCCGGCAGCGGCCACCGGTTTCTGCCCCGGCGCCCAGCCGCGGGCCGTCGGCATCTTGAGCGTGGGCAGGCGACCTTGCGGCCGGGCGGCGGGAATGGTGGGTGCGGCGCCCACCGCCTGCGGGTGCACGCTGCCCTGCAGCCGCCGCCACTGGATCGCCATGTTGCCGGCCAGCGCGACCACGTTCGCAAACACCTGCGTGAAAACACCTGACGAACCCATTGCCATCCTCCATGTCGTCGTGCACCTGTGGAGCGGAAATTCGCTGGGCACGAAGCGTCGGCATTGTGATGCCTGTGGTTGATGAGGCCCGCACCCTGTTGCCACGACGGTCGACGATCATGACGACATGTCCGAACCATGAAGGAGACTCAAGTGCAGAGCCATAAAAATCATTGGGAATCCGTCTACACGACCAAGGCCTCCGATGCAGTGAGCTGGTATGCGCAGCATCTGGTCCAGTCCCTCAAGTTCATCCATGCGGCCGCGCCGGACAAGAGCGCCGCCATCGTGGATGTCGGCGGTGGTGAGTCCACCTTGGTCGATGATTTGCTCGCAGAGGGCTACACCAATGTCTCGGTGCTCGACCTGTCCGCCACGGCGCTGGACGTCACACAGCGCCGACTCGGCGTGCTGTCCGGCAAGGTCACCTGGAGGGTTGGCGACATCCTCGACATGGACTTGGCCGCCCACACCTACGACGTCTGGCACGACCGGGCTGTCTTTCATTTCCTCACGACCGACGAGCAGCGGCAGCGCTACATCCGCCAAGTCACCCGGGCGCTGAAGCCGGGTGGCTTTGCGATCGTGGGCACCTTCGGGCCGGAGGGGCCGACGCAGTGCAGCGGCCTGCCGGTTGCCCGCTACTCGCCGGATGAATTGCACGGCAGCTTTGGCGAGTCGTTCCAGCTTGTCGACAGCAGCGTGGAAACGCACATGACCCCGTGGGGCTCACCGCAGCAGTTTGTCTATTGCTTTTGCCGCCGGCAGGAGCCGTGACGGCGCACGGCGGCCTCGTTTGATCACGATCAACCACGCCGCGCGGCAGCCCTGCATCCTGCCGACGGTGTGTGTTTTCAATGAGGTCGTCGTCATGGGTGTCCAAGTCCTGGGCTTTCTGAGCCAAGCGACGCGCTATCTGTTCTTCACCGGCAAGGGCGGGGTCGGCAAGACCTCGCTGTCGACGGCGGCGGCCCTGAGGCTGGCCGACGCCGGCCAGAAGGTGCTGCTGGTCAGCACCGATGCGGCGTCCAACCTGGACGAGATGCTGGGCATCGAGTTGCGCAACAGCCCCACGCCCGTGCCCGGCGCGCCGGGGTTGTCGGTGCTGAACATCGACCCGGACAACGCCGCCGAGTCCTATCGGCAGCGCGTCCTGGCACAGATGGGCGCCGGTGCCAGCGACGCCGAACGTTCGACCGTGCGCGAGCAGCTGTCCGGCGCGTGCACCACCGAGATCGCCGCCTTCGACGAGTTCTCGGCGCTGTTGTCCGGTGAGGCTGACGCTTTCGACCACATCGTCTTCGACACGGCGCCCACCGGCCACACCCTGCGCCTGCTCAGCCTGCCCAAGGCCTGGAGTGGCTTCCTGGAAGGCAACGACCGGGGTGCCTCCTGCCTGGGGCCGCATTCGGGTCTGAAGATGCAGGAAGCGCGCTTCAATGCCGCGCTGAACGCCCTGAGCGACCCGGCCCGCACCACCGTGATCCTGGTGACTCGGCCCGACGCCGGCGCCGTGGCAGAAGCCGCGCGCACGTCGCAGGAGCTGCATGAGTTGGGCCTGAACAACCAGCGTCTGGTGGTCAACGGCGTGTTTCACGCCAGCGATCCGACCGACGCCGTGGCCTGCGCCATCGCGGCGCTGGGCGAGCAAGCCCTGGCGGGCATGCCGCCGTCGTTGCGCGCCCTGCCACAGGACCGGGTGCCGCTGCGGGCGTTCGACATGGTCGGCCTGCCTGCCTTGCGGGCGCTGCTCACGTCAGGTGAAGCGCCGGCTGATCCAGGCCAGGCCCAAGAGGCGGAGCGGGTCGAGACCCCTCAAGGCCTGGCCGCCTTGGCCGACGAACTGGCCGCCGCCGGACACGGGCTGATCATGGTGATGGGCAAGGGCGGGGTTGGCAAGACGACCGTGGCTGCGGCGCTGGCTCTGGGGCTGATCCAGCGCGGCCACACCGTGCATCTCAGCACCACCGATCCGGCTGCGCACCTGGCGCAAACGCTGGATGGGGCGGTTGCCGGCCTGCAGGTCAGCCGCATCGACCCGAAGGTCGAGACGCAGCGCTACGTCGACAAGATCATGGCGGCCAGGTCGCTCCAGCTCGATGCCCAGGAACAGGCGATGCTGCGGGAAGACCTGCGCTCGCCGTGCACCGAGGAGGTCGCGGTCTTCCACGCCTTTTCGCGCATCGTCAGCGAGGGGCGCAGCGCCTTCGTCGTGCTGGACACCGCACCCACCGGACATTCCCTGCTGCTGATGGACGCCACCGGCGCCTACCACCGCCAGATGATGCGGGAGTTCGAGGGCCACGGCGCCGGGCGCGTCGTCACGCCCTTGATGCGGCTGCAGGACGCGGCCTACACCAGGATCATTCTGGTGACGCTGCCCGAGGTGACGCCGGTCTCGCAGGCGGCTGCCTTGCAGGACGACCTGCGCCGCGCCCGCATCGAGCCCTATGCCTGGGTGCTCAACAAAAGTGTTCTGGCCGCTGGCACCCACGACCCGCTGCTGCTGGCGCGCTTGGCCGGTGAACGCCGGCAGGTGGCGCGCATGTCCGCCGGCCTGGCCCGGCGGGTCTTCGTGCTGCCCTGGCTGACCCGTCCGCCGATTGGCTGGGCAGAGTTGTCCCGGCTGGCCTGAACCAAAGGGCTACGCTGTGCCCGTGACGGCCGGGGTGGTGGCGCGGCAGGGGGCGTTCGACACGGCGTAGCGGTTGCGCCCGGCGCGCTTGGCGCTGTATAGAGCCTCGTCCGCCTTGGCCATCACGGCGGCGGGCGTGTCGTCGGACTCGTCCACCAGGGCGATGCCGATGCTCGATGTCACGACCAGCGCGCAGCCCTCAATTTGCATCGGCGCCTGCAGCCGGGCGCGGATCCGGTCGGCCACCAGCATCACTTCAGATGCCTCGTTCAGGCCTTCGACCAGGATCACGAACTCGTCACCGCCCAGCCGCGCGACGGTGTCGGTCTCGCGCATGCAGGATTTCAGGCGCGCGGCAAATTCGACCAGCACGGCGTCGCCGGCGGCGTGGCCGTGCGTGTCGTTGATGGGCTTGAAGTGGTCGATGTCCATGAACATCAGCGCCATGTCCCGGCCGTTGCGGCGTGCGCGGGCCAGTGCCTCGGCCAGCTTCTCGTCGAACTGGCGCCGGTTCGACAGCTGCGTCAGGGCGTCGATGCGGGCGAGCTGGTGCAGCTGGCGCTCCACCGTCCGCATCGGCGTCACGTCGGTGACCAGCACGAAGATGCCGGCCACCGTGCCGTCGGGCCGGAAATCCGGGATGTAGGTGGTGTTGAGGTCGCGCTCGCCCGCCGCCGTCCCGGAGCGCAGCTCGAACGAGAACTGCTCGCCGGCAAAGCCGCGCGTCAGGAAGCCCAGGCGCTGCTGGTACATCGCCTCGCCGATCAGCTCGACCAGAGGCCGGCCCACCATCAGGGCCGGGTCCGAGCCGAGCCAGGTCTTGAAAGTGGCGTTGGCGAAGGTCACCACCCGGTCGGTGTTGACGTAGGTAATCAGCGCCGGCATGTTGTCGGTGATCGATTTCAGGTGGCGCTCGCCTTCGGCCCGTGCCGCTTCCATCGCCCGGGTGTCGGTCATGTCGACCACCCGGATGCAGAAGCCTTGCACCGTGCCGCTGTCGTCGAAATCCGGGATGAGGTGGGTGGTCTGGTGTGACGCGCCGCCGTGCGGCGCGGCCGTCTCATACGCCACGCGCTCGCCGGCCTTGACGGCGGCCCAGTACGGCGCGTGCTGGGCGTATTCGTCCGCGCCGACGGCCGAGCGCAGGGTGCGCGGTTTGTCCCCTGCTGGATCGGGGCCGAAGCGCCGTTTGGCAGCCTCGTTGGCGAACAGGCAGTTTTCAGCCACATCGAAGTAGCTGATCGCGATCGGCATGTCGTCCGTCACATGCTGCCAGTGTTGCCACTGCGATGAGGCGGGCGCCAGGCCCTCGTCCGGGTCGGTGTTTGCGGATTCGGTGACCGCCGAGCGCGTACTTCGCGCCAGAGCCACGACCAAGGCGAGCGCGAGCAACCCGGCCACCGCTGCGCCCGAAAGCAGCTCAGTGCGCGTCGCGACCTCCATTGCGCGTCCGACGCAGACGCTGGCGATGGTCCATGCCACCAGTGCGAGGACAGGAAACAGAACGGTGCGGAGGGAGTGGCGTCGGGTCAACGCATGGGAAGAAAGCATGGTGGGTTATCGGCACCTGCTGCCTTTTCATGAAACGCTCCGTGAGGGGGGATGCCTCAGGGGGCTTCCGTTCATGGCCGACTGCGACAATCCACCCCATGTCAGACGAAAGCCAGATTACCGTTCCGCCCTCGTTCATGGCCTTGTTCATCGAGCCGGGGCGCACCAGACCCAACGCCTCGCGCGAGGTGATCACCGCGCGCTACGAGTTCTGCGAAGACCTGGCCTGCCTGCTGACCGAGCATGCCAAGGCCATGCACGCGGACTTGCGCATCACCGAGCTCGACGTGCTGGAGCGGGTCCACCGGGGGCTGGCGGATGCCGCCTCGGGCGTCAACGCGGCGGAAGCGGACTGGGTGGCGCGGCGGTTGGCCGAGCTGCTCGAATGGGACTGAGAACCGATGCCGCATGCCGGCACCTGAAAGCACATGAATATTCCTGAGATCTACCGCCACAACGTCGACGGCCTTGTGGCCCAGGCCCGCATCCTGGTGGAGCGCGGCGACCCGCTGGCGGCGCGCGCCTTCATCGCCCACATCGGCCGGGGCGAGATCGTGCCCGTGCGGCTCGACGACAGCAGCGACGAGTCCAAGGTCGACAGCGCACGCGCCATCCAGGTGCGTGCGGCGCTGCTGGGCGCGGACTTCATCTTCATCATTCGCGAAGCGTGGCGGCTGCCCGAGAAGTACCTGCCGCGCTACGACGAGATCATCGACAAGTACGGCTCGATCGGCGCGTCGCCGCACGCCGAGGACATCGTGATGTTTTCGCTGGAGACGCCCGAAGGCATCTGGATGGCGATGCTGCCGCTCAAGGCCAAACCGCCGTCCAAGCAGCGGCGCACATTCGGCCCGGTGGTGTTCAAGCACATTCCGAACGTGCATGGCCAGTTCGTGGGTCTGCTGCCCTCCGCTGCAAGCTGAACACGGCCCGCTAAACTCCGGCCCCGACGGCGCCTCATGGCGCCGTCAGCGTTCTCAGGGCGGGGCGGAATTCCCCACCGGCGGTGATGTGCAGGAGTCTGGTCCCAGGCTCTCGCGATGAGCCCGCGAGCGCCCGACGGCCCAAGGCCGTCGGGGTCAGCAGACCCGGTGGGACTCCGGGGCCGACGGTCACAGTCCGGATGAAAGAGAGCGCGACGGCTGGCCCCGGGCTGCGCGCAAGCGTGGCCAGCGTCAGCCATGCGTTCCGTTGCCCTGATTCTGGCCCACCGTCTCAAGAAAGACACCATGAATCAGTCCACTGCCAACTCTCCCCGCACCGCTCCCCGTCTGGCCGCGATCTGCGCCTCCTGGCACAGCGACATCGTGCACCGCGCCCGCGATGCTTTCCTGGCCGAACTGGCCCAACAGGGCGTCACAGCCGAACAGGTCGAACACTTCGACGTGCCTGGCGCCTTCGAGATCCCGTTGCTCGCCCGCCGTCTGGCGGCCACCGGCCGCTACGACGCCATCACGGCGTTCGGCCTGGTGGTGGATGGTGGCATCTACCGCCATGACTTCGTCGCCACGGCGGTGATCGACGGCCTGATGCGCGTGCAGCTCGACACCGAGGTGCCCGTGCTGTCGGCCGTGCTGACCCCGCATCAGTTCCATGACCACGAAGAGCACCGCCAGTACTTCAGCCAGCACTTCGTCGTCAAGGGAACCGAAGTGGCGCAGGCTACCCTGAGCACCGTTGCGCTGCACCGTCAGGTGTCTGCGGCGAGCGCTCGCTGACACCTGACACTTGCGCCGGGCGTCACTTCCGGGCGCGAATCCGCTCCAGCTCGGCGAACATTTCCTTGGCCGTGGCCTCGCTGAATTCCTTGCTGAACTTGGCGACCACCGGCTGCAGCTTGGTGCGCATCCGGGCCTGCTCGGCAGCGGGCAACTCGGTGACCTGCATGCCTTCCTTCTTCAGCTCGGCGAGTGCCTTGTCGCTGAAGTCGCGGATGGTCTTGCGCTCGAACAGCGTCGATTCGCGCGCGGCTTCCTGCACGGCCTTCTTCTCGTCGGGCGTGAAGCCGTCCCAGGTCTTCTTGGACAGCAGCAGCACCCAGGCGCTGTAGATGTGGCGCGAGGTCACCAGGTGCTTCTGGACCTCGTAGAACTTGCTCGCCAGGATGGTGGCGCCGGGGTTCTCCTGGCCGTCGACCGCCTTCTGCTCCATCGCCGAATACAGCTCGGTGAACGGCATCGGCGTGGCGTTGGCGCCGAGGGCGGCGAAGCTCTCGATGAACAGCGGGTTCTGGATCACGCGCACCTTCAGGCCGGCGATGTCGTCGGCCTTGGTGATCGGGCGGCGGCTGTTGGTCAGGTGGCGGAAGCCGTTTTCCCAGAACGCCAAGCCGACCAGGCCTTTTTCAGGCAGCCTTTCCAGCAGTTTCTGGCCGAACGGGCCGTCGAGCAGCGCATCGGCCTCCTGCTCGGTGTTGATCGTCAGCGGAAGATTGATGACGCCGAAGTCCTTGACCAGGCTGGCCAGCGTCGAGCTGTCGGGCACCACCATCTCCTGGGTGCCGCCACGCAGCGCCGAGATCATCGTGACGTCGTTGCCCAGCGAGCCGCTGGCGTAGAGCTTGGCGGTGAGCTTGCCGCCGGTCTTCTGCGACAGCAGTTCACCGAATTTCTTGACGGCCACGCCCTGCGGATGGTCTTCCGAGAGGCCGATGCCGACCTTCAACACTTTTTGCGCCAGCGCCGGGCCGGCGGCCAATGCTGCCATCAGCGCGGCGCTCCACAGCAGGGTGCGGGTTGTCTGGATTGCCATCACGGGGTCCTTGGTGAAAGTTGAGTTGGGTTAAGAGGAAGAGGCGGAAGAGGTGGGGTCGGCTCAGGAAAGGTCCTGAATCCAGTGGCTGACCTGGGCCTGCAATTGCGGCAGCGGCTGCTGAGCGTCGACGCGCAGCACGTCCGGCTCGCCCACGGGCGACTCCAGCGTGGCGAACTGGCTGTCGACCAGGCTGGCCGAGAAGAAATGCGTCGTCTGCGCGGCACGCGCCGCCACCCGGGCCAGCGCGGCGTCGCGGCTGATGTCGATGAAGACGAAGCGCAGGCCGGGTGCGGCGTGGCGCAGGCGCTCGCGGTAGGCACGCTTGAGGGCCGAGCAGCTGAGCGCGATGCCGGCCTGCGCCTGGGCCGCGTCGTGCAGTTGCGCGGCCAGCGTGGTCAGCCAGGCGTCGCGGTCGGCGTCGGTCAGCGCCACGCCCTGGCTCATCTTGGCGCGGCTGGCCGGGCTGTGGAAGTCATCGCCTTCCACGCACACCGCGCCTACGGCCTGCGCCACGGCAGCCGCCAGGCTGGATTTGCCACAGCCGGCCACCCCCATGAAGACGATCGAGGTTTGCATGTTGAACACGTTTCAGGCCCGAAGAATTTTTTGGATAGCGCTATCCTAGATGAGAATCGCGCGCTGTCTTTTCCGTACTTACCCTCAAGCCCGAAGCGGACGCCGCCCCATGACTCCTGTTTCCAAGCGCCCGCGGGCCACTGGTCGCGTCACCCTGGCCGACGTGGCGCAGGCCGCTGGTGTGAGTCCGATCACCGTGTCACGGGCGCTGCGTGGCGAGCGGTCGGTGGACCCGGATCTGGTCGAACGCGCCCAGGCCGCTGCCCGCCTGCTCGGCTACGTGCCCGACCCGGCGGCGCGGGCTTTGGCCTCGCACCGCAGCACGCACGTGGCCGTGCTGATTCCGATGCTGTCGAACGCGCTGTTCGTCGACCTGCTCGAAGCCGTGCAGCACACGCTGCGCCGCGCCGGTTACCAGGCGCTGATCGGCATCACCCACTACGACGGCGCCGAGGAAGAACAGCTGCTGCGCGAGCAGCTGATGCATCGCCCCGCCGGCCTGCTGGTGACCGGGCTGGACCGCAGCGAGGCCACGCGCCGGCTGATCCATGACAGCGGCGTGCCCTGCGTGCACCTGATGGAAACCACGCCCGAACCGGTGGCGGGGCTGTACTGCGTCGGCCTGTCGCAGGTCGAGGCGGCTGCCGCCATGACGCGTCACCTGCTGGCGCGCGGCCGGCGCCGCATCGCCTTTGCGGCGGCGCAGCTGGATCCGCGCACGCTGCAGCGCCTCGAAGGCTGGCGACAGGCGTTGACTGACGCGGGCCTCTACGACGCGCAGCTGGAATGGCTCGACCCGGCGCCGTCGTCGATGGCGCTCGGCGGGCAACTGTTCGGGCAGATCGTGGCGCAGACCGAGCCGCCAGCCGACGCCATCTTCTTCTGCAACGACGACCTGGCGCAGGGCGCGCTGCTGGCCGCCAGCCGGCTGGGTGTGGCGGTACCGGGCCAGGTGGCGGTGGCCGGGTTCAACGACCTGACCGGCAGCGACCTGGTGATTCCGCCGCTGACCACGGTGCGCACGCCGCGCGCCGAGATCGGCGCGGCTGCTGCCCAGATGCTGTTGCAGCTGATGCGCGGCGAGCCGGTGCCGCAGCCCTCGCTGGACCTGGGCTATCGCGTGGTGGTGCGCGAAAGTACTTGATTGATCTGAGGCGTGGTGCCGGATGCGCTTTCGCAAGAGCCGCGCTTCTTCATCGGCGCACCATGAGCTTTCATTCATGAAAAATGGTGAAAGCGATGAAGACAATGCAGTCGATGGTGATGGCTTCAGCTCTCGCCCTGGTGGGCGCCTCCGCGCTGGCCCAGGGCAATCCAGGGGCAGGGCGTGGCCCCATGACCCAGGCCGGCGCCGATGACACCCCGGGCTGGTCCATGATGACGCGCACCGAGCGCAACACGCATCGGGATCAGATGCGCGCCATGAAGACCTATGACGAGTGCACCGCCTACATGGCGCAGCACCACGAGCAGATGATGGCCCGGGCCAAGGAAAAAGGCGGCAAGCCGCTGGCCGCGCCGCGTCGCGATGCCTGTGCCAGCCTGAAGGGGGCGCAATGAGGCTCGTACATCGAATCAAGTACCTGGCTTCTGCCCTGGTGGTCGCGGGCCTGTTCGCCTGTGGCGGGGGCAATGACGCGCCAGTGGTGCTCAGGGTGGAGACCAACGGCACGTCGACGCTGGACGCTGCGGCGTTGGCCGATGTGCTGGTCGACTACGCCCTGGCGCCGCTGTCTTCGGCCGAGGCGGATGGCCTGGCCTTCATGCGCGAAGAAGAGCAACTCGCCCATGATGTTTATGCCGTGAGTGCCACGCTGTATGCGGCCCAGCCGATCTTCGGCAACATCACGGCCAGCGAAGCCACGCACTCTGCCGCGATCCAGATCCTGCTGGACCGCTATCAGCAGACGGACCCGCTGGCCGGCCTGCCCAACGGCACTTTCAGGACGGCAGACTTTCAGACGCTCTATGACACGCTGACCGCAGCCAGCAGTGGCAGCCTGCTGGCTGCGACGCAGGTGGGGCTGGAGATCGAGGAACTCGATCTCCGCGACATCACGCGCCTGAATGCCAGTGTCGACAACGCCGACATCCTGCTGGTGTATGAGCACCTGCTGCGCGGTTCGCGCAACCACCTGCGCGCCTTCTGGACCGTGCTGGTTCAGCAGGGCGGGGCTTACGTGCCCAAGTACATCACCCAGGCCGAGTTCGATGCGATCGTGAGTTCACCTGTCGAGACGGGTTGATTCTTTTGGCGATCTGGGTGGGGATGATGCAGATCAATGGCTTGGCATCAGCGGCAAGCCTCCGTCCTCACTTTGCTTGTATACCCCTTGGTGTATGTTTAGGATGCTTGAACATCAGCACGACATCCTTCGCACAAGGCCTGTATGCAACGCCATTCACCCGTTTCTCAACCTCTTTCTGACGCTGGTTCCTGCCGCCGTGACGGTCACCGTGAGCCGGGGCGATGGAGGACGCTGGCACTGGCGTTGATCGTCGGGTGGGCCGGTTCAGTCATGGGTATTGCGGTGGCTGCAACTGAAGCGGCAACGGTCGTGGCAACCATGGTGATCGGCAGCCCTGCGCCAAACAGCGGCGCCTTGCTGGTGTTCGATGCCAGCGTGCAGCCGCAACGGCAGGCCACGGTTGCCGCACAAAGTGCCGGCACGGTGCTGACGCTGACCGTCAAGGCCGGCGACCGCGTCAAGGCCGGTCAGGTGCTTGCGCGCATGGATGACCGCAACGCCAGCGCGGGCGTACAGCAAGGCGAGGCCGGCATCGCCCAGGCGCAAGCCGCGCTGCGCCTGAGCCGCACGCAACTCGAACGCAGCCGTGAACTGCGCGCCCAGGGCTATGTGAGCCAGGCCGCGCTTGACAGCGCCGAGCAGCAGCACCAAGCCGCGGAGGCCGGTCTACGCCAGGCCCGGGCCGGCGCCAGCCAGGCCACGCTGGCGCGCACCTTCACCACGGTCACGGCGCCGTTTGAGGGCGTGGTGCTGGCTACCCATCTGGATGCGGGTGACCTCGCCACGCCTGGCCGGCCGATTTTCACGCTCTATGCGCCCGGCGCGCTGCGGGCGGTGGTGCAGGTGCCGGCTTCGCAGGCGGCGCGGGTTCGCGCGGCCCAGCGAGTCGAGGTGCAGCTGCCGGACCAACGCTGGGTGGTGCCAGTCAGGAAGGCCAATCTGCCGGGCGCCGATGCGGTGTCGCAGACGGTCGAATGGCGGCTCGACCTGGCCGGCGCCGACAGCGCCCAACTGGTGCCGGGTCAGGCGGTGCGAGTGCGCTTTGCGGTCACGCCGGGCACTGCGCCAACGCAGGCCGCTCTGCCGATGATTCAGAACGCCGCTGTGCTGCGGCGCGGCGAACTGACGGCGGTCTACGTCGTGCAGGGTTCGCAGTTCGTGCTGCGGGCGGTGCGCACGGGCACGCCCCAAGGCGACAGCACCGAAGTGCTGGCCGGCCTGAAGCCCGGCGAGCGCATCGCCATTGATGCCATCCGCGCTGGGCTGACCGGAGCCCGGCCGTGAGTGCGCCGCTAGGCACGGCGCCGCCGCCGCTGGGCGTGTCCGGTCGCATGGCGCGGGCGTTCCAGGCCAACGCGATCACGCCGCTGCTGGCGATCGTGGCGCTGCTGCTGGGCCTGTTCGCGGTGCTGGTGACGCCGCGCGAGGAAGAACCGCAGATCAACGTCACGATGGCCAACGTGCTGATCCCCTTCCCCGGGGCCAGCAGCGCCGACGTGCAGAACATGGTCGCGCGCCCGGCCGAACAGGCGCTGGCTCAGATCGCCGGCATCGAGCACACCTACTCGGTGGCGCGGCCCGGCATCGCCGTGCTGACGGTGCAGTTCCAGGTCGGCGTGCCGCGCACCGAGGCGCTGGTGCGGCTCTACGACGTGCTCAATGCGAATCAGGATTGGCTGCCCGCCGGCCTGGGCGCGCTGGCGCCGATCGTCAAGCCCAAGGGCATCGACGACGTGCCGGTGCTGGCCGTCACGCTCTGGAACCGCGACGGCAGCCCGGCGCTCGACCTGGCGCGCGTGGCCCATGGCATCGAGGCCGAATTGAAGCGCGTGCCCGGCAGCCGCGAGGTGCAGACCCTCGGCGGCCCCGGCCAGTCGGTGCAGGTCAACCTCGACCCGAGCCGGCTGCGCGAGCGCGGTGTCGACGTGCTGCGCCTGCAGCAGACGCTCGCCGCCGCCAACCTGGCGATGCCCGCCGGCACGGTGATCAACGCGCAGTCGGCCCAGCCGCAGATGCTGGCCATCGAGACCGGCGAATTCCTGCGCTCGGCCGAGGATGTCGCCCAGTTGGTGGTCGGCACGAACAACGGCAAGCCGGTCTACCTGAGCGAGGTGGCGACGATCGAAACCGGCGCCGCGCAGCCACAGCGTTACGTCTGGTTCACGCCAGGTTCGGCGAGCGCGGCCGAAAGCGCGGCCAGCGCCGCAACGCCCGGCGGCGTGTACCCGGCGGTGACGCTCACCGTCACCAAGAAACCCGGCGCCAACGCGGTCGACGTGGCCCGCGCCGCACGCGATCGGCTCGACGAACTGCGCAACACGCTGGTGCCCGCCGGCGTGCAGATGAGCATCACGCGCGACTACGGCGAAACCGCCGCCGAGAAGGCCAACAAGCTGATCCAGAAGCTGGCATTCGCGACCGGTTCGGTGATCCTGCTGGTGGGCTTCGCGCTCGGCCGGCGCGAGGCGGTCATCGTCGGCGCCGCGGTGATCCTGACGCTCACCGCCACGCTGTTCGCGAGCTGGGCCTGGGGTTTCACGCTCAATCGCGTCAGCCTGTTCGCGCTGATCTTCTCGATCGGCATCCTGGTCGACGACGCCATCGTGGTGGTCGAGAACATCCACCGCCATCAGCAGTTGCACCCGGGCAAGCCGCTGCTGGAGATCATCCCCGGCGCGGTCGACGAGGTGGGCGGGCCGACCATCCTGGCCACGCTGACGGTGATCGCCGCGCTGCTGCCGATGGCCTTCGTCAGCGGCCTGATGGGGCCGTACATGGGCCCGATCCCGATCAACGCGAGCCTGGGCATGGCGATCTCGCTGGCGATCGCGTTCAGCGTCACGCCGTGGCTGGCGGCCAGGCTGATGAAGCCGCACGGTCACGCCGGCGCACACGCAGCGCCGACCGGCATCGCCGCGCGGCTGCCGGCGCTGTTCACGCGCATCCTCACGCCGTTGCTCGACAGCGCACGCAAGCGCTGGCTGCTGCTGGCCGGCATCGTGGTGGCGCTGTTGCTGAGCGTGGGCCTGGCGGTGGTGCAACTGGTGGTGCTCAAGATGCTGCCGTTCGACAACAAGAGCGAGTTCCAGGTGGTGGTCGAGATGCCCGCCGGCACGCCGCTCGAGGACACCGCCGCGGCGCTGCAGGACCTGGGCGCCTATCTGTCCAAGCAGCCCGAGGTGCGCGACCTGCAAGGCTACGCCGGCACCGCCAGCCCGATCACCTTCAACGGCTTGGTGCGCCAGTACTACCTGCGCGCCGACGCCGAGCAGGGCGACCTGCAGGTCAGCCTGGTCGACAAGCACCAGCGCAGCGAGAAGAGCCACGCCATCGCGCAACGCCATCGCCCGGCGCTGGAGAAGATCGGCGCCGCGCACGGTGCGCGCATCCAGGTGGTCGAAGTGCCGCCCGGCCCGCCGGTGATGAGCCCGCTGGTGGCCGAGGTCTACGGCCCCGACGAAGCCGGCCGCCAGCAACTGGCCGCGCGCATCGCCAGCGCCTTCAGCGCCACGCCCGACATCGTCGGCATCGACACCTCGCTGAAGGAGGACGCACCGCGTGCCTTCCTGCGCGTGCAGCGCCAGCGCGCCGAGTCGCTCGGCATCCCGGTGGCCGCCGTGGCGCAGACGGTGCACGGCGCGCTGTCGGGCGTCGACGCGGCCTGGCTGCACGACGGCCAGAGCAAGTACCCGGTGCCGGTGCGGCTGCAACTGCCGCGTGAGTCGCAGGTCGGCCTGGACGCGCTGCTGCAGCTGCCGATGCGCTCGGCCAGCGGCCAACTGGTGCCGCTGTCCGAGCTGGTGCGGGTCGAAAAAGGCGTGATCGACAAGCCGCTCTTCACCAAGGATCTGCACGGCCTGAGCTACGTGTTCGGCGACATGGCCGGCCGGCTCGACTCGCCGCTCTACGGCCTGTTCGCGATCCGCCCGAAGCTGGCCGAGGCCGCGCTGCCCGGCACCGGTGAACTGGGCGAATACTGGATCCACCAGCCCAGCGACCCGTACCGCCAGTACGCCATCAAGTGGGACGGCGAATGGCAGATCACCTACGAAACCTTCCGCGACATGGGCGCGGCCTACGGCGTCGGCCTGATCCTGATCTACCTGCTGGTGGTGGCGCAATTTCGCAGCTACCTGACGCCGCTGGTCATCATGGCGCCGATCCCGCTGACGCTGATCGGCGTGATGCCCGGCCATGCGCTGCTGGGCTCGCAGTTCACCGCCACCTCGATGATCGGGATGATCGCGCTGGCCGGCATCATCGTGCGCAACTCGATCCTGCTGGTCGACTTCATCGAGCTGCAGGTGGCCCAAGGCATGGCCTTCAAGGCGGCGGTGATGAACTCGGCCGCGGTGCGCGCCCAGCCGATCGTGCTGACCGGGCTGGCGGCCACGATCGGGGCGTTCTTCATCCTCGACGACCCGATCTTCAACGGCCTGGCGATCTCGCTGATCTTCGGGATCATGGTCTCCACGCTGCTCACGCTGGTGGTGATCCCGGTGCTGTATTACGCGCTCTATCACCGCCGCTTCGAGGCGGACGAAACGCCCGCCGTCACGTCCCGCTGAACCAACCGAAGGAGCCTCACCATGACCGTCGACCGCCTGATCCGCATCTTTGCCGGCAGCTTCATCCTGATCTCGCTCGCCCTGGGCGTGGAAGGCAGCCCGCTGTTCGTCAGCAAATGGGCGCTGGCCTTCACCGCCTTCGTGGGCGCCAACCTGCTGCAGTACGGCTTCAGCAACGCCTGCCCGCTGGGCTGGATGCTCAAGAAGCTGGGCGTGCCGGAAACCCGCGCCAGCCGCTGAAAGGCCGCCCGATGGTTGACCTTGCCACACCTCACGCCGAGTCCTGTGCCGCGCCGGCCCTGCAGGACAGCGCCCAGCAGCACGACCTGCTCAACCGCCTCAAGCGCGCCGAGGGCCAGCTGCGCGGCATCCGGCACATGATCGAGCAGCAGCAGCCCTGCCTCGACGTGGCCAACCAGATGGCGGCGGTGCGCAAGGCCCTCGACAGCGCCTACGTGCGCCTGACGGTCTGCTTCATGCAGCAGCGGCTGCGCCTTGGTGACGCGCACGGGGCCGAGTTGGCGCCGCTGCTCGACGAGCTCCAGACCCTGCTGGGCAAGGTGCGTTGAGTCCCTGGTCACCTCCAATACCTGAGGATTGGCGTCAACAAGAGGCGCGGCCTACCATCCCGGCTCCATACAACCCGAGGTATTTCTCATGACAATGCAGCGACGTGTTTTCCTGATGACGGCAGCCGCCTCTGGCGCCCTGTTCAGTGCCGCCACGCAAGCCCAGGCGCTTGTCGATGAAAAAGATCCCCAGGCCGGCGCGCTCGGCTATGTGGCCGAGGCCAAGCGAGCTGACGCCAAGAAGTTCCCGAAGTACGCCGCCGGCCAGAACTGCACCAACTGTGCGCTCTACCAGGGCAAGGCGAGCGACAAGGCCGGCGCCTGTCCGCTGTTTGCCGGCAAGCAGGTGGCCGGTGCCGGCTGGTGCAGTGCCTGGGCCAAGAAGGCCTGAACGAACGCCGCAGGGTGCGGTCGCGCCGGGGCCTCAAGGCTTCAGCCGCTGCCCCTGCGCATCGCGGACCTGGATCGACAGCGCGATGCCCTGCTGCACACTCATCGAGACGGTGCAGAACTCCTCGAACTGCGCCAGAACCCGGTCGAGCCGTTCGATCTCGGCGGCGGGTTTGCCCAGTGTCAGCTCCACCGTGATGCCCTGGATGCGCAGGCGGTTGGCGGCGTTGCGGCCCATCTGGGCGGTGGCCCGGGCGACCAGTTTCCCGGGGTCCTGCTTGAACTTCTGCAGCGCGAACAGCAGGCTGGCCGACAGGCAGTTGGCCACCGCCGACAGCAGCATCTGGTTGGGCGCGGGACCGGTGCCAGTGCCCATCGGGGCGGGTTCGTCGGCCAGCAGTTGAGGCAAACCATCACCAAAATCGACCAGGAACTGGTAGCCGCTCTGGCGCGTGATGGTGACGCTGGCGGACGATTCTGCTGCTGCTGCGGAGGCTTCGCTCATGTCGGTGTGGGGCTCAAGGCGGTTGGACGGGTGGGCGTTTCGGGCGCCAGCACCTCCGGTGTCAGCGCGGCAATGGCCTGGTAGTGGGTCAGGAACACCTGGCCGCTCAGATGGTGCAGGAAGTCGGTGGGGCCCAGCTGGTCCATCACCGGGCCTTTGACTTCGGACAAATGCAGCTGGATGCCGGCGGCGCGCAGGCGGTGCTCGATCGCTTCCAGGCTCTCGAGCGCGCTGGCGTCGATGCTGTTGACGGCCGAGCATTGCAGCACCACCTGCTTGAGCGCGGGCTGCGCCGCGACGGCGTTGTTGATGCAGTCTTCCAGCGTGCGGGCGTTGGCGAAGTACAGGCTTTCATCGACGCGCAGGCTCAGCAGCGCCGGGCTGGTGCGCACGTGGTGGCGCTCGACGTTGCGGAAATGCTCGGTCCCCGGCACCCAGCCCACCACGGCGATGTGCGGTCGGCTGGTGCGCCCCAGGTGCAACACCAGCGACACGCCCACGCCCACCATCAGGCCGGTCTCGACGCCCAGCGTCAACGTGGCCACCAGCGTCGAGGCCACGGCCATGAAATCCGGCTTGGAGTAGGCCCAGGTGCGCTGGAGGATGCTGAAGTCCACCAGCGACAGCACCGCCACGATGATGGTCGCCGCCAGCGTCGCCTGCGGCAGGAAGTACAGCGCCGGGGTCAGGAACAGCGAGGCCAGCGTGATGCCGGCGGCGGTGTAGACCCCGGCGGCCGGCGTCTGCGCCCCGGCGTCGAAGTTCACCACCGAGCGCGCAAAGCCACCCGTGACCGGGAATCCGCCCGTCAGCGCCGCGCCCAGGTTGCTGGCGCCGAGCGCGACCAGTTCCTGATCGGGCGTGATGCGCTGGCGCCGCTTGGCCGCCAGCGTCTGGCCGACCGAGACCGATTCGACAAAACCCACCACGCTGATCAGCAGCGCCGGCATGGCCAGGTCGCGCCACAGCGCGGGGTCGAAGCTCGGCAGCGTCAGCGGCGGCAGGCCCTGCGGAATGGTGCCGACGATCTTGACGCCGGCCTGCTGCCAGCCCAAGCCCCAAGTCAGCCCGGTGGTCGCGGCGATGGCGGCCACCGGTCCGGCCTTGGCGATGACGTCGGCCAGCCTCGGCCCCAGCCCCCAGCCGATCAGCAGCGGCTTCAGGCCCTTGCGGACCCAGAACAGGAAGGCGGTGGTCGCCACGCCCAGGCCCAGCGTCAGCGCGTGGGTGTGGTGGGCCTGCTGCGCCAATGCCATCAGCAGCTCCAGCAGGTTGTGGCCGTCGGCCTTGACGCCCATCAGCGTCTTGAGCTGGCTGGCGGCAATGATCAGCCCCGAGGCCGAGATGAAGCCCGAGATCACCGGGTGGCTCAGGAAGTTGGCCAGAAAGCCTAGCCGCAGCACGCCCATCACCAGCAGCATCAGCCCGGACATGAAGGCCAGCGTGATGGCGCCCGTCCAATAGGCCGGCGTGCCCTGCGCGGCCAGCTGGCCGATGGCCGCTGCCGTCATCAGCGACGCCACTGCCACCGGCCCGACCGCCAGCACGCGGCTGCTGCCGAACACCGCGTACAGCAGCAGCGGCGCCACGCTGGCGTACAGGCCGACCTCGGGCGGCAGGCCGGCCAGCAGCGCGTAGGCCAGGCTCTGCGGGATCAGCATGATGGTGACGATCAGCGCGGCCACGCCGTCGCCGATCAGCGTGTCACGCGTGTAGGCGCGGCCCCAGTCGAGGATGGGCAGCCCCGGCAACCAGCGGGTCCAGGCGGCTTGTGTCATCGCTCAGCCCACCCGCTCGGGTTGCGCCATCCACTCGCGGCCCTTGAGCATGCCTTCCCAGTACAGCGGCGGCAGGATGCGTTCCTTCAGCAGCCAGGCCAGCGAGGACGGCTGGGTGCCGTCGATCAGCCACTTCGGGAAGCTCGGCGCCACCTTGCCGCCGTAGAGGAACTCGGCCAGCACGATCTTGCCGCGCTCCACCGTCAGTGGGCAGGAGCCGTAGCCGTCGTAATGCGCTGCCGCGCCCTGGAGCCGGCCCAGGGCCAGCAGCAGGTTGTGCGCCACCACCGGGGCCTGCTTGCGGGCGGCAGCGGCCGTCTTGGCGTTGGGCGTGTTGCCGGCGTCACCCAGGCCGTAGACGTTGGTATAGGTCTTGTGGCGCAGCGTGGCCGGGTCGATGTCGATCCAGCCGGCGGCGTCCGCCAGCGGGCTGACGCGGATGAAGTCGGGCGCCTTCTGCGGCGGCACGACGTGCAGCAGGTCGAAGCCGGTGGTGACCGCCTCCTTGCGGCCATCGGGCCAGGCGCGCGTGAAGGTGGCGGTCTTGGCCGCGCCGTCCACCGCCGTCAGCGTGTGGGTGAAGTTCAGGCCGATGTCGTAGCGCTTGATGTACTCCATCAGTGCCGGCACGTAGTCGGCCACGCCGAACAGCACGGCGCCGGCGTTGAAGAACTGCACGTCGATGTTTTTCAGCACATCGCTGCGCCGCCAGTGGTCGCACGACAGGTACATGGCCTTCTGCGGCGCGCCAGCGCACTTGATCGGCATGGGCGGCTGGGTGAACACGGCCTTGCCGCCCTTGAGCTGCTGCACCAACTCCCAGGTGTAGGGCGCCAGGTCGTAGCGGTAGTTGGAGGTGACGCCGTTCTGGCCGAGCGTCTCGACCAGGCCGTCGATGCCGTGCCAGTCGAGCTTCAGCCCCGGGCAGACCACCAGCTGCTGGTACTTGACGACGCGGCAGCCGTCCAGGATGACGGCGTTGCGCTCGGGTTCGAAGGCCGCCACCGCCGCCTTGATCCAGTGCACGTTGCGCGGCAGCACCGAGCCCATGGCGCGCGCCGTGGTGACGGGGTCGAACACGCCCGCGCCCACCAGCGTCCAGCCCGGCTGGTAGTAGTGCACGTCGGCCGGGTCGATGATGGCGATGTCCAGGTCGCCGTCGCGCGCCAGCAGGCTGGCCGCGGTGGAAATGCCCGCCGCGCCGGCGCCGATGATGACGATGTCGTGGCTCGCCTCGGCCACCTCGACCGGCGTCTTGCCGCCGTTGGCGATGCGGCGCACCAGCGCCTTCAGGTCGAAACCCGCAGCCTTGGCGATCTCGATGATCTGCGGCATCGGCCGCTGGCGGGCCTGCGACAGCGCCCACATCGTGGTCGAGCGCATGCCGGTGCGGCAGTAGGCCAGCACGGGTTTCGGGCACGCCTGCATCAGCGCGCCAAAGGCCGCGCCTTCGGCGTCACTGACCTTGCCCGACTCGGCCGGCAGGTAGTGCGTGACCAGCCCGAGCGCCCGGGCAGCCTGTTCGATCTCATGGAAGTTGGGCTGATCGGCACCCTCGCCATCCGGGCGGTTGCAGATGACGGCGCGGAAGCCGGCAGCCGCCAGCGCCTTGAGGTCGGCTGCGTGGATCTGCGGCGCCACGGAAAGCTCGGGCGTGAGGGGGCGAAGGTCCGATGCGGTCATGTCTGTCTCCTGTTGTTGTCGCGGTCGTGGGGGTGCGGCGGGCGCTGCTCAGACCGCGTTGAGCGGAATCTTGATGTAGCGGGTGCCGTTGTCCTCGGGCTCGGGCAGGTGGCCGGCGCGCATGTTGATCTGCACGGCCGGCAGGATCAGCACCGGCATCTCCAGCGTGGCGTCGCGGGCCTGGCGCATGGCGACGAACTCTTCCTCGCTGATGCCGTTGCGCACGTGGATGTTCTGCTCGCGCTGCTCGGCCACGGTGCTGACGAACTGCACCTCGCGCCCGCCGGGCAGGTAGTCGTGGCACATGTAGAGCCGGGTGTCGGCCGGCAGGCTCAGCACCTTGTTGATGGAGCGGAACAGCGTGCGCGCATCGCCGCCGGGAAAGTCGCAGCGGGCGGTGCCGTAGTCGGGCATGAAGAGGGTGTCGCCCACGAAGGCGGCCGTCTGCGCGCCGTCCTCGACCACATAGCTCATGCACGCCGGCGTGTGGCCGGGCGTGTGCAGCGCGCGGGCCTGCAGGCTGCCGATGCGGAAGGTCTCGCCGTCGGCCAGCAGGCGGTCGAACTGGCTGCCGTCGCGGGCGAAGTCGCTGCCGGCGTTGAAGAGCTTGCCGAAGACGTTCTGCACCGTGGTGATGTGGCTGCCGATCGCCAGCTGGCCGCCCAGATGTTGCTGCAGATAGGGCGCGGCCGACAGGTGGTCGGCGTGCACATGGGTTTCCAGGATCCAGTCGACCGTGGCGCCCAGTTCGCGCACGCGGGCGATCAGCTGGTCGGCGGTGGTGGTGCGGGTGCGGCCGGACTTGGGGTCGTAGTCCAGCACGCTGTCGATCAGCGCGCAGTGCCGCGTCTCGGCATCCAGCACGATGTAGCTGACCGTCCAGGTGGTCGGGTCGAAGAAGCCTTCAACCTGCAGGCGGGTGGTGGTGTTGGTGGTGGGTGTGGCGGTGGCAGTCATGGCGGTCTCCTGGAGATGGTCTGCACGCATGACACAGCGCGCGATGAATCTTTTCATAACAAGAGCCGTGCCAGCCGTTTCAAAGACACGTCGGTGCACGCAAGTCCTTGTTTTCATTGAAGTCACGCAGATTTCATCCGGCGTCTGGCAGGCGGGCCTGCCACATTGAACTGCCAGATATCACCGTTTTGGCAGTGACTGGCAGCAATCCACCGCCAGCGCCGACAATGCCGGCTCTGTGCAGGAGCCCGCCCATGTCCGATGTTGTTGATGTTTTCCCCGCCCCGCCCGGCGCGCCGCAAGTCCAGGCGCTGATCTCGTTCCTGGAGCACGAGGCCCAGCCGATGATCGTGCTCGACCCGGGCTACAACATCCTGGCCGCCAACACCGCCTACCGGCGCCAGTTCGGTACCGCCGACAAGCCCTACATCGGCCACAAGTGCTACCGCGTCTCGCATCACTACGACGTGCCGTGCGACCAGGCCGGCGAGCACTGCCCGATGAAAAAGGCCTTCGAGTTGAAGGGCCCGGACCGCGTGCTGCACATCCACCACACGCCGCGCGGGCCGGAGCATGTCGATGTGGAACTGCGCCCCATCGTCACCAGCGATGGCGCGGTGGTGGCCTACGTCGAGCGCTTGTCCACGGTGCGCACCGCCTCGGCCACGCCCAGCGCCGAAGGGCTGGTCGGGCGGTCTGCCGCATTCAACCAGGCGCTGTCCTGCCTGCAGCGCGTGGCGCCGTCGATGCTGCCGGTGCTGCTGCTGGGCGAGTCCGGCACCGGCAAGGAACTGTTCGCCCGCGCGGTGCATGAAGGCAGCGAGCGCGCGCGCGGCCCTTTTGTGGTGGTCGACTGCTCGGGCTTCAGCGAAACCCTGTTCGAGAGCGAGCTGTTCGGCTACGAGAAAGGCGCGTTCACCGGCGCGGTGGCACGCAAGCCCGGCCTGGTCGAGACCGCCAAGGGCGGCACGCTCTTCCTGGACGAGATCGGCGACGTGCCGCTGCCCATGCAGGTCAAGCTGCTGCGGCTGATCGAGTCCGGCACCTTCCGCCGTGTCGGCAGCGTCGAAACCCAGCGCGCCGACTTCCGCCTGGTGGCCGCCACCCACCAGCCGCTGGAGCAGATGGTGGCCGACGGCCGCTTCCGGCGCGACCTGTACTACCGCATCGCCGCCTTCCCGATTGCGCTGCCGCCACTGCGCGAGCGCGTGGACGACGTGCCGATGCTGGTCGAGTCCATCCTGCAGCGCAGTGCCCGCCACGGCGTGCGGCTGCAGCTCGAACCGGCGGCGCTGGCGCGCCTGCAGGCCTACACCTGGCCCGGCAACATCCGCGAGCTGCGCAACGTGCTGGAGCGCGCGCGCCTGTTTGCCGACGACGGCGTGATCCGCGCCGAGCACCTGCCCGCCCCCATCGGCCAGACTGAATCGGGCGGCGGCGTGCCGGTGCGGCTACCGGTGCCGATGTCGATGAAAACGCCAGCGCCGATGCCAGCCGCCATCACTCCGGATGCCGACCTGGTCGCCATCGCTGCGGGCTTCCAGGGCACGCGCCGGGAACTGGCCGCGCAGGTCGGGCTGAGCGAGCGCACGCTGTACCGGCGCCTGAAGGCGCTCGGGCTGGCCTGAACGAGACCCTGTCAGGAAAGCCCTCATGAACGTCCAACTGCTGTTGCTCGCCCTCTGCCAGGGCCTGTTCCTGTCCAACAACGTCACCTTCATTGCCGTCAACGGGCTGGTCGGCCTGAGTCTGGCGCCTGCGGCCTGGATGGCCACGCTGCCCATGGCCGCCTACGTGGCCGGCGGGGCGCTGGCGGCGCCGCTGGTGGCGCGGCACCAGCGTGCCTGGGGGCGGCGGCGCACGTTTCAGCTCGGGCTGGTCGTCGCGATGGCGGCCTCGGCGCTGTGCGCCTGGGCGGCCATCAGCGGCAGTTTCTGGCTGCTGACCGCTGCGACCGTGCTGGCCGGCTACTACCAGGCCAACGCCTCGCTCTACCGCTTTGCAGCGACCGAACTGGTCGGCCCGTCGCTGAAGGAAAAGGCGATTTCCTGGGTGCTGGCGGGCGGCATTCTGGGCGCCATCGTCGGTCCCAACCTGGCGACGGCCACCCGCGATGCGCTGCCCCAGCCTTACGCCGGCGCCTACATTGCGCTGGTCGGCGTGGCCTTGCTGGCGATGCTGCTGATGTCGCGCATCCAGTTTCCGCCCTTGACCGAACCCGGCACGCCCGCCGCCAGCGGCCGTCCGCTGCGCGAAATCGCCCGCCAGCCGGTCTTCATCATCGCGGTGGCGGCCTGCGCGCTGGGCTACGGCGTCATGAGCCTGCTGATGTCGGCCACGCCCATCGCCATGGCGCAATGCGCCCACCCGTTCTCGGCCGCCGCCCTGGTGCTGGAATGGCATGTGCTGGGCATGTACGTGCCGAGCTTCTTCACCGGTGCGCTCATCAAGCGCTTTGGTGCGCTGCCGGTGATGGTGGTCGGGCTGGCCCTCAACATCGTCTGCGTGCTGATTGCCTTGTCAGGCGTCGACCTGATGCACTTCCTGGCCGCGCTGATCACGCTGGGGGTGGGCTGGAACTTCCTCTTCATCGGCGGCACCACGCTCGCCACAGAAACCTACCGGCCCGAGGAGCGCACCACCGCGCAGGCGGCGGTCGATTTCTGCGTCTACGCCACCATGACGCTCACTGCCTTCGGCTCCGGCGCGCTGGTCACCACCGGCGGCTGGCAGGCCATGAACCTGGGCTCGCTGCTGCCGCTGAGCCTGCTCGGCGCGGCTCTGGCGTGGCTGGCCGTGCGGCAGCGGCGCAGCGCCGTTCAACACAGCATCAGCGCCTGATCGTCCTGGCGCAGCACGCCTTCGCGCTGAAGCATGGCCAGCGTGCGGTAGAGCGCCTCGTGGGACACGCCCAGCTCGGCGGCGAGGTCTTTCTTGCTGCCGGGCAGGGGCAGGCGGCCGTCTTCGCCCTGGGTGATCAGCAGGTGCAGCAGCCGCTCGCGCACGGTCTTGAGGGCCAGGCGCTCGGCGTGGCCACGCTGGCGGCGGATTTCTGACGACAGCATGCCGATCCAGGCCCAGCGGGTGTCGGCGTCCTGGTCGATGGCCTCGTGCAGCGCGGCCACCGGCAGGGCGATCAGCGCGCAGTCGCTCAGTGCCGTGGCATCGCAGTGGTAGCGCGTGCTGCGCAGGCTGGCCTCGGCCAGAAAGCCGCCTGAGGCGCGTTGCAGGATCAGCAGGCGGCCGCTGCGGTCGGTGCGGCTCATCACCGCTTCGCCGTGGGCGACGTAGAACATCTGGCTCGGCGTCTGGCCGGTCACGAACAGGCTGCAGCCTTTGGCCAGTTGCAGCGGGCGCGCCAGTTCGCGCAGCCACGGCGTGAACTGCGCCAGGGGCGGGCGTTGCCAGACCTCGGGGTGGGATATGACTGCAGTCATAGGCGTTGGGCGCCGGCCTCTTTAGGCTGCGCACTTTTCCACTGTCCTGAAGGGCTGACTGCCATGATCAAACTCCGCTCCCTCGTGCTGGCTCTCGGTCTGAGCGCCGCCGCACTGTACGGCCAGACCGGCGCGTTGGCCCAGCACCACGGCCACGGCCATGGCGCTGCCGCAGCCGATGCGGCCCCGGCGCATGCCGCCGTCCCGGACCTGCGCGAGCTGGTCAAGTACCCGCCCGCGATGCGCGACCACACGCTGGCGAACATGCGCGATCACCTGCTGGCCCTGGCGCAGATCCAGGAGGCGCTGGCTGCCAATGCGCCCGATCGCGCCGCGCAGATTGCCGAGCAGCGGCTGGGCATGACCTCGCTGAAGGCGCACAACGCCCACGAGGCCGCCAAGCTCATGCCGCAGGGCATGCAGGACGTGGGCACCAGCATGCACCGGAGCGCCAGCCAGTTTGCGGTCGAGGCCCAGAACGCCGCCGCCACAGGTGACCTCAAGCCCGCGCTGGCCGCACTGGCCCGCACCACCCAGGCCTGCGTGGCCTGCCATGCGGGTTACCGGCTGCAGTGAACCCGGGGTGATGAGGCTGGCAGTGTGCGGCAGTGCCTGGCAGTCGGGGTGGCAGCCGGAATGGCAGTGATGGGGCCGCTGCCGGGGCTGTGAGGCCGTGAAATCGACGCTTCCCGGGCCAGGCAGCCTGGCACGCTTCTTGGAGTCATGCGCTGCATCAAGGAGCAATTGACGTGAATCTGGCAGCGCAGCGTTTCGTGCAATCCCTCAACCGCCACCTGGTCTGGGTGGTGGTGTTGAAGGTGCTGGTGCTCACCGCGCTGTGGTGGGCGGTGGTGCGCGACCAGCGTGTCAGCGTCGACGCCGATGCCGCCGCCCGCCTGCTGGGCGTGGCGCAGGCCGCGTCGGAGGCTCCTCTCCAGGCATCAGCCCCCACCCCGGACGTCCGGGATACCAGGACCCGTTCCCATGATCAGTGAACAGCTCGTCGACCTGTCGCGGCTGCAGTTTGCCGCCACGGCGATGTACCACTTTCTCTTCGTGCCGCTCACCGTCGGCATGGTCTGGCTGCTGGTCATCATGGAGGCCGTCTACGTGATGACCGGCAAGGTCATCTACAAGGACATGACCCGCTTCTGGGGCAAGCTCTTCGGCATCAACTTTGCGCTGGGCGTGACCACCGGCATCACGCTCGAATTCCAGTTCGGCACCAACTGGGCCTACTACTCGCACTACGTGGGCGACATCTTCGGCGCGCCGCTGGCGATCGAGGGGCTGATGGCCTTCTTCCTCGAATCGACCATGTTCGGCCTGTTCTTCTTCGGCTGGGACCGCCTGAGCCGCCAGCAGCACCTGCTGGTGACGACGCTGATGGCGCTGGGCACCAACCTGAGCGCGCTGTGGATCCTGATCGCCAACGGCTGGATGCAGAACCCGGTCGGCGCCGAGTTCAGCCCAGTGACCATGCGCATGGAGATGACCGACTTCTGGGCCATCCTGTTCAACCCCGATGCGCAGGCCAAGTTCGTGCACACCGTGTCGGCCGGTTACGTGACGGGCGCGATGTTCGTGCTGTCGGTCAGCAGCTGGTACCTGCTCAAGGGCCGTGACGTCGAGTTCGCGCGGCGCAGCTTCCGCATTGCGGCGGCCTTCGGGCTGGCGTCCGTGTGTTCGGTGATCGTGCTGGGTGACGAGTCCGGCTACACCGTGGGCGAGGCGCAGCAGACCAAGATGGCCGCCATCGAGGCCATGTGGGAGACCGAGCCCGCGCCCGCTTCCTTCAACGCCCTGGCCTGGCCGAACGAGGCCGAGGCCAGGAACGACTGGGCGATCGAAATCCCGTGGGTGATGGGCATCATCGGCACGCGGTCGCTGACCAAGGAGATTCCCGGCATCAAGGAAATCAAGGCGAAGAACCGCGAGCGCATCGTCAACGGCATCCAGGCCGTGCTCGCCCTGGAAGCGCTGCGCAAGTCGCCCAAGGACCCGGCGCTGCTGGCGCATTTTGATGGCTTGAAAGCCGACCTTGGCTTCGGCCTGCTGCTGAAGAAGTACACCGACCGGGTGCAGGACGCGACGCCCGAGATGATCCAGAAAGCGGTCGATTCCACCGTGCCGCGCGTGGCGCCGATGTTCTGGAGCTTCCGCGCCATGGTCGGCCTGGGCTTCGCGATGCTGCTGCTGTTCGGCCTGGCGTTCTGGACCACGCTCAAGAGCGAATGCGCTCAAAAGCCCTGGCTGCTGAAGGCGGCGCTGTGGATGCTGCCCGCGCCCTGGCTGGCCTGCGAGCTGGGCTGGTTCGTGGCCGAGTACGGTCGCCAGCCCTGGACCATCTACGGCGTGTTGCCCACCCACCTAAGCGTGTCGACGCTGAGCGTGGGCAACCTCTACGGCTCGCTGGCCGGCTTCGTGGTGTTCTACACCGTGCTGCTGGTGGTGGAGATGTTCCTGATGATCAAGTTCGCCCGCATCGGCCCGGGCAGCCTGGGCACGGGCCGCTACGCGAACGAAGTCGGTCATGCGCCGGCGCACGCCTGAAGGGCAACAAGATGCTGGACTATCCAACCCTCAAGGTCATCTGGTGGCTGCTGGTCGGCGTGCTGCTGGTGGGCTTCGCCATCATGGACGGCCATGACATGGGCGTGGGCACGCTGCTGCCCTTCGTCGGCCGCAGCGACGTCGAACGCCGCGTCGTCATCAACACCGTCGGCCCGCACTGGGACGGCAACCAAGTGTGGTTCATCACCGGCGGCGGCGCCATCTTCGCGGCCTGGCCGCTGGTCTACGCCACCGCCTTCAGCGGCTTCTACTGGGCGATGCTGGCGGTGCTGTGGGCGCTGTTTTTCCGCCCGGTGGGCTTTGACTACCGCAGCAAGATCCACCACCCTGCCTGGCGCAGCACCTGGGACTGGGGCCTGTTCATCGGTGGCGCGGTGCCGCCACTGATCTTCGGCGTGGCGTTTGGCAACCTGCTGCAGGGCGTGCCCTTCGGCTTCGACGACAGCCTGCGCTCGACCTACACCGGCACCTTCTGGCAACTGCTCAACCCGTTTGCGCTGCTGGCCGGCGTGGTCAGCTCGGCCATGATCACGATGCATGGTGGCGTCTACCTGGCGCACCGCACCGACGGCGTGGTGCAGGCGCGCGCCCGGCGTGCCGCCATCGGCGCGGCGCTGCTGATGGTGCTGGCCTTTGTGGCGGCGGGCGTGTGGCTGCAGGCGATGGACGGCTACCGCATCACGTCGGTGATCGACCCGGCCGCGCTGCCTGATCCGCTGGCCAAGACCGTGGTGCGCGAGGCGGGTGCGTGGATGGCCAACTACCGCCTGCAGCCGCTGCTGTGGCTGCTGCCGGCCCTGGGCGTGTCAGGCGCTTTGCTCGCGGCCGGGCTGGTGGCGGTGGGCCGCACGCTGGTGGCGTTCGTGGCTTCGGCGCTGGCCCTGGTGGGCGTGATCGGCACGGCCGGCGCGAGCATGTTCCCCTTCATCATGCCCTCGAGCAGCCAGCCCCAGGCGAGCCTGACGGTCTGGGACAGCGTCTCCAGCCACCTGACGCTGGGCCTGATGTTCTGGGCCACGCTGATCCTGATGCCGCTGATCGTGCTCTACACCTCGTGGGCCTACAAGGTCATGTCTGGCAAGGTCACGGCGGCCTACATCCGCGAAAACGAACACGGAGCGTACTGACCATGTGGTACTTCACCTGGATTCTGGGACTGGGTTTTGCCGTCCTGCTGGCCATCTTGAACGCGATGTGGGGCGAGAACGCCGAAGCGCGACAAGCGGCCCTGCGCCGTCCTGACGGGCATGACCGCGATGGGCACTGAATCACCGCCCGTCCTGTCCACCACCCGCCCGCTGGCCCTGTTGCCGCTGGGCGTGGCGGTGCTGATCATGCTGGGCGTGACGATCTACCCGCGTGCGCTGGTGGGCGCCGACGGCCATGCCGACCACCGCCTGGCGACGCTGGTGTTCTGGGCCATGAGCGCCGGCCTGGTCAGCGGCGTGGGTTTCCTGCCGCGCTGGCGGTTGCTGCGCGTGCTGCTGTCAGGCAGGGCCTGCGGGCTGACCCTGGCGGTAGCCCTGACGATGAAGTTCTGGAGTTGACGCGATGACGATGCATCCCCTTCGAGCCTGGTGGGCCGGCGCTGCCGCTGGCGTGCTGGCCCTGGCCGCCTGCGGCAAGGCGCCGCCCGCCATCGACGTTTCGCAGGCCCAAGCTCAGTTCGCAGCCGGCCAGGCCGTGCTGATCGACGTGCGCGAGCCCGACGAACACGCCGCCGTGCGCGCGCCGGGCGCCACGCTCATCCCGCTGGGCCAGCTGGCCCAGCGTCTGGGCGAGCTGCCGCAGGACAAGGCCACGCCGGTACTGGTGGTGTGCCGCTCCGGCAGCCGGTCGGCTGCGGCCACCGACTTGCTGCGGCAGGCGGGCTACGGCGGCACGCTCAACGTCAGCGGCGGCATGAACGCCTGGGAGCAGGCCGGCCTGCCGGTGCTGCGCGGCGCAGGCGGCGGGCGCTGACCTGCGGCCCTGGCGGTATCCGGTCCCTTCCAAAATCATCAGGAGACTCTTGTCATGGATTTCACCGTGAGCGTTCTGCTCGGCACGTTCTTGTTGTCGATTGCAGCGCTGTTTGTCTTCATCTGGTCGATGTCCAAAGGCCTGTTCGGCGATGGCATGGGCGCGGCCACCGAGATCTTCGCGCCCAATGAGTTGGGCACGGTCGAAGACCCCGCCGCGACTGCGGCACAGAAAGGCGGCTTGCAGCAGGCCATGGATGCCCGCGATGGGGCGGGCCCGCGCATGGCCGAGGCCGACGCGCAGGCCCGCTCGCGGGCGGACCAGTCGACGTCGCTGGTGGTGGGCGTCTGCCTGACGCTGGCCGTGGTCTGGTTGGTGCTGGCGTCGCTGGCCGGCCTGATCTCATCGATCAAGCTGCATGCGCCGGACTGGTGGGTGCAGTACGAGTGGCTGACCTTCGGCCGCATCCGGCCGATCCACCTGAACCTGGTGGCTTACGGCTGGTGCTCGCTGGCGGGCATCGGCGTGGCGATCTGGCTGATTCCGCGCCTGCTCAAGACCGAACTGGTGGGGGCGAAGTACGCGCTCGTCGGCGGGGCGCTCTGGAGCATTGGGGTGTTCGCCGGCTCGGTGGCCATCGGCATGGGGTATTCCGACGGGCTGGAGTGGCTCGAATTCCCCTGGCAGATCGACATCCTGCTGGTGGTGGGCGGCGCGCTGGTGGGCTTCCCGCTCTGGATGACGCTGCTCAAGCGCCGGGTGGAGCACCTGTACGTGTCGGTCTGGTACATCGCCGCCGGCCTGCTGTGGTTTCCGGTGCTGTTCCTGATCGCCAACTGGCCGGGGCTGCACTTTGGCGTCGAGCAGGCGACCATGAACTGGTGGTTCGGCCACAACGTGCTGGGGCTGTGGTTCACGCCGATCGGGCTGGCCGCGTCCTACTACTTCATCCCCAAGGTGCTGGGCAAGCCGATCCACTCCTACAACCTGTCGCTGCTGGGCTTCTGGTCGCTGGCGTTCTTCTACAGCCAGGTGGGCGGGCATCACCTGATCGGCGGGCCGGTGCCGTCGTGGCTGGTCACGATCTCGATCGTGCAGAGCATGATGATGGTGATTCCGGTGTTCGCCGTGGCGGTCAACCAGCACATGACCGTGCTGGGCAACTTCCGCGCGCTGACCTACTCGCCCACGCTGCGCTTCATCGTGCTGGGCGCCATGATGTACACGGCCGCGTCGGTGCAGGGTTCACTGGAGGCGCTGCGGGCGGTCAATGCCGTCACGCACTTCACGCACTACACCATCGCCCACGCCCACCTGGGGCTGTACGGCTTCTTCTCGATGGTGATGTTCGGTTCGATCTACTTCATCATGCCCCGCGTCATGAACTGGGAATGGCCGTATCCGCGGCTGATCTCGCTGCATTTCTGGCTGGTGCTGATCGGCTTTGCGATCTACTTCATCTGGCTGACCCTCGGCGGCTGGCTGCAGGGGCTGGCCATGCTGGACGAGAACACCCCCTTCATGCAGTCGGTGGCGATCACGCTGCCCTACCTGAAGGCCCGCTCGATCGGGGGTGGGCTGATGACGCTCGGCCACCTGGTCTTTGCCGTGCATTTCTTCGCGATGGGCTGGAAGTTCGGCCCCCGGCGCCTGGGGGCTGCCCTGCTGGGCGCGTCCTTGCTGCCGCGCGTTCTGACCCAGGGAGCCGCAGCATGAGCGCCGGCAAGAGTTTCTGGGAAATGGACGAACTGCGCATCATCACCGGTGCCATGGTGATCCTGGGGGGCGCGACGGGCGTGCTGGTCGTGATGCCTTACCTGATGCTGGAGAACGTCAAGCCGCCGCCGGCACTCAAGCCCTACACCAGCGAGCAACTGGTGGGCCGCCAGTCCTACATGGCCAACGGCTGTGTCTACTGCCATTCGCAGCAGCCCCGCGACATCAGCCTGGCCCCCGACGCCAAGCGGGGCTGGGGTCGGGCCTCGGTCGCAGGGGACTACGCCTACGACACGCCCCACCTGCTGGGCACCATGCGCACCGGTCCGGACCTGCTCAACATCGGCGCCCGCCAGCCGAGCATGGACTGGCAACTGGGCCACCTGTACCAGCCGCGCGCCTACACGCCGGGTTCGATCATGCCGCCCTATCCCTACCTGTTCGAGGTGCGCCAGGGCGCGGCGCAACCGGGCGAGACGGTGGTCAACCTGCCGCCGTCGGTGGCCAAGCCGGGCGAGGTCGTGGTGGCCAAGCCCGAGGCCGTCGCGCTGGTGCGCTACCTGCTGTCGCTGGACCGCACCTATCCCGCGCTGGCGCCCTTGCCTGTCAAACCCTCCAAGGACCAGCCATGAACAAATCTGAACGCGCGGCCCTCAACGCCCAACGCCAGCGCGAGCATGCCGACCCCGACGAGGGCGTGCGCCCGCTGCCCTGGTTCCTGGTCATGTTCCTGGGCGCGATGGCCATGTGGGGCGCCTTCTACATCTACATCACGCCGTCGGGCGAGGACTCCGCCTATGGCGACCAGCGCACGGTGGCGACCCTGCGCCCGCCCGTGCCGGTGGCCGGAGCCGCCCCGGCGGTGGACGGCAAGCTGGTTTACGGCAGCAAATGCGCCGCGTGCCACCAGGCCACGGGCCAGGGCGTGGCAGGCGTGTTCCCGCCGCTGGCGGGTGCCGAGTGGGTGATGGGTGACGAGAAGGTGCTCACCAACATCCTGCTGCATGGCGTCAACGGCGAACTGGAGGTCAAGGGCGTGGTCTACAAGGGCGCCATGCCCGCCTGGAAGGCCATGAGCGACGATGAACTGGCCGCTGTCATGACCTATGTGCGCAGCGACTGGGGCAACCAGGCGCCCGCCATCACCGCTGCCACGGTCAAGGCCCAGCGCGAGGCCACGCAGTCCCGGACCGAGCCTTATGCGGGTGGCACCGGACTCAAGGCGCCGTCCTGAGGTGAGCGCTCCCGGTCTGCTGCGCACCTTTGTGGCCAGCACGGCCGTGCTGGTGGCTGCGCTGGCCGGCCTGCTGCACACCACCGAGGGCGGCCGCGCCTTCACGACCGAGACGCTGCGGCGCTCGGCCGTCGAGCGCCAGCCGCAGCCGTTGCCGGACTTTGCCCTGGTCGATGCGGCCGGTCAGGCGACGACGCTGCACCGCCTGCTGGCCGCAGACGAGCGCCTCTGGATCGTGGACTTTGTCTACACCCGCTGCGAGACCGTGTGCAGCGTGCTCGGCTCGGTCTACCAGCAGTTGCAGCAGCAGATCGCCGCAAAGGGCGCGCAGGGGCGGGTGGGCCTGCTGTCGATCAGTTTTGATCCGCAGCGTGACGATGCCGCAGCGCTGCGCGATTACGCCCAGCGCCTGCGCATGGATCCAGCGCTCTGGCAGGTTGTCACGCTGGCCCGGCCGGCGGACCGGCGCCGCCTGCTCGATGCCTTCGGCATCATGGTGCTGCCGGCGCCGCTGGGCGAGTTCGAGCACAACGCCGCATTCCATCTGGTCGACGCCCAGGGCCAGCTGCTGCGCATCCTGCCGATCGAGGCCCCCGCCCAGGCGCTGGACCTGGCGCTGGAACTCACGCAGGCGACCCCACCATGACGCAGGAACGAGGGCCGCTGCCGGCCGCGCTGGTGTCTGGCGTGCTGGCCGTGGCCTTGTCGCTGCCGCCGCTGCGCAGCCTGATCGAGCAGAGCATGGCCTGGCACATGGCGGTGCAGATGCCCTTGCTGGTCTGGAGCGGCTGGTGGTGGGGCCGTGCTGCGACGCGCAGCCGCGTCGCACAGGCGCTGGCGCCCTGGAACCAGTACGGCTTGACCGGCTTCCTGGCTGCCCAGGGCTGGCTGGCGTACTGGATGCTGCCCTCGGCCATCGACCGGGCGGTGGTCGTGCCCGAGGCCGACGGGTTCAAGCTGGCAACGCTGCTGCTCTGCGGCGCGCTGTTACGCCATTCCGCAGAACGCGCGCCCACGGTGATTCAGCTGTTCTTCATGGGCTATGTGCTGTCGATGATGGTGTGGCTGGGCCTGTACCTGCTCAGCACCGACCTGAGGCTGTGCAACGCCTATTCGCTGCAGAGCCAGGTCGATGCCGGCTGGGGGCTGGTGGCCTGGGCCGTGGCCCTGGGGTGCGCGTGGCTGGTGAGCGCGCTGCGCCGATCCAGGCCCGTGGCCCCAGCCTGATCACCCGCGTCGCCGCGCGACCAGGCCGACCAGCGCCGAGCGGCCGCTGTGGCCGCTGCCTTCGTTCATGTCGGCCTCGTACTCGTCGAGCGACACGATGTCCAGTTCGGCAAACGCCTCGCGCAGCAGGGCCTCGGTGTAGAGGTAGGACACCTGCGGCGGCCCGCCGGTGCGGTACTCCAGCTGCTTGGGCGTGTAGCCCTGCAGCAGCAGCGTGCCGCCGGGCTTGAGGCTGCGGACCATGTGCGCGAACAGGCGCGCGCGCAGCGCCGGGTCGGCGAACTGCACGAAGATGGCCGCGACGCCGTCGTAGGCGGCCTGCGGCCAGGCGAAGTTGTCGCAATCGGCGACGGTGTAGTTGACGTGTGCGCCCTGCGCCTCGGCCAGGCGTCGGGCCTTGGCCACGCCGGCCTCGGCGATGTCGAAGGCGTCGACCTGCAGGCCCTGGCGCGCCAGCCAGACGCTGTTGCGGCCTTCGCCGTCGGCCACGCACAGCACGCGCTGGCCGGGTTGCCAGACACCGGCGTTCTGGCTCAGCCAGACGCTGGGTTGGGTGCCGAAGATGTAGTCGTCGCGGCTGGCAAAGCGATCGTTCCAGCCATTGGCGGGTGTGGCCATTCAGGCGCCCGCCTTCCTGGCGAACAGCGTGGACAGGAAGCGGTCGTGCAGCGCCATGCCGGCCAGCATGGCCGCCACGAACCAGACCGCCGGCATGAAGCCGGCGCCGAGCGCCGTGAGGGCCGGGCCGGGGCAGAAGCCGCCGAGGCCCCAGCCAGCGCCGAACAGCAGGCCGCCGACGATCAGGCGGGTGTCGATCAAGCGGCTGTTGGGAATGTCGAGCGTGGCGCCCGACCAGGCGCGCTCACCGCGGGCGTCACGGCGCCTGGCCAGCAGGAAGCCGACGGTGCCTACCGCAATGCCGCCGCCCATCACGAACGCCAGGCTCGGGTCCCAGCTGCCGAACAGGTCGAGAAAGCCCTGCACCTTGGCCGGGTTGGTCATGCCGCCGGCAATCAGGCCGATGCCGAAGATGCTGCCGCTCAGCAGCGCAATGAGGATGTTCATGGGGGGACTCCGTTCGGGTTCAGAGCAGGTGCTTGATGACGTAGACGACGGCAAAGCCCGCGCCCATGAAGGCCAGCACGTTGGCCAGTGACCGCAGCGAAAAGCGGCTCAGGCCGCAGATGCCGTGGCCGCTGGTGCAGCCGTTGCCCATGCGCACCCCCACGCCCACCAGCAGGCCGGCCAGGACGAGCGCGCCGGTGCTGGCGACGTTGACGGTCTCCGGCAGCGGCTTGAACCACTGCCACAGCGTGGGCGCCAGCACCATGCCGCCGATGAAGGCCAGCCGCACGCCCTGGCCTTGCAGCGAGCCGCGCATCAGGCCTTGCAAGGCGCTGCCGACGATGCCGGCAATGCCCGCAATGCGGCCCGCGCCGAGCATCAGCAGGCTGGCGCTCAAGCCGATCAGCAGGCCGCCGATCAGCGATGACCAAGGGGTGAAGTGGGCGAAATCGATGTTCATGGGTGGAAAAAGCCGGGCGGCTCCGAAGCGTTGAACTCAGCGCAGAGTGTAGATCAAACTACCCATGGGGGTATATTTACGCCAACGACCGGGCCTGCCACTTGAGCATGGCCACGGCGCCCATCACGATGGCGGCCAGAGCGATCACGCTGCCCACGCTCAGGGTCGAGATGCCCGACAAGCCCTGGCCGATGGTGCAGCCCAGCGCCGTGACGCCGCCCACGCCCATCAGCGCACCACCGACCAGGTGGTGGCCCAGGTCGTCGGTGGTGCGGAAGCCTTCCCAGCGGAAGCTGCGGGTGGCCAGCGCATGCAGGGTCGAGCCCAGCAGCAGGCCCACGGCCGAAGCCATGCTCAGGCTGATGAGCCGCGAGCTGTCGCTGAAGTACTGCAGGTAGTCGCTGACGTAGGCGATGCTTGCCACGAAGGTGAGCGCCTCCATGCGCCGCGAGCTGGTGGCGATGTGCACGGCCTCCAGCGTCTGCGGGTGCTCAGGCACGAAGCCCAGCCGGCCCGAGATCAGCCAGGCCAGCACCACGATCAGCCCGACGCCGGCGCCGCCCAGCATCAACTCGGCCGACCGGGCCTCGCGCGCGGCCAGAGCCCAGGCGATCAGTCCGCCGCCCACCAGCACCGCCAGCGCGCCGGCCAGCATTGGCACCGGCACGCCGCTGAAGGCGCCCAGCAGCGTCGGCAGGTCCTGGCCGGCGGGCAACTCGATGAACACCGTGTCCAGCCAGCGCACCCGTGCCACCGCCGTGAGGCCCTTGAGCGTGGCAAAGCCGGTGAAGGCCACCACGCCCAGCACTACCACCGACTTGAGGTTGCCCGCGCCGGCGCGCAGCAGGTTCTTGCTGGCACAGCCCGAGGCCAGCACCATGCCGGCGCCGAACATCGCGCCGCCGACCGCCGCCGAGAGCCAGTTCAGCCGCGTGCCGGCATAGATGCTGTCGGCCGCCTTGAGCCAGCCCAGCGCGACCAGGCCGTTGAAGCCCAGCACCGCCACGCCGATGGCCAGCGCCCACATGCGCGCCCGACCCCAGTCGCCCAGGTGCACCACATCGGCCACCGCGCCCATGGTGCAGAAGCGCACCTGCTGAGCCAGTGCGCCCAGCGCAACGGCCAGCGCAAAGCTGGCCCAGAGCACCTGGTGCGTGAGTTGAAGAAGGTCTTGATCCGTCATGCGTTCATGATGGCTCAAGCCAGCGTGTCAGCCCAGATGTTGGTCGCCCACGACAGGCCGTAGGCCGCCTCCAGCTCGCTGGCTGCCGCCGAGACGCCGCCCGAGCCCGGCACCGTCTCGAAGGTCTTCTTCTCGGCGTTGTACTGGTGCACGCTGGCGACGTGGATCACCTTGTCGGGCGAGACGAAGCTGTAGCAGGTGTTCATCACCACCGGCGTCGGGTTGGGCGGCAGGCCGGCAAAGGCATTCAGGATGGCCGCAGCCGCCACCTTGGCGTGCTGGTTGGCCATGTGGCCGGACTTGGGCATCAGCGGCGCCGACAGCGTGGCGTCGCCCAGCACGTGGATGTTCCTGGCGGCGGTGGACTCCATCGTCAGCCAGTCGACCGCGCACCAGCGCTGGTTGGCGTTGATCAGGCCGGCGGTCCTGGCGATCTCGCCGGCGCGCATGGGCGGCAGCACGTTGAGCACGTCGGCACGCACGTCATCGAGCTGCATCTTGGCCGTGAGCGTGCGCGCATCGACCTCGGCCAGCGCGTTGTTGCCGCGGAACTCGACCATGCCCGGGTACAGCTCGGCCCAGGCTTTCTTGAACAGGCCGGGCTTGGAGGTCACGTCCGGGTTGGCGTCCAGGATCAGCACCTTGGAGCGCGGCTTGTGCTGCTTGAAGTAGCTTGCCACCTGGCAGGCGCGCTCGTACGGCCCGGGCGGGCAGCGGTAGGGCGCCAGCGGCACGGCGATGGCGAACACGCCGCCGTCGGGCATGGCCTCCAGCTGCCGGCGCAGCGCCAGGGTCTGCGGGCCGGCCTTCCAGGCGGTGAGGATGCGGCCGTCGGCCTCGGCCGCTTTCAGGCCGCCGATCTGGTCGACCATCAGCTCGACGCCCGGCGAGACGATCAGCCGGTCGTAGGGCAGCGCCTTGCCGCCTTCGAGCCGCACCAGGCGCTTGTCGGCGTCGATGGCCGTGACCTCGGCCTGGACCATGTTGACGCCCAGGCGGCGCAGGCCGTCGTAGCTGACGGTGATGTCGCTCATCTGCTTGCTGCCGCCGATCACCAGGTTCGAGATCGGGCAGGAGATGAAGCTGGCCTGGCGGTCGACCACGGTGACGTCGACCTTGCCCTCACCCCAGCGGCGCAGGTACTTGGCGGCGGTCGCACCGCCGTAGCCTGCGCCGATGATCACCACCTGGGGGCGAGCGCGGCCGATGACGGACGCGCAGCCGCCGAGCGCGAGTGCCCCGAGCGCGCTGCCACCCACCAGGGCGCCACCCAGGATGCGGCGGCGCGAGAGGGTCGATTCAGTGTTCTTCATGAGGTGTCTCCTGCCAGCTTCAGTTCTTTTGTTGGGCGAAATAGCTGGCAACTTGCGTGATCTGCGCGTCGCTATAGCCTTTGGCGATCTGGTGCATGATCGTCGCAGGCCGTTGGCCCGCCTTGTATTCGGCCATCGTGGCGATCAGCTTGTCGGCGGGGTAGCCGGCCAGCGCCACGACCGCGCCCTGGGCGCGGCCATCGGTGCCGTGACAGGCGGCGCAGGTGGCGGCCAGGTTGCGGCCGAGTTGCGGGTCCGGCGTCTGGTTGGCGGTTTGCGCCAACGCACTCACCGAGCCCAGGGCCGCGCCGATCAGCGCGCAGGTTGAAGCCAGTTTTTTCATGGTGTTGTCTCCTCGGAACAGGGATTGGAAGGCCGACGTGCCGGCGCCGTGATGCGCGAGATCAGCCCGCGGCCGATCGGGCCGCCGTGCGCGCCTGGGCGATGCGGGCGTCCAGGTACGCACCAAAGAAGTCGCGTGACAGGCCGACGATGGCCGGCGCGAGTTCGCGGCCGGTGGCACCGAAAAACATCACCGTGGGGGCGAAGCGCGCGCCGTGGGCGCGTGCCAGTTCGGCTTGTGTGGTGCGGGCGCCATGCCAGTCGATCATGGTTTGGGCGTTGCCGATCTCGACCTCGGCCACCGTGATGTCGGCCGGGCCCTGGAGCGCCAGCGGGCGCAGGTAGTGCTGGCGAACGGTGGCGCAGAAGCTGCAGCCTTCCTGCGAGAACAGCACGACGGAAATGGCGCCGGCACGGCGTCCCAGCGCAGGGCTCAGCGGGGTGAGAGAAGGGTTGGCGTTGTCCACCCGCCGATTGAAATCGTGATTGGTCAAGCCGGCTGCTGGGAAAAACCCGAATGCGAATATAAGCATAAACGCATATGCTTATGTTCAATCAAGCAAACTCACCGCTTTGAATCACTTGGAAATCGTCATGGATGAGATGAATGAAGTGTTCGAGTCGGTGGCGCGCTACTTCTCGCTGCTGGCGGACCCGACCCGGCTGCGCATCATGCACACGATCTGTCAGGACGAGAAATCGGTCAATCAGATTGCCGAGGAAGCGGGCTCGACCCAGCCCAATGTCTCGCGCCATCTGGGCCTGCTCTACCAGGCGGGCGTGGTGACGCGGCGGCGCGAGAGCAACCAGATGTTCTACCGCGTGGGCGACAGCGCCTTCACGGAGATCTGCCGCACGGTGTGCATTCGCGTGGCAGGCGAGCTCGATGAGAACAAAGACCTCAAACGCAGCTTCAACGACGTGATCAACGAGTTGAGCTGACCCCCGCTGACGGAGACAAGACATGAAACCCAAGCCCCCCGCAGATGTCCGGCCGCATCCTCAAAGCCCCCGAGGGCCACTTGTCGGATGAACAACTGGAGCAGGCCCGCAAGGCGCGGCGCAGCTTCATGGGCCGGGCGCTGGCGATGGGGGCGGGGGCGACGGCCATGGTGGCGGGGGCGGCGCGCGCAGCCGTGTCAGGGGATGGCGACCCCGCCATCCTGAACCTGCCCGAGCACACCAAGGGCCTGGGCAACCCGGTGGCGGCACTGGGCTACGGCCTGCCGTCGAAGTGGGAAAAGTCGATCCAGCGGCGCGAAAGCCCGGGGCTGACGCGGGTGTCGCAGGCGTCGGTGTCGTTCTGTCCGCTGCAGTCGATGTTCGGCATCCTGACGCCCAGTGGGCTGCACTTCGAGCGGCATCACCAGGGCTGGTGGGACATCGACCCGTCGCAGCACCGGCTGATGATCAACGGCCTGGTCAAGCAAGCGCGCGTCTTCACGATGGACGACCTGATGCGGCTGCCGTCGATCTCGCGCATCCACTTCATCGAATGCGGCGCCAACAGCGCCATGGAGTGGGCCAACTCGGCCGTGCCGTCGGTGCAGTACACGCACGGCATGGTGTCGTGCTCGGAGTTCACCGGCGTGAAGTTGTCGACGCTGCTGGAGCTGTGCGGCGCCGACCTCAAGAAGGGCCGCTACGTGCTGGCCGAGGGCGCCGACGGCTCGTCGATGACGCGCACCATTCCGATGGAAAACGCGCTCGACGACGTGATGGTCGCCTGGGGCATGAACGGCGAAATGCTGCGACCCGAGAACGGCTACCCGCTGCGCCTGGTGGTGCCGGGCATCCAGGGCGTGAGCTGGGTCAAGTACCTGCGCCGCATCGAGGTGGGCGACATGCCGTACCACACCAAGGACGAAGAGGTGCACTACATCGACCTGATGCCCGACGGCACGCACCGCCAGTTCACCTCGATGCAGGAGTGCAAGTCGGTCATCACCACGCCCTCGGGCGGGCAGACGCTGGCTGGACAAGGGTTTCTACAACGTCACCGGCCTGGCCTGGTCGGGGCGCGGGCAAGGTCAAGCGCGTGGATGTCAGCGCCGACGGCGGCCGCAACTGGCGCACCGCGCGCCTGGAAGGCCCGAGCCTGAGCAAGGCCTTCACCCGCTTCAACATCGACTGGGTCTGGGACGGCGGCCCGGCCGTGCTGCAGTCGCGCGCTGTGGACGAGACCGGTTACGTGCAGCCCAAGATCAACCAGTTGCGGGCGGTGCGCGGCACCAAGTCGATCTATCACAACAACGCGATCCAGTCGTGGCGTGTCGGTGAGAACGGCGAAGTCTCCAACGTGCAGATCTACTGAGCCCGGAGACCCCAGATGAAACCCATGCCCACCCTTGCCCGCCTGCGCCAGTTGGCGCTGCCCTTGCTGCTGTCCACCCTGGGAACGGTGGCCCAGGCTGCACCCGCTGCCCCTGCCGTCGCCCCGTCCACCGACGCCATGCGCCAGATCGGTCGCACCGCCACGCCCGCCGGAGGTGCAGGCCTGGGACATCGACGTGCGCCCGGACTTTGCCGGCCTGCCCCGGGGCGCCGGCTCGGTCAGCCAGGGCGAACGCATCTGGGAAGAAAAGTGCGCGTCGTGCCACGGTGCCTTCGGCGAGTCCAACGAGGTGTTCACGCCGATTGCCGGCGGCACCACCAAGAAGGACATCGAGACCGGCCGCGTCGCCAACCTGGCCCGCAACGGACTACCCGCAGCGCACCACGCTGATGAAGGTCTCCACGGTGTCGACGCTGTGGGACTACATCAACCGCGCCATGCCCTGGAACGCGCCCAAGTCGCTCACGACCGACGAGGTCTACGGTGTGCTGGCCTACATCCTCAACCTCGGCGAGATCGTGCCGGCGGACTTCACGCTGAGCGACCAGAACATCGCCCAGGTGCAGGCGCGCATGCCCAACCGCAACGGCAAGGTGTTCTACCGCGACATGTGGGGCACGCACGGCAAGGGCGACGTGAAGAACGCGCTGTGCATGAAAGACTGCCCGCTGGAGCATCCCAGCATCACTTCCAGCCTGCCCGACTTTGCCCGCAACACCCACGGCAACCTGGCTGAGCAGGCGCGCGGCTTCGGCCCGGCGCGTGGCACCGACACCAGCCAGCCGCCCCGGGCGCAGAAGGTCGGCCTGGCCGCGCCGGCTGCCGCCGCGACCGTGCCTGCTGCGAAGCCGGCGTCGGCCGCAGCGGCCGGACCGGACGTGCAGCAACTCCTCAAGGCCAACGCCTGCACCGCCTGCCACGGCGTGACCCACAAGATCGTCGGTCCGGCCTTCCGCGACATCGCCACGAAGTACCAGGGCCGCGCCGATGCGGTCGACTATCTCGCCGGCAAGATCCGCAAGGGCGGCCAGGGCGTTTGGGGGTCCATCCCGATGCCCGCGCAGGCGCAGCTGAAGGAAGCTGAGGCCCGTGCGATGGCGCAGTGGCTGGCCGACGGCGCCCGTTGAAAAAACATCTCTCCGACTGAAGCACTGAAAGGAATTCCCATGAAACAGACCTCACGCCGCGATCTCCTCAAGCAAGGCGGCGTCTGGGCCGCCCTGGTGAGTTGCGGTCTGCTGACCCACCAGCAGGCGCTGGCGGCGGCGGACGCTTCCGCCTACGAAGCCAAGACCATGGATGAAGTGCTCAAGGCCCTGGGCGGCACGCCGGTCGACAGCAAGGAGGTCAGCATCACCTCGCCCGACATCGCCGAGAACGGCGCCGTGGTGCCCATCGCCGTGACCAGCAACCTGCCCAAGACGCAGGAAATCTACATCGTGGTCGAGAAGAACCCGACGCCGCTGACGGCGGGCTTCGTGCTGCCCGAGGGCACCGATGCCTTCGTGGCCACCCGCGTCAAGATGGGCCAGAGCACCAACGTCTATGCCGTGGTGCGTGCCGACGGCAAGCTCTATTCCACCTTCAAGGAAACCAAGGTCACCCTCGGTGGCTGCGGCGGTTGATCGATTTCGAGACTCAAGGAGAACACCATGGCAGACCCGATGCGCATCCGCGCCCAATTCAAGGACGGCGCCACTGAAGTCCGCGTGCTGATGGCCCATGTGATGGAAACCGGCCAGCGCAAGGACGCCGCCGGCAAGACCATCCCGGCGCACTACATCTCCGACGTGGTGGCCAAGCATGGCGACCGCACGGTGCTGACGGCCAAGTGGGGCCCGGCGGTGTCGCAGAACCCGTTCCTGCAGTTCCGCTTCCGCGGCGCCAAGGCGGGCGAGAAGGTCAGCGTCAGCTGGACCGACAACAAGGGTGACAAGCGCACCGACGAAGCTGTCATCGCCTGAGGAAACCACCATGAAGCGCCTGCTGACCACGGCCTGTCTGGCCGCACTGGCCTCGTCCGCCCTGGCGCAAAGCGCCACCGACGAGATCGCCAAGTACCGCGAGATGATTGCCGACGGCAACCCCGCCGAGCTCTACGAAGCCAAGGGCGAAGGGCTGTGGCAGCAGGCGGACGGCCCCAGGAACGCCACGTTGCAGAAGTGCGACCTCGGCCTGGGGCCGGGCGTGGTCAAGGGCGCCTATGCGCAACTGCCGCGCTACTTTGCCGACACCGGCCGGGTGCAGGACCTGGAATCGCGCCTGATGACCTGCATGAGCACGCTGCAGGGCTTCGATGAGGCCGAGCTGGTCAAGACGCCGTTCGGCAAGGGCAAGAAGGCCGATCTGGTGGCGCTGGCCACCTACATCTCGGCCGAGTCCAAGGGCATGAAGGTCACGGTCAAGCCGGTCCATGCCAAGGAAAAAGAGATGTTGGCGCTGGGCCGCAAGGCCTTCTTCATGCAGGCCGGGCCGCATGACTTCTCGTGCGCGGCCTGCCACGGCGAAGAGGGCCGGCGCATCCGCCTGCAGGACCTGCCCAACATCACCACGCCCGAAGGCGCCGCCAAGGGCTGGACCACCTGGCCGGCCTACCGGGTGAGCAACGGCCAGATGTGGTCGATGCAGCACCGCCTGAACGACTGCTTCCGCCAGCAGCGCTTTCCCGAGCCGGTCTACGGCTCGGACCTGACGATCGCGCTGTCCTACTTCATGGCCGCGCAGTCCAACGGTGCGGTCATGGCCACGCCCGGCATCAAGCGCTGAGTCGCAGGAGACATCGCATGAAGTACTACTCAGCCCTCGCTGCCGTTCTGCTGGCCGGCTGCGCTGCCCCCGCACCGCAGGAGCTGCCGCTGCAAGCCCGCTTCGACGCCATGATCAAGGCCGGCTTCCAGGCCAACGGCCAGGCCACGCTGGCCCGGCTCGACCAGGACGCCACGCAGAAGCTCTGCTCCGAAGAAGGGGCGGCCAGCGACAAGACGCTGGAAGCGGCCCGCAGCGCGCTCGAAGAAGCCAACCTCAAGGCGGTCCGCTGGCCCAGTGACGGCCAGTACCTGGGCGACTGGAAGCAGGGCGAGGCCATCGCCCAGAGCGGTCGCGGCCTGACCTGGACCGACGCGGCCGGCACGCCCAACGGCGGCAATTGCTACAACTGCCACCAGATCGACAAGAAGGAAATCTCCTTCGGCACCATCGGCCCGAGCCTGTGGAACTACGGCAAGCTGCGCGGCGTGGCCGACCCCAAGGCGCCCGAGAGCCAGCCCATCGTCCAGTACACCTGGGGCAAGATCTGGAACGCCAAGGCCTACAACGCCTGCTCCAACATGCCGCGCGCCGGCCACATGGGCATCCTGAGCGAAGCCCAGATCCGCCACGTGATGGCGCTGCTGCTCGACCCCAAGTCCCCCGTCAACCAATGACCCAACCAAGCCAACAAGGGGCAGCACCATGAGCCTGGGTCGCCGTGAATTTCTGCAGCTGCTGGCTGCCGCATCTGCCGCCGGCATGACGCTGGACAGCCCGCAGGTGCTGGCCGCCCAGGCCGGCGCGGGTGAAAAGCTCTACGACGTGCCGAAGTTCGGCAACGTCAGCTTCATGCACTTCACCGACTGCCACGCGCAGTTGTTGCCGATCCACTTCCGCGAGCCGAGTGTCAACCTCGGCGTGGCCGGCGCGCTGGGCCGCGCGCCGCACCTAGTGGGCGACAAGCTGCTGAAGGCCTTCGGCATGGCGCCCGGCACGGCGGCGGCACATGCGTTCAGCTACCTCGACTTCGAGCAGGCCTCGCGCACCTACGGCCGTGTCGGCGGTTTTGCGCACCTGGCCACGCTGGTCCAGCAGGTGCGCGCCAGCCGGCCGCACGCGCTGCTGCTCGATGGGGGCGACACCTGGCAGGGCTCGGCCACCGCGCTGTGGACGCAGGGCCAGGACATGGTCGATGCCTGCAAGCTGCTGGGCGTCAACCTGATGACCTCGCACTGGGAGTTCACGCTCGGTGCCAAGCGGGTGCAGGAGATCGTCGAGAAGGACTTCAAGGGCCAGATCGAGTTCCTGGCCCAGAACGTCACGACCACCGACTTCGGCGACCCGGTCTTCGCGCCCTATGCGCTGCGCGAGATGAACGGTGTCAAGGTGGCCGTGATCGGCCAGGCCTTCCCCTACACGCCGATCGCCAACCCGCGCTGGATGGTCCCGGACTGGAGCTTCGGCATCCAGGACGAGAACATGCAGAAGATGGTCGACGAGGTGCGCGCCAAGGGCGCCAAGGTCGTGGTGGTGCTGTCGCACAACGGCATGGACGTGGACCTGAAGATGGCCAGCCGGGTGCGCGGCATCGACGCCATCCTGGGCGGCCACACCCACGACGGTATGCCCGCGCCCAGCGTGGTCAAGAACGCCAGCGGCCAGACGCTGGTCACCAACGCCGGCTCCAACAGCAAGTTCCTGGGCGTGCTGGACTTCGACGTGCGCGACGGCCGGGTGATGGACTTCCGCTACAAGCTGCTGCCGGTCTTCGCCAACCTGCTGCCGGCCGACCGCGCCATGCAGGCGCTGATCGACAAGGTGCGCGCGCCCTACAAGAACAAGCTCGACGAGGTGCTGGCCGTCAACGAGGGCCTGCTCTACCGGCGCGGCAACTTCAACGGCACCTGGGACCAGCTGATCGTCGACGCCATCATGGACGTCAAGGGCGCGGAGATCGCCTTCTCGCCCGGCTTCCGCTGGGGCACCAGCCTGCTGCCGGGCCAGCCGATCACGCGCGACCTGATGATGGACCAAGTCGCCATCACCTACCCGGCCACCACGCTCACCGACATGACGGGCGAGACGATCAAGACCATTCTGGAAGACGTCTGCGACAACCTCTTCAACCCTGACCCCTATTACCAGCAGGGCGGCGACATGGTGCGCGTGGGCGGGCTGGAGTACACCTGCACGCCGAACGCGAAATCGGGCGCGCGCATCTCGGACATGCGCCTCAAGGGCAAGCTGATCGAGGCCGGCAAGACCTACAAGGTCGGCGGCTGGGCGCCGGTGGCCGAAGGCGCGCAGGGCACGCCGATCTGGGACGTGATGGAAACCTACCTCAAGGCGCAGAAGGTCATCCAGCCGCGCAAGCTCAACCAGCCCCGGCTGGTGGGCGTCGAAGGCAACCCCGGCCTGGCCTGATCGGGCTGCTCCGAGATGTGCCAAGCCTGTGACGCTGCCGCAGATCGTGCCGGGCGGCGGCGTGCGCTCGGCGTGTTCGCCGCCGGGCTGCTGACGGGCCTGGTGCCATCGGTGCGGGCCGTCGCTGCAGGGGCGGCATCGGCTGACGCCGAGTTCGAGCCCGTCAGCGTGCCGATGGCGCCGCTGCAGGTGTCCCCGCACTGCTACTACGTGCTGGGCCAGTCGGGTGTGATCTCGGCGGAGAACGAGGGTTTCAACTCCAACGCCGGCTTCGTCGTCACATCAGATGGCGTGGTGCTGTTCGATGCGCTGGGCACGCCCGCGCTCGGCCGGCAGCTCCAGACCGTGATCGGCGGCGTGACGCCACAGCCGGTGCGGCGCGTGGTCATCAGCCATTACCACGCCGACCACCTCTACGGCGTACAGGCCTTCCAGGCGCCGGGGGTCGAGGTCTGGTCGCATGTGCGGGTGCGCGACTACCTGGCCAGCGAGGCGCCGGTGGCGCGGCTGGCCGAGCGGCGCCAGTCGCTCGCGCCCTGGGTCAACGCCCGCACGCGGGTCGTGCCGCCGGACCGCTATGTGGGTGAAGACACCCGCTTCACGCTGGGTGGGCTGACCTTCCGCCTGATCCACGCCGGCCCGGCGCACACGCCCGAGGACCTGATGATGCTGGTCGAGGAAGACGGCGTGCTCTTCGTTGGCGACCTGGTCTTTGCCGGGCGCATTCCCTTCGTGGCCGATGCCGATGTGGGCGCCTGGATTGCCGCGCTCGACCGCGTGCTGCAGTTCAAGCCGCGCGTGGTGATCGGCGGCCACGGCGTGGCGTCCACCCGAGGCGAGGCCGACCTGGCGCTGACCCGCGATTACCTGGTCTACCTGCGCGGGCAGATCGCCGCAGCGTTCGAGGAGGGGCTGGATTTCAACGCCGCCTACCGCCGCATCGACTGGTCGCGCTTTGTGCACCTGCCCGCGTTCGAGGCCGCCAATCGCCGCAACGCGTACCAGACCTATCTCAATGTCGAGCAGGATGCGCTGCGCGGCATTCAGACTGGCCAGTGACCCTCAGGAGCCTGCTGTGAAGAATCTGCTGCGGACGGCGTTGTTGACCATGGGACTGCTGATCGGTGCCTTGACCCAGGCGGCCGAGACGCCCATCCAGGCGGTCTATCACCTGATGGAAGGCCTGCCGCAGGCCAGCCGGGCCATGAACAACATCCGCAACCACCTGGACGCCGACCCGACGGCACGGATCGTGGTCGTCACGCACGGCCCGGGCATCGAGTTCCTGCTTGATGGCGCGCAAGACGCCCAGGGCCGGCTGTACGCCGGGCCGATTGGCGAACTGGCCAACCGGGGCGTGCAGTTCCGCGTCTGCAGCAACACGCTGGTGACGCGCCACATTGACCGCGACAAGGTCGTGATGGAAGCCAGCATCGTGCCCTCGGGCGTGGCCGAGGTGGCACGGCTCCAGGCGCGCGAAGGTTTTGTCTACCTCAGGCCCTGAAAACGCAAGAACGTGCAGCCGTGAAAACGGCCTGCCGAGAGGTGGCGGGTGTAGCGTGTACAGGTCTGAAGACCGTTCATGCACCCGGACCACCCCATGCCCACCACCCCCACCACCCGCACTGAAACCGACAGCTTCGGCCCCATCGAGGTGCCACTGGACGCCCTCTGGGGCGCGCAGACCGAGCGCAGCCGGCGTTTCTTCGCCATCGGCGCGCAGCGCATGCCGCTGGAACTGGTGCATGCGCTGGCCGAGATCAAGCGCGCAGCGGCCGAGGTTCACCGCGACCTGGGCCTGATGGACGCGGTCAAGGCCGAGGCGATCGCCGCCGCCGCTGCCCGCGTGGCCGCCGGGGAGTTCGACGCGCAGTTTCCGCTGTCGGTGTGGCAGACCGGCTCGGGCACGCAGAGCAACATGAACGTCAATGAGGTGGTCGCCGCGTTGGCGTCCACCGCACTGGCGCAGCGCGTCCACCCGAACGACGACGTCAACCGTGGCCAGTCGTCCAACGACGTTTTCCCCACCGCCATGCACGTGGCGGTGGCGCTGAAGATGCGCCCGCTGCGGGCGTCGCTGGCGCGGCTGCGGCAGGCGCTGCAGGTCAAGGCGGACGGTTTTGCCGACACGGTCAAGATCGGCCGCACGCACCTGCAGGACGCCACGCCGGTCACGCTGGGCCAGGAGTTTGGTGGCTATGCCGCGCAACTCGCGCTGGCCGAGGCCGCGCTGCAGCAGGCGCTGCCGCATGTGCAGGCGCTGGCCATCGGCGGCACGGCGGTCGGCACCGGGCTGAACACGCACCCGCAGTTTGGCGCCCGGGTGGCAGCGGTGCTGGCGGCGCGCCTGGGCGAGCCGTTCTGCGTGGCCGACAACCTGTTCGCGGCCATGGCCGGGCATGAGGCGCTGGTCGGCCTGCATGGCGCGTTGCGCTTGCTGGCGGTGGCGCTGACCAAGATCGCCAATGATATCCGGCTGATGGGCAGCGGTCCGCGCGCCGGGCTGGGCGAGTTGCGCCTGCCGGAGAACGAGCCCGGCAGCTCGATCATGCCCGGCAAGGTCAACCCGACCCAGGTCGAGGCGCTGACCATGGTGTGTGCCCAGGTGATGGGCCACGACGTGGCGATCGGCTTTGCGGCCAGCCAGGGCCACTTCGAGCTGAACGTCTACAAGCCGCTGATCGCCTACGACGTGCTCGACAGCCTGCGTCTGCTGACCGATGCGATGGCGAGTTTTTCAGCGCACTGCGTCGAGGGCATCGAGGCCCACGCCGCGCGGGTGCAGGAACTGCTGGGCCGCTCGCTGATGCTGGTGACGGCGCTCGCGCCGCACATCGGCTACGACCGCGCCGCGCAGATCGCCAGGCACGCCAGCGCGTACGACCTCAGCCTGAGGGACGCCGCGCTGGCGGTCGGCGGCGTCAGCGCCGCCGACTTCGACGCCTGGGTCGATCCCCGCCAGATGCTGGGACCGGCCTGAGGCGCCGCGACTTCAGACGCCGTGGTCTTTCAGCCAGTCGCGCGTGAGCTTGGTGGCGTAGGTGGCGGCGGTCTTGTC
>NZ_CBDFPH010000010.1:0-58481 GCF_965250675.1 Leptothrix sp. (in: b-proteobacteria)
AGCGCATCGCGCTCAAGCGCCTCGCCGCGCGCGTGCTCGAAGCCCAGAACGGCGCAGCCAATGCGCCGGTGATCATCTCGGCCGACAAGGGCGTCAAGTACGAGGCCGTGGTGCAGGTGATGGACACGCTGCAGCGCGCCGGCGTGCAACGCGTCGGCCTGTCGGTGCGCACCACCGGGAGCTGAGGCGGATGCCCATGCAAGACGTGATGCGCCGCCCGCCCGCGCCTGAAGGCATGCGCACCGGCGCCGTGCTGGCGCTGATCATTCACGCCGGTCTGGTGATCGCGCTCGCCTACGGCGTGGCCTGGCGCCGCCATGAGGTCACGACCGTCTCGGCCGAGCTGTGGGCTGCCGTGCCGCAAATCGCCGCACCCGCGCCCACCCCGGCAGAGCCGCCGCCACAGCCTCCCGTGCCTGTGAGCAAACCCGTGCCCGTGGTGCCGCCCAAGCCCGCCGCCGTGACGCCCAAACCGGTCACGCCGCCCGCACCACCGCCCAAACCCGCACCACCGCCAGCGCCCAAGCCAGCCCCCGCGCCCGAACCCGCCCGGCGCGATGCCGACATCGCCCTCGAAAAGGCCAAGAAGAAAGCCGACGAGAAAAAGCGCCAGGCCGAGGAAGACGCCGCCGAGCGCAAGGCCCTCGAAGAGCGCGAGGCCAAGAAGGCCGCCGCCAAGAAAGCCCAGGCCAGGGCCGAGGAAAAAGAGAAAGAACGCGCCAAGGAGAAGGCGGCCGAGAAGGCCAAGGAAAAAGCCGACCAGAAAAAGCTTGCCGACAAGAAGGACGCCGAGCGCAAGAAGGCCGAGCGCGATGCGGCGGACAAGGCCGCAGAGAAGGCCGCCGAAAGAGCCGCCGAGAAAGCCGAAAAGGCCGACAGCGCCCGCACCGCCCGCCAGCGCGAAGCCAATCTGGAGCGCCTCAAGGGCCAGCTGGGTGGCGCCGGCAGCGGCTCGGGCGAGGCCGCCGGCAACGGTCCGGCGCAGTCCAGCGGCCGCGCGGCGCAGTCGGCCGCGCCATCGGCGGGCTACGAAGGCCGCATCCGGGCGCGCATCCTGCCCAACATCGTCTACACCGGCCGCCTCAGCAGTTCGGCGGTGGCCGAGGTCGAGGTGCGCGTGGCCAACGACGGCACCATCGTCGGCAGCCGCCTGCTCAAGTCCAGCGGCACGGCCGACTGGGATCAGGCGGTGCTGCGCGCCATCGAGCGCACCGAAATCCTGCCGCGCGACATCGACGGCCGCGTGCCGGCGGTGATGGTGCTGAGCTTCGACCCCAGCAAACGCTGAGCAACTTGTCACACTTGCGCCCGGGCGACGGCGTCCAGGCGGGTGGCTCCGCCTGATCGGACTCAAGCCGGCAAAGTCGGCTCCGATATGACTTGCAAACCCGGCACACCGCCGGGTGTCTCTGCAAGCGAGTCCGATGAAGCACCCCGACAGCCCCCAGATGGCAATCGACGTTGACGCGTTGCGGCCGGGCATGTTCGTGCAACTGGAGCTGGGCTGGCTGCAACACCCGTTTGCGCGCAACCGCTTCAAGTTGGAGAACGCCCAGCAGATCGCCCGGCTGCGCCAGCTGGGCGTGCGCGAGGTAATGGTCTGGCCCGGCCTGAGCGATGTGCAGGCCTTCGAGCCCACCACCATTGCCGCCTTCGACGACATCGACCTCGCCTGCGAAGCCGAACTGCATCAGCCCGCCGCCGCTGAAGCCCCCCTTCCGCCAGCGCCGCCCCAGCTCACCCGCCGCGCCGCGCTGCTGGTCCAGCGCGACAGCTTTCAGCGCAGCGAACGCGCCCACGCCCACGCCACCCGCCAGTGGCTGAACGTGACGCGCGACGCCGTCAGCCAGCCCAAGCAGGCCTTTGCTGCCGCGCAGACGCTGGCCAGCAGCTTCGTGACTGAAATGCAGGGCGATGACGACGTGACCTTGCGTGTGCTGACCGAGGCTGCCGGCACCGCTGCATCACAGCACGCCGTCAACGTGACCGTGCTGGCGCTGATTGCTGGCGCGCAAGCTGCAATTGCCCCCTGAGCAGTTTCAGGCCGTGGCGGTGGGCGCGCTGATGCACGACATCGGCAAGCTGATGCTGACCGACCCTCTGCGCAACGTCGACCCTGCCAACAGCGCGCTGGTGCTGCGCGAGCGGCACGAGCACGTCACCCAGGGCGTGCGGCTCGGCATGAGCATGGGCATGGATGCGCAGGTGCTGCGCGTCATCGCCCAGCATCATGAGCTGCACGACGGCTCGGGCCTGCCGCGCGGCCTCAAGGGCGAAGAGATCACGCTACCGGCGCGTATCGTCTCGCTGGTCAACCTGTACGACCGGCTGTGCAACCCGCACCCCGGCCAACTCGCCCGCACGCCCCACGAGGCTCAGGCTTGGCTGTTTGCGCAACGGCGCGGCCAGTTCGACGCTACCGTCATGACCGCCTTCATCAAGCTGATGGGGGTGTATCCGCCCGGCTCGGTGGTGGAACTCAGCGACGGGCGCTACGCCCTGGTGGTGGCGGTCAACGGCGATCACGCCCTCAAGCCCAGTGTGCTGGTGCACGACCCGCGCGTGCCGCGCGAAGAGGCGCTGCTGCTGCATCTGCACCTGCAGACCACGCCCGGCATCCGGCGCAGCGTGCACGCCCAGCACCTGCCACGCGCCACGCTGGACTATCTGGCGCCCCGCGAACGCGTGCTGTGCTACTTCGCCCACGGCTTGCAGGGAGCGGCGCATGACCACGCCGCTTGAAACGCCCCTGATCACCGCGCTGCAGCCAATGCTGGACGCGCTGCTGGAGGCAGCCTGCCTGATCGAGGCACCCACGCTGCGCGTGCTGGCCGTCAACCCCGCCGCCTGCACGCTCTGGGGCCTCAGTGCGGTCGAATTGCTGAGCCGCAGCGCCGAAGACCTGGCTGCCACGCCCGAAGACCAGTTGTTCTGGTGGCAGGCGCACGACGCCGGGCTGCATTCGGACACGCTGATCCTGCACAGCGACGGCACGGTGCGCGAGGTCGAGCGCCGCATCAGCGCCCTCACCCTGACCAACGGCCAGCGCGCCTGGCTGCTCTGCCTCTCCAGCCTGGAGCCGCAGCGACGCGCCGAAGCCGAACTGCAGCGCCTGACCACCGAGCTGGGCGCCACGCTCGAATCGACCCACGACGCCATCCTGACCACCGACCTGAGCGGCGCCGTGCGCAGCTACAACGGCGCCTTTGCGCGGCTGTGGGAACTGGCACTGAACGATGGCACGGCAGCCCTGCCCGAAGCCGACATGCTGGAAACGCTGGCGCAGGCCATGGCCGATCCGGCCAATTACCGCAGCCAGCTCGGCCAACGCCAGGCCGAGTTGCAGCAATCGAGCATCGAATCCCATGCGGTGCGCCCCCATTCGCAGTGGCCCACACCGACCAAGCCACGCTTTGCCACCGACCGCCTGCAACTCGCTGACGGCCGCACGCTGGAGCGTCGCCTGGTGCCGCAGTACGGTCGCGGCGGCGCCGTGGGCTGGTTGCAGATCTGGCGCGACCTGACCGAGCAGTTGGCCGATCAGGCCCGGCTGCAGATCGCCGCCCAGGTGTTCGAGGCCAGCCTGGACGGCCTGATCGTCACCGACGCCCAGCACCGCATCGTCGCGGCCAACCCGGCTGCTGCGCGCCTGGCCGGCCGCAGCGCAGTGGCTCTGGCGAGTGAAACGCTGCAACACCTGCTGGCAGAAACCGACGCCTCCGGCCCCTGGCCGGAACTGCTGGTGCGCGTGCAGGAGGATGCCCACTGGCAAGGCCCGCTCACGCTGCAAGGCACCGAAGGCCCGACGCCGGTGCAGGCCACGCTGATCGAATCGCAGGGTGGCACCGCCGGCAGCGGCTGTATCGTGGTGCTGCGCGACCTGCGCGAGCGCATCGCCCAGCAGCAGCAGTTGCGGGAGTTCGCGCTCAAGGACACGCTCACGGGCCTGGCCAACCGGACCCGGCTCGAACAGGTGGTCAAGCAGCAGATCCAGCATGCGTCCGCCCACGGCCAAGGCCTGGGCGTGCTGCTGATCGGGCTGGACCGCTTCCGCAGCATCAACGACAGCCTGGGCCACGAAGGCGGCGATCAGGTGCTGATCGAAATGGCGCGCCGCCTGAACGCGACACTGCGCACTGGCGACACCCTGGCACGCGTGGGCGGCGACAGCTTCGTCGTGCTGCTGCAGGACGCCGAGGCCGAAACCGCCGAGCGCACCGTGCGCCGCCTGCTGACCGCACTCAACCAGACGCTGGACGTCTGCGGCGTGCGGCTCGACCTGAGCGCCAGCGCCGGCATCGCCCTCTACCCCGCCGACGGCCGTGACAGCGACGAACTGCTGATGAACGCCGGCCGCGCCATGCAACGCGTCAAGCAACGCAACGGCAGCGAGCTGCGCTTCTGCTTCTACCAGCCGCGCATGAGCGTGGACATGCTGTCGCGCCTCAAACTCGACCACGCCATGCGCCTGGCGCTGCGCCAGAACAGCTTCCGGCTGCACTATCAGCCACAGATCAACCTGAAAAGCGGGCGCGTGACTGGCGCCGAAGCGCTGTGCCGCTGGTATGACGCCGAGTTGGGCGAGATCTCGCCAAGCCGGTTCATTCCGCTGGCCGAGGAAACCGGCCTGATCGTCGAACTCGGCCACTGGGTGCTGGCCGAAGCCGTGCGGCAGGCCGCACAGTGGCGTGAGCAGGGACACCCTCTGCCGGTGTCGGTCAACGTGTCGATGCTGCAGTTCCAGCAGGGCGACTTTGTTGCACGGGTCGAATTGCAACTGCGCCAGCACCGCCTGCCGGCGCACCTGCTGGAGTTGGAGTTGACCGAGAGCATTCTGATCGGCGACCTGGACGAAATCCTGCTGCAGTTGCAGGAACTCGCCGCGATGGGCGTGCGGCTGGCGATCGATGATTTCGGCACCGGCTACTCCAGCCTGCGCTACCTCAAGCGTCTGCCCATCCACCGCCTCAAGATCGATCGCAGCTTCGTGCAACGCCTGCCCGAAGACCGCAGCGACGCCGCGATCACGCAAACCATCGTCGACCTGGCGCGCTCGCTTCAACTCACGGTCGTGGCCGAGGGCGTCGAGACGCCGGCACAGCACGAGCATCTGGCCGGTATCGGCTGCGACGAATTCCAGGGCTTCCTGTGCGCCCCCGCCCTGCCCGCCGCGCAGTTCAACGAATGGAGGGGCACGCAGTCGTGGCAGCAGATGCTGGCCTGAACCGATCTGCACATGACGCACCGCAGGGTATGTAAAAATACAGGTAGTGCGCCTGTGGCGAAATAGGTAGACGCAAGGGACTTAAAATCCCTCGACGCAAGTCGTACCGGTTCGATTCCGGTCGGGCGCACCAGCCCAGGCATTCACAACCCCCCACGACCACGCAAGCCCCTAGAGAAATCAACGCTCTAGGGGCTTTTTTTCGTTCACGTCCAGTCACGAAGCGCCACGACTGCGCGGCTTATCATGTGGGCAATCCGTAGGGCAAAACGCCTACCCTCAAGCCGAGCCGGGGGATACCCACATGCTGATCGATGCCGATTGCCGTAATGCCACCTGCCCACCCGAAAAGCGGTGCGTCCGCCTGACCGATTCCGGCGGGCTGTTCCTGGAAATCACGCCCAACGGATCGAAGCGCTGGTTCTGGCGCTACGTCATCGGCGGCAAGACCCGCGCCATGCCGCTGGGCAGCTACTGCAAGCCGGCCAGCAAGGACGTGGTGGTAAGCCTGAAGGCCGCCCGCACAGCCCGCGATGACGCCCGGAAGGTTCGCCAGTCCGGCACCGACCCGCTACAGCAACGCCAGGTCGAGAAGCTGGCCGCCAGCACCAGCAACGCCACCACCTTCGAGGCTGTCGCCCGCGAGTTCCACGGCACCAAGCGCAGCGCGTGGAGCGACAACCACGCCGCCCATTGGCTGCGCGCCGTCGAGAAAGACCTGTTCCCCTGGCTGGGCACGCTGCCGCTGTCGGACGTGTCGGCCCCCGTGCTGCTGGATGCCCTGCGCCGCGTCATCAAGCGGGGGGCCGTGCGCAGCGCCCACGACCTGCGCGAGTGCGCCGGGCAGGTGTTCCGCTATGGGATCGCCACGGGCCGGTGTGAGCGCAACCCGGCCACCGACCTGATTGGCGCCCTACCGCCGTTCGTCGAGAAGCACATGGCCGCCGTGCTGGAGCCGGTGCAGGCCGGCGCACTGCTGCGCGACATCGACGCCTACGCTGGCCAGCCCGTCACCCGCGCTGCGCTGGCGCTGTCTGCCCTGGTGTTCCAGCGGCCCGGCAACATCCGAGCGATGGAGTGGGCAGAGGTCGACACCCAGGCCGCGCTGTGGACCATTCCGGCCGACAAGATGAAGCGCACCGTCCACGGCAAGGTCAACGGCCGGCCGCACCTGGTGCCGCTGGCGCCGCAGGCCCTGGCGATCCTGGAAGACCTGCGCCCGCTGACCGGGCATGGCGTGTTCGTGTTCCCGTCCCTGCTGACCGGCGAGCGCTGCATGAGCGAGAACACCATTCGCGCCGCCCTGCGCCGCATGGGCTACACCAACGACGAGATGACCGCCCACGGCTTCCGGGCGATGGCGCGCACCCTGATCGTCGAGCGCCTGCCGGGCATCAGCTCCGACGTGATCGAAGCCCAGCTCGCGCACGGCAAGTCCGGCCCGCTTGGCATGGCCTACGACCGCGCCGAATTCATGGAGCAGCGCCGGCTGATGATGCAGACGTGGGCGGACTACCTCGACCGGCTGCGCGAGGGGGCCCAGGTGCTGCCGTTCAAGGAGAAGGCAGCGTGAGCGAGATCCCGAATCCCCCTGATTACCTCGCTCCACTGGCTGAGTGGGAGGCCTATCGGTCGCTGCTGATTGAGCAGTTCAAGAACGACCCTGGATTGACTGGCGCGCTGGCTGACGCGGATGGCGTAATCGAGAGCATCAAGGGTGCCTGACAATCCCCCCTGCCGCGCCTAGGCTGATCCCCGAACCCCAGGCGCCCCACCTGGCTGGCGCGGCATCTTCGGTGGGGTTGCATTGGGGAATGCATGGCGCCACCACACTTCACGACGAATCCACTCGCCGACGGCTGCGGGCGCTACTGGGCACATTCCGCGCACCTACCGATTGAGGAAGTGGTCACCTACTGGTGTGAGGCATCGGGCTTCACGTCGAACCACTGCCGTGCAGGCAAGCGCGCGGCGATTTGTGCTGCCATTGATGCGGGTCGAGTTGGCTTTGCGCGAACAGACGGGAAACCCTTTGCCGATCCTGCGCACGAACTGGCGGCGCGCGGGGTGTTGCTTGTGGAGCGGGCGTCGTTTGATGCGTGGGCCGCTGATGAGTTCGGCGAGGCATCGCCGGCACCACAGCCGGCCCGCGCCACCATCGAAGCCCAGGCCGCAGAGCTTGACCGCCTGCGCGCTGCGCTGGCCGCGACGAATGCCGAGCTGGAGGCGCTGAAGGCCGCCCAGGTGCTTGCTGCTGGTGACACGCCCGGCCGCCGATGGACTGTCGACGCCCTGGCTGAACTGGCGCAATACCGAGAGCAGCACGGCACGAAGGCCGCCGCCGAGTGGGCGGCCATCACCGAACAGCGCGTTCGTCAGTTGCTCCCGGGCGAGGCTGCGCGCCCCGCCGCGCCGACTGCGAATAACCCATTCCCCGCCCGCAACAGGTAGCGCAAGGGCTTGCGGCCCTCTTGCGCAAGCCCTTGCGCCATGGAGGCTCCGCCATAGAGCGCCCAGGCCGCAACCCCCCTATTGCGGTTGACCGCAACCCGGCTTGCGTCGTGACAGTGCCCCCACTTTCAACAAGTGGAGTCCGCACATGCACCCCGAAGCCGTCGCCACCGCGCCAGTCCGTCGCCTGCACATCCAACCTGCCGAGGCCATTCAAGACCCTGACGCGCTGTTGAACCTGCGCACCGCGTCGGCGTTGACCGGCCTGAGCGAATCCAGCCTGTACCGTCGCGCCACTGCCGGCGAGCTGAAGTTGATCCGGCTCGGTGCCCGCTGCACCCGTGTCCGCGCTGGCGAGCTGCGCCGCTTCCTGGCTTCGCTGGGCTGAGGTGCAGGCCATGCAGATCACCACCCCAGAAACAAGAAAGGGCCGCCGCGTTACCAGCGCGACGACCCCCATGCAGACCGACGACGATCCTATCCCGGATCGTGCCCCGCTGCACGTCACGCCGCGTCACCGCCGCCTGCTGCTGGCGCTGCTGGACGGCCCACAAGCCCGCGAAGACGTTGATGCCATCGTCGGTGCCAGTAACGGCCCGGACGAGGTGCTGCGCGCCCGCAAGCGGTTCGGCCTGACGATCCCATGCGAGCGCCGCGCCGGCTTCGACCGCGACCGCCACCGCGTCGAGTTCGGTATCTACAGCCTGACGACCACCGACCGTGCGAAGGTGCGGGAGCTGCTGGCGGGGGCCGCGCAATGAGCGAGCACACCCCCCGGCCTGTCGACCTGGTTGAACTGCGCGACCGCATCGCCATTGCCGCGATGCAGGCCATCCTGGCCGGCGAGCGGTATCCGATGCCCAGCCAAATGCAAGCGTGCGCGATGCTGGCCTATGAGGCTGCAGACGCCATGCTCAGGGAGAGGGCCGCGCATGAACACGCTTGACACCACTGCCTGCCTGCGTGGAAACTCGCGCTGCCGCTGCACATCAGCGGTGCGGGATTGGCGTCCCGGTGTCTGGCGCAGTAGCCGCGCCTCAACGCGGCTTTTTCACATCCTCTCGGACGTGCTGTGCAGCATGGTCAGCTTCTATGGCGGGCCGTGTGGGGGAGCCGCAAGGCTCGCCGGTCCAGACCCGGTACGCCAACCCTGCACGGTCCGCCACCCCCATTGGCGTGGGGGCGGCGGGTTCAAACCCTGTCGTCTGGAGCCCATCATGGCTGACACCCCCACCGCGCCCGCATCGGGCCGCGCGATCCTGCGCCTTCCCGCGCAACCTTCCCCCCGTCCTTCCGTCCCCAGCGAGTACGCCCGCGCCTTCATGCTGCGCCTGGCTCGCACGCTGGCAGAGCGCAACGCCACCCGCCGCGCCCTGCGCCGTGCCGAGCTGCGCGCCCGTGCCTATGCCGCCATCGCTGCTGATCGTCTGAATCGTGGGGGTGCAGCATGACCACCACCGAACGCGACCTGCTGGCCGAACTGAAGGCCGCCCACACCATCATCCGCAACGCCCTGGCCGTGATGACGACCGAGCAGAAAGTGCGCTGGGGCGTGCTCAACGACCGTGACGGCGTGAGCGGCGAGGGTGTCACCCGCGCCAATGAGCGCCTGGTGCTGATCGAGCGGATCGAGCAAGGCGGTGCAGCATGAGAAAGCACACCCCCCTGATGAAGACCCTGCGCCAGTGGCAGCCGCTCAACACCGAGTTGGCCAACCTGGCGGCTGACGGCTCGCTCGAGCTGATGACGCTCAGTGCCGCAGAGCTGGCCAGCGTGCGCGCTCAGGCGTTCGACCTAGTGCAGGCGTTGGACGCATGGAGCGCCACGCACCGCCCGCAGGCCGCAACCAGCGCCAGCAGCACCCCCACCCTGAATACCGAAAGCGTCTGACATGACCGACAAGAAACAGGCCGGGAACACCCCGGCCGAGGCCGCTGCATTGCCTGCCGCAGTCCAAAACCTGCGCAACACCATCATCGACATGGAGGCGATGGCGACAAGCGCCTTGGACGAAATCGCCGCGCTGGCCAACATGATGTTGGATCGCCTAGAAACGCCTGCTGGCTACCGTCATCCCGAGGTCATCGCCTTGGCGCTTGAAGCGATTTGGAGCCGCGCACAGATGGCCAGCAGCGCTGTCAACTATGAGGCCGAGCAAGCAGGCGCGAACGACACCAACACCCGCTTTCATCGCCGGCTCGATGCCCGATGCAAGTACCGCGAGGAAGAGGATGCGCAGGCGAAGAAGGCGGTGCAGGCATGAGCGCCACCGACAACGCCACGCAGGCCGCGCCGCCCACTGCCAAGCTCTGCAACTTCGGCATCGCCGCCGCCCTGTCCGTTGACACGACCGACACCACCGACAACTTGGTGTTCGATGCCATCTGCCTAATGAACGCCGGCATGGCCGCGCTCGATGCGCTGGTTGACGAAGTGGCAGCCGACAACCGCCCCTACGACTCGCTGATGTGGTCAGCGGTCTACCTGCTGCGGCAGGCGCACGCCATCATCAATGTGGCAGCGAGCACCAGCAGCACGAAGAAGGAGGTGCAGGCATGAGCGCCGCCTGCCAAGAGGCTGCGCGCCGCATCGTAGAGGCCAGCGAGAACCCAATGGCGCCGCTGGTGGCGTTGGTCGGCCCATCGCGCGCACGCCACATGATGTTCACCCGGATCGATGCCGAGGAGCACCTAGGCCGGATCGATGCCGACGAAGCCCGAGAGCAACGCGCACGCATTGATGAGCTGATCGCAGCGTTTGGGAAGGGGGGCCGAGCATGACCGCCCCCTACGCCCTGGCGCACGCCCTGGCCTACGCAGGTATGGGCCTGCCTGTGCTGCCACTCAAGCCCGGCGACAAGGCGCCAGCCACCGCGCACGGCTTCAAGGACGCCACCACCGACCCCGCCACCATCAGCGCCTGGTTCACAGCGGCGCCCAGCGCCGGCGTGGGCATCCACCCAGGCGGCGCTGGCCTGCTGGTGCTGGACGTCGACGACAAGGACGGCAAGGACGGGTCCGGCGAGCTGGTCAACATCGAGGCCATGCACGACGAGCTGCCGCCCACGCTGGTGCAGCGCACGCCATCCGGCGGCCGGCACCTGGTGTTCTGGTTGCCCGAGGGCCTGGCCATCAGCAACCGCAACCTGTCGCCATGCATCGACGTGCGCAGCGCGGCCGGCTACATCGCGGCGGAGCCCACCCGCCTGCCGCATGGCACGTACCTGTTCGACGACTGGGACGTGCTGGCCGGCGAGATGCCCGACATTGCCCAAGCGCCCGCGTGGCTGGTGGAACTGCTGACCGCTGGTGCTGGTGAACGTCAGCGCAGCGATGCGCCCGCGCCCGCCACCCAGACGCAGCAGGTCGACCCGCGCACGGTGGCCGAACTGCGCAGCGCGCTGAATGCGCTGGATGCGGACGACTATCAGGCCTGGATCGACAACGGACACCGCCTGAAGGGGCTGGGCAACGTGGGCCGCGAGCTGTGGATGACCTGGAGCCAGCAGAGCAGCAAGTACAGCCCCATCGAGGCCGCAGACAAGTGGCGCGGCTTCACTCCCAGCAGCACGGGCTATGCGGCCGTGTTCAAGGCCGCTCAGGCTGCGGGCTGGGTCAATCCGGCCAGCAAGGGCGGGCAGTTGGTGGCGGCTGATGAGGCCGGCGTCTACCGCCACCTGTACGCGGCGACTGCAGCGCGGCAAGCTGGCCAGCGTGACGCAATCCCCTACTACGCTGATGGCGGAGGCGTGGAGTACTTGCCAGAAGAAGGGCCGCACCCGCTGGCGCAGTTCGTTGACCTGGCCGCCGAACCCGCCGCGCCGCGCTGGGTGATCCCTGGATTCATCGGGCACGGCCTGGTCATCATTGCCGGCGCGCATGGTGCGGGCAAGACCACCGCGTTGTTGCCGTTGGCGCTGGTGGCTGCAGGGCTGCACCCGCCCGCTGATCCGCTGGCGCCGCTGCACTGGCGCCGCGTGGTCTACGTCACTGAGGACGTTGAGCAGGCCCGCCGCATCCTGGCTGGTGTCCTGAGCCACGGCCACCACTACAAGCCGCCGATTGACCTGGTGCGCGACCGCCTGCGCCTGGTCGAGGCCCGCCGCCTGCCGCCGCCCGATGTGGTCGAGGTGGCGCCGGCTTATGACGCGCTCGCCCGCATCGTCGACGGCGTGGACATCAAGCCGCTGGTGGTGCTGGACACGAAAAGCGCCGTGCTCGACCTGGACGAGGAGAACAGCAACAGCGAGGCCAGCGCCGCCGTGGCGCTGCTGAAACAGCAGTTCGCACAGATGCCGGTGTGGCTGGTGGGACACGTGGCCAAGGCCAGCTTGAGCCGCACGGAGGTCGTGAGCCTGTCGGCGCGCGGTGCGAGCGCGTGGGAGGCAGACGCCAATCAGGTGCTCTACCTGGTCACGGAGGGCGAGCAACGCTATCTGGTGCGCGGCAAGACCCGGTTTGAAGCGCGCTGGCCAGAACTGGAGATCAAGACCTTCACGGCCATGACGACCGCCCGCAACGAGTTCGGCGGCGTGGAGCCGGTGACGCTGCGCTGGACGCACCCGGCGCCGCCCGAGGTGCCGCGCTTCGAGGCCCGCGCAGAGGCGCAGGAACAGGCCCGCAAGGACGCTGCGGCAGAGCTGAGGGACGAGATACGCCACCACGTGCAAATCGCTTGGCAGGGCGGGAACCCGCTCAACCGAGCCGGCGTCAAGGCGAAGGTGAACCGCCGCGCCAGTGAGGTGGTGGACACCATCGAGAACCTGTTGTCGGAGATGTGGTTGTTCGAGGTGAGCGTGCCCCTGAAAGAGCGCGCCAACAGGAACCGCACCGCCTTCCTGGTCAACCTGACGACCGAGGAACACGACGCTGTGAGGGGTGGCGCACCCCTGCCGCCTGAGCTTCTGGTGATCCCGGCGACGTGGAAAAAGCAGCCTGTTGTTGACGTTCCCGAGCCGGGGCCGAAAACCGTCCCCGAGGTGGAAATTGACGCCGCCACCTGACCGCCACACATGGCGTTCCCGACATGGCGTTCCCCTTAAGGAAAAAAACATGGGAACGACCGGCGGGGGCTTTGATTGCCCCCCGCCGCTTCGTCCATTCCCGAGGGAGTGGGAACGCCCCGGAACGACCGGGAACGACCGGGAACGCCACCCCCAAACGGAGCGCCTGACATGACCCCCCACCGCCGCGACCTGGTGCAACTGCTGACCCGCCCCAAGAGCTGCGCCACCTGCGCCCACCGCACCCCGCACCAGACCTGCGGCGAGCCATCGGCGGCGGGCCTATGCCCACCTGACCGCTATCCGCTGTGCTGGTGCTGCCATGTGCCCGAGGGCGGCGCGCAGTGCCCGGCGTGGACGCTGAAGGCATCCCAAACAGACAAGCAAGGAATCCCATCATGACCAAGAACTTCGACTTCAACCCCGCCAGCATCGACCTGGTGAACGCCGCCGCGCGCGACATGCTCAACCTGGCAGAGCCTGACGGCGGCTTCTCTATGCCGGTCCTCGTATGGATGATGGTTCGCACCTGCACCACGGGCAAACAGGTGGGTGGCATCGTGCTGTACCCCGAAGAGCTGACCGAGACCCGCGAGCGGCTGGGCAAGCTGCTGGATGTGGCCACCGCAGGCGGCTGGCGCGGCATGGACTTGCTCGACACCCTGATGAGCAAGGGCGTGGCATCCGACCGCCTGGAAGCCCTGGCACGCAAGGCCGGCGCCTACTGCGACAACTGCCCCGAACTGCTGCACGAGCTGTTCACGGAGTTGTTCGGCCCGGACGCAGCGCAGCACGTGGAGCGACGCCCCAGCAACCGACCACAGCCTGAGGTGCTGCGACCCGTCAAGCCCGTGGTGACGCTGCGCAGGCCGATGGCCGGGCACTTCAAGAAGGCCATGGCAGACGACGGAGAAGAGCACTACGTCATGACCCCTGAGGCGACGCTGCTCACAGTCGCCCAGCACGGCTATGACCCTGCCGAGGCGCGCGACTGCCGCGACGGCGGCGACGCTGCCCGCAAGATGGTGTCAGCGGTGCTCAAGGCCGCAGACGAAGCCGGCTACAGCCGCACCAAGGCCCTGCGCATGATCTTGACCCAAGGCCCCTACGGTGTGGAGACGATGGCCGCTATCGAGCACCTGACGGGCGAATGCGGCGTGGATGTGATCGTGCGCGGTCTGCGGGCGGTGGGCGTCAAGTTCGGGGGGCTGTGAGCATGACCAGCCCCTTTGCCAGCTTCGGCGCGCTGCTGCTGGCCGCGCTTGAGTCCGAAGCCCAGTTCACGCCAGCCGAGTGCGCCCTGATCCGCCCCGTCCTGGCGCCCGACCGCTGGCACGGCATGTTGCACGCCCTGGCCGGCTCGCCTGACCCGCCTGAGCCTGTCAGCCCCGGCCCTGTGCTGCGGCACGTCTGGGCTGATGAACGACCTGAGATTTCAACCACCCACCCGGAAGCCCCCTATGAAAATGCACCACTTCACCAAGTCAACCACTCGCGGAGTCAGTGAGCTGCCACACGACAACATCATCAATATGAACGGCTTGATGCTCGACGACTTCAAGAAGATTCACGGCGGCGACTTCTGCGCGTTGCCGGACAAGTGGCACCCGGCGAAACCGGGCTTTAGGCCCTACCGGCTGGGCGATGGAACTATCGTGGGCGTGCGCGATGAATCGGCCTGAAACCCGCGCCGCTGCTGGGCTGGCGCCAGAGCCTGCCCCCCCCCTGAGAGCAGCGAAGTTACGGCCAAAGTTACGCGCGCAACCCGCACTGAGCCGACGTAACCAGTGATCCACCCCCATGCCCCAGCGCAGTGATGCACGGGGCTTTTCTCATTGGGCGACTGGGTTGCGGAACAACCGGAACACCTGCGGGCCGTTTCCGAACGCGGCGGTTTCTACGCAAAGTACGCACCCTGGCGACCTGGATGTGATCCGCTGAGAAATGCTGAGGTACGGGCCGCCGGGTTTCCGTAGTTTCCGAAGGGGTGCCGAGAACTTGTCAAAACTTGTCATCGCCGCCGCTGGGTTTCCGGCGTTTCCGACACCCTGGCGCCTGGTCACGAAAAGTCACGTCACAAAGTCCGCACCCTGCCGGATTGGTTCGCCAAAACGGGCGAGCGGATCTCGGCGACGCCTGCCCAGGTCGAGACCATGAGCGAGTTGTTCGCCCTGCACGACCAGCAGCGCCGGCTGTGCAGCCGGGTCGAGTACGTGCGGGCGAGGGAGTGGGCGCGGAGGGGGTAGCGCACCCGATCCTGTGGGTATTCCGTGGGGTAATTTCTAGCCATCCAGAACCGGACCCAGCATTTATGCGGGTTTCCGGCTGGTGTTCGATTCCGGTCGGGCACCAGAATCGCACAAGTCCCAAGTGAATCAAGCACTTGGGACTTTTTGTTGCCTGAACGCGCACAAGCGCAGCAGAAAACAAAAAAGCCACCCAAGCAAGTTGGGTGGCTTTTTATATGGAGCGGGATAAGAGACTCGAACTCTCGACCTATACCTTGGCAAGGTATCGCTCTACCAACTGAGCTAATCCCGCAGGAATATTTTTTTATCCTGAGTCAAACCACCAACGTAGTTTTTGGAGGCGCGGAGTGGAGTCGAACCACCCTAAACGGATTTGCAATCCGCTGCATAACCGCTTTGCTACCGCGCCACCGGTATTTCCGGCGATTCAATCAACAGAAAGCTTTGTCAAACTTTCTTCACTAAAACTGGAGCGGGATAAGAGACTCGAACTCTCGACCTATACCTTGGCAAGGTATCGCTCTACCAACTGAGCTAATCCCGCATTGACTCCTGCAGAAAGCAACTTGTAAATTGATTTTTTACCGAGAACAAGAGTATAGGCTACTTCCGTTCTCGTGCGCAAGTGTCAATCGCAATTTCAGTGCTTCGTCGCCTCGACCACGACCGGGGTCTCGACGGCTTTGGGCGCTTCAGGCTTGGGTTCCTCTTCGGGCAAGGGCTGCGGCGGACTCACCAGCGCGATCTCCAGCACCTTGTCGATCCACTTGACGGGAATGATCTCAAGGTGGCTTTTGACGTTCTCAGGAATGTCCTGCAAGTCCTTGGCGTTCTCTTCCGGGATCAGCACGGTCTTGATGCCACCCCGGTGCGCCGCCAGCAACTTCTCTTTCAGGCCACCGATTTCGGTAACCTGGCCGCGCAGGGTAATTTCGCCGGTCATGGCCACATCAGCACGCACGGGAATACCCGTCAGCGCCGACACGAACGCCGTGGTCATCGCCGCACCTGCGCTTGGACCGTCCTTGGGCGTGGCACCGTCAGGCACGTGGATGTGGATGTCGCGCTTCTCGAACATCTCGTCCTTGATGCCCAGGCGGGCCGCACGGCTGCGCACCACCGTACGGGCTGCCTCGACCGACTCCTTCATCACATCACCCAGCGAACCGGTGCGAATGATGTTGCCCTTGCCGGGCATCACGGTTGCTTCGATCGTGAGCAGGTCACCACCGACTTCGGTCCATGCCAACCCGTTAACTTGGCCAACTTGGTTCTGTTTCTCGGCCTCACCGTAGCTGTACTTGCGCACACCCAGGAAATCGTTGAGGTTCTCGGCCGAGATCACCACCTGGCCTTCGTACTTCTTGAGCGCCAAGCCCTTGACCACCTTGCGGCAGATCTTGGAGATCTCGCGCTCCAGCGAGCGCACACCCGCTTCGCGTGTGTAGTAGCGGATGATGCCGCGGATGGCGTCCTCGGTGACGTCCATCTCGCTGTCGAGCACGCCGTTGTTCTTGCGCTGCTTGGGCATCAGGTAGCGCTGCGCGATGGAGACCTTCTCGTCCTCGGTGTAGCCCGACAGGCGGATCACTTCCATACGGTCCAGCAGCGCCGGCGGAATGTTGAGCGAGTTCGATGTCGCCACGAACATCACGTCCGACAGGTCGAAATCGACCTCGGCATAGTGGTCGGCGAAGGTGTGGTTCTGCTCGGGGTCGAGCACCTCCAGCAGCGCCGATGACGGGTCGCCGCGGAAGTCCATGCCGAGCTTGTCGATCTCGTCGAGCAGAAACAGCGGGTTGCGCACGCCGACCTTGCTCAGGCTCTGCAGCACCTTGCCCGGCATCGAGCCGATGTAGGTGCGGCGGTGGCCGCGGATCTCGGCTTCGTCGCGCATGCCACCCAGCGCCATGCGCACGAACTTGCGGCCCGTGGCGCGCGCCATGCTCTGGCCGAGCGAGGTCTTGCCGACACCCGGAGGGCCGACCAGGCACAGGATCGGCGCCTTGACCTTGTCCACGCGCTGCTGCACCGCAAGATATTCAAGGATGCGTTCCTTGACCTTGTCGAGGCCGTAGTGGTCTTCGTTGAGCACCTCCTCGGCCAGCGGCAGGTCGTGCTTGACCTTGCTCTTCTTGGCCCAGGGCAGGTTGATCAGCGTGTCGATGTAGTTGCGCACCACCGTGGCTTCTGCCGACATCGGCGACATCAGCTTGAGCTTCTTGAGCTCGTTCTCGGCCTTCTTGCGCGCTTCCTTGGACATGCGGGCGCCGACGATCTTCTTCTCGAGGTCTTCGAGATCAGCACCCTCTTCGCCTTCGCCCAGCTCTTTCTGGATCGCCTTGACCTGCTCGTTGAGGTAGTACTCGCGCTGGCTCTTCTCCATCTGGCGCTTGACGCGACCACGGATGCGCTTCTCGACCTGCAGGATGTCGACTTCGTGCTCCAGCAACTCCAGCAGCTTTTCCAGCCGGGTCGCGATCGGCACCATGTCCAGGATCGCCTGCTTGCTCTCGAGCTTGAGCGGCAGGTGCGCGGCGATGGTGTCGGCCAGGCGGCCAGCATCATCGATGCCGGCGATCGAGGTCAGGATCTCGGGCGGAATCTTCTTGTTGAGCTTGACGTACTGGTCAAACTGCTGCGTCACGGCGCGGCGCAGGGCTTCGATCTCGGACGAAGCCACGTCGGGCAGCGGCACAGGCGAGACTTCGGCGGTGAAGAACTCGCCGCTGTCGTCGATGCTGCGCGTGTTGGCGCGCTGCAGACCTTCGACCAGCACCTTGACGGTGCCGTCAGGCAGCTTAAGCATCTGCAGGATGCTGGAGACGCAGCCGGTCTCGAACATGTCCTCAGGCTTGGGCTCGTCCTTGCCGGCGGCCTTCTGCGCCACCAGCATGATCTGGCGGCCGGCTTCCATGGCCGCTTCAAGCGCCTTGATGGACTTGGGCCGTCCCACGAACAGCGGGATGACCATGTGCGGAAACACCACCACGTCGCGCAAGGGCAACAGCGGCAGGGTGATCGGATCAGGGGGGAGGACGGGGTGACCGGACATCGGAAAACCTCTCTTTCTGCGCTCCATGTAGGAGCACGGTGCGGAAATGCAAGAGCAGCGACGCGCGTCAGATCAATCTAAGTCCTTCGGCGCGGCTGCCGGGCGGATGGTTTTGACACCATCCGCCGCCCGCACTCAGGCGCTGGCCTTGGCCTGCTCGCGGTAAACCAGCAGGGGCTTGGTGTTTTCTTCGATGGTGTGCTCGTCGACCACGACCTTGGCCACGCCGTCGAGCGTGGGCAGATCGAACATCGTGTCCATCAGCGCCTGCTCGACGATCGAGCGCAGACCGCGCGCGCCGGTCTTGCGCTTGAGCGCCTTGCGAGCAATCGCCGACAGCGCCGAAGGCCGCATCTCCAGCTCGACGCCGTCCATGCCCAGCAGCTTCTGGTACTGCTTGACCAGCGCGTTCTTGGGCTCGGTGAGGATCTGCACCATCGCGTCCTCGGTCAGCTCGCCCAGGGTAGCGACCACCGGCAGGCGGCCGACCAGCTCGGGGATGATGCCGAACTTGATCAGGTCTTCCGGCTCGATCTGGCGGAACACCTCGCCGATGCTGCGCTCCTGCTTGCTCTTGACCGAAGCGCCGAAACCGATGCCCGATTTCTCGGAGCGGTTGGCAATCACCTTCTCCAGGCCGTCGAACGCACCACCGCAGATGAACAGGATGTTGGTCGTATCGATCTGCAGGAAGTCCTGGTTCGGGTGCTTGCGCCCGCCCTGAGGCGGCACTGATGCCATCGTGCCTTCGACCAGTTTCAGCAGCGCCTGCTGCACGCCTTCGCCCGAGACGTCGCGGGTGATCGACGGGTTGTCGGCCTTGCGCGAGATCTTGTCGATCTCGTCGATGTAGACGATGCCGCGCTGAGCGCGCTCGACCTCGTAGTTGCAGTTCTGCAGCAGCTTCTGGATGATGTTCTCGACGTCCTCGCCCACGTAGCCGGCTTCGGTCAGCGTGGTGGCGTCGGCGATCACGAACGGCACGTTCAGCAGACGCGCCAGCGTCTGCGCCAGCAGCGTCTTGCCGGAGCCGGTCGGGCCGATCAGCAGGATGTTGCTCTTGGCCAGTTCCACGCCTTCGCCCTTGGGCGTGTCGCCGATGTGCTTGAGGCGCTTGTAGTGGTTGTAGACCGCCACCGCCAGCGTGCGCTTGGCGGTGTCCTGACCGATCACGTACTGGTCAAGAATGGTCTTGATCTCGGACGGGATCGGCAGATCACTGCGCGTGACCTTGGCGCCAGCGGCATCCACGGGCACTTCATCGCGAATGATGTCGTTGCACAGCTCGATGCATTCATCGCAGATGAAGACCGAGGGGCCGGCGATCAGCTTCTTGACCTCATGCTGGCTCTTGCCACAGAACGAGCAGTACAGAATCTTTTCGCCGGAAGAGCCTTTTTTCTCGGGCATGGGGTGCGACCTGGAATCAGAGAGAGAAATGTAAGTTCAGGACGCCGGCCAGACATTGCGCCAACGCCTGCCGGATCAGGAACGTTTGCTGATCACCTGGTCGATCAGGCCGTAGCTTTGCGCTTCGGTCGCCGACATGAAGTAATCGCGTTCGGTGTCGTTCTGGATTTTTTCGAGCGGCTGCTTGGTGCGCTCGGCCAGGATGCGGTTGAGCTGCTCGCGGGTCTTGAGGATCTCGCGGGCATGGATCTCGATGTCGGTCGCCTGGCCCTGCGTGCCGCCCAGCGGCTGGTGGATCATGATCTTGGAGTTGGGCAGCGAGAAGCGCTTGCCTTCGGCGCCTGCGGCCAGCAGGAATGCGCCCATGCTGGCGGCCAGGCCCATGCACAGCGTCGACACCTGCGGCTTGATGAACTGCATGGTGTCGTAGATCGACATGCCCGCGCTCACGCTGCCGCCCGGCGAGTTGATGTAGAACGAGATGTCCTTGTCCGGGTTCTCGCTTTCGAGGAACAGCAACTGCGCGACCACCAGATTGGCGGTGGCGTCATTGACCGGGCCGACGAGGAAGATCACCCGCTCGCGCAGCAGGCGCGAGTAGATGTCATAGGCGCGCTCACCGCGGCCGGATTGCTCGATGACGATGGGCACCATGCCCAGGTTTTGCGTGTCGAGTGCGCTCATGCGTGTAAGTCTTCTCTGGCTGATGGATCGGTATGGCGGCGGTCCCAGCCACAAAACCAGCGAGGACCTCCACTTCAAAGTGGTTCTGATTATGGCGCCTGCCCAAACCGGTGCATGCCCGCCAAATACACCCTGAATGTGACAAGGGGCGCCTTGTAGCGCCCCTTGCGTGATGTCGGCGATGCGCCCAGACCCGATTCGATCGGGCCTGCCGCGATCAGGCGCCCATCAGTTCGTCGAAAGGCAGCACCTTGTCGGTGACCTTGGCGCCGCCGAGCACGAACTCGGAAACGTTGTTCTCGATCACGACCGCCTCGACTTCGGCCAGACGCTGCTGGTCACCGAAGTACCAGCGCACCACCTCTTCCGGCTTCTCGTAGCTCTGGGCCAGTTCGTCGACGTGGGCCTTGAGCTGGTCCGGCGTAGCCGTCAGCGCGTTGGCACGCACCAGTTCAGCCATCGTCAGGCCCAGGCGCACGCGGCGCTCGGCTTGCGGCTGGAACACTTCGGTCGGGATCGGAGCCTTGTCGGCGTCCTTGATGCCGCGCTGCTTGAGGTCGTTGCGAGCGTTCTCGACCAGACGGCCGAGTTCGTTGTCCACCAGCGCCTTGGGCAGGTCGAAGGTGGCCAGCGTTTCCAGCGCGTTCATCACGGCCTGCTTGTTGCGGGCAGCGACGCGGAACTTGACTTCACGCTCGAGGTTCTTCTTGATGTCGGCGCGCAGGCCATCGACCGTCGCGTCAGCGATGCCAAGCGACTGGGCAAACGCCTCGTCGACTGCGGGCAGCGTCTGCGCTTCGATCTTGGTGAGCGTCACCAGGAAGTCGGCTTCCTTGCCGGCCACGTCAGCGCCGTGGTAGTCGTCAGGGAACTTGAGCGGGAAGGTCTTGGACTCGCCAGCCTTCATGCCGCGCACGGCGCGCTCGAACTCTTCGAGCATGCGGCCTTCGCCCAGGATGAACTGGAACGCTTCGGCCTTGCCGCCGGCGAAGGTTTCGCCGTCGATCTTGCCTTCGAAGTCGATGGTGACGCGGTCGTCGTCGACGGCGGCCTCGCCCTGGGCGCGGTCAGTAAACGTGCGACGCTGCTTGCGCAGGATGTCGAGCGTGCGGTCGATGGCAGCGTCGGTCACTTCGGTGGCCACGCGCTCGATCTCCAGGCCGCTCAGTTCACCCAGGCTCACGTCCGGGTAGACCTCGAAGGTCGCGTCGAAGTTGACCTGGCCTTCAGCCGAGCTCTCTTTTTCAGAGATGTTCGGCGTGCCGGCCACGCGCAGCTTGGCTTCCATGGCCGCCTGGGCAAATGCCTGGCCGACCTTGTCGTTCATGACTTCGTACTGAACCGAATAGCCGTAGCGCTGTGCGACCACGCCCATGGGCACCTTGCCGGGGCGGAAGCCGTCGGCCTTGGTGGTGCGAGCCAGCTTCTTCAGGCGTGCCTCGACTTCGTTCTTGATCTCATCGGCCGACAGCGTCAGCGTGATCCGGCGCTCGAGCTTGTCGAGGGTCTCCACAGTAACAGCCATTCTTGGTGCTCTTTCGGTTGCTTTGATCTGATGCGCCTCGGCTGAGGCGCGATGTTCTGGTGCGCGGGGCCGGACTCGAACCGGCACGCCCGTGAAGGCGTCAGGACCTAAACCTGGTGCGTCTACCAATTTCGCCACCCGCGCGGAAGTCCTGGGGCTGGGCCGTGAACGCACTGGGAAAGTGCATCCACGACAAGCCGTCAACCCAACATTCTAGCGGGCCGCCGCATTCGGCTCACGCCGAACCCGGAACCAAGCCGCATACATGGCCGGCAGCGCCAGCAGCGTGAGTGCCGTGGCTACGATCAGCCCGCCCATGATCGCCACCGCCATCGGCCCCCAGAACACGCTGCGCGACAGCGGCACCATGGCCAGCACGGCAGCCGCAGCCGTCAGCACGATGGGCCGGAAACGCCGCACTGCCGACTCGACGATCGCGTCCCACGCCGTCACGCCGCGCGCGCGTTCCTGCTCGATCTGGTCGATCAGGATCACCGAGTTGCGCATGATCATGCCCATCAGCGCGATCACGCCCAGCAGCGCCACGAAGCCGAACGGCCGGTTCAGCAACAGCAGCGCGCCCGCCACACCGGCAATGCCGAGCGGGCCGGTCAGGAACACCAGCAGCGAGCGGCTGAAGCTCTGCAGCTGCAGCATCAGCAGCGTGAAGATCAGGAACAGCATCACCGGCACGCCGGCGGCAATCGAGCCCTGGCCCTTGCTGCTCTCGGCCACCGCACCGGCAATCTCGATGTCGTAGCCCGGCGGCATGCGCTCGCGCAGCTTGGACAACGCGGGCCACACCTCCGCGGTGACGGTCGGGCCCTGCAGGCCTTCGGCCACGTCGCCCTGCACGGTGACCGCAAACTTGCGGCCCTCGCGCCACATCACGCCCGGCTCGAAGCGGTAGCCGATCCTGGCGATCTGCGTCAGTGGCACCGGCTTGCCGCTGGCCGTGGGCACGTAGGCCGAGCCGAGGTCGGTGATGGCGTCGCGCTCATTGGGCGGCTGGCGCAGCACGATGTCGATGAGCTTGTCGCCCTCGCGGTACTGGCCTATGTTGGTGCCGCTCAGCAGGGTGCGGCTGGCCTGGGCGATGCCCTGGCTCGTCACACCCAGCGCGCGAGCCTTGTCCTGGTCGATCTCCAGGCGCAGCACCTTGATGGACTCGTTCCAGTTGTCGTTCACGCCGCGCATGTTCGGGCTGGCGCGCAACAGGTCCTTGGCCTGGTCGGACCACTGCCGCACGATCTGCGCGTCCGGCCCGACCACGCGGAACTGCACCGGATACGGCACCGGCGGCCCGTTGGGCAGCAGCTTGACGCGGCCGCGCACCTCGGGGAACTCCTCGGCCAGCAGGGCCGGCAGGCGTTTGCGCAGGGTCTCGCGCTCGGCCAGCGACTTCGGCAGCACGATGGCCTGGCTGACGTTGCTCTGCGGGAAGATCTGGTCCAGCGGCAGGTAGAAGCGCGGCACACCCGAGCCGACCCAGATCGTCACGCTCTGCACGCCAGCCTCCTGCAGCAGGCGCGCCTCGAAGCGCTTGGCCGCCGCCTCGCTCTCCTGAATGGTCGAACCTTCGGGCAACCACAGTTCGACCAGCACCTCAGGCCGGCTCGAATCCGGGAAGAACTGCTGCTGAACCTTGCCCATGCCGGCCAGGCCGAGCACGAAGACGCCGATCGTCAGCCCGATGGTGATCCAGCGGTGCGCCACGCACCAGTTCACCATGCGCCGGAAGCGCTGGTAGAACGGCGTGTCGAACAGCTCGTGCGCCTGCCCGTCCGGGCCCACCGCATGCGGCTTGACGCGCAGGAACCGCGCGCCCAGGTACGGCACGAAGTAGACCGACACCACCCACGAGATCAACAGCGCCGCCGACGTCACGGCAAAGATCGCGAAGGTGTATTCCCCCACGGTCGACTTGGCCATGCCGATGGGCAGGAAGCCCGCTGCGGTGATTAGCGTGCCCGTCAGCATGGGCATGGCCGTCACGTCGTAGGCGTAGGTGGCGGCGTAGAGCTTGTCGTGGCCCTCTTCGAGCTTGCGCACCATCATCTCGACCGCAATGATGGCGTCGTCCACCAGCAGCCCCAGCGCGATGATCAGCGAGCCCAGCGAAATCTTGTGCAGCCCCACGCCCCAATACAGCATGGTGACGAAGGTGATGGCCAGCACCACCGGAATCGTGATGCCCACCACCAGGCCGGGCCAGATGTCGATGCGGAAGCCGAAGCGTCCGGGCCGGGTGTGCAGCCCCAGGCTGATGAAGCTCACCGCCAGCACCACCACCACCGCCTCGATCAGCACCTGCACGAACTCGCCGACCGACTTCTGCACCGCGTCCGGCTGGTTCTGGATCTGGCCCAGTTCCACGCCCACGGGCAGGTCGGCGCGGATCTTGGCGGCCTCCACCTGCAGTGCCTGGCCCAGCGCGATGATGTCGCCGCCCTTGCCCATCGACACGCCCAGCGCCAGCACCGGCTTGCCCTGATGGCGCACGGAAATGGCCGGCGGGTCGACGTAGCCGCGCCGGATCTGCGCGATGTCACCCAGCTTGAGCTGACTCGCCGCGCCCGTGGCCGGGTTGACCGCCCGGATCGGCAGCCGCGCCAACTCATCGACCGTGTTGAACTGCCCGCCCACGCGCAGTTGCAGGTTCTGGCTGCCGCCATTGAGCACGCCCGCGCCTTCGACCGCGTTCTGCGCGCCGATCTGCGCAATCACCTGGTTCAGGTCCAACCCGAGCGAGGCCAGCCGCTGGCCCGGAATCTCGATGAAGAGCTTTTCGGCCTGCGCGCCGAAGACCTCGACCTTGGCGACCGACGGCACGCGCAGCAGTCGGCCGCGCACGCTGTCAGCAAACTCGCGCAGCTCTTCCGGGCTGAAGCCGTCGGCCGACAGCGAGAAGATCGTGCCGTACACGTCGCCGAACTCGTCGTTGTAGAACGGCCCGATCACGCCGGCCGGCAGCGTGCTGCGCATATCACCAATCTTCTTGCGCACCTGGTACCAGACCTGCGCCACCTCGCCCGGCGGCGAACTGTCCCTGATCTGGAAAATCGTCACCGACTCGCCCGGCTTGGTGTAGCTGCGCACGATGTCGGCGTAGGGCACTTCCTGCAGGGTTTTCTCGATCTTGTCGGTCACCTGCTCGGCCATCTGCTGCGCCGTGGCGCCCGGCCACTGCGCCTGCACCACCATGGCGCGGAAGGTGAAAGGCGGGTCTTCGTCCTGGCCGAGCTGGAAGTAGGACACGAAGCCCAGCACCGTCAGCACGATCAGCAGATAGCGCGTCAGCGCCGGGTGTTCGAGCGCCCAGCGCGAGATGTTGAAGCCCGAGCGCGGCGCGGTGTCATGGGTGTGGATCTGCATGGCGGAGGCTCCTGCCGGCTCAGCGTGAAGCGGCCGGGGCCGTAGGCATCGTGGCCGCTGTGGCAGAAGCGCCCGGGCGCACCGGCTCCACATAGCGCTTGACCTTGAGGCCCGGCGTCAGCACGTGCAGGCCGGCGCTCACGACTTCCTGCCCCGGCTGCAGGCCGGCGCTGATGAGCACGCGATTGGCGTCGGCACCGCCCACCACCACCGGCTGTGGCTGCACCGTCATGGTGGCCGCGTCCAGCAGCCAGACCACGGCGCGCCCGCCCTGCTCGCCCACTGCCGCCAGCGGCAGCGCGATCTGCTCGCTGCGCGCTGCGCCGGGCAGCATCACCGTGGCGGTCTGGCCGAGGCGAACTTCAGCCTTGCCCAGATCGGCCTTGACCTGGAAGGTGCGCCCAGCCGGATCGGCTGCCGCAGCGACCTCGCGCACCGTGGCCGCGATGTCGCGCTCATCGCCCCACAGCCGCACCTTGATCGCGCCCGGCTTGCCTTGCAGCGCGCGCACCGCGGCCAGGCGGTCTTCGGGCACCTGGAACACCACGTCGCGCGGGCCATCGTGCGCCAGTCGCAGCACCGGCGTGCCGGAACTCAGCACCGCGCCCGGCTCGGCCTCGACCGCCGTGACCACGCCGGCCGCTTCGGCCAGCAACTGGCTGTACTGCGCCTGGTTGCCCTGCACACCAGCCTGCGCACGCGCCTGCGCCAGCGTGGCCTGCGCGGCTTTCTGGGCCGATTCGCGCCGCTCCAGTTCGGCCGCGCCGATGAAGCCTTGCTCGTGCAATTCGCGGTTGCGCTTCAGATCGGCGTTGGCCTGGTCGAGGTTGACCTGCGCGGCATTGACCGCCGCCTGCGCCGCATCGTTGCCCAGCCGCAGATCGGTGGCGTCCAGCTGCGCCAGCAACTGGCCAGCCTTGACGCTCTGGCCCACATCCACCAGCCGCTTGAGCAGCTTGCCACCGACCCGGAAACCAAGCCGCGACTCGGTGCGCGCCTTGATCTCCGCCGCGTACTCCTGCGTGCTGGCGCCCGCCTGGGCGCCCACGCTGAGCGTGCGCACCGCGCGCACCGGCTCCGGCGCAGGCTCGCTGCGGCTGCAGGCGACAAGCGCGACCAGCAGGCTGAGAGTGAGTGGGGCAAGTGCGCGCATGAGACCTCGGCTGAAAAATGAGAAATCAGATAATGACTGACCGGTCAGTAATATACGAGACCGCTTCCGCGCTTGTCAAACCCCAACGGGATAATCGCGCCCATGTCGGTTGATCACTACGAAAACTTCCCCGTCGCCTCGTGGCTCTGCCCGCCACGACTGCGTCCGGCCATTGCCGCCATCTACTGGTACGCCCGCACGGCGGATGACTTGGCCGATGAGGGCGACGCCCCGCCCGCCCAGCGCCTGCAGGACCTGGCCGACTTCCGCGCCGACCTGCTTGCGGTGGCGGGCGGCCAGCCGCCCTCGCCGCGCTGGCCGGGCGTGTTCGGCCCGCTGGCGCCGGTGCTGCGGCAGTACGCGCTGCCGCTGGATTTGCTGCTGGCGCTGCTGTCGGCCTTCGAGCAGGACGTCACCCGCCACCGCTACGCCGACCGCGCCGACCTGCTCGACTACTGCGCCCGCTCGGCCAGCCCGGTCGGCCGGCTGCTGCTGCACCTCTACGGCGTGCACGACGCCGCCGTGCTGGCGCAGTCGGACGCCATCTGCAGCGCGCTGCAGCTGATCAACTTCTGGCAGGACCTGAGCGTCGATCTGCCGCGCGACCGGCTCTACATCCCCTTGAGCGACTGCGCCGCCGCCGGCGTCGACCCGGCGCACCTGCTGGCCGGCCACGATACGCCCGCCGCCCGTTCGCTGGTGCTGCAGCAGGCGCGCTGGGCGCGCGAGCTGATGAACCAGGGCGCGCCGCTGGTGCACCGCCTGCCGGGCCGCATCGGCTGGGAACTGCGTCTGGTGGTGCAAGGCGGGCTGGGCGTGCTCGGGCAGATCGATGCGCTGCAGGGCGCATCCCTGATCCGGCGCCCGCGTCTGCGCAGTTGGCACGCCCCGGCGGTGCTTTGGCGCGCGCTGCGTATGTAAAGACAGGCTGCCTACCCACGACAATCACCCCATGACTCCAGAACAATATGTGCAGGAAAAAGCCGCCGGCAGCGGCTCGAGCTTCTACTACGCGTTTCTCTTTCTGCCGCCGCCGCGCCGGGCCGCCATCACCGCCTTCTACGCCTTCTGCCGCGAGGTCGATGACGTGGTCGACGAGGTCTCCGACGCCAGCATCGCCGCCACCAAGCTCGCCTGGTGGCGCGCCGAAGTCGGCCGCGCCTATGCCGGCCAGTCGCAGCACCCGGTGATGCAGGCGCTGATGCCGCACGCCGCCCTCTACGACATCCGCGCCGAGCACCTGCTGGCCGTGATCGAAGGCTGCGAGATGGACTTGCAGCAGAGCCGCTACCTCGACTTCGCGGGCCTCACGCGCTACTGCCACCTGGTGGCCGGCGTGGTGGGCGAAGTGGCGTCGGGCATCTTCGGCCGCAGCGATGCAAAAACCATCGCCTACGCCCACAAGCTCGGGCAGGCGCTGCAGCTCACCAACATCATCCGCGACGTGGGCGACGACGCCCGGCGCGGCCGCATCTACCTGCCTGTGAACGAGCTCAAGCAGTTCGACGTCAAGGCGCAGGAAGTGCTCAACCGCGGCTACAGCGAGCGCTTCACCGCGCTGATGCGCTTCCAGGCCGAGCGGGCGCACCAGGCGTACGACGAGGCGTTGGCGCTGCTGCCCGAGGCCGACCGCCGCGCCCAGAAACCCGGCCTGATGATGGCCAACATCTACCGCGCGCTGCTGCGCGAGGTCGAGGCCAGCAACTTCCAGGTGCTGCACCAGCGCATCTCGCTCACGCCGGTGCGCAAGCTCTGGATCGCGATGCAGACCAACTGGCGTGGCCGCTGAGGTGAGGTTAGCCGTCATCGGCGCCGGCTGGGCCGGGCTGGCGGCGGCGGTGCACGCCACCGAACGCGGCGCGCAGGTCACGCTGATCGACATGGCACCGCAGGCCGGTGGCCGGGCGCGCAGCCTGGGTTCGCCCGCTGAAGCGCATCGGCTCGACAACGGCCAGCACATCCTCATCGGCGCCTACACCGACACGCTGGCGCTGATGCGCCAGGTCGGCGCCAACCCCAACGCGCTACTGCAGCGCAGCCCGCTGGCGCTGCTCGACCAGAACGGCCTCGGCCTGCGCCTGCCCACCGGCCCGGCCATGCCGGCATTCGCACGCGGCGTACTGGCGCTGCGGCACTGGGCGCTGGGCGAGCGCCTCGCGCTGCTAACAGCAGCGGGCGGCTGGCTGCTGCGTGGCTTCAAATGCGATGCGGGCTGGAGCGTCGACCACCTCTGCCGCCGCCTGCCACTGCGCGTGCGGCGCGAGCTGATCGACCCGCTGTGCGTGGCAGCGCTCAACACGCCGGCCGCGGAGGCCAGCGCCAGCGTGTTTCTGCGCGTGCTGAAAGACGCGCTCTTTGCCGGCCCCGGCAGCAGTGACCTGCTGATTCCACGCGTGCCACTGGCCGAGCTGTTGCCCGAGCCGGCGATGCGCTGGCTGGCGGCGCACGGTGCGCAGGTTCAACTCGGGCGCCGCGTGCAGACCCTGCAGCGGCAAGGCCCAAACTGGCGGGTCGATGGCGAGTTGTTCGACCACGTCATCCTGGCCTGCAGCGCCCGCGAGGCGGCACGGCTGACGGCCACCGTCGCGCCGGACTGGTCGGCCCAGGCCGCTGCCTTGCGTTATGAGCCGATCGTGACCGCCTACGTGCACGCCCCCGGCGCCCGGCTGGCCGCGCCGATGGTGGCGCTGGCGGAAAGTGCGCAGTCACCGGAGCAGACACCGGCGCAATTCGCCTTCGACCACGGCGCGCTCGGCGGGCTGGACGGCCGCTTTGCGCTGGTCATCAGCGGCGCGGCCGACTGGGTCGAGCACGGCGCGGACATCACCGCGGCGGCCTTGCTGGCGCAGGCGCATGAAGTGCTGCGTTGGCCGGCTGGCGCTGCGCCGGCAGCCATCAAGCTTGAACAGCTGGTGACCGAAAAACGCGCCACCTTTGCCTGTACACCCAATTTGCAGCGGCCAGCCGCGCAGGTGGCGCCGCAGTTGGGAGCGGCGGGCGACTACATCGCCGGGCCGTATCCCGCCACGCTCGAAGGCGCGGTGCGCAGCGGGCGGGCCGCGTCAGGCCATCTGGTCGATCATCACCTGACCAAAACCCGAGCATGACACCTGGGTCGCGCCCTCCATCAGGCGGGCGAAGTCGTAGGTGACTTTCTTGCTGGCGATCGATTTCTCCAGCGAGCGGATGATCAGGTCGGCCGCCTCGACCCAGCCCATGTGGCGCAACATCATCTCGGCCGACAGGATCTCGGAGCCGGGGTTGACGTAGTCCTTGCCGGCGTACTTGGGCGCCGTGCCGTGGGTGGCTTCGAAGCAGGCGATCGAGTCGCTCAGGTTGGCGCCCGGGGCGATGCCGATGCCGCCCACCTGTGCGGCCAGCGCGTCGGAGATGTAGTCACCGTTGAGGTTGAGCGTGGCCACCACCGAGTACTCGGCCGGGCGCAGCAGGATCTGCTGCAGGAAAGCATCGGCGATGACGTCCTTGATGACGATGTCGCGGCCCGACTTGGGGCTCTTGAACCGGCACCACGGGCCGCCGTCGATCGGCTCGGCGCCGAACTCGCGCTGAGCCAGCGCGTAGGCCCAGTCGCGGAAGCCCCCTTCGGTGTACTTCATGATGTTGCCCTTGTGCACGATGGTCACGCTGGGCTTGTGGTTGTCGATGGCGTACTGGATCGCCTTGCGCATCAGGCGCTCGGTGCCCTCGATCGAGACCGGCTTGACGCCGATGCCCGAGGTCTCCGGGAAGCGGATCTTGGTGACGCCCATTTCCTCTTGCAGGAACTTGATCAGCTTGCGGGCCTTGTCACTCTTGGCCTCGTATTCGATGCCGGCGTAGATGTCCTCGGAGTTCTCGCGGAAGATGACCATATTGGTCTTCTCGGGCTCCTTCACCGGCGAGGGCACGCCCTTGAAATACTGCACCGGGCGCAGGCAGACGTAGAGGTCCAACTCCTGGCGCAGCGCAACGTTCAATGAGCGGATGCCGCCACCGACCGGCGTGGTCAGCGGGCCCTTGATCGACACGACGTAGTCCTTGAGCACCTGCAGCGTCTCGGCCGGCAGCCAGACGTCGGGGCCGTAGACCTGGGTGGCCTTCTCGCCGGCGAAGATTTCCATCCAGTGGATCTGGCGCTGGCCGGCGTAGGCCTTGGCCACGGCGGCGTCGACCACCTTGATCATCACCGGGGTGATGTCCAGGCCGATGCCGTCGCCCTCGATGTACGGAATGATCGGGTTGTGCGGCACGTTGAGCGAGAAGTCCGCATTGACGGTGATCTTCGCGCCGCCTGCTGGCACCTGGATATGCTGGTACATGGATCGAGCTCCGGACATCACATGGGTTTGGGGGAAACCTCTAATTTTAGGTGGCTGCCCCTGCCGCCTGGTTGACGCTGTTCAGCTGGCACACCAGGCGTACAGCGGCACACCAACCGAATGCCACAGCGTCCAGCCGACGATGGCGGCCATCGACGCCCCCGCCAGACGCAACGCCACGCCGTTGAAGGCGGCGCTCGTGCCAGCCGCATCAGCGCCCGCCAGGCGGGGCAACCAGCGCAGCCAGACGTAAGGGCCGATCAGCAGGCCCAGGCTGCTGGTGACGGCAAACGCCAGCATCACCGCGCCGCCCTGCACCGGGCCGGAGGCGACCGCCGCCACCAGCAAGGCCGCGTGCAGCAGGCCGCAGGGAATGGCGGGCCAGAGCAGGCCGATGCCGGCGGCCTTGAACTCGCCCGGCACGCGCCGCTTTACCACCTGCACCCGCGCCAGCCCCGCACCCAGTGGCGCCGGGCGACCCAGGCCTTCCAGCCACGCCTGCAACGCCAGCGGCAAGCGGCCACTGGCGAGCATCCACAGGCCGAGCCCGAGCAGGCCAAGTTGCAGCAGCAGCCAAAACGGCCGGATCCAGCCGGCGGCATCACCCATCCAGCGCAGCGCTTCCATCGCCGTCGCGACCACCGCCCCGGCCAGCGTGTAGCCCACCAGCCGCCCCAGCAGCAGCGCGGCCAGCGTGCGCCGGGGCTGGGCTGGCCCGCGGGTCGACGAATGGGCGCGCACCACCGCCGCGCAGCCGGCGCCGCACATGCCGGCGCAGTGCGGCAGGCCCGCCAGGCCCATGACGGCGGCGGTGAAAAGCAACGCGTTACTCATGGGTGCAGAAGGATTGCGGAGGCTGTGACGCGTCAGATGATGCGCGAAAACCGCTCGCGGGCCTGATCGGCGCGCAGGTGGCGGTCAAACACCATCGCCACCGAGCGCACGAAGTACCAGCCCAGCGGTGTGAGCGCAAAGCCGTCGTCGTTGAGGGTCAGCAGGCCGGATTCGGCCAAGTCCTGCAGCTCTTCCAGCTCGGCCGCGAAGTAGCGACGCACGTCGATCAGGTGCGCCAGCGACACCGACTCGAACGACAGCCGGCCGTGGCACATGATGGCCATGATCACCGCGCGGCGCACCACGTCGTCGCGCGTGAGGCTCAGGCCGCGCACCACCGGCAACTCGTCGCGCAGCAGCAGGTCGTAGTACTCGTCGAGCGTCTTGGCGTTCTGGCTGTAGGTGGCGCCGACGCGGCCGATGGCCGACACGCCCAGCGCCACCAGATCGCAGTCCGGCTGCGTGCTGTAGCCCTGGAAATTACGGTGCAACCGCCCCTGCCGCTTGGCCAGCGCCAGCGGATCGTCGGGCAGCGCGAAGTGGTCCATGCCGATGTACTGGTAGCCATGGCCGATGAAGCCGCTGATGGCCTGGCCCAGCATCGCGACGCGGTCGCCGCCCGAGGGCAACTGCTCGATCACGATGCGCCGCTGCGGCTTGAAGCGCTGCGGCAGGTGGGCATAGCCGTAGAGCGCGATGCGGTCGGGGCGGAGTGCCGCCACCTGCTCGACCGTGCGCGCAAAGCTCTCGGCCGTCTGCAGCGGCAGGCCGTAGATCAGGTCGACGTTGATGGACGCAAAGCCGAGTTCGCGCGCATCGGCCATCAGTGCCTGGACTTGCGCGAGCGGCTGTTCGCGGTGCACGGCGCGCTGCACGTCGGGATCGAAGTCCTGCACGCCGAAGGACACGCGGTTGAAGCCGATGTCGATCAGGTGCTGCAGGCGCGCGCGCGTCACGGTGCGCGGGTCGACCTCGACCGAGCATTCGGCCTGCGGCAACAGCTGGAAATGGCGGCGCAGATCCCGCATCAGGCGGTCGAGTTCCTCGTCGCTCAAAAAGGTGGGCGTGCCGCCGCCCAGGTGCAGCTGGGACACCGGCGTGTTCACGCCCAGATCGCGCGCGACCAGGCTCATCTCGCGGGACAGCGCATCCAGGTAGCCGGTGGCGCGGTCATGGTCGCGCGTGACGACCTTGTTGCAGGCACAGTAGTAGCAAACCGATTCGCAAAACGGAATGTGCACATAGACCGACACCGGTGCGCCCGACCCTGCCACGCCACCGGTGCCGCGCTGGCTCAGCGCCCGGCGATAGTGATCGGCCGTGAAGGCCTCGACGAATCTGTCGGCGGTCGGGTAAGAGGTGTAACGCGGCCCGGGCCGGTCCATGCGGCGCAAAAGATCGTCCGTCAGCCCTTCCGGCGTGGTTTTGACACCCACACCGGTATGGTTTTGAACCGAAAGTGCGTTACCGCACAGAGGAGCAGACAGACTTGATGTTGAACTCAGATTCATCAACTGCACTTTGCCGTTCGCGTCACACATCAACTTGACTTGACTCAATCCTGTCGCAGGCAAGCTGTAAAAAAATCACACTCTGTTGATCCATTCCAGACGATGTGTGTCACAACACACCACTCGCTCCTTTTTTGCGCACCAGGGAGTGCCTGCACTTCAACCCTAATAATCATCAGGACCATGCAAGATACCCATCACACTGCCCGCCTTGACGCCCTCAAGGTCGCCTGCTCGGCCTGCAATCTGCGCGAGCTCTGCCTGCCGGTCGGGCTGTCGGAAGAAGAAGTCCACTCGCTCGATGAGATGGTCAACTCGCGCCGCGCCGTCAAGCGCGGTGAGGCGCTCTTCCACGCCGGCGAGCCGTTCACCGCGCTCTACGCCGTACGCACCGGCTTCTTCAAGACGCTGGTGACCGCCGCCGACGGCCGCGAGCAGGTCACCGGCTTCCAGATGGCGGGCGAACTCATCGGCCTGGACGGCATCAGCACCGACCGCCACGCCTGCAACGCCGTGGCGCTGGAGGACTCGCAGGTCTGCATGATTCCGTACACCCAGCTGGAGACGCTGTCGCGCGAGTTCACGCTGCTGCAGCACCAGTTCCACAAGATCATGAGCCGCGAGATCGTGCGTGACCACGGCGTGATGCTGCTGCTGGGCAGCATGCGCGCCGAGGAGCGCCTGGCGGCCTTCCTGCTCAACCTGACCCAGCGCCTGCAGGCGCGAGGCTTCTCGGCCAGTGCGCTGGTGCTGCGCATGACGCGCGAGGAAATCGGCAGCTACCTGGGCCTGAAGCTCGAAACCGTGAGCCGCACCTTCTCGAAGTTCCAGGATGAGGGCATCCTGGAGGTCAAGCAGCGCGACATCCGCATCCTGCACCAGGACTTGCTGCAGCAGATCGTCAACGGCGCGAGTTACTGAGTCTGCCCCTGACCTTGCCATTGATCTCGGGCTAACGCGACCGGTTGAGCAAGCCTGGCTCGCGCAGCAATAACTGTGTGAGCCCGCCCGCCACGCTGATCACGGCCCAGAAAATGAAAAACGCGCTGGTGTAGATGGCCGACCGCGGCCACTCAAGAGGCCCGCCGCCCAGCCAGTGCAGGTCGTGCGGATCGACCATCGCGAAGACCAGCATCTCGGTCACGCCCGCCATCAGGAAGGCCGGCCACAGCACCGCCCACAGCCGGCGGGAAAACTCCGACAACGGGTGGCCTGTCGGCGCCTCGATGTAGTCGGTGGCCACCGATTCGGCTGCATCGGCGCTGCCCTGCGGGTCAGGCCGGCTCATAGACCGCCCGTGGCTGCGTGATTGCGAGCCTTCATGGCGGGCTGCTGTGACGCACGCCCCTGCAGGTCGTCGGCCGGACGCTGCGGGATCACGGTGGGCTCCATCGACAGCACCGGGTCCGGGTGGTTGATCACCAAGATCGCTGTCACCACGCATGCCAGGATCACCGACAACGGGCCGCTGATGACCAGCCACACCATCGGCTCACGCCACCAGGGTCGCGACAGAGACGGGGAAACCGACGGGGACAAGGGGGAAACAGCAGCCATCTTGATTACTCCGGTCAACCCGCGCGGTCAGCGCGGCACCATGAAGGTTGATTTCTCGCGCAGCACCAGCGGGGCGCTGCCCTCGGCAGGATTCAGGCGCTGGATGTCGAACTCGATGTTGTGCGCGCCGGTGCCGGCACGCTGCGCCACCTCGGGCGGCACCTGCACGGCCAGCGTCACCCAGCGGGCCTCGGCGGCGCCCACCTCGACGTCCGTTGCGCTGGCCAATGTCAGCTCGGGCAGCCCTTGCACCGTGATGCGGAAACGTTCGGTCGACTCCGCCGCATTCATGATCTGCAGGCGATAGACGTTCTCGATGCGTCCGTCATCGACGATGCGTGCCAGCGAGGCCCGGTCACGCACCACATCGACCTTGAACGGCGTGCGCAGCCACAGGCTCGCGCCCACGCCCAGCACGATCAGGCCCAGGATGGCGGCGTAGATCAGCACGCGCGGACGCACGGCGCGCTTGAGCATCTGCGCGCGACTCCAGCCGTTGTTCAGGCTGTTTTCGGTGGCGTAGCGGATCAGGCCGCGCGGGTACTGCATCTTGTCCATCACGCCGTCGCACACATCGATGCAGGCGGCGCAGCCGATGCATTCGTACTGCAGGCCCTGGCGGATGTCGATGCCGGTGGGGCACACCTGCACGCATAGGCCGCAGTCGATGCAGTCGCCCAGGCCGGCGGCGCGGGCGTCGATCTTGCGGCTGCGGGTGCCGCGCGGATCGCCCCGGGCGGCGTCGTAGCTGATGATGAGCGTGTCACGGTCGAACATCGCGCTCTGGAAGCGCGCGTACGGGCACATGTACTTGCAAACCTGCTCGCGCATGTAGCCGGCGTTGCCGTAGGTGGCGAAGCCGTAGAACAGCACCCAGAACCACTCCCATGGGCCGAAACCGAGCGTGAACGCCTCGGCCCACAGCGTGTGGATCGGCGTGAAGTAGCCGACGAAGGTGAAGCCGGTCCACAGCGCAAACGTCATCCAGGCAACCTGCTTGCCGCCTTTGCGCAACCACTTGTTGAGCGTCCACGGGCCGGCATCGAGCTTCATGCGCTGCATGCGGTCGCCCTCCAGCCGGTGCTCGATCCACAGGAAGATCTCGGTGTAGACCGTCTGCGGGCAGGCATAGCCGCACCACAGCCGCCCGGCGATGGCCGTGAACAGGAACAGCGCGTAGGCCGAGATCACCAGCAGCCCGGTCAGGTAGATGAAGTCCTGCGGGTAAAGCACCAGGTCGAAGATGTAGAAGCGCCGGGTGCCCAGGTCGAACAACACCGCCTGCCGCTGGTTCCACATCAGCCACGGCAGGCCGTAGAACACCAGTTGCGTGAACCACACCAGCGCCCAGCGCCACTTGGCAAACAGCCCGTTCACCGCACGAGGGTAGATCTTCCTGGTCTTCTCGTAGAGCGAGACCAGCACAGGCTCGCCCGGTGCGGCGACGGGAGGTTTGTCGAGGGACGCAGACACGGTGTGGAGACCCGCTGAAGTTACTTCGTGTTGAGCGCCGTCTGTGCTGCCGGCTTGCGCGACAGGCTCCAGACGTAGGCGGCCAGCACGCGGATCTGCTCGGGCGTCAGGCGCGTGGCGTGCTGAGGCATGACGTTGACCTTGCCGTTGTTGATCATGGCGATGATGGTCTCCTCACCCCAGCCGTGCAGCCAGACCTTGTCGGTCAGGTTGGGCGCGCCCAAGGCCTGGGTGCCCTTGCCGTCGGCGCCGTGGCAGGCCGCGCAGGCCGCAAACTTGGACTTGCCCAACTGCGCCTGGATGCTGTTGTGCGCACTGCCCGACAGGCTCAGCACGTAGTGGGCCACGTTCCTGACGTCCTCGGCGCTGCCCACGGCGGCGGCCATCGGCGGCATCATGCCCTGGCGGCCTTCGGCGATGGTCTTGGCGATGTAGGCGTCACCGCCGTCGCCGCCCATCCAGTCGCCGTCGGTCAGGTTGGGGAAGCCCTTGCTGCCGCGCGCGTCCGAGCCGTGGCAGGTGGCGCAGTTGTTGACGAACAGGCGCTCGCCAATGCCCATGGCGCCGGTGTCGGCGGCCAGCGCCTCGACCTTCATGCCGGCGTAGCGGCCGTAGACCGCCTTCATCGCCTGCTCGGCCTTGGCCTGTTCCAGGGCGTGCTGGCCGGCGCTGCTCCACTTGAGCGCGCCCTCCGAACTGCCGAGGCCCGGATAGAGCGCAATGTAGATGCCCGCAAACACGATGGTCAGCACGAACAGGCCCATCCACCAGCGCGGCAGCGGGTTGTTGAGCTCCTTGAGGTCCTCGTCCCAGACGTGGCCCGTGGTGTTGTCGCTGGACATGACCTTGCGCCGGCTGGCGATGATCAGCAGCGCCAGACAGGCCAGCAGGCCGAGGATGGTGACGGCGGCAATGAAGAGCGACCAGCCGCTGTTGGAGAAATCACTCATGGCGGCCTCCGGAGGAGTTCTGTGGCTTCTGTTGCAGGCGGTCATCCAGGAAAGGAAGATCGGCTGCTTCATCGAAACGATGCCGGTTGCTGCGCCGATAGGCCCAGACAACGATGGCCAGGAATGCGGCGAATGACAGCAAGGTCACTGCGCTGCGCAGGATGTTCAGGTCCAGGTCCAGGTCCATGTCTGCCTCACTTGCCCGCGGTGCCCAGCACCTGCAGATAGGCCACGACCGCATCCATCTCGTTCTTGCCCTTGAGCTCGTCGGCGGCCTTGGCGATTTCGTCGTCGCTGTACGGCACGCCCACGGTGCGCAGCGCGCGCATCTTGGGCGCCACGTCGGCCGGGTTGAGCACGTTGGTGTTCAGCCAGGAGTAGGCCGGCATGTTCGACTCGGGCACCAGGTCGCGCGGGTTGTTCAGGTGCACGCGGTGCCATTCGTCGCTGTACTTGCCACCGACGCGGTGCAGGTCGGGACCGGTGCGCTTGCTGCCCCACTGGAAGGGGTGGTCGTAGACGAACTCGCCCGCCTGCGAATAGTTGCCGTAGCGCAGCGTCTCGGCCCGGAAGGGGCGGATCATCTGCGAGTGGCAGTTGTAGCAACCCTCGCGGAGGTAGACGTCGCGCCCGGTCAGCTGCAGCGGCGTGTAGGGCAGCAGCCCCTGGACCGGCTGCGTGGTCGAGCGCTGGAAGAACAGCGGCACGATCTCGACGATGCCGCCCACCGCCACGGTGAGCAGGATCAGCACGATCATCAGAAAGTTGCTGGTCTCGATCTTCTCGTGACCCCCAAGGGTCTGTTTGTTGTCAGCCATCTTGTTTCTCCTCGCGTTTCAGGCGTGGGCCGGGGTGAACGGAATCGCCACCGCTTCCGGCTTGCCGATGCGCACCGTCATCACCACGTTCCAGGCCATGATCAGCATGCCGCCCAGGTAGAGCACGCCGCCCAGCAGACGGATGACGTAGAACGGATAGGTCGCCTTGACGCTCTCGACGAAGCTGTAGACCAGCGTGCCGTCGGGGTTGATCGCGCGCCACATCAGGCCCTGCATGACGCCGGCAATCCACATCGCGGCGATGTAGAGCACGATGCCGATGGTGGCCACCCAGAAGTGGGTCTCGATCGCCCGGACGCTGTACATCCTGGTGCGGCCGAACATGCGCGGAATCAGGTGATAGAGCGCACCCATCGACACCAGGCCCACCCAGCCGAGCGCGCCGGAGTGCACGTGGCCCACCGTCCAGTCGGTGTAGTGGCTCAGGGCGTTGACGGTCTTGATGGACATCATCGGGCCCTCGAACGTGCTCATGCCGTAGAACGACAGGCTGACGATCAGGAACTTCAGGATCGGGTCTTCACGCAGTTTGTGCCACGCGCCGCTCAGGGTCATGATGCCGTTGATCATGCCGCCCCAGCTCGGCGCCAGCAGCACCAGCGAGAAGACCATGCCCACGCTCTGCGCCCAGTCCGGCAGGGCGGTGTAGTGCAGGTGATGCGGACCCGCCCACATGTAGGTGAAGATCAGCGCCCAGAAGTGGACGATGGACAGGCGATAGCTGTAGACCGGGCGCTCGGCCTGCTTGGGGATGTAGTAGTACATGATCCCCAGGAAGCCGGCGGTCAGGAAGAAGCCCACCGCGTTGTGGCCATACCACCACTGCACCATGGCGTCCTGCACGCCGGCGTAGGCCGAGTAGCTCTTGGTGAAGCTGACCGGAATGGCCGCGCTGTTGACGATGTGCAGCAGCGCCACGGTCAGGATGAAGGCACCGAAGAACCAGTTCGCCACGTAGATGTGGCGAACCTTGCGCATGCCCACCGTGCCGAAGAAGACGATGGCGTAGGACACCCACACCACGGCGATCAGCAGGTCGATCGGCCACTCCAGTTCAGCGTATTCCTTGCCCTGGGTGTAGCCCATCGGCAGCGAGATGGCGGCCAGCACGATCACCAGCTGCCAGCCCCAGAAGGTGAACTGGGCCAGCGCCGGCAGAAAGAGCCGCGTCTGGCAGGTGCGTTGCACCACGTGATAGCTGGTCGCAAACAGCGTGCAGCCACCGAAGGCGAAGATCACCGCATTGGTGTGCAGCGGTCGCAGGCGCCCGTAGCTGAGCCACGGAATGCCGAAGTTCAGTTCGGGCCACGCCAGCTGCGCGGCAATCACCACGCCCACCAGCATGCCCACCACGCCCCACAGCACGGCGGCCAGCGAGAACTGCCTCACCACCGTGTCGCTGTAGACCGCCCCTGCAGTCCGTTGATTCAAAGCCATCGCTTACTCCTTCAAAACGCTTCATTCCGTCCACCCGAATTTTTGGGGCACGGCTCCGGATCACACTTGATCCGTATCAATACGTCGACTTTCATTGACTTTGGCCCCCGTTGGCGCCGCCGGGTTGGTGTCGCCGCGCAACATGCGCTCGCCCTCGCGCTCGATGTCATCGAACTGGCCGCTGCGCAACGCCCACGCGAACAGGCCCATGATCACGAACACCAGCACCACCGACAGCGGCACCAGCAGAAAAAGGATATCCATCGGGTTTGCGCCTTTCAGGCCGGCCGCGTCAGCCGCAGCGCGTTGAGCACCACCAGCAGCGAGCTCAGCGCCATGCCCAGCCCGGCCGCCCACGGCGGCAGCCAGCCCAGCAGCGCCAGCGGCACGCAGGCCAGGTTGTAGAGCAGCGCCCAGGCCAGGTTCTGGCGCACGATGCGCACGGTGCGCCGGGCGGTGTGCAGCAACTCGGCCACGTCACCAATGCGGTCGGACAGCACGATCACGTCCGAGCGCGCCTGCGCCAGCGCTGCGGCGCTGCCCAGCGCGATCGAGACATCGGCACGCGCCAGCACCGGCGCGTCGTTGATGCCGTCGCCCACCATCGCCACCACCTGGCCGCCCTGCTGCAGAGCGGCCAGCGCGGCCAGCTTGTCCTGTGGCGTGCAGGCGGCGCGGTGATCGTCCATGCCCAGCCGGCCCGCCATCAGCGCCACGCTGGCGGGCTGATCGCCCGACAGCAGATGCAGCGTCAGCCCCGACTGGCGCAGCGCCGCCACGCCGGTGGCTGCGTCAGGGCGCAGGGTTTCGTCGAAATCGAAGCGCAGGCGCGCTTGCCATACGACGGATTGGCCGGTTTCGCTGGTTTCGGCGTGGCGCTCGGCCAGCCATACAGCGGGGCCGGCGGGCTGATCGGTGGCGGTTGAGGTCGCGGTCACGCCACACCACGCCGCACTGCCGAGCCGCCAGTGGCTGACGGCGCCTGCCGTGTCCGTCCAGGCCGCCTGCAAGCCGTGGCCGGAATGCTCTTCGACCCCACTCCAGGCGCCGTCGGCCTCTGCGCCCTCACCTTTCGCCAAGGCCTGCGCCAACGGGTGGCGCGAATGCGCCGCCAGACTCACGGCCAGAGCCTGCAGCACCGAGGCCGCCATATCTGATGGGGCAAGCCGCACCACGCCCGCCAACTGCAGGCGGTCCTGCGTGAGCGTGCCGGTCTTGTCGAACAGGACATGCCGCACCCGTGTCAGCACCTCCAGCGCGTCCAGCCGCTGCACCAGCACCCCGCGCCGCGCCAGCTGGCCGGCCGCAGCCAGCAAAGCGACCGGCGCGCCCAGCGACAGCGCGCACGGGCAGGTGACGATCAGCACCGACACGGCCACCCAGACCGCGCGCGAAGGGTCGATCACATGCCAGACCGCGTAGCTCACGCCCGCCAGCACCAGCACCGCCCACAGGAACGGCCCGGCCAGCCGGTCGGCCGAGCGCATGAAGGTCGGCCGCTCGGTCAGCGCCCGCTCGACCAGCGTCACGATGCGCTGGTAGCGCGTCTGCGCGCCCAGTTCGCGCACCCGTATCAGCACCGGCGCGCCCAGGTTGAGACAGCCGGCGCTGACCTCGTCGCCCGGGCCGCATTCCACCGGGCGCGATTCGCCGCTCAGCATGGCCTCGTCGACCTGAGTGCGGCCTTCGAGCACCACGCCGTCCGCTGCGAACGCCTGGCCCACATGCACCCGCACCCGGTCGCCCACCGCCAGCTCGGCCACGGTGACGAGGCTGGCCGCGCCCTGCGCATCAATGCGCTCGACCGCGTCCGGCAGGCGCCGCATCACCGCATCCAGCGACTGCGCCGCGCGGCGCCGCGCCCGGCTCTCCAGCACGCGGGCACCCAGCAGGAAAGTGACGAACATGCTGAGCGAGTCGAAATAGACCTCGCCGCCGCGCGCGGCCTGGGCCGACTCGAAGCTGGTAGCCGAGCTGGCGATGAAGGTCACGGCAATGCCCAGCGCCACCGGCACATCCATGCCGATACGGCCCTCGCGCAGGCTGCGCCACGCGCCGCTGAAGAACGGCCCGGCGGCGAACAGCAGCACCGGCACGCTCAGGATCCAGCTGGCCCAGCGCAGCAGCGCGGCCATGTCGGCGCTCAGCGTGCCAGGGTCGGCCACATACGCGGGCGTGGCGTACATCATGATCTGCATCATGCAGAAGCCGGCCACGAACACGCGCCACAGGGCCTGGCGCGATTCGCGCTCGGCCAGCGCCACGGCTTGCGCGCCGGTATCCGGAAACGCGCCATAGCCGGCACACTGAATGGCGGCAATCAGGTCCGAGGCGCGCGTTTGCGCCGGGTCCCAGCGCACCAGGGCGCGCTGCGCGGCGCCCTGCACCTCGGCATGCTCGACGCCCGGCACGCGCTGCAGGGCGTCTTCGATCAGGCCGGCGCACGCCGCGCAGTGCAGCCCGCTCAACAGCAGACGCGACTGGCCCACGCGCCGCCCGTCGGCGTCAACCTGCCATTGCGTGTAGTCGGCCAGCGTCTGCGGTGCGTCAATGGCGGCGGCCTGAGTCGGCGTCAGGGCGACGGCGGCCACAGCGGCAGCAGCGGGGGAAGCAAGGGTGGCGGGCATGGGGAAATCATCGCGAAGCGTGCGCTATTCTTGCTGCGGCAGATGACTGAACAACATGACTCAAATCAATATTGACCCCTTCTTCCCGCGCCGTAGCCTGCGCTGTGGGCTGGCCGCGACAGGATTTGCCCGTCGAGCGATCCTGGGCGCACTGGCGCTGCTGCTGGCCGGTGCGACGGGCTGGGCCGCCGCGCAGGACGCGCCGCAGAAGCTGCGCAGCATCCGCCTCAACGCCGGCATGCACCTGATCAACGCCGAGGTGGCGCAGAACGGCGCCGAGCGTCAGACCGGCCTCATGAACCGCCCGGTGATGGCCACCAACGACGGCATGCTGTTCGTGTTCGAGGCGCAGGAAGTGCACTGCTTCTGGATGAAGAACACGCTGCTGCCGCTGTCGATCGCGTTTCTGGCCGACGACGGCAGCATCGTCAACATCGCCGACATGCAGCCGCACAGCGAGGCCTCGCACTGCCCCAAAAAAGCGGTGCGCTACGCGCTGGAGATGAACCAGGGCTGGTTTGCCAAGCGCGGCCTGGGCGCGGGCAGCAAGATCGGCGGCGGGCCGTTCAAGCCCTGACGCGCCCAAGGCGGCCCGGCCGGCTCAGTGCGCCCGCGCGGCCAGCCGGGCCTTGAGATCGGGGAGCATGGCCAGCGCGATCTCGCGCCCGGCGGCAATCGAGCGCTTGCGGGCGGCGAAGTCGGCGCTGGAGACGCCGTTGAGCCGGGGGCGCAGCACCACGTCGGCCTCGCGCAACTCGAAGTTGTTGATGCTGCGGCCCATGATGGAGAACGTCTGCAGCAGCATGCGCATGGCGTCGCCGGTGTTCTTGCCGTCGGGCGGATCGGTGATGTCGACCGCGATGACGAAATCAGCCCCCATCTGCTTGGCATAGCGCACCGGCACCGGCGCGACCAGGCCACCGTCCACGTACTCGCGCCCACCGATCTTGACCGGCTGGAATACCGCCGGCACGGCACTCGAAGCCCGCACCGCCTGACCCGCGTCGCCACGCCGGAACAGGATCGGCTGACCATCGTCCAGGTCGGTGGCGACGATGCCCAGCGGCAGTGCCATCTGCTCGATGGTCTTGCCACCGGTGGACTTGCGCACAAAGCGCGCCAGCGCGTCGCCGCGAATGGCACCGCGCAGCGGAAAGGCCCAATCGGTCAGGGTGGCCTCGTCCATGCCGGCGGCCATCACACCCAGCTGGCGGCCGCTGTGGCCCGAAGCGTAGAGCGCCGCCACCAGGCTGCCGGCCGAGGTACCCACCACCAGATCGGGCTTGATGCCGTTTTCCTCCAGCACCTGGATCACGCCGATGTGCGCAAAGCCGCGCGCCGCACCACCCCCCAGCGCCAGGCCGATGCGCGGCGGCTTGGGCACAGGCTTGGGGGCTGGCGGCACCACGACCACCGGAGCGACAGGCGGCTCGGCATCGACCTCGGCGTCCGGCGGCGCCTCTGGCCTGACGGCAGGCGGAGGCGCGGAGGCCGGAGTGGACACGGGGACAGGCACGGGCAGCGGCAAAACCGAGCAGGCACTCAGCGCAACGGCCAACCCCAAGGTCAGCCACGCTCGCGCCGCAGCCGTTTTGAGGAGCAGGGTAAGGGGTGATTTCAAAGTCTTTTTAGCTGTCATTTGATATAAGTTTCAGACAATTCTGTATTTATGGTTATTTAGACCCGCTTCTAACATGCGGGCCGCTGACGATACCGAGCCTGGTGCGTCCCCGCCCAGTCTCTCCTGTTCCCATGAAAATCCGCGATCTCGACCTGTCCGACAGCCCCCTCAATGCCGAACACCTGGCGCTGGGCCTGCCGCCGCTGGAAAACGAGTTTTCCCACCCCTCGCAACACCCGGTGCTGCGGATGGCGATGTGGTCGGTGATTTTCCTACTCGGCGGCGTGCTCCTTTATCTGGGCATGCGGCTGTTCAATCAGAGCAACGGCCAGAGCGGCTTCGAGGTCATCTCGCAGACCCTGCAGGGCCAGGCCTTCTGGAGCGCCGTGGCCGTGGGGCTGCTGGCGCAGACGGTGGATGGCGCCCTCGGCATGGCCTATGGCATCACCTCCACCAGCTTTCTGCTCGCGGCCGGCACGTCACCCGCCGTGGCCAGCGCCAGCGTGCACATTGCCGAAGTCTTCACGACCGGCATCTCGGGCGTCTCGCACATCAAGCTGGGCAACGTCGACCGCAAGCTGTTCCTGCGGCTGCTGATTCCGGGCATGCTCGGCGCGGTATCGGGCGCCTGGGTGGTGTCGAGCATCGATGGCACGGTCATCAAGCCCTACGTGGCGGGCTACCTGCTGATCATGGGCCTCTACATCATCAGCAAGGTGTTTCGCACCATCAAGACCAACGGCGGCGAGCCGCGCCACGTGGCCAAGCTCGGGCTGGTGGGCGGCTTTGTCGATGCGGTCGGCGGCGGTGGCTGGGGGCCGGTCGTGACGACCACGCTGGTCGGCAAGGGCCACAATCCACGCACCACCATCGGCTCGGTCAACCTGGCCGAGTTTTTCCTGACCTTCGTGAGCGCCATGGTGTTTGCCGTGCTGGTGGACGAAGGTCCGTGGCCCACCGTGGCGGGGCTGGTGGTCGGCGGCCTGTTTGCCGCACCGTTTGCTGCCGTGCTGACCCGGATGCTGCCCACGCGGGGCCTGTTGATCCTGGTGGGCACCGTGATTTCGTTGATCAGTTTCTTCAACATCTACAAAGCACTGCATTGACCGCCTTGGCGCCCTGAGCGGCGCCGGTCCAGGCTCTGCACCCTGTCGAGAGAACGCACCATGTACCAATACACCGATTTCGACCGCCAGTTCGTCCACGCCCGCGCCGCGCAGTTCCGCGACCAGCTGGAGCGCCACCTGGCGGGCCACCTGCCCGACGAGGACTTCCGCGCCCTGCGCCTGCAGAACGGCTGGTACGTGCAGCGCCATGCGCCGATGCTGCGGGTGGCCGTGCCCTATGGCGAGATCAGCAGCCGCCAGATCCGTGCGCTGGCGGCCATCGCCCGCAGCCATGACCGCGGCTACGCCCACTTCACCACGCGCCAGAACGTCCAGTTCAACTGGATTCCCCTGCCCCAGTCGGCCGACGTGATGGACCTGCTGGCCGACGTCGACATGCACGGCATCCAGACCAGCGGCAACTGCATCCGCAACATCACCAGCGACGCGCTGGCCGGCGTGGCGGCCGACGAGCTGATCGACCCGCGCCCCTACTGCGAAATCATGCGCCAGTGGAGCACGCTGCACCCGGAGTTCGCCCACCTGCCGCGCAAGTTCAAGATCGCCGTCAGCGGCGCCACCGAAGACCGCGCCGCCACCGGCTGGCACGACATCGGCCTGGTGCTCAAGCGCAATGACGCTAGCGAGATCGGCTTCGAGGTGCGCGTGGGCGGCGGCATGGGCCGCACGCCGATCATCGGTACCGTCATCAGCGACTTCGTGCCCTGGCAGCAGATCCTGATCTTCATCGAGGCGGTGGTGCGGGTCTACAACCGCTACGGCCGCCGCGACAACGCCTACAAGGCGCGCATCAAGATCCTGGTGAAGGCCGAGGGCCAGAAGTTCTTCGACGCCGTCGAGGCCGAGTACCGCAACATCATCGAGCGCGACGAGGACGGTAGCGCCCACGCCATTCCGCAGGCCGAGTTCGACCGTGTCGCCGCCTGCTTCGTGCGCCCCGCGGGCGTGCAGGCGCAGGCCGAGCCGGCGCCGCTGGCCGAAGACGCACCGCTGGCCTATCGCCGCTGGATCACGCGCAACGTGCACGCCCACCAGGTGGCCGGCTACCGCGCCGTGACGCTGTCGGTCAAGCGCGCGGGCCAGGCGCCCGGTGACGCCACCGACGCCCAGATGGACGCCGCCGCCGACCTGGCCGACCGCTACAGCCATGGCGAGTTGCGCGTCACCCACGACCAGAACCTGCTGCTGCCCTGGGTGCTGGCCGCCGACCTGCCCGCGCTGTACGAGGCCGCCAAGGCGGCCGGCTACGCCACGCCCAACATCGGCCTGATCACCGACATGATTGCCTGCCCGGGCGGCGACTTCTGCGCGCTGGCCAACGCCCGCTCCATCCCGGTGGCCGAAGAGCTGACCGAGCGCTTTGCCGATCTGGACGAGGTGTTCGACATCGGCGAGATCGACCTGCACATCAGCGGCTGCATCAACTCCTGCGGCCACCACCACAGCGGCCACATCGGTATCCTGGGCGTCGACAAGGACGGCACCGAGTGGTACCAGGTCACGCTGGGCGGCTCTGACGGCTCGGCCCACGCCACCACCGCCGTGCCGGGCAAGGTCATCGGCCCGTCGTTTGCGGCGAGCGAGATCACCGACGCGGTCGAGGCCATCGTCGACACCTACCGCGAGCAGCGCACCGCCGGCGAGAAGTTCATCGACGCCGTCAAGCGCCTGGGCCTGGAACCGTTCAAGGCTGCCGCCAATGCACAACGCACTGCCACGGCCCGCGAAGCCACCCGCAGCAGCGACGCCGCCACCGCCTGATTTCCGGAAGTTTGAGCACCATGAAGTTCATCGACATCCCCAAAGACCCCTGGCACACCGTCGGCGGTGAAGACGGCCCCTCGCCCCACCCCATCGCCCGCCCGAACCAGCTGCTGACGCTGGAGCAGTGGCACGCCGTGCGCGACACCTGGCCGGCGGGCCTGCCCACCGGGCTGATTCTGGGCAATGCCGACGAGGTGGAGGCGCTGGAAGTCGACCTGCCGCGCCTGAGCCTGATCGTGCTGGACTTCCCCAAGTGGGTCGACGGCCGCGCCTACAGCCAGGCGCGCATCCTGCGCTCGCGTTACCGCTTTGCCGGCGAGATCCGCGCCACCGGCGCGGTGCTGGTCGACATGCTGCCGCTGCTGCAGCGCACCGGCTTCGACGCCGTGGTGCTGCGCCACGACCAGTCGCGGGAAGCGGCGGAGCGGGCGCTGACTTTCTTCGCCGGCCACTACCAGGGCGACGCGCTGGACAACCACCCGCTGTTCGCACGGCCCGCCGACCAGGCGCTGAACCGCCAGCCGGAATTCGTCAACGCAGGGGCAGCGATATGACCGCAATCAGCCTGTACGCCCGCAAGACCGCCGGCTTCGATGAACGCCTGGCCGCCACGCTGCAGACGCTGCGCGAGGCGGCCACAGCGCATCCCGGCACCATCGTCCAGGCCACCAGCCTGGGCGCCGAGGACATGGTCGTCACCGACCTGATCGCCCGGCACCAGCTGCCCATCGCCCTCGGCACGCTGGAGACCGGCGCGCTGCACGCCGAGACAGTGGCCCTGATCGGCCGCATCGAGGAACGCTACAAGCTGCCCGTGGAGGTCTACCGCCCGCAGGCCGACGCCGTGATCGAGTTCGTCCGCAAGAACGGCGAGAAGGCCATGTACGAAAGCCTCGCGCTGCGCAAGGGCTGCTGCGGCATCCGCAAGCTGGAGCCGCTGTCGCGCATGCTGAGCGCCCGCACCGCGTGGATCACCGGCCTGCGCCGCGAGCAGAGCAACAACCGGGGCGAGATGCAGCGCATCGAGGCCGATCCCGTTCCGAATGGCGCCGACCGCACCAAGATCAACCCGCTGATCGACTGGACCTGGGCCGACGTGTGGCACTACATCCAGACGTTTGACGTGCCCTACAACCCGCTGCACGACCAGTTCATGCCCAGCATCGGCTGCGCGCCCTGCACCCGCGAGATCGCGGTGGGCGAGGACTTCCGTGCCGGCCGCTGGTGGTGGGAGGACGAAAAGGCCAAGGAATGCGGCCTGCACGTCCACCAGCCCGCCGCCTGAGCCCGCCCCGGCTCGCACGCGACAATCACGCACCTTTTGCGGTGCAACATGAACGCCCTGAACACCATGACCCAACACACCCCTGAAGTGGATCACCGCCACCTCGACGCGCTGGAAGAAGAAGCGATCTTCATCCTGCGCGAAGTGGCCGGCGCCTTCGAGCGCCCCGGCCTGCTGTTCTCCAGCGGCAAGGACTCCTGCGTCGTGCTGCACCTGGCCGAGAAGGCCTTCAAGCGCCGCCTCAGCACCCCCGGCGAGCGCCCGCGCTTTGCCGGCAAGCTGCCGTTTCCGCTGGTGCACGTCGACACCGGCCACAACTTCCCGGAAGTGATCCAGTTCCGCGACGAGCGCATTGCCGAGATGGGCGAGCGCCTGATCGTCGGCCACCTGGAAGACAGCATCAAGCGCGGCACGATCCGCCTGGCGCACCCGCTGGAGTCGCGCAACGGCCACCAGACCGTGACGCTGCTGGAGACCATCGAAGACAACCGCTTCGATTGCCTGATCGGCGGCGCCCGCCGTGACGAGGAAAAGGCCCGCGCCAAGGAACGCATATTCAGCCACCGCGACAGCTTCGGCCAGTGGCAGCCGAAGGAACAGCGCCCGGAACTGTGGAACCTGTTCAACACCCGCATCAAGCCGGGTGAGAACTTCCGCACCTTCCCGATCAGCAACTGGACCGAGTTGGACGTGTGGCTCTACATCGAGCGCGAGAAGATCCCGCTGCCCAACATCTACTACACGCACAAGCGCGAGATCTACCGCCGCAAGGGCCTGCTGGTGCCGGTGACCGAGGTGACGCCGCCGGGCGGTGACGACGTGGTCGAGACCATTGACGTGCGCTTTCGCACCGTCGGCGACATGACCTGCACCTGCCCGGTAGAGAGTGATGCCGCCACCAACGCCGACATCGTCGCCGAGACGCTGCAGGTCACCGTGAGCGAGCGCGGCGCCACGCGCATGGACGACCGTACGTCCGAGGCCTCGATGGAGCGCCGCAAGAAGGAAGGGTATTTCTGATGAGCACTGAACACATCAACGCCGGTGAAGAACTGGCCCACAAGGCCCTGCGCTTCCTGACCGCCGGCAGCGTCGACGACGGCAAGAGCACGCTGATCGGACGGCTCCTGTTCGACAGCCGCGGCATCCTGGCCGACAAGCTCGACGCGCTGGAGAAGCGTGCCGCCGGCGCGCCGATCGACCTGTCGCTGCTGACCGACGGCCTGGAGGCCGAGCGCGAGCAGGGCATCACCATCGACGTGGCCTACCAGTACTTCGCGACCAAGACACGCAAGTTCATCATCGCCGACGCCCCCGGCCACGAGCAGTACACCCGCAACATGGTGACGGCTGCCGCCGGCTCAGACGCCGCCGTGGTGCTGGTCGACATCACCAAGCTCGACACCAGCGTGGCCGAAGTGGTGCTGCTGCCGCAGACGCGCCGCCACAGCCTGCTGGCGCGGCTGCTGCGGGTGCCGAGCATCGTCTTCGCGATCAACAAGCTCGACGCGATCGATGCGCAAAGCGAAGCGGCCTTCCAGGCCGTGTCAACCGCGCTGGAAAAATTCGCAGTCGAAGCCGGCATCACCGTGCGCGGCATCGTGCCGGTGTCGGCGCTGCGCGGCGACAACGTCGCCACGCCGTCGGCCAACTGGGACTGGTACACCGGCCCGACGTTGCTGCAGATCCTCGAAACCTTGCCGGTGACGGATGAGGCGCATGACGGCAACCTGCTCGTTCCGGTCCAGTACGTCGCACGCGACGAAGGCGAAGCGAACGGACAAGCCGCCTCCGGCGGCGTGGGCCACCAGCACCGCGTCATGTGGGGCCGCATCGCCCACGGCGCGGTCAAGGCCGGCGACACCGTGCAGATCTTCCCGAGTGGCGAGACCGCCATCGTCGCTGCCGTGCGCCACGCCGGCAGCGAGGTCAACGGCTGCGAGGCCGGCCAGTCCGCCGGCATCGTGCTGGACCGCCAGGTGGACGTGTCGCGCGGCGACTGGATCTTCACGCCCGGCAGCGCCCCGACCACGCAGGAATTCAAGGCCACGCTGGCCTGGCTGGACACCGAGCCGGCCGTGGTCGGCCGCAAGTACTGGGTGCGCCACGGCAACCGCTGGGTGCAGGCACGCATCACCCGCATCGACCATCGGCTGGACATCAACACGCTGGAAGAGGTCGAGGCGCAGCAACTGGGCGTCAACGAGATCGGCCACGTGCAGATCCAGACCCAGCAGGCGCTACCGGTCGAGGCCTATGCCGCCAACCGCGTCGGCGGTGCGCTGATCGTGGTCGACCCGACCACCAACCGCACCAGCGGCGCGCTGCTGGTGGCCGCCTGAAGCCAGCGCTCCCATGGGACGTGTCGTCTTCATCGGCGCCGGGCCGGGCGCGGCGGACCTGATCACCGTGCGCGGCCTGAACCGGCTGCGTGAGGCCGAGGTCGTGCTGTTCGACGCCCTGACCGACCCCGCGCTGCGCGAGGCCGCGCCCACCGCCCGCTGGGTCGATGTGGGCAAGCGCGGCTTCAGCGCCGAATCGACCGGCCAGGCGCGCATCAACGCGCTGCTGGTCGAGGCAGCGCAGGGCGCCGAGCGCGTCGTGCGCCTCAAGGGCGGCGACCCGAGCGTGTTCGGCCGGCTTGAAGAAGAGCTGCAGGCGCTGGCCGCGGCGGGCATCGAATCCGAAGTCGTGCCCGGCATCACCGCCGCCGTGGCCGCCGCTGCATTGACACAACGGCCGCTGACGCGCCGGGGTGTCGGCCGCAGCGTGGCCTTCAGCACCGCCATGACCCAGACCGGCGATCTGGAAGCACGCCGCAGCGCCGACACCGAGGTCTTCTACATGGCAGGACGCCAGTTGGGCACGCTGTCGCAGCGCTTGCTGGATGTCGGCTGGGACGCCACCACGGCCGTGCTGGTGGTGTCGCGCGCCGGCTGGCCGGATCAACGCATGAGCACGCACAGCGTCGGCACGCTGGGCGAAGCCGCCGCACAACACGGCGGCCGGCCCACCTTGGTCACGGTCGGCGCAGGGGCAAAGCCCATCTCGGGCGGCCCGAACCCCTAAAATCCGTGGTTTGCGCTCGCCGAACCCGTCGGCGTGGGCCACCTTTCCAACCCCGTTTGAGTTCCCTGTCATGACCCACGTCGTTACCGAATCGTGCATCCAGTGCAAGTACACCGACTGCGTCGATGTCTGCCCGGTGGATTGCTTCCGCGAAGGCCCGAATTTCCTGGTCATCGATCCCGATGAATGCATCGACTGCGCCGTCTGCATTCCGGAATGCCCCGTCAACGCCATCCTCCCCGAGGAAGACGTGCCCGCTGACCAGCTGAAGTTCATCAAGATCAACGTCGAGCTGTCGCAGAAGTGGCCCAGCATCACCAAGCGCAAGCCCGCGCTGCCGGATGCCGAGGTCTGGAAAGACCGCAAGGACAAGCTCGGCGAACTGATTCGCTGATCAGCGCGTTCAGCCCGGCCGCCCTCATGTCGACCACGCCAGTTGCACCGCTGGAAGTCGACGCGCTCGTGATCGGCGCGGGCCCGGTCGGGCTGTTCCAGATCTTCCAGCTCGGACTGCTGGGGCTGCAATGCCATGTGGTGGACGCCCTGCCGCAAGCCGGCGGGCAATGCCTGGCGCTCTACCCCGACAAGCCGATCTACGACATTCCGGCCGTGCCGGTCTGCACCGGCGCCGAGTTGACGGCAGGACTGCTGCGCCAGGTGGCGCCGTTCGAGCCGCAGTTTCACTTCAACCGTGAGGTGAGCGCACTGCAGGCGCTGGACGATGGCCGCTTTCTGGTCGAAAGCGGCGAAGGCACCAACTCCCTGCGCTGGATTGCGCGCTGCGTTTTCATTGCCGCCGGTGTCGGTGCCTTCCAGCCACGCCGGCTCAAGCTGGCAGGCGCAGAGGCGCAACTTCAAGCGCTGGAAGGCGGGCAGATCCTTTATCACGCACCCGAGGTCTGGGCTGTCAGCGGCGCGCACGTCGTGGTGCAGGGTGGCGATGACCGGGCGCTGGCCTGGGCTGTCGAGCTCGGTCAGCGCATCGCCTCGGCGCAGCCTGATGCACCGGCCAGCGTCACGCTGCTGCATCGGCGCGATGTGTACACCGCCGAGCCGGCGCGGATCGAGCAGTTGCTGACGCTCGAACGTGCGGGCGCAGTGCAACGCTGCGTCGGCCAGCCGACCGGCTTGCAATGCGACAGTGCTGGCCGGCTCATCGCGCTGGACGGTGTCGACATCAACGGCCAGCCGCAGACCCTGCCCACGGATCTTCTGTGCGTGAGCCTGGGCCTGAGCCCACGCCTGGGGCCGATCACGCAATGGGGGCTGGCGCTGGAGCAGAAACACCTGGCGGTGGACACCGCGCGCTTCGAGACCAGCGTGCCCGGCATTTACGCGGTGGGTGACATCAACACCTATCCAGGCAAGAAGAAGCTCATCGTCTGCGGCTTTCATGAAGCCACGCTGGCAGCACACGCGGCCATTGCCCGGCTGGAGCCGGCGCAGCCGCATCCGTTGCAATACACCACCAGCAGCGCACTGCTGCAGCAGCGGCTGGGCGTACGCACTGCATCAGCCTCCTCCTGAACGGGATCGCATGACTCCGGCTGCGGCCGCCCCCGAGACGCCTACCCGGCCGACCGCCATGCGCTACTCCAGCGCTCATGCGCTCTGGCTGGGCCTGTGCCTGTTGGCCACGCTGCTGGCGCTGAGCGCCGGGCTGGCGATCTGGCAGCGGCGCGAGTTGGCTGACCACGCCACCCTCCAGACCGATCTCATCGCCCGACTGGCGGCCGAGCGTGCCGCGCGCTATCTGGAGTTGATGCAGTCTGCCGCAAGGCCCGATCTTCACTGGGACGGCCTGGCCACCCAAATCACAGCCGACCTGCACGGTCCGCAACAAAGCGCCACGCTGCTCACCCCCAACGGGCAAGTGCTGATGGCCACCGCGCTCGCGTCGACTCCAGCAGGCCAGCAACTCGACGCTCAACACCCACTGCGCCACATCGGCCTGCTCGCGACGCCCACCGTCCCGGACCTGCAAAGGGCAGCAGATGACAACGCCATTCGCGCCTGGCGCCAAGTCGACGCCACCGGGTTGACGGTCGTGGTGGAACAACCGCAGTCCGCCCTCACCCACCTCTGGCTGCACGATCTGAACGGGCTGTTGCTGGGCACGTTGCTGCTCGGTGGGTTGATCGTGGCCGGCACCTGGGGCGCATGGCGCAGCCTGCGCGAGCACGAGCACCTGTCCGGCGAACTGGCCCGGGCCAGCGCCCGGCTGCAGGACAACGAACACGAGTTGCGCGTGTTGATTGAGGCTGCCCCCGCACCCATGTTCATGCTCGACGCCCGGGGCCACTACGCACTCGTCAATCGCGCCTTCGAGGATTTCTTCGGCGTGCGGCGCCATGAACTGCTGGAGACCCACACGGCGCCTTCGCAGGCACTGCGCCGGCTGGCATTTCATTCCGAGCGCGATGCGCAACTCTGGGCTGGCGCGGGCGCGGGTCGCAGCCACTATCTGGACGAACTGCCGGTCGCCGACGGCGCGCGGCGTGAAGTCCTGGTGGCCAAGGTCGCCATTCCCGGCGACCTTGGCAGCACGCGTGCCGTGATCGGCAGCATCACCGACGTCACCGAACTGCGCCAGGCCGAGCGCCACACCCGCCTGGCGATGGAAGCGGCCGAGCACGCCAACGACATCAAGAACGAATTCATCGCTAACATGAGCCACGGCCTGCGCACGCCGCTGCAGGCCGTGCTGGGCTTCTCGGAACTGGGACGCGAACGGGCCGATGAAAATCGGCACTTGGCCGATATGTTCGACGGTATCCACGACGCCGGCCAGCGCATGCTGCGACTGGTGGATGATCTGCTGGACCTCGCGCTGCTGGAGAACAGCCTCGGCTCCATCCGACCCGAAACGGCCGACTCGGTCGCGCTGGTGCGAGATCTGCTCAAGATGCTGGCCCCGGTCGACCCCACACACGCCCTGCGCCTGCACCTCACACAGGACACCGGCCTGTGCCAGATCGATCCCCAACGCTTCCAGCAGGCACTGCGCAACGTGCTGGACAACGCCCTGAGCCACACCCCACCGGGCCAGACCGTCGACATCAGCCTGCAGACCTTGCCCAAAGGCGACGTGCACTGGCGCATCCGCGACCATGGCCCAGGTCTGGCAGACAGTGAACTGCCGCTGCTGTTCGACCCCTTCTTCGACGGCCGCCGCCGGCACCCCGACACCAGCAGCCTCGGCCTGAGCATCAGCCACAAGATCGTCCAAGCCCACGGCGGACGCCTCTGGGCCGACCACCATCCCGACGGTGGCACCGTCTTCAACCTTGTCTTCCCCGCCCCTGAGAAAAGAAATTGAACAAAGTACTTGCGCTGCGAACAAAACATCGCATATAATTTTTTTCTCAGCAGAAGACAGCTGTTCCTCGATAGCTCAGTTGGTAGAGCGCCGGACTGTTAATCCGTAGGTCCCTGGTTCGAGCCCAGGTCGAGGAGCCAAAACACTAAGTAAAACAACGCCCTAGACGCGCAAGCATCTAGGGCGTTTTTTCGTCTGGTCCGTTTCTGGTCAGCGAGTCTTGTCGGTCTGCGCCGGTCTGTCGGCCCACTTCAAGCCCTGCCCCAACAAATTCTTGACGGATTTAGTCGGGTGAAGGGGCGCTGAGTGAGCAATGAACTTGGCGGCGTGAGCCGTGTTGATGATCAGGCGCTGCTGGTGTGGCTGCAGGCTGCTGCGGTCGCACCGGGTAAGGCGCTGCACCTGGCGCTGCTGCTGGTCGGCCAGTACAGAAGCTCGCAGACCTGCCATGTGCACCTCACGCGTCCCATGCTGACCCGTGCGGGCCTGAGCCGGGACGCCTGCTACGACGGCTTGCGTCGACTCGAAACGCTGGGCCTGATCGCCGTGCAGCGCGTGCCCGGGCATTCACCGCATGTGCAGTTGGTGATCGATGCGGTGGCGCCGGGCGCAGGCTGAAGCTGCGAGCCTCTGCCGGCGCGAACAAACCGATGTCATCCACTGTCATCGGAGTTGCCATGTCCATCGCGCCAAAGCCCGCCCAACATCAGCCTCAAGCCGGTGTCGCGTTGCCACCCAATCTGTCGCCCGACAGCGCTGCCCTCATCGAAGATTTACCGGACGACGTCTATATGCTGTCGGGCGAGGACGGCTTCGACATCGTCTTGTCACCGCAGGAGCCCGACCACCAGCGGCTGTGGCGCCACATGGTTGAGCAGCGCGTCCCTGCTGCCTGCGACCTGGCAGAGCGCCTGCTGGCCGTGTTGCGGCACGGCGGTATCAGCGTCATCCGGCTCACCGAGCCCACGCGCCAGGCCTTGGTGCGCGACGCTCGGGACGACGAGGTGCAACTCGACGCGCTCATCAAGGCCAAGTTAGCTGCCGTCCATGTGCGCCACTTCCTGGCCAGTGAAATCATTCTGGTGCTCAGCGAAGGGCCGGGTGACTCGTTGCCGGGCTGAGGTCAGGTCGAAGGATGCCCCCTCGACCGGGACCGGAAGCTGCAATCCACCTCTGCGCCTGATGCACAAATGATCCACGGAAGGTTTACAAGGCGCATGCAGCGAGGCTGCATGCGCTTCTTGAAGTGCGGTGTCAATCTGGGCACGGGGGTGTAATGGGGGTGGGAATGACACCAGCCGCGCACCCGCCATGAGGCAGGGACTACTTCGCCTCGGGTCGCAGGGGCACTGGCGGTCCAGTGCTGTCAATGGATCAGAAAACCCGATCACCAGCCTCGCAGCGGTTGCGGGCGTTCAATGCATGATCATGAACAGTCGCTATCGGCCGATTCTGTTGAAAAACCCGATGGCAAAACGTATCGTTCAGGCAACCGATTTGGAAGAAGGACATCAGCATGATGGGTCGCCAGGGCAGTACACAGGACCGGTTGTTCTACAGCTTCAACCTGGATGACCAAGTGCCCCGCGGCCACCTCGTCAGGGGACTCGATCGGTACCTGAATCTCGGAGAGTTGCGCGAGCAACTCGCATCGTTCTACAGCCACACGGGGCGCCCATCCATCGATCCTGAGTTGATGCTACGCATGCTGCTGCTCGGATATTGCTTCGGCATCCGGTCGGAGCGGCGCTTGTGTGAGGAGGTTCAGCTCAACCTCGCTTACCGCTGGTTCTGCCGGCTCGATCTTGAAGATGCGGTACCCGATCACTCCACGTTCTCCAAGAATCGCCACGGTCGCTTCCGTGACAGCGATGTGTTCCGACTTGTCTTTGAAGGCGTGCTGCGCAGGTGCATGCACGAAGGGCTGGTACGTGGCGAGGGCTTTGCCATTGACGCCAGCATCATCAAGGCCGATGCGAATCGCACGCGCGGACTCACTGGAAGCGAGGCTGCCGATTGGCGTGGCGGAGAGCATGCCAGCCGTGCAGTGCGCGAGTACTTCGAAGCTCTGGCAGAGGCTAACCCTGTCGAAGACGACGGGTCATCACAACCGAAGAACGTGTCTCTGACCGACCCGGCTGCCCGCTGGACGGCAGCACCTGGTGGCCCTGCCACCTACGCCTATTCGACGAACTACCTCATCGATTTGGAGGCGGGTGTCATCGTCGACGTCGAGGCAACGCCAGCGCATAGAACGGCGGAGGTTGAATCGACGAAGACGATGGTGGAGCGTGTCGAGAATCGCTTCGGCTTGAAGCCCAGGCGGTTGGTGGGCGATACGGCCTACGGCACGGGCCCGTTGCTGGCGTGGCTGGTCCAGGACAAGAAGATCGAACCGCACGTTCCGGTGTGGGACAAGGCTCGGCGCAAGGACGGGACCTTGGAGATCGGTGACTTCACTTGGGATGCACAAGCCAACGAGTACCGCTGCCTGCAGGGACACACGCTGCGCAGCGATCGACGCCAGTTCAAGATAGAACGCGATCGCACAACCAAGGCCGACACCGTTATCTACCGAGCCAGCCAGGCGGACTGCACTGAATGCCCTTCGAAGCAGAACTGTTGCCCCAAGACACCCATGCGCAAGATTGCGCGAAGTGTTCACGAGAACTCACGCGCCGTTGCACGCGGCCTATCGGGTACACCCGAGTTCGCCCAATCCCGTCATGATCGCAAGAAGGTGGAAATGCTGTTCGCGCATCTCAAACGCATCATGCGGCTTGACCGCTTGCGGCTGAGGGGCCTGAGCGGCGCGCGGGACGAATTCTTGTTGGCCGCAACCGCGCAGAACCTGAGAAGAATGGCCAAGCGGCTGGCCAGTGGATGTGCTTCCGGGAACCCGGTGCCCGCGTGAGGACGCGGCGGGCAGCCGCCGACCTCCACGAGATCGGCGATGAGCTTCGGCGGGCACGTACAGCCTCTGCCTCGGTGCATCTGCCTTGCGCTTCCAACCGGGTTTTTCAACAGAATCGACCCAGTTCTGACATTCCGCCAGCCGACCTATCTGCCTTAAACCTGATGTCTGCGGCCGCGCTGCAAGCCTGCGAGAGTCTTCGATGGCTAGCATCCGCCACCCGCCCAGTTACAGTCACGCACTGAAGGCTCAACTGTCATATCTAGGCTGAAGATGCACGTGCATCGAGTGCAAACACTTGGCCGTGCTAGAAGTCAGCCCTCGAAGAAAAATTAATTACTCCTAGGCGGGCATTGGAGGATCTCAGAATGGTTGAAGCGCAGAAAGCCCGGCAGGACCTGACGGTCAAGGGCGAATCGGTCGAGCGAATCTTTGGAAACTACCAAGCGTGGCGGTACATCGTTAACCGCCGGTACCAACGCAAGCTGGTATGGACGCTCGAAGAAAAACGGCGCTTTATTGACTCGATCATCAACGGCTATCCAGTACCAATCGTGCTGCTGGCAGAACGAAAAACGGCGGCCGGCCCGAGCCAGTTCGAGATCATCGATGGCATGCAGCGCCTCAACGCCGTATTTGGGTTCATCGAGAACGAGTTCGCTGTAGACGGGCGCTTCTTCGATCTGAACACTATGGCGGAAACAAAGGCCCTGCTTGACGCGGGCAAGCTTCAGCAGCGTGAGCCGGTGCTGGTGCGGGATGCCTGCGTGCAGATTGCCGCGTACACCGTACCACTGTCGATCTACGAGTTCGCCGGCGATGGGGACGTGGACGAGGTATTCCGCAGAATCAACTCGGGTGGCCGGAAGCTGTCTCGGCAGGAACTGCGAATAGCTGGTTCAACCGGCCATTTTGCCCAAGCGGTTCGCTTCATTGCCGCCAAGGTTCGTGGCGACGTTTCGGCGTCCGACGAGCTTCCTCTCAATGAGATGAAGAAGATCTCGATCACAAACCGTGAGCTCCCGTACGGCATCAACGTTGACGAGGTGTTTTGGATTACCCAGGGTGTGCTTACCAAGGAGCAAGTCCGGGAGTCTCGCGATGAGGAAATCATCGCCGACATCCTTGCGTTCATGCTGCTGGAGCCCAAGCCGCCATCACGCAGCGAAGTGCTGGACGACTTCTTCGGCTATGGCGAAGGCGAAGGCCCGAAGCAACGGCACGAGCAGATCGAGCTGGCCACGCAGAAGGTCACGACCGAGGTGGCCACGGCCGACTTCCAACGGGTGCTTGATCAACTGAAAGTCACACTGAACCGCGCAGAGCGCACCCTTGGGCAACTGCTTCTCGGCGAGCAACCTCCAAGGGCGCCCCGGTACTTTCAGGTTGTCTTCTTGGCATTGCACAAGCTGATGGTTGTGGAAAACCAGGAAGTTGTTGATCAAGACCAACTCATCAAGCTGCTCGACGGTAGCGGAGCCAAGATCCAAGTGCCTGAGGGCGCCGTTGGGGCGCTGAGGACCGAACCAATCTAGTGAACGGTGCGGCTGGCATGTACGGCGCAGCTTTCCGTCCTGCGAAGGCCTACGACCCGGCCCAGGTTCGGTGGATTACGCAAATGGAGAACATCCTTACGCAGTCGTACACCGAGCAGGCGGCGTACGACTTCAAGCAAGGATTCCTTCGTCTCGATGGCAAGCACGGCTT
>NZ_CBDFPH010000011.1:0-673328 GCF_965250675.1 Leptothrix sp. (in: b-proteobacteria)
GGGCGTCAGGGCCGAACTGAGCCTGAGCAGCGCACAGGCCGGCCCGGTGGCGCTGCAGCAGCCCATCACGCTGTCGGTGCGCCTGAGCGACGAACTCAGCGGCGCGCCGCTGCGGGGCCTGCGCCCGCGCGTCTGGCTGAGCCGGCAAGGCACCGACCAAGCCCGAGGCCTGCGCGCCCCAGATCCGCCGCTTTGCCAGCGGCCGCCTGGCGCAGCGCGCCGACCGCGACCTGAACGGCTTCCAGCTCATCACGCTCAACGCTGACGCCAGCGTCTCGATCATCAACCCGCAGGTGCAGCTCAACAACACCCGGCTGGAGGCGCTGATCACGCTGCCGGGCGTCGGCACCGACTGGGTGCACGCCAAGGCGCTCGACCGGCTCTACATCACCCTGGCCGACCGGGGCGAGCTGGCGGTGGTGGACCTGAGCACGAACAAACTCGTCCACGTCAATTCCGCTCGGCACCGGCAAGCCGCGCCGGCTGGTGCTCAGCCCGGACGAAAGCACGGTCTGGGTCGCCGATGGACGACACCGACCGCCTGCATGGCCGTCGACACCGCCACTGCTCGCCGTGCGCCATGAACTCAAGATCGGCCGCGGCGCGCATGCGCTGGCCATCAGCGACGACGGTCGCCGCGTGGTGGTGAGCGCCAGCACCGACAACCGCGTCAGCGTGATCGACGCCCAGGCCGGGCGCGTGCTGGCCGACCTGTCGGTCAAGGGCACGCCGCTGGCGGTCGACTACAGCCCGCTGTCGCGCCGCGCCTATGTGGCCACGCTCAACGCGCCCAAGGTCACGGTGATCGACACCGAGACAGCGCGTCTGGAGCGCGAGATCAAGCTGCCCGTGCCGCTGTCGACCCTGCGCGTGGACAACAGCGGCCGGCACGTGCTGGGTGTCAACACCAGGTCGAGCCAGCTGGTGGTGATCGACGCCGCCAGCGCCCGGCTGGTGACCAGCGCCAAGACCGTGGCCCAGCCCGACCAGATCGCCTACACGCAGAAGTTCGCCTTCATTCGCGGACTGGGCAGCCTGACGGTGCAGATGGTCGAGCTGCGCGCGCTCAACGAGGGCCGGCTGGCGCTCAACGAGATTCCCATCTTCCAGAAACTGCCCAGCAGTCAGCCTGAGAACATCGGCCCGGCCGACCTGATGGCGCCCTCGCCCGAAGGCGACAGCATGGTGATGGGCAACGCCCCGGACACCGCGCTGTACTACTACACCGAGGGCATGATGGCGCCGCAAGGCACCTACCGCACCTACAGCCGCGCGGCGCGGGCGCTCAAGGTGGTCGACCGCAGCCTGCGCGAGACCGCGCCGGGCCTCTACACCGCCCGCTTCAAGCTCGACCGCGGCGGCCGCTACAGCCTGCCGCTGCTGCTGGACCAGCCGCGGGTGGTGCACTGTTTTGCGCTCGCGGTCGACGACACCGGCGCCACGCAGGACGGCCGCAAGCTGGAAATCGACTACGCGTGGTCCGCCGCCTCAGGCACCCAGGCGCCCGTGACCGAACTGACGGCCGGCGCCGAGCATCAGCTGCGCCTGAGCCTGCGTGACGCCCGCAGCGGCGAGCCGCTGACCGGCGTGCGCGACCTGCAGGTCATGGCGCTCGAAAAACCCGGCCTGTCGCAGCAGCGCGTGTTTGCGCGCGAGGCCGAACCCGGCGTCTACATCGCCCCGCTGCGCCCGCTGCGCGCCGGACTCTGGCGCCTGAGCGCGCAAAGCGTCAGCCAGGGCCTGAGCTTCGACCGCTCGCCGGTACTCGACTTCACCGTGCGCGGCGAGACGCCCGCTACGCCTGCCTTACCTGCCCCGCAATGAAATCCGCCATGTCGCTGACCTCTTACCTGAAACGCGCCGCCTGCGGCCTGTCGCTGCTGGCCGCCGCCGGCCTGATGCCGGCCACGGCGCAGGCGCAGAACGCCACCACGCCGCCGCCCGCGACCAGCACGCTCAAGGTCGACCTGCCCGATGTGGTCGTGCAGGACCAGAACGGCCAGAACCGCCGCTTCTTCAAGGACCTGGTGGCCGGGCGCAGCGTGGCGGTGAACTTCATCTTCACCTCGTGCACGTCGATCTGCTCGCCGCTGTCGGCCACCTTCAAGGCCATGCAGACCGAACTGGCCGCGCGCAAGCCCGCCGGCAGCGAGGACGTGCAGCTGATCTCGATCAGCGTCGACCCGCTCACCGACACACCCGAGGAGCTGCGCAAGTTCGGCGCCAAGTTCGACGCCGGTCCGGGCTGGACCTTCGTGACCGGTTCGCGCAAGAACATCGACGCGCTGCTCAAGGCCTTCGGCGTCGGCAACGGCGACCCCAACGACCACTCGCCGATGGTCTTTCTGGGCCATGAGCCCAGCAAGCGCTGGGTGCGCACCTACGGCCTGGCCAGCCCGCAGAAGCTGGCCGACCGGCTGCTGAGCCTGCGTCAGGCCACGGCCGCTGCGGACACGCCCGACCTCGCCCCCATGCGCCAGCTCGCCGCCCAGCAAGCCAGCCAGGCCAGCAGCGTGGCGGCCGGCAAGGGCACGCGCGGCGCCGAGTACTTCACCAACCTGCCGTTGATGACGCAGGACCGGCCGCGCGTGCGCTTCTATGACGACCTGATCCGCAACCGCGTGGTGCTGGTCACTTCGTTCTATACCAACTGCCGCGACGTCTGCTCGCCGGTGAGCTTCAACCTGCAGAAGGCGCAGGCGCTGCTGCAGGCGCAGATCAATATCCCTGTGCAGATGGTGTCGATCAGCGTCGATCCGGGCATCGACACGCCCGAGGTGCTGCGCGAGTTCGCCAAGCGCCATGGCGCCAAGCCGGGCTGGTCGTTCGTGACCGGCAAGAAAGAGAACATCGACTGGGTACTGCACAAGCTGGGGCTCTACCAGGAGAAGGTGGAGCAGCACACCGCCGTGCTGTGGATCGGCAACGACCGCAACGGTCAGTGGCTCAAGCTGCACGCGCTGGCACCGCCCGAGGCGATCGTCGACGCCGTGCGCAAGGTGCTCTGATGCGGGCTCGCGTGCGGTCGGCCGTGCTGCTGGCCGTGCTGGGGTGGAGCGCGTCGCTGTCGGCGGCACCCACTCCAACGGCGCCGACCGACAGCGACGCCGCCGCCCAGGCCGGTCAGCAGCTCTACCGCACCGGCCGCAACCGCTGGGGGGGCGAGCTGCAAGGTCAGGTCGGCTCGGGCGTCACGCTGTCGGGCCAGATGGCGGCCTGTGCGCGCTGCCACGGCAACGATGGCGCGGGGGGCCGTGAGGCCGGGTTGACTGCGCCGCCGCTGCGCTGGTCGGCACTGACGCAAGCCCGCGTCGGCCAGCTCGGTATGACCGACCGGGCCGGCTACGACACCGCCCGCCTGCTCGACGCCATCCGCCAGGGTGTCGACGCCAATGGCCGCCCGCTCGCCTCGGCCATGCCGCGTTTCGAGCTGCAGCCGCGCGAGGTGGCCGACCTGATCGCCCACCTGCAGCGCCTGGGCACCGAGCAGGACCGCGAACCGGGCGTGCATCCGGACCGCATCGTGCTGGCCAGCGTGCTGCCGCTGACCGGCGTCCGCGCCGCTCAAGGCCACGCCGCACGCGCCGCGCTGGCGGCCTGCGTGGCGCGCGGCAACCGCAGCGGCGGGCTGTACGGCCGGCGCATCGAGTTGCAGGTGCACGACGCGGCCGATCCCGCTGGCGATACCGCCATCGCGGCCCGCCTGCAGACCGAGGCCGTGGCCGTGATCGCACCCTGGTGGCGCGACAAGAGCGCCCGCGACATTGCCACGCTGCTGCCCGGCCTGCCGGTCCTCGGCCCGCTGGGCGCCGCCAGCGAACTCGAACCCGGCGGCGGCGATGTCTACGCCGTGGCACCGCAACTGAGCGAACAGGTGCGCGTGCTGATCGACGCCTACGCGCGCGGCGAGTTGAATCCGGCACCCCTGCCCGTCCGCAGTCGCCCTGCACGCCTGTTGCTGATGGCATCGCAAGAGCCGCAGCACCGCAGCGCCAGCCTGGCTGCGCAACGCCAGGCGCTGCTGTATGGCGCGCTGGACGTGCGGCTCTGGCCTGGAGCCAGCCCGCTGCAGCCCAGCAGCCCCGGCGCGTTGAGCGCCGCGCTGGCGTGGCTGGCGCAACAGGACCTGCAGCCCCAGGACGCCGTGCTGGTGCTGGGGCCGTCGACGTGGCTGCGCACCACGGCCGAGACGCTGGCCCGCGATGCCCAGGACGGATCTGCCCCGCTGCTGCTGGCCAGCGACGGACAAGCCGGGCGTGATCTGCTCGACGCGCCGGCTGCGCTCTGGGCGCGAACGGTGTTCAGCCACAGCCTGCCCGCGGCACAGGATCTCGACCCCCGGCCGCTGCAGCAGGATCTGCAACAGGTCAACGCCCGGCTCGATGCGCCAGCGCTGCAGAGCCTGGCCTACGCGGCGTCCTGCCTCGGGGTGGAAGCGCTGCGCCGCAGCGGACGGCTGGTCACGCGCGACCGGCTGCGCCTCAGCCTGGAAGCACTGCATGATTTCCGCACCGGCGTGCTGCCGCCGATCAGTTATGTGCAAGGGCAACGGCTGGGCGTGACCGGCGCTGCGCTGGTGCGCCTGAGCCCCCCATCCAGCGGGCAACCGGCCGGTTTGCGACCCGTATTGCCCTGGCGGCTGCCGCAACCCTGGTGAGTCCAAAGATGCGGGACCGGTCAATTTCCGCATGACATTGCGCGCGATCAAACCACCTAGGCATCAGAAACCGATGATGGGTATTGAACGTGAAACCCGCCACATTCCGGGCGGCAGGAGGTTCCAAATGCAACACTGGCACGCGTGGTTCAGTGACCGCGATGACGATGACAAGATCTTCGACCCCGCCCACTGGCGCTGGAATGAAGTGATGGAGACACAGCAACGCTTCTGGACCGAATGCGCAGAAGCCGGCCAGATCTGGCTCTCCTGGTGGGTGTCGGTCCTGCCGCCCATGAACTGGCCGCCCGTGGGCGTGGTGTTGCCTCCCGGCGAAACCAAGGCCACCGGCAACAGCAAGGATCCGGCTTCAGAGGCGCGCAGCGCCAGACTTAGCCCACCCGCAGACACCGCCTCCGCCGCTGCGCACAAGCAGCGCAGCGCGGTGGCACGCCATCACTGAGACCGGCCTTACAGCGGCTCGATGCGCTCGGCCTTGATGGTCACGTCCATCGACTTGCCCTTGCGGGCGCGCTTGCTGGTGTAGGCGCTCAGCGCCACCGGCTTGAAGGTGTCCTCGCGCATCTTGCCGCCCCGGCCCACGCCGGTCACGCGCACTCCCTGCGCCAGCGTGGTCACGGCGGCCAGCGTGTCGCCGGCCTCCACATCCATCAACACCAGACCCCGGCCACCGCCGGACTGGTGCTTGAGTTCGCTCAGCGGATACACCAGCAGGCGGCCGCTCTGCGTCGCGCAGGCCACTTGCGTGTGGGCCGGCGCGACCCGCACCGGCGGGAACCAGACTTCGGCGCCTTCAAGCGTCAGGAAGCTCTTGCCACCCTTTTGCCGCCCGACCATGTCACCCACCCGCGCCAGCAGGCCGGTGGCACCGCTGTGCGCCAGCAGGAGCAGCGTGTCAGCCGGTGCGGCCAGGTAGTGCAGGATCTGGCTGCCCGATTCAAGCTCGATCAGGCTGGTGATCGGCACGCCGTCACCCCGCGCACCGGGCAGCACGCTCACCGGCACCGAATAGACCCGGCCGTTGCTGCCCATCACCAGCAGCGGATCGGTGGTGCGGCACTCGAAGGTGCCGTACAGCCCGTCGCCCGCCTTGAAGGCGAAGCCCGCCGCGTCGTGGCCGTGGCCGGTGCGGGCGCGCACCCAGCCCTTCTGGCTCACGACCACCGTCACCGGCTCGTCGACCACGCGAAGCTCGACCACCGCCTTCTTCTCGGTCTGGATCAGCGTGCGGCGCGCGTCGCCGTGCAGCTTGACGTCGGCCTCGATCTCGCGGATCACCAGCCGCTTGAGCGTGCCGGGGTTGGCCAGAATGTCCTCGAGCCGGCTCTGGTCGCCGCGCAGTTCGGTCAGCTCCTGCTCGATCTTGATCGCTTCCAGCCGCGCCAGCTGACGCAGGCGGATCTCCAGGATGTCCTCAGCCTGGCGCTCGCTGAGCTTGAAACGGGCGATCAGCGCGGCTTTGGGTTCATCGCTCTCGCGGATGAGGTGGATGACCTCGTCGATGTTGAGCAGCACCAGCTGCCGGCCTTCGAGCACGTGGATGCGGTCGCGCACGCGCTGCAGGCGGTGTTCGGTGCGGCGGCGCACCGTCGCCATCCGGAAGCCGATCCACTCGGCCAGCATCTGGCGCAGGCCCTTCTGCGTCGGCCGGCCGTCGGCGCCGACCATGGTCATGTTGATCGACGCGGAGCTTTCCAGGCTGGTGTGCGCCAGCAGCGTCGTGATGAGCTCCTGCTGCCCGGTGGTGCGGGTCTTGGGCTCGAACACCAGCCGCACGGCGGCATCCTTGCTGGACTCGTCGCGCACGCAGTCCAGCACCGCCAGCACGGTGGCCTTGAGCTGGACCTGCTCGGGGCTGAGCGCCTTCTTGCCGGTCTTGATCTTGGGGTTGGTGAGTTCCTCGATCTCTTCCAGCACGCGCTGAGAGCTGGCGCCGGGCGGCAGCTCGGTCACCACCAGCTGCCACTGGCCGCGCGCCAGGTCCTCGATCTTCCAGCGCGCCCGCACCTTCAGGCTGCCACGCCCGGTGCGATAGGCCTCGGCAATGTCGGTGGCGCTGCTGATGATCTGGCCGCCGCCGGGGTAGTCCGGGCCGGGCACGAGGTCGAGCAAGGCGGCGTCACTCAGCGCCTCATCGCGGATCAGCGCGATGGCGGCAGCAGCCACCTCGCGCAGGTTGTGGCTCGGGATCTCGGTGGCCAGGCCGACCGCGATGCCGCTGGCGCCGTTGAGCAGCACGAAGGGCAGGCGCGCGGGCAGCTGGCGCGGCTCTTCGGTCGAACCGTCGTAGTTGGGGATGAAGTCGACCGTGCCTTCGTCGATCTCGTCGAGCAGCAGGCGGGCAATCGGCGACAGGCGCGCTTCGGTGTAGCGCATGGCGGCGGCGCCGTCACCGTCGCGGCTGCCGAAGTTGCCCTGGCCGTCGATCAGCGGGTAGCGCAGCGCAAAGTCCTGCGCCATGCGCACCAGCGCGTCATAGGCCGCCGTGTCGCCGTGCGGGTGGTAGCGACCCAGCACGTCACCGACCACGCGGGCGCTCTTGACCGGCTTGGAGCCGTTGGCCGCCAGCCCCATGCGCTGCATGGCGTAGAGGATGCGGCGCTGCACCGGCTTCTGGCCGTCGCAGACATCGGGCAAGGCGCGGCCCTTGACGACGCTCAATGCATATTCAAGGTAGGCGCGCTCGGCGTAGTGGGCCAGCGTCAGGGCGTCGTCCCCCACCGGCGAGGTGACATCAATTTCCATGTTTTTCAGGTGCGGGCGGCTCAGAGCCGGCGGAGTCTAGCAGCGCTCTTTTGCGCCGCACCACCCGTCATCGGCCCGCTTTTCAGGCCACGCGGCGCGGCTCATCCATGGGAACCAGCACAGTTTCCTGCGCATCAGGCGGCACGGCCGAGGCTGGCTTGGACGCAGCCAGATGCGCCGTTCGCTGCTCCAGCTCGAACTGCGCTTTCTGCAGCAGCGACACCATCTGCTGCATGCGCTCCAGCAGCAGGTCGCGCTCTTCGCGCACTGCAGCCAGCTGGCCGGTCAACTGGGTGTGCTCGCCCTCATGCAGGCCCAGCATCTGCGCCAGTTCGGCGCGGGTGGTGACGACCTGCTTGCGCAGCACGTCGACCTCTTCGCGGGCACGCTGGCGCTCCTGCAGCACGGTACGGCGCGCGGTTTCAGCCTTGGCCAGGTCCTGGTTGGCCTTGAGCAGCACGCCCGACAGTTCCTTGAGTTGCTGGTCGCGCTGCGCGAGCTTGACCTGCACGCTGGTGGCTTCGTTGCGGGTCTGCTCCAGCGAGCGGGCGATGTCGCGGCGGGCCTGTTCCAGCGCAGCCAGCGAGTTTTCATGGTCGGCGCTGAAAAAAGCCAACTGCTCGGAGTGGCGCGACTCGGCTGCCTGCATGGTCTCCTGGAAATCGGCACGCTTGGTCTCGAGACGCCGACCACGCCAGGCGCCACCCACCAGCGCGCCCATCAAGCCGGCCAGTAACAAGGACAAGCCGATCTGGCTGAGTAGAAACATCATGAACTCCCCGAAATTTTGAAAATGGACCTGATCGTGCGCAGCGTCAGCGGGTGGCTGTCGCGGTGGCAGCCGCTGGCACGGCGCGGAAATCGAGGCGCCCCATCTCGACACGCGCCACAGCGCTGGCGCCCGTGCTGTTGGCGTCCGCGCGGCGTGTGTCGATCTGCTGCAGCGGCACGCCCGCCATGATCAGCACGGCAGCAGCGGCGCGGGCGCGCTGGTCAGCAAGCTGACCGTCGACTTCAGCGCGGCTGTCGATCGGGCCGGTGACAACCACGCGCCACTCCGGACAGGCCTTGACCACCGTCGCCACGTCGCCGATCGCCTTGCGCGCGGCGGGTGAGTCAATCGCCACCGATCCCGGCACGAAGCGGATCACGGTGCGGGAAAAGGCGATGCGCAGTGCACGCTCGCAACCCATGCTCCCCACCATGCCACCGGCCGAGGCTGCAGCAGCAGTGGGGGTTGAAGCCGTCTTGGTGGATGCCGCAGGGGCCGCACTCGCCACATCAAGATGCTGCTCCAACGTAAGAAAAACGCCGGGCACGCCCATGTAAGGCGCCAGCAAACCGGCCGCTGCGCGCTGCAACTGGACCAGGCTGTCCTGATCAGGCGCCTGGCCTTTCAGGCGACCGGTCGAGTTCTCCACCTCCAGGCGCGCCCAGCCGAAGCCGGCTTGCATCAAGGCCGTGTCAGCGCTCGCCTGCGCGCGCTGAGTCAGCTGCGCAGGGCGCAGATCACCACGCACCCAACCTGAACCCACCAGCCCCAACGCCGCCATCAAGCCCAGACCCCACCCCCACCTTGAGGCACCGACAGGCATCCAACTTGAAAGCAACGACATTCAAACTCCACGGCTGATGCACGGCACGACAGTGCACCGCGCGACGGGCCAAATCAGAAAAACCCGATTGATTCTGGCCGACGCTCCGTGAAATCGGAGTCACGCATTCGCGGGGTGCTTCATGCATTTTCCGGAAAAAACCACGAAAAATCAGCACTTACCGCGATAAAAGTCGCACTTTATTGATCGACCTTGCGGGCTCAGATGTCGATTTCGACCGCGTCGCCGTGCAGCTCCATCAGTTCGCGGCGCGCTGCGGCCTCGCCCTTGCCCATCAGCTTGGTCAACGCCAGGGTGGTCGCGCCGAAGTCCAGCGCGCCGTAATCGACCCGCAGCAGGCGGCGGGTGTCGGGGTTGAGGGTGGTCTCCCACAGCTGGACGGCGCTCATCTCGCCCAGGCCCTTGAAGCGACTGATGGCCCAGCTGCCGTCGCGTGCGCCTTCCTTGCGCAGCTTGTCGAGAATGGCCTGCAACTCGCCTTCATCAAGCGCATAGAGCTTGGCCGCCGGCTTCTTACCGCGCGCGGGCGCATCGACCCGGAACAGCGGCGGCTTGGCGACGTAGATGTGGCCGGCCTCGACCAGCTTGGGGAAATGGCGGAAGAACAGCGTCAGCAGCAGCACCTGGATGTGCGAACCGTCGACGTCGGCGTCGCTCAGGATGCAAATCTTGCCGTAGCGCAGGCCGCTCATGTCCGGGCTGTCGTTGGCACCGTGCGGGTCGACACCCACCGCCACGGCGATGTCGTGGATCTCGTTGTTGGCAAAGAGCCGGTCGCGCTCGACCTCCCAGGCGTTGAGCACCTTGCCGCGCAGCGGCAGGATCGCTTGCGTTTCCTTGTTGCGGCCCATCTTGGCGCTGCCGCCGGCCGAATCGCCCTCGACCAGGAAGACCTCGTTGAGGCTCAGGTCGCGGCTTTCGCAATCGGTCAGCTTGCCCGGCAGCACGGCCACGCCCGAGCCCTTTTTCTTCTCGACCTTCTGGCCGGCCTTCTGGCGCGCCTGGGCCTGCTTGATGACCAGGTCGGCCAGCTTCTTGCCATGCTCGACGTGCTGGTTGAGCCAGAGTTCGAGCGCCGGCCGCACGAAAGCCGTGACCAGCCGCAGCGCATCGCGGCTGTTGAGGCGCTCCTTGGTCTGGCCCTGGAACTGCGGGTCGAGCACCTTGGCCGACAGCACGAAGCTGGCGCGGCTGAAGACGTCGTCGGGCATCAGCTTGACGCCCTTGGGGCAGAGCGCGTGCATCTCCACGAAGCTCTTGACGGCCTGGAACAGCCCGTCTTTCAGCCCTGCCTCGTGCGTGCCGCCGGCCACGGTCGGGATCAGGTTGACGTAGCTCTCGCGCAGGTTGGCGCCCTCTTCGCTGAAGGCCACGCACCAGGCGGCGCCCTCGCCTTCGGCGAAGGTCTCGGTCTCGCCGGCGCCCGCATATTGCGCGCCCTCGAACACCGGGATCAGCGGCTCGTTGTTGAGGTTCTGCATCAGGTAGTCGCGCAGACCGCCTTGATAAACCCAGGTCTGCACGTCGCCGGTCTTCTCGTTCTTGAGCGTCACGGTCACGCCCGGCATCAGCACGGCCTTGCTGCGCAGCAGGTGCATCAGCTCGTTGCGCGGCAGATCGACGCTCTCGAAGTACCTGGCGTCGGGCCAGACCCGCACGGTCGTGCCGTAGCGGCGCTCGCCGGCGGCCTGCGGACGGGTCTGCAGCGGCTCTATCACATCACCGCCGCTGAAGGCCAGTGTGGCGACCTGCTTGTCGCGGCTGACCTGCACCTGCAGCCGGGTCGACAGCGCATTGGTCACGCTCACGCCCACGCCATGCAAGCCGCCCGAGAAACTGTAGGCGCCGCCCGAACCCTTGTCGAACTTGCCGCCAGCGTGCAGCCGCGTGAAGACGATCTCGACCACCGACACGCCTTCCTCGGGGTGCAGGCCGAAGGGAATGCCGCGGCCGTCGTCCTCGACGCTGATCGAGCCGTCGGCATGCAGCGTCACGCCGATGCGCTTGCCGTGACCGGCCAGCGCCTCGTCGGCGGCGTTGTCGATCACCTCCTGCACGATGTGCAGCGGCGTGTCGGTGCGGGTGTACATGCCCGGGCGCTGCTTGACGGGCTCCAGGCCCTTGAGCACCCGGATCGAGGCTTCGCCGTAGGCGGCAGCGCTCGTGGAGGTGGAGGAAGATGAGTTCGAGGAGGAGTTCCGGCTGGCCATGGGCGCGGATTGTAGGGAGGGCACTGCGGTGCTAGCCTTGCGGCCTTCTGCTGCGGCCCAACTCAGGCCGCGCTCACTGCCAAGAGGGAAAACCATGACGAAAGCGCTGTCCATGCACCTGTCCACCGCCACCCGCGCCCTGGGCGCCGCTGCCTTGCTGGCCACTGCGGCCGGCCAGACCGCGCACGCCGCCGACCTCAGCAACTTCAACAGCCTGACGGCCACCGAGTTCCGCGCCCTGAGCGAAGACCTGGGCGCCGCGTTGTCCTACAAGGCCTTGGTGCCGGCTGAGGGCCTGGGCGTGATCGGCTTTGACCTGGGCGTGGCCGCCACTGGCACTGTGCTGAAGAACCGCGAGGTGTTCAAGAAGGTGGTGAGCGGCGCGTCCGTGCCGGGCTCGCTGCCAGTGGTCAGCGTGCGGGCCGTCAAGGGCCTGCCCTTCGACATCGACGTGGGCGTGGCCCTGGGCGCCGTGCCCGGCACCAATGTGCGCACCGCCGGCGGCGAACTGCGCTGGGCCTTTGTCGGCGGCGGTACGCTGACGCCGGCCATTGCCGTGCGCGCGGCCATCAACCAGGTCAACGGCGTCGACCAGCTCAAGCTCAACACCAGCAGCCTGGACGTGTCGATCTCCAAGGGCTTCGCGCTGTTCACGCCCTACGCCGGTGCCGGCCTGGTGCGCACCAAGTCCGAAGCGACCATCACCAACAGCGAACAGCGCCGCGAATCGTTCAATCAGAACAAGGTGTTTGCGGGCGTGAACGTCAACCTCGGCCTGCTCAATGTCGCCGTCGAGACCGACAAGACGGGCGAAGCCAGCAGCTACGGCGTCAAGCTCGGCCTGCGCTTCTGAGTTGTTGATCTGAATGTCGCACGACGGACTGCACTTGTCCGTCGTGCGGCACCGGGCGCCCGGCACATCGCCTAAAGTGCGCCCATGACCTCCCACACCACTTCGCCCGAGCGCCTGTCCATGCAGCAGGTGCTGCTCTGCGGCGCCCTGATCGTCACGCTGTCCATGGGCATCCGCCACGGCTTCGGCCTGTGGCTGGCGCCCATCACCATGGAGCGCGGCTGGTCGCGCGAGACTTTTTCTTTCGCAATGGCGGTGCAGAACCTCGCCTGGGGCCTGGCCGGCCCGCTGACCGGCATGCTGGCCGACCGCTGGGGCGCACTGCGCGTGCTGCTGCTGGGCAGCCTGCTCTACGCCGGCGGGCTGGTGCTGATGGCGCTGTCCACCTCGGGCTGGGCCTTCACCGCCAGCGCGGGGCTGATGATCGGCGCGGCGCAGTCGGGCACCACCTACGCGGTGATCTACGGCGTGATCGGTCGCAACATCGACCCGATGAAGCGCTCCTGGGCGATGGGCGTAGCGGCCTCGGCCGGCTCGTTCGGGCAGTTCCTGATGGTGCCGGTGGAGAACTGGCTGATCGGCCACCTGGGCTGGCAGACCGCGCTGATTGTGCTGGGCGGCGCGGCGCTGGCCATCATTCCGCTGGCCTTCGGGCTGAATGAGCGCCGCTCGGCGCAGCACGCCAGCAGCGAGCCGCACCAGAGCGTGGGCGCCGCGCTGCGCGAGGCGCTCGGCCACCGCAGCTTCCAGCTGCTGACGGCGGGCTACTTCGTCTGCGGCTTTCAGGTGGTGTTCATCGGCGTGCACATGCCGAGCTACCTCAAGGACCAGGGCCTGGCGCCGGAAGTGGCCACCGGCGCACTGGCGCTGATCGGCCTGTTCAACGTCTTCGGCACCTACGCGGCGGGGGTGCTGGGGCAGAAGTGGCCCAAACGCTACATCCTGAGCACGATCTACCTGGCGCGCGCGGTGGTCATCGGCGTGTTTCTGGCGGTGCCCATCTCGCCACTGAGCGTGTACGTGTTTGCGGCGGTGATGGGCGTGCTGTGGCTGTCGACCGTGCCTCCGACCAACGCGCTGGTGGCGCAGATGTTCGGCGTGCGCCACCTGTCGATGCTGGGCGGCTTCGTGTTCCTGAGCCACCAGATCGGCTCCTTCATGGGTGTCTGGCTGGGCGGGCGGCTCTATGACCTGAGCGGCAACTACACGCCGGTGTGGCTGATCTGCATCGCGCTGGGCGTGGTCGCCGCGCTGCTCAACCTGCCGGTGCGCGAGCACGCCGTCAGCCGCCCGATGCCGGCAGCGGCTTGAGCGGCCTGAGCAGCTCAAATAAAAACATGCCCGCACGCTTCACAGCCGCTTTGCGTCGGACACTGGTGTGGCTCAGTGTGACCGCTGCGCTCGCAGCGGTCACACTGAGCTACTTTCAGCCAGGTTTGACGGTAGACCTGGCCAACCGGATCTGGAGCTGCTTTTGAATCCTTCGACTTGGGTCCTGCGCTTTGCCGCACAACTGCCCCCCGCCTCACGCGTGCTGGACCTGGCCTGCGGCAGCGGTCGCCACGCCAAAGCCCTGATCACGCGCGGCCACAAGGTCACGGCGGTCGACAAGGACGGCGCGGCGCTGGCGAGCCTGCCGGTGGTGGCAGAGCGCGTCCCGGCCGATCTGGAAACCCGGCCCTGGCCACTCGCGGGCCGCACCTTCGACCTCGTGCTGGTGACACATTACCTGTGGCGCCCGCTGCTGCCGCACATCCTGGCCAGCGTCGCGCCCGGCGGCTGGCTGATCTACGAGACCTTCGCTGCCGGCAACGAGACCATCGGTCGCCCCAGCAACCCGGACTTTCTGCTGCAGCCGGGCGAACTGCTGGATCTGGTCGCCGGCCAGCTGCGCGTCGTCGCCTACGAAGACGGCTACCTGGACGCACCGCCGCGCTTCATCCAGCGCATTGCTGCCGTGCGCCCACCGCTGGTTGTCAGCAGCGATTCAGCGCCGCGATACACCCTTTGAACCCCGTCGGCCCGAGGGCATTTGACCGCCCCACGGGCAGCTAGAATCCGCACTCCTCCAAGGACAGCTTTGTGCACATGAAACCGATAACAGGCAGCATCGTCGCTCTCGTAACGCCCATGTACGACGATGGCAGCGTCGACTACCCCAGCTTGCGCCGCCTGATCGACTGGCACATCGCCGAAGGCACGGCATGCATCGGCGTGGTCGGCACCACGGGCGAGTCGCCCACCGTCACCGTCGATGAGCACTGCGAAATCATCCGCGTGGCCGTCGAGCAGACCGCCGGGCGCGTGCCCGTGATGGCAGGCGCCGGTGGCAACTCGACGCAAGAGGCCATCGAGCTTTCGCGATTCGCGCAGAAAGTCGGCGCCGACTGCACGCTCAGCGTCGTGCCCTACTACAACAAGCCCTCGCAAGAAGGCATGTACCAGCACTTCCGCGCCATCACCGAAGCGGTGGACATTCCGGTGGTGCTCTACAACGTGCCCGGCCGCACCGTCGCAGACATGCTGCCCGAGACCACGCTCCGCCTGGCCCAACTGCCCGGCGTGGTCGGCATCAAGGAAGCCACCGGCAACATCGAGCGCGCCTGCTGGCTGATCAAGCACGCGCCCGCAGGCTTCTCGGTCTATTCGGGCGATGACGGCACCGCCGTCGCGCTGATGCTGATGGGCGGCCAGGGCAACGTGAGCGTGACCGCCAACATCGCCCCGCGCGCCATGGCCGACATGTGTCGCGCCGCCATTGCCGGCGACGTGCAGACCGCACGCGAAATCCACCTGCGCCTGCTCGGCCTGCACAAGCTGCTGTTCGCCGAGCCGAACCCGACGCCGGTCAAGTGGGCCATGCAGCGCCTGGGCCTGTGCGGCGCGGCACAACGCCTGCCACTGGTGCCGATGACCGACGCGCTGGTACCCGGCCTGGAAGGCGCGCTGCGTGAAGCCGGCTTGCTGAGCTGAGTGAACTGAATCGCACGGGCGCGCCATCGTGCGCCCGTCTCTGCCCTGCTGCCTGTCTTCTCAGGCGCGCTGTTGGAGCCGACTTCGTGCGGCTCTGGAGACCCCCCAACGTGACGCGACGTACTGACGTCCCCTGCGACGCCCCCCTGGCCCTTCGCACCGCCATCGCGACCGGCTTGGTCGTGACCCTGGTGGGTCTGAGCGCCTGCTCCACGGTTTCCGATTCGCTGACATCAAGCAAGGTCGACTACCGTGCCGCCTCGACCAAGACGGCGCCGCTGGACGTACCGCCTGACCTGACCCAGCTCACCAACGACCCGCGCTACCAACCGCCCAGCGGCACGTCGGTCAGCGCCACGGCACTGCAGACCCGCGGCACCGCTGCAAGTCCGGCGGCAGCGCCAGCGACCAGCGCGGTGGCACCCAACAGCGCCGGCAAACTGCGTATCGAACGCGCGGGTAACCAGCGCTGGCTGGTCAGCCCGCTGCCCCCCGAGACGCTTTGGCCTCTGCTGCGCACCTATTGGCAGGACAACGGCTTCACCTTGGTCGACGATCGCCCCGAGGTGGGCGTGATGGAGACCGACTGGACCGAAAACCGCGCCAAGCTGCCGCAGGATTTCATCCGCCGCACGCTCGGGCGCGTGATCGACAGCCTCTACGACACGGGCGAGCGTGACCGCTTCCGCACCCGCATCGAACGCACACCGCAAGGCAGCGAGATCTACATCAGCCACCGCAGCAGCGTGGAACTGGCTGTGGGCGACCGCAGCAACGAAACCACGCGCTGGCAGGTGCGCCCGGGCGATCCGCAGTTGGAGGCCGAGATGTTGAGCCGTCTGATGCTCAAGCTGGCAGGCCCGGTCGACGCCACCAAACCGAGTGCACAGAACGTGGCCACCGCCAGCCAAAGCATCATGGCTGCACCCGAGACACCTGCCCGCGCTCGCGTGCTGAACAACGCGACAGCTGCCAGCCTGCAGGTGGACGATGCATTCGACCGCGCCTGGCGCCGGATCGGCCTGGCACTGGACCGCGGCGGTTTCACCGTCGAAGACCGTGATCGCACCCAGGGCGTCTACTTCGTGCGCTATGTCGATCCCAAGCTCGCCGGCCAGGAAGAACCTGGCCTCTTCGCGCGCATGCTGGGCGTCAAGCGCCAGGACCTGAGCGGTACGCGCTATCGACTCAAGGTGGTTGCCGCGGGCACTGCTGCCAGCACCGTGACCGTGCTCGACACCAACGGCGCCGGACTCAACGATGACGGCGCGCGCAGCATCATCTCGCTGTTGGTGACGGAATTGCGCTGAGGCGCACGCAACACACCGGCCTTCCAAGGCCAACCAGAGCCGGCGCGTACAGCGACCGGCTCTTTTTTCGTCTTTTCCCCAGCCTGCCAAAAGGTACAGACGTGAAAAAGCCGCCCGAAGGCGGCTTCTACCTCAAGTCAGCCGAAGCTTACTTGGAAGCAGCAGCGTCAGCAGCCGAAGCAGCAGGAGCCATTTCAGAAGCGGCAGCAGCAGGTGCCGAAGCCTCCATTGCAGGAGCCGAAGCTTCAGCAGCAGGAGCGGCAGCAGCCGGCTCTTCTTTTTTACCGCAAGCGGCCAGGGCAGCAGCAGCGATCAGGGCAGCCATCAGGAGCGATTTGTTCATGCTTATAACCTCAGTCAAAGAGACAACAATTACCGGTAATCGAGGGGCTCTCCGACCGATCTCCAAACAGAGAAGCCAAGTCGTCAAGTCCCGCCAATGATATGGGAAGCTCGAGCATTTCCATATCAAGCCCACTAGTATACATAGTTAACCCGAATGCGCCACTTACAAACCTAGGGTTGTCACGGATAACGCAACACTCGCATGCGCCAGAGATTCACGGACGCGCTCTGAAATGGCCTGAACTCGCCTCGGATCAGTGGTCAGACGCAAGGCCTGAAATCGGTTGGCGGGCGCAGCCATCGCCCAGCCGGGCGCAGCCAGAATGGTGGCCGACAGCCCTGCCACGTCACGCTCATCCGCTTGCCAGCCACTGACCTGATGCAGCCACGGTCGACGCCAGGTCAGCCAGCGCGGATGCTGGCGTGACACAGCGCTGAAATCCGCAGCCAACAACACCAGTCGGTGCCGACGCTGCATCCAGACCGTCAAGGCCTGCAGCACCTTGGCGTCGCTCAGCGGCCAATCGCTGAAATCGGTATCGACCAGCACCAACTCACGCGCGCCGCCGCTGGCCTGGGCAAGTTGTTCCAGCCAGGTGCGATGGGCGTTGGTCCTGCCAGCAGCACCGGTGTCGTCAGCGTCGGAGGACGAATCTGCAGTCGGGTCCACGTTTCGATCCCTCGATTCCAGCGCTCGGCTTGTCAGGCGGCTGTCGGGTGCAGCCAGCCGTCATCGCACCACTGCTCCAGCAGGGCACGCAGATCGGCGCTGGCGCTGCGCAGGCTGGCGGCGTCAAGCGTGCGCGCGTCAGCCAGTTGACGCAGGGTTTGCGCATCGTGACCGGCTGTCAGCCACGAGTCGCCGTTCATGTAGATGTGGTCGTCGTCGTAGAGCATGCAGCTGCGGCGGTCAAGTTGCACGCCACAGTCCGGCGGCAGCGGGTCGCCGAACTCGAAGCTGACCTGCGGCTTGGGCTCGCTCAGGTATTCGCCCAGGGCCCGCTCCAGCGCGCCTTTCTCGTCAAGCACCCGGCGCAAGCCTTCGGCGGCAAAATCGAGCAGCGCCGACGGAATGCGGCCCGGTGCAGCCGTCGCGGCCTGCTCAGGGTCACGGTAGATGATGGGGTGCGCCCCGCTGTCGGCCTCATCATCGACCGCATCAGCCAGGCGCAGCAGGGTTTCCCGCGCCAGCTCGGAGCGCTTGGGCGCACGGAAGCCCACCGAGCAGGTCATGCACTCACCACCCACCGCATCGCCGTCGTGCGCCCAGCCCGGCGGCAGGTAGAGCATGTCGCCCGGCGCCAGCAGCCACTCTTCCTCGAACTCGAAGTCCTCGATGATCTTGACCGGCACGCCGGGCTTGAGCTTGGCATCCGGCATGCGGCCGATGCGCCAGCGCCGCTGGCCGTGCACCTGGATCAGGAAAACATCGTAGGAATCGAAGTGCGGGCCGACGCCGCCGCCCTCGCTCGCCCACGACAGCATCAGGTCGTCGAGTCGCGCCTGCGGAATGAAGCGAAATCGCGTCAACAGATCCTGCGCCGCAGGCAGGTGCTGATCGAGCCCCTGCACCAGCACGGTCCAGCCCGGCTGCTTGAGCGCGGGCAGCGAGCGGCGCGACAGCGGCCCCTGCTTGAGCGTCCAGGTTTGCGCCTCTCCTTCACTGCGGCGCTGCAGCAGGCGCGACTCGACGGTGTCGCTCTCGATCAGCGCGAACAGCTCGGGCCGGCTCAACGGCGGCACCACGCCCGGCAGGGCTTGGCGTACCAGCAGCGGCTTGCGCTGCCAGTGCAGCTCCATGAAGGCCTGCGGACTCAGGCCGCCCAGCAAGGCACAGGGCTGATCCAGCGAGGGCACCGACGCATCCGGATGAACCGACGACGCAGAAGAAGTGGAAATGGAAGTTTTTTTGACCATCCGGTGATTCTGCCGATGAAAACCGCACGGCAGGCGCCAGCGCGCGCGCATGCGATCATTCACACATGCAGATACAAGCCCCCTGTGTCGTCAGCCTGACCTGGCGACTCGAAGACGCTCATGGCCAATTGATCGATGAATTGATTGAGCCCGTTGAATTTTTTTACGGCGGCGACGACCTCTTCGCCAAAGTCGAAGAGGCGCTGACCGACCAGCCCGCCGGCTTCGAAGCCACCCTGCACCTGGAGCCCGAGCACGCCTTCGGCCCCTACGAAGCCGAGCTGGTGTTCTTCGAGGAACGCAGCCTCTTCCCCGAAGTGGTCGCGCCCGGCCTGCAGTTCGAGGGGCCACCCGAAGGCAGCAAGACGCCTGACATGCCGGCCGACGTGATCTACACCGTCACCGAGGTCTACGACAGCCACGTCGTGCTCGACGGCAATCACCCACTGGCCGGCGTGGCACTGGTGCTGCAGGTCAAGGTCTGCGATGTGCGCGAAGCCGACGAAGAAGAGCAGGAAAAACGCACCGTGGAGCGCGCTGAATCCAGCCTCGTCAGCCTTGCGCCCCCGGGGCAGACGCTGCACTGAAATCCGTGCACGGACCTTAATGCACCGGCGCGGCTGCGCGATTGATGCAAATCACCGACTGAAACCGAGCAGCAACATCGCGTTGCTATCTTCGGAACCCTGCCCCTCACGTTGCAAGCCATGGCCAAAAAATCACTGCTCCTGATCCCTCTCGTCGTGACCGCCCTGGGAGCGGGGCTGTGGTGGCAGAGACAAGGCACCAGTAGCACCGCAGCGGCGGCCACAGCCGCTTCAGCCACCCCGGCGGCCTCGGGCGCAGCATCCGGGAGTGGCCGTGGCGGCGTCCAGACCGTGGGCGTGTTCGTGGCGCTCAAGCAGGACGTGCCGGTACAGGTCGAGGCCAACGGCACCGTCGCAGCGCTGAACTCGGTCGACATCCGCCCTCAGGTGTCCAGCACCGTGCGTGACGTCCTGGTCAAGGACGGCCAGGCCGTGCGGCGCGGCGACGTGCTGTTCCGCTTCGACGACCGCGCCGACCGCGCCAACCTCGACAAGGCGCGCGCCCAGCTCACCCGCGACCAGGCCACCCTCGCCGATCTGGAGCGCCAGTTCAAGCGTGCGCAGGAGCTGCGCGAGCAGAACTTCATCGCCCAGAGCGGCGTCGACAGCATCCAGACCCAGGTCGAGGCCCAGCGCGCGCTGCTGCTGTCCGACCAGGCCGCCATCCAGTCGGCCGAAGTCAGCCTGAGCTACCAGACCCTGCGCGCGCCGTTCAACGGCCGCGCCGGTGCGGTGGCCGTGAGCCCGGGCAGTCTCGTCACCAGTTCCACAGCCGTGCCGCTGGTGACCATCAGCCAGCTTGACCCGGTGGGCGTGACCTTCACGCTGCCCGAAGCCCAGGTCCAGCCGCTGCTGCAGGCGCTGCGCGGCAAGACGCCGCTGGAGGCCACCATCGTGGTGGCGGGCAATGCGCGCGGCGGCGACGTTGCCAAAGATGCTGCAAAAAACGCCGCCAAGGATGGGACGCAAGACGCCGTCAAGGGCACGGTCAAGTTCGTCGACAACCTGGTGGACAGCGCCACCGGCACCATCAAGGCCCGCGCCGAGTTCGACAACCGGGCACAGCTGCTCTGGCCCGGCCAGTACGTGCGGCTGCGGCTCAAGCTGCGCACCCTCAAGGACGCCGTGCTGATTCCGCAGGCCGCGCTGATCCTGCGCGGCAACGACCGCTCGGTCTACGTGGTCGACGCCGACAGGAAGGCCCAGATGCGGCCCGTGCAAGTGCGCCAGAACTTCGGTGAACTGGTGGTGGTCGAAGGTGTGCAGGCGGGCGAGAAGGTCGTCGTCGACGGCAAGCAGAACCTGCGCCCGGGTGGCCAGGTCCGGGACGTACCCGTGACGCCGGAAGGCGGCGGCAAGCGCGGTGGCAACGCCGCAGGCGCGGCCAGCGGTCCGGCATCCGCCGGCGCCAGCGACGCCGTGCCCGCTGACCGCAGTGCATCGGGAGCCCGCCCGTGAGCCTCGTCGAAGCCTTCATCCGCCGTCCCGTGATGACGGTGCTGCTCAACCTGGCCGTGCTGGCTGCCGGCCTGGCGGCGTGGTCCAAGATTCCGGTCGCAGCGCTGCCCAGCTACAACACGCCGGTCATCAACGTCAGCGCCAACCTGCCCGGCGCCAGTCCGGAGACCATGGCGGCCTCGGTCGCGCTGCCGCTGGAGAAGCAGTTCTCGACCATCGCCGGCCTGTCGCTGATCTCGTCGACCAGCACGCTTGGCAGCACCTCGCTAACGCTCGAATTCGACGCCGCGCGCGACATCGATGCCGCCGCCGTCGACGTGCAGGCCGCGCTGTTCCGCGCCCAGCGTAGCCTGCCGGCGGACATGACGTCGCCGCCGTCCTACCGCAAGGTCAACCCGGCCGATGCACCGGTGCTGCTGGTGGCGCTGACCTCGCCGTCCATGAACCTGTCGGAGCTGAACGACTTTGCCGAGAACCTGATCTCGCCGAGCTTCTCGACCATCGACGGCGTCGCCCAGGTCTCGATCTTTGGCCAGAAACGCTTTGCAGTGCGCATCAAGGCGCGCTCGGACCTGCTGGCGCAGCGCAACCTGACGCTCGACGAGTTGCAGGCCGCCATCCGCAATGCCAACGCCAACTCGCCGGTGGGCGTACTCGACGGCCCACGCCAGACGCTCACCATCCAGGCCAACAAGCAGCTGCGCAACGCGCGCGAGTTCGGCGCGCTGGTGGTGGCCACCCGCGACGGCGCGCCGGTCTACCTGCGCGACGTGGCCGAGGTGCAGGACAGCTACGAAACCGTCAAGTCCAGCAGCAGCTTCAACGGCGAGCGCTCGATCGTGCTGGCCGTGCAGCGCCAGCCCAACGCCAACACCGTCAAGGTGGTCGATGCGCTCAAGGCCATGCTGCCGCGCTTCGAGGCGCAGCTGCCCGCCTCGGTGCAGATCAGCCTGCTCAACGACCGCTCGGCCTCCGTGCGCGAGGCCCTGCACGACGTCTACCTGACGCTGGCGCTGACCGTCGTGCTGGTGGTGCTGGTGATCTTCCTGTTCCTGCGCCGCGTGGCGGCCACCGTGATCCCGACGCTGTCGCTGCCGGTGTCGCTGATCGGCGCTTTAAGCCTGCTCTACGCGCTGGGCTACAGCCTGGACAACATCTCGCTGCTGGGCATCACGCTGGCGGTGGGGCTGGTGGTCGATGACGCGATCGTGATGCTCGAGAACATCGTGCGCCACGTCGAGGACGGTGTACCGCCATTTGCCGCCGCCATTCGCGGAGCGCGCGAGATGTCGTTCACCATCCTGTCGATCTCGATTTCGCTGGTCGCGGTGCTGATTCCGATCTTCTTCATGCCGGGCGTGATCGGCCTGCTGTTCCATGAATTCGCGGTGGTGGTGTCGCTGGCCATCCTGGTGTCGGCCGTGGTGTCGCTCACGCTGGTGCCCATGCTGTGCAGCCGCTTCCTGCGTCACCACGAGCCCAGGGAAGAAAGTGCGCTCGGCCGTGTGTTCGAGGCCGGCTTCACCCAATTCCAGAACGGCTACATGCGCAGCCTGGACTGGGCGCTGGCGCACCGCTGGGTGATCGGCGTGGTGGCGGCCGGCAGCTTCGTGCTGACGGGCGTGCTGTTCAACGTCATTCCCAAGGGCTTCTTCCCCGAGGAAGACATCGGCCAGATCCAGGCCACCACCGAGGCGTCCGAGGACATCTCGTTCGCTGCCCTGCAGGCCCTGCAGGACCGCGTGGCGGCGCTGGTCGCCAGCGACCCGGCGGTGCTCAGCCTGGCGTCCTCGGTGGGCGGCGGCGGGGGCGGCACGACCAACACCGGCCGCATGTTCATCAACCTGAAACCGCGCGGCGAGCGCCCGCCCATGGCACAGGTGATGGAAGACCTGCGCAAGAAGACCCGGGGCGTGGCCGGCATCCAGGTGTTCCTGCGCCCGGTGCAGAACCTGCAGCTCGGTGGTCGCCAGAGCAAGAGCCGCTACCAGTTCACGCTGCAGAGCGTCAGCGCCGGCTCGCTCAATGAATGGGCCATCAAGCTGCAGGAGAAGCTGCGCGGCGACGCGATCTTCCGTGACGTGACGAGCGACTCGCAGCTGCGCGGCCTGCAGGCCAGCCTGCAGATCGACCGCGAGCGCGCCAACCTGCTGGGCGTCAATATCGCCGACCTGCGCTCGGCGCTCTACAACGCCTTCGGCGAGCGCCAGGTCTCGACCATCTACGGCGAGAGCAACAGCTACCAGGTCATCATGGAAGCGGCCGAGGCCGACCGGCGCGACGAAGACGCCTTCAGCAAGATCCAGCTGCGCGCCAAGAGCGGCGCCTTGGTGCCGCTGACGGCATTTGCCACCGTGCAGCGCACCCTGGGCCCCACGGCGGTCAACCACCAGGGTCAGTTGCAGGCGATCACGCTGAGCTTCAACCTGGCGCCCGACGTGCCGCTGGGCGACGCCACGGCCAGGATCGACGGCTTCGTGCAGGAAATCCGCCTGCCCGCCAGCATCATCACCAACTACGGCGGCGACGCGGCGGTGTTCAAGGACTCGCAAGGCGGCCAGACCCTGCTGCTGGTGATGGCGATCGTGGTGATCTACATCCTGCTGGGCGTGCTGTACGAAAGCTACATCCACCCGCTGACCATCCTGGCCGGCCTGCCCTCGGCCGCCGTGGGTGCGCTGGTGACGCTGTGGTGGTTCAACATGGACCTGACGCTGATCGCCACCATCGGCATCCTGATGCTGATCGGCATCGTCAAGAAGAACGCGATCATGATGATCGACTTCGCCCTCGACGCCCAGCGCCACCGGGGCATGACGCCCGAGGCCGCCATCCGCGAGGCCTGCCTGCTGCGCCTGCGGCCCATCCTGATGACCACGCTGGCCGCGCTGATGGGCGCGCTGCCCATCGCGCTGGGCCTGGGTGCGGGCGCCGAGTTGCGCCAGCCGCTGGGCCTGGCCGTGGTCGGCGGGCTGATCCTGTCGCAGGCGGTCACGCTCTACATCACGCCGGTGATCTACCTGGCGCTCGATCGCTACAGCGGTCGCGGCCCGATCGTCACCACCGTGGCCGATGCACCGCTGACGGCACATTCCTGAGCAGGACGCGCACCATGACCCTGAAACAACTGCCCCTGTTGCTGGCGCTGGCCTGCGGTGCGGCCCTGCACGCACCGGCTCACGCCGAGTCGATCGGTGCCGTCGACACCGTCTTCAAGTTCATCGGCCCCGATCACAAGATCGTGGTCGATGCTTATGACGACCCCAAGGTGGCCGGCGTGACCTGCTATGTCTCGCGCGCCAAGACCGGCGGCATCAAGGGCGCGCTCGGCCTGGCCGAGGACAAGTCAGACGCGTCGATCGCCTGCCGCCAGGTCGGCCCGATCGTGATCGCCAAGCCGCTGCCTGAGCAGGAAGAGGTCTTCAGCGAACGCATCAGCCTCGTCTTCAAGAAGCTGCGCATCGTGCGCATGGTCGACCGCAAGCGCAACACGCTGGTCTACCTGACCTACTCGGACCGGCTGATCGAAGGCTCGCCCCAGAACGCCGTCACCGCCGTGGCGGTCGACCGGGGCACCGTCATTCCGGTGCGCTGAGTCAACTTCAAGCGACAACACCCCGCGCAGCGCTAGGTTCCGCGCCGGAAACAGCCGATGATTTCCAGCCCAACGACTGGAGACCATCATGTTGCAAGACGCACCCGTGACCACCATGCTGCCCGTCAAGGACCTGGACCGCGCCCGGCGGTTCTACGAGGGAAAACTGGGCCTCAAGCCGGGCGGGCTGCGGCCGGACGGCAAGTTCATCTACGCCTGCGGCGGCGCCACGCTGGCCCTGTTCCCGAAAGAAGGCGGCACCAAGGCGGACCACACCGCCGTGAGTTTCCAGGTGCCCGACATTGCCGCCAGCATCGCTGCATTGAAGCGGGCCGGCGTGGTGTTCGAGAGCTACGACCTGCCGGGCCTCAAGACCATCGAGCACGTCTGCGTGCTGGGCTCGGAAAAAGCGGCGTGGTTCCTCGACACCGAGGGCAACGTCCTCTGCCTGCACGAGGCCTTGCCCGCCTAGCGCACGCTGCACCGTCCGCCGGCCTCAGCCGCGCCCGGTCGAGCCGAAGCCACCCTCGCCGCGCTGGCTCAGTCCGAAGTCTTCCACCTGCCGGAAGGTGGCCTGCACCACCGGCACGATCACCAGCTGGGCGATGCGCTCCAGCGGCTGCACCGTGTACGCCGTGTCGCCGCGGTTCCAGCAGCTCACCATCAGCGGGCCCTGGTAGTCGCTGTCGATCAGCCCGACCAGGTTGCCCAGCACGATGCCGTGCTTGTGGCCCAGGCCCGAGCGCGGCAGGATCACCGCCGCCAGGCCCGGATCGTTGAGGTGGATCGCCATGCCGGTGGGCAGCAGCACGGTCTGGCCGGGCGCGATCGTGGTCGGCGCGTCCACGCAAGCGCGCAGGTCCAGGCCGGCAGCGCCGGGCGTGGCGTAGGCCGGCAGCTGATCGGCCAGACGCGCGTCCAGCAGCTTGAAGTCGATTTGGGTGTTCATGGGGTTCTCTTTTCTATTGATGGCATTGGCGCACCACGCCGCCGCGCAATCTCGGCCACCAGTTCGCGCGCCAGCGTGAGCTTGTCCGCCGCACTGCCGTCCACCGGCAACTGCTGCGCGCGGTCGGCATCGACCAGCAGCAGCGCGTTGTCGTCGCGGCCGAAGGTGGCCGGCCCCAGGTTGCCGACGATCAGCGGCAGCTTCTTGCGCAGCAGCTTGGCGCGGGCGTGGGCTTCGAGCTTTTCGCTCTCGGCGGCGAAGCCGACGCAGTAAGGCGCGGCGTTCACCTCCGCCAAGGCCGCGACTGCGGCCAGGATGTCGGGGTTCTCAGTCAGCTCGAAAGTCGGCGCAATCTTCTTGCCGTCCTTCTTGAGCTTGTGCTGCGACAGGTGCGCCGGGCGCCAGTCGGCCACCGCCGCAGTGGCCACGAACACGTCGTGCGCGGCGGCCTGCGGCAGCACCGCGTCCCACATCTGCCGGGCCGATTGCACGTCGGTGCGCGCCACGCCCCGCGGCGTGGGCAGATGCACCGGGCCGGCCACCAGCGTGACCTGCGCGCCGGCCTCATGCGCGGCGCGGGCGATGGCGAAGCCCATCTTGCCGCTGGAATGGTTGGTGATGCCGCGCACCGGGTCGATCGCCTCGAAGGTCGGCCCCGCCGTGATCAGCCAGCGCTGGCCGGCCAGCGGCTTGGGCGCCAGCGCGGTGATCAGGTCTTCGACGATGGCTTCGGGCTCCAGCATGCGGCCGTCGCCCACCTCGCCGCAGGCCTGGAAGCCGGCGTCCACGCCCAGCACCACGGCGCCGTCGGCCATCACCTGGGCCAGGTTGCGCTGCGTGGCCGGGTGGGCCCACATCTCGCGGTTCATGGCCGGCGCCAGCACCAGCGGCACCGGCTGGGCGGCGCTGCTGCCCCAGGGGCGCGCCAGGCAGGTCAGGCTGAGCAGGTCATCGGCCCGGCCTTGCGCCAGCCGGGCGATGAAGTCGGCGCTGGCGGGCGCGACCAGGATGGCGTCCACCGGCAACGCATCCACGCCGCGCGTCAGGTTGATGTGCGGCATGCCGTTGGGCTCGGTAGCGTCCCAGATGTCGGTGGCCACCGGCGCGCCGGAGAGCGCCTGCATCGTCTCGGGCGTGATGAAGCGGCGCGCGCCGTCAGTCATTACCACCCGCACCGTGGCGCCGGCCTTGACCAGCAGGCGCAGCAGTTCGGCGCTCTTGTAGCAGGCGATGCCACCGCTCAGGCCCAGCACGAGGCGGCGGCCAGCCAAGTCGAGTCGTTGATTCATGGGCGGCGAGTCTAATCGGCGCGGCCATGATTTCCCGCCCCGCTTCGGGTCATGCCGACCCAAGGACAATCTGTACCATGCGCGCTCAAAAAACCCAGACCCACCTCCATTTCCAACGGACCCAGCTGACAGCCCTGATGCTGTGCATCGCCTCCGGTGCAGCACTGGCGCAGAACGCACCCGCTCAGACACCGGCAACGGCACCAGCGCCTGTCCCAGCCCCTGAGGCCGCACCCGCCGCGCCCAGCCTGGAACGGGTCGAAATCACCGGCAGCGGCAGCGAGGTGCTTAACGAAACCGCCCTGCGGCGCGAGTCGACCGCCGCCAAGATCGTCATCGGCCGCGAGGAGATCACGCGCATGGGCGACAGCAGCATCACCGAGGTGCTCAAGCGCCTGCCCGGCGTCACGCTCGGTGGCCGCCCCGGGCGCGGGGGCGATGTGCGCATGCGTGGGCTGGGCGGCGGCTACACGCAGATCCTGCTCAACGGCGAGCGCGTCGGGCCGGGCTTCTCACTGGACGCGCTCACGCCCGACCAGATCGAGCGCATCGAGGTGCTGCGCGCCCCCACCGCCGAAACCGGCGCGCAGGCGATTGCCGGCACCATCAACATCGTGCTGCGCGAGGACGTGCGCAAGCGCCTCAACACCGCGCAGCTCACGCTTTCGCATGAGGACGAGCGCTGGCAGCCCAGCGCCACCTGGACGCGCGCCGAGCAGCTCGGCGACTTCAGCTACAGCCTGAGCGGCAGCGCCAACCACAGTGACCGCAACAACGCCAACAGCCTGCGCACCACGACGACCACCACGCCGACCGGTGGCACCGAAGCCCTGAGCCTCGACCAGATCGAGGACGACGCCAGCCGCGACCGGCGCGACAGCATCAGCCTGAACGGCCGGCTGCAGTGGAAACTCGGCGGCCAGGACACGCTGTCGGTCACGCCCTTCCTGCTCAGCGCCCGCAACAGCGGCCACGCCCGCAGCACGCGCACGCTGCTGGCCGGCACCAGCCCCAACCCTTACGACACCAGCACGACCGATTCGAGCGGCGGCTATGACGTCGCCCGCGTCAACGCGCAGTGGCAGACCCGGCTGGAGAACCGCGCCAGGCTGGAGATCAAGGGCAGCCTCAGCGCCATGCGCTACGGCAGCGACAGCACACGGCAGGAGTTCCAGTCCGGCAGCGCCAGCCGCCAGCTGGTCGACCGCAGCCGGGTGCGCGACCAGTGGTGGAGCCAGAGCGGCAAGTACAGCCAGTCAATCGACGGCGAACACCTGCTCGCCGCCGGCTGGGACATCGAGCGCGGCCAGCGCCAGGAAAGCCGCAGCAGCGTGCAGACCAGCGGCGGCACCACCACCTCGCTGCTCGACGACGGCAGCGGCGACCTGCAGGCGCGCAGCCTGCGCACCGCGCTGTGGGCGCAGGACGAGTGGAGCGTGTCGCCCACCTGGTCGCTGCACGGCGGCCTGCGCTGGGAGGGCATCGGCTCGGCCAGTGACTCCGGCGGGCAGCGCGTGCGCAACCAGAGCAGCGTCTGGTCACCGTTGCTGCACGCGCTGTGGCGGCTCGACGAAGGCAGCAAGGACCAGATCCGCGCCAGCCTGACGCGCAGCTACCGCGCACCATCGCTGCAGAACCTAGTCGCGCGCCGCAGCATCTCCAGCCGCTACCCCACCAGTGGCGGCAACGAGCCGACCAGCCCGGACCGCATCGGCAACCCCGACCTGAAGCCTGAACTCGCCACCGGCCTGGACGTGGCCTACGAGCACTACCTGAGCGGTGGCGGACTGCTGAGCGCGAGCGTGTTCAGCCGCCGCATCGAGAACCTGATCCGCAACGTCACCACGCTGCAGGGCGTGGACTACGCCAGCGCGCCGCGCTGGGTGTCGCAGCCGCAGAACATCGGCACGGCGCGCACCAGCGGCATCGAGCTGGAAGCCAAGTTCCGCCTGGCCGAAGTCATCAAGACGACCACTGCGCTCGACCTGCGCAGCAACCTGAGCGTGTTCCGCTCCAAGGTGGAAGGCGTCGGCGGCCCCGACAACCGCCTCGACCAGCAGCCCGACTGGACTGCCAACCTGGGCGCCGACTACCGCGTGCCCGGCTGGCCGCTGATGCTGGGCGGCAACCTCAACTACACACCCACCTACGCCGTGCAGCAAAGCGAGCTGCAGCGCAATGACATTGCCACCAAGCGCGTGGTCGACCTCTACGCACTCTGGACCTTCAACCCCACGGTGCAGCTGCGCCTGAGCGCGGCCAACCTCGTCCCGCTCGACTGGCGCACCAGCAGCACCGTGACCGCCACCGACAGCACCGGCACCACCCGCCAGACGGCCGTCAACAGTGCACCGGGCGAAACCTACTGGGGCGTGAAGCTGGAGTTGAAGCTGTAAGGCGCAGAGGCGTGCCTATGATCCGCCGCATGCGCGCGCCAGCCCACACCCTCGCCACCCTGCTTCGTGCCGACCTGGCGTTGCTGCGCCAGAACCCCAAGTTCGCGGTGGCCGTGATCGGCTCGCTGTTCATTCCGGCGCTGTATGCGCTGATCTACCTGTCGAGCCTGTGGGATCCGGCCGCGCGCAGCCATGCGCTGCCGGCGGGCATTGTCAACAGCGATCAGGGCATGGTCTATCGCGGCCAGGAAGTGGCCCTCGGCACCGAGGTGCTGACCGCACTGCAAAGCCACGGCGACTTCGCCTGGCGGGTGTACGCCGACGCCGAGAGCGCCCGGCGCGCAGTGCGGCGCGGCGAGCTGGACTTTGCCGTGCTGCTGCCCGGGAACTTCAGCCGGCTGGCGGTGCCGGGCGCGGAAGCCGGCGGCGCCAAGCTGGTGATCTACACGTCAGAGGGCAACAACTACGCCGGCGCCGGGCTGGCGCGGCGTTTTGCGCCCGAGCTGGCGCACCGCGTCAACGAGTCGCTCAACGCGCGGCGCTGGCAGCTGGTGCTGGACTCGGCGGCCGGCTCCAAGCTCAGCCTGACGTCGTTGCGCGACGGGGTCGAGGCGCTGCGTGCAGGCTCATCCGAGCTGGTTCAAGGCAGCCAGCGTGCCAGCACCGGTGCGATTGATCTGGAACGCGGCCTGGCGCAGGCCGCCAGCGGCAGCAGCCAGTTGCGCCGCAGCGGCAACCAGCTGGCCGAAGGCAGCAGCGCGCTGGCGGGCGGCGCGCGCCAGCTGGGCAGCGGCTTGCGACAGCTGGATGCACGCCGCCCCAGCGAAGCGGACCTGCAGCCGCTGCGCAGCGGCACGCAGAGTCTGGTCAGCGCCCACCAGGACCTCGGCCGCGGCCTGAACCGGCTGCACAACGGCGCGCTGGCCCTGCAGGATGGCACCAGCCAGCTCAAGGCCGGCGCCGAGCGCATTCCGTTGGTGGGCGGCGATGTGGCTGCGGGCGCGGGCCAGCTGGAAGCCGGCAGCACCGCGCTGGCCGAGGGTCTGAACCAGGCGCGCGACGCGCAGGCGCACCTCCAGACCGGCTCGCAGCACCTGCAGCAGGGCGTGGCCACGCTGGCGGACGGCTTTCTGCAATACGGCGCCGGCGTGCATCAGCTGGCCGCCAACCTGCCCGACGACAGCCGGCTCGACGCCCTGGCCAGCGGCAGCGCCCAGCTCGCCCAGGGCCAAGCCACGCTGGACGAGGCGCTCAAGCGGCTCAGCGACGGCAGCGGCCAGCTCAAGGGCGGCCTGCTGCGTCTGCAGGACGGCACCGAGCGCCTGCACGCCGGGCTGGACGTGCTGGTCCACGCCCTGCCCGCCGATCTGCCGGTGCTGGAGGGCAGCGCCGCCGGGCTGGCCGATTCAGTGGCCGCCGTGGTGGAGGTGGCCGCACCGGTGGCCAACAACGGCAGCGGTTTTGCGCCCAACTTCGTGCCGCTGGCGCTGTGGGTCGGCGCGGTCATGACCGCGTTCCTGTTCCACCTGCGCCATGTGCCCGAGGCCGTGCCGGGCGATATCGCCCGGCGTTCGCGCCTGGCGCTGGCACTGGGCAAGCTCGCGCTGCCGGCGGCCGTGGTGGTGAGCCAATCGCTGGTGATGCTGGCCATGCTGCTGGGCGTGCTGGGAATTCAAGTCGCGCACACGGCGCAGCTGGCGGCCACGGCCTGTGCCACGTCGCTGGCGTTCCTGCTGATCCTGTTCACGCTGGTGCGCTGGCTGGGCGACCTGGGCAAGGTGCTGGGCGTGCTGCTGCTGATCGTGCAGATCTCGGCAGCGGACGCGGCCATGCCGATCCAGCTGGCCGAGCCGCTGTTCCAGACCCTGCACCCCTGGCTGCCCTTCACCTGGGTGGTCAAGACGTTCCGCGCCAGCCTGTTCGGCGCCTACGACGGCCTGTGGCTGCAGTACTGGGGTGTGATCGTGGCCTGCGCGGCCACGGCGCTGCTGCTGGCGACCTGCTTCGGCCGCTGGAAGCCGGTGCCGGCTGACGCCTACCATCCCGGCATAGAAATAGACTGATACCCATGTTCACCACCCTGATCGACCAAGACCAGCCCGACGTTCGCGCACAGGCACCCGACGCCCGCGAGCGCTTTCTGCGCCTGCTGACCACCGCCATCACCACACGTACGCTCAACAAGCTGGTGCTGGGCCAATACGTGGGTGATGAAGCCGGCCTGGAGCGCGTGCTGGTGCGCCCGGTGAGCCTGCGCGGCCAGCCGCACCTGCAGCTGGTCTGGCGCCATGCGACCAAGGACATCACCAAGAACCATCCCGACGCCGAAGCCGCTGTCGTGCTGGCCGCGCTGATCGGCCCGAGCTTCCGCAATGCCCACCTGATGACGGCCACGCAGGAGGTGCAGTTGAGCGTCAAGGAAAAAGGCGGGCGCGACAAGAGCCTGCTGCGCGTGGGCAAGGTCAAGGCATCAGACACGCCCACTGACACCGACACACCCGCCGGCCACAACCGCGAGAAGCAGCGCATGCTGCAACTCGCCAACCCCTACTGGCAGGATTTGGGCGTGGCCACAGCGCAGGGTGAGCTGGTGCCGGCCATGGCGCGCAAGTGGAAGCAGATCAACAAGTTCGTCGAGGTGTTTGCCAGCGCGCTGGCCGCCTCGCCGCTGGCGCAGCAGACGGACATCAGCGCGGTCGACTTCGGCTGTGGCAAGGCCTACCTGACATTCGCGCTACATGAATACCTGCGCGCCCAGGGCAAGACGCCCCGCGTCACCGGCGTGGAGTTGCGCGCCGAGCTGACCGAGCTGTGCAGCCGCGCCGTGCAGCACCACGGCCTGCAGGGCCTGCGCTTCGATGCCGGCGACGTGCGCAGCTACACGCCGGCCCAGGTCGACGTGATGATCGCGCTGCACGCCTGCGACACCGCCACCGACCACGCCATCCACCTGGGGCTGCGTGCCGGGGCCAGCATCATCATGTGCTCGCCGTGCTGCCACAAGGAGTTGCGCCCGCAGATGCAGACCCCCGCGCTGCTGCGCCCGCTGCTGCAGCACGGCGTGCACCTGGGCCAGGAGGCCGAGATGGTCACCGACAGCCTGCGTGCGCTGCTGCTGGACGCGGCCGGCTACGACACCCAGATCTTCGAGTTCGTGACCCTTGAGCACACCAACAAGAACAAGATGATCCTGGCCGTCAAGCGCCCCACCTCACCCGAGTTGCAGGAAGCGCAGGACGCCCACGCCCGCCAGGTGCGGCAGCAGATCGCCGATATCAAGGCCTTCTACGGCATTCGCGAGCACTGCCTGGAAGGTTTGATGCAAATCTGATGCACCCGACTTATCCACAGATTTCGCATTAATTCTGCGTGTCAGGATCTTGACAAATTCTTGACAGGGCCATGACGGGCTTGGCGCACCGGTACTGCCTCAATATCGGGCAATCCAAGAAAAATCCAGCATTGGCGCCACCTGGAACAAAGTTTCCCAGCACTTTCCACAGAGTTATCCAGAGCGTCTGTGGAATCACTCGGGCAGAGTGAGCGCCCGATAGTTATCCACAGACACGCCAGCGAACCCAGGCATCAGGGCTGGTATTTCCAGGCGCCGTTCTCGATCTTGACCATCACGCGGGCGCGCTGGTCGAGGCCCAGGTGGTCGGTGGCCGACATGTTGAAGATGCCATGCGCGCCGGGCAGTTCCTTGACGGTCTCCAGCGCATCGCGCAAGGCGGCGCGGAAGGCCGGCGTGCCGGGCTGGGCTTTCTTCAGCGCGGCAGGCACGGCCGCCGTCATCAGCAGGCCGGCGTCCCAGGCGTGGGCGCCGAAGGTGCTGACGCTGCCCTTGCCGTTGGCGGCCTCGTACTTGTCGACATAGGCCTTGGCGCTTTTCTTGAGCGGGTGGTTGGCGGGCAACTGGTCGACCACCAGCACCGGGCCGGCCGGCAGGTAGGTGCCCTCGACGTCCTTGCCGCCCACGCGCAGGAAGTCGTTGTTGGCCACGCCGTGGGTCTGGTAGATCTTGCCGGCGTAGCCGCGCTCCTTGAGCGTCTTGGCCGGCAGCGCGGCGGGCGTGCCCGAGCCGGCGATCAGCACCGCGTCGGGCGCGGCGGCCTGCAGCTTGAGGATCTGGCCGGTGACCGAGGTGTCGGCGCGCGCATAACGCTCGCTCGCCACCACCTGGATGCCCTTCAGGCCGGCGGCCTTGCTGAACTCCTGGAACCAGCCTTCACCGTAGGCGTCGGCAAAGCCGATGAAGGCGACCTTCTTGACGCCGGTGTCGGCCATGTGCGAGGCAATCGCCAGCGACATCATGATGTCGTTCTGCGGCGTCTTGAAGACCCAGCGCTTCTTGGCGTCCATCGGCTCGACGATGCGGGCCGAGGCGGCCATCGAGATCATCGGCGTCTGCGACTCGGCCGCGGCGTCGATCATCGCCAGCGAGTTGGGCGTGGTGGTCGAGCCCAGGATCACATCGACCTTGTCCTCGCTCACCAGCTTGCGCACGTTGGCAACGGCCTTGGTGGTGTCGGAGGCATCATCGAGCACGATGTAGTTGACCTTCTGCCCGGCGATGGTCGTGGGCATCAGCGCGATGGTGTTCTTCTCGGGAATGCCCAGCGACGCGGCCGGCCCGGTGGCCGACACACTGACGCCCACGTTGATATCGGCCAGCGCTGCGCCACTGAGGGTCAGCAGCGCGGCAGAGGCGAGCAGGGAAAAAGTGGTTTTCATGCGTAGGGCTCCGGAGCAATTCAGCGGGATTCAGCAGGGATGAGGCGGGAGATGCAGGCCGGATCAAATCTTGACCGACCGGTCGGTAAATCGTAGCCTTCGCGTCCGGGTTCAACAAGACCAGCCACGCTGGGAACAACCCTGATAGCGCCACATACAGAGCCACACGCCAACCGACACCCCCGGAGACCGCCCCATGCCCTGTTATTCCATCGACGGCGTGATTCCCGTCGTGCACCCAAGCGCCCATGTGCACCCGACCGCCGTGCTGATCGGCGACGTCATCATCGGCCCCGACGTCTATATCGGCCCGCTGGCCAGCCTGCGCGGCGACTTCGGCCGCATCCGCATCGAGGCCGGCGCCAACGTGCAGGACACCTGCGTGATGCACGGCTTTCCGGGCGCGGACACCGTCGTCGAGGTCAACGGCCACATCGGCCACGGCGCGGTGCTGCACGGCTGCGTGGTGCGGCGCGATGCGCTGGTGGGCATGAACGCGGTGGTGATGGACGAGGCCGAAATCGGCGCGCAGAGCATCGTCGCCGCCTGCGCCTTCGTGCGCGCCGGGCAGAAGATCCCGCCACGCTCGCTCGCCGCCGGCCTGCCCGCCAAGGTGATGCGCGCGTTGAGCGACGCCGAGATCCAGTGGAAACTGGAAGGCACGCTGGTCTACCAGGACCTGACCCGGCGCTGCCGCGAAAGCCTGGTCGAGGTGACGCCGCTCACCGAGGTCGAGGCCGACCGACCGCGCACCCAGGCGCCAGACGTGAAATCGCTGATCGCCACCAAGCGCGGGGAGGCGGCTTGATGCATCGGTCTTGATGCATCGGCTTGACCCTGGCGCCGGGCCGGCACTACATTACTGACCAGTCAGTCATTTAATGCAACCCTCCGTGCAGCCCGTGCCCTCCTTGCCTGAAGACCCTCGCCCTGCCCCGGCCCAAGGCCATCAACGCCGCAAGGCCGAGCGGCCGCAGGAGTTGCTCGATGCGGCGCTCGCCCTGTTCGTCGAGAAAGGCTTTGCCGCGACCAAGTCCGAGGACGTCGCCAAGCGCGCCGGCGTGTCCAAGGGCACGCTCTACCTCTACTACCCCAGCAAGGAAGACCTGCTCAAGGCGGTGATCGAGCAACGACTGTCGCAGCAGATCACTGCGGGCGCCCAGGCCGTGGCCGAGCACCAGGGCAGCAGTGCGCAGCTGCTGGAGGACGTGCTGTCGCGCTGGTGGATCGACGTGCTGGAGAGCGATGCCTCGGGCGTCTTCAAGCTCATCATCACCGAGGTGCGCAACTTCCCCGAGATCGCCACCTTCTACCAGCGCGAAGTGGTGCAGCCCGGCCAGATGCTGATCGGCCAGATCGTGCAGCGCGGCATCGATGCGGGCGAGTTCCGCGCCGTCGATGTGGCGTCCACCGTGCAATCCCTGGTGCTGCCGATGGTGATGCTGTGCGTGCACAAGCATTCGCTGGGCGCCTGCACGCCCGCCGACCAGCCACTGGACGCGAAAGCCTTCATCCGGGCCCACATGAGCCTGATCCTGCACGGTTTGCACCACGCACCCACGACGTTCTTCATACCGGCAGCACCGGCCGCCTCCTAAAATGCGCCGCTTTGTCGCGCCCGCGGCAGCTCCGCTTTAGCTCAAGTCAAGGTAAACCCATGAATCTCGAACAAGCCCGCTTCAACATGATCGAGCAGCAGATCCGCCCCTGGAACGTGCTGGACGGCTCGGTGCTGCAGTTGCTGGCGGTGGTCAAGCGCGAAGACTTCACCCCGGCGGCGCACCGCAGCGCCGCGCTGATGGATCTGGAAGTGCCGCTGCCCGGCGGCCAGGTCATGCTCGCGCCCAAGGTCGAAGCCCGCCTGCTGCAGGAACTCGCCCCGCACCGGCACGAACGGGTGCTCGAGATCGGCACCGGCTCGGGTTTCATGGCCGCGCTGCTGGCACACAAGGCCCAGCAGGTCGTCACGCTGGAGAGCCGCCCGGAGCTGGTCGCCATGGCGCGCGAGAACCTGCGCCACGCCGCCGTGATGAACGTCGAAGTACGCCAGGCCGACGGCAGCGCGGGCGTGATCGCCGGTGGTCCGTGGGACGCGGTGCTGCTGTCGGGCTCGGTGGCCGAGGTACCGCCATCGCTGCTGCAGCAATTGAAGGTGGGCGGCCGGCTGGTCGGCATCGTCGGCCAGGAGCCGGTGATGCGGGCGCTGCGCATCACGCGCACCAGCGAGCGCGACTTCCGCACCGACGTGCTGTTCGACACCGTCGCCCCGCGCCTGGACGGCTTCGGCGAACCCAGCCGCTTCGTTTTCTGAGCCCGGACGCGCCCGTGCAACAGGTCTCCGTCCGTGACGTGGCCGCGCTGGCAGCCCAGTGCCGCGACAACGGCCAGCCCGCCGTGCTGCTCGACGTCCGCGAGCCCTGGGAAGTGGCGCTGGCGCGCATCGAGCCTGCCGGCCTGCCGCTGGTGACGATCCCGATGCAGCAGATCCCCGCCCGCCTCGCTGAACTCGACCCCGCGCAGCCCGTGCTGGTGCTCTGCCACCACGGCATGCGCAGCCTGCAGGTCGCGCTGTTCCTGGAGCGCCACGGCCACGCCGAGGTCTTCAACATCCACGGCGGCATCGACGCCTGGTCGCGCGAGGTTGATCCCGACGTGGCGCAGTACTGACTGATCTTTGGTTCATTCCCTCTCTCTTTAGCCGACAAGGAAGTCCGCATGTCTCTCCCGCTCCCGAACAAGCCCCTGGGCTGGCTGACCCTGGCGGCGCTGAGCGCGCTGACTCTCCCGGCGCAGGCCCAAAGCCTCAAGGAGCTGTACGACGCCGCGCGCAGCTATGACGCGACCTACCAGTCGGCCCGCGCCCAGGCGGATTCGACCCAGTACCGCATCGAGCAGACCGAGGCGCTGCTGCGCCCCAACGTCGGCCTGCAGGGCAGCCTGTCACGCACCGAGAGCGACACGCCAGCCGCCGACCGCCGCAACCTCACCACCGCCGCCGTGGGCGTCACCGCCGTGCAGCCGCTCTACAACCGCGCCAACGGCCTGCAGATCGACAAGGCCCGCAAGACGCTGGATGCCGCCCAGGCCGACCTGGCCAACGCCGAGCAGGACCTGATCGTGCGCGTGGCGCAGGCCTACTTCGACGTGCTGGGCGCGCAGGACACGCTGACCACCACGCAGGCCAGCAAGAAAGCCATCAGCGAGCAACTGGCCTCGGCCAAGCGCAACTTCGAGGTCGGCACCGCCACCATCACCGACACGCGTGAAGCGCAGGCCCGCTTCGACCTGGCCACCGCGCTGGAAATCGCCGCCGACAACGACCTGCGCAGCAAGCGCATCGCACTCGACCAGCTGGTCGGCAGCAACGGTGTCATGCCCCTGCCGCTGATCACCCGCAACGCCCTGCCCAATCTGGCCGACAGCGGCGTGGAAACCTGGGTCGAGAAGGTCGAGCAGGCGCCCACCGTGCGCAAAGCCCGTGCCGGCTACGAGATCGCCAAGCTCGAAACCCGCCGCACGCAGGCGACCTCGCAGCCGACGGTCGACCTCGAAGGCAGCGTCGCCGGCAGCAACAACCGCGGTACGGCGGCTGTCTCGTCCGGCGGCGCCGGCACCAGCAGCAACGCCAAGATCGGCGTGACACTCAAGATGCCGCTCTACACCGGTGGCTCGATCCAGAACCAGGTCAAGGAAGCGGTCGTGCTGGAAGAGAAGTCGCGCAACGACCTCGACGCCGCCCGCCGCGCCGTCGCCCAGGTCACGCGCCAGGTCTACTTCGGCGTGCAGTCGGGCCAGGCCCAGGTGAACGCACTGCAGGCGGCCGAATCGTCGAGCAAGCTGGCACTGGAAGCCACGCAGCTCGGCTACAAGGTCGGCGTGCGCGTCAACCTGGACGTGCTCAACGCCCAGACCCAGCTCTACACCACCCAGCGCGACCTGGCCAAGGCGCGCTACGACGTGCTGGTCAACGGCCTCAAGCTGCGCCAGGCTGCTGGCGTGCTGTCGCCCGCCGATGTGGACACCATCAACGGGCTGCTGGGCAAGTAAGCGCCTGAGGGAATCGCGGCGGCAGACGTCGTGATTCCCGCATTTACCGCATCAGCCCCAGCAACTGCCTGGCCATTCGCCGCGCCGCGCCCTGATGCGCGGCGGCAAACGCCAGCGCCGCAGCTGAAGTCTTGGCGTGATCCAACGGATCACCTGCCAGTCTCAGCGTCTGCGCCACACCGTCGGCCATGTCGGCCACCCGCAGCGCGGCGCCCTGCGCCTGCGCCAGCTGAGCCGCCTCGGCAAAGTTGAAGGTGTGCGGGCCCATCACCACCGGGCAGCCGCAGGCCGCCGCCTCGATCAGGTTCTGGCCACCCAGCGGCGCGAAGCTGCCACCCAGCAAGGCCACGTCCGCCGCGGCGTAATAGGCCGGCATTTCGCGCATCGAATCACCCAGCCAGACATCGGCTGATGCGGCGGTGGCGTCAGGCATATCGCCTTGCCAACTGCTGCGGCGCGACAGGCTCAGACCCGCCGCCTGCACCAGCGCAGCCACGGCGTCGAAGCGTTGTGGGTGGCGTGGCACCAGCAGCAGCAGCGGGCGCGGCCCGGTCTGTGCGGCCTGCTTGGCCAACACCTGCTGCCAGGCGTGCAGCAAGGGCTCGTCTTCACCCTCGCGCCAGCTGGCGGCCAGCACGACCGGCCGGCCTGCGGAGGCATGCCAGCCCCGACCGCGCGCCAGCAAGGCCGGCTCGGGCTGCAGGTCGAACTTGATGTTGCCGCAGACCTGTACCTGCCGCGCGCCCGCCTGGAGCAGCCGCTGCGCGTCGATTTCGGTCTGTGCCAGCACCATCGTCATCGACTCGACCGCCGGGCGCAGCAGCGCATCGAAGCGCAGCGACTGGCGCAGACTTTTCTCGGACAGGCGCGCGTTGGCCAGCACCATCGGCACGCCGGCATCGGCGGCTTCGAGCAGCAGATTCGGCCAGACCTCGGTTTCCATCAGCACGCCAATGGCGGGCCGGTGGCGGCGCAGAAAACGCTGCACCGCGCCGGGCGTATCAAGCGGCAGCCAGCGTTGCGCATCGCCCCGCTGCAGCAGCGCCGCGCCGGTTTCGCGCCCGGTGGCGGTGCCGTGCGTCAGCAGCAGGCGCATGCCGGGATGGGCGGTGCGCAAGGCCTGGATCAACGGCTCGGCCGCACGCGTTTCGCCCAGCGACACCGCGTGAAGCCAGAGCGCACCGGGCGGCGTGGCCGCGCCGAAACCGAGCCGCTCCCCCAGCGCATGGCCGTAGACCGGCTCTTGGCGCGCGCGCCACAGCAGCCGCAGCAGCAGCGCCGGCAACAGCAGCCGCAGCAGCGTGCTGTAGGCCAGCCGCGCCAGAAATTCCGTAGCCACCCGCTTCAGGGAGCGCGTCAGATCCTGCACCGGCACCTGCACCGGCTTCAGTGCGCAGCCTGCTGCACTTGCGCTTCAGGCATGACACGGCGCAGCGCAGCCATGAAGTCGGCTTCGATGCGGTGCAGCGCCGCCTCGGTGTGGCCCTCGAAGCGCAGCACCAGCACCGGCGTGGTGTTGCTGGCGCGGATCAGGCCGAAGCCGTCCGGGTAGTCGCCGCGCAGGCCGTCGATGGTGCCCAGGGTCGCGCCAGGGAAATCGGCCTGGGCGATGAGCTTGTCGACGATCTCGTGCTGGTTGCCGGCCGGTACCGCCACGTTCAACTCGGGCGTGCTGAAGCTGGTGGGCAGGGCCTTGAGCACGGCGCTCGGGTCGGCAAAGCGCGACAGGATTTCCAGCAGGCGGGCCGCCGTGTAGGTCGCGTCATCGAAGCCATACCAGCGCTCGCCGAAGAAGATGTGGCCGCTCATTTCGCCGGCGATCGGCGCGCCGGTCTCGCGCAGCTTGGCCTTGACCAGCGAGTGGCCGGTCTTCCACATCAGCGGCACGCCACCGGCTTCCAGAATGCCGGCGCTCAGGCGCTGCGAGCACTTGACGTCGAAGATGATCGTGCCACCCGGGTGCCGGCTCAGGATGTCGCGCGCAAACAGTAGCATCTGGCGGTCGGGGAAGATGATTTCGCCGTCCTTGGTGACCAGGCCCAGGCGGTCGCCGTCGCCGTCAAAGGCCAGGCCCAGGTCGTAGTCGGTCGCGTGCACGACCTTGATCAGGTCGGCCAGGTTTTCCAGCTTGCTGGGGTCCGGATGGTGGTTGGGGAAATCGCCGTCGACGCGGCTGTACAACTCGATCACCTCGCAGCCGAGCGCACGCAGGATGCCGGGGGCCGACGCACCGGGAATGCCGTTGCCCGAATCGACCACGATCCTGAGCGGCCGCGCCAATTGGCAGTCGCTGGTGATGCGGTGGCGGTACTCGGGCAGGATGTCCATGGTGCCGATGCGGCCGGGCACGGTCTTGCGCTTGCCCTTCGGGGGCTTGACCTGCAGGTAGTCCTCGGCCTCCATGCGCTGGCGCAAGCGCTGAATGGCCTCACCGTGGATCGCCACGCCGGCCAGCACCATCTTGAAGCCGTTGTAGTCCTTCGGGTTGTGGCTGCCCGTGACCTGGATGCCGCTGCGGCAGCCGTGCTCGCCGCGCGTGGCGGCCACGTAGTACAGCATCGGCGTGGTGACCGCGCCCAGGTCCACCACATCCAGCCCGGTCCAGGCCAGGCCACGCATCAACGCCGCCACCAGCGACGGACCGGACACCCGGCCATCGCGGCCCACCGCCACGGCGCGCTCGCCCGCTGCAATCGCCTCGCTGCCGAAGGCGCGGCCCAGGTGCTCGGCAAACTGCTCGTCGATGGCTTGGCCGACGATGCCGCGAATGTCATAGGCCTTGAAGGCCTGGGTGTTGACTTGCATGGTGCTGCGTTTCCCTTGTGGTGTGACGTCTGTGCGTTGACTCAAAATCCGGCGCGATTGTAGGCAGCGCCACCTGCCGGCCTGAGCGTCGCCGCCCCCGCAGGCGCGGGGTGGGCGCACGTCGTGCGCGCATGGTTATGCTCATTTCATGCCTTCACCACACCCGCAAGCTTCCCTGCTGCCCGACGAGCCCGCCGACGCACCGGGCGTCATGCCCATGCCGCAGCCCGACGACGTCATTGCGCTGGCGCAGCAGCTGTCGCCGCACATCCACCTCGGCACCTCGTCATGGAGCTTTCCGGGCTGGCAGGGCCTGGTATGGGCCGGCGCGCACAGCGAGGCCGTGCTGGCGCGCGACGGGCTGGCCGCCTACGCGCGGCACCCGCTGCTGCGCACGGCCAGCATCGACCGCAGCTTCTACCGGCCCCTGACCGCCAACCAGTACGCCGTCTACGCCGCGCAGGTGCCGGCCGATTTCCGCTTCATGGTCAAGGCGCCGGCGCTCATCACCGACGCCGTACTGCGTGACGCCCACGGTCGCGGCCTGCAACCCAACCCGGCTTTTCTGGATGCGTCGCTCGCAACAGAAGAGTTCATCCAACCCGCGCTGCAAGGTCTGGGCGACAAGATCGGCGCGCTGGTGTTCGAAATCAGCCCGCTGCCGCCCGCATTTCGGCGCGATATGCCGGCGCTGATTGACCGCCTGGGCCGCATGCTGGCGGCGCTGCCCGCGCTGCAGCCCACCGCGCCCGAAGGCGTGATCGCCGTCGAGGTGCGCGACCCCGACTGGCTCAGCCCTCAAACCGCCCCGCGCCTGCGCGACGCGCTGCGCGCCAGCCACGCGCGCTACTGCCTGGGCCTGCACCCGCGCCTGCCGCCGCTCGATGCGCAATTGCCGCTGCTGCGTGCCATGTGGCCCGGCCCGCTGGTGTGCCGCTGGAACCTCAACCGCCGCCATGGCGCGCTCGGCTACGAGGCCGCCAAATCGACCTACGCGCCCTTCAACCGGCTGGTCGACCCCGACCCCGCCACGCGCAGCACGCTGGCGCGCGTCATCCGCGCCACGGCGGCGGCCGGCCAGCCGGTCTATGTCTCGATCAACAACAAGGCCGAGGGCAGCGCGCCGCTGTCGGTGCTGGCGTTGGCGCAGACCGTTGTGTCAGACACAGCGGAGGCTCGCGGCTGAAACAGCGCCAGAGTCCGGGCGGCAGGGTCAATCGCCGCGGGTGGCGTCCACGTCGTTGTCACGCGTGCTGGCCGACTGCCCACCGCGGCGGATCTGCTTCTTGCGCACCCGTTCGGCCTGCAGCGCGGCTTCAGCCGCTTCGGCGTCGCTGACCCAGCGGTTGAATTCCTCAGGTGTTTCCAGCGTGATGCGGCCGAGCTTGCCGGCGCGGAATTCGTACATCACGATCTCGGCCGCCTTCTGCAGGTTGGGACGACCGCCGCCCAGCACCGCGCCGCGCTTGCGGGCGATGGCTTCGAGCAGCTGGACCTCGTCCAGCGCCGCCACGTTGGTGAGCTTGTAGCGCTCCTCGACCTGGCCAGCGTAGTGCTGGCGCAGGATCTGCAGCAGTTCCACCGCCACCTCTTCCTCATCGAAAGCGTTGCGGCCGACCGCGCCGCTGGCAGCGAGGTTGTAGCCCGCCTGCTCGACCACGATCTTGGGCCAGAGCATGCCGGGCGTGTCGAACAGGTAGGCGTCGCTGGCCAGCGCCAGCTGCTGCTCGATCTTGGTGATGCCGGGCTCGTCGCCGGTCTTGGCGGCGCGCTTGCCCATCAGCGTGTTGATGAGGGTGGATTTGCCGACGTTGGGGATGCCGCAGATCAGCATGCGCAGCGGCTTGACCATGCCGCCACGCAGTGGCGCCAGCGCGCGGCAGGCGGTGACCAGGCGCTGGGCGGGCGCGGTGACGCTGGCGTCCAGGCCGATGGCGCGGGTGTCGGGCAGCGCGTTGTAGTAGGCCAGCCAGGCCTCGGTGCGCACCGGGTCGGCCAGGTCCTGCTTGTTGAGCAGCTTGAGCGTGGGCCGGCCTTCGGTCAGCTGGGCCAGCAGCGGGTTGGCGCTGGAGCCCGGCAGGCGGGCGTCGAGCAGCTCGATCACCACATCGATGCCCAGCTTGACGCGCTCGGTGATCGCCTTGCGCGTGGCGTGCATGTGGCCGGGAAACCATTGGATGGCCATCGGTGGGACTTTCTCAAAGCGGTGGCGGGCCGGCAGTGTGCCATTGACCGGCCCGACCACGGCACGCGCGCGGCGCCGGGCGCGACAATATCGACCCTTCCAGCCGCCAAGCCGCACCATGAAAAAAATCACCACTGTCGAGATCCAGCGTTACCGATCGGCCCGCAACGCCCACGGCCTGGTGGAGATCGGCTTTGACGGTCTGTTCGTCCAGAAACCGGCGCCTGAAGACCGCGAAGCCCTGCACATGCTCAGCATGAGCGAGGCCGACGCCCGCTCGCTCTTCATGCTGCTGAAGGCGCAGCTGGCTGAACTCGACGCACGCAAGCCGAAGTCGCGCCACGGCCGGCCGGGATAATCCCGCCATGACCGATACCCTGAACTCCTTCGCCGCCCTGCCGCTCTCGCCGGCCACGCTCGCCAACCTGAGCCAGCTGGGCTATGCGGAGATGACGCCCATCCAGGCCGCTGCCCTGCCCCACGCGCTGGCCGGCAAGGACGTGATCGCCCAGGCCGCCACCGGCAGCGGCAAGACCGCCGCCTTCGCGCTGGCGCTGCTACAGCGCCTGGACGGCGCCGACCTGCGCCCGCAGGCGCTGGTGCTGTGCCCCACGCGTGAACTGGCCGACCAGGTCACGCAGGAAATCCGCCGGCTCGCGCGCGCCGAGGACAACCTCAAGGTGCTGACGCTGTGCGGCGGCGCACCCATCAAGCCGCAGGCGCAGAGCCTGGAGTACGGCGCCCACGTCATCGTCGGCACGCCGGGCCGGGTGATGGACCACCTGGAGCGCGGCAGCCTCGTACTCGCCAGCCTGCGCACGCTGGTGCTCGACGAGGCCGACCGCATGCTCGACATGGGCTTCATCGACGACATCCGCACCGTCGCCAAGCAGTGCCCGCGCGATCGCCAGACGCTGCTGTTCTCGGCCACCTACCCCGAAGGCATTGCCAACCTGGCGCAGAACTTCATGCGCGCGCCGGTGCAGGTCAAGGTCGCCACCCAGCACAGCGGCGCGACCATTGCCCAGCACTGGTTCGAGGTCGCGGAATCCGGGCGCCTGCACGCCGTGTCGCAACTGCTGGCGCACTACCGCCCCACCACCACGCTGGCGTTCTGCAACACCCGCCAGCAGTGCCGCGACCTGGTCGAGGTGCTCAACGCCCAGGGCTACGAAGCCCTTGCCCTGCACGGCGACCTGGAGCAACGCGAGCGCGATCAGGTGCTGCTGCAGTTCGCCAACCGCAGCATCTCGGTGCTGGTGGCCACCGACGTGGCCGCGCGCGGGCTCGACATTGCCGATCTGGACGCCGTCATCAACGTCGAAGTCACGCCTGATACCGAAGTGCACGTCCACCGCATTGGCCGCACCGGCCGCGCCGGCGCCAGCGGCCTGGCGCTGAACCTGGCCAGCATGGAGGAGATGGGCCGCGTCGGCCGCATCGAAGTCCTGCAGGGCAAGACCACCGTCTGGACCGAACTGAACACGCTGGAACCCGCCAGCGCCAAGCCGCTGCAGCCCGCCATGGTGACGCTGCAGATCCTGGGCGGCCGCAAGGACAAGCTGCGCCCCGGCGACGTGCTGGGCGCCCTCACCGGCGAGGCCGGGCTGACGGCCGCGCAGGTCGGCAAGATCAACGTGGGCGACTACACCACCCACGTCGCCATCGCCCGCGACATCGCCGACCAGACCCTGCAGCGCCTGAGCGCCGGCAAGGTCAAGGGCCGCAAGGTCAAGGTGCGCTATCTGAAGGATGTGATGGGGGACATCAGCGCGGGGTGAGTTCGAACTCAAACTTAAACCACCCCTACCCTTACCCCTTCAACCGCCCCGGCAGCCCCAACCCCAGCACCAGCACCGCCGCCATGCCGCGAAACAGCACGGCGGTGCCCAGGCTGGCGCCCAGCACGCCGAAGCCCAGGGGCAGCAGGGTGGATGAAAAGTTGATCAGCGCCGAGCGCAGCGCAATCGCCTCACCCTGACGATCGGGTGGCGCCAGGTGGTGCAGCGTGGTCAGGATCATCGGCTGGGCCGAGCCGAGCGCCAGGCCCAGCACCAGCGCGCAGGCCGCCATGGTGGGCGCGGTGGTGGCCCAGGGGTAGACGATGAAGATGGCGGCGGCCACCGCCATCGCGCCGCGCAGGGTCTGCACCTCGCTCAGATGCCGCGCCAGTAAAGGCACGGCCAGCCGCACCGCCGTCACCGCTGCCGAGAACACACCCAGCACCAGGCCGATGGCCGAGGCGCTCAGGCCGCGCTCATGGCCCAGCACCGGCACCAGGAAAGTGTGAAGATCCCAGCTGGTCGAGAAAAACCAGTTCATCAGCAGCAGTCGGCGCATGCCGGGCACGGCCAGCAACTCGCGCGCCGGACGGCGCTGGCGCGGGGCGGCATCGGGCTGGGCTGCGCTGCCGGCCGTCAGCGCCACCGGCACCCGTCGGCTGCACCATGCCGTGCCCAGCGGCAGCGCGGCGAGCGCGCCAAACGCGAGCGCGAAGCCGCCCACGTCGATCAGCACCCCCGCCAGCACGGGCCCCAACACATTGCTGAACGGCGGTGCCATGCCGACCCAGCTGAAGACGCGCTTGAGTTCGGCCGAGCGGGCATCGGGGTCGATGGTGGCGTCCACCGCCGCATCCACCAGCCGCCCGGCGCTGCGCTGGATCGCGATCAGCCCCAGGTTCGAGCCCGCCCCGCAGCACAACGCCGCCAGCGCCAGCAGCACGCCCTGCGGCCAGCCGCTCAGCCACGCGGCCGGCTGCGCCAGCAACGCACCCAGCAGTACCAGCACCACGGCAGCGCGCACCGGGCGGTGGTAGCCGCGCCGATCCGCCCAGCGACCCGCCGGCAGCGCCGTGACCACCGGTGCCACCGCGAACAGGCCCAGCAGCAGCCCGGCCATGGCCTCAGCCGGCAGACCCGCCACTCCCACACCCTGGCGCAGCAGCATCAACGGCCCGGCCATGCGCAGGCCGGACATGGCCGAATGCAGGCAGATCTGGCCGGCGATGAGTGCCAGCAAAGGACGGTGAGTGGAGGATTTGCATTCACTCACCATCGTCATCCCCCACCGCCGCCGGACCGAGCAGCGCCTGCGCGTCGGGCTCCGGCAGCGCCTCCACCGCCTTCAGCTGGCGCGCCATCGCGCGGCTGCGCACCTCGGCGGCGTCGATGCTGTGGGTGGCTTCCTGCAGCTTCTTCTTGGTCTTGGCGAGTACGTCGCCGAACTTGCCGAACTCGGTCTTGACGGCGCCCAGCACGCTCCAGACCTCGGAGCTGCGCTGCTCCAGCGCCAGGGTGCGAAAACCCATCTGCAGGCTGTTGAGCATGGCCAGCAGCGTGGTCGGCCCGGCCAGCGTGACGCGGTGCTGGCGCTGCAGCGCCTCGCTCAGGCCGGGGCGGCGCAGCAACTCGGCGTAGAGGCCTTCGGTGGGCAGGAACAGGATGGCGAAGTCGGTGGTGTGCGGCGGCGCCAGGTACTTGGCCGCGATGGTCCGGGCCTCGTCGCGGATGCGCTGCTCCAGCGCGCGGGCCGAGACCTCGACCGCGTCACGATCGGCGCGGTCGTGCGCGTCCAGCAGGCGCTCGTAGTCTTCGCGCGGGAACTTGGCGTCGATGGGCAGCCAGACCGGCGCTTCCAGCCCGCCCAGGCCACCCGCCGCGCGGCCCGGCAGGCGAATGGCGAACTCGACCCGCTCGTTGCTGCCCGGCACGGTGGCGACGTTGACAGCGTACTGCTCCAGCGTGAAGACCTGCTCCAGCAGGCCGGCGAGTTGCACTTCGCCGAAGATGCCGCGCGACTTGACGTTGGTGAGCACGCGTTTCAAGTCACCCACGCCCTGCGCCAGCGTCTGCATTTCGCCCAGGCCGCGGTGGACCTGCTCCAGCCGCTCGGCCACCTGCTTGAAGCTCTCGCCCAGGCGGGTTTCCAGCGTGGCGTGGAGCTTTTCGTCGACGGTGGCGCGCATCTGTTCGAGCTTGCGCTCGTTGTCGCCCTGCATCTGCTGCAGGCGCTGCTCGACCCGCTCGGACAGGTGGTGCAACTGCGCATTGAGCTGCTCGTTCTGCGTGCGCGCCAGTTCGCCGGACTGGTTGAGCAGCAGACGCTGGAACTCGGCCAGCGTGGCGCTCAACTCCTGGCGCGTACCGCGCGCGCTGGCCTGCACTTCGGTGCGCAGTTCGCGCTCCAGGCGCTCATTGGCAGCGCGCAGCGCGTCGAACTCATCGAGCACCGCATCAGCGCCTTGATCCCCGCGATGCCAGATCAACCACAGCGTCAGGCCCTGCAGCAGCGCCAGCGCCCCCAGAACCCACCACAGCGCAGCGTCGGCCATTCGGCGATCAGGCGATCAGCGCGCGGATGGGCTCCGGCAGCGGCACCGACTTCTGCGCCCGGGCGTCCACCCACACCGTCTTGGCGCCGCCAGCGGCGTAGATCACGCCGGGCTGGTCGGCGCGCTCCAGCGTGGCGAACGCATCGAAGCTGCTGCGGCCGAGATTGGCGACGTAGTGCTTGGCGATGATGTCGCCGGGGTACTCAAGCTGCTTGTAGAAGTTGCAGAAGGCGTTGACCACCACCGGCCCGATGCCGCCCGGGTTGGGCAGGCAGGCGATGCGCTCGAACCAGTCGACGCGCACGATTTCCAGGTAGCGGAAGTAGATCGTGTTGTTGACGTGGCCCATCGCGTCCATGTCGCCCCAGCGGATGGGGATGCGCATTTCGTGGGTGAAACGCTTGTCTTCAGGCAAATCGAAACGCATGGTGGGCGGTCAGTGAAAGATCAAAAAGGGTCAGAGCTCGGCGCCCAGCGATTCGGCCAGCTTGTGCAACTGTGCGCGCAGCTCGGTCAGTTCCTGGGCCATGCGCTGCTGCTCGGCGCGCAGGAAGGCCACTTCGGCAACCAGACCGGAGTCGGCCTCCGCAGAGGCTTCGCTGGCGAACGCCTGCAGCGCGAACTCGCCGCACAGCAGGTGCGCCCAGCGCGATTCGCGGGCGCCCGGTGCGCGTGGCAGCTTGACGACGCGCGGCGGCTCCTTCCCGGCCTGCTCGTCCAGAAAGCCTTCGACCGACGACACGTCGGCGAAGCGGTGCAGGCGCTCGCTGTGCAGGCGTAACTCGGCCGCGGTTTGCGGGCCGCGCAGCATCAGCGTGGCCAGCAGCGCCACGGCTGCGCCGGGCGCGCCCAGCACGCGGGGCAGGTTGTGCTCGAAGCGCACCACGCGGCTGCCGCTGACCTCGTGCACCAGGTGCAATTCCTTGAGCGATTCGATGGCGGCCAGCACGTCGGCCTCGGACGCAGCCATGACCGGCTCGCGTGCGGTCTTCTGGTTGCAGCCGGCCGTCAGCGCGTTGAGCGACAGCGGGTAGGTGTCAGGCACGGTGGCCTGTTTCTCGACCAGCACCGCGACGATGCGGGCTTCGAGCAGGGAGAGCGTGCGCAGACTCATCGGCACGGCGCTCCTCAAAGGCCGAAGCCGTCGTCGGCCTGGATCACGGCGCCGTTGATGAAATGGCTCTCGTTGGCACACAGCATCAGCAGCGCGGTGTCGAGATCCTTGGGCTGGCCGATGCGCTTGCGCGGCAGCATGTTGACCAGCTTCTGGCCGCCTTCGGTTTCCCAGTGGTGGTGGTTGATCTCGGTGTCGATGTAGCCCGGGCAGATGGCGTTGACGTTGATGTCGAACTTGCCCCACTCCAGCGCCATGGCGCGGGTCATGTGGATCACGGCGGCCTTGCTCATCGAATAGACACCGATCTGGCTCAGCACGCGCAGGCCGGCCATCGAGGCAATGTTGACGATGCGCCCGCCGGTGTAGGTGCCGGGCGCAGCGCCGCGCGCCCGCGCCACCATGCGCTTGCCGACTTCCTGCGCCACGAAGAAGCTGCCGCGCACGTTGGTGTCGAAGACGAAGTCGTAGTCTTCGGCGGTGACATCGACCAGCTTCTGCGTCGTGCTGACGCCGGAGTTGTTGATGAGGATGTCGAGCGTGCCGACCTCGGTCTCGGCATGCGCCACGGCGCTCTTGATGCTGTCGATGTCGGTCACGTCCAGCTCGACCACGTGGGCGTCGCCGTCGGCAGCCTCGATCTCGGCGCGCAGCTCCTTCAGTCGCTCGGTGCGGCGGCCGGCCAGCACCACGGCGGCGCCGGCCTTGGCCAGCGTGCGGGCAAACTGTGCGCCCAGGCCGCTGGAGGCGCCCGTGACCAGCGCAACGCGGCCGGAGAGATCAATGGAATAGCTCATGTTGTCGGACTCCGAAAGGGGGACGGGATGCCGGTCAGCCCAGGGGCTGCGGCGTCAAGGGTGGGGTCGGCGGCAAGGTCGATAAGGGCAGGATCAGGGGCTGAGCCAGCGGCAACTGTGGCGCGGCGCCCGTGCGGCCGCGCATGCACTCGACCCAGTCGTCCACCGGCATCGGGCGGGCGAAGTAATAGCCCTGGAATTCCTGGATGCCGAGCGCGCGCAGCGTGTTGAACTGCGCCTCGGTCTCGACACCCTCGGCCACGGTCCGCATGCCCAGGTCGGCGCACAGGCGCACGATGTGTTCGAGCATGCGGGCGGCGCGGCGGTCCTGGTCGACGTCGAGCACGAAACTGCGGTCGATCTTGATCTTCTGGAACGGCAGGTGGCGCAGGTAGCTCAGCGACGAGTAGCCGGTGCCGAAGTCGTCCAGCGCCAGCTCGAAGCCCAGCTGGCGCAGCCGCTTCAGGCGCGGCGCGACCACGTCCATGCCACCGACGAGCGCGGATTCGGTCAGCTCCAGCTCCAGCAGGCCCGGCTCGATCTGGGCGCGCTCGCACGCCAGCAGCAGTTGCCGGTCCAGGCCGGGCTGCATCAGCTGCTTGGGCGAGAGGTTGACGGCCACCGGCAGGCGCACACCCGCTTCGATGCCGCGCGCGATCAGGCGGGCGGCGGCGTGCATGGCATGGCGGCCCATCAGGCCGATCAGGCCGATCTTCTCGGCGATCGGGATGAACTCGACCGGCGACACCGGCCCGAACGCGGTGGTGTTCCAGCGCATCAGCAGCTCGGAGCCGACCGCCTGGCCCTGCGCGTCGACCTTGGGCTGGGCGACGTAGCTGAAGCCGTTGCGCTCGACGTCGACCCGCAGCAGCGCATGCATGCGCACGCGGCGCTGCGCGTCGGTGTCGAGCGAGATGTCATAGAACGCCAGGCAGTTGCGTCCGCGCTCCTTGGCGGCGTACATGGCACTGTCGACCTTGCGCAGCAGCACGCCGACCTCGTTGCCGTCGCGCGGGCACAGCACCGCGCCGATGCTGGGCGTGACCGAGACCTGGTTGGCGTCGATGTCGACCGTGCGGCTGAGCGCGGCAATCACGCCCTGCGCGACCGAGCGCACCTCGGTTTCGCCGCTGCCCGCCGGCAGCGCCAGCACGAACTCGTCGCCGCCCCAGCGGCCCAGAAAGCCGTCGTCCTGCAGCACGTCCTGCAGGCGCCGGGCGATTTCGCGCAGCACGATGTCGCCGGCGTCGTGGCCGAAGGAATCGTTGATTTCCTTGAAACCGTCCAGGTCCAGAAACAGCAGCGCGAACGACTCATCTGCGGCCAGCTTCTGCGCCAGCGTCTGCTCCAGCGCGGCGCGGTTGGGCAGGCCGGTGAGCGTGTCGGACAGCGCCAGCCGCTCCAGGCGCGCTTCGGCGCGACGCTGCGAGCTGAGATCCGACAGCGACACGATGTAGCAGGCCTCGTGCGCCGCCTGCTTCTGCAGCGCCGTGATGCTGATGCGCACCGGCAGGCGCGCGGTGGCGGCGGTGCGCAGTTCACCCTCGCCGCTCCAGACGCCGTGGGCCTCCATCTCGCTGCGGTAGCTGGCCGGCCACGACAGCCAGGTGTCGAGCTGAAGGCCATCGAGCACAGCCTCGTTCCGGGCCGCATTCACGCCCAGCAGGTTGGTGAAGGCCTCGTTGGACTCGATCACGCGCCAGCGCAGATCCGTCACCACCAGGGCATCGCGGGTGCTATGGAAGGTGTTGGCCATCAGGCGCAGGGATTCCTCGGCCTGATGCTCTTCAGTCGTGTCCTTGATGGTGCCGCCGACGCGGAGGGCGCGGCCCGAGGCGTCACGCTCCAGGGCTCGACCGCGCATGCGCATCCAGTGGGTTTCGCCATCGATCAAGGCACGAAACGAGGCGGCGAACTCGCTGCTGGCGCCGCTGACGTGCAGGCGCCAGCTCAGGCGCACGGTTTCGAGGTCGCGCGCGTCGACCATCCCGAGCCACTGCTGCAGCGGCATCGACGGCCATGCGAATTTCCGGGCGTTGGCCTCCACGGCTTCGATCAGCATCTGGCCGGTGGCCGCGTCCCAGGTCCAGACGCTCTTGTCGCTGGCCCACAGCACCAGTCGCAGCCGGTCTTCGACCAGACGCACACGCTCAAGCTCGGCTGCGGCATGCCCCGGTGGCAAAACCGCGCTCATACGGCGCTGACCATCGACATGAAAAAATCTTTCTTCGGCATGACAACTTCGGATTTTGACCCATCTTGCACCCGCGCTGACTGGGGCAGGAAACGGCTGCCGTGCAATGACAAACGACAAGCCGACGCCAGACAGCCGGCCTGCTGCGCTGAGGCGACAAAATAAAAGCACGATCGTTCTTTTTATCTTGCGTGCCCGCTAGAATCCGGCGCGCCGCAAACCCGCCTCACATGAACCAAGGAAGCCCATGAACGCGCAGGAGATTCTTGACCAGTTCGGACCGCGAGAGTCCATGGAATACGACGTGGTCATCGTCGGCGCCGGGCCTGCGGGTCTGTCGGCGGCCATCCGCGTCAAGCAACTGGCGGCCGAAAAGGGCCAGGACGTGTCGGTGGTGGTGCTGGAGAAAGGCTCGGAGCCGGGCGCGCACATCCTCTCGGGCGCCGTGATGGACCCGATCGCCCTCACCGAACTGTTTCCGAACTGGAAGGAGCTGGGCGCGCCGCTCAACCAGCCCGTCACCGCCGACGAGGTGCTGTTCCTGAGCGAGACCGGCGCCACCCAGACGCCGCAGGCGCTGATTCCCGAGTGCTTCCACAACCACGGCAACTACATCGTCAGTCTGGGCAATGTGGTGCGCTGGCTGTCGCAGCAGGCCGAGAACCTGGGCGTGGAGATCTTCCCCGGCTTTGCCGCCGCCGAGGTGCTCTACAACGCCGACGGCTCGGTCAAGGGCGTGGCCACCGGCAACATGGGCGTGGGCAAGGACGGCACGCCGGGCGACAGCTTCCAGCTCGGCATGGAACTGCTCGGCAAGTACACGCTGTTGGCCGAAGGCTCGCGCGGCCACCTGGGCAAGCAGCTGATCGCCCACTTCAAGCTCGACGCCGGCGCCGATCCGCAGAGCTACGGCCTGGGCATCAAGGAGCTGTGGGAGATCGAGCCCGCCAACCACCAGCCCGGCCTGGTGGTGCACACCGCCGGCTGGCCGATGACGAGCGACACCTACGGCGGCGGCTTCCTCTATCACGCGGAAGACAACAAGGTCACGCTCGGCTTCGTCACCGGGCTGGACTACAGCAACCCCTACCTGAGCCCGTTCGAGGAAATGCAGCGCTGGAAGACCCACCCCAGCATCAGCAAGTACCTGAAGGGCGGCAAGCGCATCGGCTACGGCGCGCGCGCCATCACCGCCGGCGGCCTGCTGAGTCTGCCCAAGACGGTGTTCCCGGGCGGTGCGCTGATCGGCTGCGACGCCGGCTACCTGAACGCCGCGCGCATCAAGGGCAGCCACGCTGCCATCAAGACCGGCATGCTGGCCGCAGAAGCCGCCTACGAGGCGGTGACCGCCAGCCGCCAGCACGACGAGCTGGCCGCCTACCCGGCCGCGTTCCAGCAGAGCTGGCTGCACGCCGAGCTGAACCAGTCGCGCAACTTCAAGACCTGGTTCAAGAAGGGCGTGTACGTCGGCTCGCTGATGACCGGCATCGAGCAGTGGCTGCTGCCCAAGCTCGGCATCAAGAGCCCACCGTGGACGCTGCACCGCAACCAGCCCGACCACAGCTACCTCAAGCCGGCAGCTGAGTGCGCCAGGATCGACTACCCCAAGCCGGACGGCAAGCTGACCTTCGACCGGCTCAGCTCGGTCTTCATCAGCAACACCAACCACGAGGAACACCAGCCGGCGCACCTGACGCTCAAGAACGCCAGCGTGCCGGTGGCCATCAACCTGGCCCGGTTCGCCGGCCCCGAGAGCCGCTACTGCCCGGCGGGCGTGTACGAGTTCGTCAAGAACGAGGACAACTCCGACCGCCTGCAGATCAACGCGCAGAACTGCGTGCACTGCAAGACCTGCGACATCAAGGACCCGACCCAGAACATCGTCTGGGTCACGCCCGAAGGCGGCGGCGGACCGAACTACGCCGGCATGTGAGCCAGCCGGCCAGCGCTGCTCAGGCCCAGTCGGGCTTGCGCTTGTCGATGAAGGCCTGCACGCCCTCCAGCGCGCTGGCCTCCATCATGTTGCAAGCCATGGTCTGGGTCGCAGCCTGGTACGCCGCGCCAATGCCCATTTCCAGCTGGCGGTAGAACAGTTCCTTGCCCATGGCCACCGCCTCGCGCGGCTTGGCGACGATGCTGGCGGCGAGCTTGTCCACCTCGGCGTCCAGCGCCTCCAACTCCACCACGCGGTTGACCAGCCCGCGCTCCCGCGCCTGTTCGGCGCTGATGAAGTCGCCGGTCACCAACATCTCAAAGGCCTGCTTGCGGCCGATGTTGCGGCTTAAAGCGACGCTGGGCGTGGCGCAGAACAGGCCGAGGTTGACGCCGCTGACGGCAAAGCGCGCCGTGCTGGCCGCCACCGCCAGGTCGCACATTGCCACCAGCTGGCAGCCGGCTGCGGTGGCAATGCCATGCACGCGGGCAATCACCGGCACCGGCAGGCGCTGGATGGCCATCATGACCTGGCCGCAGGCGGCGAACAGCTCGCGGTAGTACGCCAGGCTGGGCGCAGCGCGCATTTCGCGCAGGTCGTGGCCGGCGCAGAAAGCCTTGCCAGCGGCGGCCAGCACGACCACGCGCACGCTGTCGTCGCGGGCGATGGCCTCGAACTCACGGCGCAGCGCCTGCAGCATCGCTTCGGACAGCGCGTTGAAGGCCTGCGGGCGGTCGAGCGTCAAGGTCAGCACGCCGCGGGCGTCCTGGCTGCGCAGCAAAAGCGGGTCGTCGAGGGTCAGCATGGCGGTGTCTCCGTCGGTTTATGGGGTCGCCGATCACTCTAGCCTAGGGCGCATGCGCCACACCATGGACAATCCCGCCCTTGCCATGGGGATCAACCCGGGTTGCCTACTTCGTCTGAATCTGATGCCTGACCGTTTCTCTAGATTTCTGAACCTGATCTGCTGCGGCCTGGCCATGCTGTTGGTCAGCGGCGTGGCCCATGCCCAGGCGCGCAAGCCGGCGCTGGCCGTGGCTGCGGCGGCACCCGCTCTGCCTTCGTACAGCGAGCGCGCCGAGGTGGTCGACTTCGCCCAGGCACTGGCCGAGCGCGAGCCGAGCCTGAACGCCGCCGCCATCCTGCAGACGCTGGCGCAGGCGCGCTACCAGAGCGCCACCGCCCGGCTCATCATGCCGGCCGCCACGGGCGTGGCCAAGAACTGGGCGGCCTACCGCGCCCGCTTCATCGAGGCCAGGCGCCTGCGCGCCGGGCTGGCCTTCTGGGCCGACAACGAGCGCTGGCTGGCACTGGCCGAGGCGCGCTGGGGCGTACCGGCGCAGGTGATCGTCGGGCTGATTGGCGTCGAGACCTTCTACGGCCAGCAGATGGGCAACTTCCGCGCCGTCGACACGCTCGCCACGCTGGGCTTTGACTTTCCCACCGGCCGCAGCGACCGCAGCGCCTTCTTCCGCGACGAACTGGCCGCCCTGCTGGTGCTGGCGCAGCGCGACGGCGTCGAGCCGCTCAGCCTGCGTGGCTCGTATGCCGGCGCGCTGGGCTGGCCGCAGTTCATGCCGAGCTCGTGGCTCAAGCAGGCGGTCGATCTGGATGGCGACGGCCGCATCGACCTGATCAACAGCCCGGCCGACGCCATCGGCAGCATCGCCAACTACCTGGTCGCCTACGGCTGGCAGGCCGGCCTGCCGACGCACTACCCGGTGCTGCCGCCCATGGACACCACGCAACGCGCAGCGCTGCTGGCGCCCGACATCCGCCCCACCTTCACGCCCGCGCAGATGGAAGCAGCCGGCGCGGCGCTCGACAGCCGCGCGCTGGCCCACACCGGCCTGCTGGCGCTGGTCGAGCTGCAGAACGGCGCCGAGCCGTCCAGCCACGTGGCGGGCACGCAGAACTTCTGGGCCATCACGCGCTACAACCAATCGTCCTATTACGCGCTGGCAGTGATCGAGCTGGGTGAGACCCTGGCCGCACTGCGCACCGCACGCTAAAGCCATTCAATTAAAGCCTTCACAAACGACATGCTTCAACTCAAGAACGTCACCCTGCGCCGTGGCACCAAAGTCGTGCTCAACCAGACCGGCTTCACGCTGCAACCGGGCGAAAAAGCCAGCCTGGTCGGCCGCAACGGCGCGGGCAAGTCCAGCCTGTTTGCGCTGCTGACGCACCGCCTGCAGTCCGACGGCGGCGACGTGGAAATGCCGCCGCGCTGGCGCATCGCCGAAGTCGCGCAGGAAATGCCCGAGACCGAGCAAGGCGCGACCGACTTCGTGCTCGAAGGCGACGTGCCGCTGATGACCGCCCGCGCCGCGCTGGCCGCTGCCGAAGCGGCTGACGACGGCAACGCCATCGGCGAGGCGTACATGGCGCTGGCCGAGGCCGGTGAATTCGATGCCACCGCCCGCGCGCAGACGCTGCTGATGGGCCTGGGCTTCTCGATGGCGCAGGTCGATGCGCCGGTCAACAGCTTCTCGGGCGGCTGGCGCATGCGCCTGCAACTGGCCCGCGCGCTGATGTTCCCGGGCGAGCTGCTGCTGCTGGACGAGCCGACCAACCACCTGGACCTGGACGCGCTGGTGTGGCTGGAAGCGTGGCTGCAGCGCTTCGACGGCACGATGCTGGTCATCAGCCACGACCGCGAATTCCTGGACGCCGTCACCAAGGTCACGCTGCACCTGGACGAGACCAAGCTGACGCGCTACGGCAGCAACTATTCGGGCTTCGAGCTGATGCGCGCCGAGCGCCTGGAACAGCAGCAGGCGGCCTACGGCAAGCAGCAGGAGAAAGTGGCGCACCTGCAGCGCTTCATCGACCGCTTCAAGGCCAAGGCCAGCAAGGCCAAGCAGGCGCAGAGCCGGGTCAAGGCGCTGGCACGGATGGAAAAACTCGCGCCGATCCTCACCAGTGCCGACTTCCAGTTCGAGTTCCGCGAACCCGCCAACCTGCCCAACCCGATGCTGGTGATGGACGACATCGAGGTCGGCTACGCCGGCGTCGACGGCGGCCCGGCCAAGAGCATCGTGCAGCACATCAACAAGAGCGTGATGCCGGGCCAGCGCATCGGCATCCTGGGCGCCAACGGCCAGGGCAAGTCGACGCTGGTCAAGACGCTGGCGCGCATGCAGGGCGCGCTGAGCGGCAACATCCAGGAAGGCAAAGGCCTGGCGATCGGCTACTTCGCCCAGCAGGAAATGGACGTGCTGCGGCCCGACGAAGGCCCGCTGGCGCACATGGTGCGGCTGGCGCGCGACGTGTCGCCGCAGGCGCGCGAGCAGGAGTTGCGTGACTTCCTGGGCCGCTTCCGCTTCACCGGGCCGATGGTGCAGCAGGAGGTCGGCAGCCTCTCCGGCGGCGAGAAGGCGCGGCTGGTGCTGGCGATGCTGGTCTGGCAGCGCCCCAACCTGCTGCTGCTCGACGAGCCGACCAACCACCTCGACCTGACCACGCGCGAGGCGCTCAGCATGGCGCTCAACGAGTACGAAGGCACCGTGATGCTCGTCAGCCACGACCGTGCCCTGCTGCGCGAGGTCTGCGACGAGTTCTGGCTGGTGGCCAAGGGCAAGGTCGAACCCTTCGACGGCGATCTGGACGACTACCAGAAGTGGCTGCTGGAGCAGAGCCGCGAGGCCGCCCGCGCCGCGCGTGAACCGGCCAGCAAGCCAGCCGCCGCACCAGTCGCCGCGCCGAAAGCCGTCCAGGCGCCTGTCGCCTCCCCCGCCGTGCGGCAGAAATCGGCCGACGAAGCCAAGCCGCTCAAGAAGGAGCAGGCCAAGGTCGAGCAGGAACTGGCCAAGGCGCAAGGCGCGCACGCCGAGTTGCTGGAAGCGCTGGGCCGCGCCGACATGTCGCCGGCCGTGCGGGCCGAGCAGGGGCGCACGCTCAAGCAACTGGCCGACAGCATCGAGGGGCTGGAGCAGCGCTGGATGGAAATCGGCGAATCGCTGGAAGCGCTATCGCGTGATTGATGCGCGGCTGATGTGATGAACGGTTGATACGCACCATGGAAGCCGGCCACCGCGCCGGCTTTTTCGCATCAACCCTGTTTCGAACAATTGTATTGTTCACAATCTACATTAACGTCATGCCTTCCGAAACAGCCCTCCTCCACTCCGCCAACCCGCTGGCCGACGCCGCGCTGCGGCTGGACCAGCAGCTGTGCTTTGCGCTGTATTCGGCCTCGCTGGCCATGACCAAGCTCTACCGGCCGCTGCTCGACGAGCTGGAGCTGACCTACCCGCAGTACCTCGTCATGCTGACGCTCTGGGAGCGCGATGGCGCCAGCGTCGGCGAGATCGGCGCGCAGCTGACGCTCGACTCCGGCACGCTGACGCCGCTGCTCAAGCGCCTGGAAACCGCCGGCTGGCTGCAACGCCAGCGCAGCGAGGGCGACGAGCGCCGCGTCGAGGTCCACCTGACCGACGCCGGCCGCGCCCTGAAGGAACAGGCCCGCAGCCTGCCGCCGCGCATTGCTGCGGCCACCGGTTGCACGCTCGACGAGTTGCGCTCGCTCACCCAAAGGCTGCAGGGCCTGCGCTCATCGCTGAGCCATTCCGTGCCCCCGACCTGATTTCCTTTTCGCCCGATCTCCGGGTAACTCCATGTCCCGAAAGGACCTCCACATGTCGATCGAAAAAGTCCTCTACACCGCCCACGCCACCTCGCAAGGCGGCCGTGCCGGCACCTCGGCTTCTGATGACAACCGCCTGTCGGTGACGCTGTCGACACCCAAGGCGCTTGGCGGCGATGACGGCGCCGGCACCAACCCCGAGCAGCTGTTCGCTGCTGGCTACTCGGCCTGCTTCCTGGGCGCGCTGAAGTTCGTCGCCGGCCAGAAGAAGGTGCCTGTGCCGGCCGGCACCACCATCAGCGCCGACATCGGCATCGGCCCGATCCCCACCGGCTTCGGCATCCAGGCTGCACTGACCATCAACCTGCCGGGCGTGGACCGCGCCGTGGCCGAAGAGCTGGTGCAAGCTGCCCACATCGTCTGCCCGTACTCGAACGCCACGCGCGGCAACATCGACGTCACGCTGACGACGGTGGTCTGACCAGCCGCTGATCAATGCTGCGCCAGCAGGCGCAGCAGCAACTCCACCCGCGCCTGCGCTGCCGTCAAGGCACCGGCGTGGGGCAAGGCGGCCTCGGCGTTCTCGACGATGCTGCCCGCACCACCCCGCAAGGCCCGCAGCACCGCCACGCCCCGCTGGCGCGCGCGCTGCAGCACGGCCAGCAGGTCGTCATGCACCGTGCCATTGCCGGTGCAGGCCACCACCAGGCCTTGCACCCCTGCGTCAACCACCAGCTGCGCCAGCGCACCGTCGCTGCCGGCGTGGCTGTGAATGATCTCGACCTGCGGCCAGATCTCGCGCGCCAGCACCTCGACGCCCAGCGCCTGCCCGCCCGGCCAGGGCCGCAACTGCCGCAAGCGCCCTTCTTCCAGATACGCCAGCGCACCGGCATCCCCGGCGTTGAAGGCATCCAGCCGGTACGGATGGACCTTGCGCGCCTCATCGGCCGCCCAGATGCAGCCCGCCAGACAGGCCAGCACGCCATGCACGCCGGGCGTGGCCGCGAGCGTGAGCGCGTCGAGCAGGTTCTGCGGGCCATCGGTGTGCAAGGCGGTGGCGGGTCGCATCGCGGCGGTCAGCACCAGCGGCTTGACGGGCGCCAGCACGCGCTGCAGCAGGTAGCCGGTTTCCTCCAGCGTGTCGGTGCCGTGGGTGATGACCACGCCGACCACCTCGGGCCGGGCCAGATGGGCTTGGCTGCGCTCGGCCAGCCGGCGCCACACCGCATGGCTCATGTCCTTGCTGTCGAGCTGGGCGACCTGCTCGAACTCCAGCCGCAAGCCCGTCTGCAGGCGCTGCGCCAGCCCGGATTGCGCGACCAGATCGGCCACATCCAGCTCGGCCGCCTTGTAGCCGACGTTGTCCGCCGCGTGGCGCGAGCGCCCGGCAATGGTGCCGCCGGTGCCCAGCACCACCAGACATGACGCCGGGGCAGAAGAACTTTCGAATTCCGCTGAATAAGCCACAGTGCTTGTCATTCTTGTTGTGCTGTATAAAAATACAGCCTCAGATTAAAGGGAAACATCTTGGAACACAGCCCCAAACTCACCGCACGCCAGCAGCAGGTTCTGGAGCTGATCCAGAGCGCCATCGAGCGCAGTGGCGCCCCGCCCACCCGGGCCGAGATCGCCACCAAGCTCGGCTTCCGGTCAGCCAACGCCGCTGAAGACCACCTGCAGGCGCTGGCGCGCAAGGGCGTGATCGAGCTGATCGGCGGCACCTCGCGCGGCATCCGTCTCAAGTCTGACATATTGCGCAGCATCAACGAGTCACGCGCCAAGGGCATCGGCGAGCAGTTCACCCTGCCGCTGGCGAGCCTGGCGCAGTTGTCGCTGCCGCTGGTCGGCCGCGTGGCCGCCGGCAGCCCGATCCTGGCGCAGCAGCACATCGACCAGAGCTACACGGTGGAAGCGCACCTGTTTGCGCGCCAGCCCGACTTCCTGCTCAAGGTGCGCGGCATGAGCATGCGCGACGCCGGCATCCTGGACGGCGACCTGCTCGCCGTGCAGAAGGTCAGCGAGGCCAAGAATGGACAGATCGTCGTGGCACGGCTGGACGACGAGGTCACGGTCAAGCGCTTCCGGCGCAGCAAGAACGGCATCGAACTGGTGCCCGAGAACCCCGACTTCGACATCATTCACGTCAAGGACGAGGCCAACTTCGTCATCGAAGGTCTCGCGGTCGGCCTGATTCGCAACACCCTGCTGGTCTGAAGATCGACTGCAACCAGCAGGTCGGGTCAACTGCCGTGCGTAAGTCGCAAAGCAGCCTCCAAATTTTTCATTTATGGCATCAAGCTTTGCGGTGGTCCGTCGAGATCAAGGCATCGAACGTTTTCCATGATCGCCTGACAGGAGACTCACCATGACCGGCTCACTGCTTCGTTTTCTCAGCCGCCGCCCGCTGACGATGCCCGGCGCCGCCCTGCTGCAGGGACACATGGCCCTGAGCACGGCGCTCTTTGCCGTCAACCGGCCCGCCGCACGACATGCCCCGGTGCTGCGCCTGAGCATCGATCCGCGCGACGCACGGCGCACCGTGATCAGCGGCCGCATGAACGAGGTCTGCGATGCGCTGGACGCACTCATTCACCAGCAGGCACAAGCCGCACGCTGAAAACGCCCGCGCTGCGCAGACAATCACGCCATGTCTCTGCAACGCCTCCATGCCAGCCAGGTGCTGGCCGAAACCACCCCTTTTGACGCCATCATCGATGCGCGCTCACCCAGCGAATTCGCGCTCGACCACCTGCCCGGCGCAGTGAACTGGCCGGTGCTCGACGATGAGGAACGTCGCCTGGTCGGCACCGACTACAAGCAGGTCTCCGCCTTCGAGGCCCGCAAGATGGGCGCAGCGATGGTGGCGCGCAACATTGCCGACCACATCGACCGCTGGACCGGCCCGCTGCCGCGCAACTGGCGCCCGCTGGTCTACTGCTGGCGCGGCGGCGACCGCTCCGGCACGCTGGCGTGGTTCCTGGACCGCATCGGCTTCAAGACCACCGTGCTCGACGGCGGCTACAAGGGCTTTCGCGCGGTCGTCCGGCAAGAGCTGGATGAACTGCCCGCCCGCTTCGACTGGCGCGTGCTGTGCGGCAAGACCGGCAGCGGCAAGACCCGCCTGCTGCAGGCCTTGCGGGCTGAAGGCGCGCAGGTGCTGGACCTGGAGGCGCTCGCCCACCACCGCGGCTCGGTGCTCGGATTGGTGCCGGGCGACCAGCAGCCCAGCCAGAAAGCGATGGACAGCGCCGTCTGGAGCGCACTGCGCCAGCTGGACCCGGCGCGTCCGGTCTACGTCGAGAGCGAGAGCAAGAAGATCGGCCACATCCGCGTGCCCGACATGCTGATCGAGACGCTGATGCAGCGCGGCCGCTGCCTGCTGGTCGACCTGCCCCAGCCCAGCCGGCTGCAGTTGCTGCTGGAGGACTATGACTTTCTGGTCAAAGATCCTGAACACCTGTGCCGCCAGCTGGATGCGCTGGTGAGCTTGCGCGGCAAGGAACAGGTCAAAGCCTGGCAAGACGCAGCGCGCGCCGGCCAGATGGCCGAGGTGTTTGACGAGCTGATGCTGCGCCACTACGACCCAGGCTACATGAAGTCGCTCAGCAACCACTACGAGGGGCTGGCCCAGGCGCCGACCGTGCAGTTGGAAACCGCCACGCCCGAGGACCTGACCCGCGCGGCGCGACTTCTGATCGCGCCATGAAAAAAACCGGCCGAGGCCGGTTTTCTTGAGCGCATTTCGCCCTCAACCCATGTGCAGGCCACCGTTGCAGCTGAAGTCTGCGCCGGTGGTGAAGCCGGAGTCCTCGCCCGCAAGCCAGGCGCAGATCGAGCCGATCTCGTCGGGCGTGCCCAGGCGCTTGACGGGAATGGTGGCGACGATCTTCTCCAGCACTTCCGGCTTGATGGCGCGGACCATGTCGGTGCCGATGTAGCCCGGGCTGACGGTGTTCACGGTCACGCCCTTGGAGGCCATTTCCTGGGCGAGAGCCATCGTGAAGCCGTGCATGCCGGCCTTGGCCGCCGAGTAGTTGGTCTGGCCGGCCTGGCCCTTCTCGCCGTTGACCGACGAGATCTGGATGATGCGGCCCCAGCCCTTTTCCACCATGCCCGGCACCACCTGCTTGGTGACGTTGAACATGCTGTTGAGGTTGGTGTCGATGACAGCCTTCCAGTCATCGGGCGTCATCTTCAGGAACATGCGGTCGCGCGTGATGCCGGCGTTGTTGACCAGCACGTCGATCGGGCCATGCTCTGCCACGGCCTTGGTGAAGGCCTCGACGGTGGAGTCCCAGTCGGCGACGTTGCCGGCCGATGCGTAGAAGGTGTAGCCGAGCGCCTTCTGCTCGTCGATCCACTTGACGAAGTCACGGCTCGGGCCGCAGCCGGCGATGACCTTGAAGCCTTCCTTGTGCAGGCGCTGGCAGATGGCGGTTCCGATGCCACCCATGCCACCGGTGACGTATGCAACTTTTTGACTCATGCTCTTCTCCTTGGTTTTGAAGCTTGCTCACGATAGGCAAGCCGATGTGTCGTGACCATAGGGTGCAGCCCTTGCGCGGTGGCAAGGCTGCAACACCAATTGATAACGCTCAATGTGATCAGGCGCGCTCGACCGTCAGCGCCACGCCCATGCCGCCGCCGATGCACAGCGAGGCGATGCCTTTCTTGGCATCGCGGCGCTGCATCTCGTGCAGCAGCGTGACCAAGATGCGGCAGCCGGACGCGCCGATCGGGTGGCCGATGGCAATCGCGCCGCCGTTGACGTTGACACGGCTCGTGTCCCAGCCCATTTCCTGGTGCACGGCGCAGGCTTGCGCGGCAAAGGCTTCGTTGATTTCCAGCAGATCCAGATCGGCCGGCTTCCAGCCGGCGCGCTCCAGCGCCTTGCGGGCGGCGGGCACGGGGCCCATGCCCATGTAGGCCGGGTCGAGGCCCGCCGAGGCGTAGCTGGCGATGCGGGCCAGCGGCGTCAGGCCCAGCGCTGCGGCCTTGGCCGCGCTCATGACCATCACGCCGGCGGCGCCGTCGTTCAGGCCCGAGGCGTTGCCCGCCGTAACCGAGCCGGCCTTGTCGAACGCCGGACGCAGGCCGCCAAGCACGTCGCCGCTGGTCTTGCGGTTGATGAACTCATCGGCGCTGAAGACCAGCGCGTCGCCCTTCTTCTGCGGAATCGTCACGCCGACGATCTCGTCCTTGAACTTGCCGGCGTCCTGGGCGGCTGCAGCCTTCTGCTGGCTGCCGAGCGCCAGCGCGTCCTGCATGTCGCGGGTGATGCCGTACTTCTTGGCCACGTTCTCGGCCGTGATGCCCATGTGGTACTGGTTATAGACGTCCCACAGGCCGTCGTTGATCATGGTGTCGACCAGCTTCCAGTCGCCCATGCGCTGGCCGTCGCGGCTGCCGGGCAGCACGTGGGGCGCCAGGCTCATGTTTTCCTGGCCGCCGGCGATGATGATCTCGCTGTCGCCGTCACGGATGGCTTGTGCGGCCAGCATCACGGCCTTCAGGCCCGAGCCGCAGACCTTGTTGATGGTCATGGCAGGCACACCGTGCGGCAGCCCGGCCTTGACGACCGACTGGCGCGCCGGGTTCTGGCCCGAACCGGCGGTCAGCACCTGGCCGAGGATGACCTCGCCGATCTGCTCGCCGCTCAGGCCCGAGCGCTCCAGCAGCGCGCCAATGACGGTGGCGCCCAGTTCAGGCGCGGCCACCTTGGCCAGGCTGCCTCCAAATTTGCCCACGGCGGTGCGGGCGGCGGCCACGATGACGATGTCGGTCATGCTTGTTTCTCCTTCAATCAGGGTTGGAACAGGTATTTTTGACTCAGGCGGAGGCCTTGGCCTTGACGTAACGCCCCGGCGCCGGCTCGATCGCCTTGTATTTGCGGTTGCCGGGCGTCTTGGGCGCTGCCTTGAGCTTGCCGGCGTGGCCCTTGAGCCACTCGGCCCAATCCGGCCACCAGCTGCCGGGCTGCTCGGTGGCCTGGGCCAGCCAGGCCTCGGCAGTGGCGGGCAGGCCGTTGCCGATCCAGTGGCTGCGCTTTTTCTTGGCCGGCGGGTTGATGACGCCGGCAATGTGGCCGGACGCGCCCAGCACGAAGCGCTTGGGGCCCTTGAGCACCTGGGTGTTCAGGTAGGCCGAATCCCAGGGCACGATGTGGTCTTCACGCGAGGCGAACAGGTAGACCGGCGCTTCGATGGCGCCCAGGTCGATCTTCTCGCCGCACACCGTCAGCGCGCCGGGCACCTTGAGCTTGTTTTCGAGATAGGTGTGGCGCAGGTACCAGCAGTACATCGGCCCGGGCAGGTTGGTGCTGTCGGAGTTCCAGTACAGCAGGTCGAACGCGGGCGGCTTCTCGCCCTTGAGGTAGTTGCCCACCACGTAGTTCCAGACCAGGTCGTTCGGGCGCAGGAAGCTGAAGGTCGAGGCCAGCTCCTTGCCCTTGAGCAGGCCGGGGCCCTTGGGCGCGTCGGCGCCGAGGCTCAACTCGCGCACCTGCACCATGGCCTCGTCGATGAACAGGTCGAGGATGCCGGTGCTGCTGAAGTCGAGGAAGGTGGTCAGCAGCGTCACGCTGGCGGCGGGCTGCTCGCCCCGCGCGGCCAGCACGGCCAGCGCAGTGCTCAAAATGGTGCCGCCGACGCAGAAACCCAGTGTGTCGATGGTCTTGGCGCCGGTGATCTCCTGCACCACGCGGATGGCGCGGATGGCGGCGTCCTCGATGTAGTCGTCCCAGGTCTTGGCGGCCAGGCTGTCATCGGGGTTGCGCCAGCTCACCACGAAGACGCGGTGGCCTTGCTCGACCGTGTAGCGGATCAGCGAGTTATCCGGCTGCAGGTCGAGGATGTAGAACTTGTTGATGCACGGCGGCACGAACAGCATCGGCCGCTCATGCACCTGGGCCGTCAGCGGCTTGTATTCGAGCAGCTGGAAGAGCTCGTTCTCGAACACCACCGAACCTTCGGTGGTGGCGACGTTGCGGCCGACCTCGAACAGGCTCTCGTCCGTCTGCGACACATAGCCCTGCTGCATGTCCTGCAACAGGTGCGACATGCCCTGGGCGATGCTTTCGCCGCGGGTGTCGAGCGCCTTCTTCTGCGCCTCGGGGTTGAAGGCCAGGTAGTTGGACGGCGCGGCAATGTCGATCCACTGCTGCACCGCAAACCGCAGCCGGTTCTGGGTCTTGGCGTCGCCCTGCACCGCGTCGGTCAGCTGCATCAGCGTGCGGGCATTGAGCAGGTAGAGCGCGGCGGTGTAGCCCGCCATCGGCTGGGCCGACCATTCGGCGCCCGCAAAGCGGCGGTCCTTGGCCGGCGGCGCGGCCTGGCCCGTCAGACGGCCGTTCCACAACTCGGCCGCTTCACGCAGGTATTCGGCCTGGATGCGCGACAGCTCGGTGGGTGGAATCTGCAGTTGCGCCAGCGGCTTGAGGTTGTCGCTCAGACTGGTGCCGAGCGAGCCGAGCTTGGCGCTGACCTGGCCGGTGTCGGTGCCACCGAGGCCCCAGGCACTGCGCAGCAGGTTGCTCAAGTCCAGCGCGCCGGGGATGGCGGCCATCGGATGGGTCGTTTGATTCACGGGCTTCTCCTCCATCAAACACAATCGGCGGCGCGGCGGGTGCGCGCTCTGGCTTTGATCACGCATGGACAAGAGTGAGCAAGCACCGACTTATCCACATCGTGAAATAAAATTCTAGTTCACGAAATTGACAATTTGCACCTCAGGAACCCGGATGTATCTGATTGCCATCGCATGGATTTACGTCGCGCTCATGATGGCGCTGGCCGAAGCCACGCACCCGCAAGGCAGCGTGTTGGGTGCGGTGTTCACGTTCATGCTGTACGGCGTCGGCCCGATGGCACTGGTGATGTATCTGCTGGGCACGCCAATGCGGCGCGAGGCGCGCAAGAAGCAGGAAGCCCGCGAGGAACTGGCCGCACAAGCCGAAGTGAACGCAGACACGACGTCAACCGCGCAGCCAGATCAAGGCAGCCATGCGGCCGGTGCGGGCGTGGCGCCGGAAGGAAAAATACCTTGACGGATTGCCGTGCGTGCACCACGGTGCACTGCCGTCATTGCCGCTGAGGGCGCGCGCACCGGCACGCAGCAATCGGTCACGCGCCAGGCCGGGCAGATCGGCCCACCATTTGCCTTCCACGCCCAACTCGGGTCGAGGCTGGAAACGCGGCCCCGGCACCGCAGCGCTGCCGCCAAAGGCCCGCACGACATCCACGCCAACCTCGAACGCCTGCGGGCCGATGCAGGCACCCAGCCAGACCTCGATGTCTTCGGCGGGCGCCTCGGCCAGCACGCAGACCTGCTGCAGCGTCGCCTCCAGCACACCACCGGCCAGACCGCGCCAGCCGGCGTGAGCCGCGCCCACCGCGCGGCCATCACGGTGCGCAAACAGCACGGGCAGGCAGTCGGCGGTCTGGACCTCGCACGCCAGGACGGACGATGACGTCACGCTGGCATCGGCCACCGGGATCGGATCGACAAGCTCAGCGCCGATGGCATGCACCGCCACACCGTGCACCTGATTCAGCCGCTGCGACTCACGTCCAACCCAGCCTTGCAGCAGCGCCCGGTTGCGCGCCACGTCCTGCGGCACATCGCCCACCTCGGCACGCAGGTTGAGGCCGGCGAAATCGCCCTGGCTGACACCGCCCGCGCGGGTCGTCATCAAGGCGCCCACACGGGCAGAGGTGAACTGCGGGCGCAGCAGGTCGGACGGTTGAAGCTCAAGCATCGGCGTCGGGGCAGGCCGAGGGCTGTGCCTGCTGGACGGCAGGCAGCGCCATGCAGGCGTCGAAAATGCGCATCACGGTGGGCACATGGTCGAGGCGGCAGTCGAAGCGCTGGGCATTGAATATCTGCGGCACCAGCACGCAGTCGGCCAGGCCGGGCTGATCGCCATGGCAGAAGGCGCCCGTGGCCGCATCCGCCACCAGGCGGCGCTCCAGCGACTCCAGCCCGGTCTCGACCCAGTGCCGATACCAGCCGTTCTTGGCGTCTTCGCTGACACCCAGTTCCTTGACCAGGTAGCGCAGCACGCGCAGGTTGTTGAGCGGGTGGATCTCGCAGGCAATGTCCAGCGCCAGCGACCGCACCCGCGCCCGGCCCGCCGCATCGACAGGCAGCAACGGCGGGCTGGGATGGGTCTCGTCGAGGTATTCGATGATGGCCAGCGACTGGCTCAGGTACTGATCCTTGGCGGCGTCGCCGTGCTCGTCCTGATCAACCAGCAACGGCACCAGACGCTGCGGCGACAGGGCGGCGAAGTCGGCCCCGAGCTGCTCGTTGCGCACCAGGTGAACCGGGCGGTAGTCATAGGGCAAGCCCTTGAGCGCCAGCGCAATCCGTACACGAAACGAGGCTGAAGAACGGAAATAGTTGTACAGCTGCACGGGATGTCCTCAGATGAAAATACAGGCCATTGCCCGATGATCATGCCACGCCGACCCCCGCGATACACTGACGCGATGCTCTCGACACGCCGCATCAAGCACTGCCGCGAATGCGGCTCCCCGGTGGAATACCGCGTTCCCGCCGACGACAACCGGGAGCGCGCCACCTGCCTGGCCTGCCTGACGGTCGACTATGAAAACCCCCTCAACGTGGTCGGCACCGTACCGGCGTGGGGCGATCAGGTGCTGCTGTGCCGGCGCAACATCGAGCCGCGCCGCGGCTTCTGGACGCTGCCGGCCGGCTTCATGGAGCACGGCGAGACCACTGGCCAGGGCGCGCTGCGCGAAACCATCGAGGAAGCCGGCGCCCACATCGACCTGCACGGCCTCTACAGCGTGCTCAACCTGGTCCGGGTCGGCCAGGTGCACCTGTTCTACCGCGCCACGCTGCTCAGCACGGAGTTCGATCCGGGGCCTGAGACCATCGAGGTCGGCCTGTTCAGCGAGGCGGATATTCCCTGGGACGAACTGGCCTTCACCACGGTGCGGGTGACGCTCGAACATTACTTCGCCGACCACCGCCGGGGTCAATTTGGCATGCACTGTGTCGATATCACCTGAGCTTATTGACGCACGACACCCATGACCCGCCAACCCCCGCCTCAAGCCTCCGCTGCCGCTGCGACCGCCACACCTTCTGCCCCGAACACCGCTGCCAGCGGTCCGCGCCTGCGCGAAGACCTGCTGCACGCCGATCCGCTGCTCGACTGCCTGCTGGAAATCTGCCGCGTGCAGGGGGTGAACGCTTCGCGCGCCTCGCTGAGTGCGGGCCTGCCGCTGCAGGACGGCAAGCTCACGCTTGATCTGGTCGACCGCGCCGCCGCCCGGGTGGGTTTCGCAACGCGACTGGTGCGGCTGCGGCCGTCCAGGATCGACCCCAACACGCTGCCGGCCATCATGCTGCTCGAAGGCCAGGAAGCCTGCGTGCTGCTGGGCTGGACCCCGGCGGGCGACGCCCGCGTGCTGCTGCCCGAGACCGGCCAGGGCGCGGTCGTCATGCCGCGCAAGGAATTCTCCAGGCGCCACAGCGGCGTGGTGCTGTTCGTGCGGCCGCATTTCCGCTTCGACGAACGCACGCCCGAAGTGCGCGCCACCCGCAGCAGCCACTGGTTCTGGGGCGCCATCATGAGCCAGCGCGGCGTCTACCGCGACGTGCTGTGGGCGGCGCTGCTGATCAACCTGTTCGCGCTGGCCTTCCCGATCTTCACCATGAACGTCTATGACCGCGTGGTGCCCAACCATGCGGTGGAAACGCTCTGGGCCATGGGCATCGGCCTGGTGCTGGTGCTGGGCGCCGACCTGTACCTGCGCCTGCTGCGCAGCCACTTCGTCGACCAGGCGAGCGCGCGCATCGACGTGCAGCTCTCGGCCCGCCTGATGGAGCGCGTGCTCGGCATGCGGCTGGAGACGCGGCCGCAGTCGGTCGGCTCGTTTGCCGCCAACCTGCGCGGCTATGAACAGGTGCGCGACTTCATCGCCAGCAGCACGGTCACCGCGCTGATCGACCTGCCGTTCGCGTTGATCTTCCTGATCGCGATGGGCTGGATCTCCATGTGGCTGGTCACGCCGGTGGTGATCGCCTTCGTCGTGATCCTGGCCATGGGCTTCCTGCTTCAAGGCCGCCTGCACGAGCTGGCGCAGACCACCTACCAGGCCGGCGCGCAGCGCAACGCCACGCTGGTGGAGGCGCTCGGCGGCATCGAGACCATCAAGACCCAGGGCGCCGAGAGCGTGATCCAGTCGCGCTGGGAGCGCGGCAACCGCTTCCTGGCCGAGGCCCAGGTGCGCATGCGCGAGATTTCGAGCAAGGCCAACTACGGCACCAACTGGGTGGCGCAGATCGTCAACCTGTCGGTGATGTTCATCGGCGTCTACCTCATCAACGACCGCCAGCTGACCATGGGCGCGCTGATCGCCTGCACCACGCTGTCGTCGCGGGCGCTGGCGCCCGCCGGCCAGATCATCGGCCTGCTGATGCAGTACCAGGGCGCGCGCACCGCGCTGGAGTCGCTCGACAGCGTGATGGCCAAGCCCGTCGAGCGCGAGCCGGGCCAGAACTTCCTGCACCGGCGCGAACTCAAGGGCGAGATCGAATTCCGCAACGTGCGCTTTGCCTATCCGGGCCGCGATGACGCCGTGCTCGACGGCGTGAGCTTCCGCGTCGCCCCGGGCGAGCGCGTGGCGCTGATCGGCCGGGTCGGCTCCGGCAAGACCACGCTGCAGAAGCTGATGCTCGGCCTCTACCAGCCGACCGATGGCGCGGTGCTGCTCGACGGCATCGACCTGCGCCAGCTCGACCCGGCCGACGTGCGCCGCAACCTCGCCTACGTCTCGCAGGACGTCGGCCTGTTCTACGGCACGCTGCGCGAGAACATCACCCTCGGCCTGCCCTACGCAGACGACTCCGCCGTGCTGGCCGCGGCCGAAACCGCCTGCCTGATGGACTTCGTCAACCGCCACCCGCGCGGCTTCGACCTGCAGGTGGGTGAACGCGGCGAGCTGCTCTCGGGCGGCCAGCGCCAGAGCGTGGGCATTGCGCGCGCCGTGCTGCACAACGCGCCGCTGCTGCTGCTCGATGAACCCACCAGCGCAATGGACTTCTCGACCGAAGCGCAGATCACCCGCCGCGTCACCGACTACGCGCAGGACAAGACCGTGGTGCTGGTGACGCACCGCACCTCGATGCTGGCGCTGGTGACACGCGTGATCGTGATCGACGGCGGCAAGGTCGTCGCCGACGGCCCGCGCGACCGCATCCTCGAAGCCCTGCAGGCAGGCCGCATTGCGAGGGCAGCATGAGCAAGAAGACCGTGAACAACGCCGATCCCCGACCCCGCCTCGCCCAGCGCTTGGCCAAGCTGCTGGGACGCCAGTCCCGCACTGAATCAGGCGCCAGCACCCAGGCGGACAAACCCGGCCGGGAAGCTGCCGATCCGCCCGAGCTGCGCAGCTTCGAGCAGGAAGCCAGTGAGCTGATGTCGCGCGACCGCGTCGTGCGGGCGCAGAAGATCGTGCGCGCCGCCGTGGTGATCGTGCTGCTGCTGCTGGTGTGGTCGGCGCTGGCGCGCATCGACGAGGTCACGCGCGGCGAAGGCAAGGTGATCCCGTCGCAGCAGCTGCAGGTGGTGCAGTCGCTCGACGGCGGCGTGGTGTCGGAGATTCTGGTGCGCGAGGGCGAGCAGGTCGAAGCCGGCCAGCTGCTGCTGCGCGTCGAGGAAACCCGCGCCACCTCCGGCGTGCGCGAGAGCGCCGCCCAGGCGTTTGCGCTCAAGGTCAAGCAGGCCCGCCTGCGCGCACTGGCCGAGAACAGCGCCTTCATCCCGCCGGCCGGCCACACCACCGACCCGCAGGAAGGCCGCATCATCGACGAGGAGCGCAACCTCTACCAGTCGCGCGTGACCGAGCTGCGCGCCATGCTGTCGATCAACCAGCAGCAGCTGATGCAGCGCGAGCAGGAGCTGTCCGAAGCCCGCTCGCGCCGCTCGGCCGCCCAGCGTGCCTTCGACTCGTCCGAGCAGGAGTTGCGCAAGACCCGGCCATTGCTGGCCTCGGGCGCCATTTCGGAAGTCGAGATCCTGCGCGTCGAGCGTGACGTCAGCCGCAGCCGCGGCGACATGGAACAGGCCACCGCCCAGATCGCCCGCGTGCAGGCCGCCATCGGCGAAGCGCAGCGCAAGACCCAGGAGACCGAACTGGCCTTCCGCAACGAGGCACGGCGCGAAATGGCCGACGTCATGGGCCGCCTCAACGCGCTCAACCAGGGTGCGGTGGCGCTGGAAGACAAGGTCAGCAAGGCGCAGGTCAAGTCACCGGTGCGCGGCCGCGTCCAGCGCCTGCTGGCCAACACCGTGGGCGGCGTGGTGCAGCCCGGCAAGGACATCGTCGAGATCGTGCCGCTCGACGACGCGCTGGTGCTGGAGGCCAAGGTCCAGCCCAAGGACATCGCCTTCATCCACCCCGGCCAGCTGGCCACGGTCAAGTTCACCGCCTACGATTTCTCGATTTATGGTGGCCTGGAAGCCAAGGTCGAAAACATCAGCCCCGACACCCAGGTCGACGAACGCGGCAACGCCTTCTATCTGGTGCGGGTGCGCACCGTGCAGCCACGCTTCGGGGCCGATCAGCCCATCATCCCCGGCATGACGGCCGAGGTGGACATGCTCACGGGCAAGAAAACGGTGCTGTCCTACCTGCTCAAGCCCATCCTGAAAGCGCGGGCCTACGCCTTGAGCGAACGCTGAAACCACGCTGGCAACCGCTCATCTGCAACAGCCGCCCCTGGCAACACGGGCGGCTTTTTCATGCATTCCCATGCAAACGCTATATCTTTTTTCAAGCCATCAAGCGCGAATATTTTCACGATTTTTTGGCTTTATCAACCTATAAGGTAGGCGGGCATACTCATGTCCACGCTGTGCGGCGCAGATTGACGCCAGCACGCACCACCGCCCCCGAGGCAGCCCACGAAAGGCACATCATGGCGACCAGCAGCAAGACTTCCAAGACTTCCCCGGCCGCGTCGGCAAAGCCTGATGCAGGCGAGTTGACGCTGGACATGGCCTACGTGCCTGCGCGCCTGCCCACCGGGACGGTGCGGGGGGTCTGGGGCAGCGTGATGATCCGCACTGTTGAGGGCGAACTGCGGCCGCTGGAGGTGGGTGACCTGGTCCGCAAGGGCGACGTGATCATGACGGCGCAGGACGGCATCGTCGAACTCGACGCCGACGGCAACCGCCTGGCCCGCCTGCCGGCACAGGACGATTTCCAGAGCCTGGCGGTGGCGCCAGTCGACCTCAACCAGCTGGAGCCCACCGCTGCCGGTGAAGAACCGGCCGGCTCGCTCAACCGCTCCGACAGCGTGCTGCGCGTCAACGAAACCACCACCGGCACCCAATACGACTTCGGCCAGACGCAGACGGGCACGGCGCCCACCGCCTTCGTGGCTGCCGTGCAGCAAGGCACAGTCTTCCCGACCCTGCAGGTCAGCAGCCCCGTCGCGACGGAGAGCGACGGATTCGCCGTCTTCACCGTGGCCCTGAGCGGCGCCTCCGACGTGGACACCAGCCTGTCGTTTGCGCTGACCAGCGGCGCTGCGGGCGACCTGGGGGTCGACTTCGGCTCGCGCGAGTCCAACAACCTGCAGGTCTCGACCGATGGCGGCGCCACCTGGATCGACGCCACGACCACCACCCTTCTGCCCGGCCAGAGCAGCGTGCTGGTGCGCACGCCGCTGGTGGACGACACCCTCAACGAGGCCGCCGAAACCTTCACCCTGGTGGCGACCACCACGGCGGGCAACACCCTCAACGGCAACGCCACCGGCACCGCGACCATCACCGACAACGACGCCCAGCCGTCGTTGAGCCTCAGTGACGTCAGCGTCGACGAGGCGGCCGGCACCGCCACCTTCACCGTCACGCTGTCGGCTGCCTCAGGCCAGAACGTGAGCGTGCGCTACGACACCGTCGACGCCAGCGCCACGGCAGCGACCGCGACAGCCAGCGGCGACTACACCGCCAACAGCGGCACCCTGACCTTCGCGCCCGGCGAGACCACCCGGACCGTCACGGTGGCCATCACCGACGACACGGTGTTCGAAAGCGCCGAGACCTTCCAGCTGCAGTTGAGCCAGGCAGTCAACGCCAGCCTGAGCACGGCCGCCGGCGTGGGCACGATTGTCGACAACGACACGGCGCCCCGCGTGGCGTCGGTCGAGCCCGGCATCGCCGGCACGACTGATGACGCCGTGGCTGAAGGCACCCCACTGGTCTACAACGTCAGCCTCACCAACGCCTCCGCAACGCCCGCGACCTACGCCTTCAACCTCGGCAACGCCGTCACCGGCCCCGGCCTGGCGTCGGCTGCCGACTTCGGCGCGCCCACGTTCTCGAACGGCGTGACCTACGACCCCGCCACCGGCCTGATCACCGTGCCCGCCAACGTCGCGGCCTTCACCGTCACCGTGCCCACCGTGGCGGACAGCCTGTACGAACCCGGCGCCGCCGAGGCGCTGCCGCTGACCGTGGGCGGCATCACCGCCACCGGCCTGATCACCGATGCCAACACCGCGCCGACGATCCGCAGCGTCGAGCCGGGTGCGGCCGGCACGGCGGATGACACCGCGCCGGAAGGCAGCTCGCTGGTGTACAACGTCGGCCTGTCGAATGCTTCAACGACGCCGACGACGTTTGCATTCGCTCTGGGTGGCGGCACGGCGTCGGCCACCGACTTCGGCGCGCCCACGTTCTCCAACGGCGTGACCTACGACCCCGCCACCGGCCTGATTACCGTGCCCGCCAACGTGACGGCCTTCGCCGTCACCGTGCCCGCGCTGGCCGACGGCCTGTACGAGCCGGGCGCCGCTGAAACGCTGCCGCTCGCCATCGGTGGTGTCACGGCCACCGGCCTGATCACCGATGCCGACGTCGCCCCGACCATCCGCAGCGTCGAGCCCGGTGCGGCCGGCACGGCGGGTGACACCGCGCCGGAAGGCAGCTCGCTGGTCTACAACGTCGGCCTGAGCAACGCATCCGCCTCGCCCACGACCTTCGCGTTCAACCTGGGCGGCGGCACGGCGTCGGCCACCGACTTCGGCGCGCCCACGTTCTCCAACGGCGTGACCTTCGACGCCACCACCGGCCTGATTACCGTGCCCGCCAATGTCACGGCCTTCACCGTCACCGTGCCCGCGCTGGCCGATGGCCTGTACGAGCCGGGCGCCGCTGAAACGCTGCCGCTCGCCATCGGTGGCGTCACGGCGACGGGCCTGATCACCGACGCTGACGTTGCCCCGACCATCCGCAGCGTCGAGCCGGGTGCGGCCGGCACGGCGGATGACACCGCGCCGGAAGGCAGCTCGCTGGTCTACAACGTCGGCCTGTCGAATGCTTCAACGACGCCGACGACGTTTGCATTCGCTCTGGGCGGCGGCACGGCGTCGGCCACCGACTTCGGCGCGCCCACGTTCTCCAACGGCGTGACCTACGACCCCGCCACCGGCCTGATTACCGTGCCCGCCAACGTCACGGCCTTCACCGTCACCGTGCCCGCGCTGGCCGACGGCCTGTACGAGCCGGGCGCCGCTGAAACGCTGCCGCTCGCCATCGGTGGTGTCACGGCCACCGGCCTGATCACCGACACCACCACCGCGCCCACCGTCACCAGCGTGGAGCCGGGTGCGGCGGGCACGGCGGATGACAGCGTGGTCGAAGGCACCGGCGCCGGCAACGGCGGCGTGATCGTCTTCAATGTGGCGCTGTCCAATGCGTCCACGGTGGCGCAAAGCTACGCCTTCACCCTCGGCGGCACGGGCGTCAACCCGGTCGATGCAGCCGACCAGGCCGCACCGGTCTTCTCCAATGGCGTCACCTACGACGCCATTGCCGGGCTGATCAGCGTGCCGGCGGGCGTGACGGGCTTCACCGTCAGCATCACCGCCACGCCGGACGCCCTGGCAGAGGCCAACGAAGGCCTGCAGGTCACGGTCGGCGGCCTGCAGGGCACGGCCACACTCACCAACGACGACTTCGCGCCCGTGCTGGCGCAAGCTCAGACCACCAGCACCGGCCCGGAAGACCAGGCCCAGACCGGCAACGTGCTCACCGGCAACGCCAGCGACGCCAATGGCGATGCGCTGGTGGTCAGCAGCTACACCGTGGGCGGACTGACCGCTGTGGCCGGCACCGCCCTGCCCCTGGACGGCGTGGGCACGCTGACGATCAACCCGAACGGCAGCTTCAACTTCACCCCGGCCGCCAACTACAACGGTGCGGTGCCCGAGGCCACCTTCACGGTGAGCGACGGCACCAACAGCACGACCGGCACCCTGGCCATCAGCATCACGCCGGTCAACGACGCGCCGGTGCTGGCCGGTGACCTGCAGGCGGTCGTGGCCGAGGGCGGCACTTACGCCCTCACCGCCGCCGACCTGGGCTACACCGACGTGGACAACACGGCAGCCGAAGTGACCTTCACCATCAGCGCGCCGACCAACGGCGTCGTCACGGTCAACGGTGTGACAGCGACCACCTTCTCCGGCACCCAGCTTGCCGATGGTCTGGTGAGCTTTGTGCACGACGGCAGCGAAACCCTGACCGCAACATTCAACGTCAGCGTCGAGGACGGCAATCAGGACTTGTCCACGCCGGTGGCCAGCCTCTTCAGCCTGACCGTCACGCCCGTCAACGATGCACCGGTGGTGGGCCTTGCCGCACCGCTGAGCCTGTCGGAAGAAGGCCTGCTCACGACGACGACAGGACTGCCCCTCGGCCTGCCTGATACGGCGGGCACGCCCGACACGACCGATGCGGTCACCTTCAGCGGCACGCTGTCCATCACCGACTCGGACAGCCCGGCGCTGGCGGCCACGCTGACGCCACCAGCCACCGCCCTCACCTCGGGTGGCGTGGCACTGGTCTGGACCGGCAGCGGCACCACCGCCAGCCCGCTGGAAGGCCGCGCCGGCAGCGACGGCCCGCTGATCATCACCGCCACCATCGCCAGCAATGGCAGCTATGCCGTGACGCTGGACGGACCGGTCGACCACCCTGCGACCAACGTGGAGGACGCGCTGGCCGTGACTTTCGGCATCAGCGTCACCGATGGCCTGCTCACCAGCACCGGCAGCCTGACGGTCAACATCGAGGACGATTCGCCCGCCGTCATCACGCCCCAGACCACCACCGTGGCGCTGAACAACACCAACCTGATGATCGTGCTGGACCTGTCAGGCTCCATGAACGGCTTCGTGACCGGCACCTCCGGCGCCACACGGCTGGACATCGCCAAGAGTTCGATCACTCAGTTGATCGACGCCTACGACCGCTACGGTGACGTGATGGTGCGGTTGGTGACCTTCTCCAGCGGTGCTGCCGAGCGCGCACCGGTCTGGCTCAGCGCCGCCGACGCCAAGAGCCTGCTGGCAGGACTTATCGCCAGCGGCAACACCAACTACGACGCTGCGCTCACGACGGCACAAAGCGCCTACGCCGACGGCGGCAAGCTTGCCAGCGCGCAGAACCTGTCCTATTTCTTCTCGGACGGCGAACCCAACGTGCCCACCGGCAGCATTGGGGTCAACGCCGCCGAGGAAGCGGCCTGGACCGGCTTTCTGGACACCAACGACATCACCTCGTTCGCCATCGGCCTGGGCACCGGGGTCAGCCCGACCGCGCTCAACCCGATTGCCTACAACGGCGCCGCAGCCGCCGGTGCACAGGAAAGCAGCGCACTGATCGCCACATCGTTCACGGACTTGAACACCGTGTTGAATTCGACCATCCCGGTCTCCCAGACCGGCCAACTGGTCGTGGGCGGCACGATTGGCGCGGGGGGTCAGGTGGGCGCCGATGGTGGATCCATCAACACCCTGACCCTCGACGGCATCACCTACACCTACACCGAGGCCACCGCCACGGTCGCGGCCCAGGTGGCGGCCAGCGATGGTCGCGTGATCGGCACGGCGTTTGATCCCGTCACCAACAGCCTGACCGTCGACACGACCGCTCAGGGCCGCTTTGTCGTCGACCTGGACGGCGGCAGCTACTCCTACCTGCCACCGGCCGGCCTGACCGCCGGCATCACGGAAGTGCTGAATTACACGGTGCGGGACGGCGACGGCGACACGGTCGCCTCCAGCGTGACCATTGCCGTCAATCCGTCGATTGCCACGACCCTGGCAGGCACGGACGCCGGGAACGCGCTCACCGGCACGGCATCGGCCGATGCCATTCGCGGCTTTGCCGGTGACGACACGATCCTGGGCGGCGACGGCAATGACCTGATCGTGGGCGGCAGCGGCAACGACCTGTTGACCGGGGGTCTGGGCAGTGACGTGTTCGCCTGGAACCTGACCGATCGCGGCACCACCGCAGCGCCGGCGCGCGACACCATCACCGACTTCAACGCGGCAGCGTCAAGCGCGGGTGGCGACATCCTCGATCTGCGTGATCTGCTGGCGGGCGAGCACAGCGGCCTGGGCGCCAGCGCACTCAACCTCGGCAGCTACCTGCACTTCAACGATGTCAGTGCAGGCAGCACGGTGATCGATGTCACCTCGACGGGCGTCGCCGGCACGGTGGACCAGCAGATCGTGCTGGAAAACCTCGACCTGCGCTCGGCCTTGGGGTTGACTGCGGCGGCCACCGACGCGGCCATCATTTCCGAGCTGCTCACCCGCGGCAAGCTGGTGGTGGACGGCAACTGATTGGCTGACCGAGGTGCGGCCTGCCCGGTCGCACCTCGGGGTCGCACCTCGGATTCGGTTCGCAGCCTTCAGTTCGCCAGCGCAATCCGCACGGCCGGTCCCGTGGCGCCATCCACACCACAGTCCCACAGGCAGCTCAGGTCGTCCGGTTCCTGCACGCCTTCGGCGTACACCTGCAGGCCCAGGCCGTGCAGCAGCGTGACGGTGCCGCGCACCAGGGCCTGGCGGGCGGTGTCGCCGGCGACGTCGCGCACCACGCTGGCGTCAAGCTTGATGAAGTCCAGCCCGGCCTCCAGCAAGTGCGCCACAGCGGCCACCCGCTCGCCCGCATGCTCCAGCCCCAGATGAACACCGAGCGGGCGCAGCTGAGCGCATAGCTCGACGACAGCCGCAGCGCTGCTGTAGACGGCCGTCTCGTCAACCTCGATCCAGAGCCTCTGCGCCACGGTGCCCGCCTTGGCGATGCGACTGCGCAAGCGCGGCACGAAGCCGGCGTCCAGCAACGAAAGCGGTGAGATGTTGATGCCGCGCGCCTGACCGTCGGCGGCGATCGCGTCCAGTGCCAGCGTCACCGCCACCTCGTCGGTGTGAGGCGTCAGCTGGGTGCGGATGGCGTAGGGCAGCCAGTGGGCCGCCGGCTGGTAGGCGCCGTGGCCGTCAAGCTGGATGCGCAGCGGGCATTCATGGTGCAGCAGGGCGCCCAGGCGATCGACCACCGGGAACTGCACCAGCTGGGTCCGGTGCAGACTGAGGGCCGCCTCGATGTTGCGCCGCCAGGCATCCTCGCCGCCCAGCAGGTCAGGCGCCAGGGGCTGGTCCTGCTGCTCCAGCACGAAGTCGCCGCGCGCCTCGGCACGCGCCAGGGCCGCATCCGCACGGGTCATGACAGCCGCGACGGTGTCGCCGTGGCGCCAGTTGACGGTCGAGATCACGACCGCTGCGCCGTCCATGTCGGCGAGAAGCTGGCGCAGGCGGGCCTGGAGGGCCGTTGCGTCACGCGGATCGATGCTGCGCAGCAGCAAGGCGAAATCTGTCCCGTTGAGCCGGCCGGCGGCTTCCGGCGCCGAGGGCAGCGCCAGGCCGTCGCCCTGCGCCAGCATCTGCGCCATGGACTGCAGCAGCCCGTCGGTGCGGCTGTGGCCGAGCTTGCGGTTGAGGTCAGCCAACCGCAGCACCCGTACGAGCCAGAGATGACCATCGGCCCAGCCGTCTTCGCCGGTCAGCAGCGAATCAAAGCGGGCCAGGAAATGGCGCCGGTGCGACAGACCGGTCAGCGTGTCGCAATTGGCCTGCCGGCGCAGTTGCTGCAGTTGCTCGGACTGCTCGGCAAATTGCAGGCGCAGGCGCTCGACCATCGAGTTCATGGCCTGCGCCACGCGCCGCAACTCGGGGGTGCGGGGTTCAGGCACGGTGATGAAGCGCCGCTCGGTGAGGGCGGCCGCCTGGTCGACCACCGCATCCAGCGGACGCCTCAGACGCCGCACGCCCAGCTGTCCGGCCAGCACGGCCAGCGCGCCCAGCAAGCCCATCCAGATGCTGGTGCGCACGGCGCCAGACCAGAGTTCGGCATAGGCAAAGATCGGCTGGCTGACGACCTCGACCGAGCCCAGCGCCTTCCAGCCGCTGGAGACCTGCGCCACGCCGGCAGGCGACGCGATCGGTACGGCGCGCATGAACCAGCTGGGCGCATGAATCGTCACCTCGCCGGCCAAGCGCTCAGCCAGCACGCGGCCATCGGGCGAGCGCAGTCGAATCGACTGATAGGAGCCGGTGTCGAACTGCGCGGCCAGCGCCAACTCCATCATGGCGGCGTCGCCACCCTGCTGCGACAAGGTCAACGCCAGCGACTGGGCGTTGTCGCTGTTCTTGAGGGTCAGCTGGGTTTCAAGATAGGCCCGTGCCGCGCCGATCGACACCAGCACGCTGCCGACAAACGCCAATGCAATAACGCCCAGCACCAGCATCCAGACTTGACGAATCAAGGACATGACTGCACTCCGCGTTCACTCGAATTCATAAAAACCCCTCTGCTCTGACCTTGGTCAACAAATCTCTCCACCGTGACAACCGCGCCACCGGATCGCCCGCACCCGTGCCCTGCGTGCCGTTCCACAAGCCCTCGGTATTGAAGCTGAAAACCGGTGTGAGGTCAGGCCGCAGGGAGGCCGGCCGTATCTCGCTGATCAGATTGTCCAGAATGAGCGGCTCATCGGTCGCATTGCCGGGATAGTAGGCCAGCACCATATGAGCCTGCTGCGGCCCGCCAGGCAGTCCGCCCAGGCGCGCTCGCACATAAACCATGCGCAATTTTTTGGGCGCCACACCGGCCATCAGCAGACTGAAATACTTGCCGATCGCGTAGTCCTCGCAATCACCCTGCCCACGCGCCAGCATCTCGAGCGGACTGGCCCAGTAATCAGTCTGGCCCCAGACATCGACGTCATCGCGAAAGAACACGCGCCGGTTGAAGAACTGGTTCACCGCTTGCAATTTATCGGACTCATCCTGGCCTGAAACGGCCGAAATCGTCTCCAGCAGCAGTCGCGCACCCTGCTGCGCCAGCGGGCCGTGGCGGGCTGCCGCCTGCGCGATGCGGTCGGCATCCCAGGCCACAGCGCTCAAGCCCATCGACAGCATCGCTGCGGCCGTCAGGCCGCAAATCACGCGCGTCAACCCCTTCGGCGCAAGTTTGCTGCCAGTACGGCGCAGGTGGCGAAGAATGAGGGGTGAAAGCATGCGCAGGTCGGTTCTCGGCAAGAGCAGCGCGGCTTGCAGGGCAGACACTCCTACGAGGTCAATATGTGGCTTGTCAACGCTGAAGCAGCACATTGTGGCAGTGCCCTCTGTGCCGGACATGCAACATATGGAATACTGATTTGTGAAATTCCCGCTCTCCACGCACTAATATTCATTTGCGGCCAAGACCGCATCATTGGTGCCGGTAGCCTAGGCCATCCGGCTCGCGGCGGCACTCAAGCAAGGACCCCTTGAAAATGAAAAAACTTGCACTGCCCTTCATTGGTCTCATCGCCCTGGCGTGCCAAAGCAGCTTCGCGCAGACCTCGGACACCCTCAAGGACGCTACACAGCGTGCGCTCGCGACCAACCCCGAGGTCACTGCCAAGCTCAACGCATTCCGGGCTGCCGTGGACGAGACCAAGGCCGCACGCGGGGCCTATCTGCCGCGCCTGGACCTGAGCGGCAGCACCGAAATCATCCGTCAGCGCAACAACGGCGTGCCTGCGAGCGACAACTATTCCAGCACCGGCTTGGCACTGACGGCATCGCAACTGCTGTGGGACGGCCTGTCGACCAAGAATCAGGTATCACGGCTGGACCATGCGCGCCTGGTGCGCTATTTCGAATTTCTGGATGCCAGCGAGCAAACCGCCCTGGAAAGCGCCAAGGCCTATACCGACGTGATTCGCGCCCGCAATCTGGTCAAGCTCGCAGAAGAAAACTACGTCAACCACCGCGTTTTCGTCGAACAGATTCAAAGTCGGGTCAAGGCCGGTTTTGACCGTGCATCCGACTTGGAACAAGCCACGGCCCGACTGGCGCTGGCGGAATCCAACCTCGCCACGGAAACCTCCAATCTGCATGACATCACCGAGCGTTATCGACGCTTGGTGGGCACCGTGCCGCCAACGGACATGAACCTGCCCGCCACGCTCGACCGCGGCCTGCCCGCCAGCGCCGCAGCCTTGCTGGAGCAAAGCGCCAAACGCAACGCAGCCGTCGCGGCTGCTGTAGAAAATCTGCGTGCGGCACAAGCCCAGAGCAAGAGCAGCGAAAGCGCCTACCAGCCCCGCGTGGAAGCCCGACTGCGCGGTGCAGCAGGCCATAACCTCGACGGCGTCATCGATCAGAAGCGCGAAGCACGTGCCGGGGTTTACCTGAACTGGAATCTATTCAACGGCGGCGCCGATCAAGCCCGCATTCGCCAGCAAACCAACCTGCTGGCGCAAACGTCCGATACCCGCGACAAGGTCTGCCGCGATATTCGACAAACCGCCTCCATTGCGTTCAACGACGTGCGCAAGTTGAATGAGCAGCTGGTGTATCTCGACACCAACGCCAAGTCGACCAGCAAGGCCCGTGACGCTTACCGTGACCAGTTCAACATCGGCAGGCGCAGCCTGCTCGACGTGCTCAACACGGAGAGCGATCTCTACACGGCACGCCGCGCCTATGTCAACGCAGAAATGGATCTGGCGGTGGCCAAGGTCCGCACACACGCCGCCAGCAGTTCGCTGGTCGCAGCGCTGGGTCTGACCCGCGCGGGCAACCAGGACGAAGCCCCCGCTGATGCGCTGGACTGGCAAGCCGGTGACGACGCGGCTACGCGCTGCCCGCTGACCCCGACCGACCTGACGCTGACACCCAAGTCAGAACTCGATGATCGTGCCCGCCAAATGCAGGGCGGCCTGCCGGCGCTGTCCGCAGCGCCGGCCGCACCCGCACTGGCTGCGACACCCATTCCCAGCCTCAAGCCCGAACCTGCCGTCCGCCCGGCGACGCCCACCCGTGCCGACCCTCCGCCGTCCACCCCGGTGTCACAACGCCTGCTGGACTGGGCCAGTTCGTGGTCGGAAAAAGACGTGACACGCTACCTCAGTTTCTACGACGCGAAGTTCAGCACGCCCGGCACCACCCGCGCCAAGTGGTTTGCCAACCGCACCAAGCTGCTCAAGAAAGACGGCCCGATCGAGCTGAAAATCAGCAATATCCAGCGTCGGTCCATTTCTTCAGAATTGGTCGAAATGAAGTTTGATCAAAACTACGTCTCATCGAACTTCAAGGACCGCACGCAGAAAACCCTGATCTGGAAGCGCTCCGGCACCGATTGGTACATCATCAAAGAAAGCAACCGCTGACACGGCGGCTTGACATACCCTTGATTCACCAATGAGAAACAGCCCGGAAAATCCGGGCTGTTCTTGTTTCAAGCAGCCTGATCTTGATGGTGAGGAAACGCCATGAACCCTTTCAGGAAACTGCCCGGCTTTGTCACATCAGCCCCTGGTTTGGAATGGGCGCTATGGCGACTCCTGCCGGCCTTGCTGTTGTGGGGCACGCTGCTGCCACTGTTGATCGCAGGTGTCCGTTGGTGGGCAGCGCCCCACACCTCTGGTGCGGGCACAGACGCTGCGCTACTTTTGTGGACTTACAAGGTCATCGGTGCCGTCGTCCTGCATTGGACGCTGATCCTGACGCTCGCCATCGGTTGCTGGATCGTCATCGTCATGAAAGGCCCCGCCTACGTTGCGGATGCCTATCCAATGCCAGACGCTGACGCGCCTGATCGAGGCGACAAATCCTAAGACTGTGCCGTTGAGCGATTGATGACCGCAGTTTCAAGCAAAAGCTGGCCTGCTCCCCAGGGGCAACGCAGTCAATGACCGCGCGGAATCAAGCACATCGTGGCCCAGCGGTAAAAAATCAACCAAAAGCTGGCCAAAAAAAACAGGCCCAGAACAAGCCGGCCTTTCGTTGAGCGAGGGCTTAGCCGCTTCGCACACCGACTGTCGTGGTGGAAATCCTGGGAGCGTACACCGTCATCGACCAGGTGCTGGTCGGAATGAACGTCTCAACGGTGCCGTTGCGGGGTGGCGCCGGCCCTTCGGACGGTTGGCCGCCGTGCGGCCTGACAGGCAACTAGCCTCGCTCGCCCGGCGCCTTCCAGCGTAGGAGCTGGTCCAACGGGTTGTCGTTCCCGACCAGCTCTTTGGCGAGCGCGATGCGGTGGAGCAGCCGTTGGCGCTCATCACCATCGAACTGCTGGGCGGCGCACTCCACCTCGGCGAAGTACTCAGCGATGACCTGGGCTTCGTCCCATGCGGCAATGGCAGCAATCAGGTCCTTCCGGGCTTCCTGGCGGCGCTTTTCTTGGAGCGCACGAGCTTCCGCTTCGCGGCGTCGCCGGTCTTCTTCTTCCCACTTTCTTCGCTCTTCCTCGGCCTTTATCCTCGCAGCCTCGACCTGCACGGCAAGCATCGGGCCGGCGGCTTCGAGCTCCCGGACGATGTCAGGCACCATCGAAGCGAACTGCCCCGGCTTGGCCTCGGACCACTGCTGCACCCATGTCACCCGCCTCGCGGGGCAGTACGCCTGAAGTCGAAGGCGCTTGGACGGCCGTTCCTGGGTCGTCGTCCAGTACCGTGACTGCTCGTACCGGCGCAGTTGTGCGGGCGACAAGCTTCTGACCGGAACGTAAGTGCTGTTGCCGACGTACTGCATTTCAGTCGCCTCGGTCATCTCGAACAGCGTCAGACCGATGGGTTCTTCTCCGACGTACACCAGCGTTGGCCGTTCTGGGGACCATGCGTTCCGAACGTAGTGGTCCTTCCGGGGGACTTCGCGCAGGTCAACCTCAGCGCGGCGCGACTGCCCGCCGTGCGGAGCAATCGTCACACGGTGGCCGCGTGCGGTCAGCGCTTGGAACAGTTGGTCGGCCGCACCCATCGCGGCATCCAGCCCTTCCTTCGATGAGAGGATGTCGACCATCAGCCGTTTGAACGGGCGCAGGATGCCCGTGTCGCTGTCACGTGTCTTTGCGAAGTGTGGCTTCACGCCGACCAGGAGCGGGTGGCACCTCTCGACAACCCGATTCTCGCGCGGACGCCGTTGCACGATTTTCTCCGGGGTCGAGGAACCACTGTCGTCCACCGACACAGCGTTCTTCCCCCGGCGGCCAGCTTCACGCTCGTTCGTGCCGATGACGGCACCCGGCTGCCACTCGGTGACGTCTCCTGGTCTCGACTTCGGCAGCGCAGGCCGCTCCGGCGCTTTGCCGAACTCCAGCTTCGCCCAGTAGCCACGGGGAGGCCGAGGAACGCGGAGCTCCGTGCAGACCCGCGCCATGTAGCTCGACGACACCCCAAGGCGCTCGCCGATTCTCAACATGGGCTCTTGCCAGACCATGTCGAATAGCTGCTCTCGCGTCACCGTACCGTGGTCTGGGACGTTCATGGAGGTAGCCGATGATTCTTCTGCACCTTCGGTCACCCGCTCTCCTTTCCGGTGGCATCCGTTGCCATGACGATGGCGTCAAGGGCCGGGCACACATGCCGTTTTGCCACGACGCGGATGCGGGGTCATTCGTCCCCGACTTGCTTGCGTCTGTTGGCCGTCATGGCCCTCAGTTCAGCCAAGACGCTATCGACCGGGTGGCTCACACCCGTGCGCCGGTAGTCCTGCCAGGCGTCCTCTCCACGAGCCGAGAAGTCCGTCTGCTCGAGGCGGATGTCAACGGCACGGCGAACGGCGGCCTCAACGAACTGCTCGACGGTCTCGCCGTCGCGGAGCACGGCCTCGAGGGCTGCTCGGAAGGTTGAATCGACCAGGATTTCTGGGAGAAGTTCGTTCTTCACTTCGGTTCGACTCCTGAAGTTCCGGCGTGATGGCGGCCTGGCGGCAAATCATCCTGCAGGGACGCGCCGCAGAAAAACCAGCCATACGAATGTCGCACAGCCGCCCAACCGGTCCGAGTAACGTCTCAGACAGTCCTACCCTGACCAACGCATCGCCAAGACGAGCGGTTCACATGCGCGCCAGCAGCAACCGCATGGCTCACGCCTTGACTCGCAGCGGCACAGACCCCGAGCTGCCCTCGGCCATCGCCAGGTGAGTCTGCACGTCTTTCAACACATCGAGCAACTGCGGAACAGAGTTGAGAACCTCCGCTGGCACCATGGCGGAGATGCTCCTGCGTGTCACCGCGCGGCCCTGATGCAGCAGTTCGATGCAAGCCGCTTCCAGATGAGGCCAAGCGCGGACAACCGCCGCTTCCTGGCGCCGCCGGATGTAATCGAGCCATCGTTTGCCCAACATCCGGGTGGTCTTGTTGGCACGCAGGTAGAGTTGTCTCGCCTCCAAATCGACCCGCTGCGCGGCTTCGATGACGCTGATGGGCGTGGGCAGCAGCAAGAAGGCCTGAAGCTGTTCCTCGACGTGCGCCCAGTCCAAGTCACGTGGCGAGGTCCGCTCCTCGCGTTCCGGGCACAGGAACTTGAAGGCCAGCTGCTGCGTTGGCGTCGGCGGGTGCCAGTCGTCGATGTTGCCCGTGAGCAGTTGCGTCAGGCTCAGTCCGGACTGCGCAGCAATGTTCAGGCTCACGCCCAGGGTCGGCGTCCCGGAGCCCTTGAGCCAGTGGTGGACTGTGCTCTTGCCGACGCCCACCCGACGGGCAAAGCCGGCACTGCGTCCACCGTCCATCTGCAGGATGACGCCCTCCAAGGCCTGCATCACCTTCGCCCGCGTCGGCGCTGATGGGAGCTTGTGCTGCACGGCGAGCAACTGCGCGACCTGACGAGCCTGCCACAGGGCCGATGGGTCGAGCACTGCCTCGTCGGCCTGGTCAGCATCAACCTGCCTCAGGAATTCGCCACAGCGGGTGCACCAGCCGGGCACCACGAATGCCGCCGCGTGGCGCACGTTGTCTTTGCCGCAACACGGGCAACGCGTGCGCAGCGGCGTTCTGTGTCGATGGCACACAGTCACCAGCGTCGACTCCCAGCTGAGTCGGAAGTACGGGGTCCGACCTTCTGCGCGGTCTTCGGCCAGGCAGTGCGTGCAGAACTGGCCCCGCGGCACGACGGAGACGCCGTTTGACGAGACGACATCTCGCCATGGCAGAAACGTCAGGCCATCGAGGCCTTCAACCGTCGTCAACGCCGAGAGCGCTGCCGACATGTTCAGTGCAGACTCGCCAATGCCAGCGAGCTTGCGCTCGTGCCAGTCGAAGCCCGGTGCGATGTCGTGCTCGGCACGCTCAGCGACGACGCGGGACAGACTCAAGGTCGACGTGCTGTGCGACACGGCAAGGCGGCAGAGGTAGCTCGGCAAGCTCTCCACCTCCGTTGTTCCGCGCCCGATGGGCTGCAGGGCGTGCAGGGCCGAGCGCGGGTTGGCCGTCGGCGCGCTCATGCGGCGCTCCGGCCCGCAGAGGGACGCGTGCCCAGGGCAGCGCGTGGCATGTTCCGGGTCAGCCCAGGATTGATGGCGGCTTCGCCATCGAGAATCTCCTCCAGGATTTGCTTTCGTTGCGCTTCCGTGAGCAGCGCGCGGCGCAACGCGTCCACCGACCACCGGCCCTCTGACTGCGCCAGCCTTGCCGCTCGAATCAACACGGCGCTGAGCGTGCCGATGCAGCCCAGCGTGTTTTCGTGCAGCGCCGGTGCGTGCTGAAGCAGTTGCTGTCCCCAAAGGCCCGGGAGCGCGTCCTGGAACTTCAGCACGCAGGCTCCGAACGCACGCAGGTCTTCGTCTTTGTCTTCGCGGTAGCGCTCGAAATGCATCACGTGGCTGCGCCGGGCGAGCTGCCCCGACAGCGACATGAGTTGATAGAGGTCATACGAACCGATGAGCACCATCTGCGTGCCGCACTCGTTGGCGAGCGACTTCAGGGTGTCGAGCTGGATTTCGAGGCGATTGCGTCGGGTCTGGCGAATCAGATGAGCGGCCTCGTCGATGACCAGGAACCGGGTGCCCCGCTCGCGCAACGCACGCTCGACGGCAGTCCGGAGCGCCGCCAGGCTGTTGCTCGAAGGTCCCCCGGCGCGCATCAGGCGTCCTGACTGTGGGTCGATGCCGAAGTGGTGCTTGGGCATGGACATGTCGCCGTCGAGCTGCGCGAGGATGCGCTGGTAGAACAGACGCCAAGAGAAGTCGGTTTCCCCTGAAGATGGGGCTTCGACATAGACGGCAGGAATCAGGCCGGCGTCGTCATTCATCTCCTGGGCTGCGGCGCTCAGGGCGCCGTCGACCATGTGCCGCGCGAGCGTGGTCTTGCCGACGCCGGTGGGGCCGCAGACCAGCAAGATGCTGTCCTGGCTTTCGGGATAGATGAGGGTGTTGAGCTCATCCATCATTTGTCGGATGCGCGTGTGCTTGATGCGCAGGCCGTTGAGGGTTGCAGCCGTGGGTGGCACGGCGCTGAGCGAGGGGTTGTGGGTGGAAGACGGAGGCATGAGACAGCTTTCAGAAAACGTCAAAGTCAGGAAGGGAGTCCGAAGCCGTTGTCTCAGGCGGCGTTGCGGACGGGTTGTCGGAGATGGACCTCGTGCGCGTCACCGTGACGCGCTCTTCCACTGTTTCCTCGATGAGACAAGTCTTTGCTGGCGGCGCAACCGGGTGGATGCTCGACAGCTGAAGTTGGTTGTACAGGGCCTTGTTTTCGGCTTCGCGCTCCAGCGCGGCGGCCAAGGCGCCCTCGGGCGTGAAGGTCTGCAGGAACTCGCGCAGGCGCTGCTGTGACTTTTCGTCGCCAGCATGCTCACCGCCCTTGCGGATGAACTCTTCCGTCAGCGCCCGCCGCTCGAAGTCCGTCAGCTGACCCAGGTGCAGCAGGTTGCGGCAGCGCGCCTGGACCCAGCGGTCTTTCACGCGCACGTAAGCCGACGAAGCATCCCAGGGGTCATAGCGGACGGGCAGCATTTGCCCCGCAATGCCGGGGTCACGGAACTCCGGGCTCCAAAAGAGCATGTCGTTGACTTTGACGCCGCGTTGCCTATGCACCTTGCGCAGGCCCGTGCGGTCCACCGGGGGGCATGTCGCAATCAGGAAGTCCTGGTTGAAATAAATCTGCCGCTGCGCACGGGCACCGCTCTCCTGGATGCCCCGTTGGAACATCTCACGCGGGCTGCAGTCCAGTGCCGGATGTGTCTGCTGGTCGTAGAACTCGGTGGCCCAGTGCTGGATGCCGAAATACATGGCCTCCAGCGTCCATTCGGCAAAGTTCACCGGCATGTGCTTGCCCGTCACCATGCGGACGTGCTTGGTCGCCTTGGTGTTGCCGGCAAGGTTGTGGACGTACTGCGTGTGCAGGCTGCCGAAGACGCGTTCGAGCACGGCACCATGACGAGGCTGACCGGCGGGCCGCAGCCGCAGATGCACACCCATGGCCTTCAAGAACGCCTCGAACGCGACCGACCTGAAGTCAGGGCCGTTGTCGACCACGACGAACTGCGGCATCCGCTGATGCCGGCGCACGAGGTCGCGCAAGACCATCATCGTCGACTCGTAGCTGGGCGAGTCGAAGGTCAGATAGAACGCCACGATGCGGCGCGACCAACTGTCGATGGCGAACGACAGCCACGGACGTCCCAGCGGCTGGCCCGTTCGGCCCGAAATCAGCTCGATGTCGAGCTGCGTGTGGTCGATGTGAACGTACTGGAGCGGCCGACTGCCGTGGACCGGCGTGTCGACGTACAAGACATCGACATAGTCGCTGAGCTGGTAGGCCATCCGCTTGCCATGGCGCGTGCGCAGGTCGCGGTTCGTTTCCTGTGCCCGGATGTGCTCAATCAGCGTGGGATAGGACGGCGCCTTGACGCCAGCAGCAGCGCAGGCGTCCTGAAGGAAACGATGGCAACTTTTGAAGTTCGCAGCCTCGTGGCTGCGCCACTTCGTGTCTATCGTGTGCTGCATCAGCTCGACTTGTTCGCGGGTGAGGCGGTCCGAGCGATTTCCACGGGCGGCGGTGTTGGGCACCAGCGCCAGGACTTCGTTGCCGCCGTTCGCCGCAGCCGCGTTCTGGCGCGCCTTCCAACGCCGCTGCGTCCTGTCACTGACCCCGCCCGGCTTGGTGCTGTCGTTCAGAAGGGCCTGGCGCCGCAGTGCGGCTTCGAGGTCCTTCTGCGAATGTCGCGACAGGTCTTGCATCAAGGGCGCGTGCGCGCTCACCGCGCAGACCTGGCCGGCCTCGATGGCGTCGTCCAGCCAGACTCGGGTAAGCGTCAGCGTTGAGCCGCTGTGCTGGGTGCAGACGACCTCCCGCTCGCCCAGCAACGAGATGGTCAGGACCTGCCCTTCATAGTGGAGCTGGGTGCCCTGGACCAGGTCGAGCACAAACTTGTCCTGGCCGGGAACCTTTCCCTCGAACGACTGCGCGGCGGTGAACTCGCGCAAGGTGACATCGCGATAGAGCCGGCACCGGCGTGGCTGCGACAGCTGTTCCCGGTCGAGGTCGGCCACCACCAGGTGGTCCGCAATGGCTTTGAAGATGTCGTCGGCGGCGAAGGACAGCGGCGGGGCGAGCAGGTCGGCGAGGAAGACCGTGCCTTCTTCGCGCAGAAGATGCCGCAGCCGCGCCAGTTCCGTCAGAGGGCAGGGTTCGGCGGCAGGGTGGTAGTAATCGGCCAGATGGAGCAGGTTCTCGACGCGGCGGCGGGGGATATCGTCGTCGCTGCGGATGCGGTAACCGATGCCAAGCTCGGCCAGTTGCTCCTCGATTTGGGGCGCGTACCACCGGCCGTCGCTGCCTCGAACGTAGCGGTAGCCATATCTTTCGGCGAGGCGCTCGAGCTTCGCGGTGGACTTCCATTCTTCGAGCGTGATGCGGTCGGCCCGAATTTCGAGGAAATCCGGGAAGTGCCGGATGTTGCGTATTTCGCCGGTGGTGTGGTCAATGAGTTCCAGCTTGAGCTCGCACGGCTGGGCGTAGTATTCGAGCACCGCGGCGTCGTACTCCTTGTCGATGGCACCTGCAAACTCGATGTGACGGCTCTCGGTACGGATTTCGGTGCCCATCTTCGGGCTCGCCAGATACGTGATGACATTGCCGCCGCGCGACTGCACTGGGCGCACAGGTGCCTGCGTGCGAGCGAGCAAGACGAGTTCGCGCCCGGCGCTGGGTGTTTGCAGCCGGTCGAACAGGTCGATGAGTTGGGCCTTGTCGAGCATGAGTGCCATCAAGAAGTAGTAAGTCAATTTCTTGATGTAGCGCCCACGCCAGAGCATGAAGACCAAATCGGTCGTATGTGACCGATAACTGCGTATAGTCCGCGACCATGCAAGTTGGCCAGACGACCGAAAGCCCCGGAACGGAACCTCCGGAGCAGGACGAGGGGCAGAGTTCGCCCGATGTCTGGGCTGGCTGGGAGGACGCGGCCCGGGATACGCTGGTGGAAGCGATGCGCGAGGCGAAGGTCGGCTACAAGGAGCTGTCGTGGCGTCTTGGGACCATGGGTATCCACGAGAGCCCAGACCGATTGAACCGCAAGGTCAATCGCAAGCGGTTCTCCGCTGCGTTCCTGCTGGCCTGCCTTGAGGCGATAGAACCGGACTCGCCAAGTTCGGATGCCTGAGTGGAGACAGGGTGGAGCATCCCGCAGGCGCCAGTGTGCAGCCCTGCTTGCCCTGTGGGCAGAGCGCTTCCTGTCAAACCATCGGGCAATCATTTCCACGGGGCACCATTTTTGAGTCCTCTCAAAAAATGGCGACCTGACCCGTGGTGACAACCACGGGACGCGATGGCAGCAAACAGCTGGTCAACGACCGGGGTTGAGGGTACTCCCATCCATGGGCGGCAGCAAGCAGGGTGCTCACGTCCATGCCCGCGCAGGAACGATACGCAACTTCTTCCAAATTACTCGGCTACTGGTTGTCGGTCGGCCGCAGGTCAGCCCGTCTGAGCGCAGTTCGCGGGTGTTACGGCTGCGCGTATAGCGTCATTTGTGCAATTGCAGCCGCAGGGACGGCGCCGCAAGCAGTTCCACGATGGTTTCGCGGCCTTCGTTCAGCGGAAGTCGTCGGTGAACGCGTACAGCGTTCAGAAATTGCGGTGCCGCGCCAGCGGCAAGCCGTGCCGCTCGACATATGAGTTGGAGCTGTTAATTGCAGCCGCGTTCTCAGCAAGCCAACGAAGTTGGCAGCCCTGCACGGGAGCAGCGGGGTCGGCTGCACGTGCATCGGTGAGCGAACCGGACTCCCTCGCAGCCCCCTTCCCCCGTGCGGGCCTCCCGTGGTCATGTCGACGACACACGACGTCAACGCGAAGAAGTGAGCTCTCCTTCCAGTCGTGTTCGTAGAGCAGCAGTTGCTCGCTGACCTCGAGGCCGTGCTACGGGATGGCGAGACCGTCGCCGATTTCGGGGTAGTGGCCGCCAGCCAGTACGTGCATCGGCGGTAGGTCGATTCCGATTTCTGCGGAAGCGTCAAGGCAACTGGGCAAGAGTGTCAGCAGGCTGCGGCTGCCGTGGCAGCAAGACACTATTCCGGAAGAATCCAACCCGGCCGCATCACCAGCAATCTCGTTCCGTCTGCCGTGAACTGATAGTGAGTGACTCTGCAGCATTCTGGAGCCCGTTCGCCCTTCATCTTTTCAAGTGCCTTCACGAGGCTGGACTTGAAATTCCTCAGGTGCGACTCATAGCCACTCATGTGGTGCAGCCACTCGACTGCAAGCCACTTTGCCGTCGAGTGTCCAGCGTAAAAACTCGCAAGCCAACCGAGTAATCCATCGAAACCGACCGCTTCTTTGTCAACAGCAGTCCACGATTTAGGACCAAAGAGCCCGGCCACCGACGAGGAAACCCTGAAAAGCAGGATGTCGCTGCCTCTGTAAGCACCTGAACTCTTGCCATCCTCAAAACTCACAGTCAAAAGCTTGGGGATTTCAAGATTCCAACTCTCGTAGTGCAATCTGATTTGCGCAAAGCTGAGGCGCAAAAGGCTGGCACGAATGGCGCGGTGCGTATTGAGTCCGTACGCATGGCCCAGTCTTGTTGAAAATTCGTAGAAGCTCGTCGGAACATACTCGGTCGAGTCTTCGCCTGACAACGGAATGTCGCGATAGTAGTCAAGGCAGGTTGAATAAACCAGACGGTCAAACTGACACAGTTTGTAGCCAGACAGCGTCAGCGTCACGGTGTCGTACGAAAAGATGGGCTCATCAACCACCAGAATGCTGGGGTCTGAAGCCATCACCTTGCACGAGTCCGATTGAACGCTGCTGGATACCGAAAACAACGCTGACCTAAGAAATGCATTCGGGAGCGCTTGGGCCATCGCTGACCAGCTTGGCAGGTAGAAGAGTTCTCCGCGGCGAGTGGCCTGCCGTCGCCGAGATTTACGCATCTCCGCAACGGTCGCGTTGTCGGGTAGCACCGCGATGGCCGATTCACTCGCCTGTGCTTTGCGCTCAATGCGAGCAGCAATCTTGGCAAGATTTTCAGCGGCGGTCAGTACGACAGGCTGATGATTCGGTGCTGCGGTAATCGCCGCAGTAGCCGTCGCAGATGCCAACGCGCTGTAGTCCGCCGCCACCTTGGACAGGTAGTGGTTCTCATGCATCGTGGCGCTCCCCGTCGGCAAGAGAGTTCGCCTGACTGGCCAATTGGACGAACTGGGACATGATGCTCCTGAGCATCACGGAGCCCGTGGTACATCGTAACTTGCAAACGCGATAGAACTGCTCGTGCAGGGTGCGCGGTACTCGAACAGCGAGTTGAATCGTGTCCGTGTCATGCCGCGACGACGTGGATTGACGCTGAATGGTTTTGATGTGCATACAACGTATATGCACAGGAATCATGCATGAAGTCATGCATGTCCATCATCGCGCCAAAGCCTCCCAAACCATCGCGTTCACGCCGACATCGTCAAGCAGTTTGGAACTTGACGTGGGCAGCGTTTTTACTTGACATACACATCGCCTCTACTTGACATCGGCATCGCAGCCACTTGACTTGCGCATCGCCGTTACTTGACGCACGCAGCGCAACAGGCGCCGGACTGAGAAAACCACTGCGGAATCACAGTGGGTGTTTTGTGTATATATGACTGCTTAGGTAGGTGTAGTACTGATAGTATCTCTTAGCGCCACACAGCAAGGCTGGACACATTGCCGACAGCACGGGGATGGACGGCGCCCACGCAATCTGATGGGTTATCTCCGTGAGCAAAGTAACTTCACATGCGTCGTCGTCTTTGCCTGGTTGCCCTTTGCGCCATTGATGAGGCGATGCTCCAGAGGCGTCCGCTGTATAGCGTGGGTATCACACCGATTGCGCCTGCGAATATGGATTTGGGCAACCAGGTCGAGCGGCTTATGGGCAAGGCGACGGGCATCGGCTTCGTCGAGAACCTGGGCAGGCGCGCCAGAAGTACGGCGCTGCAGCTCTGCATGCCGCCCGACGGCAAGCCGGGGCTCTCGACGACTGCCACGGTGGCATGGCGCAGTCCTGCATTCAAGGTGCTGGAGGAGTTCTTGCCATTTCAAGCACTTGCCCGGTGCTGTCTCGCTTCCTGAATGGTTGCCTGCAGGGCCTCCAACGCATCGGGCCAAGTGATGCGCTCCTGCTCGAGGCGAAGCTTCACGCCCCAGCGACCTGAGCGCAGGCCGCCGAACACGTCGCGCTCTTCCGCTGTCAACTCCGCGAGCTCAGCGTCGACATGCTGGACTGGCTCTTGAACCGTCAGCTCGGCATACCGCTGAAGGGTGGCCGCATCCATCATCACGGACCGCGCCGATGGGAAGACTCGCCTGGCACGCGCCAGGATGGCGAGTCCGTGGGTGTCGATGTCACCCCAGTAGACCGCAGGACACCCCTTGAGCCAAGGAATCGCATCTAAGGTCGACACCGCACCGCCCAATCGCATGAACGCGACGACACCGTTCATGTCCGGCAGCGCGACGCCGGTCTCCTGGTTCTCGACCATCAGAAGCACCTGCGGCGTGAGCTGGATGGTCGCCAGTTCTTCCACCGGCGCCTCAATGTCCCTCAAACCACCGACCTGCGCCCTGAGAGCAGGACACAAGACCCGCATGCGCACCCGATGGGGTGTGCGAACGAGGCCGCAAGCCGCGTAGAAGTCTGTCCCGTCCTCGCCGCCACGAAGCAGCCCCAGCAGGTCCACGATAAGACCTCGGCGCTTCTCCAGCCACTTGGTGTCCACACCCTCGAGAGGCAGCTGCCGGACGTAGAGACCCGATGCTGGGTGGGTCAGCATCCAGGCCAAGGTGGTCTGGAGTCGAGCGTAGTCCGCATCGGTGTAGTCGGCCAGCACGTCGAAGTACCGCGCCAATCCCTGGCGCTCCAGAAATTGCGGCCACCTCGACACCAGGCTGGCGTAGCGGGAAGCCGCGCGATGCCAGCGCCGCTCCTGTCCGCACCAGGCGGCGACTTCTTCGGGGCCCTGCAGGATGACCATAGCGGGCAGCGTCTGTGACCCGAGGCGCATGTACCTGCGCGACTCCTGGCGCATCTCTCCGGCACCACGCCAGTTCGCCCAGGCATCGACCCAGTGGCGAACCGCTGAGATGTCCGACGTGAAATCAGCCTCGGTGGGGGCGCCGAGGTTGACCTCCAGAGGCCACTCACCGGCACCTTCGAGCCAGGCGCGATGCTGGGTGTTGTACCGCCTAACGAGCCAGTCCTTGACCTTCTCAGGCATTTGCAGCTTCTTCGACATCGTCGGTGCTTGAAGTCAACAGAAGGCGCTTGCCCTCGGTGTCGTAGTCGATGGGGATGGCGCAGGAGGTCTTGCGGTCCTTGATGTGGACAAAGCAGGCGCCGCCGATGAAGGGTTCGAGCGTCATCACGGACTTCAGCGGCGTGGCCACGACCATCTGGAAGCCGAAGGTCTTGAAGATGTTCATCGCCATGGTCGTGAACTCCGCGTCGGCCTTGTCGAAGGCTTCGTCCAGGAAGACCGTCGAGAAGCGCGGCAGCGCACGGTCTTGTCCGCCCAGCTGGTAGCGCAGCGCCGCAGCCAGGCAGGTTGCCGCCAGCTTCTGTCGCTGACCACCGGACTTGCCTGCGCCGCTGCGGTAGACCTCCACCTCCTTGCCGAACTCGTTGAGCTCGCGCGCGATGAATTCCACGTGCTGCCGGACATCGAGGACCAGTGCACGCCAGTTCTTGTCCGCCGTTTCCTGGCTGGCCAACCGCTTGACCAGACGGCTGATGACCTCGAAGCGCTGCTCGGCTTCCTTCGCGTTGGTCGTCAACATGTTGCTGAGGGCGCTCTTGAGGGTCTGCTTGAAGGCCACCACGTCCTCCAGCAGCTTCTCCTGCGTCTCGATGACCAGGTGCGTGCCGGGCCCGAACGGTGCCGTCTCCAGGCTCTCGTTGACGAGCGTCATGCGGTCCCGAATCGCCTTGCGCTCCTGGTCCAGCTGTGTCTGCAACATGGTCAGGTTCTGGGCGCTCTGGTCGCGCAACAGCTCGAGGAAGCGCTGCTCGTATTTCGGCAGGCCATCCGTTTCCAGGCGCGTCAGCTTGGCGAAGAAGTCGGGCGCGCTGGCCATCCTGGGGTCCAGGCCGCCCGAGTCGGCCGGCCACAGGCGCACGAAGTCCGCCAGTCGGCGCTCGATGCTGTTCTCCAGCTGAAGGATGCGCTGGTTGACCTCCCGCTCGTCGGCATTGATGCCGCGAACCACCTGAATGGATGCGTTGTCGAGCGTCTCCCAGGTCATGTCGGGCAGGTAGCGGGCGTACCGCTCGTCGAGGCCACGCCGCTGGAATGGCGTGAGCGCGACCATCAGGAGCTCAGGGCGGAGCCCTTCAAGGCGCCGTTGGAGCTCCTGCAGCTTTCGGCTCTCCGCGGACATCCTCCCCAGGTACTCGCTGTGGGCTCGCCGAGCCTTGTCGTGCACGTTCTCTTGCGCCTTGATGTCGTCGTCGAGCCGAGCCAGGTCGGGGTGCGAGGCTTTCTCGCGTTCGATGCGCGCCGTCAACGTCTCGATTTGCTCGATGGCCGAGTTCACATCGACCTCGTCCCACTCCGTGTTCGCGAGCTGGGCGTAGGCCTTCAGCCGTTCACGTTCGGTGGATTCTTCGGCCTTCGCAGCTTCGAGCGCCTTGCGCAGGTCTTCAATCTGCACAGACAGGCGGTGTGCCTCGTCCTGGAAGTGGGCCAGCTTGGCGGCGTTGTCGAAGCCCAGCACCCAGCGGCTGGGGTCGTCGACCCGGTGGCGGTCGTTCTTCTCGTGCCGGGTGCTGTTGTGCTTGACCTGCCCCTCGCGGGTGATGGCGCGGGTGGCGGCACGGAAGGCGTGGACGGTTTCCGCGCAGTCGTAGTCGAAGTGCGCTTTGAGCTCATCCTTGACCCAGTCTGCCTGCGGCGCGTTGGCGAAGTCGAGCTTGAGAATCAGGGAGTTCTGGCCGGGGCCGCGCGGCACAGAGGTCGGTGGCGTGGTCCGGAAATAGACGACGCGCTCACCGACGTTCGTCTCGTTGAGATAGGCCGCGACCTGGGCGTAGTGGCGGTCCTCGACCAGCAGCGATTGCGCGAAGCCGTTGAGCACCCGCTCGATGGCACCCCGCCATGGCGCTTCGTCCTTTCGAACCTCGATGAGTTCGCCGGCGAACGGCAAACGCTCTTCAGCGATGCCCAGCACATGGGCCATGCGTTCGCGCACCGCCAGCATCCTGGCGGGGATGTTCGAGCGCTGCCGTTGGAGGGCCTTGACCTCGGTGACGACCTTCTGGAACTTGTCTGCGGCCTCGTCGGACTGTTTGCGCAGCTTGTAGGTCTTGTCCGTCTGCTCCTCGCGTTTGGCATCGGCTTCGAGCAGGGCCGTCTTGGCCGCGTCCTTGCGCTGGGTGAACCACACCGCGCTGTCCGGTGGCGCCCAGCCCAGGGTGTCGCACGCGGCTCGGACGGTCTCGCGCTTGGCAAACCGCTTGAGCCGCGTCGTCTCGGCGGATTCCAGCTGGACGGACAGGTCCTCCAGCAGACTGCCGCCCATGCCGCTGCGCTGGTCTTGCAGGGAGCGCAGCGTCGCAAACGCGTTCTTTTCGACCCCTTCCAGGCGGGCCGCTTCGTGTGCCATGCCGGCCAGGTCGGTCTGCTGTTCCGCAACGGCTTCATCGAGCAGACGCTTGCGCGTCTGCTCCTTGTACTTGTCCACGCCGGTCGACAGCTCGTCGAGTTCGTTCTTGGCGAGACGCGCTTTCTCCAGCTCCTGTGCCTCCTCCTGGGCAGGCTTGAGCGTCTCGATTTGCAGTCGCGCCGAGACCACCGCGCGGTGGGCCTCGTTGAGCTCGGCGAACTGGTCGACGAGCTTCTCGGCCAGCTTGAAGGTTTCCGGCGGCTCCAGCATGAAGTCGCGCATGAACTCGTTCAGGTCACCCAGGTTCTTGGCGGCCTGCGTCTTGTGCAGCAGGCGCAGGGCGCGTTCACTCTCGATGCCCAGCAGCCGACGGAAGCGCTCCTGGTAAGCGCTGAACTCGTCCCGGACGAAGGCATCGGGCATGTCGAATTTGAAGCGCCGAACGTCAAAGTCGTGTTCCGGGAAGAACTGCAGTTCCTGCAGGTCCAAATCCCGTTCGAGCACGAGGTAGAGCCGCTTCACGTCGGAGGGGCTGGTCGACTTGCCACGCACCCAGAGCACCTGGGCCAGCACGACGATGCGCCCGTTGCCGTCGCGGTAGGTCTCCGCGACGGCCGTCCAGGTGGTGTCGGCACGCAGGAACTGGGAGGCGTATTCGCCCGAGTCGGTGGTCTGCTGGGCCCAGGCGCCTCGCACATAGGTCAGCAGGTTGCGGTCCTTCGAGCGCTTCTCGGCCTCTCGCGCAGCCACGTTGAAGTCGACCCACTTCGGCGGGGTGGTCAGCGACGCATGGGCGTCGAGGATGGTCGACTTGCCGGAACCGGAGGGCCCGACGAACAGGTAGCCCTGCTCGGCGATGTTCAAGCGCAGCAGGCCCTCGAAGGTGCCCCAGTTGAAGAGCTGAATCTGCCGGAGCTTCATCTGGTCGCGCTCGCCCGCGTCGACAGGCAGCTCGTCCATCGGGAAGAGGTTTGGGGTGGTCATGACCGCGCTCACTCGAGTGCCTCCTCGCCGCTGTCGTCGACCTCGGCTTCAGACGGGGTGGTGCGTCCTCCCTGGCCGCTGCTCGTGCCGGCGGTGTCGGGCGTCTCATCGGATGGCTGTGACCCTGCGCGGGCGATGGTCGCGTAGGACTGCGCCAGGGCCTGTATCTCTTCGGCCGGGAACAGCAGCTTGAGCGTCGGCGAAACCTCGAAGCGCTCATCGCTACCGCGGAGCTTGTGCAGCAGGCTCAGCTTCTTGGCCTTCTCGACGGCGTTTTCCATCTGCCGCTCGAAGCGGGCGTGGTCCACGTTCTTGTCCTGCTCGAAGACGCGCAGGTGCTCGACCACCTCGGTCTTGGAGACCACCGCACGCTCGCCCTGGGCGTCCGCGTGGGTCAGGCGTTGGCGCAGGAACAGGACGAGCGCCGACTCCAGAAAGGTGAGCGAAGCTCGCCGCAGCAGAACGGGGGCGTCGATGTTGTCTGCGACCACCTGGCGGGTGAAGGCGACCTTCTGCTCGCGGTCCACGACCAGGTCGAGAAAGAGGTCGTGCAGTCGGGAGCGCAGGATGGTTTCGTCACGCAACAGCACGAGCCAGAGCTTGGGCTGGCGGTGTCCATCGACCGAAGGGCCCAGCAGCAACTGCACGAGCGCGCGGCGCGTATCGAGCACCAACTGACCGGTATCCCCTGCGAAGGTTGCGCCCGCATCGCTCGGAGGGGCGGCGTCTGCTGGGTCGGCGCGGTCCTCGTCCACGGGTTCACTGGGATAGTTCACTCACCCTCTCCCTCAGGAAATAGATGGCAGGGACGTGGGCACTGCGGCGCTGACCGTCCTTGCCTTGCCAGCTGACCTGTTGCATGACCTCAGTCACTTCCCCATGCTTGGCACCGAGCGCCACGTAGCCCACCACCGAGCCGAAGCCCTGTTCGGCCGGGAAGCGCGCGAGCACGTCGGCGATGGACGCCTGGGACGTTTCGAGCAGCGCGGCCCTGATGTTCCCGCGCAGCGTGCGGAAGTCGATTTCCGAGTGCCGCACCAGCTCTTCGACGTCTTCGATGCGCCAGTGCGATGGCGCAGCATCGTCCATGCTGGCATCCGGCACCCGCAGGTTTGGGTCGTACAGGCCCCACTGCGCGACCGAGCGGATGCGGCTGCTGGTCAACGACAGGTCGAAGTCCATCGACTCATTGGCACGGACGTGGTCCTTCGCGGCCAGGGCGGCCAACTGGGCTTGTTTCAACAGCGCATGCAGACGGCGTTGTTCCTGGAACTCCCGGCTCTGCACGAAGCTCTTGAGGCTGCGTGCGAACTGCTGCAGCACTTCGTGCACCTCGCCGCCTTCGGCCATCAGCGTCGCGGTCAAGGACTGCAGGAAGCGGCGCTCCCGTGCATCCAGGCGCCGTGCGAATCCGCGGCTGGTGACCGCGTCCAGGGCCTCGGTCAGCGCGAAGGACTGCTCGCCATCTGTCAGCAGGCGCCAGAACGCCGTGAAGGTGCGCCCCGGGTCGCTTTCTGCAATCAGGTCCACGCCGGCGAACAGGTGCTCCAGCACGTCGCCTCGGCTGCCGTCGTTTTCCATCAGACTTTGGCGCAGCTCGCGATTGAGCCGGTCGAAGGCGTCGCGCACATTCCGAAAGTCGGCCGCCAGGTCCTGGGCGAGCACGATGACCTCTCGTGCGCGCTCGACCGCCCGTTCCTCCGGCAGGGTCCTCACGCCTCCGCCTTGAACCGCGGCAATCTCCTGGTCGATGCGCTCGCGCTCGGCCATCAGCGCGGCGAGGCGAGTCTGGGGGTTCGCATCGGTCTCCTCCGCCAGGCGAATCACCTGCTGCATGACGTTGGCCAAGCGGCTCTCGGTTGCCGCCGTGCGTGGGCGTTGGATGCTGTTGATGAGGCGCAAGGCGGTGGCCGCCTCGGCGGTGAGCTCGTAGACCTCTTCGGACGCACCCGCTGGAAACCTCCGGGTGAGCCAGCCTTGGGCGAGCCAGTCAGCGGTGTAGGCCTGCGCCGCCTGAGGGAGCACGTGCCCCTGCCCGCGCAAGGCGTCGATGTCCCGGGTGAGCCGCTCAAACAGGACCGACCCAGGCAGCACCTTGTCCTCTTCCATGAAGAGGGAGTTCAGCATGGCCAGCACGACCGGACCCAGGTCGGCGGCCAGCAGCTTCCACACGCGCCCCTCACGCAGCGCTTGGTAGGCCTCTGAGGTGCGCAGCACCTTCACAGCGCTCACCCTCGGAGGCCGTGAACACGGCGCCCATGTTGGCCGCGCGGAATCGGAATCGAGCGTCCTTCCAACGTCATCTCCCTGGTCAGCTCTGAGTTCGCTTGTTCTTGCTCCTATTATGAGCATAGTTTTTATATGCGTCTACTCTATAGACGTGTGCAACAATCAAACCCATGCAAACACCGCCCGCCGCACCGCCAGCGAAGCAGGTGCCCAACCCAGAGCCTCGAGTCGTGTCGCGCTGGGGGCAGGACCGGCGTCTAGAGTTCATCGACTTTCGCCTGCGGTGGGATGGCCGCCTCAACAGGTCGGACCTCATCGGATTCTTCGGCATCTCGGTGCCGCAGGCGTCGCTGGACATCGCGAGGTACACCGAACTTGCGCCGGCCAACCTGGTGTACGACCGCAGTGCTCGGGTCTACGTCAGTGGCAGCCAGTTCGTACCGCTGTATCCGAGCACCAGCAGTTCGCACTATCTCAGCGAACTGCTGGCTGTCGAGGCCGAGCTGCTCACGACAGAGGCAACTTTCCTCGGCTGGCGGCCGCCCGTGGGGTTCGTGTCCAGCCCTAGTCGAGCCGTCCTTGCGGACACACTGGTGCCCCTGCTGCGCGCCATCCGCGAGGGGCGTGGCATCCGAGCGAGATACCAGTCCATGTCGCGCCCGGAGCCCCAGGAACGCAGGCTGACGCCGCACGCGTTGGCGCACGACGGTTTTCGGTGGCATGTGCGCGCCTACTGCGAGTCCCGAGCCGAGTTCCGGGACTTCGTCATCGCTCGGATGAGCGATATTCAATTGGACGAGCCCTCTGGGCCTGGTTCGGCTGGCGACGCCGCCTGGAACACGATGACCGAGCTGGTCCTGGTCCCGAACCCCAAGCTGGAGCTACCGCACCGTCGCGCGCTCGAGGTCGACTACGGGATGGTGGACGGCGAAGCGCGGATGCAGTGCCGCGAGGCGCTGGTGTTCTACGTGCTCCGGCATCTTGGGCTTCACGTCGACCTGTCAGAGCACCCCGAGAGTCAACAGGTGGTTCTCAAGGACAAGTCGCAAGTGGTCAAGTACTTAGCCCCTTCGTTACTTCCATAGCGCCCGGGCACGAAACGACATGCCTCGTTGACCTTCGCTGCCCGTCTCGAAAACCAGCGTTTGAGAGACGCTCAACGCCGTACCCCTCAACCTGCCCTGAAGCCGGGTCGTTGTGCCTCAAATGCCTGTCTTGTTTTCTATGTCTCATCTGCGGGGAGCGGCACGGCGATGGAGACAGTCCCGTTGACTTAGCGTAGCGCTTGCATTACGGTTGCTGAATTCGTAATACTTGCGGACAAGAAAGACCATGGCTGACCCCACAACGCTGACAAGCAAAGGCCAAGTCACCGTGCCTCGTGAAATCCGCGACCGCCTTGGCCTGAAAGCAGGCGACAAGCTGACGTTCACGCTGCTGAGCGATGGCACCGTCATCATGCGGGCCAAGACCAAACGGCTGGCGGACTTGGCGGGCTTGCTCACACGGCCCGGCCAGCCACAGGTCTCGGTTGAGGACATGAACCCGTTCCGATGAGCATCGCCATCGACACCAACGTCCTGGTTCGACTGCTCGTCCAGGACGACGAAGCGCAGTTCGCCGCAGCCCGCCGTCTGGTCGATGAAGCCGCGGAGGCCGAAGAGCCTGTCCTCATCATGCTCTGTGTGCTGCTGGAGACCGAGTGGGCACTCCGCAGCCGCTACAAGCTCGACAAAGCGGTCATCGCGGGCGCCTTCGCGCAACTGCTCGAAAGCGGCGATGTCGAGTTCGAACACGAGCCTACAGTCGAGGAAGCGCTGCACCTCTGGAGCCAGCAGTCGCGAGCGGACTTCGCCGATTGCCTGCTCAGCGCGCGAGCGGTTCACCTGGGCCGGTCAAGGTTTCTGACGTTTGACGTTGGAGCATCGAAGCTGCCGCGGGCTGAACTGCTGCTCGACAGAACAGCCCAGACCTAGTTACCTGAACCGCGCCTGATTGGGCGCATAGACCGAGCGGTAGCGACAGCTGGCACAGCACGCCAACTCGAGTGCCAGCTTCGACGCATTGACCTCGCATGGCATAAGTTCGATGTTGGCCAACCTTGCCTAGTAGCCTTTGTAGGACACTTCGTATCAAAACAAAAAACGAAGTGTCAAAACGGGAGGAACAGAATTGGAAATCGTTTCCGTCGAGCAGAAGCTCAAAGAAGTGGGGCTTGAACATCCGCGGCTGAATGCGCTACAGGCGGACGAAACGCTTTACACGGTGCTCGCCCATCAGCCTGCGGGCCGCATCCGCATCGCTACGGACTCGATTGGTCATGCGGACTCAACCGATGCAAAGCAGCGCACAGATTCGCTATTCCGTCTTGTAACGGGCCTAGAGAACCAGCCGGACTTGCTCGTCAGTCCAGAGTACAGCGTTCCTTGGGATGCACTGGTGGAAGCCATTCAGCAGGGTCACACGCCGGCTTCGGGCAAGCTATGGGTACTGGGTTGCGAAAGCCTCCCGCTGAACGGTCTCGACCAAGTTCGGGGCCGGCTTGGCGAACGAGCGATTGTTATTGATGACGATAGTTCTCCGGTGGCACGAACCACCCAACGGTATCGGAATCCGCTGGCCTACGTATTTAGAACGATGGTCGCCGGAGGCCAAGCCGACAGGATTGTGCTTTTGGTTCAGTACAAAACAGTCGCATCCGGCGACCCAGGAAATACTGAGGCGGCTGGAATGCTCCCTGGTAAGTGCGTGTACTCATTTGGAAATCCCCCTAGTGAAGTTCGGCTCATAACCCTTATCTGTTCTGACGTCTTTGGCTTTGATAAGACGATACTAGAGCAGTATTACGACGGTTTGCTCTTAATTCACATCCAGCTCAACAACAGCCCTCGCCATCTCTTATACAAGAAGTATCGACAGGAACTCTTTGCCTCGGCCGGGCGGACGGAGTTATTATGCTTGAACTGGGCAGAAAATATAGTCTCGGTTGACGAAGGCGGTGGCAACGCTCATCCTTGGAAGAACATCTGCGGGTCGGCTTGGTATCTAATTTCCCCGGAAATGGACATCTCTGATGCCGGAATCCACGAAAATCACAAGAACGGCGTTTACTACACACGCCATGAGCCGGTGCGCGCCCATGCTCTGCAGTTCCACTACCATCCACGCATCTTTTTTCTCCAGGCAACCAAAGTCTTCCACCACGCAATTCCAAAGCCGCGCTCGACACGCTCTGGGCCCAAGGCGCTGAAGACATTTATCTGGGCACATGACCAAATTAATTGGGTCGAGCCACGGACCCCTGGCGAGCAGCCAGACGATGGGTTCTTAGAACAGTTGCATAGGGTCGGCGCTGGCGTGGAGCTCGACGATGTTCAACTCCTGTATCAAACGGGCCCAGTTGCGGTGGAACGGGCTATGGCCATAACCGCTGGGCAGTTTGGAATTCGGACAGATTGGCATATGCCGTCTCGCATCGATTCAATGCAACTATGCGAACAAGAAATCGTGCGGCGAATTACGGTAGCCCAAGACCCTGCACCTGAAGCAACCCAATTTCGGTCAACGAGGTTCGCTTCGATGCGAGCAGTCGCCGAGTTGCGCCTTGGTGGCTACGCTTGGCCGTCTACGGTAGAGGCGCTCCGTCAAGGTTTCAAATTCAACTGGTCGCCGAAATATCCAAACAGAAACGTGGTTTCCGCCGACGGCACTCTGGCGACAGTCGTTCATGCTGGTTTGCTTGGTGACCCTCAGGTACTGGATGTACTCGACCAGCAGGTTCGCAAGGCATTGGCTGGACCGCCACCGGAATCTGAACGCGAGCTTTCAATCGACCAAGAAAGGCACTTCTTTCGCCAGCACTACGCAACGCGTGCTGAGCGCTTTTGCATCGTCTACTCCACAGCGACAGGTGCCAAGAACTTTGACAGCGGTCGTGGCACTTCCTTCACCAGGCCGGAGGGACAGTCACAGGTGGACATTGGCGTGCCTTCCTTTAAACTATTCTCGGGTAATACCCAGGGGCCTCAGCAATGAATATTCAGTCCGTGCGCGAGAAGCTTGGACGGAAATTCGCTAGCGTCTCCGAAGTTTCTGCAGGAGTCCTTAAGGGAATTCGGCGTAATGGTGAGCGCGATGTTGCAGCCTACGTCTTCGACCTGAACAATCGCCTGCCTGAAACCGTTGGAGAATTGAGCAACTACCTTGATGAAGTGATGGGGCCAGCCTACTTCGACAAGGACGCATCACCTGACCTACGATGGAACAATTACCTTTATTTCGTTGTCGACAAAGGAGTTTCTGGCAACCAGAGCTTTCAGGCGGCAAGGCGAAATTTAGAGGCGGACAGGAACTATGCCCGCAAGTTCGTAGTCGCAGAGGACGAATTCGACCGCGTATTGGATGAACTTGACTCCGTTGCGGCTGTCGACAAGGGGATTGCCGCTGCGGATGTCGTTCAAGCTTGGTCGGATGGGCTTAGAGCGTGTTATGAACTTGCCGCAAGCCGTCCGGCGCTGAAGATAAGCTGACCCCGTGACCCGAAAACCCTACCCGAGCGACATCAGCGAAGAGGAATGGCATTTCGTGGCGCCGTACCTGACGCTGATGGATGTCAATGCCCCGCAGCGCCGGCACGACCTGCGCGAGGTGTTCAACGCGCTGCGCTGGCTGGCGCGCGCGGGAGCCCCTTGGCGACTGCTGCCGCACGACTTGCCGCCTTGGCAGATGGTCTACCAGCAGTTCCGAGCGCTGGGACGAGTCGGGGCTGCTTCGAGGCGATGGTCGCTGACATGCGCTCGGTCATCCGGGTCAGCGAAGGCCGTCAGGGCCAACCCAGCGCGGTGATTTTGGACGGGCGCACGCTGCAAAGCAGTTGCGAGAGCGGGGTGCGAGCCGGCTACGACGGCTACAAACCGCCGGCGCGGCAGCAAGGTGCACATGGCCGTCGACACGCTGGGGCAGTTGATTGCGATGACGGTTACACCGGCCGACGAGCAGGAGCGCGCCCAGGTCAAGGCGCTGTGCGAGGCGGTGCAAGTGGCCACCGGCGAGACGGTCAAGCTGGCGTGGGCGGACCAGGGCTACACGGGCGAACAGGCCCGGCAAGACGCCCAGGCAAGCGGTATCGACCTGCAAATCGTCAAACTTCCCGAGGCAAGGAAGGGATTTGTTTTGCTGCCCCGGCGCTGGGTGGTCGAGCGCAGTTTCGGGTGGCTGTCGCGGTTTCGACGGCTCAGCCGCGATTTCGAGCGCTTGCCTCAGGTGCTGGCCAGTTTGCATTTTGTGGTCTTCGCCATCCTCATGCTTCCCAAGGCCGCAGCGGTGCTGGCTTCGGGTGGAAGTTCATAACACGCTCTAGCGCTATCGGATTGGAAGATGTGCTGGATGGAGAGCGGCCGATTACCGATGTTGTCAGTGAGCATATCCTCCGGAACAGCAAAGCAGTCTGTTCGGACCAAGAAGACGACCGGTGCCGAGGCAAGTCAATTGCTTGCCGATTCACACATTGCAAGCGTCAATCTCAGTCGATTCCGTCCCTATCCGAAGCAAAAGTCATTCGAGGGATTCGGCAGGGCCAATCTAATCTTCGGTTCGAACGGGGCAGGGAAAACTTCGCTTCTCGAAGGGTTGGAGTTTCTCTACTGCGGTGCCAACAGGCGTTCCGGTGCTTCCATAAGCGCCGCTGTGGAAGGTTTGTTGGTGTCTGGGCACCCCGCCAAGACATCCGCTCAGCAACCCCTTACTGACTTCAAGACGCGTCAGCGGATGTGGTACGGCGGTGATGACAATAGCCGCCAAAACAAGCTGCCAAACCAGTTCGCACGCTTCAATTTTCTCAACACTGATGCAGCAGCAGAACTTTCGCTGGTTAAGAACGACACTGCTGAGGGCAATGCCGAGAGCCTCGCCGCCTTGCTGAGCGGACATGAGGCCACTCTGATGTGGCGCCGTATTCAGGATGTCCGAAAGGCTGTTTCAGAGGAAATCCGCTCTAAACGCTCAGAGCGCGCAGTAGCTGAATCGGAACACAAGGCTAAAGAGCACGAGCGGTCGGAGCTTGAGGCAGCGCCGGGGCAGTCGGATGCAGCTTTCTCAGTGTTCACCAAAGACCTCGAGCGCATAGGCTGGCGAGAATGCCCAAGTAGCAAAGAGGCAGTAACGGAGCAACTTGCTGGAAATCTGTCAGAACTGACGTCTCAGCTGAGGGTAGTTCAGAAAGTTGACTGGCTCTCGGGGCCGGTGACCGCCAATGTCATCGCGCTACAAGCGGCGGCATTGCAAAGGGCTTGCGAGGGCGTAAATAGCAAACTCCCTGCAGCAAGGGATGATGAGCGATTTCGCAGTGTCCTTGTGCAGCGACAGAGTTTGGCCCAATCTAGGCTGACTGCCTTGGCTGCCATTTCTCCTTCTGCGCTGTCTGAGCTGAACATATTTTCATCAGCATTAAAACAGGCCAACGACGAACTGGCACTTAGTGCCCCTGTATTCGCTGCATTGCCGTCAGATACCCCGTCTGACGGCTGGGATTCCTCATTGGGAATCAAGTCGATTGTGGCCGCGAAAGAAGAATCAACTGCTATTCTTCGCGACATAGCGAGCCAAATCAAAGAGTGTGAGCAACGCCATGCAGCCATGGCGAGCAATCGGTCCCAATTGCAGCGAGCAATGGCGGAGCTTCAGGGTTGGGCGCAGAAAGTCGTTGAGCATCGGCACTCAGATACCAATTGCCCAGTTTGCGGAACCGAGTTTGTTCCGGGTGAACTCCTTCAACGCTTGCGTGCGCTTTCGCTAACGCCGTCGGACAACGAAATTTCCGAGCTTCGATTGCGTATTGAACGCCTCGCTTCCGACAGAAATCGAATTGGCGGTGAATTGTCTTGGCTTGAGCAACTCGACAAATTTTCTCGGACCCTTCCTAAAACCACGTCATTGGTCACGGTCCAAGATGCTCAACGGGCTGCTTCTGACAGTGTTGAGCGGCAGCACAGATTGCTTCGGGCAAGACAGACAGCTGAGCAAGGGCTCAGCGGCTACGCGCGCGCTGGATTGTCATTGGACGCTATCGAACGACTCTGCCGGCCTGTTGATGGGGATGACCAGCCGAGACTTGTATCGCTAGAGCGTGTTATGAACTTCCACCCGAAGCCAGCACCGCTGCGGCCTTGGGAAGCATGAGGATGGCGAAGACCACAAAATGCAAACTGGCCAGCACCTGAGGCAAGCGCTCGAAATCGCGGCTGAGCCGTCGAAACCGCGACAGCCACCCGAAACTGCGCTCGACCACCCAGCGCCGGGGCAGCAAAACAAATCCCTTCCTTGCCTCGGGAAGTTTGACGATTTGCAGGTCGATACCGCTTGCCTGGGCGTCTTGCCGGGCCTGTTCGCCCGTGTAGCCCTGGTCCGCCCACGCCAGCTTGACCGTCTCGCCGGTGGCCACTTGCACCGCCTCGCACAGCGCCTTGACCTGGGCGCGCTCCTGCTCGTCGGCCGGTGTAACCGTCATCGCAATCAACTGCCCCAGCGTGTCGACGGCCATGTGCACCTTGCTGCCGCGCCGGCGTTTGTAGCCGTCGTAGCCGGCTCGCACCCCGCTCTCGCAACTGCTTTGCAGCGTGCGCCCGTCCAAAATCACCGCGCTGGGTTGGCCCTGACGGCCTTCGCTGACCCGGATGACCGAGCGCATGTCAGCGACCATCGCCTCGAAGCAGCCCGACTCGTCCCAGCGCCGGAACTGCTGGTAGACCATCTGCCAAGGCGGCAAGTCGTGCGGCAGCAGTCGCCAAGGGGCTCCCGCGCGCGCCAGCCAGCGCAGCGCGTTGAACACCTCGCGCAGGTCGTGCCGGCGCTGCGGGGCATTGACATCCATCAGCGTCAGGTACGGCGCCACGAAATGCCATTCCTCTTCGCTGATGTCGCTCGGGTAGGGTTTTCGGGTCACGGGGTCAGCTTATCTTCAGCGCCGGACGGCTTGCGGCAAGTTCATAACACGCTCTAGACGTACTGGAGGCCCAAGGCCGCACTGAAAAATATTTACAGCACCTTCAAGTCGCGATTGACGAGTTGGACAAGAGGGTTCTGCTGCGTAACGAGGAACTGCGCCAGCTGTTGGGCGCTGTCGAAATTGAGCACGGAGAATCACTAGAAATCGCCATCCATCAACTGAATATTCGACAACGAACAGCGCAGCGTGCCAACGAAGTTTGCGTTTCAGCGCGGCGCGTTCTAGACCTCGCACCTACATCCGATATAGGTTCGCTTTTGACCGGGCTGGAATCCTCCGTCCTTGGAGCAAAGAAGGTAATTGCCGCGCTACATGCCGATAGCAGTTCCACTACTCGTTTGACCACGCTTCGGACGCATCTAGGTCAACTTTCTGACCGCCTTGCCCGTGTTGGTGCGGCGATTGACCGGCTAGCGTCGGCGCAGCGTGTGCTTGACGACGTCATCGAAAACCAATCGCTGGACGCAGCAAGCGCAGCCGTCGTTGCGGCCACGCACAAAGTTGCAGACAACATTTTCTCTCGAATTCACGCACCGTCTGAATACATGGTTACCGCTGAGGCCGGAGCGCCACTCAGGCGACGTGAAAGTAATTCACCAGTTCAGCTCAATCAAGTCAGCACGGGGCAACGAGCGGCCTATGCTTTGTCAATGTTCTTGGCGATGAATGCCCAAGTCAAAGCGGGTCCGAAGGTGATTCTGTTGGATGACCCAATTTCCCACGTCGATGACCTTAATGCATTGTCTTTCCTGGACTACTTGAGAAATCTCGTCCTTAAGTCGGACCGTCAAGTGTTTTTTGCTACTGCCGACGAAAAAGTTGCAGGACTGTTTCTTCACAAGTTCGCCTTCCTCGGCAATGACTTCCGAACCATTGAGTTGGCGCGCGGATAATCGGCGCGAAGCACGTGTACTTGACACCTCCCGTTTTCCAAGAAAGTTACTGAATGCTCACCGGCGAACTCCGCTCCCAAGTCGACGCCATCTGGAACGCATTCTGGTCCGGCGGCATCTCCAACCCGATGGAGGTGCTTGAACAAATCACCTACCTGCTCTTCATCCGGCGCCTGGACGACGCCCACACGCTGGAGGAGAGCAAGGCCATCACACTGGGCCGCCCCATCGAGAACCGCGTGTTCCCGGCGGGCACCGACGCCAAAGGCCGTGACCACCAGGACCTGCGCTGGTCGCGCTTCAAGAACTTCGCGCCGGCCGAGATGCACGCCGTGGTGGGCGAGCATGTGTTCCCCTTCCTGCGCAACCTGGGTGGCCAGGGCAGCAGCTACGCGCAGCACATGAAGGACGCGCGCTTCACCATCCCCACGCCCGGCCTGCTGGCCAAGGTGGTGGACCTGCTGGACCACGTGCCGATGGAGGACCGCGACACCAAGGGCGACCTCTACGAGTACATGCTCGGCAAGATTGCCGCAGCCGGGCAGAACGGCCAGTTCCGCACGCCGCGCCACATCATCAAGCTGATGGTGGCGCTGACGCAGCCCACGCCCAAAGACGTCATCTGCGACCCGGCCAGCGGCACCTGCGGCTTCCTGGTGGCCGCGGGCGAGTACCTGCGCGAGACACATCCGCAGCTGTTCCGTGACGCCACGGCCCGTGCCCACTTCCACCACGGCATGTTCCACGGCTACGACTTCGACAACACCATGCTGCGCATCGGCAGCATGAACATGACGCTGCACGGCGTGGACGGGCCGGACATCCGCTACAAGGATTCGCTGGCCGAGGAGCACGCGGGCGACGAGGAGAAGTACAGCCTCATCCTGGCCAACCCGCCGTTCGCGGGCAGCCTGGACTACGAGAACACCGCCAAGGACCTGCTGGCCATCGTCAAGACGAAGAAGACCGAGCTGCTCTTCCTGGCCCTGTTCCTGCGGCTGCTCAAGCCCGGTGGCCGGGCGGCGGTCATCGTGCCGGACGGCGTGCTGTTCGGCAGCAGCAAGGCGCACAAGGAACTGCGCCGCACGCTGGTGGAAGACCACAAGCTCGACGGCGTGGTGTCGCTGCCGGCGGGGGCCTTCAAGCCCTATGCAGGCGTGTCCACCGCCATCCTTCTGTTCACCAAGACCAACTCCGGCGGCACCGACCAGGTGTGGTTCTACGACCTGCAGGCCGACGGCTGGAGCTTGGACGACAAGCGCCAGCCACTGCTGGACGAGGCCAAGCTGGGCCCGGTGCCGGCCTCAGCCTTGAGCGAGGCCGAGCACGCGAAGAACAACCTGCCCGATGCCCTGACGCGCTGGGCGCAGCGCGGCGGCAGCGAACGCCAGCGGCCGCGCACGGCACAGAGCTTCTGCGTGCCCAAGGCGGACATTGCGGCGCAGGGGTATGACTTGAGCCTCAATCGCTACAAGGAAGTGGTGAATGAGACGGTGGAGCATGAATCGCCGCTGGAGATTCTGGCGAAGCTGAAGGTTTTGGAGGCAGAGATTCAGGCGGGGATGGCGGAGTTGGAAGGGATGTTGAAGTGAGCAGCCGGTGGCCGACCGCGAAGCTAGGTGACCTTTGCGAAATTCAACGAGGTGGCTCACCGCGACCGATTGACGACTACATCACGGACTCTCCGGATGGCATCAACTGGATAAAGATTGGCGACGTCGGTGAGGGCGAAAAGTACATTCGGTCTACGAAACAGAAGATTCGTCCGGAAGGCGCCCAACGGTCCAGATTTGTCGAGGCTGGAGACTTCCTGCTCACCAACTCGATGAGCTTCGGTCGTCCGTACATTCTTCGGACATCCGGCTGCATCCATGACGGATGGCTTGTGCTTCGGTATGACGAGGGGCGACTATGTGAAGACTATCTGTACCATGTACTCAGCTCGTCCGACGTATACGCGCAGTTCGTGAAGATGGCGTCGGGCGCTGTCGTCAAGAATTTGAACAGCGAAGTTGTGAAGGCAGTAGAAATACTGCTTCCGCCCCTCGCCGAACAACGCCGCATCGCCGCCATCCTCGACCAAGCCGAAGCCCTGCGCGCCAAGCGCCGCGAGGCCTTGGCCCAGCTCGACCGGCTGGCGCAGGCGATTTTTGTGGAGATGTTTGGTGACCCGGTGGGCAGCAAAGGGAAGTGGCCAAGCAAATCGCTCTCCGATTGTTGCGATGCAATCAACGATTGCCCGCACTCCACTCCCGATTGGGCGGACGAAGGCTATGTTTGCCTCCGAACTTCAAATTTGACGGAGGGCGACTGGAATTGGAGCGACGAGCGATTTGTAAGTGAGGCTGACTATCACGAGCGCTCCAAGCGTGGGTATATCCGTGCGGGCGACATAGTCTTGAGTCGCGAAGGAACAGTTGGGATTGCCGCTATCGTTCAGCCAGGAATGGAGGTCTGTATGGGGCAGCGACTAGTTCAGGTTCGATGCACCAATAAATTTCTGACTCCAGAGTATCTATTACAGCATTTTCTATACGTTCTTGAGCCAAGTCGAATCTCTAGGCTAATGGTTGGTTCCACAGCCCAACACTTGAACGTCAAAGAACTAAGAGCACTGTCCATTCCGTTACCCCCACTGTTAGACCAACAGAAGTTTGGCGCGCGAATGCATAGTCTCAAGGCCCTTCGGTCGAAACATCGGGATGCGATTGGCGTATTGGATAGTGTCTTTGCCTCCGTCCAGCACCGCGCCTTCCGCGGAGAACTCTGAGCCCCACCCTCCAGCCACCTCATGTCGCCCAACTGCCAAAACACCGACACGAGTGATGGACATGTCGCCGCCAGCGACATAAGGTGAAGACGTGTCGCCAAAACGCTGAAACGTCATCATGAACTGGCAACCGGACCGCCCCTTCAACGACCTGCCGCCCGTGCCGGCGGCCGAGGTGCTGGAGACGCGCTCGGTGCTGAAGGCCTGCATCCCGGCCCGGGCCGCGCTGGCGGCGCTGAACCAGGCCGCCGCGCTGATGCCCAACCCGGCGATGCTGGTGAACACGCTGCCGATGCTGGAGGCGCGGGACAGCTCGGAAATCGAGAACATCGTCACCACGGCCGACCGGCTGTTCCAGCATGCCGGCGGCGCCGAAGCCCAAGCCGACCCCGCCACCAAGGAGGCGCTGCGCTACCGCGGCGCGCTGTACTGGGGCGCGGCCTCGCTGCGCGAGCGGCCGCTCAGCACTGCCACGGCGGTCGAGGTGTGCCGGCAAATCAAAGGCGTGGACCTGGACGTGCGCCGCACGCCCGGCACCCAGCTGGTCAACGACCGCAGCGGTGAGGTCGTCTACACCCCACCCCAGGGCGAGGCCGTGCTGCGCAGCCTGCTGGCCGACTGGGAGCATTTCCTGCACGAGGCCACCGACGTGGACCCGCTGGTGCGCATGGCGGCGGCGCACTACCAGTTCGAGGCCATCCACCCCTTCGTCGACGGCAACGGCCGCACGGGCCGGGTGCTGAATCTGCTGTTCCTGCTGCAGGCGGGCCTGCTGGACCTGCCCATCCTCTACCTCAGCCGCGCCATCCTGCGCCGCAAGGCGGACTACTACCGGCTGCTGCGCGAAGTGACGCAGACCGGCGGTCAGGCGGGATGGGAGCCCTGGCTGCTGTTCATGCTTCAAGGGGTGGAAGAAACCGCTCAGTGGACGACGGCCAAGATACTGGCCATCCGCGCCCTGGCCGACCACACCGCCCTGCATGTGCGCGACCGAGCGCCCAAAATCTACAGCCGCGAGCTGGTGGACGTGGTGTTCGAGCAGCCGTATTGCCGAATCGCCAACCTGGTGGAACGCGGCGTCGCCCAGCGCCAGGCTGCGTCGCGCTACCTTCATGCCTTGGCCGAGCTGGGTGTGCTGACGCCGACCGAGGTGGGCAAGGAGAAGCTGTTCGTCCACCCTCGTCTGCTGCGACTGCTGGCCAGCGAAACCCATGAGGTGGTCCGATACACCTAACTCAGCCCAGACCTGTCATCAGAAGCAGGCAGGCCAAGAACGAATCAGGGAACCCACACGATGAGCAATTTCGCCTTCCTCCAGGCCGAATGGGGCACGGTGTTCGAGGCCGCCCAGCGGGCCGAGAGCGCCGTCCACAGCGACGCACGCGTCTCATGCTTCTACGCGCGCCGAGCCCTGGAGCTGGCGGTGGACTGGTTGTTCAAGCACGACGGCGCCTTCAAGCTGCCCTACCAGGACAACCTGAGCGCCCTCATCCACGAGCCGTCCTTCCGGCGAGGCGTGGGCGACGCGCTGTTCACCAAGGCCCGGCTCATCCAGAAGATGGGCAACGAGGCCGTGCACAGCACCAGGAAGGTGGCACCGACCGATGCACTGACCGCCAGCCGTGAGCTGTTCCACGTCTGCTACTGGCTGGCCCGCACCTACGGGCGCGGGCAGCGGCCCGAGCCGGGCCTGAGCTTCCAGAGCGGCCTGGTTCCGGCAGCCAGCGGCGCGGTGGCGCCCGCGCAGTCGGCCGAGCAGCTGCAGAAGCTCGGCGCCCAGCTGCAGGAGAAGGACCAGAAGCTCTCGGAGGTGCTGTCCAAGCACGCGGTGCTGGATGCCGAGCTGCAGCAGTTGCGCGCGCAGGTGGCGGCAGCCAAGCTGGCCAACGCCCAGGTGCCCGACACGCACGACTATTCCGAGGCCGAGACGCGCAAGGCCTTCATCGACGTGCTGCTGCGCGAGGCCGGCTGGCAGCTGGACCCGGCGAAGAACTTCGAGATTGAAGTGCAGGGCATGCCCAACGGCGAAGGCAAAGGCTTTGTGGACTATGTGCTGTGGGGCGACGACAGCAAGCCGCTGATGCTGGTCGAGGCCAAGCGCACCACCAAGAGCCCGGCGGTCGGCCAGCAGCAGGCCAAGCTGTATGCCGATTACCTGGAAGCGCAGTTCGGGCAGCGTCCGGTCATCTTCTATTCCAACGGCTACGAGCACTGGATGTGGGACGACCTGGCCCACCCGCCGCGGCCGGTGCAAGGCTTCTACAAGAAAGACGAGCTGCAGCTGCTGGTGCAGCGCCGCGCCTCACGCAAGGCGCTGGCCGAGGCCACCGTCAGCGGCACCATCATCGAGCGCTATTACCAGACCCGCGCCGTTCGGCGTGTGGGCGCCAGCTTCGAGGTGGACCACCTGCGCAAGTCGCTGCTGGTGATGGCCACGGGCAGCGGCAAGACGCGCACCGTCATCGCCCTGGTCGACGTGCTGATGCGCTGCAACTGGGCCAAGCGCGTGCTGTTCCTGGCCGACCGGGTGGCGCTGGTGAACCAGGCCGTCAACGCATTCAAGGCCCACCTGCCCGACGCAGCACCGGTGAACCTAGTGACCGACAAGGTGACGGACGGGCGCGTCTTCGTGTCGACCTACCCGACGATGATGGGGCTCATCGACGAGACCCACGACGGCCAGCGCCGCTTCGGCGTGGGCCACTTCGACCTCATCGTCATCGACGAGGCGCACCGCTCGGTCTACCAGAAGTACGGCGCCATCTTCCAGTACTTCGACAGCCTGCTGGTGGGCCTGACGGCCACGCCCAAGGACGACATCGACAAGAACACCTACGGGCTGTTCGAGCTGGAGACCGGCGTTCCCACCGACGCCTACGACCTGGACCAGGCCGTGGCGGACGGCCACCTGGTGCCACCGGTGGCGATTTCGGTGCCGCTGCGGTTCCAGCGCGAGGGCATCAAGTACAGCGAGCTGAGCGATGAGGACAAGGCGCAGTGGGACGAGCTGGAGTGGAATGACGAAGGCACCGCGCCCGACGAGGTGAGCGCCGAGGAGCTGAACAAGTGGTTCTTCAACACCGACACCGTCGACAAGGTGCTCGAGGTGCTGATGACCCAGGGCCAGAAGGTGGCGGGCGGCGACCGCCTGGGCAAGACCATTGTCTTCGCCAAAAACAACCACCACGCCGAGTTCATCGAACGGCGCTTCAACGCCAATTACCCCGAGCACAAGGGGCACTTCGCGCGGGTGGTGACCTACAAGACGGAATACGCCCAGAGCCTCATCGACGACTTCTCGAAGAAGGACAAGGCGCCGCACATCGCCGTGTCGGTGGACATGCTGGACACTGGCATCGACGTGCCGGAGGTGCTGAACCTGGTCTTCTTCAAGCCGGTGCGCTCGAAGACCAAGTTCTGGCAGATGCTGGGGCGCGGCACGCGCCTGTGCAAGAACCTGTTCGGCCCGGACGAGGACAAGAAGTGCTTCTATGTCTTCGACTTCTGCCAGAACCTGGAGTACTTCAGCCAGAACCCGGCCAGCGCCGACGGCGCCTCGGCAGAGTCGCTGAGCACGCGGCTGTTCAAGGCGCGGCTGGACCTCATCGGTGAGCTCGACCAGCGGCTCGCACGGGGCGACGGTGTCGGGGAGTCGCCGCCATCGGCCTACGGCGGACACCCCACGCTGGCCGAACTGCGCGCCGCGACCGCCTCGATGCTGCACGAGCGCGTCGGGGCGATGAACGTGGACAACTTCGTCGTCCGTCCGCACCGGCAAGCCGTGGAGCGCTACGTCAAGGCCGACGCCTGGCAAGCCCTGAATGCAGATGACTTCGACACGCTGGCCGCGCAGGTGGCCGGTCTGCCCACGCAGGTGCAGGACGACGACGAGGAAGCCAAGCGCTTCGACATGCTGCTGCTGCGCGCGCAGCTGTCTGTGCTGCAGGCGCGGCCGGACTTCATGAGCCTACGCGAGAAGATTCAAGGCATCGCCACGCACCTCGAGGACGAGATGGCCATCCCGGCCATCAAGGCCGAGGCGCCGCTGATTCACGCCGTCGCCAGCGACGACTGGTGGCAGGACGTAACCGTGCCGATGCTGGAGACCGTGCGCCGACGCCTGCGCGCCCTCATCAAGCTGCTGCCCAAGGGCCAGAAGAAGGTCGTCTACACCGACTTCGAGGACGAAGTGGGCGAGGCGGTCCGCATCGACCTGCCGCAGGTCACCTCGGGCTTGAACATGGCCAAGTTCAAGGACAAGGCCCGGGCCTTCCTGCGCGACCATGAATCGCATCTGGCCCTGCAGCGCCTGCGGCGCAATCAGCCGCTGACCGCGCTGGACCTGGCCGAGCTGGAGAAGATGCTCATCGCTGCAGGGGGCACGGAGCCCCTGCTGACCGAAGCGCGCAGCCAGGGCCTGGGCCTGTTCGTGCGCTCATTGGTGGGCCTGGACCGCGAGGCCGCCATGCAGGCCTTCGGCGACCTGCTCCAGGGCGGCAAGGCGACGCCTGAGCAGATTGAGTTTCTGGAGCTTGTCATCGACGAGCTGACTCAGAACGGCGTGATGCCGCCGGAACGGCTGTTCGAGTCGCCGTTCACCGATGTCAACGCGCAGGGGCCGCTGGGGGTGTTTCCGCCGACGCAGGTGACGCGCATCGTGTCGACGTTGAATGAGATTCGGACGCGGGCTGTGGCTTGACATGCCTAGTGCGAGTTCAGCGTACAGCGATTGACATTGCTAGACGGACCGAACCAACCGAATAGCACCAGGCACCAAAGTGAAGACCACACACCCTCACCGGCGGTGAGTCCAAATCTGATACCGGGCGTAGCCACAATGACAGAACAAGAAATGGCACGGGAGGCCACAACGATGGACAGCCAGACAAGCGTCGCCAGCGAACCCACCGGCGTGGCGACGGAGGCAGACAAACCGACGGGCGTCGAGATTGAAATCGAGGCGGACGCGACGCTTGGTTACGTGTCCATCCAAAACTCCGTGCCGGTTGTCCGGTCCTTGCGCCTGACCAACCACGGGACGGACCCGCTGGAGAACTTGCAGGTGCTTATCACCTGCAATCCGCGGTTCGCGCAGGGCATCAAGCTGCGCTTCGACCGCTTGGCGCCCAGCGAAAGCCGCCGTGTTTCACCGGTGGACCTTCACCCCGACCACAGCTACTTGGCTGAGCTTCAGGAGGCTGTTCAGGCGGTCGTGAAGGTAACCGTACTCACCGGGACCAACGAACTCGCACACAAGGCGCAGCCGCTGGAGGTTCTCGCCTACGACCAGTGGGCAGGCACGCGAGCTCTGCCAGAGTTGTTGGCGGCGTTTTGCATGCCGAACAATCCGGCCGTAGACGTGCTCATTGGGAAGGCTTCCAAGCTCCTTCGCGCACAGCACAGCGAGTTGTCGATGAATGGCTACCAGTCCAAGAACCGCGAGGTTGTCTGGAAGCAGGTGTCGGCTCTGTACAGCACCATCTCGGCCGAGGCGCTCCAATACTCCGAGCCTCCGGCATCGTTCGGCTCCGACGGACAGAAGATTCGCACACCGGAGCGAATCCTTGAGGCCCGGGTCGCGACCTGCCTCGACTTGGCCATGCTGTTCGCATCGTGCCTAGAGCAGGCAGGACTCCGCCCAGTCGTACTCATCAAGGACGGTCACGCATGGGTGGGCGTTTGGCTTCACTCAGCCTGCTTCCCTGACCCGCTCACGGACGACGTCCAGGCCGTTCGCAAGCGTGTTGACAGTGGCGAGTTCCTCGTCTTCGAGACCACCGGGGTCGCCCAACATCACAGTCATCGGCCGTCCCTGCGCATCGCGATGGAGCAAGGCCATGCGCACTTACTGGAGGAGGGCTCGTTCCGCTACGCGGTGGACGTCCACCGCGCCCGCGAGGTCCAAATCAAACCGCTGCCGTCGCGCACAGCGCCGCTTAAGCGGACGGAAGTAGAGACGGAGGTGCCGGAGGCCATCGAGCCCACGCCGCACCTTCCGCCGCTCGACCCAGAGTTCCTGACACCGCTCGACCTACCCACGGAAGACACGCCTGAGGGGCGGTTGTCGAAGTGGAAGTCCAAACTTCTGGACCTGACGTTGCGTAACCGGCTGCTGAACTTCAAGCCGACCAAATCGACGTTGCAGTTCGTGGCGCCAGACCTGGCGAAGCTCGAAGACGCCCTGGCCGACGGAACCGAGTTCAGGGTTCGGCCACTGCCGGGAATCATGGAAGGAGCCGACCCTCGCATGGCGCAGGTACACACGAATCGTGTGGGCCGCACCCCCATAGACGACATGGCGCTCGAAGCGCTGGCCAACAAGGAACTGCTCGCCCGAGTGCAGCAAGACTCCTTGGATGGCAACCTACTGGCCATCTTCAGCGCTGCCCGTACGGGTCTGGAGGAAGGCGGCGCCAACACGCTGTACCTGGCCATCGGCCTGCTGAAGTGGACGGAGGCAGAGAAGGCCGATACCACGCACCTCGCACCCATCTTGTTGGTGCCGGTCAGCCTGCAGCGGCAGTCCGTGCGTAGCGGCTTCAGGCTGAGCCGCCATGATGACGAGGCCATCGTCAACCCGACTCTGCTTCAGCTCCTGAAGAGCAAATTCGAGCTGCGAGTTGCGGGCCTTGATGTCGTCCCCACCGACGAACGCGGCATCGACGTTGGGAAGGTGCTGCAGTCGTTCAGGCTTGCCGTGCGGGAGATTCCGAAGTGGGAAGTGCTTGAGCAGGCCCACCTGGGCATCTTCTCCTTCACGAAGTACCTGATGTGGAAGGACCTGCAGGACCGAACCGAGGCGCTGAAGGGCAATCGGGTCGTCAAGCACCTCATCGAGAACCCCGGCCAAGCGTTTGCGCACGAGGGTCGCGACGGTGACTTCGAACGCCTGGACGACACCCACCGCCCTCAGGACATCCTCGCTCCACTCTTGTCGGACTCGTCCCAGATGAAGGCCATCTGCGCGATTGACGCTGGACGCGACCTCGTACTGGAAGGCCCCCCAGGCACCGGGAAGAGCCAGACCATCACCAACCTCATCGCTCACAGCCTTGCCAAAGGCAAGACGGTGTTGTTCGTGTCCGAGAAGATGGCAGCCCTGGAGGTCGTCCATCGCAGGCTCACCGACATCGGGCTGGGCCCGTTCTGCCTGGAACTTCACTCGTCCAAGACCAAGAAGTCGGAAGTTCTTCAGCAACTGGGCAAAGCCTTGGACATCGCTGGGCAGCGCACCGCGGAGGACTGGTCACGCGAAGCGGACCGCCTTGCCCAACTCCGGCTGGAACTGAACGGACTGGTCGATTCTCTGCATCGCCAGCACCCAAGCGGGTTGACCGTCTTCGATGCCATTGGCACCTGCATTCAGCACGCCGGCAAGGAGCCTTCCCCCATGCCTTGGGCTGACGCGCTGGCGCACAGCCGTGATGATGTCGACCGGCTCAGGGAAACGAGCCGGAAGATGTCTGCCCTTGCAGGCGCGCTTGGCCGAATCGATGGCCATGCCCTCAGCCAGCTCGGACGCTCCGACTGGGCGCCCAGTTGGCAGGATGACCTCCTGAGCGCGGCTCAGGCCTTGGACGGCGCCATCCGCTTCCTGAAAGCCAAAGCAGAACCACTTGGCAGCTTGATTGAACTGCCTCTGGCTGGCCTGAGCCTGGATGGCTACAGCCGGATTGATGCCCTTGCCGACGTCCTGTTGGCTGCGCCAAAGGTGCCATCGGGGCTCGCAAGACAAGCCCATGACCCGGCCGCCAGGGCTCGTCTCCATGCCCTGGCAAAGCATGGCGAGGCACGCAATGGGCACTGGGGCCGCGTCGGACAAGGCTGGACTGCACAGCTCGCAAAGCTCAACGGTACCGAACTGCAGGCCCAGTGGGGGCAGGCCACATCGACGTGGTGGCCGAAGTCTGCCCTCGCCAAGGGAGCTGTCAAGGCACGACTTGCCACCTTCCGCGAAGACGGCAAGCGCCCAACGGACGCTGCTGTCTGCTCCCTGCTGGCGCCACTGGTCGACCTCAACGAGGAAGACCAGATGCTTCGTTCAATGGAGGCGGATGCCCAAGCGCTGCTCCTGGATGCCTATGCCGGACCCAACACGGACTGGGCCACCGTGGGAAGACACGAGGACTGGGCGAACAAGTTTTCCAGTGCTGTCACGCTCGTCGCAGGTCCCGATGCGGGCGTTGCGGGTGCACTGAGGCAGCGGCTACAGCCGTTGGTTGGTGAAGACCGCGCAGCACTGGCACCCGGTGCGTATGGTGGACGCGCGCTGCTTGAGTTTCGGGATGCGTGGCGGGACCTGCGGCAAAAGCTGGAGACCGTGGAGGGCTTGGCGAAGCCCTTGAGCCCCTTGCAAGGGGCAGCGGACGCCGACGGCGCCCTGGAGCGAATCCAGGCCGTCCTCGTAGGCTGGCAAGGCGCCAAGCGACTGCTGCAGCCCTGGTGTCTCTGGCGAAGCGTTCGTGACCAAGCTGTGGCGCAGGGACTTCAGGGCATCGTGACCAGCCTCGAAGCAGGTGCGGTGCCTTTGCGAGAGGTCGAGGAGCACTTCGAATTCAGCTACCGACACTGGTGGGTCAAGAAGACCATCGACAACGACCCCGTACTGCGTGGATTCTCGAGCGCTGACCACGAGCGGAAGATTCGCGAATTCCGGCAGGCGGACACCAAGTTCCAGAAGCTCACCGAGAAGTACATCGCAGCAGTATTGTCTGGCCGTGTGCCTTCAGGTATCGGCGCGGCGGTCAGTCCAGACAGTGAACTCGGGAAGCTGAGACGGGAGCTCCAGAAGCAGCGCAAGCAGATGCCAGTCCGGCAACTGGTTCAGGGGCTTCCCACATTGCTGCCCAAGCTCAAGCCTTGTCTGCTGATGTCACCGCTCTCGGTGGCGCAGTACCTTGACGCAGGCTACGCGCAGTTCGACTTGGTCGTCTTCGACGAAGCTTCCCAGATACCTGTCTGGGACGCCGTTGGCGCCATCGCACGTGGCAAGCAACTCGCGGTGGTCGGTGACCCGAAGCAGTTGCCGCCGACAAACTTCTTCAACAAATCAAGCGACTCAGACGACGGTCCGTCCGGCGACGAGCAGGTTGAGGACTTGGAGAGCATCCTGGACGAGTGCCTTGGTGCAGGCATGAACCGCCTGAGCCTGCAGTGGCACTACCGCAGCCGCCACGAGAGCCTCATCACCTTCAGCAACGTCGCCTACTACGACTCCAAGCTCATCACTTTCCCATCCCCGGTTACCGACGATGTGGCCGTCAGATTCGAGCGAGTACACGGCGTCTATGACCGTGGCGGAACCCGCACGAACCGTTCGGAAGCCGAGGCCATCGTCAAGGGCATCGAAGCCCACTACCTCTCGAATTCGAAGAAGGACCACACGCTGGGCGTTGTGACCTTCAACCAACCGCAGCAGTCGCTCATCGAGACTCTTCTGGATGCCCGTCGCCGAGCGAGCCAAGCCTTGGACCGAGCGATTGCAGCCAGCTCGCACGAACCGCTGTTCATCAAGAACCTCGAAAACGTCCAAGGAGATGAGCGGGACGTCATTTTCTTCTCCATCACCTATGGGCCGGACGCCGCGGGCAAAACCACGATGAACTTCGGTCCGCTCAACGGTGAAGGCGGGCACCGCCGGCTGAACGTCGCCATCTCGCGAGCCCGTGAAGGTGTGGTCATCTACAGCACTTTGATGCCCCAGCAAATTGACTTGGCAAAGGTTCGGGCAGCCGGTGTGCGAGACCTCAAGAACTACCTCGAGTTCGCGCTGAAGGGTCCAAGGGCGCTGGTCGAGCAGTCCATGCCTACCGGACTGGAGCCAGACAGTCCATTCGAGACCGCGGTCATCAAAGTATTGCGAGACCGCAACTGGGTCGTCCATCCGCAGGTTGGCTGCTCAGGCTACCGAATCGACCTTGGTGTGGTCGACCCTAGAGCACCCGGCCGTTATCTGGTCGGCATCGAGTGCGACGGTCGTTCGTACCACTCCGGTGCAACGGCCCGCGACCGGGACCGCTTGCGGCAGCACGTTCTTGAAGGCCTAGGCTGGCGCATACACCGCATCTGGTCCACCGACTGGTGGCTCAACCCGGAGGCCGAGGTCGACAAGGTCCTGGCTCGCCTGCAGGAGATTCTTGAGCGGGACGAGAACAGGGACGATGAGCCGGTGGTATCCGCTGAGCCCAGTGCCCTGACCGATACCTCGGTAGATGAAGAAGTGGCGCAGGATGCTGAAAGCCCACAAGGGACCGTTGGCGCCTCCGTCCCGCCAATCGTGCCTGAGTCGCCGGCGTACCCGGTTTACAGGCCGGTCTCGCTCACAGCAGGTGACCCCGTCAAGTTCTACGAACCCGGTGCCTCGCGTTCCCTCACGCTCCAACTTCAGCAAGCGATTGATGCAGAAGGCCCGCTGCCAGAGCTGGTGCTGTTCCGTCGCGTGGCCCGCGCATGGGGTCTTGAGCGGACGGGTTCAAGAATTGTCGAACGCCTCAAGAGCCTTGTGCTGCCCTCTGCCGGTAGAACTAACGAGGGCGAGGCCACCTACTACTGGCCTTCATCAGCCAGCGCGGCGACCTGGACAGGTTTCAGGCTGGCGGACCAGGACGAGGCCTCAAGGCGCCACATCGTCGATGTCGCCATCGAGGAGGTGAGCAATCTTGTGCTCCACGTGCTCGAAGTGGGAGGAGCGGCCCCCCGGTCGGATGTCGCCAAGTCGGTCTGCCGCCTGATAGGGATGGCGCGGACCACAGCGGATGCAGAGGCACGAGTATCCAGGGCGATGGACCTCCTGTGCATTCAAGGGAAGCTGGTAGACATGGGCACGTCCATCCGACTTGCCCAAGGATGAGGCTAGTCGCTCGGGCAGGCAACGAAGAGATGGCGAAATGGTAGGAGAGACGGTGCTGCGACAGGCTGAGTCGATGTCAGCAGAGTGGGTTGCGATTTTGATGGGTCCAACAAGTACAAAAATGAACGACACCGCTTTGCTACGTCGCAATTGCGTAACTGCATCGCTGCGCTACTGGCCAGACAAAGAATGAATTCGAACAACTTCCAACCTTTGAGGGGCCGCTGGCCCCAGTTGTACCAACACGCAGCCTTCGCAGAGCATTACGCGCACACGGACCCCCATACGGTGGCCGTAAAATTGCGCTGCTTCGCAGAAGAACTCGTTGGTTTTGTCTATAGAGAACTGAGGCTTCCGAGCCTGCCATCTGACGGATTTTTCGAGAAACTAAAATCCCCCTCCTTCCAAGATGCCGCTGGCGAAGCTGTAGTGCAGAAGCTTCATGCCTTGCGCATACTCGGCAATAAGGCTGCCCACGGCGGCTCAATGGACGCCAATACGTCTCTACCTCTTATTGAGGAGGCCTACCTTCTTGGGCAGTGGCTATGTAAGACCTACGGCGAGGAGCATGCTGAATATTATATGCCATACCAACCACCAGCGAAACAAGCTGCTCCAGCCGAGACGGCAGCAGCTCTAGCAGAACAGCTGGCGGCAGCAATAGCAGAATTGAATCGCTTGGAGGCTTCTGAAAAGGCCTTTCAAGCGCCAATCACCGAACTTGGGCAAGTTCTCGACGAGACCAGAATTCGGGACTTCAAGCAGGCTTCCGCAAGGGCTGCAGAAACAATGGACTTCAAGTCTGCTAACACACGCAGGCTGGTGAGCATCCACGATGCCTTTGCTGGGTATTCACTGACGAATGGTCAAGCGGAACTCGTCAACAACCTAGAACGATTCCTCGACGGCAAGACGGAAAGTGTCTTCCTGCTCAAAGGCTACGCCGGCACGGGGAAAACTTTTGTCACCAAGGGATTGACCGAGTATTTCAGAGCAATCGGTCGCAACTATGTCCTTGCTGCACCAACAGGCAAGGCTTCGAAGGTGATTGCAAGCAAGACCAAGTCGCCGGCGTACACCATTCACAAGAGCATTTACTCATTCGACGACATTGCCGAGTATCGCGACGACGATACTGATGGAACCGAGACGTTCAAGTTTTACGCCAAGCTTGCTGTGAACAGTCTCTCGGCAGACACGGTCTACATCGTGGACGAAGCATCCATGATTTCCGATAACTACCAGGAGGCCGAGTTTTTCCGCTTCGGAACCGGGCATTTGCTTGCTGACTTTCTGAATTTCGTTAACTTGGACCACAACGACCACAGCAAGAAGATTATTTTCATCGGTGACGATGCCCAATTGCCGCCTGTTGGCATGAACTTTTCGCCAGCCCTGGATGCCGGTTACCTTTACCGGGAGCACGGCGCACGGTCTACGGGCTTCGAGCTCTCTGAGGTCGTGCGTCAAAAATCGGAAAGCGGCGTTATCGCGAACGCAATTCCGCTCCGCAAGGCATTGAAGGAAAAGTCATTCAATCGGCTGACAGTGGAATTTGGCTACCCCGATGTACAAAAGGTCGAGCACGTCGACCTGATGGACCGCTATCTCGAATCATGCGGCGGTAAAATCAATGCGGAAGCAATAGTAATCGCGCACTCAAATTCAGACGTCGGAGACTACAACCGGCGAATTCGGGAGCACTTTTTTCCCGGCCGCCCTGAAATTGAGCAAGGGGACAAGGTGATGGCTGTCTCCAACAGCGATGCATACGGTCTATTCATATCGAACGGCGACTTTGGCCAGATAAGGCAGGTCCTCACCGACTCCGAAAAGCGCACCGTCACCCTGAAACGAAAATCCCCCGACACCGGAACAGTTGAGGAAATACCAGTTCCCTTGCTTTTCAAGGATGTCGTTATTGGCTTCAAAGACCTCGAAGGTGTCTCCCATTTCTTCAAGGCCAAAATCATCGAGGACCTGCTGTACTGCAAAGAGATTGCACTCTCCTCCGACCAGAACAAGGCTCTCTATCTCGACTTCTGTATACGGAACAAGAACCTTAAACGGGGAAGCAGTGAGTTCAAGCACACATTGAAAGCTGACCCGTATTTCAACGCGCTCAGACTGAAGTTTGGATACGCAATCACTTGCCACAAGGCTCAAGGAAGTGAGTGGAATAGCGTATTCGTCAAATGCAAGAGCCACCAGAGCCAATTGACCGCAGATTATTTTCGCTGGCTCTACACTGCCATAACCCGAACGGCCAAGAATCTCTATCTGCTTGACCCGCCCGACATCCAGCCGTGGAGCGGCATCAAAATGGTCTCGAACCCCGCGTTGGACGTTCTTGTGTCAACGGAGGCTTCCGAGTCAACTGCAGTCGCCATCATTCCTTCGCTGCAACATGCTCGTACATCCTCGCCGCAAGACTCCGGCACTTTTGGCATCCCCGAGAGCGCGACGGTCCTTCTCTCGCTACTTGCGGAGGTGCGCAGGCTGACTGACGGGAAGGGCATCGTCGTTGACGACGTGCACCACAACCAGTGGCAGGAGTCTTACCATTTCAAGCGTGGAGTCGAGACCGCCCGCGTGGCCATCTCTTACACGAGCAAGAACAGGATTTCTTCCGTCACGCCCCATGGCCTTGGAGGTCTTGGCTCCGAGTTGCTAGACCTGCTCTTGCCGCTCAAAGGTCGGCCGCTTCTCGCCTCCGAAGGCTCGGCGGTCGCGCAATCGTCGTTCTCCAAGCAGTTTCTCAACGACTTCCATGACAAGGTTCTGGCGATGTGCAGCGCGAGCGAAATCGCGGTCCAAAATGTCGTCGTGCAGCAATGGTCCCAGCGATATAGCTTCGTCAAGGAGGGCGCGGTTGCCGTGTACGACATCTGGTACAACGGCAAAGACCGGTTTACCAAGTGCCAGCCCGTGCTAACTGCCTGCTCTCCCGGCCCTCTGGTCGCCACAGTAGGTCAATTGCTTACTGAGGGTATGCAGCAATGATGACAAGCAAGGAGGTATTCGCAAAACGCAGGGAAGGCGCTATCGACGAAGCATATCGGATGGCATTGGAACTCATGGGCTCTCCGAATGCAGACGCTTGGGACAGGAAGGCCTTTTGCTGGTGCCTCATTGACATTATCAAACGTGACGCCGGAAGCGGGGAGACCTCGAACCTATCACATTACCGGATGCAACTAGAGAGCATCGAGGCAGACGCCTCGGACGACGTACTCGCAAAAGGGCGTCGGAACGCCCTCAATCTATGCAATCCCAGTGGTCGAGAAATTAGCAAGGCAAAGGCCCTGAGCAAGGAAGGCCGCCATGCAGAAGCCGCGTCCGCATACCGTAAGGCCTTGGCCGCCTACCCGACGGACAGGGAGGTCCAGGCTGGACTCGGCTGGGAGTTGTTTAAGCACTCCAAAGATTTAATGGCTGCCGAGAACTTCAATCTCGGAGCTGTTAAGCGTAATCTTAGTGACTACCTCAGGCTAGATGTCGAGAAGCCCTCGCTGCTGCACTCCTGTGTTCTGCAACTCGCCGCCAAGCTAGTCAGTCAAGACAAGTTCAGCATGCTTGTATTTTCCCGCCTGTGGAATTTGGAAAATCTGCGGCAAGAGGATTTCGAGCGTTTCCGCACGCCGGACGGCAAGGAATACCCGTCGCTAGCTGAGAAAGTTATCCAGCAGGCGGGGAAGGAGGCTGCTGCGTCTGATGATGCGCGGGAGCAGAAACAGGTCCTCCCCCATCTCGATGCAGCGATTGAGCGGTATCCAGATAACGTCTGGCTAAAGCTGGACAAGGCCAAGGTGCTTCTTGCCTTGGGCATGAATGATGAGGCTCTTGAGTTCGCGCTAATAATTGCAAAGGCCAAGCCGAACGACTACTGGGCCTGGGGATTGCTGGGAGACATCGTTTCGCAGACAGACCGCGATGCAGCCCTTGGCTGCTACTGCAAGGCCCTATCCTGTCCTAGCGAAGACAAGTTCACAGGAAAAATCAGGCTAAAGGTCGCCCAGCGTATGCTGGAAGGCAATCACCTCTCTGCTGCAAAGTTCGAGGTTGAAACCGTCGTTCGCACGAAGGAGCGCGAAGGGTACAAGATACCGGAGGAGGTTGCTGAAATCACCACTCAACCTTGGTTTTCAGCAACCGCGGCAGCCTCGTCAAACCGCGACTTTTACAAGTCAAAGCTCCCTGCCGCTGAAGCACTGCTGTTTGGTGGCTTACCTTGGATAGACGCCTGCGTAGGCGAAGGTTTTTCTGTTTTCGACAAAGAAGGCAAATCTAAGCAAAAGCGAAAGATATTCCTAAGAACGCCCTCGATTCCTATGGAGGCAATCATCCCGGAATCGAAGCTCGGCCGAGGAAAATGGGCTGATGGCGACACGATAAGCGTCAAGGGAGAGTTAGAGGACGGCAAGGGATTCAAGCTCTATGTGCTCGAAGTCAGGGACGCGAATGCGCGATGGGACATTTTCACTGACAACATTGGCATCGTCGACCACGTCAACGTAGAAAAGGACGTTCTGCATTTCATTGTCAACCGCGAGATTGATGGCGTCATCCCTCTCTCTGAGCTTGACCACTCCTTCGTCGAAGGTGATTCGATTGCCTTGCGGTTATCGAGATACACGTCAAGGCACGGCGCGGCATACAAGGTGCTTTTGGCAAAAGCGTCGGACAAACAGCCCCATCCGGACGTCAAGAAGGAGTTCTGTGCTGAAGTTCGGCTGTCCAACGGAATGGGATTCACGGAAAGTGATGTTTTCATTCCTCCGCCTCTTGTTTCAATGCACCGAATCGAGGATGGTCAACGCATATCAGGTACTGCAGTTCTTGGTTTCAATAAAAAGAAAGGAAACTGGGGGTGGAGAGCAGTTTCGATTGCACATATCGGGAATGTCGAGGCCGCCCAGTGATTGGGGAAACATGTAGGCTGCGGTGCCAGAGGTTGGGGGCATAGCGCTGGGTCGCAAAGGGGGAAGTCAAATCGGGCGTGGGCGTAACGCCGTTCATCCCTGACCAGTACAACACTCGCCTCGGCCGTGAGCGCCGCTGGGTACACAGTGCGTTGAGCCACTGTCCACTCATTGCCGTTGCGAGGAGCGTGGAGCACGTGTGTGCTCGCCAAGGCATACCAGCGCTGGGGTAGACGAGTCAGGCACGTCGCCTCAGGCGAGACCAAAGGATGGAGCAGCTACAAAGGCCTCATTGTGCGGCGAGCGACATATGGGGACCTGTACTGCGGTGCAGGTCACACCCTCTCGCTCAACATTGCCGAGCCACTCTGCCGACACGTGAGCAATCGCCAGTCAACTTTTTCAACTGAGCAGGACGCTTACCACAACAAAGCGAAAAAGCAAAATGTGACCCATCGGAAGTTAGCCCAAAAGCTGGCCAGACGGCCACTTTATGCTTAACGGGACAAGACGAAAAAACCCCGAAATACGGGGCTTTGGCGGAAGCGGTGAGATTCGAACTCACGGTGGGGTCACCCCCACGGCAGTTTTCAAGACTGCAGCCTTAAACCACTCGGCCACGCTTCCTTCGCTGCACCGTCCCCGGTGCGCGAGCGGCGGATTGTGGCAGATTGCCGGGCGCGGCTCAACCGGGCGCCTGTGCCTGATCGCACGGCACACTGATGAGTTCTCGGCGGCCACCGTCGATGCGGGCCGCGGTCAGCGCGCCGCCCCAGACGCAGCCGGTGTCGAGCGCCAGCAGGTCGTCGCGCTGCAGCGCGCCCAGCGTAGACCAGTGGCCGAACGCGATCGGCACGCCGGCGGTGCGGCGCCGGGGCGCATCGAACCAGGGCAGCAGGCCGGGCGGCGCGCTGTCGGCGCTTTCCTTGAGCTTGAAATCGAGCGTGCCGTCGGCGCTGCAGAAGCGGATGCGGGTCAGTACGTTGATGACGAAGCGCCAGCGGTCGGCGCCCTGCAGCGCATCGTCCCAGCGCGCGGGTTCGTTGCCGTACATCACGGCCAGAAAGGCCGGCAGGTCGGCGCTGCGCAGCAACTGGTGCACTTCGTCAGCCAATGCCAGTGTTTGATCAGCGGTCCACTGTGGCACGACACCCGCATGCACCATCAGCCAGCCATGCGCTCGCACCGCCAGGGGTTGCTGGCGCACCCAATCGAGCCAGTGCTCGCGACGAGGGCTCTGCAGGATGGGGGCGAGCGTATCGCTGCGGTGCTCGCGCCGCACACCATGCGCAACGGCCAGCAGGTGCAGATCGTGGTTGCCGAGCAGGCAGGTCGCGGCATCGCCCAGGCCGGACAGCCGCTCCAGAACGGGCAGCGACTGCGGCCCGCGGTTGACCAGATCGCCCAGGATGTAGAGCCGATCACGCGAGGGCGAGAAGTCGATTTTTACCAGCAGGCGCTCGAATGCGTCGCAGCAGCCTTGCAGGTCACCAATGAGATAAATCATGGGGCGCGATTCTGCTACGCTGCCAGCCGCTTTGACTTTGGCGCGGGCTGTGCTCCGTGCCCGCTATGGACGTTGCATTACTGATTTTTCTCATCCTCATCAACGGCTTGTTCGCCATGTCGGAGATGGCGCTGGCCTCCAGCCGCAAGGCCCGGCTGCAGGTCTTCGTTGAATCCGGTGACACGGGCGCACGTGCGGCGATGGCGCTGCACGACAACCCGACGCAGTTTCTGTCGACGGTGCAGATCGGCATCACGTCGATCGGCGTGCTCAACGGTATCGTGGGTGATGCAGCTTTTTCGGGGCCGCTGGCGCAATGGCTGGTCAGCACCCTGCCGGTCACGCACTCGGCGGCTGAAATCGGCGCCACGGCGCTGGTGGTGGTGATCATCACGTTCATCACCATCATCTTTGGCGAACTGGTGCCCAAGCGCATCGGCCAGTTGCACCCCGAAACGGTGGCGCGCCTGATGGCCAAGCCGATGAACGGCATCTCGATTGCCGCCAAGCCCTTCGTCAAGCTGCTGTCGGGCACGACCCAGGCCGTGCTCAGCCTGATGGGGGTGCGCGACACCGGCAGCCGGGGCGTGACCGAAGAAGAAATCGCCGCCAGCCTGGAAGAAGGTCTGGATGCGGGTGTGATCGAGGCGCACGAGCACCAGATGGTGCGCAACGTCTTCCGGCTGGATGACCGCCAGATCGGCAGCATGATGATTCCGCGCGGCGACATCGCCTGGCTGGATGCGGCCGGCAGCCGCGAGCAGATCCTGGCGGTGCTGGTCGAGCACGGCCACTCGCGCTACCCGATCTGCCGCCACGGACTCGACGATGTGCTGGGTGTCGTCACCGCGCAGCAACTGCTGATGCAGCTGGCGCGCAGCAGCGAACTGTCGCTGATCGACGCCATGCAGCCCGCCGTCTTCGTGCCGGAGACCCTCTCCGGCATGGAATTGCTGGAACACTTCCGTGGTTCAGAAGTGCAGATGGTGTTCGTGGTGGATGAATACGGCGTCGTGCAGGGCGTGATCACGCTGCGCGATGTGCTCGAAGCCATCACCGGCGAGTTCACGCCCGCGCTGGCCGAGGATGCCTGGACGGTACAGCGCGACGACGGCTCGTGGCTGGTCGACGGCCTGATTCCCGTGCACGAATTGAAAGACCGCCTCGGCCTCAAGCAACTGCCCGATGAGGACCGCGGCCGCTACAACACCCTGGCCGGCATGGTCATGCTGCTGCTGGGCCGCCTGCCGCAGACCACCGACGTGGTCGAGTGGGACGGCTGGCGCTTCGAGGTGGTCGACCTTGACGGCAAGCGCGTCGACAAGGTGCTGGCCAGCCGACAGACCCCGAACGAAGACAACTCATGAGCCAAGACAACTCGAAATCCGCCCCCGCTGCAGCCCCCGTGGCGGGCCTCTACCGCGACCTGGTCCTGCTCGACCCCCGGCTGCACGCCGGCAAGCGCGTGACATCCATTCAGGACTGGCGCATGGCCCGCGAGACCAACGCCGTCGCGCTGACGGTGTCGGAATTTGCTGCCGCCGCACGCGAGGTGCCGATAGGCTTCGTGGTGGCGGGCGTCGACGACACCGGCCGCCAGCGCCTGAGCGCCGTCGCGCTGCTCGGCCTGCAGGACAAGCAGAACCTGTTCGTGACCGCAGACGGCCGCTGGGACGCCCAGTGGCTGCCGGGCTACCTGCGCCGCTTCCCGTTCGCCTACGTGCGCACCGACACCGAGCGCTACAGCCTCGCCGTCGACCAGGCCTGGGCCGGCTTCAATGACGCGGACGGCGAACTGCTGCTGACCGACACCAGCGAACCCACCGACTACCTGCAGGCCGTGATGCGATTCCTGGACCGCTACGAGCAGGACCTGGCCACCACGCAGCAGCTGTGCGACAAGCTGGTCGAGCTGAACCTGCTGCGCGGCGCCGAGATCAATGGCGAACTCGCCAACGGCCAGAAAATCCAGGCTGGCGGCTTCTTCATGGTCGACCACGCCAAGCTGAGCGCCCTGCCCGACGCCACGGTGCTGGAAATGCACCGCAACGGCATGCTGGGCCTGATCCACGCACACCTGCTGTCGATCGGCCAGATCGAGAACCTGGCCCGCCGCATCACCGGCTGATCACCAACTCACTTCGCGGTCGGGCGTAGAGCCGATCTTGTGGATCGACAGGTCGGCGCCCTCGAACTCTTCTTCCTGACTCAGGCGCAGGCTGGTGAAGGCGCGGATCGTGCCGTAGACCGCCAGGCCGCCGCCAAACGCCCAGACCACCGCCAGCAGCGTGCCCACCGTCTGGCTGGCGAGACTGACGCCACCCATGCCGCCCAACGCCGTCTGGCCGAAGATGCCACAGGCGATGCCGCCCCAGGCGCCACACAGCCCGTGCAGCGGCCAGACGCCCAGCACATCATCGATCTTCCATTTGTTCTGCGTCAACGTGAACAGGCTGACGAAGATGGCGCCGGCAATGCCGCCCACCACCAGCGCGCCCGCCGGGTGCATCAGGTCCGAGCCCGCGCAGACCGCCACCAGACCGGCGAGCGGTCCGTTATAGGTGAAGCCGGGATCATTCTTGCCCATCAGCACGGCCACCAGCGTGCCGCCCACCATCGCCATCAGCGAATTGACCGCGACCAGGCCGGAGATCTTGTCGAGCGTCTGCGCGCTCATCACGTTGAAGCCGAACCAGCCCACGGCCAGGATCCACGCGCCCAGCGCGAGAAAGGGAATGCTCGACGGCGGGTGCGCCGACATCGCCCCATCCTTGCGGTAGCGGTTGGCGCGTGCGCCCAGCAGCAGCACGGCGGCCAGGCCGATCCAGCCACCGACGGCGTGCACCACCACGCTGCCGGCGAAGTCATGGAACTCGGCGCCGAACGCGCCCTTGAGCCACGCCTGCAGGCCGAATTTCTGGTTCCAGGCCACGCCTTCGGAGAGCGGATAGATCACGCCGACGATCACGGCCGTGGCGATCAGTTGCGGACCGAAGCGCGCGCGCTCGGCAATGCCGCCCGAGACAATGGCCGGAATCGCCGCAGCGAAAGTCAGCAGGAAGAAGAACTTGACCAGGTCGTAGCCGTTCCTGGCCGCCAGCGCCTCGGCCCCGGTGAAGAAGTTCACGCCGTAAGCCACGGTGTAGCCGACAAAGAAATAGGCCACGGTCGAGACCGCAAAGTCGACCAGGATCTTGACCAGCGCATTGACCTGGTTCTTCTTGCGCACCGTACCGAGTTCCAGGAACGCGAACCCCGCGTGCATGGCCAGCACCATGATGGCGCCCAGCAGGATGAACAGCGCGTCAGCGCCTTGTTTGTAGGTATCCATGAATCGATCTGAAGGTTGGATATGCACCTGGCAGGCGCAAAGCGCACCAATAAAGCAAATCACGTACCCAACACGGTGCAACTGCCGGGCCTGAATGCATCGATGCGTCGCACCACAACAGCGCAAAAGCATTTTCTTGGACGCACGAATTCAGTGCGATCAAAACAACCAGGAACCATCTTGGTGCCTGAGCGGATTCGCTCCTCGGGTAAACACCCGATCGGCACCATGCTGCACCGCCGCATGCAACTACAATGCGCCCCGGCATGCCTGCACCAGTCAGGGCATGACAGTCGTTTCTGACTCCCACGCCTCCGGTAGGGCCTGAGACTGGCGCTCGCGCAAGGCGAGGCTGCAGACCCGATCGACCCGCCCTTGAGCGGTACCCCCCTGTCTCCATGACTTTTGACGATCTGGGCCTGGCCCAGCCGATCCTCCGTGCCGTGCACGAAGAAGGCTACGAAATCCCCACCCCGATTCAGGCGCAAGCCATTCCTGCGGTGCTCGCAGGCGGCGACCTGCTGGCAGGTGCCCAAACCGGCACCGGCAAGACCGCCGGCTTCACGCTGCCGCTGCTGCACCTGCTGGCCGCCGGCGAGCCGGCCAAGAACCGCAATGGCCGCAACGCCATTCGCGCGCTGATCCTGACGCCCACGCGTGAACTCGCCGCCCAGGTCGAGGAAAGCGTGCGCACCTATGGCAAGTACCTGCCGCTCACCAGCATGGTGATGTTCGGCGGCGTCGGCATGGGCCCGCAGATCGAGCGCCTGCGCAAGGGCGTCGACATCCTGGTGGCCACCCCGGGCCGCCTGCTGGACCACCACCAGCAAGGCACGCTCGACCTGAGCCAGGTGCAGTTCTTCGTGCTGGACGAGGCCGACCGCATGCTCGACATGGGCTTCGTGCACGACATCAAGAAGGTGCTGGCCATCATCCCGGCCAAGAAGCAGAGCCTGCTGTTCAGCGCCACCTTCAGCGACGAGATCAAGACGCTGGCCGACCGCCTGCTCAACAAGCCGCAGGTGATCGAGGTCGCGCGCCGCAACACCACCGCCGAGACCATCGCCCAGCGCGTGATCAAGGTCGGTCGCGAGAACAAGAAAGACCTGCTGGTCCACCTGATCAAGAGCCAGAAATGGGAGCAGGTGCTGGTCTTCACGCGCATGAAGCACGGCGCCAACCGCCTGTGCGAGTTCCTGAACAAGAACGACATCAGCGCGATGGCGATCCACGGCAACAAGAGCCAGGGTGCGCGCACCAAGGCGCTGGCCGAGTTCAAGACCGGTGACCTGACCGTGCTGGTGGCGACCGACATCGCCGCGCGCGGCATCGACATCGACCAGCTGCCGCACGTCATCAACTACGAGCTGCCCAACGTGCCGGAAGACTACGTGCACCGCATCGGCCGCACCGGCCGCGCGGGCGCGCAGGGCGAGGCGCTGTCGCTGGTCTGCGTCGACGAAGACGGCTTCCTGGCCGACATCGAGAAGCTGATCAAGCGCAGCATTCCGCGCGAAATCATCGCCGGCTACGAGCCGAACCCGAACGAGCGCGCCGAGCCGATCCAGATCGGCCGCCGCACACTCAACGGCAGCGGTGCCCCTGCGGGCCGTGGCGGCCGCAGCCATAACGGCGGCGGTGGCGGTCAAGGCCAGCCGCGCAGCGGCCAAGGTGCGGGTCGTGGTCAGGGCGGTCAACGCGCTGGTGCGCCCGGCCAGGCCCCGCGCCCGGCCAATCACGGTGGCCACCGCACGCCGGGTCAACGCTCCTCGCAAGGCGCGCCCAGCCGCGTCCCGGGTCGCCCGCGCGAAGACTGATCCGCGTCAACACTTGTTGACCTGAGCCTGCTGACAGCGGGCCGCCTGACCCGCAACGGGTCAGGCCGGTGGCATGCTGGGACCTCCATGTTCCCGGGCTGCCACCATGCAAATCCAATTTCTGGGCGCCGCTGACGGCGTGACGGGTTCGCGCCACCTGGTCACCACGGCTGCGGGCGAACGCGTGCTGCTCGACTGCGGCATGTTCCAGGGCTTCAAGGCGCACCGCGTGCGCAACTGGGCGCCGCTGGCCGTGCCGCCGCACGAGATCGATGCGGTCATCCTGAGCCACGCCCACCTCGACCACAGCGGCTGGTTGCCCGCGCTGGTCAAGCAGGGCTTTCGCGGCCCGATCTGGTGCAGCGCCGCCACGCGCGACCTGGCCGAGATCATGCTGCTGGACTCCGCCCACCTGCAGGAAGAAGACGCCCACCGCGCCAACCGGGGCGGCTGGTCACGCCACCAGCCGGCCAAGCCGCTCTACACCAAGCGCGATGCCGAACGGGCGATTTCGCAACTGCAGCCGGTGGCCACGCTCAAGACCTGGCAGGCCACCCCGTCGCTGCAGGCGCTGCTGACGCCTGCCGGCCACCTGCTGGGCGCCTGCTCCATCACCGTTACCGACAGCGAGCGCACGCTGGTGTTTTCCGGCGATATCGGCCGCGACGACGATCTGCTCATGCCACCGCCGCAGACCGTGGCCGCGCACGCCGACGTGCTGCTGGTGGAGAGCACCTACGGTGACCGCTTGCACACGACCGAGGACAGCCAGGCGCGGCTCGGCGAGATCATCCGCCAGACCGTGCACCGGGGCGGCAAGGTGCTGATCCCGACCTTCGCCGTGGGCCGCGCCCAGGCGCTGATGACGGTGCTGCAGCGCCTGCGCCGCGCGGGCGAGATTCCGGCAGATCTGCCGGTCTACCTCGACAGCCCCATGGCGCAGCGCGCCACGCTGGTCTACAACAGCCACCGCAAGCTCATGCGCCTGTCGGCCGCCGAAGCGCGCCAGATGGGCGACAAGGTTCATCTGGTCCAGACGCCGCAGGAATCGCAGCGGCTGAGCCGCCAGCGCTGGCCGTCGGTGATCCTGTCATCGAGCGGCATGGCCACCGGCGGGCGGGTGCTGCAGCATCTGGCCGCGCTCGCTCCCAACCCGCACAACGCAGTGGTGTTTCCCGGCTTTCAGGTCGGCGGCAGCCGGGGCGACAAGCTGGTGCACGGCGCCCATGAAGTGAAGATCCAGGGCCAGTACGTGGCCGTCAAGGCCGAGGTCCATCACCTGGAAGGCTTCTCGGGCCATGCGGATGCCGACGGCCTGATGCAATGGCTCAGGAAACTGCCGCACGCGCCCGGCCAGGTGCTGGTGGTGCACGGCGAGCCGGCGGCGTCCGATGCGCTGCGGCTGCGCATCGAGGAAACACTCGGCTGGCCGGCCCGCGTGCCGCAGCACGGCGAGGTGCTGGCGTTCTGACCTCAGGGCATCGAACCATCGTCACGGCGCATGACGGGCGCCGCCGCAGACATCTTCTTGACCGGCTTGTCGCGCTGTACCGCGCGGGCTTTCTTGACCGGCCTGGTCTTTCCGGCAGCCGTGGCCTTGACCGGTTTGACCGCCTTCTTCGCCGTCAAGGCAGTGGCCATCGGCTTCTTGACCGCCTTGTTCTTGCTGGCGTCCGCCTTCTGGGCTTTTTGCACCTTCTGCACCTGAGCGTTCGGCTTCTTGAGCACGGCAGGTGCCGTCGCGTTCTGCGCCATCGCCAGCGGGGCCAGCAGGGTCAGGCTCAACAGGGCCAGCAGGGATTGCAGGTGTCGCATGGTGATCTCCTCGGGGGTTGAAAAATTCAGTCGAAGCGGCCTTCGCGCAGCCACTTGGTGGCCACCCACTTCTCGCCGCTGATGACCGGCGCGCCGCCGTGCAGCGTGCGCGTCTGTGGATGCGGGCGGTCGTAGCTGAAGAAGACCGCATGGCCTTGCAGGGGCGCGATCTCCAGCTGCACATCGGGGAAGGTGGTGCCGCCGCCCTGCTCTGGCGTGTTCAGGTACATCACCAGCGTGCCCACGCGCTGGCCGCCGCGCTTGAGGATGGTGGGCGTGCCCGGCTGCGCGGGGTCGAAATAGTCATAGTGCGGTTTGTACTCGGCGCCGGGCAGGTAGTGCAAGACCTGCAGACCCTCGCCACGCTCGACCGGCCAGTGCAGCAGCGCGGCAATGCGCGCCTCGATGCGCTCGATCAACGCCGTCTCGCCCCGGCTGAAGAACATGCCCGAGCTGGTGCGCGCGGCGTTCACCTCGCTGCCGCCAGTCTCGTTGTCGACCGTCTGCGAGCGCGCCGTGCGCGGCTGCGCCAGCGCCACCACCTGCGCGCATTCTTCGGCGCTCAACAGGCCGCCGAACACCACCACGCGCGGGTTGTGCAAGTTCATCAGCACCTGCACCTGGCGGTCATGCGCCCAGACGCTGGCGGGCGAGTTCTCCAGCGCCGGCGCGGGCAGCGCCACTGCGGTGGGCGCCTGCGGCTCGGCCACCACGGCGGTGGCGCGGGTGCGCTCGGCCAGGTGGTCGCGCAGCGTTTCCTCCAGCGCGGCAATCGCCACGTCCTCCAGCCAGCCCGAGGCCAGCATGGCCTGCAGCACCGCGTCCGGCGTGTGGCCGGCGGTAGCTTGTTCGATGATCCAGCGCCGCAATTCGGGCGTGACAGTCTGGTCGCTCATCTCTTCCTCCCTTTGAATTCCTCAGGCCTCCAGCCGGCGGCGGAACACCAGCCGGTCGGCGCTGGATGTGTCGGCGTCGCAGGCATAGCCGTCCAAATCGAAGCCCTGCAGCTGCTCGACGCGCTGCAGGCGCTGCGTGATGGCGTAGCGCGCCATCAGCCCGCGTGCGCGCTTGGCGTAGAAGCTGATGATCTTGTAGTCGCCGCCCTTCCAGTCCTCGAACACGCAGTCGACCACGCGCGCCTTCAGGCTCTTGCGCAGCGCGGCACGGGCGTATTCCTGCGAGGCCAGGTTGACGATCACCGGCGCGGCGGCCTGGGCCTGGCGGTGGTTGAGTTCAGCGGCAATCGTGTCGCCCCACCAGCTGTAGAGATCCTTGCCGCGCGGGTTGGTCAGGCGCGTGCCCATCTCCAGCCGGTAGGGCTGCAACGCGTCCAGCGGCCGCAGCACGCCGTAGAGGCCCGACAGGATCACCAGATGATCCTGTGCCCAGGCCAGGTCGGCTTCGCTCAGGCTGCCGGCGGCCAGACCGTCGTAGACATCGCCGTTGAACGCCAGCAGCGCCGGCTTGCTGTTGGCGGGCGTGGCCTTGGAGCGCCAGGCGGCGTAGCGGGCCACGTTGAGGCTGGCGAGCTTGTCGGACAGCGTCATCAGGCTGGCAATCTGCGCAGACGTCTGCGTGCGCAGCACGTCGATCAACTCGGCCGCCTCGGCGTGGAACTTGGGCCGGGTGGCGGCCACCGTGGTGGGCGTGTCGTAGTCGAGCGACTTGGCAGGCGAGAGCAGAAACAGCATGGGCAGAGGAAACCGGCAAAGGGAAGGCGGCAGCGCGAACAGCGCAGGTGATTATCAGCGCCGCGACAATCGCGCCATGTCTGCGCCTGTAACCGTTTTCCACCCTCCCGCCCAACCCTGCCCTTGCGGCAGCGGCGCCACGCTGGCGGCCTGCTGCGGCCGCTTTCATGCCGGTGAGCTGCACCTGCAGGCGCCCAGCGCCGAGGCGCTGATGCGCTCGCGCTACAGCGCCTTCGTGCTGGCTGAATCACCGCCCATGCGCGACTACCTGCGCGCCACCTGGCACGCCCGCACCCGCCCGGCGGAGATCGAGCCGCCCGAGCCCGGCTTGCGCTGGCTGGGCCTGAGCGTCAAGCGCTGCGCGGTGCAGGACGCCGACCATGCCACGGTCGAGTTCATTGCCCGCAGCAAGCTGGCGGGGCGCGCCCACCGCCTGCACGAGACCAGCCGCTTCGTGCGCGAGGGCGAGCGATGGTTCTACCTCGACGGCGACCTGCATTCCTGATCCGGAGAACCGCATCCATGACCCCTGCCCAGATCCAGCGCTTCTTCACCGTCCTGCACGACGCCAACCCGATGCCGGCGTCGGAGCTGGAATACAGCTCGGTGTTCGAGCTGCTCGCCGCCGTGCTGATGTCGGCCCAGGCCACCGACGTGAGCGTCAACAAGGCCACCCGCCAGCTGTTCCCGGTGGCCAACACCCCCGCCAAGATCGTGGCGCTGGGCGTCGAAGGCGTGATGGGCTACATCCGCACCATCGGCCTGTTTCGCAACAAGGCGAAGAACCTGGTAGAGACCAGTCGCATCCTGCTGGAACAGCACGGCGGCCAGGTGCCACGCAGCCGCGAGGCGCTCGAAGCCCTGCCCGGCGTCGGCCGCAAGACCGCCAACGTGGTGCTCAACGTCGCCTGGGGGGAGCCGACCTGTGCGGTCGACACCCACCTGTTCCGCCTCGGCAACCGCACCGGGCTGGCGCCGGGCAAGACGCCGTACGAGGTCGAGATGAAGCTGCTCAAGCGCATCCCGAAGGAATTTGCCGTGGACGCCCACCACTGGCTGATCCTGCACGGCCGCTACATCTGCCAGGCGCGCAAGCCGCGCTGCTGGGAATGCAGCGTGGCCGACTGCTGCGACTTCAAGCCGAAGACGGCGGCGCCTTGAGCGGCGGATCAGTGATCAGCGCCCGTCACACCGTCGTGCGCAGCCCCAGTTTGTCGAGCAGCGCGCGATCGCGATCGGCCTGCGGGTTGCCGGTGGTCAGCAGCTTGTCGCCATAGAAGATCGAGTTGGCGCCGGCCAGGAAGCACAGCGCCTGGAGGGCCTCGCTCATCTGCTCGCGCCCGGCTGACAGACGCACGCGCGCCGTCGGCATGGTGATGCGGGCGACCGCGATGGTGCGCACGAACTCGAACGGATCGAGCTTGTCCACGCCCGCCAGCGGCGTGCCTTCGACCTGCACCAGCTCGTTGATGGGCACCGACTCCGGGTACGGCGTCAGGTTGGCCAGTTGCGCGATCAGGCCGGCGCGCTCGGTACGGCTCTCGCCCATGCCGACGATGCCGCCGCAGCAGACCGACATGCCCGCCGCGCGCACATGCGCCAGCGTGTCCAGCCGTGCCTGGTAGTCGCGGGTGGTGATGACGCGGCCGTAGGCCTCGGGCGCGGTGTCGAGGTTGTGGTTGTAGTAGTCGAGGCCGGCATCCTTCAGGCTCAGCGCCTGGGTTTCAGTCAGCATGCCCAGCGTGCAGCAGGTCTCCAGGCCCAGGCCCTTGACGCCCACGATCAGCTCGGCGACTTTCTCGATGTCGCGGTCCTTGGGCTCGCGCCACGCCGCGCCCATGCAGAAGCGGGTCGCGCCCTGCGCCTTGGCGCCCTGGGCGGCTTCGAGCACCGCGCCGATGTCCATCAGCTTGCTGGCCTCGACGCCGGTGTCGTAGTGGACTGATTGCGGGCAATAGCCGCAGTCCTCGGGACAGCCGCCGGTCTTGATCGACAGCAGCGTGGAGAGCTGCACCTCATTGGCCTCGAAGTGCGCGCGGTGCACCTGCTGGGCCTGCCAGAGCAGGTCGTTGAAGGGCAGCGCGAACAGCGCCTCAATCTGCGTGACGCTCCAGCGGGCGTCGGCGGCCGACTCGACGGGCTTGAGCGGGCGGACCAGGGTGATCGGCTGGGAGGTCGAGGATTCTTGCGTCATGAATGCTTTCAGCGCAGCGGCGAGGTCTGCTCGGGGTTTTCGGGGTGGGCGCGCAGTTCCTTGACGCGGTTGGCCTCGTCCATGAACACCAGCTTGGGCGCGTGGCCGGCCACTTCAGCCTCGGTCACCAGACCGAAGGCGGCAATGATGATCAGGTCGCCCACGGCGGCACGGCGCGCCGCCGAGCCGTTCAACGAGAAGATGCCGCTGCCGCGCGGCGCCTTGATCGCGTAGGTGACGAAGCGTTCGCCGTTGTTGATGTTCCAGACGTGGATCTGCTCGTTCTCGCAGAGGTTGGCGGCGTCCATCAGGTCTTCGTCGATGCCGCAGGAGCCTTCGTAATGCAGCTCGCAGTGGGTGACGCTGGCGCGGTGGATCTTGGATTTCAGCAGGGTACGAAACATGGCGCCTCAGGCAGAAGTCGTTGAAAAACGCAGGCGCGCACCATAACCCAGCGCGGCCGGCCAGGTGGCAGCGGTCGGCAGGTCACGGTCCAAGCCGCGCAGCAGGTTGGCCCAGCCGGCATGGCCGACGATGAGGCGGGGCGACGCCTCCACCTCCGCCACGAACGCCGCCACCCGCGCCCGCATCGCCTGCAGGCTCTCGCCGCCGCCGGGCGCGTGGGCGGCGAAATCGGCCTCCCACGCCGCCACCTCGGCGTACGAAATCTGCGGCCAGCGCAAGCCGTCCCAGGCGCCGAAATCCAGCTCGATCAGCCGGTGGTCGATGCGATGCGTCCAGCCCCAGCGGCGCAACCAGCGGCCCACGTCGGCGCAGCGCCGCAGCGATGAGGTGTGGACGACACGCGGCAGACCTTCACGACGGGCCGCCGCGCGCACCCGATGCGCCAACCGCTTGGTGCGGCGCGGGTCGACGGCCAGGTCGGTGCGGCCGATGCAGCGGCCCGCCGCACCGATGGGGCGCGGATGGCGCCAGAAATGAATCTCAGCCACCCGACGCTCCCGCATGCAAGGCCGCCAGCCAGCCCAGATACGCCGCCAGCTCCGTCAACTGCTGCGCTGCGCCCAGCGTGTCGCCGGTGTAGCCGCCCAGGCGCTGGTGGAACCAGCGGCGGCAGAAAGCGGTCATCAGCGCCAGGCCCAGCAGCGCGGTGGCCAGCGTGGTCCCAGCCACGCCTGCGGCCAGCGCCGCGCCGCACGCCAGCGCGCCCCAGCCCAGCGCCGCGGCCAGGCCGGCGTGGGACACCTGCTGCGCCATCGGCTTGGCCTTGGCATGCTCGGCGTCACCCGCATACGGCAACAGCCGCAACAACAGCACTGGCACGACGCGTGAGGCGGCGTGCGCCCACACCAGCGCCAGCGCCGCCTGCGCCAGGTTGACGCTAGCCAGCCCCTGCAGCGCCACCGCCTTCAGCCCCAGCACGCCGACCAGCCCGAGCGCGCCGTAGCTGCCCAGGCGCGAGTCCTTCATGATCAACAGCGCCCGCTCACGGCTGACCGTGCCGCCCAGGCCGTCGCAGGTATCGGCCAGCCCATCTTCATGGAAGCCGCCCGTCAGCCAGACCGTGGCCGCCATGCTCAGGCCCACTGCCACGGTGATTGGCCAGAGGGCGCTGCCCAGCAGCAGCACGCCCGCCGCCACCACGCCGACAGCGGCACCCACCGCCGGGTAATGGCGCGCGCTGGCGTGCATCCACTCCGGCGTGTAGCCGACCCAGCGCGGCACCGGCACGCGGGTGAAGAACTGCAGCGCGATGAAGAACAGGCGCAGCTCGTGCGTCAGCCCCCGCAGCGGATTCATGGCTCAGCCCGCCTGGTCGCTGACGCCGGCGGACTCGAAGCTCGCCATCTGCGCCAGGATGCGGCAGGCCGACTCCAGCAGCGGCCACGCCAGCGCTCCGCCCGAGCCTTCGCCCAGGCGCAGGCCCAGGTTCAGCAGCGGCTTGGCGCTCAGCTGCGCCAGCATCAGCTGGTGGCCGGCTTCGTCGGACTGGTGCGCGAACACGCAGCGCTGCAGCACGGCCGGCTGCAGGCGTGCGGCCACCAGCAAGGCGGCGCTGACGATGAAGCCGTCCACCACGATCACGCGCCGCTCGGCCGCAGCCTGCAGGAGGGCGCCGACCATCATGGCGATCTCGAAACCGCCCATGGCCGCCAGCGCGTCCAGCGGCTCGGTGGCCTGCGCGTGCACTTCCATCACGGCGCGCAGCACGCTGGTCTTGTGCGCCAGCGCCAGGTCGTCCAGCCCGGTGCCCCGGCCGACGCAGCGCGAGATCGGCTCGCCGCTCAGCCGCGCCAGCAACAAGGCGGCGGCCGAGGTGTTGCCGATGCCCATCTCGCCCAGCAGCAGCGCATTGCCCGGCAGGCTGCACACCACGTCGCGGCCGGCGGCGATGGCCGCGTCGCGCTGTTCGGGTGTCATGGCCGGGCCGGCCATCATGTCAGCGGTGCCGGGGGCGATCTTGCGCAGCTGCAGGCCGGGGCGCGGCGCAAAGTCGTGCCGCACACCGGCATCGACCACCGTCAGCGCCAGCCCGTGTTGCCGCGCCAGCACGCTGACCGCTGCACCGCCGGCCAGGAAGTTCTCGACCATTTGCCAGGTGACGTCGCTCGGATACGCCGACACGCCGCGCGCCGCCAGGCCGTGGTCGGCAGCAAACACCACCAGCTGCGGGTCGACCAGCGCGGGCCGCTCGCGGCCCTGGATCAGCGCCAGCCGCAGGCCGAGCGCCTCCAGTTGGCCGAGCGAGCCGAGCGGCTTGGTCTTGCGGTCGATCTGGTGCTGCACGCGCGCCGCCAGGCTGAAATCATGCAGGTCTTCGATGGTGGGGATCAGGGGCGTGAGGGTCATGAGATTCTTTCGGGGGTCAACAGGTTCATCAGCGCGCCGGGCGCGAAGTGCGCGTCGGCAAAGTCGGCCAGGCCGTCGAACACCGCGTCGAGCGTGCGCACCTGCGCGCCGAACAGCGCGCGCAGCACGGCGGGCGACTCGAACAGGCCGTGGGCGTAGAGGCCCAGCACGTTGCCGCTGTGGCCGTTGACGCCGGATTGCCAGCCGATCACCTCGCCGCTGTCGCTGTGCAGCGCCTCAGCCGCCGGCGCCATGGCCGGATGCGCCACGCTGCGGCCGTGGTGGATTTCATAGCCCTCGAACGCGACGCCGGCCAGCGCCGACCACACGCCCGCCGGTCCCCCCGTCAAAGCGCCAAAGCGCGCCTGGGTCGGGCGCAGCAGCTTGTCCGCCTCGAAGCGCGTCACCAGCGGCAGCAGGCCCAGGCCGGGGCCGCTGGCGTCCAGCGCGGCCACGCCTTCGACGCCGTCCAGATCGATCAGCGCCTCGCCCAGCATCTGCAGGCCGCCGCACAGGCCCAGCACCGCGCCACCGGCGGCGGCATGGCGGGCGATGGCCGCGTCCAGCCCCTGCGCGCGCAGCCAGGCCAGATCGGCGCGGGTGCTCTTGGAGCCGGGCAGCACGATCCAGTCGGCGCCCGCCACATCGGCCGGGCTGCGCGCCCAGAGCAGCTGCACGTCGGGCAGATTGGCCAGCGGCTGGAATTCGTCCAGATTGCTGATGCGCGGGTAGGCGATCACGGCCACGCGCTGGCCCGCGACCGAGCCGCTGCCACTTCTTGGGGTTGTGGTGCCGTACCAGCCGTCTTCCTCGGGCAGGCCGTGGTCGCGCCACATCGGCAGCACCGCCACGGTGGGCACGCCGGTGAGCGCCTGCAACTGCTGCGGCCCCGGCGCCAGCAGCGCCGCGTCACCCCGGAATCGGTTGAGCACGAAGCCTCGGATCAGTGCCCGCTCATCGGCCGGTAGCAACTGGTGCGTGCCGTAGAGGTGGGCGAAGGCGCCGCCGCGGTCGATGTCGGTCACCAGCAGGCAGGCGGCCTGCACCTCGCGGGCGGTGCGCATGTTGACGTAGTCGCTGGCGTGCAGGTTGATCTCGGCGGGCGAACCGGCGCCTTCGATCACGACCACGTCGTTCTGCGCCTCAGGAGCCATCAGCGCCTGCAGCGCGGCGCGGGCGTGCGGCCAGAGCGCCTCGCTGCGCTGGCGCCACGGCACCTCGGCCAAGTCGCGGCGCACCTCGCCCATCACCACCACCTGGCTGCGCGTGTCGGCCTCGGGCTTGAGCAGGATGGGGTTGTGCTGCACGCCCGGCGCACAGCGCGCGGCCAGCGCCTGGAAGTACTGCGCGCTGCCGATCTCGCCCATGCGCTGCGCGCCGTCCGGGCCGATCAGGCCGGGCACGACGCGCGCGTTGTTGCTCATGTTCTGGGCCTTGAACGGCGCCACCTTGAGGCCCTGGCGCGCATACCAGCGGCACAGCGCGGTCGCCAGCCAGCTTTTGCCGGCACCACTGGTGGTGCCGAGCACCATCACGGCTCGGGCGGTCATGGCTCAGTCCTCGATGCCGCGCTGCGCCGGCACGCCGGCGTTGTAGTGGTGCTTGATGAGCGTCATTTCGGTCACGGTATCGGCCAGCTCGATCAGCTCGGCTGGCGCCTGCCGCCCGGTCAGCACGACGTTGACATGCGCCGGGCGCTCGCGCAGCGCCTTGAGCACCGGCTCCAGCGGCACCCAGCCGTAGCGCAGCGGGTAGGTGATTTCGTCGAGCACGACCATGAAGTGCTCGCCCGCACGAATGGTGGCCTCGGCGCGCTGCCAGCCTTCGAGCGCGAGCTGGGCCGAATGCTCCAGATCCTGGCTCTTCCAGCTGAAGCCGTCGCCCAGGCCTTCGATGGGAATGCCCAGCTGCTCGAACATGCGGTGCTCGCCGAAGCGGGCGCTCGGCACCTTCATGAACTGATAGATCTTGACCGGCTTGCCGCGCCCGTGCGCCCGCAGCGCCAGACCGAAGGCCGCCGTGCTCTTGCCCTTGCCGTCACCGGTGTGGATGAGCACGAGGCCCCGGCGCTCGCCGGTGGGTTTGGGGCCGCTGCAGGCGTCGACGGGGGGTTGTTCGATTTGCATGAGGTTCGTCCAGTCAGTGAAATTCAACGGCCCAGCTCGGGCACCGCGACCCAGTGCGCGCCGAGCCGTTCGATGCGGATGGCGTGGTGAAACACCTCGGCCAGCGCGGCGTGCACCGCCGGGTCATCGCTGCGGCCGGTGGCGCGGACGTGGCCCGCCGCCAGCACGATGACGCGGTCAGCGGCCAGCGCCAGGCTCAGGTCATGCAGCACGCTGACCACCACCTGCGTGGATGCCAAAGCCTGCATCAGCCGCACCAAGGCGACCTGATGCGGCGGGTCCAGGTGCGTGGTCGGCTCGTCCAGCAGCAGCACCGGCGCCTGCACGGCCAGGGCGCGGGCCAGCAGCGCGCGCTGGCGTTCGCCGCCGGACAGCTCGGCCAGCCGGCGGTGCTGCCAGTCGGCGCATTCGGTGTCGCGCATGGCCTGCTGGACGATGGCTTCGTCGCGCACGCCGGGCGCACCGAACAGGCCCAGGTGCGGCAGACGGCCCAGGTGCACCACGTCGCGCACGGTGAGTTCGCCGCTGGCGTCGCTCTGCTGCGCCAGCCAGGCCAGGCGCTGCGCACGCTCACGCGCCGACCAGCTCGCCAGCGGCTGCCCAGCCAGCGTCACCGTGCCGGACGTGGCCGGCAGCAGCCCGGCCAAGCCGCGCAGCAGCGTCGATTTGCCCGCGCCGTTGGGGCCGACGATGGCGGTCCAGCCGGGCTCGAAGCCCAGCGTGATGTCGCGCAGCACCGGTGCGCCGCCGGCCACGGGCGCGAGTTGCAGGCGCTCGCAGGACAGCATCATCCCGTCAGCCCCCGCCGCCGCAACAGCCACAGCAGATAGCAGCCACCGAAGACCGCCGTCAGCACGCCCACCGGCAACTCCTGCGGCGCGATCACGCTGCGCGCGGCCACGTCGGCCACCAGCAGCAGCGCGCCGCCCATCGCCGCGCTGGCGATCAGGCGATAGCCGTGCGTGGCATGCACGAAGCGCCGCACCAGATGCGGCGCCACCAGCCCCACAAACGCCACCAGCCCGGCCTGCGCCACCGCCGTGCCGGTGGCCAGCGCCATCAGCACCACCAGCGCGGCGCGCAGGCGTGGCAGCGCGAGGCCCAGGCTGGCGGCGCTGTCTTCGCCCAGCGTCAGCGCGTCCAGCACGCGCGACAGGCGCCAGACCAGCGGCAGGCAAAGCGCCAGCACCGCAGCCAGCACACCAACGCTGCTCCAGCCCAGAAAGCCGGTGCTGCCGAGCAGAAAGGCCTGCTTGCCGCGCAGCGCCTCGGGCGACAGCATGGTCACCAGATCATTGACCGCGCCCAGCAGCACGCCCACCACCACGCCGGCCAGCAGCAGCCGCGTGGTGTGCTCGGCGCCGCGTGCCAGCAGCAGCGTGACACTCACGCCCAGCAGCGCACCGGCAAACGCCGCGCCAACCAGCCCGAAGCGCGCCAGCAGCCCGGCGCCCGCCAGGCTCAGTCCCGTGCCCACCAGCGCACTGGCCGCCAGCACCAGGACCACACCCAGCGAGGCACCGGCCGCCGAGCCGAGCAGGTACGGGTCCGCCAGCGGATTGCGGAACAGCCCCTGCGCCAGCGCGCCGGCCAGCCCGAACAGCGCGCCCACCAGCCACGCGCCGACGCTGCGCGGGGCGCGGATCTGCCACAGGATGAGGTCGGCGCCCACGTCGCCCGTGGCCGTCAGATCAGCCAGGCCGCCAGCCCTCGCTGCCCGCCAGCAGGCCGCCGAGCAGGCCCAACGCGCTGACGATCAGCAGCCCCATGGCAAGCCGGCGGCGGCGGCGCTGTTCGTGCTCGCTCATCTTGGTGGCGGCAGGCCGGCCAGACAGTCGGCCAGCAGGAGGGCGGCCTCGCCCAGGCGCGGGCCGGGGCGCACCAGCACGTCGTAAGGCGCGGGGGCGAAGCCGCAGACCTGGCCGGTTTTCAGGCCACGCAGGCGGTCCCAGCCGGGGCGGCGCGGCATCTCGGCGGTGTAGCGCTCGGCGGCCATCAGCACGTCGGGCTGGGCACGCACGACAAATTCAGGGTTGAGCTTGGGGAACGGTCCCAGCTCCGGGCCGACGATGTTGCCCAGGCCGAGCCGGGCCAGCGTCTCGCCGATGAAGGACGACGCGCCAGCCGCGTACGGCGTGGACGCGATCTCGAAATAGACCCGCTTGCCACGCCACGCGGCGGGCACGCGCTGGGTGGCACGGGCCAAGTCAGCGTTGATGCCGGCCCACAGCGCCTCGGCCCGCGCCGGCTCGCCCAGCAGGCGCGCCAGCAGCGCGAGGGAGGACTGCACCTCGGCATGCGTCTCGGCCTGCACCACCACGACCTTGAGGCCGAGCGCTTCCAGCCGCTCGATCACGCGCGCCGAACGCGCCGCCAGCACCACATCGGGCCGCAGCGCGACGATGCGCTCGACCTGCGCGTCCTCGAGCCCGCCCAGGCGCGGCAGGCGCTCGATGCTGGCCGGCCAGTTGGAGTAGCGGTCCACGCCGACCAGCCGCGCGCAGGCGCCCAGCGCGCAGACGCTCTCGGTGATCGACGGCAGCAGGCTGACGATGCGCTGCGGCGGCGCGGGCCACTGCTGGGCCACGCCGCGCGCATCGGTGATCTGCACCGGTGCGGCTTGCGCCACGACAGCGAGCAGCCACCAACTCAATGAGAAAAGAAGACGTTTCATCAGACGCAGTCCAATTCAGGCCGAACGCTTCACCGGCAACTCCAGCCCCGCCACCATCAGCGTGACGTGCGGGCACAGCGCGGCCACACGCTGGTGCAGGCTGCCGAGCGCATCGAGAAACGCACGGGTCTCGCGCCCCAGCGGCGCCACGCCGAGGCTGATTTCGTTGGACACCAGCACGACCGGGCCGGGTGCGGCGGGCAAGGCGGCGCAAAGCTGGTCGATCTGCGTGGCCACCTCGTCCGCAGCAGGCACAGGCCCATCAAGCGGCATCAGCAACTGCGTGAGCCAGAGCGTGAGGCAGTCGATCACGATCAGCCGCTGCGGCGCGCTGTGCTGGCGCAGCGCCGCGCCCAGGGCGGCGCTGACCTCCAGCGTGGCGAGCGCCGGCACGCGCTGGGCACGGTCTTGGCGGTGACGCTCGATGCGCAAGCGCATCTCATCGTCACCGGCCAGGGCCGTGGCCAGCAGCAAGGCCTCACGGCCCCCGCCCCGCGCCAGCCAGGCGGCAGCGCGCGCTTCAGCGGTGCGCGACTTGCCGCTTTTCTGGCCACCGAGGAGGAGTTCGTGGGGCGTCATGCTGACTGCTTTCTCTTGGCGGGTCCGATCAGAAACGCCAGCGCGCGGCGGCGTTGACGGTGCGACCGGCTTCCGGGTAGATGCTCTGCGTCACACCGGCCGTGCAGCCGAAGGCCTGGGTGTAGTGCTTGCGATCAGTCGCGTTGCCCACGCCCACGCTCAACTCGCCCGCCGTCAGCTGGTAGGCGTAGCGCAGGTCCAGCGTGGTGATGGACGGCATCGAGCAGCTGTTGTTGAAGTCGGGGTGGCGCTGCGAGGCGTAGAACAGGTTGGCCGCCAGCTGATGCTGGGCCGCCACCTGCCAGTCGGCGCCGACCGACGCGGTGCGGTGCGACGTCAGGGGCACCTGCTTGCCGGCGTAGGTGCCCGACAGGAAGCGCGCGTCACGCCATGCCAGGTTGGCGCGCAGTTGCACGGCCCGGGTCAGGCTGTGGCTGGCGTCGAACTCCACACCCTGGCGGCGCGTCGGGTCGAAGTTGACGTTGGCACCGAAGGGCGTGGTGGTGTCGAACGGGCCGAAAGCCAGCGGGTCGTAGCCGATCTCGTTCTTGAGCTTGTTGCGGTAGGCGCGCAGTTCCAGACGGGTGGCCTCCAAACGCCAGCGCGCACCGATTTCGGTGTCGCGCGAGGTCTGCGGGCTGAGGTCGCCGCCCTGGGCCGCGTAGTTGTACTCGTCGGCATTGGCGAGCCGGAAGCTGTTGCCGACACGGGCAAACACGCTCAACTGCTCGGACACCGGCTGCACCACGCCGAATTCCCAGGCGCGCTGGCGGCGGTCGAGCCCCAGGCCGCTGTCGTTGCCCTTCTGGATGGACTCGCTGCGGGCGCCCGCGCTCAGGCGGGTGCCGCCCGCCAGCGTCAGCTCGTCACGCAGGTAGACGGCCTGGTTGTCCTGCGTCGACACGCTGCCGAACGAGCCCTGCACCGTGCGCCGCCACTCGCCACCGTCCACCCCGACGATCAGGCTGTTGCCCAGGCCCGCCAGCGTGCCGCGGTGACGCGCACGCAGGGCGTAGTTCTGCGACGCCACGTCGTAGTCGTAGCGGGAAGCGCCGAAAGAGCTGACCGAGACGCTGCGCAGCGCCTTGTCGCGCACGCCGAAGTCGAGGCCCAGCTCCCAGTCGCCCAGCCGCGCTTCGCCCAGCAGCGTGGTGCGGGCGTTGCTGATGCTGGCGCGGTTGTCCGGCGAGGTGGTCTGGCGCGGGTTGCTGGCGTACTGCGCGGCGGTCAGCGCACCGGGTAGACCGGTTTCGAGCTTGTCGGCGGCGTGGCGCACGGCCAGACGCAGGTCGTCGCGGCTCCATTGCGCGCCGATCGAGCCGCCTCGGGCATCGGACTTGAAGTTGTCGCGGTGGTTGTCGGCGGTGCGCTGGTTGCCGGCCACGTCGAGCGAGAAATCGCCTTCGGCGAGGGTGGCACTGGCGCGCGCCTCGCGGGTGTTGAAGCTGCCCACGCCGCCGTAGAGTTGCGCCCGGTTGCTGCGCGCCACGCCGCGGCCGGCCTTGGTGGTGACGACGATCACGCCACCGGTGGCGCCTTCGCCGTAGAGGACGGTGCCGCTGCCACGCAGCACTTCGATGCGGTCGACGGTGTCGATCGCGATGCCGGCCAGGCGGCTGCCGCTCAGGTCGGCCTCGTTAAGGCGTACCCCGTCGACGATCACGATCTGGTTGCTGCCGGACGTGCCGCCGAAGCCGCGCAGGTCCAGTGCGTAGTCGCCGCCGCCGTAGAAATCCAGCCGGCCGGGCACGCCCAGCAGCTTCATCACGGCTTCGTTGACGGTGGTGACACCGGAGCGCTCGATCTCACGCGCCGTGATGACGCTGACGCCGAAGGGCAGGGTCTGGGCGTCGTCGTTGAAACGAGTCCCGGTGACCACGACTTGTGGCAGGGCGGTCTGGGCGATCGCAGGGCCGGCAGCACCGGCAAACAGGGCGACCAGCGCCGTGCCCACCATGGACAGACGCGCAGGAACAGGCGCACGCAGCGCCGTTGAACAGAAATTCATGGAAGGATCAATACACAGGCATGTGTCGGTGTCCCGCTTCCCCGCAGGCACTGACGACGTGAGCGTCGATCACAGATCGACGCTCTCCTGTTGGCCGGTATCCGGGCTGACGAACGAACCCTTGTGACCTTCCCAGCGTCGCAGGGACGCCAGTGGTTTGAGCACAAAAGCAGAGTGTGTTGCCACGCTCGTTCGCTTACCGTTGCGGGGGCAGCGCAGGTTGGGTGTCGCCCGTGGGGTTCGACCTTCCTGCTTCCCGTTTAACCGTGCCGGCGTGAACACCGGCACGAGCACCAACGGCGTGCATTCTAAACAGTGCTGCACTGCGCCATTTCCTGCAGTGGGCGCCCATACAATGGTTTGAACCCGGGGGAGACCCCTCCACCACGCCTCTGATTGCCGCGCAATGTCCACCATTGAAGACCTCGCCGAACGGGTAGAACGACTGCTTCTGCGCCATGAAGAACTCAAGCGCACCAACGCGCTGCTGGAACAGCAGGTGGCCACGATTGCCGCCGAGCGCGACAACCTGCGCTCCCGCCTGGCGGCGGCGCGCAACCGCATCGACGCGCTGATCGAGCGCCTGCCGGCGCACGACGCCGATGAATCCTCGACCCAGGGCGGCGCGGCATGAAGCAACTCGAAGTCACCATCATGGGCCAGAGCTACGTACTCGGCTGCCCGGACGGCCACGAGACCGAACTGCTCGAAGCGGTAGGCAACGTCGACCGCGAGATGTGCAACATCCGCGACGCCGGCAAGGTCAAGTCGCGTGAGCGCATGGCTGTGCTGGCCGCGCTGAACCTGGCCTACACACTGGCCGGCAGCCACCCGGAGACCCGGCCCACCCATGCCGTGACCGTCGCCACGGGCGAGCTGTCACCGCCGGCGCAGCCCGCCTACGGCTTCGATGTCGATGCGCTGGTGCAGCGGCTGGATGCGGCCCTCGGCGACGAAGGCCATCCGGTCTGACCGGCCCGGTCGGCGCGGCGGCTGTGCTTAGAATCTGCGCTGTCCGCTGCGTTCGCGAAGGTTTTAATTTCCTGAACCGATGCTCATATGAGCCTGGGCTTGGAATATTGCCTAGCTGGTGTGATCGTCTCGCGTCAGATGAACCCGAAGCCAGGCTGACCTCGCCCACCTGAATCCCCTGGGTTCAGGAATGCGGCCTTCGGCTCGCGGCGGACACCCCATCCCCCTCTCGCCTGCCTCACTCCCCTGCCCATGAGCCTGGACCCGGCACTGATTGCTGAACTTCTGTTGCTGGGCTGCTGCACCGGTTTTCTGGCCGGGCTGCTGGGCATTGGCGGCGGCATGCTGATGGTGCCGTTCCTGACGCTGCTGCTCGGCCAGCGCGGCGTGGACACCGCACTCGCCGTCAAGATGGCGATCGCCACGTCGATGGCGACCATCCTGTTCACCTCGATTTCCAGCGTGCGCGCCCACCACCGCCGTGGCGCCGTGCGCTGGGACGTCGTGCGGCGGCTCGGCCCCGGCATCGTGCTGGGTGGTTTGCTGGGTGGTGCGGGCGTGTTCTCGGTGCTCAAGGGCAGCACGCTGGCGTTGGTGTTCGCGGTCTTCGTCAGCTTCTCGGCCACGCAGATGCTCATCAACCGCAAGCCGGCCCCCAGCCGTCAGATGCCCGGTGCGGCCGGCAGCCTGGGGGCGGGCGGCGCCATCGGCTTCATCTCGGGCCTGGTGGGCGCGGGCGGTGGCTTCATCTCGGTGCCCTTCATGGCGTGGTGCAACGTGGCCATGCATCAGGCGGTGGCCACGTCGGCCGCGTTGGGGTTTCCGATCGCACTGGCCAACACGGTGGGCTATCTGATCGGTGGTCGCAGCGTGACCAGCGGACTGCCAGGTGCGGTGGGCTATCTGTGGCTGCCGGCGCTGGTCGTGATCGCCTGCGCCAGCGTGCTGACGGCGCCGCTGGGCGCCAGGACCGCGCACGCCATGAACGTGGCGCAACTCAAGCGCGTGTTTGCGCTGGTGCTCTACGGGCTGGCCGCGTACATGCTAACCAAGGCGATCAGCTTCTGATCCCGACCCAGGCCGGATCTCAATTCGCGTTGAGCGACTGCGGCTCAGGCAGGCGGATCCTGGCCAGCGCGACCTGATTGCCACCGCGCGCCCGCGCATCGGTCAGCGCGCTGGAAGCCGCGGTGCTGAGCGCATCCAGGCTCTGTGCGGTGTGCGGAAAGCTCGCGATGCCCGCCGAGATCTCGAAGTGCACCGGCTTGCCGTCCTGCACCACGATCTGCGTCGCGCAGGCGCGGCGCAGCTGCTCGACCCGCGCGTGCGCCGTCGCCAGCCCCACGCCCGAGAACAGGATCGCGAACCGGTCGTCGCCCAGTTGTGCCAGCACGTCCATGGCGCGGGTGTTGCGGCGCATCAGTTCGCCGATCGACTCGACCACGCGCTGCAGGGCCGCCGGGCCAGCGGTGTCGCACAGCGCCTCGGGCGCGTCGATGGCCAGCAGCACGAGCGCGAATTCACGCTCCTCACGCTGCGACAGCGCCACCTCGCGGCGCAGGTGCTCGTCAAAGTGCTCGCGCCGGAACAGCTCCGACGGCCGGTCCATGCCCTGCGCGTGCTCGCGCCGCAGTGCCTCGAGGGCGGTCTGCTGGCGCTCGATCTGCGCCAGGCTTTGCTGCCACTGCTCGGTCTGGCGCCGGGCAGCGCCGGCATCGCGCCAGACGTTCAGGATGCAGGGTGATGCACCCTCTTGCGCCGCCGGCAGCACGGCACGCCAGGCCGCAAATTCATGCCGCTGGGTGGCGCGCTCGAAACGGTGGTCATCGACCACGCTGTCCAGGCCCGAGGCCAGCGCACGCTGGTCGGCAGCACGCAGCGCGGTGGCGTCTGCCGGCGGCAGCAGGTCCAGATCGGTGCGGCCGGACAGCCGTTCTGCATCCACCCCCAACCACGCCAGCATCGGCGCGTTGGCCCACAGGTAGCGGCCCGTGCCGGCATCCTTGAGCGACAACAGAACATCGTCGCGCTGCAGCACGGTCAGCAGGCTCCGCGTCAGGGCGGGCAAGGAGACGAAGGCGCTCAGGTCAGACATCGCAGGCATCGGGAGCAGCGGCGGGGCAGCGCCGGTTCTGGACAGGACGGCCTGCATGATACGCAGAGACCCGGCGCCCGGGCTTGATGCCGATCAGGCCGCTTTCCGCCATCGCTCAAGCCATCAGCGTCTGCAGGCTGTGCTCGTATTCGTCGGTCAGGCGCTCGAACAGATCCAGCAAGGCCTCGCTGCTGGCACCCAGCTGGCGCCGGCCTTCGGGCGTGTCCATCGCGGTGCAGGCCTGCAGCAGATCGCCCCAGACCGCGCGCGCCTGTGTCAGGTGCTCGGTGATGGCCTGGGTGCGCAGCGGCAGCGCTTCCAGCTGCGCCAGCGCCTGCTCGAACTCGTCGCGGCAGAGCGTGACGTCCTCGGCGCGCGCCATGCGCCGCTCCAGCAGCAGCTGCTGCTTGACCAGGCGCTGCGACAGCATGCGCTGGCGCCCGGCCAGGTTGATGACGCGCAGTGGCGCATCCAGCGCGGCAGCCTCCAGCACCTGGGTGAGTGCGTCGGCGCGCTGCAGCAACTGCTCGGCCCAGTGCTCGATGCGCTCCAGCCGCGCCTCGGTCAAGGCCGCCACCGGCTCGCGCAGCGCGTCGCCCAGCGACTGCCAGGCCTGCGCGGCGGCCTCGATCAGGTCGCCATAAGTGGGCGCCGACAGGTTGCGGCGCAGCAGCGCCAGGTTCTCGGCGATGCGGGTGCTGGTCTGCACCATCAGCGCGGCGGCGGCGGCCGGCTCGGTGCCGGCGTCTAGCAGCAGGTCGAGCTTGACCAGCCGCTGCGACAGCATGCGCAGCTGGCCGGCACGGTTGATGGCCTCGGCGTCGCGCGCAGCGTGGATGATCTGGCGCGACAGGTCGCCCACCCGGCGGCGCATGCGCTGCGAGGCGCCGCGCAGGGTGCGGAAGGCGTCGTCCTCGCTCATGCTGCCGCCGCGCATCAGCAGGCCCTTGGCGCGGTCGACCAGCTTGCGTTCCTCGAAGCGCGACTGCAGCTCTTCCCGCTCCAGCTGCTGCGCCGTCTCCTGCCGGCAGCGCAGCTGCGCCTGGTGCACCACCGCGCGCAGCCGGTGCCGGCCGTAGCCCTGCACCTCCCACGCGTGGACGCCCTGTTTCAGGGCCTGCTCGATCAGGTCGACGTCCGGGTCGTTGGTGAACACCACCACCGGCGTGGGCGCAGCCAGCCGCAGCGCAGAGAGCTGGGCGAAGAAGCGGGCATCGGGCTGATCGAGCCAGGCGATGACCACATCTGGTGCATGGCGCAGCACATCACGCACCAGATCGCGGCATGGCGTCTGCGCCAGCGGGCGCAGACCGACCGCATCGAGGTCTTCGCGCAGCGAGGCGGGAATCACCTCGTCGTCACTGAGAAGCAGGGCTGAAATCATGTCGGATCAGAGATTGGTAATTCACCATTATCGACAGCGCACAAGCACGTCGCGGGCCATTGCATGCACCCTGGCACGTCGATTGCTGCAATCACGGCAGATGCGACGCTGCATCCTGGCCCTTGCGCCCCGTTCAAGCTGATCTCGCACGGCCCGGCTCCCGCCGCTGCCCACTCCCCACCACCCACTGTCCCAGGCAAAGCGCCCATCGCCGATGCGCGCCTGCCGGGCTGTCTGCATTGCCCACCATGGCCGACTACAAGACCTTCCTCAAGTCAGGACACTGGCCCACGCTGGCTGCGTCCTTCCTGTACTTCGACTTCTGCTTCGCGATCTGGGTGCTCAACGGCGCCATGGGCCCGTTCATCAGCGAGACCTACGGCCTCGACGCGGCGCAGAAGGGTTTCATGATCTCGGTGCCCATCCTGGCCGGCGCGCTGATGCGCTTCCCGCTGGGCGTGCTGTCGCAGTACATCGGGCGCAAGAACGCCGCCATGGTCGAGATGTCGCTGATCGTCGCGGCCCTGGCCGGCGGCTATTTCTTCGTCAACAGCTATGACGGCGTGCTGGCCATGGGCGTGCTGCTGGGCATTGCCGGCGCGAGTTTCGGCGTGGCGCTGTCGCTGGGTTCGGGCTGGTATCCGCCCAAGTACAAGGGCCTGGCGATGGGCATTGCCGGCGCGGGCAATTCCGGCACCGTGCTGGCGGTGCTGTTCGCGCCGCCGCTGGCGGTCAAGTTCGGCTGGCAGGCCGTCTACGGCCTGGCCGCCTTCACCATGCTGCTGCCGATGGCGGTCATGTGGTTTGCCGCCAAGGAGCCGCCTGACACCGAGCACCAGAGCCTGCGCGAGCACACCGCCTGCCTGTTTGAGAAAGACGGCTGGGTCTTCAGCCTGATCTACGTCATCACCTTCGGCGGCTTCATCGGCCTGGCGAGCTTTCTGCCGACCTACTTCTACGACCAGTTCAAGGTCACCAAGGTCGAGGCCGGCCAGCTCACCATGCTGGCCACGCTGATGGGTTCGGCCGTGCGCGTGGTGGGCGGCTACATCTCCGACCGCATCGGCGGCATCAACACCCTCAGCGGCGTGCTGGTGGTGGTGGCGATCACGCTGGTGGCCTGCGGCATGGCGGGTCAGTCGATCGCGGTGACCACGCTGCTGTTCATGTTCTGCTTTGCCGCGCTCGGCGCCGGCAACGGCGCGCTGTTCCAGCTGGTGCCACTGCGCTGGCCGCTCACCACGGCGGTGGCGGGCTCGATGATCGGTGAGGTCGGCGCGCTCGGCGGCGGCTTCCTGCCCAACGCCATGGGCCTGTCCAAGCAGCACGCCGGCACCTACCTGTGGGGCTTCGTGGCGTTTGCCGTGCTGGCCGTGGTGATGCTGGTGATGCTGCGCCGCGTGCAGATCCGCTGGACCCGCACCTGGGCCGAAAAGGGCGGCCGCGCCCGCAGCGTGCCGACCACGGTCGGCAGCTGAAGGAAAACTTCAACGCGGCAAAAACAGCACCCAGAAAATCAGCAGCAGGTTGAACAGCACCGACACGGCGCAGCCCAGCTGCCACAGCCGCAGCGGGTCACGCAGCGCCAGCGGCGTGGCGGGCGGCGCAGCCAGCGGGCGGGCAGCGCCGCGCTCCAGCGCCAGCAGCAGTTCCTCGGCGGTCTCGAAGCGCTGACGCGCATCGCGCGCCACCGCCTTGAGCAGCAGGTGGTCGAGCCAGATCGGCACGTCCGGGCGCAGCCGTGACGGCGCGGCGGGATCGCGCCGGAAGCGGGCGGTCTGGTAGGGCTCGATCTCGCCATAGGGCAGCCGCCCGGTCAGCCACTGGTAGAGCGTCACGCCCAGCGCGTACAGGTCGCTGCGCGCGTCGACCGGCTGCGGCGGGTCGCCCCACTGCTCGGGGTTCATGTAGCTGGGCGTGCCGGCGTGCAGGCTGCGCTGGCTGGCCGGTTCACGGCCTGAGACCGCCACGCCCAGATCCAGGATGCGCCAGCGCCCGTCTTCGCCCCGGTGCAGGTTGCCAGGCTTGATGTCGCGGTGCACCACGCCCGCCCGGTGCAGCCGGCCCAGCGCGCGCGCCAGCGTGATGCCGGCGCGCACCACCTCGGCCATCGGCACGGGGGACTGGGGGTCGGCGGCGTGCATCAGTTGCTCCAGCGTGCTGCCGCTGTGCCAGTCGAACACGCTGTAGAAGGCGGTGGCCGACTTGATTTCATGCACGCGAACGAAGCCGACGTCATCGGCCTGAGTGGCGCCGGCACCCGCCCGCTCGGTCAGGCGCAGGCCCAGCCAGGCTTCGTGGGCGAGCATGGCGCGCTCCTCGGCATCGCTGGCGCGGCTCTCGTGCAGGGTCTTGATGGCGACCAGCTTGCGCGTGACCGTGTCGCGCGCCTGGTAGAGGCGGTGCACGCCGGTGTCGGCCACCAGCGCGGTGATGGCGTAGCCATCCAGCACCTCGCCGACCTTGAGCCTGGGCGGCGTGGGCAGCTGGCGCCCGGCGCGCAGGATGTCCTCATAGCGCCCCGCCGCCAGCCCGCGCACGCGCAGGACCAGGGCGGTGCAGTTGTCATGGCTGCCCGCTGCCAGTGCAGCCTGCACCAAAGCGGTGCTGGCTTGCGCCGCCGTGCCGGCCAGCGCCAGCGCCTGCAGTTGCGCGCGGCGCAGCACGCCGTGCACGCCGTCGCAGGTCAGCACCAGGGTGTCGCCCACCATCAGCTCGCCCTGCTGGTAGTCGATGCGCAGGGCGTCTTCCAGCCCCACCGCCCGGGTGAGACCGCCGCTGAAGTCGCGCTGCTCGACGCTGTGGTCCTGCGTCAGCTGGCTGATCTCGCCGCCGCGCAGCAGCCAGGCGCGCGTGTCGCCCACATGCGCCACGGTATAGCTGTGGCCGCGCAGCACCAGCGCGGTGAGCGTGGTCAACGCCGAAACCGGGCTGGCAGACTTATTGCTAATGCTTTCATGCCGCCGGTTCTGGGCGGCCAGCCAGGCATTCTGGGCACTGATGATGCGGTCGAGGGCGACCGTGGTGTCCCAGGTGGCCGGAGCGCTGAAGTAGTCCTGCACCAGCGTCATCACGGTGGTTTGGGCGGCGACGCTGCCGCCCCCCCCTGAAGACACTCCATCGGCGATGGCGGCAATCCAGCCCATCGCCTCATCCTGGGGAGCTGGTCGTTGCACAGCAACGAAGTCTTCGTTGCTCTCGCGCTCGCCGCGTTCACTGGCGTGGCCGATCTCGATATCAAAACTCATGGCGCGCGATTGTGCGGGCGCCGTCAGATTCCACTCATTTGTTTTGCTGCAAAGCCCCTGGAGGTCTCCCCATGAAGAAGATGAAGCTCGTGATGGTCGGCAACGGCATGGCCGGCGTGCGCACGCTCGAAGAGCTGCTCAAGATCGCCCCCGACCTCTACGACATCACTGTCTTTGGCGCCGAGCCGCATCCCAACTACAACCGCATCCTGCTGTCGCCGGTGCTGGCGGGTGAGCAGACGCTCGACGAGATCATCCTCAACCCGGTGAGCTGGTACGAGGAAAACAACATTCACCTGCACCTGGGCAAGAAGGTCATCAAGGTCGACCGCACCAAGCGCATGGTCTACGCCGAGGACGCCCACGGCCAGATCACCATGGCCGAGTACGACCGCCTGCTGATCGCCACCGGCTCCAACCCCTTCATCCTGCCGGTGCCGGGCCACAAGCTCGAAGGCGTGATCGCCTACCGCGACATCGCCGACACCAACACGATGATCGAGACCGCCAAGACCCACCAGCACGCGGTGGTGATCGGCGGCGGCCTGCTCGGCCTGGAAGCGGCCAACGGCCTGATGCTGCGCGGCATGCAGGTCACGGTGGTGCACATCGGCGACTGGCTGATGGAGCGCCAGCTCGACGACGTCGCCGGCGGCCTGCTGCGCCAATCGCTGGAAGAGCGCGGCCTGAAGTTCGAGCTGGGTGCGCAGACCGCCGCGCTGATCGGCGACAAGGAAGCCGGCCTCGCGGGCCGCGTGCTGGCCGTCAAGTTCAAGGACGGCCGCGAGATCCCCGCCGACCTGGTCGTGATGGCCGCCGGCATCCGCCCCAACACCGACCTGGCCAAGGCCATGGGCCTGCTGTGTGCGCATGACGGCCGCGGCGGCATCGTCGTGTCCGACACCATGCAGACCACCACCGATGCGCGCATCTACTCGGTGGGCGAATGCGCCAGCCACCGCGGCATCGCCTACGGCCTGGTCGCGCCGCTGTTCGAGCAGGGCAAGGTCTGCGCCACGCACTTGGCAGAGTTCGGCATCGGCCGCTACGTCGGCAGCCAGACCAGCACCAAGCTCAAGGTCACGGGCATCGACCTGTTCAGCGCCGGCAACTTCACCGGCGGCGACGGGTTCGAGGAAATCGTGCTGTCCGACCCGCAGGGCGGCGTCTACAAGAAGCTCGTCATCAAGGACGACAAGCTGGTCGGCGCCTGCCTGTACGGCGACACCGTCGACGGCAGCTGGTACTTCAAGCTGCTGCGCGAAGGCCGCAAGGTGCACGACATCCGCGACAAGCTGATGTTCGGCGAGTCGAACATCGGCGACGTCGGCCACGAAGGCCACAACAAGGCCTCGGCCATGGCCGACAACGACGAGGTCTGCGGCTGCAACGGCGTCAACAAGGGCGCCATCTGCAAGGCCATCAAGGACAAGGGCCTGTTCACGCTCGATGAGGTGCGCAAGCACACCAAGGCCAGCGCGTCGTGCGGCTCCTGCACCGGCCTGGTCGAGCAGCTGCTGATGTTCACCGCCGGCGGCGACTACAGCGCCACGCCCAAGATGAAGGCCATGTGCGGCTGCACCGAACTCGGCCACCAGGCCGTGCGCGACGGCATCCGCGAGCAGAAGCTGCTCAACGCCGTCGACGCCCGCGCGGCGCTCGGCTGGAAGACGCCCGACGGCTGCGCCAGCTGCCGCCCGGCCATGAACTACTACCTCATCAGCACCTGGCCGAAAGAGGCGCAGGACGACCCGCAAAGCCGTTTCATCAACGAGCGCAGCCACGCCAACATCCAGAAGGACGGCACCTACTCGGTGATTCCGCGCATGTGGGGCGGTGAAACCACCGCCGCCGACCTGCGCCGCATCGCCGACGTGGCCGACAAGTACGCCGTGCCGACCGTCAAGGTCACCGGCGGCCAGCGCATCGACCTGCTGGGCGTCAAGAAAGAAGACCTCAAGGGCGTCTGGGCCGATCTGGGCATGCCCTCGGGCTTCGCCTACGGCAAGTCGCTGCGCACGGTGAAGACCTGCGTCGGCAGCGACTGGTGCCGCTTCGGCACCCAGGACAGCACGCAGATGGGCAAGGACCTGGAACGCGCGCTGTGGGCGATGTACTCGCCGCACAAGGTCAAGCTGGCCGTCAGCGGCTGCCCGCGCAACTGCGCCGAGGCCGGCATCAAGGACGTCGGCATCATCGGCGTCGACTCCGGCTGGGAGATGTACGTCGGCGGCAACGGCGGCATCAAGACCGAGGTGGCGCAGTTCTTCGTCAAGGTAAAAACCGCCCCCGAAGTGCTGGAATTCGCCGGCGCCTTCCTGCAGCTCTACCGCGAAGAAGGCTGGTACCTGGAGCGCACGGTGCACTACATCCACCGCGTCGGCCTCGACTACGTCAAGGACAAGATCATCAACAACGCCGAGCTGCGCAAGCAACTGTGGGAGCGCCTGCAGTTCGCCCTCGACGGCGCCGCCGACCCGTGGCTGGAGTCGCTGGACGCCAGCGTCGACGTGCGGCAGTTCGAGCCGGTGGCCGTCGCCTCGGTCTGATCGCACCGGCCCGACTCCCTGAACAATCTACCGAAAGAAATCCCATGAGCGACTGGAAATTGATCTGCCGGGTCGAAGACATCCCCGTGCTGGGCGCGCGCCGCGTCAACCGCCCCGGCTCGACCGAGGTGGCGGTGTTCCGCAACAGCGAGGACAAGGTCTTCGCGCTGCTCGACCGCTGCCCGCACAAGGGCGGCCCGCTGAGTCAGGGCATCGTCTTCGGCGAAAGCGTCGCCTGCCCGCTGCACAACTGGACCATCGGCCTGTCCGACGGCTGCGCCCGCCAGCCCGACGAAGGCTGCACGCCGCGCTTTGCCGTCAAGGTCGACGCCGGCCAGGTGTTCCTGGACGCGGACGAGCTGCAGAGCGTGGCCGTGGGCGAGCTGCCCACCTGCGCCTGACGCGCCTGAGACAACCGCCCGCCCTGCCCCGCCCCCCTTCCGAGCCTGAGCGCCACGATGACTGAAACCAAGTCCACCTGTCCTTATTGCGGCGTCGGCTGCGGCGTGGTCATCGAGAGCGATGGCGCGCAGATCACCGGAGTGCGGGGCGATCCGGACCATCCCGCCAACTTCGGCCGCCTCTGCACCAAGGGCAGCACGCTGCACCTGACCGCCAGCGCCGCCGTGACGCAAGCCACCCGGCTGCTGCAGCCACTGCAGCGCCTGGTGCGCAACGCGGCGCCGCAGCCCATCGAGTGGCACAGCGCGCTCGACCTGGCCGCCGACCGCTTCGCCCGTGTCATTGAACAGCACGGCCCGGACTCGGTCGGCTTCTACCTCTCCGGCCAGCTGCTGACCGAGGACTACTACGTCTTCAACAAGCTCGCCAAGGGCCTGATCGGCACCAACAACGTCGACACCAACTCGCGCCTGTGCATGAGCAGCGCGGTGGCCGGCTACAAGGCCACGCTCGGCGCCGACGCGCCGCCGTGCAGCTACGAAGACCTCCACCACGCCGACACGGTGTTCATCACCGGCAGCAACACCGCCTGGGCGCACCCGATCCTGTTCCGCCGCCTGGAAGACGCCAAGCGCGCCAAGCCCGACCAGCGCTGGATCGTGGTCGACGTGCGCCGCACCGAAACCGCGGCCCTGGCCGACCTGTTCCTGCAGATCCAGCCCGGCACCGACGTGGCGCTCTACCACGGCATGTTGCACGTCATGCTGTGGGACGGCCTGACCGACGGCCGCTACATCGCCGCCCACACCACCGGCTTCGAGGCCCTGCGCGACGCCGTGCGCGCCTGGACACCCAAGGAAGCCGCACGCGTCTGCGGCATCCAGGAAGAGGACCTGATCACCGCCGCGCGCTGGTTTGCGCAGAGCGACCGCCAAGGCGCGTCCACGCTGTCGCTCTACTGCCAGGGCCTGAACCAGAGCAGCGCCGGCACCGACAAGAACGCCGCGCTGATCAACCTGCACCTGGCCACCGGCCAGATCGGCAAAGCCGGCGCCGGGCCGTTCTCGCTCACGGGCCAGCCCAATGCGATGGGCGGGCGCGAGGTCGGCGGGCTGGCGAACCTGCTCACGGCGCACCGCGATTTGGCAAATCCAGCGCACCGCGCCGAAGTCGCCGCGCTGTGGGGCGTGGCTGACGTACCCGCCACGCCGGGCAAGAGCGCGGTCGAGATGTTCCAGGCCGCCGCCGACGGCGAGATCAAGGCGCTGTGGATCGCCTGCACCAACCCGGCGCAATCGCTGCCCGACCAGGCCACCGTGCGCCGCGCGCTCGAACGCTGTGAATTCGTCGTCGTGCAAGAAGCCTTCTCCACTACCGCCACCGCCGCCTACGCCGACCTGCTGCTGCCCGCCACCACCTGGGGCGAGAAGATCGGCAGCGTCACCAACTCCGAGCGCCGCATCAGCCTCGTGCGCCCCGCCGTCAGCGCGCCCGGCAGCACCCGGCACGACTGGGCGATGGCGGTCGACTTTGCGCAGCGCCTGGAGGCCCGTTTGCCCGCGCGCCTCAACGGCCAGCCGACGCTGTTCCCGTATGCGCTCGACGACAGCGGCGCCGAGGCGATCTGGAACGAACACCGCGAAAGCACGCGCGGCCGCGACCTCGACATCACCGGCCTGAGCTGGACCATGCTCAATGAAGCCGGCCCGCAGCAATGGCCGCTGCCCACCGGCGCGGCCAGCGGCAGGGCGCGCCTGTACGAGGACGGCCAGTTCCCGACCGCCGACGGCCGCGCCCGCTTTGTCGCCATGGCCTTCCGCCCGGTGGCCGAGCCACGCGATGCGCGCTACCCGTTTGCGCTCACCACCGGCCGGCTGCGCGACCAGTGGCACGGCATGAGCCGCACCGGCACGCTCGGGCGGCTGTTCGGCCACATCGCCGAGCCCAGCATCGAACTGCATCCCACCGACATCGCCCGCCGCGGCCTGAAGGACGGCGAGCTGGTCGAGGTGCGCTCGCGCCGTGGCAGCGTCGTGCTGCCGGTGCAGAGCAGCACCGACGTCGCGCCCACGCAGGCCTCCATCCCGATGCACTGGGGTGAAGAGGTGCTGGGCGGCGTCGATGCCCAGGGCGCGCGCCGCCTGGGCGTCAACGGCCTGACGCTGCCGACGTTCTGCCCGACATCGAAGCAACCTGAACTCAAGCACTGCGCCGTGCGCATCGAACCCGCCGCGCTGCCCTGGCGCATGCTCGGCCTGACGTGGCTGCCGCAGGAACAGGCGCTCAAGGCCCGCGAAGGCCTGCGCGCGCTGATGGGCGAATTCGGCCACGCGCTGGTGCTGCCCTTCGGCCGTGAACCGCACGAATTGGGCATGGGCGGCCTGCTGTGGCGCGCCGCCGCGCCGGCGGCGCTGGGCGATGAGCTGGTGCAGCAGATCGAGTCGTTGCTCGGCCTCGACAACCCGCACACCCTGCACTACCACGACCGCCAGCGGGGCCAGCACCGCAGCATCCTGCTGGAGAACGAGCGCGGCAACCGCATCCTGCGCGGCGTGCTGCTGGCCGGCGACACCCGTGCCGAAGCCTGGATCAAGACCCTGCTGCAGGACGAGCTGCCCGCCCAGGACTACGGCCGCGCCCTGCTCGCCGGCAGCGCCACGCCGCCGGTGGCGGTAGCCAGTCGCGGCAAGCAGGTCTGCACCTGCTTCAACGTCACCGAGCCGCAGATCCACGCCACACTGGCCCGCTGCACCGGCTCAACCGATGAGCGACTGGCGCAATTGCAGGGCGAGCTGAAGTGCGGCACCAATTGCGGGTCGTGTTTGCCGGTGTTGCGCGGGATGGCAAAGGTGGCGGTGGCGGTGGCGGCGCAGGCGGTTTGAGGGCAAATCCCCCTCGGTCCCCCTTCACCCACCCAACCCCGCCACCAGCGCATCAATCAACACCCGGCACTTGGGCACCGTGTAACGGTTGGGCGGAAACAGCAGGTAGGCGTGGCCCTGGTAGTTGCCCTGGAACTGCCAGTCCGGCAGCACGGGCACCAGCGCACCGCCCTGCAGCGCGTCACGCGCGATGAAATCCGGCAGGCAGGCCACGCCCAGATCGGCCAGCGCGCCATCGAGCCGCACCTCGCTGTGATTGGCGACGTAGCGGCCCTGCACCAGCACCTCAGCCACCTCATCGCCGCGCCGCAAGCGCCAGCGGTTGTCGCGCTCCAGCTCGCCCAGCGACAGGCAGCTGTGCACCAGCAGATCCTGCGGATGCGTGATCGGCGCGGCCTGCGCCAGGTAGCGCGGCGTGGCACACAACACATGCTCGACCGGGCACAGCGCCCGTGCCGCCAGGCCCAGCGGCGGCGTCTGCGTCAGGCGCACGACCAGGTCGACGCCCTCGCGGATCGGGTCGATGTCGCGGTCGGTGACGATCAGTTGCACATCGACCTCTGGGTAGCACCGCAGAAAATCCAGCAGCAGCGGATGCAGCACCCGGCGCGCAAACGCCTTGGGTGCGCTCAGGCGCACGCGGCCACGCGGCGCCAGCGTGTGCTGCTGCGCCACCTGCAAGGTGGCCTGGGCGGCGGCAACCAGTTCGGTGCCATGCGCGAAGGCTTCCACGCCCGGCTCAGTCAGCCGCAGCTGCCGGGTGGTCCGCTGCAGCAGCTGCACGCCCAGCACCTTTTCCAGCCGCGTGATCTGCCGGCTGACGGCCGAAGGCGTCAGCCCCAGCTGCCGCGCCGCCGCTGAAAAGCTGCCCTGCTCGGCCACGCGCACGAAGGTCACCATCTCGGGCAGCACCTTCAAGAAGTCATTCGTTCCCACAGCGCAAAGATCCTGTTCCGTTGGACGGGCTGGTCGGGCATGGCGCTTCTGCGAAGAATGCGACGCCAAGTCACCTGCCCCATTCCCATGAATTCTAGAAACCCGGCTCTCACCCACTCCAGCCACCCCACCGCCTTCGGCCCGGCCGAGCTGATGCTGCTGATGGTCGCGGCCATCTGGGGCAGCAGCTACGCCCTCACCAAGCAGGCCACCCAGCAGTTGCCGGTGCTGGACTTCCTGGCGCTGCGCTTCGGCCTGACCTTTCTGGTGCTGCTGCCGGCACTCAAGCCACTGCTCGATGGTCAGGCACGCGCCGGCTTGAGCGTCGGCGGCCTGCTCGGCGCCAACCTCCTGGCGATCTTTCTGTGCGAGACCTTCGGCGTGTCGCTGACCTCCGCCGCCAACGCCGCTTTCCTGATCAGCCTGTGCGTGGTGCTGACGCCGCTGGCCGAATGGTGGCTGCTGGGCCAGCGCCCGGCGGCGGCACTGTGGTGGGCGGCTGGCGCCTCGCTGCTGGGCGTGGCCTTGCTCGCAGCGCCAGCCGCCAGTGATGTCGCACTCAACGGCGGCGACGCGCTGATGCTGCTGGCCGCCGTCCTGCGCGCCGTGCTGGTCTGCCTGACGCAGAAACTCGCGGGCCGCCACCGCCTGCCCGCCCTCACGCTGACCGCCGTGCAGACCGGCGTGATGGCACTCGGCGCGCTGGCGCTCTCGCTGTCGGTGCACGGGCTGCACCGGCCCGACTGGCCCACGCAGCCCGGCTTCTGGCTGAGCATCGGCTTTCTGGTGCTGTTCTGCACCGTGTTCGCCTTCTACGCCCAAAACCACGCCGCCCGCCGCACCACGCCCACCCGCGTGGCGCTGCTGACCGGCAGCGAACCGGCCTTCGGTGCGCTGGTGGCCGTGCTCGGCCTCGGTGAAAGCCTGAGCGCCTGGGGCTGGGCCGGCGGCGGCTTGATCGTGGTGGCCACGGGGGTGGTGGCCTTGCGGCGTTCCATGTGACCGTGTCGCGACGCGACAAACGCCGACAATCTGCCCATGACCATCGCCCCCTACCTCAAGACCATCGGCCGCGGCAAGGACGGCGCCCGGCCGCTCAACCGTGAACAGGCTTTCGACCTGATGTCGCGCATCCTCGAAGGCCGCGTCAGCGACCTCGAACTGGGCGGCTTTGCGCTGGCCATGCGCATCAAGGGCGAGTCGGCCGAGGAACTGGCCGCGTTTGTCGATGCGGCCCTGGCACACACGCTGCCGATCGCCGCACCGCCCTCACCGGCCGTGCTGCTGCCCAGCTACAACGGCGCGCGCAAGCTGCCCAACTTCACGCCACTGCTGGCGCTGCTGCTGGCGCGGCGCGGCGTGGCGGTGCTGGTGCATGGGCCGTTGACGGATGCAGGCCGCGTCACCAGCGCCGAGATCTTCACCGCCCTCGGCCTGCCGCCGCTGGCCGATGCCGCCGCGCTGCAGGCGCGCTGGGCAGCGGGCGAGCCGGGCTTCATGGCACTGGACGTGCTCAACCGCCCGCTGGCGCAACTGCTGGCGCTGCGCCAGGTGCTGGGCCTGCGCAACAGCGGCCACACCATCGCCAAGCTGCTGCCGGCTGTGCCGGACGCGTGGCGGGTGGTCAACCACACGCATCCGGAATACGCCATCAGCCTGTCGCAATACCTGCAGGACAGCCACGCCAACGCCGTGCTGATGCGCGGCACCGAGGGCGAGCCGGTGGCCGACGCCCGCCGCCAGCCCCGGCTGGACGTGTACCGCAGCGGCGTCAAGGACGAGGCGTTGAGCCTTGCGCCGCAGGACGGCGTGCTGCTGGAATTGCCGGTGCTGCCGGCCGCGATGGATGCAGAGAGCACCGCCGCGCACATTCGTGCCGTGCTGGCGGGAGCGGTGGCCGTGCCCAAGCCGATTGCGCAGCAGGTGGAGTTGCTGTGCGGCTTGGCGGGCCGTGGGGTGAGCATCGACCGCTGAGCCGCGAAAATCGCGCGCATGCCCACACTCCATCTCCCCGCCTGGTGGTCGCTGTCGACCGCGCAAATCCTGATTGAGGCCGCTGCGACGTTCGCGTTTGCGCTGTCGGGTCTGTTCGCCGCCGCGCGCAAGGAGCTGGACGCTGTCGGCGTCTGCGTCGTCGCCGGGCTGGCTGCGTTTGGCGGCGGCACGCTGCGCGATGTGCTGCTGGACCGGCGGCCGTTCTTCTGGGTCGAGCACTCGATCTACGTCTGGGGCGTGCTGCTGCTGTGCGTGGTAGCCATGATTTTTCTGCGCGCGCGCCACTTCCGCCCGACCGAGCAGGCCATGCAGTGGCCCGATGCGCTCGGGCTCGGCCTGTTCACCGCCGCCGGCACGCAGATCGCTCTGGGCGCGCAGATGCCGGCTTTGATCGCCGTGCTGATGGGCATGGTCACGGCCACCTTTGGCGGCGTGCTGCGCGACATCGTCTGCAACGAGATTCCTGCCGCCTTCAGCGACCACCGCCCCTACGCGGTGTGCAGCTTTGCCGGCGGCTGGGCGCTGGTCGCCGCCAACGCCTGGGGCGCCAGCAGCGAGACCAGCCTGGCTGCGGGCGCGGCCACCGCCACGCTGCTGCGGCTGCTGGCCCTGTGGCGCGGCTGGCAGTTGCCGGTGTGGAGGACGGAGGATTGAGCGCCCCGCACGCGCCCGGCGCGGCAGCCACGCTGACCGACGCCGACCTGTCCCGCATCGTCGAAATGGCCTGGGAAGACCGCACGCCGTTCGAAGCCATCGAAGCGCAGTTCGGCCTCACCGAATCCCAGGTCATCGCGCTGATGCGCGGCCACATGAAGAAAAGCTCCTTCCAGATGTGGCGGCAGCGCATGAGCGGTCGCACCACCAAGCACGGCGCGCTGCGACCTGAGTCGATGCGCTCCGGCGCGCGGCACGTGGCGGGTGGCCGCAGTCCGAAGCGCTGAGGTTCAGTAGGTCTCCAGGTGCAGCCGCGCCTCGCGCTTGAGCGACGCGCCCAGCGCCTCCCAGTCCAGCCCCGCACCCCGGGCGACGTCGCGCAGCGCCAGCACCACGCCTTCCTCCATGCTCTTCAAGCCGCAGACGTAGAAGTAGGTGTTGCCATCCTTGAGCAAGGGCGCGATGTCGGCCGCGCGCTCGCGGATCAGGTCTTGCACATAGCGCTTGGGCGCCTCCGGCACGCGCGAGAACGCCAGGTTGATGTCGATGAAGTCGTGCGGCAACTTCTGCAGCGGCCCGAAATACGGCAGTTCCTGCGGCGTGCGGGCGCCGAAGAACAGCATCAGCTTGCCACCTTCAAATTTGCCGGACGCACGCAGGCGCCGGCGCCATTCGGTCATGGCCCGCATCGGCGCGCTGCCGGTGCCGGTGCAGATCATCACGATGTTGGAGTGGGGGTGGTTCGGCATCAGGAAGCTGGCGCCGAACGGGCCGACCACCTGCACCGTGTCGGCCACCTTCAGGTCGCAGACGTAGTTGGACGCCACGCCACGCACCGGCTTGCCGGCGTGGTCGGACACCACGCGTTTGACGGTGATGGCGACGTTGTTGTAGCCCGGCCGCTCGCCGTTGCGCGGGCTGGCGATGCTGTACTGGCGGGCGTGGTGGGCGCGGCCGCTGGCGTCGGTGCCAGGCGGAATGATGGCGATGCTCTGGCCTTCCAACACCGGGAACGGCACGCTGCCGAAGTCGAGCACGACGTGGTGAGTCTCGCTGTCGAAACCGGCCTCGGTGCAGTTGAAGTTGCCGACCACGGTCGCGGTGGTGGGCGACTTGGGCGGATAGAGGTTGGTGTAGGCGTGTGCGGCCGACCACGGCGGCAGGGTCGCGCCGAAGGCGGCGGAGTTGAACGCCACCTCGGTCGCCGCAGGCACTGCGGACGCCACCGGCGCTGCTTCAGTCGCACCCGCCACCGTTGCGGAAGTCGAAACTGCAGCCGCAGCCGCCAGCGCCGCCAGATCGTTCAGGGCGACCACGGGCGCGTCACCTTCCGGCGCGGCCACCCCCGCCTCGGCCCACTGCGGCGCGCTCCACTCGGCGGGCAGGTCGTCCCAGGTCAGCTGTTCCTCGACCGAGTAGGCACGGGTCGACGTGACGTGGCGCCAGTTGTCGATCGAGCCGGTCGGGCACGGCGAGATGCAGGCCATGCAGCCATTGCAGACATCGGCGTTGACGACGTAGTTGCGGTCGTCATGGGTGATGGCACCGATCGGGCACGTGGCCTCGCAGGTGTTGCAGCGAATGCAGATCTCGGGGTCGATCAGGTGCTGGCGGATGACCGCGACGGGGGTGGCCATGTCCATGGCGTGTCTCCTTTGAGTGGTTCTGAATGTCAAAAAGCGGGGGCGCCCGTTCCTGTCATTCCCGCGCAGGCGGGAATCCAGTCACTGCAGCGAACCCGCTGGATTCCCGCCTGCGCGGGAATGACACAGAAAGCCTAATTCAATTGAACCGGATGTACTCGAAATCCTGCGGCTGGCGGTTGATGCCCATGACCGGCGGCGAGATCCAGTTGGCGAACTTGCCCGGCTCGACCACGCGACCCATCAGCGAGGCCACGTAGGCGCGGTCCTGCGGCGTGGCCAGCCACTGGTCCTTCTTCATTTCCCATTCGGTGGCGCTGATCGGCTGGCCGTCAGGGTTGACGTGCACGCCGGCCAGCGCGCCGATCTGGCGGTGGAACGCCTTGTGCGGCACCTTCAACTTGAAGGCGATGCCGGCCTTGTCGATCACCTTGTTCCAGCGCTCCACACCGGCCATCGAGTCCTTGATGTAGTCGTCGCGCAGCACCTCGTTCAGGGCGTTGAGCAGCGGCACTTCCTTCTCCAGCAGCTGGCCGTTGACGACTTCCAGCACCTTGTAATGCTGGCCCTTGAGCACGTGGTCATCGGTGCGCTTGCCTTCTTCGTAACGGCCCTTCAGGCCCGACGAGTAGAAGGTAGCGGCGTTGGACGACTGGTCGGCGCCGAACAGGTCGATGGTGACGCTGTAGTGGAAGTTCAGGTAGCGCTGGATCGTGGGCAGGTCGATCACGCCGGCGGCGCGCAGCTGGCCCACGTCGTCGGTCCTGAGCTGGTTCATGACCTGGCAGGTGCGCGCGATGACGCGCGAGATGCCGCTCTCGCCCACGAACATGTGGTGCGCTTCCTCGGTCAGCATGAACTTGGTCGTGCGGGCCAGCGGGTCGAAGGCGCTCTCGGACAGCGCGGCGAGCTGGAACTTGCCGTCGCGATCGGTGAAGTAGGTGAACATGAAGAAGCTCAGCCAGTCCGGCGTCTTCTCGTTGAACGCACCCAGGATGCGCGGGTTGTCCGCGTCGCCACTGCGGCGCTCCAGCAGCGCGTCTGCCTCTTCGCGGCCGTCGCGGCCGAAGTGCTTGTGCAGCAGGTAGACCATCGCCCACAGGTGGCGGCCTTCCTCGACGTTGATCTGGAACAGGTTGCGCAAGTCGTACATGCTGGGCGCGGTCAGGCCCAGGTGGCGCTGCTGCTCGACCGACGCCGGCTCGGTATCGCCCTGCGTGACGATGATGCGGCGCAGGTTGGCGCGGTGCTCGCCGGGCACGTCCTGCCAGGCCTTCTCGCCCTGGTGGTCGCCGAAGCCGACCTTGCGCTCGGCGTCGCCCGGGTTCAGGAAGATGCCCCAGCGGTAGTCGCGCATCTTGACGTGGCCGAACTGGGCCCAGCCCTGCGGGTCGACGCTCACGGCGGTGCGCAGGTAGACCTCGTAGTCGGTCGAGCCCTCGGGGCCGACGTCGTCCCACCAGTTGATGAAGTTGGGCTGCCAGCCTTCGAGCGCGCGCTGCAGCGTGCGGTCCTCGCTCAGGTTGACGTTGTTGGGAATGCGTTCGCTGTAGTTGATCGTCGACATGTCGGGTCTCCGTGAACTTCAAAAGCGGGGGAGCAGAACGTTCGGTTGCGGCGCGCTCCACCCGGATTCGCGCCGCACAACAGGAATATCTTTAGACGCGGTTCAGGTCGAAGACGGCCTTGTCGCCCTTGCCGTAAACCTTCAAGGCGCCCTTCTCGCCCACCGCGTTAGGGCGCTGGAAGATCCAGTTCTGCCACGCGGTCAGGCGGCCGAAGATGCGGGTGGCCATGTTTTCCTTGCTGCAGAAGCGCAGGTTGGCTTCCAGGCCGGTCAGCGCGTCGGGCGACATGGCGGCACGCTCCTCGATGGCGATGCGCAACTCATCGTCCCAGTCGATGTCGTCCGGCGCGGCCGTCACCAGGCCCAGCGCCAGCGCGGCGTCGGCGTCCAGCGCCTGGCCGATGGCTGCGCGCGCGGCGGCCAGCGGCGCGGCTTCGTCGTAGAAACGGCGCGCCAGGCGGCTCTGGTCGGTCACCAGCGGGAAGGTGCCGAAGTTGATCTCGCCCAGCGTCAGGCGCGGGGCGCGCACCTCGTCGTCCGGCAGGGCCAGGTGGTAGACGCGGTCGGCGCAGAAGGCCAGCTCGGCCAGCGTGCCGGCGAAGCAGCTGCCCGGCTCGATCAGCGCAAACAGGCTGCGCGACGACACATCCAGCCGCGCCAGCGTGCGGCGCAGCGCGCCGAGCGTCTCGCGCACCAGCCAGTGGTCCTGATGCGCCAGCAGCGTGGCGTCGGACGCCAACACGGCGGCAGCGTCGCCCTGGGTCTTCAGGAGCCAGGTGCCGATGTCGAGTTCATTGGTGCGCAGGTGCAGGATGGCGTCATCCAGCTGGCGTTGCATCGCCAGCGGCCACCAGGCGGCGCCGGCGGCTTCGATGCCGGCGATGTCGGTCGGCTGCGCCACGGCGGGCGCCTTGACGGTGAAGGTGGCCGTGCGCTTGGCGCGGTCGATCTCGATCGTGACGTGCTCGTAGCGCACCGCGTCGGCGGATTCTTCGCGCTCGATGCGCGGCAGCGCCACGCCCTGGCCGTCGGCCGGACGATGACTGCCAGCGGCGAGCTGCTGGGCGCGCTCCTGCACATGGGCGCCGAACTGCGCCGGCTTGACCACCGCGTCCACCAGACGCCAGTCGACCGCACGCTGGCCGCGCACGCCTTCGACGCTGGTGCAGAAGATGTCGGCCAGGTCATGGCGCACATGGCGCTTGTCGGTGATGCGGGTCAGGCCACCAGTGCCGGGCAGCACGCCCAGCAGCGGCACTTCGGGCAGGCTGACCGAGGAACTGCGGTCGTCGACCAGCACGATCTCGTCGCAGGCCAGCGCCAGCTCGTAGCCGCCGCCGGCGCAGGCGCCGTTGACGGCAGCGATGAACTTCAGGCCGGAATGCCTGGACGAATCTTCGATGCCGTTGCGCGTTTCATTGGTGAACTTGCAGAAGTTCACCTTCCAGGCGTGCGTGGACACGCCCAGCATGAAGATGTTGGCGCCCGAGCAGAAGATGCGGTCGCGGTTGCTGGTCAGGATGACCGAGCGCACTTCCGGATGCTCGAAGCGGATGCGGTTGAGCGCATCGTGCAACTCGATGTCCACGCCCAGGTCGTAGCTGTTGAGCTTGAGCTTGTAGCCAGGGCGGATGCCGCCGTCTTCGGCGATGTCGATCGCCAGCCGGGCCACGGCGCCCTCAAAGCTCAGCTTGAAGTGGCGGTACTGCGACGGGTCGGTGCGGTAATCGACTTGGGGGCTGGCAACGGCAGTGCTCATGAAGTCTCCTGGTGGGCGATGCGCAAAATACTGCATCAATCGAATCAATGGCATGCATCATATTTCCAGTCGACGTCGAGGTCAACGCTCACATGCAGCAAAGTGCACTATGACTAACCCGTATAAGCGTCAATACGCGCCGGCGATGGCTCAGGGTAAACGCCATAAATGCAATATAGTGCTTGACGCTTGCGGAGTGGCTGACTATCGTTGATGAACACGCACCATATTGCATGTTTGTTTTGCACCGTACTTTTGCAGCCGAGTCCGCCATGTCCCTTCCGCCATCGCAGCAACACTTTCACCAGCTGATCGCCAGCCTGACCGCAGAAATCGCCGGCCAGCCGCTGGATGCCACGCTGGACTCTTGGCTCAACCAGCACCACGGCGCCGGCAGCGCGACCTTCACCGTCCTCCAGCAAGCCTGCGTCCAAGGCGTGGCCGAGGGCTGGCTGTGCGAGCGCGAAGGTGGCGGCATCCGCTATGGCCGCATCTTCAAGGCGCAGGATGAGCTGCAGCGCTTCTCCGTCGACGTGGTTGACATGCAAGATATTGCCGGCCCGCACCACAGCCACCCGCAAGGCGAGATCGACCTGATCATGCCCATGGACGGCGCCGCGCAATTCGACGGCCGCCCCGCCGGCTGGTGCGTCTACGGCCCCGGCACGGCCCACCGCCCCACGGTCACACAGGGCCGCGCGCTGGTGCTGTATCTGCTGCCGGAAGGGCAGATCCAATTCACGCCCATCACGAAGCCCTGATCCGGGACGCCCACCATGACTGAACTGCTTTCCAACTACTTCGGCGGCCGCTGGCAAACGGGCAGCGGCGCCGGCACGCCCCTGGTCGATCCGGTGCTGGGCACCGAGCTGGTCCGCGTCGACAACACCGGCCTCGACCTGGCCGGTGGCTTTGCGTTTGCACGGGACGTCGGCGGTGCCGCGCTGCGCGCCCTGACCTACGGCCAGCGCGCCGAGATGCTGGCCGCTGCCGTCAAGGTGCTGCAGGCCCACCGCGACGCGTACTACGAGATCAGCACCGCCAACAGCGGCACGGTCAAGAACGACACCGCCGTGGACGTGGACGGCGCGATCTTCACGCTCGGCCAGTACGCCAAGCTGGGCGCGAACTTGCCGAACGGCGCCAGCGCGCAACGCTTCCTGCTCGATGGCGACGCCACGCGCCTGAGCAAGGAGCCGCTGTTCCAGAGCCAGCACATCCTGACGCCCACCCAGGGCGTGGCGCTGTTCATCAACGCCTTCAACTTTCCGGCCTGGGGCTTGTGGGAGAAGGCGGCGCCCGCGCTGCTGTCGGGCGTGCCGGTGATCATCAAGCCGGCCACGGCCACCGCATGGCTGACGCAGCGCATGGTGCGCGATGTGGTCGACGCCGGCATCTTCCCCGCCGGCGCACTGAACGTGATCTGCGGCAGCTCGGCGGGCTTGCTCGATCCATTGCAGCCGTTTGACGTGCTGTCCTTCACCGGCTCGGCCGAGACCGCCGCACTGCTGCGCCGGCATCCGGCGGTGGCCGAGCGCTCGGTGCGCGTCAACATCGAGGCCGACAGCGTCAACTCGGCGCTGCTGATGCCGGGTGCGGTGCCTGGCGCCGCCGCCGGATCAGGTGCTTTCGACCTGCTGGTCAAGGAAGTGGCGCGCGAGATGACGGTCAAGGCCGGCCAGAAGTGCACCGCCATCCGCCGCATCTTCGTGCCGGAGGCGCTGTATGAATCCGCTGCGGCGGCCATCGGCGCCCGACTGGCCAAGACCCTGGTCGGCAATCCGCGCCATGAGTCGGTGCGCATGGGCGCGCTGGTGAGCCGCGCGCAGCTCAACGCCGTGCGCGAGGGGCTGGCGGCGCTGCAGGCCAGCGGCGCCGAGGTGCTGTTCGACGGCCGCAACGCGCCGCTGGTGGACGCCGATGAGAACTCGGCCTGCCACGCGCCGGTGCTGCTGGGTTGCAAGGATGTGGATGGCAACGCCGTGATCCACACCACGGAAGTCTTCGGCCCTGTCGCCACCCTGCTGCCCTACCGCGATCTGGCGCACGCGCAAGCCCTGATCCAGCGCGGCGAAGGCTCGCTGGTGTGCTCGCTGTACGGTGAAGACGGCGCCGAATCGGCTCAGGCGCTGGCCGCCACCGCGCTGGCGCTGGGCAGCAGCCACGGACGCGTCCACATCATCACGCCCGAAGTAGCTGCCACGCAGACCGGCCACGGCAACGTCATGCCGCAGTCGCTGCACGGCGGCCCGGGCCGCGCCGGCGGCGGCGAGGAACTGGGCGGCCTGCGGGCGCTGAACTTCTATCACCGCCGCAGCGCGGTACAGGCCAGCGCCGCCGTGCTGGCGGCGCTGCAAGGCTGACTGCAGCGCCACGGCACCTCTGGCCCCCAAGCATCCAGGAGACACGACATGACCACGACCCCCGTGGCGCCGCCCGGCGCGTCCTTCAACTTTGCGCAACACCTGCTGGCGCTGAACGCCCGGCGCGCGCCCCAGACGGCTTACATCGACGACGCCGGCACGCTGAGCTACGGCGACCTGGCCGTGCAGGTGCGCCGCATGGCGGCGGCGCTGCAGGCACTGGGCCTCAAGCGCGAAGACCGCGTGCTGCTGCTGATGCACGACTGCATCGACTGGCCGGTGAGCTTTCTGGGCGCGATGTACGCCGGCATCGTGCCAGTGGCCGTCAACACCCTGCTGACCGCCGACGACTACGCCTACATGCTGGGCCACAGCCGCGCCCAGGCCGCGCTGGTATCAGCCGCGCTGCTGCCCACGCTGCAGGCGGCGATGGCGCAGGGCGAGCACGAGCTGCGCCACGTGGTGGTGTCCAACGCCCCGGGCGAGCTGCCCGCCGCGCCTGGCGTGGCCCTGCACCCGCTGCGCCCGCTGCTGGCGGCCCAGCCGGACGCCGCCTCGGTGTGCCTGCCGGCGGACACGTCGGCCGATGACCATGGCTTCTGGCTCTACTCGTCGGGCTCCACCGGCCGGCCCAAGGGCGCCGTGCACACCCATGGCAACCCCTACTGGACGGCGGCGCTCTACGGCACGCCAGTGCTGGGTCTGACGGAAGCGGACGTGTGTTTCTCCGCTGCCAAGCTGTTCTTCGCCTACGGCCTGGGCAACGGCCTGACCTTCCCGCTGAGCGTGGGCGCGACCACGGTGCTGATGGCCGAGCGGCCCACGCCCGACGCGGTGTTCAAACGCTGGACCGGCGCCACGCCCACGCTGCAAGGCATCAAGCCGACGGTGTTCTTCGGCGCGCCCACCGGCTATGCCGGCATGCTGGCCCACCCGGCCCTGCCGGCGCGCGCCGACGTGGCGCTGCGCATGGGCTCGTCGGCCGGCGAGGCGCTGCCCGCGGAGATCGGCCAGCGCTTTGCCGCGCACTTTGGCGCCGAGATCATCGACGGCCTGGGCTCGACCGAGATGCTGCACATCTTCCTCTCCAACCGCCCGGACGACGTGCGCCACGGCACCTCCGGCAAGCCGGTGGCCGGCTACACGCTGGAACTGCGCGGCGAGGACGGCCGCCCGGTGCCGCAGGGCGAGATTGGTGACCTGTACATCCACGGCCCCAGCGCCGCGCTGATGTACTGGGCCAACCGCGAAAAATCCATGGAAACCTTCCAGGGCGCCTGGACCAAGAGCGGCGACAAGTACAGCATCGACGCCGACGGCTACTACACCTACGCCGGCCGCAGCGACGACATGCTCAAGGTCAGCGGCATCTATGTCTCGCCCTTCGAGGTCGAGGCCACGCTGATGAAGCACCCCGCCGTGCTGGAGGCCGCCGTCATCGGCAAGGAAGACGCCGACGGCCTGACCAAGACCAAGGCCTTCGTGGTGCTGAAAGCCGGGCAGACCGTCGACGAGGCCGCGCTGAAAGCCTTCGTCAAGGAACACCTGGCGCCCTACAAGTACCCGCGCTTCATCGAGTTCATCGACGAGCTGCCCAAGACCGCCACCGGCAAGATCCAGCGCTTCAAGCTGCGCGAGATCGAGCGCAAGCGGGGGCCACAGGCATGACGGCAGTGGCTGAACAAGTCGGCATCGACTGGGCCGGGCGCGCGGTGCAGATCGAATACGTGCGGCTCAACGCGGCACGCACCGACCGACCGCTGATGGTCTTCCTGCACGAGGGCCTGGGTTCGGTGTCGATGTGGCGGGACTTTCCGCAGCAACTGTGCAACGCACTGAATATGCGCGGGCTGGTCTATTCACGCCCCGGCTACGGCCAGTCCACCCCGCGTGCGGCGGACGAGCACTGGGGCCTGGACTTCATGCACCGCCAGGCCAACGAGGTGCTGCCCGCGCTGCTGCAGGCGCTGCACATCACCGAGCCGGTCTGGCTGCTGGGCCACAGCGACGGCGGCTCGATCGCGCTGATCCACGCCGCGCAGCACCCCGAGCGCGTCGCCGGCACGGTGGTGATGGCGCCGCACATCCTGGTCGAGGAGTTCGGCCTCATCAGCATCCGCAAGGCGCGCGACGCTTACGAGACGACCGACCTGCGCCAGAAGCTCGCCCGCCACCACGCCGATGTCGATTCGGCCTTTCGCGGCTGGAACGACATCTGGCTGCACCCGGATTTCCCGCGCTGGACGATCGAGGCCGAGCTGGGCGCCATCACCGGCCCGCTGCTGGCGGTGCAGGGGCTGGACGACGAGTACGGCACGCTGGAGCAGATTCGCGGCATCGCCCGCCGCGTGCCGCAAACGCTGTTGGTGGAGTTGCCCGCCTGCGGCCATTCGCCGCACCGCGACCAGCCGGCAGCGCTGATCGCGGCGGTGACGGATTTCGTCGCCACGGCCATCGCAGCCACCGCGACTACCGCACCTCAAGGAGCCTGACGATGGACTTCGCCACCTTCCTGATCCAGTGCCTGAACGCGCTGCAGTACGGCCTGCTGCTGTTCCTGGTCGCCTCCGGCCTGACGCTGATCTTCGGCATCATGGGCGTGATCAACCTGGCGCACGGCAGCTTCTACATGATCGGCGCCTACATGGCCTACGCGCTGGCGCCGATCGTCAACAGCACCTTCGGCGGCGGTTTCTTCTCCACGCTGGCCGTCGGCCTGGTGCTGGCGGTGCTGCTGGGCTATGTGCTGGAGTGGGCCTTCTTCAGCTTCCTGTACGAGCGCGAGCACCTGCAGCAGGTGCTGATGACCTACGGGCTGATCCTGGTGTTCGAGGAGTTGCGCAGCCTCCTGCTCGGTGACGACGTGCATGGCGTGCAGCCGCCCGACTGGCTGACCGGCAGCATCGCTTTAGGCGAGCTGATGAGCTACCCGGTCTACCGGCTGTTCATCTCGGCCGTGTGCCTGGCGCTGGGCCTGGGCATGTACCTGGTGTTCACGCGCACGCGGCTGGGCATGATGATCCGCGCCGGCAGCACCAACCGCGAGATGGTGCAGTCGCTGGGCATCGACATCAAGTTCCTCTACCGCATCGTCTTTGCCGCCGGCATGGCGCTGGCGGTGTTTGCCGGCATGGTGGCCGCACCGGTGTCGTCGGTCTATCCGGGCATGGGCAATCAGGTGCTGATCATCTGCTTCGTGGTGGTGGTGATCGGCGGCATCGGCTCGATCCGCGGCGCGCTGCTGGCGGCGCTGCTGATCGGCGTGGTCGACACCTTCGGCAAGGTGGTGTTTCCGCAGGCGGCCGGCGTGCTGGTCTATGTGCTGATGGCGCTGATCCTGCTGTGGAAGCCCGAAGGTCTCTTTAAAGCTGGATGAGTCGACCCCCATGAACAACAAATGGATTTCTGTCGGGCTGGCCGGTGCGGCGCTCGCGCTCTACCCGCTGGTCGCGGGCGGCTACGGCATCGACCTGGCGACCAAGATCATGATCTACGCCATCTTCGCGCTCAGCCTGGAGCTGCTGGTGGGCACGACCGGGCTGGTGTGCTTCGGCCAGTCGGCGCTGTTCGGGCTGGCGGGCTATGCGGTGGTGCTGCTGTCGCCCGAGGGCGCGGCCGCGTCGCTGTGGTGGCTGCTGCCGGCGGCGATGGGCTCGGCGGCGCTGTACGCGCTGTTCATGGGCGCGCTGTCGCTGCGCACCAAGGGCGTGTACTTCATCATGGTGACGCTGGCGTTTGCGCAGATGGCCTACTACGTGGCGCACGACACGCCGCTATTCGGCGGCAGCGACGGCATCTACCTGTACGTCAAGCCGACGCTCACGCTGGGCAGCCTGACGCTGCTCGACACCGACAAGCCGGTCGCCCTGTACTACGCCGTGCTGACGGCGCTGGCGGCGAGCTTCGGCGGGCTGGCGCTGCTGCTGCGCTCGCGGCTGGGCCGGGCACTGGCGGGCATCAAGGCCAATGAGCAGCGCATGCGGGCGACCGGGTTTTCGACCTACCCGTACAAGCTGGCGGCCTTCGTGATCTCGGGCGCGCTGGCCGGGCTGGCCGGGGCGCTGTTCGCGATCAAGGACGGCGTGGTCAACCCCGAGCTGCTGAGCTGGCACCTGTCGGGCGCCGTGCTGATCATGATCATCCTGGGCGGCCTGGGCCATTTGCGTGGCGCGGTGCTGGGCGCGTTTGCGTTTGCGCTGCTGCAGGAGCTGTTCAAGTCCGAAGCCATCTTCGGCAGCTTCGCCCGGCACTGGAACCTGGGCCTGGGGCTGACCATCATCGCCAGCGTGGCCGTGCTGCCGCGCGGGCTGATCGGCCTGTCAGGGCTGATGCAACGCCGCCTCATAGGTCAAGGCGCGCGCACCACCGGAGGCTCACATGGCCAGGTCTGATCTTCAACTGACCCCTCAAAACGGCGACGTGCTGCTGCGCTGCCGTGACATCAGCCGCCGCTGGGGCGGGCTGGTCGCCGTCGACAAAGTCTCGGCCGAATTCCGGCGCGGCCAGGTGCACGCGGTGATCGGCACCAACGGCGCGGGCAAGTCGACGCTGATCAACATGCTCTCGGGCGAGCTGGCTGCATCAAGCGGCACGGTCGAACTGCTGGGCCAGGACGTCACCGGCTGGACCCAGCCCCGGCGCGCCCGCGCCGGCCTGGGCCGCAGCTACCAGCGCAACACCATCTTTGCGCAGTTCAGTGTGTTCGAGAACTGCCGCCTTTCGGCCCAAGCGCGCAAGCCGCAGCCGTGGGCCGTGTGGCAATCGGCCTCAGCCTGCCGCTTCAGCGGTGACGCCGCGCGCGACGCCGCCGCCAAGGCCGGCCTGGGCGATCTGCTCGACCGCCCGGCCGGCCTGCTCTCGCACGGCCAGAAGCGCCAGCTGGAGATCGCCATGTGCCTGGCGACCGCGCCACAGGTCCTGCTGCTCGACGAGCCGCTGGCCGGCATGGGCGCCGAGGAAACCGAGCGCATGCTCGCGCTGCTGGCCGAACTGCGCGCTGAGCACGCCATCCTGCTGGTCGAGCACGACATGGACGCGGTCTTCCGCATCGCCGACCGCATCACCGTGATGGTCAACGGCACGGTGATCGCCAGCGACGCCCCCGACGCCATCCGCACCAACGCCGCCGTGCAATCGGCCTACCTCGGGGATCACTGATGTCAGCACATGAAACTCTGGTCGAGGCCCAGGGCCTGCACGCCTGGTACGGGTCGAGCCACGTGCTGCACGGCATCGACCTGAAGATCGCCCGCGGCGAGACCGTCGGCCTGCTGGGCCGCCAACGGCATGGGCAAGTCGACGCTGATCCGCACGCTGCTCGGCCACGTCAGGCAACGCGAGGGCCGCATCACCATCAACGGTGCCGACCTGTCGCACGGCCAGCCGCATGATGTGGCGCGGTGCGGCGTGGCCTACGTGCCCGAAGGCCGGGGCGTGTTCGCCAACCTGAGCGTGCGCGAAAACCTCGTCATGGCCGCCCGCCCCAGCCGCGACGGCACGCGCCACTGGACGCTGGAGCGCGTGCTGGCCACCTTCCCGCGCCTGGGCGAGCGCATGACGAATCTGGGCGGCCAGCTCTCGGGCGGCGAGCAGCAGATGCTGTCCATCGGCCGCGCGCTGATGACGCACCCCGAACTCATCATCCTCGACGAAGCCACTGAAGGCCTGGCACCGCTGATCGTGGCCGAGATCTGGCGCGTGATCGCCGCCATCCGCGCCACCGGCATCGCCACGCTGATCGTCGACCGTGACTACCGCAAAGTGCTGGCGCAGACCAACCGCGCGGTGGTACTGCAAAAAGGTCTGGTGGTGCTGGACGCACCGTCCGTCACGCTGCGCGACAGCAGCGAACTGGCGGGTTACCTGGGCGTCTGATCGGGCACGGGCCGGGGCGGTCGCGTCAGCGCCATCACCAGCCCGACCGCCAGCCCCGACACCAGCAGGCAGACGATCCAGGCCAGCCGCACGGCGGGTGAGGCGTTGGCCTCGGCAAACTGCGGGGTGGCGCGCACCTCCAGCCGCCAGACGCGCTGACCGAACTCGAAGCCCACCGTACCGGCAAAGTCTGCCGCTTCGGTGGCGGCATCGCCCGTGCCGGTATCGAAGACCCGTTGTTCCGTAGCCAGCGCCGAGGCGTCCACCAGCCGGTAGACCAACCCCGCCGGCACATCGCCGCTGCGCTCCAGCGCCGCCACGGCAAATCGAACCAGATCACCCACCGCCACCGCCGCCGAGACAAAGCCGGTGACAGCGCCCGCCGGTCCACCCTCCAGGCTGCGCACGGGTGCAAAGATCTGCCAGCCTTGACGCGTGCGGCCCGTTGCGGCCAGGCCGCCCGACTTCTCGGCCTGCGCCAATGCCGCGCCCAGCGGCGGCTGCGCAGAGAGGTCGACCTGCTGCGCCAGCAGATCCGCATCCGGCGGCTCGGTATGACGCAGTCGCACGGGCCGCGCATCGGCTGCGCGGCCCGTGACCTGGTACCAGGACAGACGATGCAGAAAATTGGCCTTGTAGGTCAGCGCCTGAGCCACCACCGCAAAGCCGGCCGCATCCAGCGAAGGCGCGGCGCGTATGAACGCTGCCAGCGCGGTGATCGCCTCTTCCTGCATGTCCAGATCGGCCGTGATGGCACGCCCGAGTTCGGCCACGTGATGGTCGAAGCGCTGTTGCAGCCGCTCGCGCTCCCAGCGCGCGACCGACGTGATCACCAGCGTGGAAGCCAGCGCGGCGGCCAGTACCGCCACCGCAAGACGCCGGGTGCGCGGCGCAATCGTCATCGACATTCAAAGCCTCGAAAAATGAAAGCCCCACGGCCCATCACGACCCGCACCGCAGGCATGATCAGGCCCCCCTGACGAGCCAGCGAGCATCTCACGCCATGCGATTTCATCCCTTTTCAACGGCCACTCTGCCGCGTATGGCCGCCCTCCTGTCGTGCGGTGCCGTGACGCTGGCTGCCGCACAGAGTCCCGGCACCCAGCCGCTGTGGGAAGTGGGCGCCGTGGGCCTGGCCGTCAACCAGCAGGCCTATCCGGGTGCCGAGCAGCAATTGAACCGCGCGCTGGTGCTGCCGTTTTTCATCTACCGGGGCCAGGTACTGCGGGCGGACCGCGAGTCCGCTGGACTGCGCGCCATCAAGACCGACCAGTACGAGCTTGACATCGGCGTGGCCGGCTCGTTCGGCAGCAACTCCGACGAGATCGACGCCCGACGCGGCATGCCCGCGCTGGGCACGCTGGTCGAATTCGGCCCGCGCCTGAAAGTGTTCCTCGGCCCGGGCCCGGGCAACGGCCGCTGGCGCGCCGAATTTCCGGTGCGCGGCGTGTTCGACCTGAGCCGCAGCGCAGCGCACCGCGGCACCTCGTTCGAGCCTGAGCTGATCTTCGAACGCGAAACCGCCAGCCGCTGGCGCTACAGCACCCGCCTGAGCGCCATCCTGGCCGACCAGCGCCTGGCCAGCACCTTCTACGGCGTCGACACCGCCTACGCGACCACCGACCGCCCCGCCTACCGGGCCGCCAGCGGCCTGGTCTCGACCCGACTGGCGGTTTCGCTGTCCTACAGCCCCTCGCGCGACTGGCGGCTGTTCAGCGTCGCCCGCCTCAACACCGTCAGCGGCAGCGCCAACGAAGCCAGCCCACTGGTCCGGCAAAGCACCGGTACCTCGGTGGGCGTAGGCGTGGTCTACACGGGGTTCCGGTCGGAGCGGATGGCGGTGGAGTGACATCGTTTTGGGTGGGCCTCTTCAACTCTCCTGCAAATTCAAGAGGCCGTCAGGGCGCTGCGGCCTGCGCCTTGGTGGCCAGGAAGCGTTGCGTCAGCAGCACCCAATAGGCGCTGCCCACGGCGACGTTGTCGTCGTTGAAGTCGTAGCCAGGGTTGTGGACCATGCAGCCACCTTCGCCCGGGGCGCCGCCGGTGCCGTTGCCGATCAGCACGTAGCTGCCGGGCACGCGCTCCAGCATGAAGGCGAAGTCTTCGCTGCCGGTCAGCGGCGGGCCTTGCGGCGTGACACGGTCGGCGCCCACCAGTTCGGTCGCGACGCGGCGCGCAAACGCGGTCTCGGCTGGCGTGTTGACCAGCACCGCATAGCCCGGCCGCCAGTCGATCTGCGCCTGGACGTCGAAGCTCTCGGCCTGCGCCGTCACCAGCGCCTTGATGCGACGCTCCAGGGTGGCGCGCACCTCGCGATCCAGCGCCCGCACGCTGAGTTCCAGCGTGGCGCTGGCCGGGATCACGTTGTTGGCCTTGCCGGCGTGCAGCGCACCGACCGTCACCACCGCCGCCTGCAGCGGATCGATGTTGCGCGAGACCACGGTCTGCAGCGCCATGACGATGCTGGCCGCCGCCACGATCGGGTCGGCCGCCCGGTGCGGCATGGCGCCGTGCCCGCCGGTGCCGGTGAGCGTGAGGGTGATGTAGTCCGACGAGGCCATGGCCGCCCCTTCGCGCAGCACCAGGCGGCCTTGCTCGATGCCCGGCATGTTGTGCATGGCGAAGATGGCGTCGCAGGGAAAGCGCTCGAACAGGCCGTCGGCCATCATGCGCAGCGCGCCGCCGCCGCCCTCTTCGGCGGGCTGAAAGATCAGGTGCAGCGTGCCGTCGAAGTCGCCGTGCTCGGCCAGGTGACGCGCCGCCGCCAGCAGCATGGCGGTGTGGCCATCGTGGCCGCAGGCGTGCATCAGACCGGGCCGGGCGCTGGACCAGGCGGCGCCAGTGGCCTCGTCGATGGGCAAAGCGTCCATGTCGGCGCGCAGGCCCAAGCGCCGGGTGCCGCGGCCGCGCACCAGGGTGCCCACCACGCCGGTGCCGCCGATGCCGCGCTCGACCGCATAGCCCCAGCCCTCCAGCTTGTCGGCCACCAGCGCGGCGGTGCGGTGTTCCTCGAAGGCCAGCTCGGGGTGCTGGTGGATGTCGCGGCGCAGGTGGATGAACTCACCCGCCCGGGCCTGCAGTGCATTCAACAGGTAGGTCACGGCCGGCTCACTGCGGCTGCAGGTTGATCTGCTTGGCAATGGCGCGGTAGCGCGCCGTCTCGACCTCGAAGTACTTGGCCGACTCGGCCAGCGTCATCGGCGCCGAAGCCACCTGGGTCTGCGCCGCCAGCTGCGCCCGCACCGTCGGGTCTTGCAGCGTCTTGCCGATGGCGGCGTGCAGGCGCACCACGACGTCCTCGGGCGTGTTCTTGGGCACCATGAAGCCGGTCCAGATCTTGTACGAAAAGTTCTTCAGGGCCTGGCCTTCATTGGCCGCCGGCACGTTCTTGAGCAGTTCAGAGCGCTGCGCGCCGAGTTGGCCAATCACCTTCATGCGCCCTTGCTCGGCCATCGCGCCCATCGCCGCGCTGTAGACCAGCACGGCAAAGTCGACCTGGCCGCCGCCGATGTCCTGCAGCAGCGGCGCGTTGCCCTTGTAGGGTACATGCGCCAGCTTGACGCCGGTCTGCGCCTGCACGTTCTCCAGAATCAGGTGGTAGAGCGAGCCGACGCCCACGCTGCCATAGGTCAGCGGCCGGTCGGCCGACTTGCGGGCCAGCGCGATCAGTTCGTCGACGCTGTTGACCGGCAGGTCCTTGCGCGTGACGAAGACCATCACCGCGTCGGCGACCGGATGCACCAGGCGGAAGTCTTCGGTCTTGAGCTTCACGGCGGCATTGGCCAGCGGCGACAGGATCACCTCGTTGGGCGAGCCCTGGAACACGTTGTAGCCGTCGGCTGGCGCTGCGAGCACCTTCTGTGCCGCCAGCGCGCCACTGACGCCGCCGAGGTTCTCCACCAGCACCTGCTGGCCCAGTTCCTTGCCGAGCGGGTTGAAGAAGATGCGCGCGATCGCATCCGATGGACCGCCCGCCGGGTACGGCACCATCAGGTTGACCGGCTTGACGGGCCAGGTCTGTGCGAGGACAGCGCCTGCGCTGAGCAGCAGGCCGGCCATCAGGGTCAGCGATCGTTGGAACTTCGTCATGGCAAATCCTGTCGGTGTGGGCAAGGGGTTGGGGCGATAAAGGCTGTCGGCAATCCCAATGTAGGAGCCAAAAAATGCAACGTCCAATGCATTGTTGACCTCGTTATGATGAGTTCGATGAATGCATTGATCGGGTTTCCCCGATGACCCTGGTTCAACTCCGACACCTGATCTCGCTGGCACAGAGCGGCTCGTTCACGCGATCTGCAGAAGCGCTGTTCCTGACACAGCCTGCGCTCAGCCGCAGCATCCGGGCGCTGGAAGAAGAGCTGGGCCAGCCCCTGTTCGACCGCGTGGGACGGCGCAGCGCCCTGACGCCCTTCGGGGTCGAGACGCTGCAGCGCGCGCGGCAGCTGGTCTTCGATGCCGATGAACTCGAAGGCAGCGGACGGCAGATGCGGGAGGGAAGGTCAGGCACCGTGCGCATCGGCCTGGGCTCGGGGCCCGGCGCGATGCTGATGACGCCGCTGCTCAAGACCATGGCGAAGTCGCACCCGACCATTCACATCGAGGTCGCGCGGGGCCCCACCGATGTGCTCGCCCGCCGGTTGCGAGAACGTGAGCTCGACGCCCTGGTGGTCGATGCCCGCTCGCTGTCGCCGGCATCGGACCTGCGGGTGGCCAATCTGGTCGAGATGCGCGGCGCCTTCATGGTGCGTGAAGACCATCCGTTGACCCGCTGGAAGGGCGCGCTGCGATTCGACGCCCTGCGCCAGTTCCCGATCGCCTCGACGCCCCTGAGCGAGGAAGTGGCACGCGTGATGGTGGAACGCTACGGGCCGGCCGCCCATCCGTCCGAGTGCGTGACGCTGCGCTGCGAAGAAATTCCCAGCCTGGTCGAGGTCGTGCGCGACAGCGACGCGGTGCTGATCGCGATCCGCGCAGCAGCGCCTGACCTGGTGGAGCTGACCCTCAAGCCTGCGATGAACGCCATGGCCCGCTTCGGCATCGTCACGCTCGCCCGCCGGGCTGAGCCGCCCGCGCTGCACATCGTTCGCAAACTGATCACCGAACTGATGCATGACTGACGGACGCCAGAAACAACAAAGCCCCGGCTTGTGGCCGAGGCTAGGTGCTTTGTTTCTTTGGGGTGGCTGATGGGGCTCGAACATATGAACAGGGGTTTTAGGGGTAATTGAGGGCGGTTCCTGCAGGTGGCACCCCCTTTGCGTCCCCTTTGTTCCCCGCATTCTTCCCTGAGTTCCTCCCTGAATGGATCACTCCGCCCGCATCACCGGTGTCGTCGTCACCCACCGCAGCGCCAGATTGACCGCCCCCAGCGCTCCCAGCACCGCCGCGCCCTTCGGCCCCAGTAGCGGCAGCAGCAGCTCGCCGCCTGTGGTGAGCAAGTCGACGATGGGGATCAGGCAGACGGCGCCGTTGACGAGCAGCGTTCTGTAGCCCTTCATGACAGCCACCCGGCGTATTTCGGCGCCCGCACGGTAAGCACGTCCCGCACGTGGTGCCGGTTGATGTCGCACGCGCTGCGGCTGGCGTAGAGCGCGACTTGTGATTTTGTGCAAGTTCGCTCGACGTGGCCCCACCATCGCTGCGGATCGCATCCTGCTGTGACCTGGCAGGCCCGGCGATCAGTGCGGACGCCGCCCAGGCCGCCGTTGTACGCAGCATCGGCAAACGCCAGGCGCTCGAACGGATCACGGATCGTGCTCAGGGCACCATAGTTGTCGCGCCCCATCAACACCAGGGCACGCAGTTGCAGGTCAGGCTGAGCGTAGACGTTGGACCAGGACAGCGCCCGCAGCTCGGGATGACGGGCCCGCATGTCGGCCAGCGCATCGAAGCGCAGCGAGCCGTCAGGCCGCCAGGTGCGCGTGAGTTGGCCAAGGCCGGCGCCCTCCTCCCGCTGGGTCTTGAGCCGCGACGTGGCCGACCAGCAGCGCGGATGGCGCAGCGTGACGCAGCTCTCGTGCTCGATCAGCGCCGGCACCGCGGCGGGCATGGGATGCGCCGGCCAGTACAGCCCGAGCTCGGTGCGCAGCGTGTCGCGGTGTGCCTCGGCAGCGGCGGGGATCTCGCCGGCCCGCGCCACACCGCCGAACAACCCCAGCAGCGCCGACGTGACGATAGCGATGGCCACGAGCGCGAGGCCCGCGCCGATGGAGCTTTCGCCCGCGATCACGAACAGCCGGCGCGCGTCGGCGCCTGGGTAGTCGTGCAGCGCCTTGCGGGCGTAATGGGCGAACACCACGGCCAGCACGGGCGTGACCAGTGCGAGCAGCAGCATGCCGGTGCTGACGCCTCGATCCGGGTCGGTCAGGAACAGGCCAGCCAGCACGATCAGCGAGCCGGCGGCGAAGAACAGGTGGCGGAATCTCATGGGGTCTCCGGGGTTGTTGAGCGAATGGCGCGGCGGTTGGCGGCATCGGCGGCCCACAGCGCAGCGCGGCGCTGCTGCAGGGCGTGTTCCAGGCGATCAAGGGCTTCGGCGTCGAGCGTGACCAGCAGTTCGTCGCCGCGCTTGATGATCCCGAACGAGCTGTCCGGGGCGATGGCGGCTTGCACCGGGGCGCGGGGCGCTGACTTGCCGCCCCACATGAGCCAGATTGAGCGGAAGGGGTTCATCGGGTTTCGTCCAGTAAGGGGGCAGGCCGGGTGGAATCGGGCAGCAGGCCGGCGCTGGCGTCCTGGTAGCCCATCAGATAAGCGCTGGCCATTTCTCGCGCGTTGACGCTGTGAATATCTCCGCCCGAGCGCAACAGCGCCACAACGACAGTGCCGACGCTACAGCCGACCAGCAGGCCGATCATCAGGAAAACGGCGTGTTCGATAGTCATGACGGCCACTTGCTCCAGACCATGAACAGGGTTGACGCGATCGCCCACGCCCCGATGCCGTAGCTGATCCACTCGTTCAGGCGGGCGGCGGTCGCGCTGGCCTTGCCTTCGAGCAGCGTGACGCGCTCGCGCAGCTGCTCGTGCAGCACGGCGGCGTGCGCCTGGCGCTCGGCCACCACGATCAGCTGCTGCAGCGCCTGCGCGATGCTGTCGAGCCTGTCAGTGACGTGCTCATGCACGCGATCAATCCGGTCGCCGAGCTTCGATTCGAGGCGCACGAAATCAGAGTGACTCGGCGAACTGGGGGCGCCCCATTGGCCGGATCGGGTCGGGTCGAAGTCGGTAGGCGGCGGGCTCATGCGGGGCTCCAGGTGATGTTGTTGAGTTCGTCGGTCGAGGTGGCGGCGTCGATCCGTGCGCGCAGCACGCGGCTCTGTGCGTGCGCGGCGCTGATCTGGCGCCCGAGCGAGAGGCCGACATCGACCATCTGCGCTGCGCTGAGCACGGTGCTGCTGTTGTCCGACAAGGTCCACGCGATCTCGAACTCCGCGCCCTGCCCTGCGGCAAGGGCCAGCGATGCCATTTGCACCGCGCCCGCAATGCGCTGTGCGCTGGCAGCGTCGGCGTCGTAAGTGCGACCAGCCACGGTCAGTGGCGAGGCTTCAGCAGCAGCGCGGGCGGCTTTGATGCGCTCCCATGCCTCGGCTTTCAGTTCGTCGAGGGTGCGGGGGTCGATCCAGGCTTTAGCGACAGCGTCCCATTGATACGTGTCGCCAGGACTCTCTGGGCGAATAACCCATGCTTCGGTCGAATAATCCCACCAAGCTGCCCCATTCGGCGGCTCTAGCTCGATAAAGTCGCGGCCGTTCGGGTGTCTACCTCCCAATATTACGGACTCGTGCTGAGACGAAGACCGCTGAATAATTTCGCCACTTTCGTCAACCGATGTGATGTGAAACATTTTATCTCTTTGTCACCAAAATCATTAGCCTGGAACTATTGGCCGCAGACCCACTAAAGTCTGCGGCAACAGTTACCGTCTGAGGTCCAGAAAATGCAGCCGTATGCTGAACAACACCGGAGCCTCTCACGGAGTATTGGGCAGATGATCCAGACCCTCCCAAGGAAAAGGTTCCAGTCGAAAAAATGTTGCTATCCACTTGGCTGCCGTTGTACAAAAGAATCCCCCGCGCAGTCGCTGTCCCTGTGCCGCCAGAGTTGACGGTTATTGTGTGAGAAACATCAAGCGACGCAATTGCGGTGATTTGGTACGTGGAACCAGATGGGACAACAACACCGTAGGAGCAGGAAGGATGAGCCGAGCCCGCGCCACTTGCCAAGTAGCTTTCTGTGATGGCGCCGCCCGCAACCTGTAAAGTATTGATGACATTCGCCTGAGATATTGTCAGGACTCCGTTCGACACACTAAACCCAGGCGAATTTATGTCGCCATTCGAGATTAGCTGCAAATATTTTCCATCGCTGGCATTTCCGAGCAGCAACCCGTTTGGCCCAAGGTAGAAGCCCGGCCCTGATCCAGCAGCAGGCCACGCCCAGCCTGTGATCGCGCCCCCCGACAGTTCGCCGCGCAGGTACAGGTCGTTGAACACCGCCCGGCCTCCCTTGCCGATGCCCCAGCCCACGGTGCCATAGCCCAGGATGTTGCCGTTGCCGTCGATGCTGCCGTTGAAGTTGTCGGAGTACAGGGCCTTGGCGACCTGCGCGTTTCCGATGGCCAAGTCGGCGATGTAGGTGGAGACGTTGCCGGGCGTGATCTTGTTTTGATCGTCAATACTGTTGTCGCGGTACACAACCAAGTCGGCAATCGAGACCGTTGTGCTCGCGGGCACTGACGAGACAACACCGACGTAAGTTGCAGTATCGTGATTTGACCCGACAACAAAATCCAACCCGCCATCAGATGATTGGATATATTGCCGAATAGTAACTGGTATCCAAACCGGTGATGTCGAGTTCGTGGTTGCAATTTGGTACTTCGAGCCTAGCCACGATGATCCGTTAGTGGCTGACACCACGATTGACATACCAGCAACGACGTATACCTTCAATGAACAGGTATACCAACCAGCTGGCCGTCCGGCAGCAGGGAACACACGATAGTGCACGTAGCTCCCGGATGCGTTCAGCGTCACATTTACTGCCGTCGAACCTCCGCGTGGATCGCCAACCCCAGTAGCAGAGATACTTGCGCTGAGCACACTTGTTGGGGTAGACAGCGAGCCTGTCCACAAATTCTCCCCCGAAGAAGTTGGTCCGTAACTGCTCGGCAGCGCATTCCCCGCCGCCAGGATCACATTCCCGAACTGATCCTTGATGCTCAGGCCTCGGCTGTCGATTTTCTGTGCGATGACCGTCCCGTCGACCAGCAGCGAGCCGTTGAAATAGGCCGCCAGCGTCTGCCAGCCAGCGCTGTAGACCTTCGTCAGCGAGAACGGCGGGGTTGAGCCGGTGTTGTAGAGCGTGACCACATCGCCACTGAGCGGGGATCCGTAGCCGTTGGATGTCAGCGCGGTGTTCGCTTCGGCATCGCTCCAGGCGGTACCTGCGATAGCGCGGGCAAGCTGCACGGTGCTGCGCGGGCCGGTCGGGCCGGTGTTGCCCGTGGCGCCCGTCGCGCCCGTCGCGCCCGTCGCGCCCGCCAGAGCCTTGCTGATCGAAAACCGTGCCGTCAGCGTGGGGTTGCCGGGCTTGGTGGCGCTGACGTCGACATAGCCCACGTCGGCGGCCATCGCGGTGACAGTGACGGTGGCCGCCGACAGCGTGCTGGTGACGTTGGTGTCGACCTTGCTGATCGTCCAGCCGGCGTCCGCCGCTTGGCCCTTGTAGACCGTGGCGGTGGTGAAGGCGCCGGCAAAGCTGCTGACCACCCCGGCGCTGCTTGCCGGCACGACGTGCGCGCCATTGGACAGGCTCAGGCTCAGGGCGTCGGCACCGGCGGCGCCGGTCGGCCCAGCGGAGCCTACTGCCCCGGCCGCCCCGCCCTTCGCTTTTGCGACGCTGAAGCGCCCGGTCAGCGTGGCGTAGCCGGTGCGCGTGGCCGTGACGGTGACATACCCGGCATCTGCGCTCAATGCCGTGACGGTGATGACGCCGCCGGCGAAGGTGCTAGTGCAGTTGGTGTCGGTGGTGGTGATACCCCACGCGCTGGTGACGTCCTGCGTGCCCTGGGTGACCAGCACGGCGCTGGTGGCGCCCGTGTAGCTGCTGACGACGCCGGCACTGTCGGCGGGGACGAGGAACGAGGTGGCGCCAAGCTGCAAACTCAGGCCACCGGTCAGGCTGGTGCCGAGCGCAGCGGTGCCGGCGGCGATGGTGGCGTCATCGCGCGTCAGGCCCTCGATGCTGAGGCTGTAGCTGGCACGACCCGTGGGCCGCACGCCGCTGAAGCTGAAGTCGGCCAGCCAGCCGAGTGCCCGGGTGGCCTCGTAGGTGTCGTCGAGCGACCAGTACACGACCGCGCCGCCGCGCAGGCTCTCCAGTCGATCCCGCACGTTGGTGACGTCGGCGGCCAGCACGGTGCAGTTGCCGCGCAGCTTGCGCGAATAGCCCCCCTTCTGGATGTCACTGCCGTCGGCGCTCTTGGTGCTGAAGTCGGTGATACCGACCTCGCAATCCAGCGTCTCGCCCAGGTCCACCCACGTGCCCACGCTGATGTGCGCCACGGCCAGCGTGCCGCTGCCGGTCACGGTCACGACCGTGTTGCTGCCTGAGGCGATCGACAGCCCGGTGATCATGACGGTCGACGAGGTCGACGGCGACACCGGCGCCGGCACGGCCACGGTGCGCACCAGCGTGGCGCCGGCAAACACTTGCACCTGGCTGGCGACCACGCCCAGCAGCACCACGCCCGTGACGGTGCCTACTGCCGTGCCAGCGCTGATCGTCACGCTGATGCTGGTGGCGCCGGTGCTGGCCGTGGCCAGGCTGCTGTCGAACATCGCCCAGCGGTTGGTAGGCCCGACGTTTTTCCAGTTGGCGGCGTCGGACTCGGGTGCTGTCGCGGTCGTCCCGGCGATCAGGCGCTCGTAGATCCGGTGCGTGCTGGTGCGGATGACTCGGTTGCCGACCGTGTAGGCCGTGGCCGCGGCCCAGGCGGTGTAGTCGTTTTCGGCCAGACTGGCGCTGACGAGCGTCGCGTCGGTGACGGGGGCGGGGTTGAGGTATTGGGTCATGTCGCTGTCGTCCTGCCTCAGCCCACGGCCAGAGATTCAAGCTGCACGGTGCCGCGCGCAATGCCGCGCTGGCGCTTGAGCGTCCATTCGCGCGGCCAGCCGTACAGCGCCGCGCCCGGCAGCGACGGCACGCCCAGCCAGACGCAGGGCGTGGAGCGCACGGCGGTCAGCACGCGGGCGAGCTGATCGAAGGTGGCCAGCGGGGTGGTGACGGAGATCTCTTGCCGGCTGGCGTAGGGGCCGGGCGTGATCTGGGGGTTGCCGGCGGTGTCGAAGGTCTTGGTGCTGCCGTCGAGCATGCCGAGCGTGAGCGTGCCGTCGGTGTCGCCGGCGGCGGTGAAGGTGCCCACGGCCAGGGTGGCGATGCCGACCGCGCCGGTGCCGGTCAGACTGACTTGCAGCGTGCTGGCAGCAGCGGCCAGCCCGGTGACGATGACGGTGCTGCCCTTGGCACCCACGGCCGGCGCTGGCACGGCCACGGTGCGCACCATGGTGCCGCCCACGCTCACGGTCACGGTGGTGCCGATGACGCCCAGCAGCACCAGGTCGTTGTACGCAGCCGGCAGGGCCAGCACCACGGTCAGCGGGCTGGTGACGCGGGTTTGGCTGGCGGCGTTGCGGTCGAACATAGCCCAGCGGTTGGTGGAGCTGATCAGCTTCCAGTTCACGCTGTCGCTCTCAGGTGCGGTGGCCGTCGTGCCCGCGATCAGCCGCTGGTAGATGCGATGCGTGCTGGTGCGGATGACCTTGTCGCCCACGGCATAGGCAGTGGTCGCCACCCAGGAGGCAGCGTCGTTTTCCGTGGCGGTGCTGCTGGTGAGCACGGCGTCGGTGATGGTGGCAGGGACGAGGACTTGCATGGGCGCAGTGACTCAGGCTCAGGTCAGGATGCGGACTTGCACCGCATCGTTCGGGGCGATGCGTGTCAGCAGGCGCTGCATGCGGTCGGTGTTGGTGGCGGTGGCGCTGCCGTTGGTTTCCTGCTCGGCGCGCAGGGCGGCCACTTCGGCACGCAGGGCGCGCAGCTCGGCCAGCAGGTCGGCGTTGGTTTGCTGCGCGGGTGTGGCTGTGGCAGCAGGCGTGGCTGGCGCGGGGACAGCCGGCGCATCTGCCGTGGCGGCGGCGGGCGCGGCAGGCTGCTGCTGGGCAGCGTCCAGCGTGGATTGCAGGCTGTCGGCGATGCTGGCTTGCAAAGCAGCCTGGGCCGTGCGGTCACGGCCGGCGGTGTCGGCCAGGTCAATCAGCGCGCGACTGGCGTCGGGCAGCGCGGCCATGGCGGCGGCGTCGCCCGCACGGGCCTGTGCGGTGGTGATGGCGAACTGAGACTGGGCTTCGGCGAAGGTGCGCGCCTTGCCGCCACCGGCGGCAGTCAGGCCCCGGATGCGCTTGATTTCGTCGCTCACGGTGGCGCCGGCTTTCTCCATGGCGCTGGCAACCTGTTCCACGGCGGTCGAGACTTTGTCCGTCAGCGGGTACAGCTCGGCAAATGCACCGTTCAGGCTCATCAGCGCGGCGTAGTTGCGCCGGCCGGCGTCGGTGTTCAGATCCTGCTGCTCCACCAGCGCGCGGAACGCGGCGTTGGTGGTGGGCATCTCAAGCCCCAGGCGACCCAGTGCTTTGGCCATCTGCCCGGTCTGGGTGACGGTGCGCTCGGCTTCACCGTAGAAATTGGCGAAGTAGCTGCTGGTCAGGCTGTCGAAGTTGCCGACGCCGCCGAAGGCGTTCAGCAGCGCGTCGGCTGCTGCGCCGCCGTCCAGGCTGGCAGCCAGCGCGGCCTGACCCAGCAGCCCGAGCGTGTCGTTCACGGTGGTGAGTGCGCCGCCCAGTCGCGCGAGGGTGTCGCCGGCCTTCTCGCCGCGCAGCGCCACGCGGTCGAGCCCTGCCCCCAGACTGGCAGCCAAGCCATTGGCGAAGTCGGACAGCGCGCCGTCAATGGCCTTGGTCTGGTCGGCCTCGCTCAGGCCCATCAGGTTGAGCTTGATCCTCTGGGTGTAGGTGCCCACCGAATCGGCGCCAAGCCCCAACGCGGCCGCGTAGTCGCGGGTCTGGGTGCGCAGGGTGTCGACCGCACCAGAGAAGGCGCTGGTGGTGCCCGCATCCAGGGCGCTGGTGCGCGTGCGGTCGCTGCGGAACCAGCCGCCTTTTTCCTTGGTGTAGGCGTTGCCGCTGAAGCCGGCGTCGCCGCCAAGGGTGCCCTCGATGCCGGTCTCGGTCAACTTGCGGCCGAAGGCGCGGTTGACCACGCCACCGATGGCGCCGCCGATGGCCGCGCCCAGCGGGCCGCCAACGATGGCACCCACCACCATGCCGGTGTTGACGACCCCGTTGCCGGACTTGCCACCGATGCCGTAGCCGTTGCTGATGCCGCGCCCGATGGCGCCGCCTGCCATTGCAGCCATTGCCCACGGGGCCAGCGCACCGGCGCCCTGAGCCGCGCCGGCCGCATAGGAGCCGCTGCCGATCATGGAGCCAGCACCCTCCAGCGCCAATCCAGTGCCGCCCGCGCCGCTCATGGTCAGGGCGCTGCCGGCCTTGAATGCGCTGCCCAAGCCGGCCAGCCCTGACAGGCTGCTCATCATGCTGCCCATCCCACCGGTGCCGCCCGCGCCACCTGAGGCTGACGCCGTGCCAGGCAGGCCCAGCGAAGCCGTCATAGCGCCCATCACCGGCTGCATCAGGGGCCGCAGCACCATGGTGCGGAACAGGTCCTTGATGTACTGGCTGGCGCTCTTGCCGCCGTTCATCAGGTTGTCGGCGAAGCTCTGGCCGACCTGCTCCCAGGTCTTGGCCCATTCGGCGGTTTCGCGCTTGCGCAGTTCGTCGCCGGCCTCACGCGCGGCCTTCTGGCCAACCAGGCCAGCCAGTTCGCGACGCGCAGCAATTTCGGCGTTGATGGCGGCCACGGCGGCGTTGTTGCCGAGCGCCCGGGCCTGCTCGCGCTGGTCTTCCAGACGCTTGATGATGACTTCTTCCATCGCAGCGGCCAGGGTCAGGTTGCCGGCCTTCATCAGGGCGGCTGCAGCCTCTTCATCGCGCAGACCCTGCACACGGCCGGCGACAGCGGCGGCGCTCTGCTCGGCATCGTTGCGCAGCTTGTTGTAACCCTCGGCGAAGGCCTTGTTGAGCGCCTCGCGGGCATCGGCTTCGGCCTTGGCCTGGGCGACGGCGAAGGGCTGCTTGTTGATCAGCGCCTCCACCGCCTGGCGGTAGCGGGTGGCGGCCTCTGCGCTCTTGTCCGTCAGCGCGTAGCCTCGCGCCAGCACGTTGGCCTGCTCGTTGAAGTTCGCGGCCAGTCCACTGCCGCTGTTGGTCAGGTCGGCCACCAGGTCGGCGTACTGCTTGGCGTAGTCGATTCCTTCCTTGACGGGCTTGGTGAACTTGGCGCGGATGCGGGCCTCAAGATCGGGCGGGATGACGCCGCCCAACTCCTCGCGCACCTTCTTGAGTTCGGCCTGCAGCTTTTCGGCGTCGTTGGCGTACTTCTCCATGTAGGCCGACAACTTGGACTGCTGACCGATGGCGTCGAGCTTCTTCTGCTCGTCGCCCACCTGCTGCATGCGCGAGTACAGCGCGGCGTACTGTTGAATGGTCGTCTGCAAGATGGCTTGCCGCGCCATGTCGTTGACGCCGGTGGCTTCACCCTTGCCGGCGGTGAAGTCATCGATCTTTTTCTGCAGGCGCCCCAGTTCTTCAGCGCCCTCGCCACCACCCTTGGCGATGCCAGCTGCCCCAGCTGCGGCCAAGCGGTTGCGCTCTTGCAGCTTGGCAATCTGCTTGTCCAGCGAAGCAATGATGTCGCCGGTACTGCGCTCGACATTGCCCGTGGCGGCGGCCTCTGAGGCCTTGGAAGAGTCGCCCCACATCTGCCATGCCGCAACGCCCAGGCTCAGCGCGGTGGTCACCAGCCCGATGGGCCCACCCAACAGACCCAGCGCACGCGCGCCCAGCGTGGCTGCGGCGCTGGTGGACGCCACAGCCGCTTGCGCCGCGCCCTGCGCCGCCAGGGCCGCCGTGTGCCGCTGCGTGGCGGCCACCACGGCGTTCTGCGCCACCACCGATGCACCGAAGCCCGAGGCCGATGCCAGCGTGGCGCGGGCATCGGCCAGGACGAAGCCGGTGTGAATGGCCACCGCTTCCGTTTGGGCCACCGTGGCCTGCAGCGAAGCAATTCGCGCAGTCCTGTCGGCCAGTGTTGCGGTGACGCCGGCATACACGGAGGCAGCCATGCGCCCGGCCATCACGCCGGCCAACACGGTGGCCACCGAGACCAGCGTGCCCATGTTCTGCGCCAGAGTGCTGATACCCGAAGCCAGCCCGCTGGACAGTCCGTTGGCCTGGTCGAACACGCCCACGGCTTGCAGCAGGCTGTTCTGCACCTGCGTCATGGCCTGGCCCACGGTCAGCGGCAGCTTGCTGAAGTCGCTGTCGACCTTCTTGGCGCTTTGCTCCAAGGCGTTGACGACGACTTCGGACGTCAGCTTGCCCTCCTCCCCCAGCTTGCGCAGCGCGCCCACGGTGGTGCCCATGCCGGTGGCGATGGCCTGCGCCAGCGCGGGCGCCTGCTCCAGGATCGAGTTCAGCTCCTCGCCGCGCAGCACCCCTGCCGACATACCCTGGCCGAGTTGCATCAGCGCGGCGGTCATGCTCTCGGCGCTGCTGCCACTCAGCGTCATGGTCTTGCCGATGGTGCCGGTGATGGCCAGCAGGCGCTCCTGGCTGATGCCGGTGCCGTCGGTGCTTTGGCGCAGCTTGACGAACACATCGCTCAGGCCCGCCACGCCCGTGCGGGTTTGCTGCGCCAGGTCGAACAACTTGGCTTGTGCGGCTGTGGCCTGGGCCGTCGAGTCGGAGACGAGGTTAAGGCGGCCCGCCATGTTGGCGTACTCATCGGCCAGGCGGATGAGTTGCCCGCCGGTCTGCCCAATCTGGTTGAGCGCCACCAGCCCAGCGGCGTAGTGGCCGACTCGGGCGACATTGGCGCTGAGGCGTTCGGCCGCGGCGGCGGCGCGGTCGCTTTGGCCGCCGAAGCGGTCCAGCTGTGCGCCAGCGCCGTTCATGCCCGTGACGAAGGCGCCGTTGTCGAGCGCCAAGCGGAACTTGAGTTCGTTCACGCCAGCACCCCGGACAGTAAAATCGATTGCATGTTCAGCCTCATTCGCACAGCAGCGTTCGTGTTCTTCGGGGGCCTGACCGCCTTGATCGGGCTCTTGTTCTTGCTATCGAGTAGCGGGGCGTGGGTGATCTTTCTGGCGCTGGGCGTGCTGCTGGCTGTGGTGTCGCCGTGGCAAAAGCGCTGGCAAGCAGAGCAGCAGCGGCAGAAAGCGGCCCGGGCTGAGCGCTGCTGATCACTTCTCCCGCCTCTCGGCCCAGACTTCCAATACCGCCCGCTCCATGCGCTGGATCGCGGCGAACGCCTCATCTCTTCGCCGCCTCGGCAGCGCCCGGTCGATCACGCTCCAGACGCTCGGGTAATGCAGCCCGGTGGCGCCGGCCATGCTGGTCTGCCACTGGGTTTGCAGGCCGCACCAGACCGCCCAGACCGGCGCGTTGCCCGGCCACAGATACCAGAGCTCAGGCGTGGCGCGGGCGGCGACAGTGGCATCTGCACCGTTGCCATCCACCGCGCGCACGCCCATCTGCGCCAGGATGCGGGCCATGCGTTCGCCCTCGCTGTCCGGGCCGGCGGCGGGGGACTCATCGGCAGCGTCCTGGAACAGGCGTTGCGCCGAGAGCCGCGCCGCCTCAGTCAGTTTCCCGCGCGGCCCGCCGGGGTTTCACTGACCTGCAGGGCCTTGAGGTATGCCTGGAAGCAGGTCTGCTCCATGCCCACAATGCCGATCAGGCAGCCGAACGCCTCGGGGCTGTAGCTGGCCGGGGCGTCGCTGTCGTCAACGACCAGGCGCTGACCGCGCCAGCCGCGCACGTTGTCGACCAGGAAGTCACGCACGAGCACCTCGCTCTCGGGCTTGAGCACCTCGCGGTACTCGGCCAACGGCAGGCGGCGGGCCTGCAGCGTGAAGTTGAAGGTGACAGCGCCCGAGCCGTCCTTGACGCTGCCCTTCACGGGCACGTCGATCACATCGCCGATGGTGAGTTTGAAACCCATGTTCTTCTCCTGTCTTAGGCCTGAACCAGGCGCCATTCGTCGTTGCCCGACGCGGATGGCAGCAGCTTGCCGTCGAAGCCCACGAAGCGCACGCCATCGCGGTTGACCTTCTTGGCGGCGGTGCGCTGCATGTTGGGCGCGAACAAGATCAGCTTCGAGCCGACGGTGTTGCCGATGGCGAAGCCGATGCTGGTGAGCGTGTTGCTGATCATGGCGGCGTGCGCGGCCACTTCCTGCGTGGCCGTCAACTCCAGCTCGAAGTTACAGGTGCTGCTGCGGTCGGTGATCTCGGCTCGCTCGCTGCTGCCACCGATCAAGTAGCCCAGCTTGTTGCCGAAATCGATCTCCAGGCCGCTGCTGTTGTAGCTGGTGCCGCCCGAGAGCGCGCCGGCCGCATAGGCGCCGCCCAGCGTCACGTCGATGATGCTCGCCTTGGCCACCGGCAATGGTGGCTTCCAGGCCGACAGTGCGATCGACGGCAGAGCCGCGACGCTGGTGGTGTTGTAGGTGCCCAGCAGATCAAAGGTGAGCTTGGGCGTCTCGCTCACCTTGGCGCTGAGCTTCATATTGCCCATGGCGCCGGTCAGCTCGTGCAGCACGCCGTCGTCGTTGAGGTCGACCGTCAGGGTCTTGAGGCCGGTGCTCACCGGCGTGTGCTCGATGCGCGCCGGTGTGGCGAGCGTGGCCTGGCCGGCGGCGCAGGCCTGGATCAGCGCCGACCAGGCAGCCGCAGTGCCGGCGGTGCCCGAGGGCGCCCACTCGACGCTGAAGCTCATCTTGGCGTTGACCGAGGCGATCAGGCTCTGGCTGCCACCGAAGTACGGCAGCAGCAGATTGCGCTCGGCCATCGTGAGGTTCAGTGGCTCGATGCTGATGTCACCGGCGATCAGCAGGCCATCGGTCGCAGCAGACGGCAAGGCGTTGACGCCGGCCGTCGTCTCGATCTTGGCCGTGACGCCCATGTTGCGGGTGTAGCGGGGCATGGGTTACTCCTGCGCCGGGGCGCTTTGGACGGGCCGCGTCTCGACCCAGGCGCCGGCTTCGGCGTCCCAGGTCCAGGCGCCGCCGCCGGGGATGGGGGTGTTGTCGGGGGTGCGGGCGTGGTCGGCCGCGGTTGGGGTGAGCTTGGGCATGTCAGGGTTCCAGGGTGTTGCTGTTGGCGGTGCGCCAGCGGACGCCAAGCACCAGGGTGGCCGAGCCGATGCGGGCATCAAGCGACTCCTGGTCTTCGTCCAGGTCGAAATCCGGCTGCACCTGAAAGCCGGCGGCCAGCAGGGATCCGGCCGTCATCAGGGCGGCATGCCCCGCAAGCAGCAGCGGGGCAACAGCCTCATCAGCGGCCTGGCCTGGGGCCGCGCGGGCCACGCAGTCGATGAGCAGCTGGCTGGTGCAATCCACCGGTGCCGCGCCGCCCATCAGATAGGCATTGCCTCGCGTGCGGCCCACGCGCACGTTGATGGCCTGTGCGATGTCGGTCCCGACGGGTCGGTCGGACTGGCGCAGCACGGCCACGCCGGGCAGCGCTGCCTGCAGGGCGGCAATCGCCAAGGCGCGGAGTTGCTGGGTGCCGAGCATCAGGCGCGCTCCAGCGTGAGGCTGACCTGGCCGAGGTCGGTGCGGTCGGTGCGCACGACGACTCGGTAGGCGCCCGCCGGCAGGCTGACGGCTGTGCCGGCGACCGCCCAGTCGGGTAGATCAGCGGCCAAGCAGTCAAACTGCAGCGCATGGGCTTGTGCAGCCAAGCCGCCAAGGGGTGCGAGCTCCGGCGCATCCGTGAGCAAGCCCACCACGGGCACGCCATCCACCGAGGCCTCCACGTTGGCCAGCCGACGCAGCATGGCAACGCCCGCCCGGGCCATGGCGGGCCCGAAGGAGTCAGAAGTGAGCGTCAGTGTGGCCATGGCGATCAGGCTTCAACAGGATCAGCGAACGACACCGTCCAGGTAGACGCGGGCCGTAGCTGCGCCAGCGGCCTTGGCGACCGTCAGCGCGCCGATCAGCGTGTTCGAACCTGCAGTGACCGTGAGCCGACGGTTCGTGTTGTCCCAGTACATCTTGGTGCCCTGAGAAGCAGAATCGGTCGACAGCGCTGCGAGGTCGAACACGCCCTCGTTCTTGATTTCGACATCGGCGCCGCTGGCCGCAGCGTTGCCAGCAACGCCGAAGAGGCTGCCAACGAGCACGCCGTCGCCGCTGTTCACGGCGTAGGGGGCGATGACGGCGAGGGTGTCACCGGCCTGGACGAAGTTCTTCATGGTGGGGATTCCGTGTGTGCGGGGATAGGCAGTGGCGGCGCGGGCTCAGTGCTTGAGTCCGCGCTGTGCGTCATCAGGCGCCGGTGGCCTTGTACAGACCGCGGTAGTCGATGGTCTTGGCGGCGAAGTCCTCGCGGCACTTGAAGCTGATGCCGTCGACCTCGAAGCCCATTTCGCTCTCGACCACCGGGCCTTCGGCGCCGTCGAGGTAGCAGTACTCCACCGTGTCGACCTGGCTGTTCTGGGCGGCCAGATACCAGGCCGTGGCGCTGCTGGCGTCCAGGATGGGCTCGACGATCGGGTCCAGCGCGGTGCGGCCGCCGGCGCGGAACTCGTTGACATCGCTCTGCTTGGCAGGCACGTACTGGCTGCTGGTGAATTGGTAGGCCTGCTGCTCCAGCGCCACCGGCACGATCAGGTAGGACGGCGCCAGGTTGAGCTCTTCAGCCTGCAGACCTTTTTGCAGGCGCATGGCTTTGCGGCCGTCGGCCAGGGCGTTGAAGGCCAGCGCACTGCCGGCGCCGCTGCCCAGGTTACCGTGGTTGGCATGGAACAGCGCGGTGCCGTCGCCCATGTTGGCGTTGGCAGTGAGCTGGCTGTAGACCAGGCGGTTTTCCAGGCGGGCAGAGCTGGCGCCGAAGCCGGCGATCATGCGATCGAAGGCGCGCAGGTCGTCGTTGATGACGGCCTGGCGGCTCAGGCTGACGATGCGGCCGTAGGTGACCAGCTTGTAGGTCTCGGCACCGTCGGTCAGGGCGGCGTACTTGAACTCGCCGGCTTCGTTGACCTGCAGCAGGTCCGGCATGGCGGCGAGTTGCACGACAGACATGCTCTTGAAGTCCGGTGCATTGGGCGCGCGGCGGGCCCAGCGGGTGTAAGTGCCAGGGTTTTCTTCGTAGCCAAAGCGCAGGCGCTTGCTGGCGACGTTGGCCATCAGCGAGCTGAAGTCGCTGGTGCCCATGAGGCCGGCGCCAGAGCGGAAGGTCATGACGCGGGTCGCCAGCGACATCTTGTCCAAGCCACGGGTGTTGACGCCTTGCCAGTCGAGCATTTCGCGGCCGATCTCCAGTAGACCCATGCCACGGAACTGGCGACCGTTGTCGGTAAGCGGTGCGCGGACATCGACCCGGGCCAGCAAGGCTTCCTGCACGCCTGCCATGCGGGTCTGCATCTCGTCACGCACGGTCTCGACACGCACGTTGATGTGGCCGCCAGCAGCAGCATCCCGGCGGGCCAGTTCTTCCAGCACCTGGCTGCGAGCCTGGTCCAGCGTCTGACCGCTGCGGATCATGGAGACGGCGAGCTGCTGAACGCCGTGGCGGGTGCACAACTCGGTGATGTCGGCGGCCAGCGCGGCGGCGTTGGTGGCGGCGCGCTGCGCGAGGTCTGCGGTGGTGGTGTCGGGTTGGGCGGTGGTGGTGCCCTGCTCGGTGTTGACGGGTGCGGGCATACGATGCTCCAGGGTGGGGGTGGGATGAGAAGCGGCCGCAGCCGATCGGACAAACTCGCACGGCAGCCCGCGCGGCGCGGCAGCACCGGCAGGCGCTACGGGGCTGGGGTGTTGAGAACGGGTCGAAGCGCCGGGATCAGCCGGCACGGTGACGAAGCTGATTTCTTGCGGCGTCCAGCGCACGGCGCGGTATAGAGCGGCAGGTTGACGCCGTCGGTGCGGTCCTGGGCGCGGGTGATCTCGTAGCGCTCGACGCTGTAGCCGAACGAGATGCTGCGGATGATCCCGGCCTGGATGTCGCGCACGATGCCGGCGACCTCGTCGCGCTGGCTGAGGCGCAGCGTGGCGCGGCCCTCGCCGCCGGTGATCCAGGCACGCTGGGCGATGCCAAGGATGTTGGCCACGCCGCCATAGACGCGGTGGCCGTCCAGCACCTGCACGACGCCGGCGTCGAAGCGGGTCATGTCGACCGCCTCAGGGGTGACAGCCAGTTCTTCTTCGTAGGGCCGGTCGTTGTACCAGTCGTAGGCGCGGCGGCGGGCGCCGGCGGTCCAGACCACTTCGACGGTGTTGTCGTCGGCGTTATAGGTGCTGGGCACCAGGGTCGCTTCGCGCAGCTGCGTGGGCAGGTCGCGCACCTCGCGCGCTACTTCGCGGAACTGGACGTCAGTGACGGGATCGACGGTGGCGGTGGCTGCAGAGGGCATGCTCGGCATCGTGCCGAGCGTGCTGTCTCATTTCCATAAAACGCTGAGACGATTTTCAGGCGAAGCCATCGGCGCCGTGGACGCGCACCGTGACGACGACCTCGACCGTGCCCTGCGTGGTCTGCAGCTGCAGGCGCAGGGGGAAGTCCGCATACGCAGTGCCAGGCAGTGCAGCACCGCCGGATAAGCGCACCTCGGCATACAGGCCCTGACGCACCCGAGCAGACCCCACGGTAAGCCCCGGCGCCTGCACCTCCAGGACGGACCGAACCAGCTCATGTTCGCGCAGCAGCGCGCTGCAATCGACCCGGTAATCGCGCGAATCGCCGGGGCGCTTTTCGATGCGCCCGGAGGGCTGGCCAGGCGGGCGGGCCTTGACATCAGCAGGCAGGAAGGGGGGGCTCATAGCCAGACCCGCGCCGGCTGCTGCGGCGCCGTGGCCATGCCATCAGCCCCGACCACAAACCACCGCGCCAGATCCCCCAGCCCGGCCTGCACTGCCGGGTCGTCCGACGCCTGCGCCAGATCCATCAAGCTCGCGTCGATGCGCAGGTTGGCGTGCCAATAGGGCTGGCCATCGGGGCTGCAGATCGGCGCAGTGACGGGCGACTCGATGCCCCCCACATCCAGCATCTCGCCGGTCGGGCGGTAGATCGGGCCGACCACATCCCACGCGCCAGAGTGCGGCGGCGCGACGGTGTGGGCATCGGTGTCGGGCACGGGCTGCAGCACGCCCAGCGCGCCGGCCAAGGCATAGAGCGCGGGCACGTCGGACTCGACGCAGCGGACGAAGTAGTCGTTCATTTGGTAAGGGCCTGCAAAGTGGCTGCAGGGAGCGCGGCGGGGTAGTAGCGGACGCGGCGGATGTGGATTGGCTGATGAGCAGATGGTGAATAGGTCCAACGCCCGAGGTGGAGCGTCCCATCATTCACAGAGTTGGTCGGTATAGTGAACTGCACCGGAGTTGACCCGGAGATTGAGTTTGTAGCCACACAGTCGTCATGTTGAAAGCCGTTGCCGAAGAGCCGTCAGCACCCGTAACCGAAGGCCCAAGGAATCCTCCAGCCCACTGCGCTCTTGAGTTGCTGTTACTAAGCAGAGCCAAAGACGAAAGCGACGAGCCAAGCGAGTACGGTGAGTTAAACCCGATTGGAGTACTCACGTAGGTGTGGCTCTCACAGATAGTCCCTGCCGTATTCCATCCACCAATTCCAGATACTGCCTTGCTGCACACCTCGGCCGCCCGCGTCGCACTCGCTCCAGCAGTCGGGATGTAGCTTGTGGCGACGGGGCCGGCCTCAAACTGATTTCCAGAAACTCGCACGCGAAAATCAACTGCAGTACCAGCCGCTACGCTTGGAACAAATGCAATTCGCAACTTTGCTGTAGTCGCATTGGCGGGTGCAGCACCTGTAGCAACGAGCTTTGTTACGAAATCAACAGCGCCACCAGACCCAGCACTGGATTGGGATATGAAGGCAGAGCTGGCGTCGTACCAAAGAATTGCGATATTTGCAGAGGATACAGCCGCCGTTCCAGAAACACGTTGGACGTTCGCCCGGTAGGTGTAAGTTGCACCTGACGAAACGCCAATAGCTACGGAATCGAGCAAAAAATGGTTGATGTTTGCCGTTGTGCCAGCCAGCCGATAGCTTGATCCATCGTAGCCAAGCGGGTCGGTATCGGATAGCTCTTCGGTAGGCTCGGCGCCGTTGCCGAATGCTTGCGCTCTCCCCCACTGAGTACTCAAGATGCTGCCCTTGCTGTTCGGGACGAGATTCGTCGCCGCAGGCTCCATCAGCAGCCCCCGACACGCGAGCGTCGCCGGGTCATATTCGATGCGCGGGCCGTAGTAGGCCGAGCCGGTGGTGGGGTAGTAGGGCTGGAGGGGGCCCGCGTTGACCTGAAGTCCGTACATCTCGATGACTTGCCCGCTGACGGCAGACCGGTCAATGCGAACTTGACCTGCCCCGCCCTGAGTTAGCCCGGTAGAAGTCACCGAGAGGCGCTGCCATGTCGACGTGACAGTGACGCCCGAGCCGGTATCTAGGTGGGTGCAAAGAGTCAAAACTCGGCTTCCAGACGAAACTCGAAACCATCCAGAAACCGTGACGGTCGAGTTGGGGATCGTGTAAGCCTGCTGCAGCCCTGCGCCACCCAGCGCACCGACCGTCCATTGCTGGGCACCCATCCCGCCGAATGGGTCAGCCACCGAGGTGACGGTGCCGCCGTTTGACTTGTTCCAGACCGCATTCGAGATGTCGCCGCTGTAGAGCAGCAAGTTATGCGGCGCCCACCCCACCAGCCCATCCTTGCCGATCATCGTGGCGTTGCTGGCGCGGCTGAACGTCAGGCCGGGCGGCATGGTGCCGCTGGCGAAGTTGAGGTCGAGGGTGGGCTGCACCTGGCTGATGGCGGGCCCCAGCACTGGCCGCCACGCACTGCGAACGGCAGAGGAAATGGGGCTGCGGATCATTGGTCGGCCTGCACGATGGGGCCGCCAGAGCGCGAGACGAATTTGTAGATCGCGCCTGCAACTGGGTTCGACACGGTTACCGCGCTGCCGTTTTGCAGCGCGCCGGCAATCGCCCAGGCGGCGCCGGCCGTTTGCTTACGGTACAGGTAGACGTCGCCACTGGTGACTTGGGCGTTGAATTCGCCCGATGCGGGCGTGAACTCGGTTTCGAGCGCGGTGGTGAGCGTGGCCATGCGGTGCTTTCGTGGAGGTGTGGGTGTTGGGAATCTCAGGACTCTTCGACGAGGACGATGAATTCGTCTTCCAAGCGGCTGGTCACGCCGCCCATGACGACGTCGGACAGCAACGTCCATTTGTAGGTTTGCCCTGACGTCCCGCCAGCGATGACGAGCTGTACCGTGGTGCCTGACACTACGGTGGCTGACAGGGTCATGCCAGCAGGCACTTCGACGCTGGGCGTGATGGACGAGTAGGTCCGCGCGCCAATGGCTTTCGCGTAGCTGATGTCCACTGGAAGAATTTCCCGTGGTTGCTTAAGAACGGTACCGATGAGGGCCATGGAAGATGTCTCGCAGTCAAGCGGCCCGGTCGGGGCTGCTGAGGGAGGCGCGCAGCGCGCTCTCCAGGGTCTTGATGCGCTCGGGCGCGATGAGCTGGCGCAGCGACGGGGCGTAGGTCACGAGCCAGGGCGCCGAGAAATTGACGTCGGCCCCAGGCCAGTACGGCGCATCCGTCCCGATGCAGGCACGGATGCGCCGATAGCGGGCCACCCGGCCGGCGGGTGGGGCGATATCGAGCGGGTCCAGGCGTACGGCCACGTCGCCCGTGTAGCCCGCCGGCAGCGTCACCGTGGCGCTGAGGCCCAGCCACTGCCCGGCGCCGGGGTCGGTCGGCAGGGTGAGGTACTGCAGGCGCGTGAGCGTCGCCGCATCCGTGGTGCCAATGAACAGCGAGGTCGGCTCGGCAAACTCGCACCACACGTCAGCGGCCAAGGTGTAGGTCCGGTGGCCGGGCACTTGCGCAAAGCTGCGGGCCAGTGACAGGTCACCAACACCGCTGTGCAGGTAGGTGCACACGAGCTGGTGTTCCCCATCATGTGCGGCATCGGCCAGCGCACTGTCGGCCAGCGCGCTGCGCTGCCAGCCGGCGGCGTTGCGGGCCAGCAGGTTGTGCGGCAGGGTGTCGAGGGTGGCAGTGGCCATGGGCTGGGGGAGCGGTCAGGGCGCAGGGGCTGGCGGCGGGGCAGCGGTGGTGGACGCCTTGCCCTTGAGCAGCATCACCAGCGCATCCCAGATGCCCCGGTCCTGCAGGCCCTTGATGTCTGCTGCGAGCTCATCGAACACGACCTCGGGGTCATAGCCCCGGCGGCGCAGTTTTTCGGAGAAGCTGCTGAGGCCCCCGGCGATCTCAGCCAGGTCGGCGTCGATGTCCTGCTGCGGGTTGATGTAGTCCCACTTGGGCGTGGAGTGCTCGACCGTGAAGCTGGGCTTGCCCGGCAGCCGGCCAGCCAGGGCGGCGTAGGCAGCAAATTCGGTGCAGATGCGGTCACACAGCGCTGGGATGACGGTGAGCCACTGCAGCTGCTCGATCTCGCGCCGGAAGTCCAACATGCGCACGCGGGCGCTGCTGAAGTTGACCTCGCGCATGTCGCCGGTGGCCTGCTCGTAGGTGAAGCCACCGCCGGCACAGATCAGGTGGATGTTGTATTTGCAGTAGTCCACGAAGCCCGGCGCTGCCTTGGGCTCGATGACGGTGAGGTTGAGGCCGGCAGGCACCTGGGTGATACCGCCACTGGCGAATTCACCCAGGCTGTTGGCGTCGCGGCCACCCTGGCCGAACTGGCTGCCGTCAGCCATGGCGGCGACATCACCACTGGCCAGCACGGAGAGACGGCCCTCGAGGTTCTTGCGCTGCAGCTCCGCGTCTTCGAGCAGCTGCAGATCTCGCGCACGCGGGATGACCGGCGACAGGCGCGGGAAGCCCCGGCCCTGCCCTGGCCGGCCGGGGTTGAAGAGGTGGATGATCTGCTCGGCAGGCACGCGGCTGCTCTGCATGCCGCGCCCGCGCAGCGTGCCGGTGCTGCCGGGGTGCTGGGCCCAGAGCCAGTAGGCGACGACACGGCCCAGGGCGTCATATTCAATGCCGCTGATGACTTGGTTGTTGCCCTGCGCGCCGTTGTTGCGCTGGGTGTCGAGGTGGTCGATCTCCAGCAGCTGCAGCTGCAGGGGCACCGGCAGTCCGTCGGCAGCGGTGCGGGTGCGCAGGCGGATGAGCACCTCGCCATCGGCGTCCATGGCGCGCACGGCGGCGGCCTGGATGCCGTAGAGGTCACGCACGCCATCGGCATCGGCCACCTTGACCCACTGAGGCCACAGGGCGGCCAGACGGGCACCATCGCGGCCGGTCCACTTGGGCACGATGCCGGTGCCGACGATGTGCGCGACGCGAGCGGACATGCCGGCGCTGATGTACTCGATGTTCTCGATCAGGCTGCGGCTCTTGGCGCGCAGCGTGGCGGCGCTGGCCTGGTGCTCGGCATTGGCGCTGGCGCCGGCGCGCTTGGGGCGCCAACTGTCGCCGGGCAGCGCAGCGGCGTAGGCGCGGGTGAGCATCTGCCGGTGCTGGTACCGCAGCAGGCCGGCGCGGGGGTTGAGCCAGCCGACGACACGGTCTAGCGCGGTGGGGGGCGCGAGCGGGGTCATGGCTCAGCGCTCCCGCGAGGTGATGAACACCGGATACCCGGTGCGCCGCCCGGTCTGGCCGGTGGCGCTGACGCTGGAAAGCACGCTGGCCACATGGGACCGCGCCGCCTGCAACTCCGGGATGGAGCGGTAGCGGACACGGCGGCCGTCCACTTCCACCTCCAGTTCGGAGGTGGCAATGGCTTGGTCGAGCCGGTCGAGGTCTGATTGCGTGAGGGCCATCCGCTCAGGCTACCGAGCGGGGTGTCTCATTTCCATAAAAGTCTGAGACGACTTTAGCCGGTGGGCTGCCCAGGCTGCTTGAGCACCCGATAGACCGTCGCCCGGCTGATGCCCAGGCACCGTGCTACCTCTGTCGCATTGCGGCCGTTGAATTGAGCAAGCACCTGTGATGCCAACAAGGATGACTTTGATGGCCGGCGGGCGCTGATGTACTCCATCGTCCCTGCAAACTCATCGCGCACAGCCATCTTCATTGCTGCGAGCTGTGCAGCGTCTTCGGCCAATGCGGGCTTGATCTGCAGCAGGTAGTCAAACAGCCTGTCGATCAGGTCGCTGTCGTCAAGAGCGTGGGTCATGGTTAGGGATGGGGTTATGGCGTGCAGAGCTCATCCGAGCCGGCGGGGCGCCTGCCGTGCAGCCAGCATGCGTGACGGCAGTTCAGGCAGCGTGGCTGGGTGAGGGATTTCAATCGGAGTCGGCAGAGGTGCCGAGATGACGATGTCAGGTGGGCTGAACAGGTCGCGGGCGGGCTGCACGGCTTGCTCCAGGCGCAGCCAGTCGGCATCTCGCTTGGCTTGCAGGCCCAGCATGTAGGCGCTGTGCAGCGCGTAGTTGCGGGTGTCGAGCACCTCGTTGCGTGCACGGCGTTTGACCCAGCGGTAGCTCTCGCCAGTGGCGGTGCGCGAGAGGATGCGCTGCTCAGCTGTGAGTTGCTCGTACCACTCACGCGGCAGCTGGTCGCTGAAGTGCACGTAGCCAGGGCCAGGCGCTGCGATGCTGAGCTGGCCGTGCAACAGATCTTTGGCGGTGTCGACACCGATCTCCCAGTTCTTGACGCCGTTGGGCCACTTCTGGCCGCGCCAGGTGACGTCCTGGCTGCTGGCGGTGCCCTTGATGGGCTTGCCTTCCTGGCTGGAGCCTTTGACCGAAAACACGCGCAGGCGGCCCTGCTGCTGGCGCACGAAGTTGTAGACGGCGTGGGTGTGGTGGCCCGAGTCGATACTGATGGCATCGATGCCCATCGATCCGCCGTGCCACGCCTGCGGGTAGCGGCGCTGCAGGTACTGCTCGACGGCGGCCCAGTCGCGCTCATCGGCGGGGTTACCTTCGATGATGTGGTGGTCGATCGGCCAGGACTCCATGCCGCGACCCCAGGCCCAGACGCCGATCTCCCAGCGGTTGCCCTGCAGGTCGACGCCAGCGGTGAGCACCAGGCCACCAACAGGCACCACACGCAGAGGGAACGGCTCAGCACGTGCCTGTAGCGCGTGCTCTTCGGTGCGGTCGCCGACGATTTCCCAGGTTTCGCCGAGCGTCTCGTTGACGAAGCCCTGCATCGGCCCGACGTTGCCCTCGGCCAGCGCAGCGAGCGCCTGTTCGAACTCGCGCACGATGTCGGCCCAGGTGCGCTGTGGGCTGTAGCCGGCCCAGATCTGGAATGCGACGTGGCGCGGGGGGCGGATGGGCTGGCCGGCGGCATCGCGCCAGATGCGGTCCTGGCCGTAGCGGATGCCGGTCTTGATGCAGACCCACTCGCCCAGCCAGGCGCGCAGGTAGTCGCCCTGCAAGATCTCGCCGCCGCAGTGCGGGCAGACGTGGCGCACGGTGTCGGGCTGGCCACGGGTCCACTTGATGCCGTGCGCTGCGTCCTTGCCGCCCCAGCTGAGCGGGTGCTCTTCCTGGCAGTGCGGGCAGCGGATGTTGTACCGCATGTCCGCGTCGGCGTTGAGGCGTGATCGCTCGACGTGGCACAGGCCCTTGATGCGCGGCGTGCTGCCGCCGACGAACTTGGGGTATGGCGCGCCCTCCAGTCGACCCTTGGCCAACGTGCCGGGATCGGAAGATTTTTCGATCTGCGCATCGAAGCCCGACCATTCGTCGAGGATGGACACGGCCACGGTGATGCGGCGGTAAGCACGCGCGGCCTTGCCACCCAGGAAGTGCGCCACCGAGTCACGGAAGGACTTGAAGGCGATGGTGTCTTTGTGCGCGCCGGCCTTGCTCTTGCGCCGTGCGGCGCGCACGGCGGCCACACCGTCGAGCACGGGGTCGATCTCGGACTTGACGAAGCTGTCGCGGTCGTCGTCGGTCGGCTGCCAGACGGCTTGCTTGCGGCGGCGGTGCGCGATGTTGTAGGCCACGAATGCGGCCACGGTCTTGGTGTAGCCGACGCGCTTGGACTTCTGGACGTCGACGTGCTCGATGTCGTCGTTGCTGAAGGCATCCATCCAGCCGATCTGGAACGGCCAGGATTCCCAGGCGCCCTTCTGGTGGCTGGATTCGCCGGCGAGCTTGAAGTGGTCAGCAGCCCAGTCGCTCAGGCGCTGGGGCGGCTCAGCGCGCAGGCTGTCGAGACCCAGGCGCACAGCAGCAATCGCAGCCCGGCGGGCCTCATGGCTGCAGCGATAGCGGCGCAGGGTGCGTGTCATTCGGTGTCGGCCTCATCAAAGGCATCGTGCTCATCGGCCACGTCATCGGGCTCATCCAGCTGCGCCTCGATCAGCGAGGCGGTGGAGCGGATCCACTCGTTGCGGGCCGAGGCGATCACCTGCTGGACTGCCACGCGCGCGGCCTCGGGCAGGTCGGGGCAGGCCTTGCGCAGTGAGCTGTCGAGCTGGTCGAAGCGGTCGACCACGGCAGACGACGCAGCGCCCAGCACGTCAGCCAGCAGGCCGATGGGGGCGTAGTCGCCGCGCGCCACGGCGTTCTTCATGTCCTGCGCCTCGCGCTGCGAGCGGGCCAGCGCGGCGCGCTCCTGCACCAGGTCGAGCCCGGCACCATCGCCCGACATGCGGCCGGCGGCTTGCTCGCGTAGGCGGCCACAGTAGGCCAGCAGCCAGGCATGCGACGTGGCGCCGGCATCGAGCACGCCACTGGTTTTCATCTGCGAAACGGCGGCCTCGCTGAGGCCGACCATCTGTGCGAATTCGGCCTGTGTCACCGGGGCCTGCAGGGCGAGTACGACCTTCACTTAACCCCCTTAGGAGAGTCCTGCAACAGCGCGAGAACGGGGTCCGAATTACCCGCACCGGAGGGAGCTGGGGAGGACCCGAGACCGGGGGGGTGGGCGGTCATGCGGCACCTCGGGCAGCCAGGCGGGCGGCGGATTCGCGCACCGCCTGCGCCACCTCTTCAGGCAGCACACGCTCCGCAGCGCGGCGTGCGATGCCATCGAAGTCGAAGCGCGGCTTGTACGTGGCCGCCTTGACGTAGACGAGCACCGGCGTGAGGTTGCGGCCGATGCGCTCGCGCTGGTACACGCCAGGCTTGAGCCTGCCGCCACGGCCAGGCAGCACGGCGATGAACTGGCCGCCGGCTTTGCGCTGCGCTGACACCTTGGCCTTGATGCTCTGCGGCGTGTTGGTGTAGCCGCTGAGCAGCTCGGTGCCCAGCTGGCTGATGATCTGCGCGATCTGCCCGCGGCTGACGTTGCCGTAGGCATCCAGCCGTGCACCGGCACCCGGCACCGACACCCAGCCCTTGGGCATGGCGCCCTTGGCCTGCAACGCCAGCTCATAGCGCTTGACGCGGCGGGTGCCGCCATCTACCTGGAACTGCAGGTACTTGCTGGCCGGCGTGTCGTTGCCGGTCTGGATGTAGCGCTGTACCTGGCCACGCTCGTTGCTGACGGCCTCGATGTCGAAGCCCACCACCGCCGCCAGCGACTTGGCCGTGGCACCGGTGTAGCGGATGTTGCGCGTGGTGTAAGCCGATGGCCGGTCAAACACGCTGGGCAACTCGCGCTGGACTTCAGTGCGGACCTTGGCGGCGGTGCGCGTCAACGCCGTGGCCAGCGCCGCATTCATGCGCCGGGCGGTGAAATCCTTGATCGCATCCTGCACCTCGCGCAAGCCCTTGATGTCCACCATGATCTTCATGCCGCCACCTGAAACTGCGCAGCGGCCACCGATACATCCACATCCCTGGGCAGGCCCAACCCCAGGCGCCACGACTCTCGCTGTGACAGCCCCAGCTTCTCGCCGCGTACCTCGCGCTGCATCAGCTTGTGCGCCCAGTCCCGGCCTGACCGGTACGGCGTAGGTGCCAGCTGGCTCAGTACCGCTGCAGCGCGCCGCACATCAGCGGGCGCAGGTGCAGGCTCAGCAGGGGCCGAGGGCTCTGGTGCCTGAGCGCACAAGGCCCGGAACGTCAGCACCGTCATCGGCAGCTTCAGCGGCAGATGCGCCAGGGCGTAGGCGATCGCCCACGGCTTCGTGCGGAACCCGCCCAGCTCACAGGCCCAGTCCTGCTTCACGGCCTCAGGCGGCAGCCCGTGCCACTGGAACAGGAAGTCCCGGCCATAGGTCACGGTCAGCTTCGACCAGACGGCGTCGACTTGATCAGGCGATAACTGCATGCTGCTGCTCCTCAAGGTACTTGACGATTCGTTCACCCAATGGCGTGCCCTTGAACAGGCCCGGCATCAGGCGGTAGTTCTGCAACTCGGCTTGCGTGGGCGGCTTCTCAGCCGGCACCGCTGCCACAGCGGGTACCTGCTGCGCCTCCATCGATGCCCCCTTCAGCGCGGCCAGCGCATAGGCAAAGCCCTTGCTCTTCTCGACGGCCACACCCGCAGCCCACTGGAACTGCGCATCCGACAGGCCCGAGCCAATCAACGCCAGCAGCTTCGGGTTTCCCGGATTCGTATCCGCCACGCCTTGCTGCCGCATCAGCCGACAGATGCGGCCGGCTTCCGTCGGGCTGGTCATCGGGGCTGCAGCACCTGCAACGGTTGCAGGTCGCGTTGCAGGTCGCGTTTCAGGCTGGGTGTCGTCCAGATCCCTGGTGACGTATTCGGGCTCTAGGGGGGTGCTCCCCTGCCCTGGCTGCTCAACCTCGTTCAAAGCAGCGTCAGAACACGCACCTGCAACGGTGGAAGTAAGTCCAGTGGTGTGTGTGTCTTTATTCTTTATTGGGAGTTGGGAGCTGGTAGCTGGGTTAGCCGTTGCAAGGCCGTTTCGAGCGCGTTGCAGGTCCGTTGCAGGTGGCGTTGCAGGTGATGCCTCAGGCGCCGATGCACTGGCTACCCCGTATTGCTTGGCCAGCTCGCGCACACGGCCCATCGGCGTGTTCCACGGCAGGCTGACGCCATGCGCCCGCAGGCCCGCAAACAGATCACTGCGCTCCTGGCGGTGTCGGCGCAGGCGCTCATGCTCTGCCGCCTTGGCCGCATCAGCACCGGCCTGCGTGGCCTGATAGGCCGCAATCTCGGCATCGCACCGCGACTGGTGATAGCCGTCATCGCACAACTCGAAATACTCCGCCAGCACCGTGTCCACGGCCTGGCGTTCGACCTTGCTGCGTGCGCCCACCACCCGGCACAGCTCGGCATGGTCGACCGGCAGCGCGGCCTCGGTGTTGTAGTAGCGCCGGATCAGGCGCCCATAAACGGCATCCTCGACCATCGTCAGGTGCGCCGTCGCCGCGGCCCAATCGCCCAGGTGAAACCGGAAAAAGTTCATCGCCGTGCTCTGTTGTTGTCGTGCTCAGCCCGGCCTCAGTCGAGGTCGGACCCTTCACCGTCTGCCGCATCCGAAAAAAAGCCCCCGGCCTGCTCAGCAGACGCGGGGGCAAAGGCTGCTGACGGCAACCCAGGGAGGAAACAGGCAGTGGACAGAGGCAGGCCCCGTGCGGCGCAGAGCGCGGCGCGGATAGCTGCCGTGTGAATGATGTTTTCGCGCTGCTGGGCGCAGGGGGTAGCGCAGGTCATCGGCCGTGCACGCCGTCGCTGAAGTCGGTATCGGCAAAGTCAGGCCCTTCGAGTCCCGACGAATCACCGCGATTCCGCTGGGCACGGCGCCGTGCCAGGCCGACACTGCCAAACGTGGCCAGCAACCAACCCTTCCGCAGCACATCAGCATTCGCAAGGTCTTGCGCCTGCGCCTGCTCGTACACGGTCAGCATTTCGTCATCGCTCAGGGCGACCTTGACGATGTGGGGGCGCTTGATACTCATCTTGTCAATCCACCTTTGGGGCGATAGGCGGGCGCCCTGCCTCAAGTACGCTGGCAGCTCTCACCCACACCAACGCCTCGAGGAGGGCACCCATGAAACTCGACTCAGACCGGCAGGGCATCGAACGCCCCTGCCCTTGGTTCAATACGTGCACCAAGACGCTGCAAAGCAATCAAATAACTGCCCACCAGCAACAAGAAGATCTGCAGCCCTACGAAGTGACGTGGTGCAACCATGAGCACAGCCCATTGCGAGAGCCCGTGGCAATGAAGATCGCTCGCAGCCACCTGCTGCTCACATGCGGCGGCAACTTGGCGCAATGCACGGTGCCGGAGGCGCAGCGGTAGGAGCTTCATGCAACGACCATCACAGCCACACCATTGAAACTGCCCAGGGAGGGCCCCCATGAACCAACCTCGAATCGTTCCCGGCAACACCGTCATGAAGTGGGCTGTGCACGCCACGGCGCAAGGCAGCATCGCCTTCATCGAAGGCATGACGGAGCACTGGCCGCGCACGCTGCCCCATGTAGGCGACACGCTGAACGTGCCTTTTCTGGTCGACCCGGTCACTCGACAGCCTGTGCCGGTGATGGTTCTGCAGCTGGTGGAATATCTCCAGCATCAGCCACCTGCCATTGCGATCGTCGTGGGTCGTCCGCACTGAGGCACAGCGGCTGGCTTTCGTCGCTCAAGAAGCGCACGTCATCGGTACAGGTGGGATTGCGCTCAGCCATGTCAGGCCACCGCTTTCTCTGCCACCGCGTTCTGCCGCAGCACCACCCAATCGACGTCCGGGCGCAACTCTTCGCACAGCACGGGTTGACCGACCGCTCGGGTGGCGCGCTCGATGGCGGGGCAGTGGCCGGCGGGAACCTTTTTCTGCTTCCAACCTTGTACGGACTGGTAATTCCTCAGGCCGATTGCCTTCGCTAGACCGATCGGTCCGCAGAGAGCTTTAATCGCTCGATCGAGGGGAGATAGCGTGTTCTGCATTCTTGCATTTTGCACAAGAAAAACTAGTAATGCAAAACAATCTTGTATCGACACAAACAAAACTTGTGTTCAGCATCGTGCCCATGTCAATCCACGACCGCATCAAAGCCCGCCGAAGCGCTCTGGAGCTCTCGATGGAGCAGCTTGCCGCACTGGTTGGAGTTACTTGGCAAACAGTGCAGCAGTGGGAAAAGTCGACCGCCCCAACGCGCAAGAGGCTGCCGCTTGTTGCCACTTCTCTGAAGTGTGATGAAGGGTGGCTGACCACGGGGAAGACTAGTGAATCAGGGTCAGACCGGCCCCAATCGCCAGAAGCTCTTCTTCAAGACTGGCGTTTGCGCGCTTCTGCGAAGTCGGTGGCCGTGATCGACACCTTGACCTTGCTGGCCAAGAAAAACGAACTCAGGGAAGAAGATTGGCAACTCATCGACGACCTCGCGCATCGCATGCGAAACCGCTGACGGCACACAGCGCCAACGAAGGGACTTACCACCCCACAGCAGCCCCAGTGGAGTTGCTGACGCTGAACCTTGGGGCCACGCGCGTGATGCGTGACCTGGAGGCCAGCAAGCCAGATGAACTGTGGGTGGCCTCTGGCCGCAGGGCATCGGACGAAACCGACGTCAGCCTTTACTTGCGGGTGGGGCCGCCGAGGCAGATGGCGGCGGAACTGGTGTGCGCCGTCATTGGCCGAGCACTGGGGCTGGCCGTGCCGGAGCCGTTCATCGTACGGATACCCGCAGGTGCACTGCCAGGCTCCCAGCTCACGAAGGCTTCACCTCAGGACACCCTCGCGGTTGGCACCAAGCACCTGGGCGGCGGCAGCTTTGACCAGCTGCTGAACAAGCGAGCTGCGATGGCCACCAAGCTGCTGCTGCAATGGCCTGACCTTATGGCGGTGACAGCATTCGACGGCTGGCTGGCCAACATCGACCGCAACCTGGGCAACTTCGTCTACGCGCGTCGCAGGCTGTGGCTCATTGACCATGCCGAGGCCATCGGCGGGCCGATGCTCGACAAGTTCGACTACGCCGACCTGGTCGATGCGCCGCTGACCAACAAGATCACACTCATACTCAACGAGTTCTTCGACGCCGGAGAGCGTCTGGGCCTGCTCGACGCGGCAGCCCAGTGGCTGCGGTTTCCAGCCGCCGCACTCAGCGTCGCCGAGGCCATGGACTCGATTCCATTGCACCATTGGCACTCCGACGCCGAGCGAAACAACCTGCTGGCCTTTGTGCGCGAACGCTTCACCCACACCCACACCTTTCTATGCCAACAACTTGGACACCCCCAACTGGCATTGCCGAAGCCCTTACAGCGGAACACACCGGCATCAGCGGGCGGCGCGGCGTCATTGAGTTCACCCCCAACCTGATCTCGGGCGAGCGCATCTGCGCCGGGGTGGTGCTGCAGCTGATGAATGGCGAAACCGTCTACCGCAGTGCGGTCAACACCGCTACCGCAGAGCGCTTGTTCGGCGCTGCGGGCGCAGCACTGGCCGATGTGACACAGTTCCTGTGCGAGTCTCTTGCCGCCCACTGGAATAGCGGCGCTGAATCAGAGTGGATCCCCCCTTTCCGCCACGCCCACTTGAGCAACGTCAGCCCGTTCTCAGCAGCCAACGCTGAGGCTGCGCTCAGTCACGCGTTGAGCATGCACAGCACCTTGCACCAGCTGTTCGCTGAAGCCCAGGCAGAGGCCGCACCGCGCCAGCGGTCCTTGGTGGAACAGGTCAAGCAGCACATCCGCCGCAGTGTGCGCACCAAGCACCTGTCACAGCGCTTTGGGCGCTACCTGACATTGGGTGACCGCGCTGCGCCACTGAGGGTGGACTTTCTGGGCCGCCAAGCCGTGTGTTACTTCCTGCAGGTCACGCAGAGCGACCGCATGCTGGACACCAACCTCACCCAAGCCTACGGCAAGCTCTTCGAACTGGCTGCCCTGCGCCGCTTCGTCTCCAACCAGCCGACCACCCTAGGCCTGCTGGCCAACGAACGGCCCCGGCACTTCGAGCTCATCTTGGTTGGCGACCCGCAGAACCCTGTGCGGCGCAGTGCACTGGCGCAAATCGAGGCCATCGCCGATAACCAAAAAGTGTTGTCCCGCACCATACCGACAGCTGCCGCTGCAGCCGAGCGGGTCGTCCAACTGGAGCGGTTAGCGGCCTGATTGATGGGATGGGATGGAACCACCGCATGCGTTGAACTGCGGCATTTGTCGCGTGATGCACACGTCTGCACTGACATACCCCAATGCCAGGTTGGCAGCTTAAGGGTACATTTCGGTTGTTTATGCTGCGCAGCAGCATTTACCGGAAAACTACAAACATGACTACAAAGCCCAATCCGCTTCGGGGCAAGAACGCGATCGAAGCTGCTGTCTTTGCCGTCACCCTCATGGAGCCGATTGACCAAATGGCCATGAGTGCCGTGGTGGACGCGATTCAGGCAAAGTTTCAAGATGACTTGCCCGGCGAGGAACGGCCACAAACGATCAGCTTGGCGATTGGGCCAGGCGCTTCTATGCCTGTTCAGACACACTCTGTCGGTGGCATTCATCGGTTTCTCACGAAGAACGATGGCCAGTTGGTTTGGAGCCTTCGGGTGGATGCAACCGGTATGCAGGTGGCCTGCTTCGATTACACCGACTACAAATCAGTCAGTGAAAAAGCACTGAGCTATCTCAGTTTTTCACTTGAAGCAATTGGCCACTCACTGCCAGTGGGTGAACTGGCTTTTCATGTAATAGATAAATTTTTATATCCGCTTCAGTGTGAAGACTCTGACCTGAATCGAGATAATTTATTCAGGCAGAATACAGACTACCTCACGGGGAAAACGCATTCAACCGGAAGATACTGGCATGTGTTTCAAGGTTGGTTTGATGACTATACGGACGATTTGCATATATTAAACCAGTTAAATATAAACAGTACAAAAATACTGCCAACTGGCAATACAGGTGTATTTATTGATCACCGTATTTCGCTCAGAACAATATCAGGTGAAAAAGCATTTGACTCAAGCGCCATAGATAAAGGCGATGGGTTGCTTGAGGGTTTAAAGAAAATTTTTTACAAGTTGCATCAAAAAAATAGCTACGCAATCCGAGGTTTACTTACCGATGAGATGCTTCAAGCTGTTGGCATGGAGGACAAATAATGAGCAGCCTTGGATACAGGCAGCATCAACCAATGTTAACAACAGCCGCTATCGGTTCAGTTTTTGAAGATTTTTATGCCAGCGATACCTCGCTTGGTGCACATTTGACTGCCACGCGTGCATCGAATGCTACTGGCCAACATCACGTTTTGGCTACTGAAACAGCAAGACACGATCAAAACCCTGCCGCGACATCAGCTCTCCGCAAGAGTTTTTTGTCGCTAAGAGCGGCCCAATTTACATTGGGAATAACATGCCTTGGGCTGGCCCCTCCATATACTGAGACCTACACCCAACCTCAAGCTTTGGTTGCTCTGTCGTTAAGCTGGGCCAACGATACGGTCAAACATTTTTTACGCGATGCACGCACCGTAAATCAATATGGGCTTGAGAAAATAAATTTTTTGATTCTCTCTAAATTTCCACAGGCAGATATTATTTATTCTACTGATTTTGATCCAGATCGACCCGAGACACCTGTTTTGTTGATTAATGTAGATACTGCCGATATGCCGATTAGAAAACAGATGGAGCTTGAGGAACAAGTACATCAGGCCATTATGTCTGACGCTTCATCTCTTTCTGCCAAGCGGCATGTATTGATAAACGTTTTTTAATGGCCCTCACGCCCGTCGATTATTTCCGGCTGGCTGAAAAGTTGCTTTCAGACGCCAATGGGGATGGCGCTGAATTGCGCAGTGCCGCATCTCGCGCCTACTATGCTGGACTATTGTCCGCAAGGGAGAAGATGAATTCCTCAACGACTGGAGAAAGTGGTCATCAGAGAGTTATTGATCAACTCACAGAGCGTCATCGCCCTGCTGGAGATTGGCTCAAACTCGCAAAAATTGTCAGAGTCAAGGCGGACTATAAGATAAACGAATCTTGCAGTCGAAGCGAAGTAAAAAATTCAGTGAATTCGGTGAGAAAGCTTCTGGTTTGGCTCAAGGTCATTTCGGATTAATATTCGACAGCAGCATATAAAATACTGCCTCACACAGAGCTTTGTGCCCAATCAGCCGTGGTTCGTCGTAATACTCTGGTTTAACGGCTATAGCTCTGTGCTTATCCACCAGCCACCACGGACGGTTTGCAACACCACTTTTACGGCAACGTCACCGGAATGGGCCTGAAGTAGCCCTTGATCATGGCCGGCTTTCGCACTGCAATCTGAATGTGGTTGCGTGCCGTGATGCCGGCACCGCCGTACAACGGTCCGCCTTCAGCGAAGGCACCACGCACGGTGTCATACGAGGCCAGGCCGTTGACGACACGGGCACCGCACATGAACTCAATCACCGCACGATCCAAGAACCGCCTCGGGTAGTCCGGTGCGGGCCCCTTGTTCTTGGGCATCTCCTTGCCCTGTGATGCCAGCGACAGGCTCATGGACAGCCATGCGGCTGCCAGTTCATCCAAGGCCGCTTGGTCGAACAAACTGCAGCATGTCCCCAGGTCGATGATGGCGCCCACAACCGCTGGCGTCTTGATAATGCCCTTCGACAGCAGGGCGTTGTGGGCTGCATCCTCAGCCCACTGCATGGCACGCTGCGGGCTGGCCTCCCAGAAGTAGATGCCGTCACCCAGCCAGTCATGATCGTTGCCACTGGGCTTGAGCTTCGCCTTGCCGGCGAACACCTTTTCGGCGATCGACTCATCGCATCCGTGAAAACCGAGCACCCAGTTGGGCTGGGTCTTGTAGAGATCCCACATCGGCTGCGCCAATCAGCCGCCGAAGCTCTTCTTCAGGTTGCCCGCCTTGGTCAGCAGGCCAGCGCTGGTCAACATCTCGCGCGCAAACTCCGGGTCACTGGCCAGCTTGGCATTGAAGGCCTTGAGCCGCTCGGCGAACTCAGGATCCGTCAGACGCTGGATTCGCCCCTGTGCGAGCGTGGCTGTCGCACGGGTGGACACCGTAGCGCTGGCGCTCAGTGTGTGCTCGCGCACCGCCGACGTCTTGCGCGCCACTGGCGCTTTGCGTGCCACTGTCGTTGCCGTAGCTGCTTGTGCTTTGCTCATTTCGTTCCCCTTTCAGCAGGCGGTCCTTGCCGTATTCACTGCCGGGTTTTGATCTCTGGTAATGCACAGTCATTTGTGCAAACCTCAAGTGTCACACAGCAATTTGCGCTACTGCCGATGAACGTATCAACTGGTCAACCAATATTTCTATCGCAGATCCAGTGAGACGCATACAACCCACACGGCATGTAAGTGTCGACGCTGGAGTGGCCTATGACCATCCCCCTTCGGGGGGATGGCTCCGTCAGCAGCGTCGTGCGCCAATCAACGCATGCAATCCATCACAGACCCCGTAGCGTTGGTCGCTGCACTGCAGCGTGTCATTGGCCAGGCCGTGATCGCCGAGTCAGGCGCTGAAGCCTGGGATGGCGTGCGGCGTCGGGCCTTGGCCCGATTGGATGAGTTCACCGCAGTGGTCGAGGTTGATCCTGCTGGTGATGAGTTGCTGGCGGCTTGGGTGGCTGGGCTGCAAGTGTGAAAAAGCCGCCTCGGAGGGCGGCTGTAGCGCGGCCAAAGGCGCGTCAAACCTGGGCGCCAGGTTGCATCAGGTTCATCATGTCTCTGGACTGCTGGAGCTGGGTCACCGCTTCGTTGTCAGCCAGGGCATCGCGCAGCTTGTAGTCGGCCAGCACGCGTCTATCGCGCAGGGTCTGGAGCTTGATCGCCAGCTTGCGCGAAAGCTTTTTCAACTCCTGCGGAATACCAGGACCAGGGTTCTGCAACTGATTGATCAGCTCTTGATGCTTGCCACCCGCTTTGCCTGCAACTGACCCGGGCTCAGGCAACGCCTGATGCCAGTCCAGGCAGAGGTGGTAGGCCGCGTAGTAGCTGCGGCTGATGCTGGCTCTGCGGTCACACTCCGCGCCAGTTTCAAGACGCTCTGCCAAGTCCAGTAGATCGGTAGGCTGGATGCTCATCAGGCCTCCTGGATGTTGTCCGGCAGAAAGCTGAACGCCAACCCGGGTCGATCCAGGTCGCGGTCGATCATGAGGTCGATCACCCGGTCAGTGAGTGCAGACGCGCGTGCGGCAGAGCCGTCGACGTAGTACTGATAAAGCAGCCCCGTGTCGTCTGAAGTGTTGGTCACGCGGACCACTGGCGCGAAGCGCAACCACATTTCCCTCTCTGCGCGCAGAACCTCTCCGGCCACATCCAGCATGGCTTGCACGTCGGTTTCGTTCAGGCCCATGCGGTCCAGAACTTCGACTGCTGCAGTCGCCACGTCCGCTGCGGCATCATTTTCAGCACCCCAGGCCAACTGGCTGCGGCGTTGCGCGTCGATGTTCACAATCATGGCGTTGAAGGCTCCGCAGACCAATCCAGAGCAGAAATTGTCGATCAGATTGTTGTTCTCCAGTGCCACGGCCGCACCGTAAAGCTCTGCTGAACGTGTGAAGTAGCCCAGATTGCCATACGTGCCCATTTGTACCCCAGCGCAGAGGTACTTGGGGGCGCCCACAAGTCGAGCATTGTGAATCCAGCGGTGCGCAGCCTCCATGTCCCCCGTCATGGACACCAGTTCCGCCATACGAAGGCTGCCATCCAGGGCATCAACCTTCATCAGATTTTGAATCGAGCGCTCGATCTTTCGAAACGTGAACGACGATGGATCCAGCCACTTGACGGTGGCTTCAATCAGGATCCGCAGTTCTTCGCTGATTTCGTTGTTCTTGGTAGCCGGCTTGAGCACTAGACCTCATCCCCTGTTTGCTGCGCCACAACACCACGTCGCCATCGCATCTGATGCGGAACGGTCGTGAATCTGGGTCTGCCGTGCAGACGTTGCACCAGGCCGAGTGTCACACAGCAATTTGCACTGAAGTCGGCGGCTCAATACAAAATCCTCTTGTATTACTAGTTTTTCTTGTGTAATCTTCGCCCCATCGCACCCCACAGCGCCGCCGGCGCCGGTCGCGACAGAGGTCAGAGATGGACGAGATCGAGACCATCGTCATCACCAAGACGATGCTGAGTGAGGCGCTGGCCGAGCACATGCTGCTGGGCCGCAACCCGCCGACCGACGGTGACTTCGCCATGCTGGCGGCGTTCACCCACCTGCTCTGGGCCTCGCTGGCGGCGGATGCGCAATGAGCGCGATCGCCCCGCTGCCCCTCATGCGCGCCCTCAACGTGCGCTTCTCGTGCCCCGCCGGGCTGCTGATTCGCCAGGCCGAGCCGCTGCACATCACGCGCCGTGGCCTGCTGCTGGTGCGCATGCTCGACAACGGCGAGCGCCGGCTGATCGACAGCAGCAGCCTCATCCAGCCGGCCGAACTGGCCGCCGCCCAAGCCGAAGTCGACGACTGGGCGCCACACACCCAGCCCAGCGTCTACGCCCACGAAATGCCGGCCTGCCGTGGCACCTGCCTGCAGGGCCAGCAGCGCTGTGAGCACCCGGCGCACTGCGCCACGGCCACCACGCGCAACGCTGATCTGGACGATGACCAGGACGACGACGACCTGCCCACGTTCACGGGCTCGCTCGACGTGGCACCGGCCCGCCGCGCGCCCGCCCGCCGCCGCGCATGGCTGCCCCACGCTGCGGCGGATTACGCCCTCGCGATCGCCCTGGGCATCGTGCTGGGCCAACTGCTGCCGGCCTGGACGCTGTGATGGCACTCCGGCCCGACCGCAACGAACAAGCCGCTTGCAGCGGCCCCTGGCGCCGCGCCAGCCTGCTGCGCCGCATCTGGTGGTGGCTGCTGGGGCCAAGGCCATGAGCACCCAGCGCCTCTACGGCGTGCTGGTCCGAGATGCCGAGGCCCGCATCACTGCCCCCGACGGCGCATGGCGCATCTACGTGGAGCTGGAAGCCACGCCTGACATGCCTGCTGTGTGCGCCTACCGCCAGTACGGCGCCGGCCAGGTCGCAGCCATGGTCGTGCGCAGCGCCGCACGCGAGCTGCCCCGGGGCGCCCGCGTGTACGTGCATTGCCGCGGCCTGCAACACAGCGAAACCCGCGATGGCCTGATCCTGCTGTGCCATGCCGTTGAGCAGATCGAGCCGCTGGGTAAGGCCAGCGATCGCACAGAAGCCGCGCCGCGCCAGCCCCAGGGCGAACTGACACGCGGCGGCGTGATGCGGCTGTGAGCATGATCACCCCACGTCAAGCCACAGCTGTGGCCGCAACGATCACCTCGGTGATTGGCGTTGCCATGGCCGCCGCTGCCGCGATGGAGCGCAGCACAGCGCCGGCTGATCGCGCGCTCGTCATGGCCGCTGCCGTTGTCATCACACTGGCCGCGCACCTGCTGCCCACCATTGCGAACAACCGCACAAGGGGGAAAGGGGCCGCTGCCTGGGCGCTTTGGGCGGTCTGCATGGCGCTCACGGTGTATGGGCACATGGTGTTCTTCGCATCAGCAGCAGGCCACGCTGGCAGCAGCCGGGCGGCTACGGTGGAAGAGACTGCGCACAGCCGCGCCCTGCGCGAGCAGCTGGCCAGCATCAGCGCCAGGCCGCTCGGCACGGTCGCAGCCGACCTGGTCATGGTCCAGCACCGCGCCAGCGCAGCCAACCTGCAGGCACAGCGCTGCGAGCAGGCCACCCCGGGCCGCTGCGCCAGCCGCCGCACCGCCGCCCAGCAGGCGCACGACCAGGTCGAAGCGCTCAGGACCGAACACACCGAGGCCCAGCGCGCCGCCGACCTGCGCGGCCAGCTGACCACCGCTGCTGCCAGTTTGGACACGCGCCGCACCAGTGCCGCCTCCGACCCCGTTGCCTCGCAGCTGAACCGCCTGACCGGCACAGGCGCCGATGCGCTGCCGCTGATGGTGGCCGTGCTGTCGTCGATCGTGGTCGAGTTGCTGGCTGCGCTGTTGTGGTCAGAAGCGCTGCGCGATGCGCGCGCGCCAGAGGCCGCAGAACAGGCCGTTCCTGACTTCCGCCAACGCCATGTGCTGGCGGAACTGCTCGACACCGGCACCAGGCCGCGCGCGCCGATTCCGGCCATGAGCCCCGCCCGCCGCGTCCGGCCTCAGAGCACCGCCCCGCCAAACGCCGCGCCTGCGACTTGATCACCCCCACCACCCAGCACCACGAGCACCCCCATGCGTCAACCGAAATTCAAGCCCCTTGGCATTGCCGAACCCACCGAGCCGATTCCTGAGCTGGCCGGCTCACTGCGCCACAACAGCATGAACCCGGGCCACACCAGCAACGGCCTGTTCGTGCCGGCCTACGTGCCGCGCGCCGGCAGCATGGACTTTGCCGCGCACCCCAGCCGCAACGGCCGCGACCTGCACTTCCGCAACGGCCAGCGCGGCGTGACGGACCACGCGCTGACGAACGCGCCTGCGCACTGACGCCCCTTTTCCCATCGACCCACCCACCCCTCAAGGAGAACCTGATGAGCATCCGCCCCATCACCGACACGCTACGCCTCTTGGACGGCGGCGCATTCATTGACCTGTGCAGCCAGAAGCTGGCCGACGCCGTGCGCGCCGTGGAAGAGACCGGCAAGGCCGGCAAGGTGACGATCACGTTGGACCTCAAGCGCAGCAGCAGCGCCATCGAAGTGACCCCGCGCTGCACCAACAAGGTCCCCGAGCCCAAGCCCGACAGCTCGCTGCTGTGGGCCACGGTCGAGGGGAACCTGACCGAACAAAACCCCAACCAGCAGACGCTGGAACTGCGCCCGGTGGCGGCGCCCGCCGTCACGTTGCGCGCCGCCACCCCTGAAACCGCCCTTGCACAAACGCTGCGTGCCGGCTGATCCGTTCCCCCACCCACGACCTTGAAAGATCCCATGAACGAAACCACCAACAACCTGGCCGAAACTCTGGCCGAAGTACTGCCCAAGCCCGAGCTGCTGGACAAAATCGATTTCCTCGTCGACGGCCTGACCGTTCTTCACTACGCCGTGCCCAAGGGCCACGACGTTAAGGAACTGCGCGTCGATCTCGAGAAGCACCTGCCGGCGCCGCGCGAATTGAAAGCAGCCGCCGAATTCCATGACGCATCCAGCTTCCTGAACTACATCGCCCGCCACGCAAACGAGCACAGCACCTGCTGGTGCGACTTCAACCCGCAGACCTTCGCCCTGTCGTTCCGCGCCGTGATCGACGAGCACGGCAAGGACTCCCCCGCCTGGCGCCGCCACGTCGCCGCCTACACCCCGCGCATGTCCGCTGAGTGGAAAGAGTGGAAGGGCAAGGACCGCAGCGGCTTCGGCCAGGTCGAGTTTGCCGAGTGGCTGCAGGACCACGAAGGCGACATCGCCAGCTTCGAGGGCTACCCCACCTGCGCACAGATGCTGCAGATGGCCACCAACTTCCAGTACCAGGAAGACCGCCGCCTGAAGTCTGCTGTTCGCCTGCAGAGCGGCGGCGTGCGGCTCGACTATGTGGCCGACGCTGACGCTGGCACGGTCGAGTCGATGACGATGTTCGAGAAGTTCACCCTCGGCATCCCAGTCTTCCACGCCGCACCCACCGCTGAGCTGCTGATCGCCCGCCTGAAGTACCGGCTGGACAACGGCAAGGTGCGTTTCACCTACGAGCTGCAGCGCGCCGACAAAGCCCACGAGAAAGCCGCGCTGGACCTGATCGAAACCGTGCGCGCCGGCCTGGCTGGCGTGCCGCTCATGTTCGGCACCTGCGCATGACCATCATCGAACGCACCCACGTCCGTGCTGCGTTCGAGCGAGCCCTGGCCCTCGACGGCCGGGGCTGCCGCGAGACCGCCATCGCCACCGTGGCGCAGGCGCTGTGCCTGCCGGTTGAGGCTGTAGGCGCAGTGGTTGAGGAAGCTGAGGAGGCTGCATGAATAACATCAACCTCATCAGCGCAACCCCACATGCGCGGATCGTGACGGCAACGCCTGCACTTGTTGATGCGCTGCTCGCCATGAACACCAGCAACCGTAAACACCGATTAACCGCGTCGACACGACTGGCTGGTGACATCCGCAACGGGGCCTGGTTACTGACAGCGTCAGGCATTGGCGTAGACCGAGACGGCGTGTTGTCGGATGGGCAGCATCGGCTGTACGCGATCAAAGCCGCTGGGTACCCACCTGTTCAGTTCTTGCTGATGACAGGTCTCGACCCCCTTGCCCAGTCGGTTGTCGACCGTCACGCCAAGCGCTCGCTGGCCGACAGTTTGAGCATGGTGCTCGGTCGCACCGTATCTACTCAGGTGGTAGCGACTGCGCGCATTCTGAGCACCATTTCAAACGCAACAAGCAAGACCGGAGCATTTGCATATGAGAACGGATCAGGCCTTTCTGACAGCTCAACGGCAGCGACTTTGATGGATTGGCAGGACGACATCGAGGCGGTCATCGGAATGGCAAGTTCAACACCCCGAGCGGCTTGCATTGCTGCTTTGTCGGTTTACTTCAGAAACAGCCCAGATGATGCGTTGACGCTCTGCCAGCAGCTGAAGACCAAGATTTACCCGTCTCAAGACTCCGCGTCCTATCGGCTCCAGGACACGCTGGATCGGCTCAGGAGCAACGCCGGCTCGGGTGGATCCATGGAGGTATTCAAGTTCACCGTCAGCGCAGTGATTGCCCACAGCGAGCGTCGGGTTTGCAAGCAACTCAAGCGCTCTGAAAGTTGGGCCCAAGCCCCGTGGAAACAATGGAAAGGGAGCGAACTGTGACCACCATGGCCGAACTCATCACCTGGCACCCCGCCGCGGCACCACCTGACACCGACCGCAGCGTGCTGGTCACGCTGGGCACCGGCCTGGTCGCCGTCTGGATCGCGTGGTGGGATGGCCTCGACGCCGCCGACGGCCCGCGCTGGATTGGCTCTGATGGCGAGACGCTCACCGACATCACGTACTGGGCAGACCTGCCGAAGGGGCCCGCAGCATGAAGCGCCGCCCCCTGACCAAAGCCCAGCTGATCGACCGCCTGCCGCGCGGACTGCGGCCCAAGCTGGCGTCAACGCAACTGACCGGGCTGGGCATCGCGCACGCCTTCAACCTCGATGACCTGGCCACGGGCCGCGCCACCGTCGACACCCTGCTCGACTGGACCGCCGGCGTGCTGATGTGGCACCGCGTGGCTGAGTCGATCGGCACCGGCGTTGACGAGATGGCTGAGCAAATGGCCCTCACCCTGAGCGTCATGGAGCGCTACCGCACCACGGGCCGCATCGGCTTCGACGGCCCGGGATACCAGCTGGCAAAGCGCGGCCGCATCGTGATGGACGAGCTGGCCCGCCTCACCGACAAGTCCTCTGCCGTGGCGGCCGCGCTGTGGTCCGAGGACGAGGTCAACAAGCTGGCCGCCGTGGTGCGGACAGAGGTGGCAGCATGAAGCGCAACACCCTCACCTCCATCATCCTGGCGCTCTGTCGGCAGTGCCCGCGCACCATGGTCGACATTGAAGAGATGGTGCCCCCGGCCATCTCAGGCAACCGCAAGATGGCCGCCTACAACCTGGTCAAGCGCGGCCAGCTGCGCAACCTCAACGCCGGCACAGGCCGAGCCGTGCCGGGCCTGTACGTCACCAAGGGCTACGAATCCGCAGGCCTCAAGGTGCCATCGCCCAGACCGAGGTCCAGCGAACCCGACCCGCTGCGAGGCTGGCGTCAGACCCGCAATGCGGACCCGGCCCGCACGCTCGACCTCCTGCCGGCGCTGGAGCGCCTCGCCCGAGCCTACCGCCACGCAACCGGCCGCGAAGGCGCAGATACCCCCGCCCTGCTTGACGCCGAGAAAGCCATCGCACAAGCCCGCATGAGCCGCACACCACAGGAGACCCGCCCATGAGCCGCCGCGCCCGCCAATACGCCCTGTCTCGCCCCTGGTTGCAGCTGCGAGACGCCACACACCCAGTTGACCATCTCGAGGTACCGCTCCAGATGGTTGGCGACCCCGATGAGCACCTCAGAGAACACGCTTGGCAGCAGCATGAGGCCGAGCAAGCCCAACAGCAACAGGGAGCATCCCAATGAATGCAGCACCTGCCCATGTCGCACCAGCACCCTACGTCACCATTGCGTTGGCGGCCACGATCACTGGCCTGACCGAGAAAGCCATTCGCCGCAAGATTGAGGACGGCAAGTGGCTGGCTGGTCGTGAATTTCGACGCTCGCCCGATGGCGGCATTTTCATCAGCATCAAGGGGTATCAGGCATGGCTCGAATCGGCCACGGTGTAGAGGTGCGCGACACCTCGATTCGGATGACGTTCACGCTCAACGGCAAGCCGCATCGCTACACGCTCAAGCTGGGCGGCCAGCCGCTGGCGCCAACCCCTGCGAACATCAAGCACGCGCACCGCGTGGCGATCGAGATCCGCGACAAGATCCGGCATGGCGCCTTCGTGCTGGGCGACTACTTCCCTGACGAGGTGCCTGTCGTTGCGGCCGGAACCACGGTGGCCGCCCAGCTCAACGTCTGGCTGACCACGGCGCGTATTGAGGAGTCCACGCGGGCAGGCTACGCCAGCGCGATCAAGTTCTGGAAAGAAGCGGCCAGTGATGAGGTGCTCACGCCCTTGGGAAGCCGCACGCTGCAAAGCCTCAAGCACAGCCATGTGCTCACCGCGGTCGCCAGCCGGCCAGACCTGAGCGGCAAGACCATCAACAACTACGTGTCAGTGCTGCGTGAGGCGCTCGATCTGGCCGTGGCCGACAAGCTGCTGCCAGACAACCCGGCCGGCGCCGTCAAGCGCGCCCCACATCAGAAGGGACCGCCCGACCCCTTCAGCCGCGAGGAAGCGGAAAAGATCATCAGCACCCTGGCGCAGGCTCACCCCGGGCAGGTGACCAACCTGGTCGAATTCTGGTTCTGGACCGGGATGCGCACCAGCGAGATCTTCGGGCTACGCTGGACGTCCGTCGATCTGGCCTCAAGCCACGTCCTAGTCTCAGAAGCGCTGGTGCGCGGGCTGCGCAAGGACAGCACCAAGACCAACGTGGCCCGGAAGGTCCAGCTCAACAGCCGCGCGATGGCGGCACTGCTGCGGCAACAGGCACACACGCGGGTGGGCGGTGACGCGGTTTTCATGGACCCACGCTACGGCGAGTCATGGAGCGACGAGCGGGCATTCCGCCGCAGCTTCTGGACGCCGACGCTCAAACGCCTGGGCATTCGGTACCGGCGGCCGTACAACATGCGCCACACCTATGCGACTGCAATGCTGATGGCCGGCATGAACGCCGCCTACTGCGCCAAGCAGCTGGGGCACAGCGTCGAGATGTTCCACCGCACGTACAGCAAGTGGCTCGACGGGGAGCAGAACGACCGGGAGATGGCCCGGCTGGAAGCAAGCCTAGGGGGCAATACTTCCCTGCAACTTCCCCGAGACAACAAAAAAGGCGCCTAAGCGCCTGATTTGATTGGTTTTTCTTTGGGGTGGCTGATGGGGCTCGAACCCACGACAACCAGAATCACAATCTGGGACTCTACCAACTGAGCTACAGCCACCAAAGAAAATCAATTATAGGAGTGAAATCACTACATCGTCAAGCACCACCGGCGAATTTAATTGGCGGACGCTGCAGCTTCAGCGGACTTGGCCTTGGCAGTGATGTCGACCTTGTAGCGTGTTCGCAGCGCGGCGTAGTACGCCTCGCCTTCGGCCTGGTTAAGAAGCTGGGTGTACTGGGCGCGCGTACGAGCGGCGTCGCCCGTCACGGCAGGATCGGAGGCCAGAACCTTCTGGACCTTGGCGATCGCAAAGCCTTGGCGGCCCAGATCGACACCCACCCAGGCCGGCAGCGGCTCGGCGGGGGCGCGCAAGACCGCGTCGATCACCTCGCGGGGCAGCTTCTGGGTCTGCGCGCGCGACAGCACGACAGCCGCAGGCAGCTTGGCCACTTCAGGCTTGGCCTTCCACTCCGCCAGGCGCTCCAGGCCTTCCTTGCGGGCAGCTTCTGCGGCGAGTTCGTTGCGCACCACCGTCACCAGCGTGGGCTTGATCTCGGCCAGCGGTTGCTTGCGGGCGGGCGAATACTGCAGCACCCGCGCCGACACCAGCTGGTTGGCACCGGCTTCGACCGGCTCGATGTTGCGCTTGCTGGTCAGGTTCTGCGGCTGGAAGATGGCCTCGATCACCTTGGGGGCTGTCAGCACGTTGCCGGCCTCGGGCAGCGCCTGACGCTGCAGCTTGTCGCTCTTGCCCAGCGGCAGCTTGAGCTTGTCGGCCACCGCCTGCAGGTTGTCTTCCTGCTCGACCAGGTTGGTGAACTGCTCGGCCAGTTCGGCGTAGCGCTTCTGGGCCAGCTGCTTCTTGACCTCGGCGTCGATCTCGGCACGCACGGACTCGAAGCTGCGCTTGTCGCCGCCCCGCAGATCGGTCAGTTCGATGAGGTGGAAGCCGAACTCGGTCTCGACCACCTCGCTGAGTTCACCCTTCTTGAGCGCGAAGACGGCTTTCTCGAAATCCGGCAGCATCGCGCCGCGACCGAACCAGTCCAGATCGCCGCCCTGCTTGGCCGAGCCGGGGTCCTGGGACTCCTTGCGCGCCACATCCGCAAAGGTGGCGGGCGCCTTCTTCAGGTCGACCAGCAGGGCTTGCGCCTTGGCCTTGGCTTGTGCCTTGGCGTCTGCGCTGGCACCCGCATCGGTCTTGATGAGGATGTGGCGCGCGCGGCGTTCCTGCGGCTGCTCGTAGCGGGCCTGGTTCTCGGCGTAGTACTTGCGCAGGTCGTCGTCGCTGACACTGAGGCCGGCCGTCACGGCAGGCAGGTCCAGCAGCACATATTCCAGCGCCACGCTCTCGGGCGACTGGAGTGCAACTGCGTTGCGGGCATCGTCGTAATAGGCCTGAACCTGGGCGTCGGTCGGCGTGATTCCCGCCAGGTAGTCCTGCGGCTGGAAGCGGGCGACCTGCACTTCACGCTGTTGATAGAAAGCGTCGACGGCAGTGTTGGCGATCGTCTGCGGCGCAAAACCACTGCCGGACACGCCCTGCATCACCTGGCGCAGCGCGTAGTCCTGTCGCAGGCGGGCCACGAACTGGGTCGAACTCATGCCCTGCATTTCGAGCAGATCACGCTTGACGGTGCCGTCCGCGTTGCGCAGGTCGGCAAATTGCGGATCGGTGCGGAACAGCCGCTGCAGCCGGTCGTCGCTGGGCGCCAGGTGGAGTCGGTCGGCCGCCTCGAAGTTCACGCGCTCGCGGATCAGGTCATCCAGCACGCGCTGCTTGAACTCGGGCGTGTCGAACAGCTTGGCATCCATGCCGGGCGCCTGGGCGCGGGTGCGCTCGACCTGGTTGCGGTGCGCAGCATCCCATTCAGCCTGGGTGATGGGCCGGCCGGCAACATGCGCAACGACTTCCTTGCCTTCACCGAAGCTGTCGTAGCCCTGAATGCCAAGAGCGATGAAGGACGGAAAAATCACCACCGCCAAGCCAAGCTGGAGCATGCGGTTATTGCGACGAACGAAATCGAACATCAGAGCTTCCTTGCCTTCAAACATGACAAAGGCGAACCGGGGTTCGCCTTTGGATTTAAGTGACCTTGCCGTATCGACAGGAACCGGGTTCGGGGTGGTGGGTGCTGAGGGGCTCGAACCCCCGACCTACGCCTTGTAAGGGCGCCGCTCTACCAACTGAGCTAAGCACCCCCGAATCACTTCGATTTCTGTCTGACCACGGCCTTCAGTTGACGGATTCTTTCAGCATTTTGCCAGGGCGGAACTTCACCACCTTGGCCGCCTTGATCTTGATCTCCGCGCCCGTGCGCGGGTTGCGGCCACTGCGCTCGACGCGCTCGGTGACCGAGAACGTGCCAAAACCCACCAGAGACACTTCGCCGCCTTGTTGCAGCGTCTGGGTCACGCCGTCGATCACGGCTTCGAGCGCACGCGCGGCAGCGGCCTTGGAAAGGTCGGCATGTCCGGCGATGCTGTCGATCAACTCAGTCTTGTTCACAAGTGCCTCTCAGGTCTCGGCTCAATTCTTTTGAGGTGCGGATTCTATTCACATTCCGGCCCGTTTCATCCGGCGTCCCGCAACAGCCTCATCGTGCCCGCACGACCAGCAAGACACCCAGCCCCGTCAAGGCCAGACCCGGCAACACCCAGCCACCCAGCGCCTCGCCGAACAGCAGCCACGCCATCAAGGCGGTGGTGGGCGGCACGAGGTAGAGCAAGCTGGTGACGCGCGTGGAGGCGCCGCGCTGGATCAGCAGGTAGAACAGCGAACTGCCGCCCACCGTCAGGCCCAGCACCGACCAGGCCAGCGCGGCCATCAGTTCGGGCTGCCAGCGCATGGGCTCGGACTCGAACGCCACAAAAGGCAGTGTCACCAGCAGCGCCGCCAGCAACTGCACCGTGTTGGCGGTGCGCACGTCGCACGGCTGGACATGGTTTTTTTGATACAGCGTGCCCACCGTGATACTCAACAGCGCCAGCAAGGCCAGGCCCAGGTTCAGGGCGCTGATCTCGCCGTGCCCGAGCTTCTGGCTCACCACCAGCACCAACCCGGCCAGACCCAGCAGCAGGCCCAGCCATTGGCGCGACGTGACACGCTCGCCCATGCCCGACTGGCTGCGCTGCGCGATCCACAGCGCCGTCAGCACCGGCTGCAGGCCGACGATCAGCGCCACCGTGCCGGCGCCCATGCCCAGCTTGACCGCCGACCAGACGCCGCCCAGATAACCAGCGTGGATCAACACCCCTGTGACCGCCAGATGGCCCCATTGCGCCCGGCCCTGCGGCCAGCGCGGCCGGCTCAGCGCAATCCAGACCCCAAAACACAGCGCCGACAAGGCGTAGCGCAGGGCCAGGAAGTGCATTGGCGGCGCATGCGGCATACCCAGGCGAGCCACCACGAAGCCCGTGCTCCAAATCAGCACGAACACCGCAGGCATCGCCTGCAGCCAGGGTGTTTCAGCGCGGGCCATGGGCTCAGTGAGCCTCAATGGGCTTTGGCACGGATTTCCGGCAAGGCTTTCTGCAGGTAATAGACCATCGACCAGATGGTCAGCACGCTGGCGACCAGGATCAGCACCGTGCCCCAGAGGCGGGTGTTGATCAGGCCCAGCAGGGTGCCGTCGTAGAGCAGGAACGGAATCGCCACCATCTGCGCCGTGGTCTTGAGCTTGCCGAGCATGTGCACTGCCACGCTGCGCGAGGCACCGATCTGCGCCATCCACTCGCGCAGCGCCGAGATCGTGATCTCACGGCCGATGATCACCAGCGCCACCATCGTGTTGACACGATCGAGCTGCAGCAGGATCAGCAGCGCCGCGCACACCAGGATCTTGTCGGCCACCGGGTCCAGGAACGCACCGAACGACGAGGTCTGGTTCAGCCGGCGAGCCAGCCACCCGTCGAGCCAGTCGGTCACTGCCACCACCACGAACAGCACGGTGGCGACCAGATTGCGCGTAGGCGCATCCCAGGGCATGTAGAAAACCCCCACGATCAAGGGAATGGCGACGATACGCGCCCAGGTGAGCAAGGTTGGCAAGGTCCAGAACATGGTGACATTGTGCACACGTCTGCAGGCGTGACCGCAAAACGGCGCACAAGTTCACGGTCAGCGCAGCGCGCGGTAGATCTCCTCGGCCAGTTCGTGCGAGATGCCCTCGACCGTGACCAGGTCCTCGATGCTGGCCTGCTCGACCCCACGCACGCCGCCAAACCGCTGCAGCAGCTTGGCGCGCTTCTTCGGGCCGACGCCGGCGATGTCTTCGAGCTTGCTGCCGCCCGTGCGCACCGACGCCCGCTTGGCGCGCATGCCGGTGATGGCGAAACGGTGCGCCTCGTCGCGGATTTGCGCCACCAGCATCAGCGCGGCGGAATCGCGGCCGAGGTAGACCTTCTCGCGCCCGTCGGCAAACACCAGTTCCTCCAGCCCGACCTTGCGGCCCTCGCCCTTCTCGACCCCCACGATCAGCGACAGGTCCAGCCCGAGCTGCTCGAACACCTGGCGCGCCATGCTGACCTGGCCCTTGCCGCCGTCGATCAGCACCAGGTCCGGCAGGCGGCCATCACCCTTGGCCGAGCCCTTGGAAGCAGCACCCCCAGCGGCATCTGCGCCCTCGCTCTGCCGCACCGCCTCGGCCAGCTTGCCGTAGCGGCGCGTCAGCACCTGGCGCATGGCGGCGTAGTCGTCACCGCCGGTGATGCCGGTGACGTTGTAGCGGCGGTACTGCGCCGGCTGCATCTTGTGGCCCTCGAACACCACGCACGAACCCTGCGTGGCCTCGCCCTGGGTGTGGCTGATGTCGAAGCACTCGATGCGCAGGCTTTCCAGCCCACCGTCCATGCCGTCCGGCGCGAGGTCGAGCGCCTCGACCAGCGCACGGGTGCGGGCCTGCTGCGAGCCTTCCTCGGCCAGCAGCCGCGCCATCGCCAGCGCACAACCCTGGATCGCCATGTCGAGCCAGACGCGCCGCTGGTCGCGCGGCTGGTGCAGCGCCGCAACCTTGTGGCCGCACTGCTCGGACAGCGCCGCCAGCAGTTCGCGGTCGACCGCGTGGCTGGTCACCAGCAGCACCGGGCAGTTGGCGCCCAGGTAATGCTGGGCGATGAAGGCCTGCAGCACCTGCAACTCGACCGCGGCGGCATCCATCACGGCCGGCGCGTCGGCATCCTCATCGAAAGCCATCGCGCTGGCGTCTTCCACATGCGCCGGGAAATAGGCCCGGTCGCCCAGGTGCCGCCCACCGCGCACCATCGCCAGGTTGACGCAGGCGCGCCCGCCCTGCACCTTGACGGCCAGGATGTCGGCGTCGCGATCCTCGCCGGTGTCGACCGCCTGCTGGTGCAGCACGCGCGACAGCGCCGTGATCTGGTTACGCACCTGCGCGGCCTGCTCGTAGTCCAGGCGCTCGGCGGCGGCCATCATCTGCGCCTGCAGGCCGTCCATCACCTCCTGCGTCTGGCCGTCCAGGAAGCGCACGGCATTGCGCACGTCCTGGGTGTAATCGTCGCGGCTGATGATGTCCACGCACGGCCCCGAGCAGCGCTGGATCTGGTACAGCAGGCACGGCCGGGTGCGGTTGTTGAAGACGCTGTCCTCGCAGGTGCGCAGCCGGAACACCTTCTGCAGCAACAGGATGCCTTCCTTGACCGCCCACGCGCTCGGGTAGGGCCCGAAGTAGCGGTGCTTGCGTTCCACCGCGCCGCGAAAGTAGGCCACGCGCGGAAATTCATGGCTCACCAGCTTGATGTACGGGTAGCTCTTGTCGTCGCGGAACAGGATGTTGAAGCGCGGGTTGAGCGTCTTGATCAGGTTGTTCTCAAGCAGCAGCGCCTCGGCCTCGGAGCGCACCACCGTGGTCTCCATGCGCACGATCTTGCTGACCATGTGGCCGATGCGCGAGCCGCCGTGGTCCTTCTGGAAGTAGCTCGAGACCCGCTTGCGCAAGCTCTTGGCCTTGCCGACGTAGAGCAGCGCGTCGGCCGCATCAAAGTAGCGGTACACGCCCGGCAGCAGCGGCAGCGACGCCACCTCGGCCAGCAGGCGGGCCCAGCGTTGGGCGCGCTCGTCGGCGGGGACGTCAGTTTCTGGGCTGGAAGGCAACTCGGGCGTGGGCAGGCTCATGCCCAAATTGTGCCGCCGCAGATAATTTCGGCATGTCCAGTGCCCTTTCCGCCGCCCCACCCACCACTGCACCTTGGTGGGACATCTTCTGCCGCGTCATCGACAACCACGGCGACCTGGGCGTGTGCTGGCGGCTGGCACGCGACCTGGCGCAGCGCGGCGTCGCCGTACGTCTGTGGGTCGATGACGCCAGCGCGCTGGCCTGGATGGCGCCCGACGGCTGCGCCGGCGTGCAGGTGCTGCCGTGGCGCGATCCGGCGCCGGAAGAAGTGCCGGGCGAGGTGGTGGTCGAAGCCTTCGGCTGCGATCCACCGGCTGCGTTCGTGCAACGCATGGTCGCCAAGGCGACAGCGCCGGTCTGGATCAACCTCGAATACCTCAGCGCCGAAGCCTATGTGGAGCGCAGCCACGGCCTGGCCTCGCCGCAGTGGAGCGGCCCCGGCGCGGGCCTGACCAAGTGGTTTTTCTACCCCGGCTTCACGCCAGCCACGGGCGGGCTGCTGCGCGCGCCGGGCCTGCTGGCGCAGCGCGACGCAGTGCAGGCACTGGATCAGGCTGATCGGCACGGCGAGCGGCAGATCCTGCTGTTCGGCTACGCGCAACCCGCCCTGCACGCCTTGCTGCAGGCACTTCGGGGCGACGAGTCGGCCAGCTGCCTGCTCGTCACGCCGGGCTTGTCGGCGCAGCAGGTACAGGCCGGCGATGCCGCAGGCCATCTGCGTCTGCGGTTTCTGGCGGCACAGCCTCAGCCCGACTTCGACCGCCTGCTCTGGCAGAGCGACCTGAATCTGGTGCGCGGCGAAGACAGCCTGGTCAGCGCCGTCTGGGCCGCGCGGCCGATGCTGTGGCAGCTGTATCCGCAGGACGACGGCGCGCACGGCATCAAGCTCGAAGCGTTTCTGGCGCGCTATCTGGACGGCGCGCCGGCTGCGCTGGCCGAGCCGCTGCGGCAGGTCATGCGCGCCTGGAACGGCACTGCGGCGTGGGACGCGGCGGCGTGGTCGGCGCTGTGGGGACCGCACTACCCGGCGTGGTGCGCCTGGGCGCGCGAAATCGCCTCGCGCTGGGCGCTGCAGCCTGATCTGGTGAGCGCGCTGATGGCGTTTGCAAGCCGCAGGCTAAAATAGCGGGCTTTGCGGTGCGGATTGACCGCGCAGCGTTCAGTCAACACCACAGCAGCGCCCGTCTCAACGGGGCATGGAATACGCAGATGAAGATCGCACAGGAAATTCGCGCCGGTAACGTGATCATGCACGGCAAGGACCCGATGGTCGTGCTCAAGACCGAATACAGCCGCGGTGGCCGCAACGCCGCCACGGTGCGCATGAAGCTCAAGAGCCTGCTGAGCAACTCGGGCACCGAAGTCGTCTTCAAGGCCGACGACAAGATGGACCAGGTCATCCTCGACAAGAAGGAATGCACCTACACCTACTTCGCTGACCCGATGTACGTGTTCATGGACACCGAGTACAACCAGTTCGAAGTCGAAGCCGAGAACATGGGCGACGCCATCAGCTACCTCGAAGACGGCATGGCCGTCGAAGTGGTGTTCTACGACGGCAAGGCCATCTCGGTCGAACTGCCCACCAGCCTGGTGCGCGAGATCACCTGGACCGAGCCGGCTGTCAAGGGCGACACCTCGGGCAAGGTCCTGAAGCCGGCCAAACTGGCCACAGGTTTCGACATCCAGGTGCCGATCTTCGTGGCGCAGGGCGACAAGGTCGAAATCGACACCCGCACGCACGAATACCGCAAGCGCGTGTAATTCAGTCGCACGGCGACCGAAGCAAAAAGGCGTCCACAAGGGACGCCTTTTTTATTGCTCGCGGAAAGCCACTTCCAGCGGCACCACCACCTCTTCCGCCCCCTCGGCACGGCAGCTCATGCGCCGCACCGCGTTCTGCACCAGCCGGTGGTATTCACGTGGGCCTGAGAGCGGCGTCACATCGACGATCTGCGCGCCACGCACGCGGATCTGCACCTTGACGACACCGGCGATGCCGACGCGGTCATACGCGCCCGACAACACCGACTGCAGCACGTCCTTGTAGCCCGGACAGGCTACCGAGATCTCGCTGCGCGCGGGCGCTGCAGGCGCGGCGGGTGCGGTGGGCGCAGACACCACGGGCGCCGGCTTGCTCTCTGCCGGCGGGCTGGGCGCTGTGACCGGTGCTGCGACGGGCGCAGGCGCAGGCACCGGTGCCGCCACGGGCGCGGGAGCCGGTACGACCGGGGCAGGCGTCGGACTGGGCGCCGGTGTCGGTGTCGTCGGCAATAGGGCCGGCGCAGGCTTGGCGGGTGTGACCAGCGGCTTGGGTGCGGGCGCAGGCGGCGGCAACTTCGGCGCCGGCTCGGGCGGACGCGGCAACGACGGCAGCGGCGCGTCACTGATCAGCGCCACCGTGATCGGCTCGCTGATGCGCTTGACCACCTGCTGCCCCCAGCCCGACGCCAGCGCCCAGAACACCAGGCCGTGCAGCGCCACCACCGCCGCCAAACCCCAGCCGCGCCGGCCACGCTCGCCGGCGTTGTAGTCGTAGGGTTGCACCCTCTTCATGGTGCACGGCCCGGTGGCGCAAACTGCTCGTTGCCGGCCACGCCCAGCCGGGTCAGGCCTTGCTGGCGCGCCACCACCATCACCTCGGCAAAGCGGCCGTAGCTGGCGTTGCGGTCGGGGCGGATTTGCAGCTCAGGCGCCAGCGGCTGCGCGGCAGCAGCGGCCATGCGCGCTTCCAGCTCGGCGCGGTCGGCCAGCGGCTGGCCTTGCCAGGACACCACGCCGGTGGCGCTGATGTCGACGCGCACCACCTCGGGCTTGAGCTCTGGCGGCGGGCGCTGCGGGCCCACCGGCAGGTTGAGGTTGACGGCGTGCAGCTGGATCGGGATGGTGATGATCAGCATCACCAGCAGCACCAGCATCACGTCGATCAGCGGCGTGGTGTTGATGTCCATGATCGGCTCGGACTCGTCACGCCCGGCATCGGTGTTCAGGTTCATGCCCATAGGTCAGACGCGCGGGGGTGGCTCGGTCAGGAAGCCGACCTTGGCGATGCCGGCCTGCTGGCACTGCAGCAGCACGCGGCCCACCGCCTCATAGCGCGCCGCCGCATCGCCGCGGATGTGCACCTCCGGCTGCGGCTGCTGCGTCGCCACGGCCTGGAGCCGCGCCTGCAGCGCCGCACCCGGCGCCAGGAGCTGGTCGTTCCAGTAGAGCTGGCCCTGCGCGTCGACGGTGATGACGATGTTCTCCGGCCGGCTCTCGCGCACCTCGTTGCGCTCCTTGGGCAGCTGCACCGGCACGGTGAAATTGACCACCGGAATCGTGATCAGGAAGATGATCAGCAGCACCAGCATCACGTCGACCAGCGGCGTGGTGTTGATGGTGGCGATGACTTCATCGTCCTCACCCGCTCCGCCCGGCCCCATCGACATCGCCATGTCGGCCGCCCTCAGACCTGCGCGTCGCGCTTGGCACCATGCGCCAGCACCACCGCGTGCAGGTCGCTGCCGAAGGCGCGCACCTCGTCCATCACCGCCTTGTTACGCCGCACCAGGCCGTTGTAGCCCAGCACTGCCGGCACCGCCACGGCCAGGCCCAGAGCGGTCATGATCAGCGCCTCGCCCACCGGGCCGGCCACCTTGTCGATGCTCGCCTGACCCGCCACGCCGATGGCGGTCAGCGCGTGATAGATACCCCACACCGTGCCGAACAGCCCCACGAACGGCCCGGTCGAGCCGACGGTGGCCAGAAACGCCAGCCCGTTCTGCAGCCGGCTCTGCACCCGCTCGATGGAGCGCTGGATCGACATCGTCACCCAGGTGTTCAGGTCGATCTGGCCGAGCAGGCCCTCGTGCTTGAGCGTGGCGTCCGCCGCCGCCTCGGCAATGAAGCGGAACGGGCTGCCGGCCGTCAGCGCCTGCGCGCCTTCGCGCACGCTGGCCGCACTCCAGAACTTCGCCTGCGCCTCGGCGGCAAATCGCGCCACGCGGGTCTGCTCCAGCAACTTCACCACGATCACGTACCAGCTGCCCACCGACATCACCACCAGCATCAGCAGCACCAGCTTGGCGACCAGATCGCTGCCGCCCCACAGCGCGGCCAGTCCGTAGGGGTTGGCAACTTCAGTGGCGACGGCAACGATGGGGTTCATGAGGGCAACAGGGCTGTAGAAGGCGGGCGCATTCTAGGGCGCCCGTCCCGTGCTGCAATCGGCGCCATGAATGCCCCAACTCAACTCAGCACCATCGTGTCGGGCCTGCTGCTCGGCATCGTCGCCACCGCCCACGCCGCGCCGGTCACTTATCAGATCGACCCCTCGCACACCTACCCCAGCTTCGAGGCCGACCACATGGGCCTGTCGACCTGGCGCGGCAAGTTCAACAAGAGCGCCGGCCAGATCACGCTCGACAAGGCTGCCGGCACCGGCTTCGTGAACGTGAGCATCGACACCGACAGCATCGACTTTGGCCACGCGCAGATGAACGGCGTCGCCAAGGGCGCGCAGTTGTTGGACGTCGAGCAGTTTCCCTACGCCGCCTACAGCGGTCAGTTGCAGGGCTTCAGCAACGGCGCGCCCACGCAGGTGGTGGGTCAGTTGACGCTGCACGGCATCACCAAACCGCTGACGTTCTGCAGATCCACCGCTTCAAATGCGCGCCGCACCCGCTGTTCAAGCGCGAGGTCTGCGGCGCCGATGCGCTGGCCAGCTTCAACCGCGCCGACTTCGGCATCGACGCCGGCAAGGCCTACGGCTTCGACATGGCCGTGACGCTGCGCATCCAGGTCGAGGCGATCCAGGCGGATTGAGCTGATTCAAGCCCATTCACTCATGCCGCAGCGCGTCGATCGGGTCCATCCGTGCCGCGCGCCGGGCCGGAAAGTAGCCGAACACCACGCCAATGGCGGCTGAGAACAAAAACGACAGCAGGTTGATGACCGGGTCAAACAGATAGGGCACGCCCATCACGCCGGCCAGCGTGTACGAGGCCACCGTCGCCAGCACGATGCCAATCAGCCCGCCCAGCGAGGCCAGTGCCACCGCCTCGATCAGGAACTGCAGCAGCACCTCGCGCTCCAGCGCGCCGATGGCCAGGCGCACGCCGATCTCGCGGGTGCGCTCGGTCACGCTCACCAGCATGATGTTCATGATGCCGATGCCGCCCACCAGCAGGCTGACCGCAGCCACTGCGCCCAGCAGCGTGGTCATCACCTGGGTGGTGCCCGAGAGCGTCTGCGCGATCTGCTGGGTGTCGAGCACGTTGAAGTTGTCGTCGTCGCCCGTCGGCGAGCTTGCGGCGCTCGCGCAGCAGCTGCGTCAGGCTGGCCTTGAGGCGGTCGGCGTTGCTGCCCTCCTGCATCGACACCAGCAGCGTCGCCACGCGCTGGCTGCCGGTGACGCGGCGTTGCACGGTGCGCAGCGGCAGCAGCACGATGTCGTCCTGATCGTTGCCCATCGCGGCCTGGCCCTTGGACGCCAGCAGGCCGATCACCTCGCAGGAGAACTGCTTGACGCGCAGCTGCGCGCCCAGCGCGGCCACGCTGCCGAACAGCTCGCGCCGCACGGTCTCGCCGATCACGCAGACCGCCGCGCCGGCCTGCTGCTCAGCGTCGGTGAAGCGGCGGCCCGAGGCCAGCGTCCAGTTGCTGGTGTCGAAATAAGCTGTTGGTGCTGCCCGTCACGCTGGTGGCCCAGTTGCGGCCGTTGGCGACCACGGTGGCGCTGGCGCGCACCTCGGGCGCCACCGTGCGCACGCCGCCGATCTGCGCGGCGATGGCGTCGGCATCGGCTGCCTTGAACGCTCGGCGCGCCACCGCCGCCGCCCGGCCCCTGGCGCTGGCCGGGCCGCACCATCAGCAGGTTGCTGCCCAGGCTGGAAATCTGGTCCTGCACCGCCTGCGTCGCGCCACGGCCGAGCGTGACCATGGTGATGACCGCGCTCACGCCGATCACGATGCCCAGCGATGGTGAGGAAGGAACGCAGCAGGTTGCGCCGGATCGAGCGCAAGCGCGAGCCAGCAGGGTGTTGAGCACAGCATCAGGCGGCTCTCTTCCACCCGAGCCGCCGGGGCCTTGAGGCCGATGGGGTGGGGGTTGGGCGTGGTCGCTGGCTCGACCCGGCCATCGACAAAACGAACCATGCGCTTGCGCATAGGCCGCCATGTCGGGCTCGTGGGTGACCATCAGCACGGTGATGCCGCGCTCGCTGTTGAGCCGCGACAGCAGCAATTCCATGATTTCGCTGGCTGCGCTGGCTGTCGAGGTTGCCGGTCGGCTCGTCGGCCAGCAGCACCTCGGGCCGGCTGACGATGGCGCGCGCGATCGCCACCCGCTGCTGCTGGCCGCCCGACAGCTCGGCCGGCGTGTGGTGTTCCCAGCCCGCCAGGCCGACCGAGGCCAGCGCCTCGCGCGCAAGCGGCGTGGCGGGCGAGACGCCGATTCACCGCGATAGAGCAGCGGCAGCTCGACGTTTTCCTGCGCCGTGGTGCGCGCCAGCAGGTTGAAGCCCTGGAACACGAAGCCCAGGTAGCGCCGCCGCAGCCGGGCGCGCTGGTCGCGCGTCATGCGCTCGACGTGCACGCCGCGAAACAGGTACTCGCCCGCGCTGGGCGTGTCCAGGCAGCCGAGCACATTCATGGCGGTCGACTTGCCCGAGCCGCTCGGCCCCATCACCGCGACGAATTCGCCCACGTTGACGTCCAGATCGACGCCCTTGAGCGCCGCAAACGCGGTGTCGCCGCTGCCGTAGACCTTGGTGACGCCGCGCAGGCGGATCAGCGGAGTCGGTACTCGGGACGCTCATGGGGCCGCTCCATTGCGCTGAGTCGGTGATGACCGCCGCGCCCGCTTGCAGGCCTTCGCCGGTGACTTCGGTGTAGCGGCCGTCGCTGATGCCCACCGTGACCGCCACCGCCGTGGGCTGGCCGTTCTGCAGCACCCAGACCTGACGCGCGCCGGTCGGTGTCACCGCGCCTGCCGTCTTGCGCGTGGCGTTGCCCGGCGGGCGCGGCATCAGCCTGGAGACGATGCTGCCGGAAACGGGTGGACGCCCCGGATGCCTGTACAGCCGCTGCCGTGGGCGTGAAGCGCAGCGCGCTGGTCGGCACGCGCAGCACGTCGCGCCGCTCGATGGCGGTGATGGTGGCGGTGGCCGTCATGCCCGGGCGCAGGCTCAGGTCGGCGTTGGCCACGTCGAGCCAGGTCAGGTAGGTGACGACGTTTTCGGTGATGGTCGAGCCAAACGCCACCCGCGTGAGGGTGGCCGGAAAGGTGCGCGACGGGTGCGCCGCCACCGTGAAGCGGGCCGGCTGGCCGAGCGCGACCGAGCCCACATCGGCCTCATCCACATTGACCTGCAGGCGCAGTTGCGACAGGTCCTCGGCCAGCGTCAGCAGCGTCACCGCCTGCAGCGAGGCGGCCACGGCGTTGCCGGGCTCGACCGTGCGCGTCAGCACCACGCCGTCAATCGGCGAGCGGATCGAGGCCTTGGCGAGGTTGGTCTCGTCGGTGCTCAGCGCGGCGCGGGCGTTGGTCACCGCCGCGCGGGCGCTGTTCTCCTCGGCACGGGCGCGGTCGAGCGCGGCACGGCCGGTGTCAAGTTCCGATTGCGACGGCACCTTGCCGCCCGAGAGCCGCGCCACCGCTTCCAGCCGGCCCAGATTGCCCTCGGCCTCCTTGGCCGTGGCAGCAGCCACCGCCTGCTGGGCCTGCGCCGCCGCCAGCGAAGCGCGCGAGCGGGTGATCTGGTCCGACAGCTTGGCCGTGTCCAGTTCCACCAGCACCTGGCCCTGCTTGACGCGGTCATTCACATCAACCCGCACCCGCGCCACCGTGCCTGACAACTCGCTGCCGATATTGACCGAGCGCGTCGGTTGCAGCGTGCCATTGGCGGTGACCGACAGCGTCAGGTTGCCGCGCGTCACCGGCTCGGTGCTGTAGCGCGGCGCCACCGCCGCGTTCTGGCTCGATTGCCACGCCACACCGCCGGCGGCCAGCGCCAGCAGCCCGCCCGCCACGATCCAGGTCAGCGGCCGGCGCCACCACGGCCGCACGGCGGCCTCGGCGCCCAGCAGGGCGGTCAGATCAGCGGCAGATGAGGCCGGAGGTGAAGAAGCAATCGTCATCGGATGTCACTCGGAGAGGTTTCAGTCCAGCCGCCGCCCAGGGCCTTGTAGAGCCGCACGTGGTCGGCGAGTGATGTCGGCGCGGGCGCTGGCCACGCTGTCTTGCGTGCTCAACAACGTGCGCTGGGTTTCGAGCACGGTCTGGAAATCGATCAGGCCGCTGCTGTAGCGCTGGCGTGCCAGCAGCGCGGCGTTGCTGGCGGCCTGGGCAGCCACGTCCAGCGTGATCTGGCGCTCGCGGTCGTTCCGCAGCGCTACCAGCGTGTCTTCGACCTCCTTGAGCGCGCCCAGCACCACCGTGCGGTAGCTGGCCTGGGCCTGGGCCAACGCAGCATCCTGCGACTGCACCCGGGCGCGCGCCGCGCCGCCATCGAGCAAAGGCGCCGACACGCTGCCCAGCAAAGCGCTGACCACCGAACTGCCGCTGGTGAGCGAACCCAACGCCAGCGCGCTCAAACCCAGCGAGCCACTGAGCTGAAAGCTCGGGTAACGCGCCGCATCAGCCTGCTGCAGGCGGGCCACAGCAGCCCGCACGCGCCACTCGGCCGCCCGCACATCGGCGCGCTGGCGCAGCGTCTCGGCCGGAAACGCCAGCGCCAGATCGGCGGAAACCGTCGGCACCGGCGGCAATTCACCCGCAGCGTTCATCTGTTGCAGTTGAGGCAGCAAGGCCGCCGGCGCCTGCCCGGTCAACACCGCCAGGCTGTGGCCGTATTGCGCGATGCTGGTGCGCAGCAGCGGCAGTTGCGCCTGGGTTTGCGCGGTGGTGGCGCGCGCCTGCTCGACCACCAGCGAGGTCACCAGCCCGGCCTGCGCACGCCAGTCGGTGATCTGCAGCGTTTCCTGCTGGCTGGCCAGACTGGCCTGCGCAATCGCCAGCCGCGCCTGCGCGCCGCGCAAGCCGACATAGGCCAGCGCCACCTCGGCGGCTACCGAGACCTGCACATCGCCCAGATTGGCGGCGCTCGCGGTGGCGTCGGCGTCAGCAGCCGAGACACCGGCCCGGACACGACCGAACACATCCAGTTCCCAGCCCGCATCCAGGCCGGCGCGAAAGTTGTTGGTCGTGGTGGCGCGGTTGTTGACGTGGCTGCGACTGCTCTGCGCCGAGGCACTGGCGTCCAGCGTCGGGCCGAGGCCGGCTGCAGCCACATCACCCAGCGCACGCGCCTGCCGCAGATTGGCCTGCGCCAGCGCAATGTCGTGGTTGTGCTGCAGTGCGGCGCCGATCAGGCCGGTGAGCGTGGCGTCACCCAGCCGGGTCCACCAGTTCGCCAGCGAGGTGGCCGAGCGCACCGGCACCGCATCGGCACCCGACCAGGTCGCGGGCAATGGCAGCGCGCTGTCCGTGGGCCACTCAGGGGCCGAATGGGGCCGGGACGCCGTGGTGCAGGCCCCCAGTTGCAGCAGTGCCGCTGCGGCGACCCATCCGGCGCCGCGACGAATCAGCCGCGAGGAAGTCCAACGACCCGGGACAAACGAAGAAACAGAAGGCATGAGGCCATCCTACGGACGGCACCATGCTGCTGGATCGCTGTCTTGTTAACGAATATCAAGCTCTTTGCAGAGAAGCGATACAAAACCGATCAAGGCAGAAATCAGAAACTCAGCGCCGCATCCAGATAGAGCGTGCGACCGCGGCTGTCGTCATAGCGCGCGTTATAGCCCACCATCTGGCCACCACCATTGACCGTGATCGCCAGCGGCGGGCTTTGATCAAAAATATTCAACGCGCCCACACTCAGCGTCCAGCGCTTGCTCACCTGCCACTGGGTATTCCAGTCCCAAGTGATGAAGGGTTTGACGCGGTAATTGAGAACGTCGACATATTCACCCGTATCCCGGTCAAAGACCTGACCCGAATCGGCGCTGAATTGCTCGTCCCGATAACCGGAGCGGTAATTGGCCGTCAGGCCATGTGACCACTCGCCCTGCGTCCAGCGGGTGGCAACACGTGCCTGCCAGCGATGCGCCACGCGCTGGTCCACACCAAATTGTCCGAGGCTGGAATAAACCGGGCCGTTGCGCTCCAGCTGATATTCATCACGCAGTCGATAGGTGGCTGCACCTTGAACTTCGATTTTCCCATCCTGCACGTTACCGGCCACGGCACGTGCCGTGAAGTCAATGCCACTGCGGTATTGCGTGCCCAGGTTATCGACCGGCAGATAAACCGCCAATTCGGTCTGCTGCAAACCCGTGTTCTGGTAAGTGGTGAATTTGCTGCGATAGCGCTGCGGGTCCGCCAGAATGGCCGACGCCGGCACCACGCCCAGCGCATCACGCACCTGCACAATCCAGAAATCAGCACCGAGGTTGAAATTCCGGCTCGCCTGCAGCAGCGTGCCCAGGGTCAGCTGGGTCGATTTTTCAGGCGAGAGCGTGCGACTGCCCTCGGCAATCTGGCGCAGATAACCGCTGGTCGGGCAAATCGTGCCGGCACCACCGATTTCAGCCAGTTGCTCCGGCGTGAAGGGGCAGTCGTACGCACTGTCGGTAAAACCGAAATCCTGCCGGCTGCCATGCACCTGCGCCACGCTGGGCGCCCTGAAACCGGTGCCCAGCGAGCCGCGCAACAACCAGCCGGCGGTAGGCTGCCAGCGCGTGGCGAGTTTGCCGTTCAGGGTCGAGCCAAAATCCGAATAGTGGTCGGCACGCACGGCCGCATTGAATTCGAGTTGCCGGCTCACCGGCGCCACCCATTCCGAAAACACCGCCAGCGCCCGCCGACTGCCGGCATAGGGTCGTACGGTGTCGGTATCGCCGAAGCGGGTGTCGCAGGCGCCGGCGCTTCCAGTGGCCGCCGCCGGGTCGCAGGCCGAGCCCGCGCTGGTCAACAGGCCCTGGTGACGCACACCAGGCGTGGAGCGCAGGCTCTCGCGCAGCCAGGACGCGCCGACCGACATCGCCAGATCACCGCCCTCCAGTTGCGCCAGGTCGGTGTGCGCCCGCCACTGCAATTGGTCCAGCGTGGAGACGCCACCGTCCCATTTGCCGTAGATGGCCGCGCTGCGCAAGGCGGCCAGCGCTTCAGGGGTTTGCTGGCCGGCACCGGCAAACGGGTTGAGCGCGGCTGCACCGCTGGACACGGCCAGCGCTTGATTCAGTGCCTCCTGGCTCAGCCAGCCATCGAGCAGGTCGCTGCGGTAGCGGTTGACCGAGTGCGTCAGCGCCGTCTGCTGTTGCCAGCGGCCGAGCGGACCATCAAGCGGCCCCTCCAGGCCCACTGTCAGGTGAACGGCGGTCGAACGGTCGCGCGTCGTGCGGCGACCGGCATCCTGCAGTCGCCAGTAGGCAGGCACCGATCCGTCGTCATATGCATAAAGCGCCTCTCCGGGTCCGATCACGCTCTGCGCAGCCGCCAGGAAAGGCGAGTCCGGTTGCAGCAAGACATCACCCGGCACGGGTGCGACCCGCCAGATCGATTCGGTCCGCGCCAGCATCACATCGGCAAACAGGCGCTGCGAGCCTGTCTGGGTATCGCCTGAAAACATCAGACTGGTGCGTTCACGCACCGGCATGATCTCCAGTTGACGGGTGTAGTCGTAGTAACAGGCCGCACCCTCGGCAATATGCCCCGCGGGGCAGGTACCGGGGCTGTTGCCCACTTGGCGTGGATTGGGATCGTTCTGTTCGTAGACCGTGGCAGGGTCGGTATAGATCGAGCCGTTGAGCGAACGCAGGCGCCGGCCTTGATACTGGAAATCCACCACCCCGGTGCGCGCGAAATCACGCTGCGTCGCCGCCAGCGCGGTGCGCTTGTCGGCACTCAGGGACACCATGGCGCTGTATCCGTCCCGCGCCAGATCGCCCAGACCCTGGGTGTAGGAAAACCGGGTCTCATGCGCACCACCGGCCGGGCGGGAATGGCCCGCCGTGAGGGTGGGCGCCAACCCACCACGGCGCGTGATGACATTGATCACCCCGCCGATGGCGTCCGAGCCATAAACAGCTGAAGCGCCGTCCGTCAGTATTTCAATGCGATCAATGGCAGCCAACGGCAGGGTATTGAGATCAATGCCTGCGAGATCGCCCCGCAGCGTTTGTCCGGCAAAACTGGCAATGCGCCGCCCATTCAATAAAACCAGCGTGCGCTGTTCGCCCAGATCATGGATCGAGGCACCCGAAAAACCCGCGCCAATGTTGCCGACCGAATTGGCCTCGTTGGTGCCCCCGTGCAAGGCCGGCAGACGCTGCAGGAAATCAGCCGTCGATGTCGCGCCCGAGTTGACAATGTCGCTGCGATGCAAGATCTGCACCGGCAAAGCCGTCTCAGCATCAATGCGTGGCAGCGATGTGCCGATGATTTCAACGCGGCCCAGTGAATTTCCAGACCCGTTGACAGCGGTTTGGGCCCAAACCGCCGTTGAACCCACACCCACGCAAAGCGCGGCAACACCGGAAGCAACGCATGAGCGCTTGAACATTCTCGAATCCCCCTGAAATTGACCTCACGCAGGTCGCGGCGGATTGTGAAGGAATGTTGCACGGTTTGTCGAGGACGAAAAAAAACCACTGGAACAGTGGTTGGCTTCAGCAACGATCAAGTGGTTCTAATGGTCTGCCAGGAGGGGATCGAACCCCCAACCCCCGCCTTAGAAGGGCGGTGCTCTATCCAGTTGAGCTACTGGCAGCAGAAGCGCTGGGCTTGCTGCATGTCGCTCGGAAATATTTTGGATTACACGAGCGATTGAGCTGAACAATTTTCTTTATGGTCGGGGCGGCGGGATTCGAACTCGCGACCCTCTGGTCCCAAACCAGATGCGCTACCAGGCTGCGCTACGCCCCGACTAAAGAAAGCTATTCTAGCCTGAATTTCAGGCTAGTGCGGGCAATTCGGCGCGGCGAGGCAAATCAGGGCCGCGACGGGTGCAGGTGATGGCTGCCGCGTTGGCTGCAAAACCGGCCACGGTACGCACCTGATCGAGTGTGATGCCCGCCAGTCCCGCCGGGCTGAGCAGGCCCAACTCGGCCAGTGCCACCAGCGTGGACGCCTGGAAGGTGTCGCCCGCGCCGACGGTGTCCTGCACTTGCACCTTGGGGGCGCTGACGCGGATGTGACCGGCGGAGGTCCAGGCCAATGCACCCTCGCCGCCACGGGTCTGCATCACCAGCTTGACGCCGCGCTGCAGCCAGCGCTGGGCCAGCGTCTCGATGTCGGTGTCGGGGTAGAGGCGCTCGAAGTCCTCGTCGCTGAGCTTGATGAGGTGGGCGCGACTGGACATCCAGTCGATCATGTCGCGCCAGACGTCCAGGCGCGGCTCGACGTTCAGGCGCACGTTGGGGTCGTAGGAGATGACGCTGCTGTCGCGGCGCTGCTCGATCAGTGCACGGATGGTGCTGCCGATCGGCTCGACCACGCAGGCGTAGGAGCCGAAGTGGAATGCGGCCACGTCGGCCGGCACGCGGGCCAGGTGCTCGGGCAACAACTGGCGGTCTGCGCCGCCGTGACCGTAGAAGCGGTAGCTGGGCACGCCTTGCGCGTCAACGCCGACCAGGCTCAATGTGGTGGGGGCGTCGCAGGCGATGACGGCGTCCATCGAGATGCCTTCGGCGCGGATGCTCTGCTCGATGCGCTCGCCCAGAAAGTCGCTGGAGACCGCGCCGAAGAACACCGAGTTCAGGCCCAGCCGCGCCACGCCGGCCGCCACGTTGAGCGGCGAGCCGCCCACCACCGCATCGAGCTTGAGACCCGTGGGGGTGAGGCCGTCCTGGAACACATCGAGCAGCGATTCGCCGCAGACGACCACAGTGGAGCTTGAGTTCATGGTGTGCGTAAGTGAGGTTGAAAAACAGTGGAAGAAGATGAGGCGCACAACAGTGGCCGCCAGTCGAGTTGATCACTCACAAAGATTTAGCTGTGACCTAAACGGGCCGGAGAGCCGATCACAGCTTGGGAGTGGCTTGGAGGCGAACCAGAGCCTCAGCTCGGCTCATAGCTCTGCGGGCGTGATGGTGGCACGGTCGGAGGCCGGGCGGATTTAGGGGAAACCACTAAATCAATTTGATTGATTTATTAGCGCGGATCGCTAGGATTGCGTTCGTGGTTGAGGCCGCTCAGTGCCATCGGTACCTCGCGACTCACAACCCGCTTTCTGACCTGCGCCCCACCGCGCAATCGTTTTATTCCTATCGGAGACAACATGAAGCGTCTTTCCACTCTGGCCATCGCTGCCGCCCTCGCTTGCGCCGCCGGTTCGTCCTTCGCGGCTGAGCCCGTCATCGGCCTGATCACCAAGACCGAAACCAACCCGTTCTTCGTGAAGATGAAGGAAGGCGCGGAAGCCGAAGCCAAGAAGCTGGGCGCCAAGCTGCTGTCGGCCGCGGGCAAGCAAGACGGCGACACCGCCGGCCAGATCACCGCGATGGAGAACATGGTTGCCGCCGGCGCCAAGACCATCCTGATCACGTCGTCGGGCGACGCCATCATCCCGACCATCAAGAAGATCAAGGCACAAGGCGTGCAAGTCATCGCCCTGGACAGCCCGGTCGGCGAAGCCGATGCGCTGTTCGCCACCAACAACTACAAGGCCGGCGAGCTGATCGGCGCCTACGCCAAGGTCGCACTCGGCGGCAAAAAGCCCGTCATCGCCACGCTGGACCTGTTCCCTGGCCACCCGGTCGGTGCACAGCGCCACAACGGCTTCCTGGCCGGCTACGGTCTGAAGACCCTCGACGCCAAGAGCAATGAACTGGCTCAGCCGGCTGAAGTGGTCTGCATGGCCGACAGCTTCGGCGACGCCGCCAAGGGCCAGACCGGCATGGAAAACTGCCTGCAGAAGAACGCCAACATCAACGTGGTCTACGCCATCAACGAACCCGCTGCTGCCGGTGCCTACAAGGCACTGAAGGCCGCCGGCAAGGAAAAGGACGTCGTGATCCTGGGCGTGGACGGCATGTGCTCCAACGGCGTGGGCAACGTCGAGAAGGGCGTGATCGCCGCCACCTCGATGCAGTACCCGCTGAAGATGGCCGCGATGGGCGTGGCCGCTGGCGTCAAGTACGCCAAGGACGGCAAGCGCCAAGCCGGCTACACCGACACCGGTGTGGACCTGGTCGCGGCCAAGCCTGTCGCTGGCGTGAAGAGCATCGACACCAAGACCGCCCGTGGCCAGTGCTGGGGTGACTGATCCGGGCTGACGGGTCCGGACTCAAGCCGGATCCGTCAAGATCTCTGATCGCACAGGGGCGGTCATCGAACCGCCCCTGATGTGAAAGCCCCGCGAACACGGGGCTTTCTTTTTCTTTCGTGCACGCGACCGGTCCGTCCGCTCGCTCGATGCGCGCTACCAGCGAGCCATTCCATGAATTCGCTCAAAGCCAAGCTTCCCCCGATCGGGACACTGGGCCCAGCCATCGCGCTGATCCTGGCCTGTACCTTCTTTTCGTTCCAGCATGAACGCTTTCTCACGCTGCAGAACTTCTCGCTGATCCTGCAGCAGGTCATGGTGGTGGGCACCATCGCCATCGGCCAGACGCTGATCATCCTCACGGCCGGCATCGACCTGTCCTGCGGCATGTTGATGGCGCTGGGCTCCATCGTGATGACCAAGGTCGCCGCCGACTACGGCCTGAGCGCGCCGGTGGCCATCCTGTGCGGCATCGCCGTGACCACCCTGTTCGGCCTGATCAACGGCCTGCTGGTCACCCGCATCAAGCTGCCGCCCTTCATCGTCACGCTCGGCACGCTCAACATCGCCTTCGCGGTGACGCAACTCTACTCCCGGGCGCAGACGATCACGCAGATTCCCGACGGCATGAACCTGCTGGGCGAGACCTTCAACTTCGGCGGCGCCCGCGTCGCCTATGGCGTGGTGCTGATGCTGGCGCTGTACCTGGCGACCTGGCTCTGGCTGCGCGACACCGCGCCCGGACGCCACGTCTACGCCGTGGGCAACAACCCCGAAGCGACCCGCCTGACCGGCATCCCGACCGACCGCGTGCTGCTGACGGTGTATGCCCTGGCGGGCGTGTTCTACGGCATCGCCTCGATGCTGTCGGTGGCCCGTACCGGCGCCGGTGACCCCAACGCCGGCCAGACCGAGAACCTGGACGCCATCACCGCCGTCGTGCTGGGCGGCACCAGCCTGTTCGGGGGCCGCGGCATCCTGCTCGGCACCCTGATGGGCGCCATGATCGTCGGCGTGTTCCGCAACGGCCTGACGCTGATGGGTGTGTCGTCGGTCTACCAGATCCTGGTGACCGGCATCCTGGTGATCCTGGCGGTGGCCACGGATCAGATGTCTCGCAAGGGAGGCCGTTAAATGAACGCGCAATCTCAATCCAAACAGCCGCAGATCGTGATGCAGGCCCGCGGCCTGGTCAAGCGCTACGGTCAGGTGACCGCGCTGGACGGCGCCGACTTCGAGCTGCGCGCCGGCGAGATCCTGGCGGTCATCGGCGACAACGGCGCGGGCAAGTCCTCGCTGATCAAGTGCCTGTCGGGCGCGACGATTCCCGACGAAGGCACCATTGAGCTCGACGGCAAGCCCATCCACTTCAAGAGCCCGATCGACGCACGCCGCGTGGGCATCGAGACGGTCTACCAGGACCTCGCGGTGGCCCCGGCGATGACGATTGCCGAGAACCTGTTCCTTGGCCGTGAACTGCGCCTGCCGGGCTTCCTGGGCAACGTGCTGCGCGTGCTCGACAAGAAGGCCATGCTGGAGCAGAGCATCGCGCGCATGAACGACCTGAAGGTCGGCATCCGCTCGATGACGCAGGCGGTGGAGACGCTCTCGGGCGGCCAGCGCCAGTGCGTGGCGGTGGCACGTGCGGCGGCGTTTGCCGAGCACGTCGTCATCCTCGACGAGCCGACCGCGGCGCTGGGTGTCAAGGAAGGCAACATGGTGCTGGAGCTGATCCGCCGGGTGCGCGACAAGGGCCTGCCCGTCATCCTGATCTCGCACAACATGCCGCACGTCTTCGAGATCGCCGACCGCATCCACGTCGCCCGCCTGGGCAAGCGGGCCGCCGTGCTGAACCCGAAGAAAATCAGCATGTCCGACACGGTGGCCGTCATGACCGGTGCGTTGCCGCCGGACCAGTTGCCGGCTGATTACCTGGCCTGAGGAAAAGACCATGCTCAAAGGCATCGATCCCCTGCTGACCCCGGACCTGCTCAAGGTGCTGGCGGAGATGGGCCACGGCGACGAGATCATCATCGCCGACGCCAACTTCACCGCCGCCACGCTGGCGCAGTACCCGGGCGGCCGCCCCAAGCCGCTGATCCACCTGCCCGGCGCCAGCGTGCAGCGCGTGTCCGAAGCCGTGCTGTCGCTGCTGCCGCTGGACGCGGCGGTGACGCAGCCGGTGGCTTTCATGCAGGTGTCGGGCACGCCCGAGGGCTACCTCAGCCGCATGCAGCGCGACATGATCGCCATGCTTGGCGCCGGTGGCCACGCCACGCCGGCCCAGTGCGAGGCCATCGAGCGCTTTGCCTTCTACGAACGCGTCAAGACCGCCTTCGCGGTGGTCGTGACCGGTGAGTTGCAGCCCTACGGCAACTTCCTGTTCAAGAAGGGCGTGATCAGCCAGGCGCTGGAAGCCTGACGGGTGTCTGAGAAGCTGTCTGCTGTGGCCCTCGATCACGCGCCCTTTCCTGAGGCCCCTGTGCCGCCCGGCCACCAGCGTGCGCCGGCCCCGGCACAGGTACAACTGCGTCCGCGCGGATCGAACCACAGCGGCATGCGCCAGTACAACGAGCGCGTCGTGCTGCAGGCCATCCGCCTGCATGGCGATCTGCCCAAGGCCGAGCTGGCGCGGCTCACGCACCTGAGCAACCAGACGGTCTCGCTGATCGTCAACGCGCTGCTCGCCGACGGCCTGCTGGTCAAGCGCGAACCGCTGCGCGGGCGCATCGGCCAGCCGTCGGTCCCGATCGCGCTGGCGCCGGACGGCGCCTATTCCATCGGCGTCAAGATCGGCCGGCGCAGCATGGACGTGATCCTGATCGACTTCACCGGCGCGGTGCGCGAGCGCCACAGCGTCGGCTACGACTTTCCCGATCCGGTCACGCTGTTCGACGACCTGGAGCGCATGCTCACCGCGCTGCAGCAGGGCCTGGGCGCGCAGGCCGAGCGGCTGACAGGCATCGGCGTGGCGGCACCGCTGTCGCTGGGCGGCTGGCAGTCGCTGCTGGGCGTGCCGGGCGAGCAGTCGCGCCGCTGGGACGAGATCAACCTGGTCGAGCGCATCTCGGCCATGACCCCCCTGTCGGTGCACCTGATCAAGGACACCGCCGCCGCCTGCGTGGCCGAGCTGGTGGCCGGGCGTGGCCGCAGCATGAAGAGCTTTCTCTACCTGTTCGTCGACACCTTCATCGGCGGCGGGCTGGTGATCGACAGCCATCTGTACCCCGGCCTGCATGGCAACGCCGGCGCAGTCGGCTCCATGCCCATGCATGCGGCCAGCGCCGGCCTGCCTGCGCCGCAGGTGCTGAGCGCGGCCTCGCTGTTCGGCCTGCAGCGCCTGTATGAATCGGCCGGGCTGGACGGCGACGCCGCTATCGACAGCCGTGCGCTGGAGCCGCCCTGGGCCGCCTACACCCGCGTCTGGCTCAAGAGCGCCGCGCAGGCCATGGCGCTGTCGATTGCCACCGCCGCCTGCCTGCTCGACCTGGGCGACGTGGTGATCGACGGCGTGTTCCACCGCGACCTGCTGTCGCGCGTGATCGCCCATGTCGAGGAAGCGCTCGACGCCCACAGCTGGGAAGGCGTCAACCGCCCGAGCGTGCGCGCCGGCACCATCGGCTCGGACGCCCGCGCGCTGGGCGGCGCGCTGCTGCCGCTGTATGCCGCGTTCGCGCCCGACCCGGAAGTCTTTCTGAAGACGCAGCCGTCAACACCGATCGACTGAACCGCAACAACCCGCACCCGCGCCATGACCAGCCACTTTCGAGTGGCTTTTTCAATTCCCCACACGATTTAGGACTTTTACACACGCCTGTTCTGCAGATCGGAAAAACGCCCACCCGTTCCAATTCATGTGCTCTCCACAGGGTCGATGAAGCGGGTGCTTCTCACACCGGAGATCGTTTTTTCAAGCACATCAGGAGTCCCCCCATGTCCCTCGTTCGGAAAGCCAGCAACGCCCCCAAGGAAACCCCAGCCGCCTTGCACGCCATCGCTGCCCATATTCCCAAGAATGTGGCGCGGGAAGCCGACGCGCAGCGTCGCCGCGCCCGCACGATGGCCAAGCAGCAGCAGGCGGCCGAGCGGGTGGCTTCGGCTTCCAACGAACTGGCCAGCGGCATCAACGAGGCCGCCTCGGCGGTTGAGGAACTCAAGCGCGCCACCGACCAGATCTCCGCCGGTGCGGAAGAAGCCGCCGGCGCCGCACAGGAATCGCTGGCCGCGCTGACCCAGGTCACCGGCGCCATCACCCGCCAGGTGGGCATGGTGACGCTGGCACGCCAGAAGGCCGAAGCCGGCCAGGCGCTGGTTGCCCGCATCGACGCCGAGGTGCGCTCCACCATCACCAACGTCGGCGTGGCCGCGCAGCGCCAGGGCGAGTCGGTCAAGATGGTCGGCGAGCTGGAGCGCCAGGCCGCCAACATCGGCGACATCGTCAAGGCCGTGGCCCGCATTGCCGACCAGACCAACCTGCTGGCCCTGAACGCCGCGATTGAAGCGGCCCGCGCCGGCAAGCACGGCAAGGGCTTTGCGGTGGTGGCCGACGAAGTGCGCACGCTGGCCGAGACCAGCGAGAAGAGCGCCAAGCAGATTCAAGACCTGGTGGGCCAGATCCAGGGCGAGGTCAAGGTGATCGCCAGCGGCATCAACGAAGCCTCGGCCTCCATCCAGGGCGAGGTCGCCAAGAGCGGCACCATCCTGCAGCAGCTCGGCCAGATCCGCATCGATGCGGCCAGCATCGTCGAAGGCGCGGTCGAGATCGCCGCCGCCGCGCAGCAGAGCACCGTAGCGGCCTCGCAAGCGCTCAAGGGCTCGGAGCAGATCGCCGCCGCCGCCAGCGAGCAGTCGTCGGCCTGCGAAGAAGCCACCAAAACCGTGGGCGAGCAGACCAGCGCGCTGGCCGAATGCGAGCAGACCGCCGGCAACCTGTCCGAGCTGGCCGACGAGCTGAAGAACTCCACCGACATCGCCAAGAGCGCCGAAGACGTGGCCAGCTCGGCTGAGGAGCTGTCTTCGGCCGTGCAGGAAATCAACCGCTCGGCCAGCCAGATCATGGTGGCGCTGGAGCAGATCCGCAAAGGCGCGCAGGCCCAGGCCTCGGCCGCGACCGAGTCGGCAGCCGCTGCCGTGCAGATCGAGAAAGGCGCCCAGCTCGCCGAGGACCGCGCGTCGGACGCGCGCCAGCGCGCCAACGCCATCCAGGCGCTGATGGGCGAGAACAAGGACCACATCGACAGCCTGGTGCGCAGCGTCTCCGGCAGCGTCGACGCCACGCGCCTGAGCCTGCAGCAGATCAAGGAGCTGGAGCTGGTGAGCCGCAAGATCGACAAGATCGTCGACGCCATCACCCAGGTCAGCATCCAGACCAACATGCTGGCCGTCAACGGCAGCATCGAAGCGGCGCGCGCCGGCGAGTACGGCAAGGGCTTCGTGGTGGTCGCCACCGACATCCGCAACCTGGCGCACGACTCGGCCGAGAACGCCGACCGCATCAAGGACATGGTCAAGTCGATCCAGGACCAGATCGGCATGGTCGGCCGCGACCTGATCGAGATTTCCGTCAGCGCCACCGCCGAGGTCGAGAAGGCCAAGACCATCACCAGCGCGCTGGTGACGATGGAGGGCGACATCGCCGAAATCGAGAAGGGCAACCGCGAGGCGATTGCCGCGTCGCAGGAAATCGTCGCCGCCATCAGCCAGGTGAAGACCGGCGTCGAGCAGATCTCGGCCGCCGCCCAGCAGGCCGAGAAGTCCGCCGAGCAGGCCGCCACCGCCGCCAAGCAGCAGTCGCAAGGCGCCGAGGAACTGGCCGCCGCGATCGAGGAAATCGCCTCGCTGGCCGACGAACTGCAGAGCGCTTGAGCGTCGACCCTTCAACCCCCTTCAGGAGGATCGCGATGAGCGAACTTTCCACTGAACTGGATGATGGCCACGCCGAAGACGACTCGGGCGGCCAGGACAACCAGTTCGTGACCTTTGCATTGGCTGGCGAGATGTTCGCCGTGCCGATGGGCCCGGTGCAGGAAATCATCCGTGTGCCGGAGGTGGCGCGCCTGCCACTGGCGCCGTCCACGCTGGACGGCCTGGCCAACCTGCGCGGCCGCGTGCTGCCGCTGATCAACCTGCGCCGCCTGTTCGGCTGCGAGGAGCGCGACAACGACGACTCGACCCGCGCCGTGGTCATCAACCTCGGCCAGCCGCTGGGCTTCGTGGTCGACCGCGTCGCCAGCGTCATGGGCGTGGAGCCAGGCCAGATCGAGCCGGCGTCGAGCATCCGCAGCATCGTCGCGGCCGACTTCATCACCGGTGTGATCCGCCAGGAGTCCGCCGCCCACGGCGCGCAACTGCTGCTGGTGCTGGATTTCGCCAAGCTGATCGAGCAGGAGTTCAGCCAGGTGGCCGACGCCGCCCGGCAGCGCACCTTCGAGCAAGGCGAGGCCAGCGCCAATGCCGACAGCATGGAGGACGACCTGGACGACACGGTCGACAGCGAAGAGCTGCGCCTGGTGTCGTTCTCGGTGGCCGACCAGGAGTACGCGATCAACATCGCGCACGTGCATGAAATCGTGCAGCTGCCCGAGAGCATCACCGCCCTGCCCCACACCGCCGGCCACGTGCTGGGCGTGATCTCGCTGCGCCAGCGCCTGCTGCCGCTGGTGAGCCTGCGCTCGCTGTTCGGCCTGCCGGGCTTGGACGCACACGAACAGCACCGCATCGTGGTGATCGCCCTGCCGGGCGGCGCCCAGGTCGGGCTGGTCACCGACGCGGTCAAGGAAGTGCTGAGCGTGCCCCGCGCGCTGGCCGAACCGATGCCGGCGCTGCTGGCGCGCGAGCAGTCGATGCAGGAGTTCTCGGGCATCTGCCGCCTGGACGACGGCAAGCGGCTGGTGTCCATCATCAACACCGAACACCTGCTGGGCCTGGGCGACATCCGCAACGCCGTGCAGCACACGCAGGCCGGCCCTCATACGCCCGCCCCGCTTTCCGACCAGGACGACGACATGGCCACCCAACGATCCACCGACGACAGCGACCTGAGCCGCGACGACGACGACACCCAGGTGGTGATCTTCCGCCTCGGCGCCGAAGAGTTCGGCGTGCCGATCATGAGCGTGCAGGAAATCGTGCGCGTGCCCGACACCCTGACCAAGGTGCCGCGCACGCCGCGCTTTGTCGAAGGCGTCATCAACCTGCGCGGCACCGTGCTGCCGGTGATCGACCAGCGCACGCGCCTGAGCATGCCGGGCATCCCGCGCAACGACCGCCAGCGCATCATGGTCTACCTGCTGGGCGGGGTGCGCACCGGCTTCATCGTCGACTCGGTGGCCGAGGTGCTGCGCATTCCGCGTGCACAGATCGACCCGGCGCCGGACCTGTCCGACGAGCAGGGCCGCCTGATCACCCGCGTCGCCAAGCTCGACGGCGACAAGCGGCTGGTGATGCTGATCGACCCGTCGCAGCTGCTGCAGTCCCGCGAGATGCAGGCCATGGACCAATGGAGCCAGCCGGGTCATGCCACGGGCGCGGACGCCGACATTCCTGACCTGCCGCTGCGGCACGCCGCCTGAGCGCGCATCCCGGGCCGTGCTCTGCCACGGTCAGGACTTTTTCGATCCAACCGAGGCCTGTCATGGGACTGATCAAAGCCAACGAAGCCGCCGCACTGCACCCCGTCATCGGGCGGGAGTACCCGCGCGACGCACGCGGCCTGCTGGCGCAACTGCAGGACGCCGATCCTGAGGTGCGCCGCTGGGCAGCACGCGACCTGGCGCAGTGCCAGGAAGCTGGCGAGGCCACCGCAGTGACCGTGACGCTCGGCAAGGTGCTGGCGCGCGAGGCCGACGCCAGCGTGCGCGAGGCGCTGTTCACCAGCCTGTGCATGCTCGGCGGCACGGCGGCCGTGGACGCCTTCCTGCCGCTGCTGCGCAGCGAGGACGCCGCGCTGCGCAACGGCGCCATCGAGGGCCTGGCCTGCCTGCCCGACGTGGTCGGCCCGCGCATCAGTGCGCTGCTGCAGGACCCCGACACCGATGTGCGCATCTTCACCGTCAACCTGCTGGGCTTTCTGCGCCACCCGCAGGTGGGCGCCTGGCTGGGCCAGGTGCTGGACAAGGAAAGCGCGGTGAACGTGGTGGGCGCGGCGGTGGAGGTGCTCACCGAAGTGGGCACGCCCGCACATCTGGCCGCGCTCGACGCCGCCGCGGCGCGCTTTGCCAGCGACCCGTTCATCACCTTCGCCATCGAACTCGCCCGCACCCGAATCGAGGCGGCATGAGATCGGCCGCGCTCCAGCCCATCGCCATCAGCGATGCGGACTTCCTGAAGTTCCGGGAGTTTTTCTACCGCAAGACCGGCATCCACTTCGACGAGAGCAAGCGCTACTTCGTCGACAAGCGGCTGGTCGAGCGCATCGAGGCCACCGGCAGCGAGACCTTCCGCAACTACTTCGTCGCACTGCGCTTCGAGGCCCGGGGCGAAGAGCTGCAGCAGCTCGTCAACCTGATGACGGTCAACGAGACCTACTTCTTCCGCGAGGCCTACCAGTTCGACTGCCTGGTCAACGACCTGATGAACGAGGTCGCCAAGCGCAAGCGCCCGGGCCAGCGCATCCGCATCTGGTCGGTGCCGTCGTCGACCGGCGAGGAGCCGTACTCGATCGCCATCTACCTGCTCGAGCGCTGGGCCAAGATCAACGACTACGAGGTCGAGATCCTGTCCTCGGACATCGACACCAACGTGCTGGCCGCCGCGCAGCGCGGCGTGTACTCGCAGCGCTCGGTCTCCAACCTGCCCAAGGCCTACCTGGACAAGTACTTCACGCGGCTCAACGAGCACGAGTGGAAGATCAGCCGCGAGCTGGTCGAGTCGGTCGAGTTCAGCCACGTCAACCTGACCGAGCCGGGCCTGACACGCCGCTTCCGCGACATCGACGTGATCTTCTGCCGCAACCTGCTGATCTACTTCGACGACCTCAGCCGCCGCGTGGCCGCCGAGGCCATGTTCGATGCGCTCACCCCCGGCGGCTTCATCTGCCTGGGCCACTCGGAATCGATGAGCCGCATCTCGTCGCTCTACCAGGTACGGCGTTTTGCCGACGCCATGGTGTACCAAAAGCCGCGCACGGAAGGCTGACCATGAATCAACCCAAACACATTCTGATCATCGACGACGCGGCCACCGTTCGCATGTACCACCGCAAGATCCTGAGCGACGCGGGCTGGCAGGTCGACGAGGCCATCAACGGCATCGAGGCGCTGGAGAAAGTCGCCCGCCAGCCGCTGGAGACGCCGTTTGACCTCTACGTCTGCGACATCAACATGCCCAAGATGGACGGCTACAGCTTCGTGCGCGAACTGCGCCAGCTGAACCAGGTGCGGCAGGCGCCGGTGATGATGGTCTCGACCGAATCGCAGACCAAGGACGCCACCGCCGCCTACGAGGCCGGCGCCAACACCTACCTCATCAAGCCGGCGCGCCCGGCCGAGCTGGTGCTGACCGCCGCGCTGCTGCTGGGCGACACCGCCGCCGCTGCCAAAGCCGCCACGCAGGCGCTCACCCAAACTGCCAAAGGGGCCCGTGAATGAATTCGACTGAACTGCTCGACCAGTTTGTGGTCGAGGCGCGCGAGTGCCTCGAGCAGATCGGCCAGCGGCTGCTGGAGGTCGAGCGCAGCCCGACCGACACCGCGCTGCTCAACGACCTGTTCCGCCTGGTCCACACGCTCAAGGGCAACTGCGGGCTGTTCGAGTTCAAGGCGCTGGAGCGCGTGGTGCACGCCGGTGAAGACCTGCTCGACCGCGTGCGCAGCCAGACCCTGCCCTACAGCAACGACATGGCTGACGTGCTGCTCGACGCGATGGACTTCACCGCCGAACTGGTCGACCAGATCGACGCCAGCGGCCACATCGACCCTGCCGCCGACGGACGCTCGCAAGCCCTGGCCCAGGCGCTGCGCGAGCATCTGGAGCCGATGCATGGCGTGGGTGTCACGCCGTCCGCACCACAGGCCGCCGCAGCCCAGGCCACTGCACCGGTGATCGCGCCCGTGATCGCCGCGCCCGCCTGGCTCGCCCGCTTGCCTGCGGCCCTGCTGGCCCAGCGCCCGGACGCCGTGGCGGTGCGCTACACGCCCGAGCCGGAATGCTTCTTCAAGGGCGAAGACCCCTGGCGCATGGCGCAGCTGACGCCCGGCCTGCTCGACCTGGTCGTGCAGCCGCTGGAGGCCTGGCCGGCCGGCAGCGACCTGGACTGCTACCGCTGCAACCTCGATCTGGTGATGCTCAGCAGCGCGCCCAAGGCCTATGTGGAAGAGCACTTCCGCTACGTGCCTGAACAGGTCGAGCTGTGGGACCTGGGCGAAGCGGCCGAGCGCGCTGCGCCGGCCGCATCTGCCCCGGCGACATCGGCCGGGCCTGAGCTGGCCGTGCCGCAGCCGCCCGCGCCGGCCCGTGCGTCGATGGTCGACCTGATCCGCCAGCGCGCCCAGGCGCTCTGGAACGATCAGCACGCCATGCTGCAGCGGCCGCAACTGCCGGCCGGCGCGCTGGCCGCCGTGCGCGTGGCGCTGCAGTCGCTGCTGCAGGTTTGCACGCAACCGGCCAGCCTGCAGGTGCTGGATGCGCTGCCGGCCGACGCCAGCGTGGCGCTGCTGCTGAACTTCATGCAGCAGCACGGCCCGCAAGGCGCGCTCGAAGCGCAAACGCCCGAGCAAACCGCGCAGGCGCACCCGGCGGGCGACACCGCCAAGCGCGGCGACGACAACTCGCCCGAGCGCCACGGCAAGGTGCTCAAGGTCACGCAGGAAAAGATCGACCGCCTGATGGACCTGATCGGCGAGATGGTGGTGGCCAAGAACGCCCTGCCCTACCTGGCCACCCGCGCCGAACAGGTGTTCGGCCAGCGGGAACTCTCGCGCGAGATCAAGGCGCAGTACGCCGTCATCAACCGCATTGCCGAGGACATGCAGCACGCCGTCATGCAGGTGCGCATGATGCCCGTGGGCGTGGTGTTCCAGCGCTTCTCGCGGCTGGTGCGCGACATCTCGCGCAAGCTCGGCAAGGACGTGCAGTTGGTGCTCGAAGGCGAAGAGACCGAGGCCGACAAGAACGTCATCGAAGCCCTGGCCGACCCGCTGATCCACATCGTGCGCAACAGCCTCGACCACGGCATCGAGTCGCCCGAGGCGCGCCGCGCCGCCGGCAAGCCGGTGCAGGGCACCATCCGCATCCGCGCGCAACAGGAATCCGACCGCGTCATCATCGAGATCACCGACGACGGCGCCGGCATCAACACCGACCGCGTGCGCGCCAAGGCGGTCGAGCGCGGCCTGATTCCCGCCGACAAGGCCAGCACGCTGAGCGAGCAGGACGCGGTGCAGCTGATCTTCCTGCCCGGCTTCTCGACCAACGACACCATCTCCGACCTGTCGGGCCGGGGCGTGGGCATGGACGTGGTGCGCTCGGCGGTGGAGCGCATCAACGGCCAGGTCAGCCTCAGCAGCGTGGCCGGCCAGGGCGCGACCATCCGGCTGTCGCTGCCGCTGTCGATGGCGGTCACCAACGTCATGATCATCGAGACCGCCGGGCGCCGCTTCGGCGTGCCGATGGACATGATCGTCGAGACCGTGCGCGTGCACGGCGACGACATCCACCGCTTCAAGCAGGCCGCCACCACCGTGCTGCGCAACCGCATCGTGCCGCTGCGCCCGCTCAACCAGCTGCTGTCGCTGACCGAAGGCCCGCGCCTGAACGACGACGGCGAATACGCCGTGCTGGTGGTGCGACTGCTGGGAGAGAACGTCGGCCTGATGGTCGACGACTTCCACGGCGCCAGCGACATCATCCTGAAACCGCTCGAAGGCGTGCTCGCCGGCCTGACCGGCTTTGCCGGCACCGCGCTGATGGGCGACGGCAGCGTGCTGATGGTGCTCAACCCCAAGGAGCTGATCTGATGGGCATCCGATACCTCAAGACCTACGCCGCGCTCGAAGGCCAGGTCACCGCCGAAGACGCCGAGACCCTGCAGCACTGGCTGCTGGCACAGCCGCACCCCAAGGTGCATCTGGCCAAGTGCGAGCACATGCACGCCGCCGCGCTGCAGGTGCTGATGGCATTGCGCCCGGCGCTGGCCAGCGCGGCGGCCGCGCCGACCGACCCGTGGCTGGCGGGTGCCCTGGGGCTGACGCCTGCCCAGGCGCCCGGGCCGAATTCGCGCTGAATTGACGCTGAATTCATCCAGCGTCAATTCAGCACTCAAGTTGTATTCACACCAGCCGATGACGTGAATGTCACCGGTTGTATCTGACCGCTTTCATCTTCCGAGGGGTTCATGGGTTCTTGCAAGGTCATGGTGGTGGACGACTCCGCGCTGATGCGCCGTCTGCTGACCCAACTGCTGAACAACGCCGGCCACCAGGTCATGAGCGCACGCAACGGCCGCGAGGCGGTCGAGACGCTGGTCTCCTGGCAGCCCGACGTGGTGACGCTCGACATCAACATGCCCGAGATGGACGGGCTGACCGCGCTGTCGCTCATCATGGCGACGCGGCCCACGCCGGTGATCATGGTGTCGTCGCTGACCGAGAAAGGCGCGCTCGCCACGCTGGAGGCGCTCGCGCTCGGCGCGGTCGACTTCATCGCCAAGCCGGGCGGCACGATCTCGCTGTCGATCGACGCCATCGAGACCCAGCTGCTCGACAAGGTGCGCGCCGCCCAGCGCGCCCGCATGCGGCCGGTGCGCGTGGCAGGTGCCGCTGCGCCCGCGCCGGTGGCCAAACCCCGCATCACGCCACCGCCGCCGTCCGCGCCGCGCACGTTCGGCGCCGTGGCCGCCAGCAGTGCGCGCCCAGCCGGCATGCCGTCGGCCGGGCTGACGCGCGCGGGCGACATCACCAAGGTCGTGCTGATCGGCGTGTCCACCGGCGGGCCGCGCACGCTCGAAGACATCCTGCCGGTGCTGCCGGCCGATTTCCCGTGGCCGGTGGTGGTGGCGCAGCACATGCCAGCCAACTTCACCGGCACGTTTGCCGAGCGGCTCAACCAGCAGTGCCCGCTGACGGTGCGCGAGGTCTCGCAGGCCATGCCGCTGGAGCGCGGCCACGTCTACGTGGGCCGGGGCGGCCACGATGTGGTGATCGTCGAGCGCCTCGGGCGCCTGGTGGTCACGCTCAAGCCCGAATCGCCCGAACACCTCTGGCACCCGAGCGTCGACGTGATGGTCGAGAGCGCCATGGCCGTGCTGCCGCCGGACCGCATCGTCGGCGTGCAGCTCACCGGCATGGGCTATGACGGCGCCAAGGCCATGACCACGCTGCACCAGCGCGGCGGCAGGACGATTGCCGAATCCAAGGACACCGCCGTGGTCTTCGGCATGCCGATGGAGCTGATCGAGCGCGGCGGCGCCAGCGTCGTGCTGCCCTGCCACCAGGTGGCCGACCAATTGCTGCGGTGGGCGCGCTGAAGTCCCCGAATCACCTGAATCTCTGCTGAATTTCTCCCAAGGAAAACCATGAAAACCGTCTTTATCGTCGATGACTCGGCCACCATGCTCATGAGCCTCAAGAGCAGCCTGCAGATCTCGGGCTTCAAGGTCGAGACCGCGTCGGACGGCAGCCAGGCGCTGGCCAAGCTCAAGGGGGGCTTCAAGCCCGACCTGATCATCACGGACATCAACATGCCCAACATGGACGGGCTGGAGCTGATCAGGAACGCCCGCCAGCTGCTGCGCTTCACGCCCATCCTGGCGCTCACCACCGAAAGCCAGCAGGGCAAGCGCGACGAGGCCAAGAAGCTCGGCGCCACCGGCTGGCTGGTCAAGCCGGTGGGCGGCGCCGATCTGGTCAAGGTCATCAAGCAAGTCCTGCCGGGCGCCTGAGCAGAAAGAGCTTTCATGCAAGACCCTGAAACACCTGCCGACCTGGCCACCGACCGCGTGGCCGAGAGCCATGCCATCGAGGCGCGCTACCGGCGAAAAATCCGGCTCAACCGCCTGACGCATCGCGCGCTGGTGCTCGCCTGCGGCGCTGCGGTGTCGTGGGGCATGCACGGGCTGGACCCGCTCAGCTGGTCGGCCCACGCGGCCTGGGGCACGCTGGCCGGCATGCTGTTCGCGCTGGCGGCCATGGAAGTGCGCTTTGGCAAGCGCGTGCAGCATGAAGATGTGCCGCAGCTGCTGACGCAGGAACTGGCGATGCTGGAGCAGTGCTTCACCATCCTGCGCAAGCAGGTGAGCGTGACGATCAAGAGCTCGGAGACCGCGGTGCTCGACGTGGTCGGGCGACTCGACAACGTCCACCAGCTCAGCCACTCGCTGCACCAGGAGGTGGTGAACGCGGTGAGTCACTCGCAGGATCTGTCCGCCGACTCGCTGACCGACCGCCAGCCGCAACAGCGCGGCGCTGGAAACGCTGGAGCGCACGCAGGCCGAGTTCCTGCAGGCACGCCAGGAGAACCAGCAGCGCATCGGCGCCGTGGCGGACCAGGTGCGCCAGCTGACGCCGCTGGCCGCGCTGATCTCGGACATCTCTCGCCAGACCAATCTGCTGGCCATCAACGCCGCGATCGAGGCCGCCCGCGCCGGGCCGGAAGGCGCCGGCTTCAAGGTGGTGGCCGCCGAAGTGCGCCGCCTCTCCGCCCAGACCGACGAGGCCGCCCGCCAGATCTCGCAAGGCATCTTGACGGTGGCGCAAAGCATCGACACCGAGCTGGTGACCGCCAACCGCATCGACACCGAACAAGGCGCTGAAAAGCTCGCCGAGCTGACGCAGACCGTGGTGCAGATGATCGACAAGCTCGCCCAGGTCGTGCCCTATCTGAGCAACCTGTCCAAGGACATGCAGGTGGGCATGGACACGGTCTCCAGCGACATCGTCGCCGCGCTGGGCCACATGCAGTTCCAGGACATCAACCGCCAGCTGCTGGAGCAGGTGGAAGTGGCGCTCGACAGCCTGTCCGCGCACGCCTCGGCGCTCTACGCCGTGGTGGGGCACAACGCACCACCGCCACCGCAGCAGCTGCGCGACCTGATGGCGCGCTGGAGCAGCAACTACGTCATGCACGAGCAGCGCCTGGCGCATGACGAAACCATGGGCCGCCGCAGCCCGTCCGGCGTGCCGGCAGCCGTGATGGCCACGGCCACGCTGCAACTGGATGAGTCGGTCGGCAGCGGGCCGCGCATCGAGCTGTTCTGAGGGCTGAGGCGCGCAAGCCCTCGCCTCTCCTCAGATCGCTCCCGTCAGCCCGTCATCTGCGCCCAGAGCTTGTCGAGCCGCTTGACGCTGACCGGCTGCGGCGTGCGCAGCTCCTGCGCGAAGAAGCTCACGCGCAACTCCTCCAGCAGCCAGCGGTATTCGTCCAGCCGCGCATCGGTCGTGCCTTTCAGATCGGCCAGCCGGCGCAGGTAGCGCTGCTCCAGCGGGCGCAGCTCGGCCAGCTTGGCGGCGTCGCGCGCGGCATCCACGCGCCACTTGTCCAGCCGCAGCGTGATGCCCTTGAGGTAGCGCGGCAGGTGCTGCAGCGCCGCCCACGGCGTCTGCACCACGAAGCGCTTGGGCACCAGGCGCTGCAGCTGCGCGGTGATGTCGTCGGCGGTTTCCTTGTTGGCGCGGCTGTCTTTCAACTTGCGCAGCGCGGCGGCGTAGTCGATCAGCACCACGCCGGCGCTGCGCGCCACTTCCTGCGCGATCAGGTTGAGGCGGGCGCGGCCTTCGCTGATGCGGCGCTCGAAGCTGGCCGCGTCGGTGGGCAGCGGCTCGGCCAGAAAGGCGCGGTCAAGCGCAACGTCGATGATCTGCGCCCGCAACTCCTCGGCCGTGCCCAGCGGCATGTAGGTCACCGCCATCTTCAGCAGGTCCGGGATGTTCTTCTCAAGGTACTTGAGCGGCTCCTTGATCTGCAGCGCCACCAGCCGGCGCAGGCCGGCGCGGTGCTTGGCGGCGGCGGCGCCGGGCTCATCGAAGACCTCGATCTCGACGTGCGTGCCGCGGTCGATCAGCGCCGGAAAGCCGATCAGCGTCTGGCCGGCCTTGCGGATTTCCATCAGCTCGGGCAACTCGCCGAAGGTCCAGGCGGTGTAGGCCGCAGCGGGCGTGTCCGGCACGGCTGCGGCGGTCGGCGTGGTCGTGCGACCTGAGGCGGACGGCTTGGCGGCGGGTGCAGATACAGCAGCAGGTGCCGCCGTGGTTGCCACCGTCGTTGCGACTTTCAGCGCCGCCAGCGCCTGGAACGCCGAGCGCGCCTGTCCGCCCAGCTCGGCTTTCAGCGTGGCCAGGTTGCGGCCCATGCCGAGCTGGCGGCCGTGCTCGTCGACGATGCGGAAGTTCATGAACAGGTGCGCGCTCAGCTGCTCGACCTTGAAGTCGTTGCGCTGCACGGCAATCTGGGTGTGCTCGCGCACCGCCTTGAGCAGCACGTCGAGCAGGTTGCCCTGCGCGAACGGCGCCAGCTCGCAGAACTCGGCCGCGTAGCCCGGCAGCGGCACCAGGCGCGAGCGCGGGCGCTGGTGCAGCGTCTTGCACAGCGCCAGCACCTTGGCTTCGAGCATGCCGGGCACCAGCCAGTCGCAGCGGTCGTCGTGGATCTGGTTGAGCACGTAGATCGGCACGGTGACGGTGACGCCGTCCTTGGCGTCGGTCGGGTCGTGCAGATAGGTCGCGGCGCAGTCGACGCCGCCCAGCCGCACAGTGCGCGGGAAGGCGTCGCTGGTGATGCCGGCGGCCTCGTGGCGCATCAGCTCGTCGCGGCTCAGGAACAGCAGGCGCGCGCCGCCCTTGCTGTCCGGGTGGGCGGTGGCGCGGCTGGCTTCGCGGTACCAGCGCTCGAAGCTCGCGCCGCTGACCACGTCGGCCGGCAGGTGCGAGTCGTAGTAGGCGTAGATCAGCTCGTCGTCGACCAGCACGTCCTGCCGGCGCGACTTGTGCTCCAGCTCCTCGACCTGGCGAATCATCTTCTGGTTGTGGGCGATGAAGGGCAGCTTGCTGTCCCACTCGCCGTTGACCAGCGCCTCGCGGATGAAGATGGCGCGCGCGGCCTTGGCATCCACCAGCCCGTAGTTCACGCGCCGATTGGCGTAGACCACGATGCCGTACAACGTGGCGCGCTCCAGCGCGATGACCTCGGCGGCCTTCTTCTCCCAGTGCGGCTCCAGCAGCTGGGTTTTCAGCAGGTGGCCGGCGATGCCGGGCAGCCACTGCGGCTCGATCGCCGCCAGGCCGCGCCCGAACAGCCGGGTGGTCTCGACCAGCTCGGCCGCCACCAGCCAGCGGCCGGGTTTCTTGCTCAGGTGCGCGCCGGGATGGCGCCAGAACTTGATGCCGCGGGCGCCGAGATACCACTCGTCGTCCTCGGACTTGAGGCCGAGGTTGCCCAGCAGGCCGGCCAGCATCGCCAGATGGACCTGCTCATAGGTGGCGGGCTTGCCGTTGAGGCGCCAGCCCTGCTCGGCCACCACGGTGTGCAGCTGGCTGTAGATGTCGCGCCACTCGCGCACCCGGCGCGGGCTGACGAAGCTCTCGCGCAGGCGCTGTTCCTGCTGGCGGTTGCTGAGCTTGTGGGCGGCGGCTGGGGTGGCAGTGGCAGATGAAGGCTCAGCATGCCCGCGCCCTTCCTCGATCCACTTCCACAGCTTCAGGTAACCCATGAATTCCGACTTCTCGTCGTCGAACTTCTTGTGCTTCTCGTCCGCCGCCTGCTGGGCTTCGAGCGGGCGGTCGCGCACGTCCTGCACGCTCAGGGCGCTGGCGATGATCAGCACCTCGTTGAGCGATTCGCGCGTGCGCGCTTCCAGGATCATGCGGCCCACGCGCGGGTCGAGCGGCAGTTTGGACAGCTCGCGGCCGATCGGCGTCAGCTCGTTGAGGTCGTCGACCGCGCCCAGCTCGCTCAGCAGCGCGTAGCCGTCGGTGATGGCCTTGCGCGGCGGCGCCTCCAGGAAGGGGAAGTCTTCCACCAGCCCCAGGTGCAGCGCCTTCATGCGCAGGATCACGCCGGCCAGCGAGCTGCGCAGGATCTCCGGATCGGTGAAACGCGGCCGGGCGGCGAATTCCTGCTCGGCATAGAGCCGGATGCAGATGCCATTGGCCACCCGCCCGCAGCGGCCGGCGCGCTGGTTGGCTGCGGCCTGGCTGATCGGCTCGACCAGCAGCTGCTCGACCTTGTTGCGGAAGCTGTAGCGCTTGACGCGCGCGGTGCCCACGTCGATGACGTAGCGGATGCCCGGCACGGTCAGCGAGGTCTCGGCCACGTTGGTGGCCAGCACGATGCGCTTGCCACCGCCGGTCTCGAAAACGGCGTCCTGCTCCTGCTGCGACAGGCGCGCGAACAGCGGCAGGATGTTGGCGTTGCGGTGCAGCGGCTGGTGGCTGAGGTGCTTGCGCAGATGGTCGGCCGCCTCGCGGATCTCGCGCTCTCCGGGCAGGAAGATCAGGATGTCGCCGCCGTTCATGCCGGTCCACAGCTCGTCGACCGCGTCGGCAATCGCGCTGTTGAGGTCGTAGTCGCGCGCCTCCTCGAACGGCCGCCAGCGCTGCTCGACCGGGAAGGTCCGGCCGCTGACCATGATCACCGGCGCCGGGCCCTTGGCGCCGGCGAAGTGCTGGGCGAAGCGGTCGGCGTCGATGGTGGCCGAGGTGACGACGATCTTCAGGTCCGGCCGGCGCGGCAGGATCTGGCGCAGGTAGCCGAGCAGGAAGTCGATGTTGAGGCTGCGCTCGTGCGCCTCGTCGATGATGAGCGTGTCGTAGGCCTTGAGCAGCGGATCGGTCTGCGTCTCGGCCAGCAGGATGCCGTCGGTCATCAGCTTGACGCTGGCGCCGGGCTGGAAGCGGTCCTGGAAACGCACCTTGTAGCCGACCACCTCGCCCAGCGGGCTCTTCAGCTCATCGGCAATGCGCTTGGCCACCGAGCTGGCGGCAATGCGGCGCGGCTGGGTGTGGCCGATCAGGCCATGGCCGCCGGCACCGGGGCCGCGCCCGAGCTGCAGCGCGATCTTGGGCAGCTGGGTGGTCTTGCCCGAGCCGGTCTCGCCGCAGACGATCACGACCTGGTGATCACGCATGGCCTGCGCGATCTCGTCGCGCCGGGCGCTGACGGGCAGGCCTTCGGGGAACTCGATCGGCGGGATCGGGTTGGCCGGGCGCCTTGAAGGGCCACGGTCAGCGCGGCGTTCAGGCTGGGGTTGACGGGCCGCTGCGGGGCGTGAGGGGGGGCTGGACGGGGTGTTCTGCACGGGGCCGCGATTATCCACGCCACCCCGCTGCGAGGGGGTCAAGCGCCCTGGCCGCCTTCACGCTCGTCGTATTCCATGACATTGAAGAAGGCGCCCTGCGGATCGCGCAGTACCGCCAGCCGGCCCACATCAGGCACTTCGTGCGGGCCGAAGACCCGCTGGCCGCCCAGCGCCAGGCATTCCCCCACCACCTCGTCGACGTTGTCCACCGTGATGTAGCAGCCCCAGTGCGGCGGCGGTGCATCGGCGCCTGCGGGCAACTGCATGATGCCGCCGACCGGCTCGTTGCCCACCTTGATGACCTGATAGATGCCGTCGGCCATGTGGGGCATCGGCATGGGCACCAGCGTCCAGTCGAACAGCTGGTGATAGAAGTTGGCGGCGCCCTTGGGGTTGGGTGTCATCAGCTCGCACCAGCTGAAAGCGCCGTGGGTCTTCATCGCATCCATGTCGGTCTCCTTCGGGTTGTGAGGGAGTTCCATCGTGCCCATGAGCTCCGCAAGCGTCAATCAAAAGGGCTGCGGCACAATCGCGACGCCCTGGCCTGACCGGGGCTGCTTTGCTACCCCGCGCCCATGAGCCTCGTCTTTCCTCACACCTTTGTGCCGCTGTTCCGTGCAGTGGCGCCTTACATCCACGCCTACCGGGGCAAGACCTTCGTGATCGGCATGGCCGGCGAGCTGATCGCCGCGGGCAAGCTCAATGCGTTCGCGCAGGATCTGTCGATCCTGCACGCCATGGGCATCAAGCTGGTGCTGGTGCATGGCTTCCGGCCACAGGTCAACGACCAGCTGAGCGCCAAGGGCCACCCGTCGCGCTTCAGCCACGGCAAGCGCATCACCGACGCGGTGGCGCTCGACTGCGCGCAGGAGGCCGCCGGCCAGCTGCGCTTCGAGATCGAAGCCGCCTTCTCCCAGGGCCTGCCGAACACGCCGATGGCCAACGCCACGGTGCGGGTGGTGTCGGGCAACTTCCTGACCGCGCGGCCGGTGGGCATCGTCGACGGCGTGGACTTCATGCACAGCGGCGTGGTGCGGCGGGTGGACGGCGCGACGATCCGGCGCGCCATCGACATCGGCGCACTGGTGCTGCTGTCGCCGTTCGGCTTCTCGCCCACGGGCGAGGCTTTCAACCTGAGCATGGAAGACGTCGCCACCAGCACCGCGATTGCGCTGCAGGCCGACAAGCTGCTGTTCCTGACCGAAGTCCCCGGCATCCGCGAACAGCTGGACGACGCGGAAAGCCCGATCGATACCGAACTCGCGCTGGCCGACGCCCGCCGCATGCTGGCGCAATTGCCGCAGCCCACCCAGCCGACCGACACCGCCTTTTATCTGCAGCATTGCGTCAAGGCCTGTGAAGGCGGGGTGGAACGCTCCCATATCCTGCCTTTTGCGGTGGACGGCTCGCTGCTGATGGAGGTATTTACCCACGACGGCATCGGCACCATGGTGGTCGACGAAAAACTCGAAAGCCTGCGCGAAGCCACCGCCGACGATGTGGGCGGCATTCTGCAGGTGATCGAGCCTTTCGAGCGCGACGGCACGCTGGTCAAACGCAGCCGCACGGAAATCGAGCGCGACGTCGGTTTCTACACCGTGATCGAGCACGACGGCGTCATATTCGGCTGCGCCGCGCTCTACCCTTACCCCGAGGCGCGCACCGCCGAAATGGCCGCGCTGACCATCTCGCCGCAGGTGCAAAGCCAGGGCGACGGCGAGCGCATCCTCAAGCGCATCGAACAACGTGCGCGGGCGCAGGGATTCGAGAGCATTTTCGTGCTCACCACCCGCACCATGCACTGGTTCATCAAGCGGGGTTTCCAGCCGGTCGACCCGGACTGGCTGCCCGAAGCCCGCAAACGCAAATACAACTGGGATCGGCGCTCGCAGGTCTTGGTCAAGAAACTGACCTGACGCCACGCCGGCTTTTGCGGCCACGGCGCCTGTCTTCGCAACATCAATCACCCTTCATCCGGAGTTAAACCATGGCACGTACCGTTCAATGCATCCTGCTCAAGAAAGAAGGCGATGGCCTCGACTTTGCGCCCTATCCCGGCGAACTCGGCAAGCGCATTTATGAGCAAGTCAGCAAGGAAGCCTGGCAGCAATGGCTCAAGCACCAGACCATGCTCGTGAATGAAAACCGCCTGAACCTGGCGGATGCCCGCGCGCGCCAATATCTGGCCCGCCAGATGGAGAACTACTTCTTCGGCAGCGGCGCCGACCAGCCCACCGGCTACGTGCCGCCGGCGGCCTGACCCCACCCGCACCACAAAGCCCTGAGCCAAAGCGCTGAGCGGCCTGCCCCGTCATCGGGCAGGCCGCTGTCGTTTGGAATGGACATTCAGGGAGAAAGAACCTGATGCCCCGCGCGAAAAACGCGGCCACTGAGTGAGATAAATGCGGGTAGTCGCACCTTGCAGCTACCGCAAGCAAATTGCGCTCAGTGAAAGTGGGTCAGCCGAGAGGGCTGGCCGATTGGGGCCAAGTGATCTGGTCAAGCTCTTGAGCTGTGGTTGCCGCGTCGATCTGAATGCGTAGCGCCTCGGCGCGAATGAAGGCATTGCCGAACTGTTGGACCTTGGCCATCTCCATGGCGACGAAGTCCTGGGCAGTCAGCTCGACCATCCTGTTGTCGATGCTCTTCCACGGGTAACTGAACGGCAGGCCGGCGGCGATGGCGCTCTTGCTGATGCTGATCAGCGGGCCGAGCCGGCGCTGGGCCGTGGTGCCGCCCTCGTAGGTGTTGCCAGCGTAGTCGAAGGGGGCGAACTCGACGGTGTCACGGGCGGCCTTGATGCGCTCCCATGCTGCGGCGCGATGTGCAGCGAGGGTTGGCACAGGTAGCCAGCGCTCGGCTGTTGCATCCCACACCCAGGTCTGCAGATCGTCGTCTGCAGGTGGCTGCGGGATGTAGGGCACGACTTCGCCAGTTTCGAGGTCTAGGCGACGGCAGTTGCGGTCGTGTGCGCCAGGGACTGCTGTGCAGCCTGTGGGCGTGTTGGCGTCGAGATGATCGGTAGGCCCGGAGTAGGTGCGTCCGACGAACAGCCCTGATGCATCACAAAATGAGTAAATCATCGCTTTAACACCTGAACTTTTAGGGACGCATCGGTGACGCTGAGGGCTCGGTCGGGGTCACTCAATTTGTTTGTCCGAAACTCAATCGAAGTTGACTGACCGGCAAGCAAGGCAAATTTTTGCGAGTGCGTCTCTTTCGATATGCCCTTGCCCTGCCCGCCCGGCGTCTCCGGCGTAAGAACGGTTTGAACTCGAAAGCGACCCAGCACGCTGGGCGTTGCGCTGCTGCGCAAATAGTCGAAGTGCACGCCCGAGCCGGTCGATGAGGTCAGGTAAACCCAAGAGAAAACGGCGCTGGCGGTTGCCACCAAGGTGCAATCTGCCGTGGCCGTGTAGTTGATAGAGGCCAGTACGGTGAAATTGGTCACCGTGTCATTGATGGTGCCGGCAGATATGTTGGTCGGCGTGAACGGCCCCGCATCGTCAACCTGAAACGTATCCGAGATCGCGCTGACAGCAATATCCCCAGTCTGGGCCTGGCCGCTGATGTTGACGCCGAAGGTGGCGCCGTTCGTGGCGTTGATGTCCCCCTCATACCGATCCGCATAGACGTACAGGTCCGCGACGGCCACCTCGGTGAACGACGGCGACGATGAGACCGGCGTGCCCTTGTGGTACGAGCCAATCACGACATCCAGTCCGGCACCGTTGGCGCCAACGTAGACCCGGACTACGCACGTCACCCAGACCGGAGCGGTCGATGTGGTGGATGCGATCTTGTATTCCGACGCATTCCACGAACTGCCGTCGGTCGCGGAAACCACAATACCCATGCCGGCGACGACGTAGAGCTTGAGCGACACGTTGTACCAGCCGGGCGCGCGTCCCGCCTGGTCGAACACGTGGTAGTAAACGTAGCTCGGCGCGACGGGCAACCTCACAACCACGCCAGTCGATCCGCCGCGCGGGTCAGCGAACCCGGTCGAAGCGATGACCCCACCCGACAGCGAGCCGGTAATGTTGGCCAGATTGCCCACGAACAGGTTGTCGCCGATGGCCGCGCTCTGGATGCTGGGCACCAGCTCGGAGTTGTAAATCTGCGCGTCTGCCGGTCGCCCACCCACCCCACTCCACGCCGCAGTGGTTCCCAGGCCCGCGCCGTCGACCAGTTGTGAGGTGTCGAACACGTAGTTCGCCGGCCCGTACCGCCCGACAGCGATCCAGTCGATGGCGAACTGATCCGCCGCCGTAGTGCCCAGGTCGAAGCGCAGGCGGGTGATGGCGTTGCTGGTCCAGTCGGCGCCGCCGGCCGTGAGCGCGGCCATGTCCCATTCCAGCACCACGTAGCCACTGGCGGCTGTGGTGGCGTCAGCGATGTACTTGGCAGCGAACTCGCTCCAGCCGTGGCCGGCGGTCTGGTAGTACAGGGCTCCCTGCCAGCCCGTGCCGCTCAAGCGCTTGATGCGGGCGCGCACCTTGTCGTAACGGGCGCCGTCCAGGGCGATGACAGGGCTGGCGAAGTAAGGGTCGTTGCCTGTCGCGGCAACGATCAGCGCGTTGGTGTCAGGCGTGAACGTGACTTGGCTGGTGGCCTCAAAGCCGTTGGCTGAGCCGGTGAAATCCCAGACCTGGACGGCGCTGAACTGTCCCGCCACGTCGGTGCCCTCGACCGTGTGCAGCACGTAGGCCCACGCACCGGCCTTGCCCACCGATGAGCGGGGGCGCACGCGCACCTCGTAGAGCGCGCCGTTGACCACGGGCGCCAGGGTGGCGGATGTGCTGCTGCCGGCGACGGGGGCGGCCGTGGACCAGTCGAGGGTGGCGCCACTCGCATCCAGGCGTCGGTAGTCGATCTCGACCGTGCCGCCGCCATCGCTGACGTAGGCGCTGCTGCTGGCCGCCCACGTGAGGTTGATGCGGTTGATGACCGAGCCGTCTGCCGCCTGCTGGCCGCTGCTGCTGGCGCTCAGCCCCGTCAACACCGACGGCACGGCGAACGGGCTGGGCAGCGTGGTGTTGGCGGTGAAATCCACCACCGTGGCGTCGCCCGGCACCCAGTCCCAGATCGCGCTGGCGGTTTCCTGCAGCACCAGGCCGACTTGCATCGTCTGCGGGTCCAGGCTGCGGCTCAACACAGTGAAGAGCTTGCCCGACCAGCCGTAGCGCCCGAGCGTGAGCGCCACGGTGTCGGACGGCGACAGGTCGTAGGCCTTGAGGCTGCAACTGAGTTGCACGGTGAGCGCGTTGCGGCGCTGCAGCAGCTCAATGCGCGCCAGGCGCTGGACGCGGATGCTGCCCTGCACCAGCTCGTATTGCACGTCAAGCGGCAGGTCCAGCCCATCGGCAGCGAGTGCGGTGCTGCTGGCTACGGGCGGGGCCTCAACCTCGGTGTACCCCTTTGACGGCTCGCTGTAGCGGGCGGTGACGCGGTTGATCAGCTCCGTGCGCGGCGCGAACGGGCGGATCACGGGGGGCGCATCGCCCAGCATGGACTCGGTGATGGTGAGCGTCGCGGCCCGGTGGGCGCCGGCCCGGATCAGCCAGCGGCCTTGCGTCCAGACGCAGCCGCCGGCCATGGCCTCGGTCAGCATGTCCAGGTGCACGCCGGGCGTGGCGTCGGTGCCGAGCACGCCGTTGCAGGTGTAGCGGGTCTCACTGGTGATGAGCGGCGTTGTGGTGACGGTCACCGCCTGGTCGCACACATCGGCGGCCGCGCTGATCTCGGCGGCAGGCAGCTGGGCCGCCGTGGCGTCGCGGTAGGTGGCGAGGTAGTCGCGCAGGCAGAGCGCGGCGTTGTCGGTCCAGACGCTCAGGCCGGTGCGGGTGTCGAGCACGCGGCGCCCGCGCACCACGGCGCTGATGTTGGGCAGGCCGGTCTGCCCGAACACGTCCTGGTTGAATTCAAGGCGCACGTACAGCGCGGTAATGCCGCGCAACAGGTGGCTGCCGGCGCTCCACTTGCCGCCGGACTCGGTCACCAGTTCCGGGAAGGGTTGCCCCACCGTGCCACCCAGCCACTTGCGCACCCGCACCAGGGGCGTGCCGGTGGCGGCCTCATAAGTGCAGACGATGGTGGTGGGTTGCGCCCCACCGCTGCCGCCGGATTCAGCCAGCGCGGTTTGGCCGGTGGGGATGGTGATGGTGTTGCCGCTGACGGTGTAGTTGACCGCCTGCGCCCGTGAGCCGCTGCGCACGTTGTAGAGCACGCCGACGCTGACGATGCGGCCCAGCGTTTCATTGGCGCCCAGCGCCAGGGCGATGGTCTTGGCACTGGTGGGAGGCCAGACGCTGCCGGACGGCGTTGACGCGCTGCGGCTGTCGCTGCGGCCGGCGAAGAAATCGCCCGAGCGGACGAAGCCGTCAGTCCCTTCGGCCGGCAGCACGGTGTCGTTGAGATAAACGCTCTCGATGCCGTCGCTCTCATGCCCGGAGAGCGCAACGACCAGGTGCAGGAACTGCTGCTTGTCGCCCGAGGAGTGCGCGAACAGGATCGGCCCGGACACCCGTGCGCGGCCGTAGATGATCGAGCGCACAGCGGTGGCGCTCTTGATCATCTGGAAGCGGTCTTTGAGCGATTCGTTGTACTTGCTGCGGGCCTTGTTGCGTGCGCTGCGGGCCGCTTGGCTGCTGGCCTCGTAACTGAGCAGCGCTGCAGCGATCTGGAATTGCCCAGTTGCAACGGCAACAGCCGCGCCGACAATCCGCAGGCCTGTCCGAATATCACCCCAAATGCTCATGTGTCAGGCCTTGAAAAACGCTTTGCCGGGCCAGACGATCTGCGCCTCGGCCAGGGATGCCACGAACTCGCAGCACTTGTCGCCGGGGTACAGCGCCTGCTGGGCGGCGTCGGTGTAGCGCAGGGGGCGGGCGCGGTCCCAGAGGGCGCGCATGTGCTCGGCCGTCAGGGTCACAACGGCGCCATCGGGCCGGTCCTCAACCGTGAGCATGTCCATCGTGCCGGACCAGACGTTGGCGTCGACCTGCAGCGCGCCACTGCTGTCGACCACGGCGAGACGCACGGTGATCGGGCGACCCTGCGGGTTTTCGGACAGTGCCAGGCTGATGCTGCTGGACAGCACGCCGCCAATCGTCAGGCTCAGGCCCTGAGCGGTCGACTCGGTTTCGTCCATGGGCTGCAAGCTCATCAGCCCGAGCGCCGGGCTGTAGGTGTTGCCGCCGTAGACGACCGTGTAGTCGAGGCCGCACAGGTAAGTCGTGCCCGAAGCGAAGCCGATTTCGATCAGCGGAAAAATGTTGACGTGCGAGGCGGCGATTGCCGTGGTAAATCCGGTGGACAGGGCGCGCGTCACGAGAACACCTCCATGAGCGTGACCGACCAAGGCGGGCAGATGTTTGAGCCTCCGCGCGGAATGTCTAGTTTCGGCTCCGGCTGGATGAACAGCGCAGACGGTTTGTCGAGCGTGACCGCGGCGCCGGCCGCGACCGCGCCGCGCAGACTTGGCCGGGTCTCGATGGTCATGACGCCGCTGCCGTTGGCCGCGGCATCGACCACCGCCTGCAGCAGCTGCGCGCCGTTGGCCGTAGGCACGGACAGCCAGTCACCGGCCAGCAGTGTGGTGCTGGCGCCGCAGCCGTTGAGCGTCAGCCCCATGGCGAACTGCGCGGCGGCCGAGGCTGTCACGCCGGTCAGCGCACAGGTGCCGCGCCGCTGCGGCCGGCTCAGGTCGTAGATGCTGGCGCGGTGCTCCATGCCACTCAGGCGAGTGAAGAACGCCTCGACCTGCGCTCGCTCGGCATAGCTCTGCTGCGGGAAGTTGACCGTCAGCCCCCAGCGCGCGCCGGGCAGGCTGGTGGTCTGGATGGCACCGTTGAGGCTGCTGGATGCGGCGCGCCCGTTGTGGCTCTGGCCCCAGCTCATCGACGCGGCCCGGAAGGCCGTGCCGCTGGTGGGCCACGAATAGGTGGTCATGCGAAAGCTCCCCGGCGGCGGCCATCGGCGAAGGCAGCCAGTGCTTCGGCTTTGGCCTGGCGCATGGCGGCTTGCACGTCTTGCGCGGTGGCGCCGCCTTGCACGGTGATGTTCTGGGTGATGGATGCGCCGCCTGCGCGGCCCGGCACGGCGTCTGCGGCCAGCATGCGCGGGCCGCTGCTGCCCACCAGTCCGCCGCTGGCAAACGCCGGCACGCGGTCGGCGTGGTTGAGGCGGTCGAGCAGGCCGGCGCCCAGCTTCTTGACGGCAGCAGCGCGGATCACGTACTCGCCGTTGGACAACATGGCGGGGATGTCGTCACTGGTGCCGGTGCCGGGGCCATTGATGAGGCCGCCGTTGGCGCGGCCAGCGCCCAGCACGCCGCTCGCGCCGAAGTTGCTGGCGCCGCCCATCACGTCGCCACCCATCGCGCCGCCGGGGCCGCTGACCTGGACGCCGCCGAAGTAGGCCGCGCCCAGCTTGATCAGCCCGCCGATCACGTCCCCCTCGCCGGCTGCGCTGGCCTGCCCGAGCAGCTTCTGATACTGGACCCGTGCGAACTCGCTGATGATGGTGTCCACCAGCCCTTTGACCTGCAGCTTGCCGGTCTTGGCGAAGTTGATGAAGGCGTCCTCGCCCGACTGCACGATGCTGCTGCCCAGTCGGTCCGCGCTGTCGCGCATGACCTTGGTGGTGTCCTGCCAGCCTTCGGTGAGCCGCTGCCAGGCGGGCTTGAGCTGGTCGGCCAGCTGCTCATTGCGGATGCGGATGAACTCGGTAACCTGCGCCTCGGCGTTCTTGCGGGCCTCACCATTCAGGGCGCTGAGTTCCAGGCGCTTTTCAAGGGCTTCGACCTCGATGGCGAGTTGCGCGCGGGCCTGCGCTTCGGCGTCTTTGATGAGCGTGAGGCCCATCGTCCGGTTGTCCTGAATCTGCTGGTTGACGGCCGCACCGCGCGCCAGGTCGACGGCGCTGGTGTCTTCGGAAAACAGGTTGCCGCCCTTGATGCTGGGCTCTACATCCAGTTCTGAGCGTGACAGGATCGCCCGCTTGCCGGCCAGCGCGGTGCGCTGTGCTTCGATCTGCAGCAGTGCGGCCTGTTGGGCGAGCGTCTCGTCGCGGGTGCCGGGCTTGGCCTTCGACTGGATCGCGGCGAGCCGGCCCAGATGGGCCTCTTCGGCGTCGAGCCGGGCGGTATCGATCTGCTTCTTGGCGGCGAACGCCTCCAGGTCACTGATCATGCCGCGCTGCTGCGCCTGGTCGACCACGGCCTGCTGCTGGTCGTAGATGCTGGTCAGTTGCGCCAGGCGCTGCGCGGCGCCTGCCCGGCCGACACTGGCGAGCGCGCCCTGGTGCGCGGCGCTCTGGTCTTCGATGGCGCGCTGGTTGTCGGCGTCGGTCTTGGCCTTCTCGGCGGCGGCGGCTTGTTCGTCTTTTTGCTGCTGCTGCAGCGCCGCAAGGCGTGCGGCGGTGTTGGCGCGCTCTTTCGTGAAGCGGTTGTCTTTGCCGCCCAGGCCGCGCGCGGTGATCTCGGCATCCATCTTTGCCAGCGCACCAGTCAGCGCAGCCACGCTCTCTTCGGTGGTGTTGTCACGCCCAATGCCCTTGAGCATGTCCCAGAAGTCGCCCGCTGCGCGGGTCGTCGCCTTGTAGGCGCCCTCCAGGTAGCCGAGCTGCACCGTCTGGCGCGTGGCCATGCTGTCGGCCAGTGCATCGCTGGCGAGCTTGACGGCATCGGCGGTCTTGCCCTGCGCTTCCAATGCGCGGATTTGCGCGTAGGTGGCTGGCGTCAGGAAGTTGTACGCCTGGTTAGTCTTGGCGGCCCAGGCGGCGACGCCGCCGGACATGCTGCTGAAACCCTTGACGATCTCATCAGCCGATTGCCCTGACACGCGCGCCACCTGCGCCACGGCTCGGGCAGTGCTGTCGAGCGCCGGGCCGCTCAGGTTGCCTTGCGCGACCAGTGCGGCGGTGATGTCGCGGGCGCTGCCGATGGTCACGCCGGTGGATGCGGCCACGCTGCGCGACAGGGCATCGATCTGACCGAGCGTCACGCCCGCCGCGCCGCCCGTCAGCGTCAAGCTGTTGCGCAGCGCAGCGGACTCGGACTGGCCCGCCAGGAAGCCAGCAACGAGCGCGACCACGGCGGCTGTGACCAGGGTGATCGGGTTGGTGAGCGCCGGGCCGATCACAGAGCCGAGTGCGCGCAGCGTCGGGCCGATGCCGCCGAAGCTGTCCTTGATCTGCCCACCCTGCTGAATCAGCACCGTGAGCGGGCTTTGGCCGCCCTGCAGTGAGGTCACGATGTCGGTGAACTGCGCCGGCAGCTGACTCATGGCCGCCTTGGTCTGGCCCGCGCTGATCTGGCCAGCCCTGCCGATTTGCCCGATGGCCTGCTCTGCCTGCCTTGCGCCGGCCTGCGCGCTGGCTGTTGCCGGCCCCACCGTGTGCATCGTGGCCGTCAGGCGCGCCACGGCGGCCTGCTGCGCCTCATACGCCTGCGCCAGTTCAGCCGCACTGAGCTTGCCGGAGGCGGCCAGCGTGGCGTAGGCCTGGCGCAGCTTGGCGATTTCTGCCTCGGTGTCGGCGAATGGCCGGAGGTTGAGCGCCTCACGCGCGCCGGCCACGCCCAAATCGGCCCGCTGGGCTTGGGCCTGAGCGCGGGCCGCCTGCAGCGGCTCGATACGGGCATCCCGCAGCGCCTCGACCTTGGCGAGTTGCTCAGCGGTCAGCTTGCCGCTGTTGCGCAAGCGTTCGAACGCGGCGTTGCTGCGGTCGATGCGGGCCGTCAGCGCGTCAATCGACTTGTCGGCTGCGGCCATGCCGCCCGCAATGGACTTGCCCGCGTCGGAGATGCCGCCGAACGTCTTCTGCGCATCAGTCAGCACGCGGCCGAGCTGTGCGCTCATGGCGGCTGCGCCTTCAAGAGCGATCTTGATCGATACGGGCTGGGTCATGGCCGGGGTGTCTCAGGGTTCAAGCAGGTCTCAAGGGGTGCGGCCCGGCTCCGCCTGCGCCCACCAGGCCGCAGCCGCCTCAGGAGAAATGCCGAACGCATCCAGTGAGGCTTGCCGGTGTTGAGTGCTGTCGCGCAGGCGCTGAGTGCCGTCGACGTCGAGCAGCTCGGCGCGGATGTCGCGGTAGTCGTCCAATTCAGCATGTGCCGCAGCGCGCTGCGCATCCATGCGGTCCACCAGCTGGCGTGCCTGCAGCCGCCGATGCGCCCGGACGTAGCCCAGCGCCTGGGCCTCGGTGTAGTCCATGACGTCGGCATGGCGGTGGCCGGCGCTGACCAGGAAGGCGGCTAGGCCGAACCAGCCAGCGTCGTCATCAGGGCGGTCAGTGCCTGGGTCTGCTGCGTCACGGCTGGCATCAGCCGCCGGACGAAAAAATCCGCGTTCACCTCCACGACGGCGCCGGCCAGGCGCACGAAGGTGTCTGCGTCCAGCGCGCCCACCCAGTCCAGCGGGCGCTCGACGGCCACGGCCACGGCTTGCGCCAGGTCGTTGCCATGCTCGGTCACCAGTGGCAGCAGATCGAGCTTGCCACCCACCACCTGCACCGCAGGCAGCACGGCGGACACCGCCCGCGCAAACGGCTGGATCTGGCGCACCTTGAGCGGGCGGATCTCCAGCGTGCTGCCGTCTTGCAGGTAGAACAGGTGCGGCGCGGCAGTGAGCGCGGCCAGGGTAGGGTCTGGGGTGAAGGCGTTGTTGCTCATGGCGCGGCCCCTCAGATGCAGACCAGCCGCAGCTCGTCGTTGCCGGCGCTGGTGGGCAGCAGGTCGAAATCGACCTTGGTCAGCAGCACATTGCCCTGCGGCGCGTGCTCGACGTTGGTGATGATGCCGTTGGGGGCGTAGACCGTGACGCGCTCGCCAGCGGTGACGCCGTGCGTCAGGCCGAGCGCCATCGCTGTGCCGGCCTTCATGGCGCTGAACATGGCCACGTCGTTGGCGGCAGTCAGGTCGAGCGTGACGCTGGCCTTCGGCGCGCGACCATAGACGCCGATGCTCTCCTGGCTGACCAGCACCAGGTCTTGCACGTCGTTGCCCAGGTCGAAACTGAAGTCGCTGAAGTTGTAGGCCGTGCCGCCCGAGACCACGCCGGCCGACTGCGTGACCGCGCCGATGCGGATGGCCGATGTGGTTTCAGGGCCAACCGCCACCGAGCGCTTCCACGCGGTCAGCGTGGGCGTGGGCAACGTGGCGGCGGCTGGGTCGCTGACCAGTGCGGTGAAGCTGAAATCCAGCGTGGGCGCAGCACCAGGCTTCAGCGCCGCCTTGACGCTGCCGCCGCCGTAGAGCAGCTTGATGACCAGGCCGTCCACATAGGCCCACAGCGTGAGGGACTTGAGGCCGGTGCTGGCAGGCAGGTACGTGACCGAGGCGCCTGCGGCCACCGTCTCGCTCATGGCGCAGGCCAGCAGCAGATCGCCCCAGGCGGGCGCAGTGCCGAGTGCGCCGCTGCCAGCCAGGTCGACACTCACATCCACCTTGCCGCGCCGGGTGTAGGGCAGCTTGTCGGGCGCGCCGTAGTAGCCGCGCAGCACGTCGCGCTCGGCAAACAGCTGGGTGACCGCTGATCTTGAGGTTGGTGGCGAACAGCAGCACCGCGTCGGTGGTGTTGGTCGGTGCGGCGTCGGTGCCGGCGGTGGGTTTCGATCTTGGCGAGCAAGACGACGTTGCGGAAACTGCGTCCAGGCATGGCTTACTCCGGGGTGGGTTCGGTGGCCCACGCCAGGCCGGCGGCCCGGGCGGTGGACTCATCAGCCGGGCTCAGGCCGCCGTCGGCGTCACGCCGCCAGGAGCCGCCGCAGGGCGGGTCGAGCTCGAGCGGCGCGCCGGTCGGGCCGAGCTGCGGGGGGATGCGGATGGGCACTGCGGCGACGTCGACGTCGGCGGCCGAGGCTGTGGTCTTGCGGGTAGCCATGGCGGCATCCTTTGCAGGGGTGTGAAAGTAGGTTGCAGTACAGGCCAGCGTGTGGCCTCAGCTCTGGAGTCCGTTGCCTGCCGTGCTGTGGGTCAGGCGCAAGGTGCGCTGCGCAATGGCAAACGGCGGTGTGGCCGTCAATGACGGCCCCAGTTCAGCTTGGGCGCCAGGTCGACGGCGATCACGCCCAGACCGGGCGGCCAGAAGGCGAGCAGCGGCTCGGCCGTAGCCAGCAGCAGTGCGTCCAGGTCATCGTCGGGTGTGTCGCCTGCGGCCGCGCGCGGCCAGATGGCTGATCTGCAGCGTGGTCTCCCAGGTGGTGGGGGCGCCCGGGCCGGCGTAGTCATGGCGGCCCTGGGTGGCCAGCAGCTGCACATCCACCCGCCGGATGTAATCCCCCAGCGCCTGGCGCCGCGCGCCGCTGGTGACTTTGACGCCCGCCAGTGCCGGCACCTGCTGCAGCGCAGTGACCAGGGCGGCACTCAGGCTGGTGAAGGCCGTGGTGCTCATTCCCAGTCCCCCGACGCCGCTGAGGATTCCCGCGCCCAGACCTTGCTGCCGCCGTCGAACAGCACCGGCCCGGCACCTGCCGCAGCGGGAGCGGCAGCAGGTGCCACCAGCACCACACGGCCCTCGGCCACCTTGACCAGGTAGGTCGTGGCGTCCTCATAGTCCTGGCGTGCCCCTGCGTCGGCCAGGCTGCCCAGCAGCCGGTACCAGGCGATGCTGCAGGCATGCACCTTCAGCACCGCCGGCCAGGCGGCCATGGGCAGGGCATAGCGGCCGACCAGGTAGCCGTCGATCTCGGCGTCAGCATCCGCCAGCTTGGCCATCAGCACGCTGGCGCGGATGGCGCCGGTGGCGGGCGCCTCGATGTCGGTCAGCTCCCGCAGGCGCTCGCTGCCGAAGCGGTCGATCAGGTCCTGGGCGGTGGCGTACATGGCGGGCCTCGGTCAGGCTTGGGCTTCGCCGATGACGCCCAGCGCCATCAACGGGCTGGCGACGTCGACGTCGAGCACCACGGTTTTGCCGGGGGAGTACTCGACACCGTCGTGATGCAAGACGCTCAGCACCGGGTAGGTGGCAGAGGTATCGGCGCCCTCGGTGGGCACAGCAGGTTTCTTGGTTGCCATGTCGCGCCCCTTACGCCACTGCGTTCTGGACGAAATAGCCCAGCGCCGGTGCCGTGATGATTTCCTTGCAGCGCTCACCCACGCGGATGGTTTCGCCGCCGTTGTAGCCGCGCTTCTGGTCGACCATGTTTCCGCTGGTGCGGCCGCCGAACTGAGCCGTCATGCCGAAGGTCACACCGGCTTGCGGGCCGGCAGCGCGGTCGCGGTAGACGAAGCTGGCGTGCTTGCCCCAGACCCGGCTGGTGGCCATTGCCTGGCCCTTCTTGGCGGTGTTGACGAAGCCCGCACCCACGAACACGTCGTTCAGCTCGAAGAATTCCGCGAACTCCTGCCGGCTCACCATGCCCGCACCCTGAGACGTGCCCTTGATGGCCTGCACGATCTTGGGGTGGCGGCGCAGCTTGGTCCAGGTCTGCTGGCCGAAGGTGGCGATGTTGGGGCGGTAGATGGGCACGTCCAACAGGTCGCTGATGGCGGCCACCGGATCGCTGTTGACGCTGTCGCTCCACTGGCTGGTGCCCGAGAGCGTCACGCTCTGGCCTGCGGCATAGCTGGCCGGGTTGAACACCAGGTTGGCCACGCGGATCTCGCGCGCCAGCGCCAGCAAATTCGTCAGGTACATGGTGGCCGAGCCACGCGGGTCGACGCCCTGGTTGTCGGCCTCCAGGTCCTCGTTCGGGATGAAGTCGTCCAGCGCGTAGTCCACGCACTTATCGATGATCTCGGACGCGGTGAACTCCACTTCGGTCGGGTAGCTCTTGCGGCCCACCTTCAGGTCCGGCACGGTGTAGCCCTGCGCCAGGTCGTAGCTCAGCCACTTGAACTCCTGCGCGGTGGGCGTCAGCGGCAGCACCTCGCCGCCGATCAGCGTGGCGTCGGGGTTGGCATAGGCCAGGCTGACGGCGGTCAGCACGGGGTTGACGGGAAACGGACGGCTTGCCATGGGGGCTTCTCCAGTGAATCAGGTAGGGGTCAGGGGTGGGTCAGCGCGGCTGATCAGCCTTGGATCTGGCCGGGCGCCAGCAGCACTTCGATCACGTCGCCGGCCACGCCGCTCTGGCGCGCAAAGCCACAGATGCGCTGGTTCACGCCGGCGGGCGGGGCGGCCTTCACGGCACGCGCCGTGGCATTGCTGGTGATCGGGTCGCCCGCTGCCACGGTGCCGCCCAGCGCCACCTCGGCCAGGCCGCACAGCACCACGTCGCAGCCTTCGCCGCTGGTGGGGGCCACGCCCTCGACCACGCCGATCAGGGCATCGGTGGCGGCTGCAGCGGGCAGGATGGCGTCATCGTTGGCGCCCGGTTTGACCAGGCTGTAGGCCGCAATGGCGGCGCCTGCGGTGTAGCGCTTGGTCAGGGTCTGGTAGCTCATGAAAGGCTCCGTGTGGTTGAAGGTTTTGTGGGCGGCGGCTTCAGCCGCGAAGGCCCACCAGGTGCGCCACGGCCTGCGCGCTGCTCACGGTGACGCCTGCAGCCAGCTGCTCGGTTTGATAGGCGCGCGCCTTGGCCGCCAGGGCCTGGGCGTCATCGGTCGGCATGTCGTCGCCAGCAGGCGCACGGCCGCCGGTCTGGGACTGCAGCGCGGCCACCACCGGCGCGGCGGCCACATAGGCCTTGAGGCCGGCCAGGTCCTTGCGGCCGTAGTCGGTCGCCCACTGGCGCTGCACCGGCAGCAACTTGCCGGCCGACAGGGCGGCGGTCAGCACTTCAGCCACCTCGCGCTCAGCAGCCGCTGCCGTCAGCGTGGCCAGCTCGCCCTGCAGCGCGGCGATGGTGGTGGCCGTGGTGGCGTGGCTGGCAGAGAGCGCGGCCAGCTCGGTGGCGCCCGCGTGGGCCTCGGTCTTGAGCCGGTCGACGGCTGAGAGCGCCTCGGCTTCGGTCGTGCCAGCGGGCAGGCCCAGGCGGGCCATCAATTGGGCGAGTAGATCCACGGAGGGCTCCTTCGGTTGAGATTCGGTGAACGCGCTGAGCTGCGCCGCCAGGGCCTGGCCCAGCGGATCCATGCCCAGCAGCGCAGGGAAGTTGGTGATGGCGGCCATCAGCACGCCGGTGACGCGGCCATCCGTCGGCGAGAACTGGATGACCGGACTGACGTAGCGGTACTCGCTGGCCTCGATACGGGCCTGCGCGGCCTCGGTCCACTGCACCTGGGTGGCAAACAGGCCCCGGGCGCTACGCCACTCGAACTGCGTAGCCCAGCCTGCCGCCGGCGCGGGCTGGCCGTTGACAGCGGCGTTCAGGGTCTGATGGTCGTAGTCGATGACGAAGGCCGTGCGCGCGGCCAGCGCCGTGAGGTCGGCCGCCAGGCGGGTGCCGGTGGCATCGTCGATCTGCCAGGTCTTGCCCGGGCCGGGCCGGCCGTCGCGGGCAGCGAACTTGCCGACAGGCAGCAGCTGCACCTCGGAGGTGGCGGTGGTGGCGCTCAAGCTGAGCGTGGCACTCAGCAGCGCCAGGCCGGTGGCGATAGGTTGGGAGGTCTTGCGGGGGTGCATGCCGCCATGGTCGGCGGCAGCCCTCAAAACGAACAGGGGAAGCAGTTCAGGCTTTTTGCAGCACTCCCGTGCGGCTCACGCCAGCCGGTCGATGTAGCGCTGCACCACGTCCATCACATCGGCGCGATCCTCGGCGCCCAGCGTTCCGGCGTTTGGGTCGGCGGTCAGCAGGCCGCGCCGGGGCATGCCGCCTTTGCCACGCTGGGTGCCGAACTCATGCAGCGCCGCCACGTTCCATTTGCCGTTGTCGGTCAGGCGCAGCATGCCCACTTCCACCGCATTGCCCAGCACGTTGACCTTCAGGCTGTCGCGCAGGCGGCCGGTCTGCTGCAGGTGGCTGGCGACGTTGCTGGGCGCGCGGCCGGCCGCAGCCACGGCCTTGAAGTCGCCGCGCGTGAGCTTGGCGCCGATGCCATCGGCTTTGGCCCGGCCGGCCTTGACCTTGTAGAACTCCAGCGTCGCCGCGCTCAGCGGTGCCCACTTCCGGCCGTTGGGGTCCACCCCCAAATCGAACCGCCGTTGGATGTTGGCCTCCAGCGTGGCGCCGATCTCGCTCAGCAGCGGCTGCGGGTTGGTCAGGCCTTGGGCGAGCTTGTTGAGCTTGGCCTGCAGCTCGGCTTCGCCGGTGAGTTCGATGGTGATGCGGGGTGGCATGGGCTTAGACTCTAGTGCGGGCGCGACACGGTGAAATTCTCCCGGCCGTAGCACGGTGGCTTGCCACCGGAGCGTCATGTGGGGTTTCGGCCATTGGCCGGCGGGAGGCCCCACCGCCCGCATCCCTGGCCTTCATACCGCCCGGCGCCGCAGCCGGCGCAACTCACTGTCCAGCCTGGCCTGGTCTGACGGCAGGCGGCGGAAGCTGCTGATGAACAAGCCCAGCCCCGAGCGCGTGGCCTTCACTGCGACCACCCAACCGTCCTGCTCCAGCAGGTAGACCAGGCTGAACTCACCGTCCTGGATCTTCTCGCCCTCATCGATCGCACGCTGCACGTTCAGGTAGTCGGCGGGCTGAATCTCCGGATGATGGTCAAGCTGCTTGATGGCGGTGTCAGCCGACAGGTTGACCACGGTGGTCTGCGCCCGGATGAGCGCGGCATCTTCAGCCGGCAACACCGCCACCGGCAGCATTTGCCCTGCGAGGGGCTTGCGCACGAATTCAGTGAACACGGACTGGGCCAGTGACTGCTGCAGCACCGCCTTGGCCACTGGCGCTGGCGTCGCAACCAGTGCCGTGTTGACCCGTTCGGTCAGCGCACCGCCTTGCACCCGCCCCGGGTTGTACCCAAACCCCGGATCAATCCCCCGGGGCACCGGCAGCACCTGCCCGGTGTGCGGGTTGACGTAGTCCACCGTCTGCGCTGGCGGTGCGCTGCGCTTGACCGGCTCGCCCGCGGCGACGTACTTCTGCACATCCCTTTCACTCACTGCAAACGCCGTGCAGCGGCAACGCCAGCCGTTGGGCGGGAAGTGGGTCTTCCAGAACGGGGCGTCCACCGGCAGCACCAGGCCGTGCCAGGGCTTGTGGCTCTGGCGCACGCGCTCATCGTGCCGGGTGCGGTACATGACGAAGGGGTGCGAAGCCTTGTTGCGCTCAATGCGTGCCCAGCGCCCGGCCGCATGGCTCTGGCGCAGGTTCACGTCATAGATCAGCCGCAGCCGGGCGTCGTTGAACGTGGTGGTGCGCTGCTCGCCGGTCTTGGGGTCGGTGACGTCGACGTCGCCCCAGAAGCCGGCCTTGACCAGCTGCGGGCGGATGCGCTGGGCAAAGTCCGCCAGGCTGCGGCCCTCGCGCAAGCTCAGGTCGATCTCGTCCTGGAAGGCCTTGAGCACGTCCAGCTGCAGCACGCCGGCCACGGTGAAAGCGCGGGCGTGCTCTTCCTGCCAGACGTCTTGCCAGCGGAAGCTGGGCTGCAGCAGGCCCCGGCGCACAAAGGCGGCGATGGCGTCCTGCGGCTCGATGGCGCCCAGGCGCAGGCCTTCGGGGATTGGCGTGGGCATGGTTCAGAACGCGGTCGGCTGCGCCACGGCGCGAGCCAGCGCCATCAGGCCCTGCTGCACGTCGGTGGTGCCCACGCGCAGCCAGTGCTCGGGATCGGCAGCGGTCAGGCGGGCGAGTTCGGCGGCGTCATGGACCTCGGTGTTGACCTCGTTCATGCAGCGGTAGCGCTGCGCCTCGATGTGCAGGCGCACCCGCGCCGTCAGGTTGCACAGGTGCATGCCAGCGGCCTTGATGTCGTTGATGAGGTCCACCTCGGCGGCATTCAGCGGACGATGGCCGGTGATTCGGTCGGTCATGTTCAGACTCCTTCGGTGCCACTCAAATCCAGATCAGCCTCGCCCGCCAGGCGGGCGGCAAAGGCGGCGCGGCTCAGGCCTTCGGCCAAAGGCGCGGTGCTCATCTGGCCCACCAGGCTGGCGAGCCGGTCGCGGAACTCGGCGAGGCTCAGGCCGCTGGCCACGGCGTCGTCGAGCTTGGCCAGCAGCGGCGTCACCAGGGGGTCGAGCAGCGGTTGCCAGTCGGCGGCGGCTTCGGCCACCAGGGCGTCGATGGCGTCGGGTGGCGTGGGGACGATGGCGGCCAGGGAACTGGTGGGACGCCCGTCATTCCCGCGAAGGCGGGAATCCAGCGGCTCGGTGGCGGCTTGTGCGCCTGGATCCCCGCCTTCGCGGGGATGACGGAGGGTGTCGCGGGGATGACGGGAAACCGGACCGGCAGCAGGTGCCGGCGCCCCCGTCAGCACGTCCTCGCCGTCCTCAGCCTCCTCGATCCGCAGCCGGCGGTGCATGTCCTTCACGCCAATGCGCATGCCGGCGCCGGCCAGCTTGGGCAGCGCGTCGGCATAGAGCTTCAGGTCTTCCGGCTCCGGCACGTCGAGCGTGAAGCGCGGCAGCCGACGCGGGTCGGCACCAGCCAGGTTGAACAGCACCATCGGCGCGATCAGTTGGGTGGTCAGCGTGGCGGCCACCCGCTTGGCGTCGCTCTTGAGGATGTCGAGGCGCACCTCGTTGTGCACGTTGCCCAGCGCCTGGCTGCCGCTTTTGCCCTCGCTGCTGGTCAGGGTCTGGCCCAGGATGATCTTGCTCTGCAGGGCGTCCATGCCGTCCCACATGGTCTTGAAGGGCGCCTCGTTGCCTTGCGCGGCGTTCTGGAAATCGATGGCCATGCTCTGGGGGATCACGCCGCCGGCGTTGTGGCCAATGCTCACCACCGCCTGCAGCAGCTTGCGCTTCTCGTCGTCGCTGGCGCCGGCCGGGTACTTGCCCAGGCGCATGGGCAGGCCGTAGATCTCCAGGAACTCGGCCAGGTCGCGCACCGCGTAGTGCTTGAACAGGAAGGGCCACGCCAGCACCCGCGCCAGGCTGCCGCGCGCCAGGTAGCCGTTGCGGCTCTTGTGCACGTGCAGCAGCCAGCCGTAGGGCTGCAGCGGCGTGCCGAAGGCGTTGCCGCCATCGCGCAGGCGCAGGCTGTTGCGGTCCTCGCCCAGGCACAGCCAGCGTTGCGGGCGCGGCGCGAACTTCGGCTGCAGCGTGCCCTGGTCGGGCTGCCACCACATCTCGACGGGCTTGTAGCCCTTGAGCACCGCGTCCATCAGCTCCAGCAGGATGTCTTCCTCGAACGCGGGGATGCTCCTGATCCAGTCGCGCACCTGGTCGGCCATGGCCTGTTCGGCGGGCGTGGCGTTGTCGGGCGGCTCCACGTCCCATTGCAGCGTGGTCACGGCCGTCTTGCGCTTGGACAGCTCGGCGTAGATCTGGCCGTCGCGCTCTTCCATGTCATCGGCCAGTTCCAGCTGCGCGATCAGGTTGCCGCTCTCGGCCTGCTGCAGGATGCCGTTGAGCCGCGCCGGCGTCAGCGCCCGGCCCGGGTGCGCATCGAACTCGCGCCGCAGCATGCCGGTGCGTGCGTTCAGGTCGGCCTGCTCGGTCTGCGGTTCGCGGATGGCGCTCAGGTCGATGGGTTGACCGTGCTGGTCCAGGATCTGTTTGGCCATGTTGCAGCCCTCGAAACGTTGTTTGAAGAAATCAGGCCCGCCAAGCCCCTGAAGACCCTGAAGCACACACGGATAGCCCCCAAGCCCTGTTCAGGCCCGCAAGGGCGCTTTGGATAGTTTTGGACAGGGGGTCTAGAAGTAGGCGGCGAAGGCATCGGCACCGCTGTCCCCGTCACCGTCCCACTCCTCCACCCGGTCGGGCAGCGGGATGAAGTCCACCTCGCCCGCCTCGCGGGTGAAGGCGTAGTGCGCCAGGAACAGCGCCACCGCAAAGTCACCGTGCCGGCGCAGCTTGGCGCCGCCCTCGGCCGCAGCGGCTTTGGCTGCGGCGCTCTGCGTGTCGGCCTTGGGCAGCTTGGGCACGCCTTGGACCAGGCGCAGCGCGCGCAGGTCGTCACGCAGCGCATCGTCGCGGGGGATGTCGACCAGCGTGGCGTCCTGCAGCCCGGCTTTCAGCTTGGGCATGTGCGCCAGGTAGAAGCCGTCGTTGAGCTTGACCTGCTCCACCATCTGCGTGCCGTAGCGCTGCGCCGCAGCTTCGGCCAGTGCGGCGCCGTTGCCGGTGGCGTCCATCGCGCCGCCACGGAAGCGGGGCGTCATGTCGATGATGAAGAACAGGATCTGCTGCTGGCTGCTGAACGGGCAGTTGGCCAGCTCGACCACCAAGCGCACGCGCTCGATCAGCTCGGCGTCCTGCGACAGCACAGTGATCACCGACTGGTCGCGGTTGCGGGCGAAGTCGTTGCCGAAAGCGTGGCGCTGCTCGGGGTTCAGACGCGCCAGGTGCGGTCCCAGGTGCTCCTGGCACCAGCCGGCGATGGCAAAGCGCCGCACGTCCTCGGGCAGGTAGGCAAAGCCGTCATCCCACTTGCCACGCACCAGCACCGGGCCGGCGGGGTGAGCGGGCGACCAGGCCGGCACCATGCGCTGGCTGATCAGCGCCAGGCTCAGGTAGGCGCCGCCGGACTGGCTGGGCACCACGTCCAGTTCCTCGGCCGCGTCGTCGCCGTACATGGCGCGTGCGGTGGCCACCCAGGTGGCCTGGGCGGTTTCACTCCAGGCAATGCCCTTGCGAAGGCAGACGCGCTGGTAAAGGCCCTGCGCCACCGCCTCATCGAAGGTGATGCGGTGCACCGTGGCGGCGGTGGACGGGCCGCGCTTGCCGGCGCGCACTTCTTCGATCAGCGCGTTGAACGGGTTCTCCACGCCGTCGTGCGTCGACCAGATGCGCACCTTGCTGCCCCACAGCAGCATGGCCATGGCCGCTTTGATGAGCCCGCCCAGCTCGGGCGCGAAAGCGGCCTCATCGATGCCGATGGTGCCCTGCTTGCCGCGCAGGTTGGTCGGCCGGCTGCTGAGCGCCACGATGCGCCGGCCGCTGCCCGGAAAGCTCACCTCGTAGGTCTTGATGAAGCGCCGGCCCTTTTCCGGGTCGACGCCGTCTTCATAGATGCCCTCGCCGATGGCGCTGGCCGCGTAGCTGAAGCCCTTGGCCCACATGGCCACCGCTTCGATGAACTCGCGCGCCATGTCCTGCGTGGCGCTGATGTAGAAGTAGTTCTCGCCGCCCTCGCTCGCAGCGATCAGCACGGCGTCCGCCGCCTCGGCCCAGGTGGCGCCCACCCGGCGGCTCTTCTCCCAGACCTTGAGCTGCGCGTCATCGGCGATCCAGGCCTGCTGGTAGGGCAGCAGCACCGGCGGTGGCGCGTCGTCGACCGCTTCAGGCGTCAGCAGGTCCAGCGCCTCATTCATGCCGCCGCCCGCTTCGTGATGCCCAGGATCTGCGAGCGGATCTCGTCCACCTGCGCCTTCTGCAGCCCACCGGTCTTGGCGATCTTGGCGACGGCATCGGCGGCCTGCTTGGCGGCGGTTTCCACGTCGCGCTTCCACTTGCGCTGGCTGACGCTGGCCACCGACAGGCGGGTGGCGGCCTTGGCGGCTTCGCCCATGATGGCCAGGCGCTCCATCGGGTCGTCTTCGCTCTCGGCTTCGCGGGCCTTCATCAGGCAGTTGAACATGTCGGTGCTGATCAGCGCCATCAGCGCCTCGCCCCGGTTGTCGCCATCGTCGCGCGCAGTCTCTGCAATGATCTTGGCCGCCTCGGTGCTGGCCTTGATGGCTTCCTGAGCCCGCTTGATGCGCTGGCTCTCCAGGCCCACCGCGCTCTTGCCCACGCTCACGTCACAGCCGGACTCGCGCAGCAGGGCCTGCAGCTCCTCGGTCACGCCGACGATGTCGCCAAAGGCGCGCTCCACCAGCGTCTTGTGCAGCCAGGCGCGCACGTCCTCGGGCAACTGGGCGATCTTGCTGACGGGCGGCATGACTCAGGCGCCCGGCTGGGGTTGCGCCACGCCGGGGCACTTGGCGCGGCCGGTGGCTACGTCCAGGCCCCGGGTGGTCAGCGTGGCCACTGTGACGCCCGCGCCGGTGTCGAGCGTCAGCAGGCCCTGCTCGGCCAGCCAGGCCAGGTCGGTCTCGATGCGTTCGGCGCTGACCACATGGCCCACCGCGTCGCAGAAGCGGCGCAGCAGCAGCGCGGGGCCGCGGTACTGCACCGCAGCTTCCAGGCCGCGCAGCAGCACCAGGCGGCGGTCGGCGTCTTGGTAGGTGGCGAAGTTGTTCATAGCCGGCTGTCCTTGGCTTGCAGCAGATAGGCCTCAATGCGGTTGAGCTGCACGCGGGTGATCTGCATCGATTCCTTGATGGCGCTGGTGTCCACCGCCAGCGACTGCACGGTGCCTTCGAGCTTGGCCAGGTCAGCGCTGGTGGGCATGTGGCGCACCTGCTCTTCCAGCGTCACCACGCGGTTGACCAGCTCGTTGTGGTCCCGGTTGAGGCGCTCGCCCAGCTGGGCCACGGCTGCGCTGGCGGCTTCGCCGGGGCGGCGAAGCCACGAGAACAGGCCGAGAGCGCCCATGAACAGCCACTGCAGCCAATCGCTCAGGGTCTTGGGGTCGAGATCCAGCACAGCGCACCCCTTCAGCGGCCCAGCCGCAGCTGCAGCGGCTGGGCCGTGACCAGGCGCAGCAAGGCGTTGCCCACGGCCAGCACGCCGCACAGCACTTCATAGGTGTGGTCGCCGAGTACGGGCTGCAGGACACCGAGCGCCGGCTCGGCTCCGGCCAGCAAGGCCAGCACGGCGTTGAACCAGAGCGACTTGCTCGCCAGCAGCGACTTCGGGGCCAGCGAGGCCGGCGGCGCCTCTTGATCAGGGGATGAGGTGTGCGTGGGATGCGTCATGGCGCCATGGTCGGCGCCGGCCCCCAAAACAGACAGGGGAAGCAGTTCAGGCTTTTTGCAGCATGCGCCCGTCAGGCATACGTGCGCACCGTCACCGACACCTGCACCGCGCCGCGCGTGCTGGTCAGCACCGCCTTGAAGTCGTAGTCGGTATAGGGCTGGCCCGCCGTGACCGTGCCACCCGAGAGCGTCACCTCCAGGAATGTGCCGCGCAGCAGGGCCGAGGCACCCACCGTCAGACCTGGCGCGGTGACGCTGGTGACGCCGGTCAACAGCTCGAACTTGCGCAGCAGCGCCGAGCAGTCGATCACATAGGCCCGCGCATCGCCCACGCGGCGCTCGATGCGCGCGGTGTTGATGGTGGCCAGCGTGGCCGCCACGTCGGCCAGGTTGGAGGTGTCCACGTTAACCTCCTGCACCAGCACGTGGAACTCGTCCTCCAGGCGCATCGTGCTGCCGCCGATCACGATGTCGGTCAGCACCGTCCAGCGGTAGACGGTTTCATCCGTGCCGCCGCTGAGCTGCAGCTGCACAACCTTGCCGCTCACCAGCGTGCGCTCGAGCGTCATGCCGCTGGGTACCTCGACCGTGGGCGTCACGCTGCTGGCGGTGCGGGTGCCGATGGCGTCGCTGTAGTCGAGGTCGAGCAGGAGGATTTCGCGCGGCTGTTTGAGTGTGGAACCAATGATGGCCATGGGGGTGGTGTCTCAGAGTCAGGTGCGCGCAGGGCTGCGGAACGTGGGGTATCGGGCCGGCACGGCAAAGGTCCGGGCGCGCAGCGGCGGCTTGAACACCAGCAGTGCCGGGTAGTAGTCGATCAGGTTGATGGCGGCAGTGGCGGCGGCCTGGCTCACGAGGGCCGCACTCAGGGCGATCTGCGTGCTCAGGCTGCCCGAAGCCGTGGCGCTGGCCTGCGCCGCCGCGCTCAACGCAATCTGCGTCGTCAGGCTGCTTGAGAGCGTGGCCTGACTCACGGCCGCCGCCGCAAACCCGGCCGGCACCAGTGTGGCCGTGACCGTGCTGACGGCCTGCGCCGCAGCGCTCAGGCGAATGGCCGTGGTGAGGTTGCCGGTGGCCGTTGACGACGCCACCGCTGCAGCGGCCAGCGCAATGCTGGTCGTGAGCGTGGCCGAGACGCTGGCCTGGCTGAGCGCCGCCGCCGAGAACGGCGGGCTGGCCGTCAGGTAGGGGTTGGCCGTGCCGGCCGTGAGGCTGCCGGTGGCGGTCCAGGGTCGGGCGTTGCCGCTGGTGTCGTTGAGGCCGGTGGTCGTGTCGGCCAGGGTTGCGGCTGACCACAGGCCCGCCGTCTTGACCGGGCTGTAGCTGGCCTGCTCGGCTGCGATCTCAGCAGCGGTCAGCGCGGCCGACCACACCCGCACCAGGTTGACGCTGGCGGCGGAATTGTCGACCGAGCCATCGGCGCCCGCGCCCAGCGTCTGGATGAGTGCAGGCACTGCGCCTGCGGCCAGCGCCTGCGTGACCGTGGTGGCGGTGGTGCTGTTGTTGCGCGTGACGCGGGTGGTGGTGGTCGTGCCTGACTGGCTGACCGCGACGTACAGCCAGTCTCCCGTGGCCACCGCGCCGAGGCTGGCGAACGCGCTGCCGTTGAAGGCATAGAGCACGCCGTCGCTTTGGTAGCCCACCCACGACACGGTGTTGCCAGTCGAGGAATTGAGATAAGCCAGCGTGTTGTAGCTGCCCACCACCGCACCCACGCGGAACCAGCCGGCATAGGTCAGGCTGCCGAGCGTCAGCCCGGTCGCGGCCCGGCCGATGGCGCCAGCGCCGGTGGTGGCGCTGCGCGTGAGGGTGGTCGAGGCCATCGGCGCAGGCGCTTAGTTGTCGATCTGGAACGTGAACGTGCCGGCGGCAAAGCTCGGCGCCGGGTCGGCGTTGTTGACCGTCTTGTTGGCAGCCAGGGCGGCATAGAGCAGCAGGTTGCCGCCCGTGGCCGCGTCGAACAGGCCCAGTCCCACGACCGAGCCCCACGCCGCTGTGGGCACCGGGAAGGTGATGACGGTGTTGTTGCTGGTGGTGCCCGTATTGCCGGCGCTGGCGACCGTCGACGCCGCAGCCTGCGTGCCGGCCCAGTTCGCCAAGGTGCAGGGCTCAATCACGCGGGCATAGCTGCCGCCCGCCACCTCAGTGCCGGCCGTGCTGTCGGTGGGCAGAGCCGTGAACAGGCCGACGTAGAGGTTGGTCGGGCCGGTACCGGCCGCAGCTGTTGAGCCGGTGATGCCCAGCGCTTGCCCACGGAACAGGAAGTCGATGAGCTTGTTTTCGAGAAAGTCGGTCATGGCGGCCATGGGGGGCTCCAGTGAGTTGAGAGAGTGGGGTTACAGCCAAACCCGCGCCGGCTGCTGCGGCGCCGTGGCCATGCCATCAGCCCCGACCACAAACCACCGCGCCAGATCCCCCAGCCCGGCCTGCACTGCCGGGTCGTCCGACGCCTGCGCCAGATCCATCAAGCTCGCGTCGATGCGCAGGTTGGCGTGCCAATAGGGCTGGCCATCGGGGCTGCAGATCGGCGCAGTGACGGGCGACTCGATGCCCCCCACATCCAGCATCTCGCCGGTCGGGCGGTAGATCGGGCCGACCACATCCCACGCGCCAGAGTGCGGCGGCGCGACGGTGTGGGCATCGGTGTCGGGCACGGGCTGCAGCACGCCCAGCGCGCCGGCCAAGGCATAGAGCGCGGGCACGTCGGACTCGACGCAGCGGACGAAGTAGTCGTTCATTTGGTAAGGGCCTGCAAAGTGGCTGCAGGGAGCGCGGCGGGGTAGTAGCGGACGCGGCGGATGTGGATTGGCTGATGAGCAGATGGTGAATAGGTCCAACGCCCGAGGTGGAGCGTCCCATCATTCACAGAGTTGGTCGGTATAGTGAACTGCACCGGAGTTGACCCGGAGATTGAGTTTGTAGCCACACCAGTCGTCATGTTGAAAGCCGTTGCCGAAGAGCCGTCAGCACCCGTAACCGAAGGCCCAAGGAATCCTCCAGCCCACTGCGCTCTTGAGTTGCTGTTACTAAGCAGAGCCAAAGACGAAAGCGACGAGCCAAGCGAGTACGGTGAGTTAAACCCGATTGGAGTACTCACGTAGGTGTGGCTCTCACAGATAGTCCCTGCCGTATTCCATCCACCAATTCCAGATACTGCCTTGCTGCACACCTCGGCCGCCCGCGTCGCACTCGCTCCAGCAGTCGGGATGTAGCTTGTGGCGACGGGGCCGGCCTCAAACTGATTTCCAGAAACTCGCACGCGAAAATCAACTGCAGTACCAGCCGCTACGCTTGGAACAAATGCAATTCGCAACTTTGCTGTAGTCGCATTGGCGGGTGCAGCACCTGTAGCAACGAGCTTTGTTACGAAATCAACAGCGCCACCAGACCCAGCACTGGATTGGGATATGAAGGCAGAGCTGGCGTCGTACCAAAGAATTGCGATATTTGCAGAGGATACAGCCGCCGTTCCAGAAACACGTTGGACGTTCGCCCGGTAGGTGTAAGTTGCACCTGACGAAACGCCAATAGCTACGGAATCGAGCAAAAAATGGTTGATGTTTGCCGTTGTGCCAGCCAGCCGATAGCTTGATCCATCGTAGCCAAGCGGGTCGGTATCGGATAGCTCTTCGGTAGGCTCGGCGCCGTTGCCGAATGCTTGCGCTCTCCCCCACTGAGTACTCAAGATGCTGCCCTTGCTGTTCGGGACGAGATTCGTCGCCGCAGGCTCCATCAGCAGCCCCCGACACGCGAGCGTCGCCGGGTCATATTCGATGCGCGGGCCGTAGTAGGCCGAGCCGGTGGTGGGGTAGTAGGGCTGGAGGGGGCCCGCGTTGACCTGAAGTCCGTACATCTCGATGACTTGCCCGCTGACGGCAGACCGGTCAATGCGAACTTGACCTGCCCCGCCCTGAGTTAGCCCGGTAGAAGTCACCGAGAGGCGCTGCCATGTCGACGTGACAGTGACGCCCGAGCCGGTATCTAGGTGGGTGCAAAGAGTCAAAACTCGGCTTCCAGACGAAACTCGAAACCATCCAGAAACCGTGACGGTCGAGTTGGGGATCGTGTAAGCCTGCTGCAGCCCTGCGCCACCCAGCGCACCGACCGTCCATTGCTGGGCACCCATCCCGCCGAATGGGTCAGCCACCGAGGTGACGGTGCCGCCGTTTGACTTGTTCCAGACCGCATTCGAGATGTCGCCGCTGTAGAGCAGCAAGTTATGCGGCGCCCACCCCACCAGCCCATCCTTGCCGATCATCGTGGCGTTGCTGGCGCGCGAGAACGTCAGGCCGGGGGGCATGGTGCCGCTGGAGAAGTTGAGGTCGAGGGTGGGCCGTAACCGCCCGCTCTCGGCATTGATCGCGCTGCGCACAGCAGCATTGATCGGCGTGGAAATCAGAGAGCGCAGCATGTCACTCGTCGGCGGCCACAGCGACGGCCGTGCCTGACACACAGGTGAAGCGGAAATCCCGGCCCGTGCAACTGGCGATCTGCACACAGGAAGGCCCTGTGATGACTCGGGGTCCTTTGAGCCCGTTGGAGCCGGCGGCAACGCCCTTGGGTGCGGTGTCGGTCGAGCCTCGGCGGGTCTCGATCAGCACGTCGCCCGTGCTGTCGATGTCCGCAAAGAACACGGTCTGGCTGGGCGTGAACCAGCTGCCGGATTGGCCGGCGTTGAGCGTGGCCACGCTGTTGGCGATGGTCGTCATGGTTGCGCTTCCTTGTAGGGCTGCTGGTGGGCGTGAATCAAGCCAGCCCGGCGCTGTACTGCACCGGCAGGCCCTTGACGAAGTGAGCGGTCAGCACCTGCTGGCGCATCGGGGCATCGGGGTCGGCCAGGCCGAGGTGCACCCAGGTGCCCTCGTAGATCAGCTGGTCGAACGGCAGGCCGAGCGCGACGATGCGCTCGCACACCTGGCGCGGCGTGCCGAACGCCGGGGCGGTGAAGTCCACCGCCAGGCCGCGCAGGTGGGAGCTCTTTTCTGAGCCACCCACCCGCTTGTTGACCGCGGGCGACCGGTAGCCGCTGTGCACGACGATGGGAGCGCCCAGGTTGGTGCGCAGCACCTCCAGCCACTGCGCCAGGCGCTGCAGGTTCTTGCGCTGCCAGGGCTGAGGCTTGTTGCTCAGGCCGGCGCGCACGGCGGTGGGTGAGACGATGAATTCGCTGAGGCGGAAATGCTCGCTCAGTGCCGGATCAATCGCCGGGTCAATCGCCAGATCGGGGGTGGGGGTCGTGGGGGTTTCAGCCATGGCGCCATGGTCGGCGCCGGGCTCAAAAGCCGACAGGTGAAGCAGTTCAGGGAAAGTTCATCAGGCCCGCTGGCCTGTGGCACCCCCCAATGAAAATGACGCCCGGAGGCGTCATTGGGGTGTTGCACTGGAAGTGCGTTCGGCATCAATCCAGGTCATCAAACCCTGGCAGATTGATCTGGTTGCGCTGGGTGGCCCGCTTGCGCATCAAGCCGATGATGAAGCCAATCTGCCGCTCGGTCAGCTTGTACTTCTGCGACAGCTCGAAGCTGTTGGAGCCGTTGAAGTCCCGCCAGATGGCCTCGTCCCGCTTGTCACGCACGGGGTCCAGGAACTTCGGCAGGTAGAACTCGCCGCCGCCGTACTCCGAGCACCACAGGTGCGCGACTTCCCGCATCAGCAACCGGGCTTCATCGGTCTGCAACGGCGCGCTCTGCGTCAGCACCTCGGCGCCGATCTCAATCAAGCGGCGGACCAGCTCTGGCGCCTTGGGCTTGTCACGACTCATGCCCGCCCCACCCACTGCTTGAGGCTCTCGACCGCCAGATCTTCCTGCGCCGGCTTGAGCCATTCAATACGCGCCACGCCGGTCTGCCGCTCGACCCAGGCGTTCAGCGCCGCCATGGTGCGGCTCTTGACCAGGCCGGCGTCTGCGGCCTGCATCCACAGGCTCCAGAGCTTCTTGGCATGCGGTGACAACGGCTTGCGCGCCGGCCGGGCTGCAGGCACCGGCTTGCCCTCGGCGCGGGCCTTGCAGGCCTGCAGGTGCGCCAGCAACCGGGCGCGGCCGGCGCCGTCCAGATCAGCAGCCGACCGCGCACCGCACACCGAGCCCATCACGTCGCGGTAGAGGTCATCGTCCCAGCCCAGCGCGGCCTTGAGCACGTGGATGCGTGCCAGGTCGGTGCGGCGGGTGTCGTGCGGCTTCATGCCTCGAACCAGCCTTGCGCCGGGTCGCGGTACTGCAGTGCATCAAAGCCACCGGCTGGCGTGGCCAGGGCCAGGCGATACGTGGGCTGAGATCCGCGGGTGCGAGTGCGCTGGTCTGCCTTGCACAGCACATCCACAGCCTTGCGGCAACGGTCCATGCTGTTGAGGCCGATGACGCTGAGCGTTTTCCAGGCGCCGTTGTTGTTGATCTGCAGGTGCACCTGCGGCACCGGGTCCAGGGTGCTGGCGGGAATGGCGGCCATCGTGCTCATGCTGCGCTGCTCCTCAAACCGACGCCAGATCCAGCGGGATCAGGCGGTACTGGTCGCTGTCGCCCACGCGCTCGTAGACCCGCACGTAGCTGCTGGAGCCCACCACCTGCACGCTGTCGCTGATGGCGTCCATGGCGCGCTGCCAGCGGCTGTCGGTGATGCCCAGGCGGCGCAGGCCCAGCACGCGGGCGGTGTTGACCTGGCCTTGCTGGTCGACCCGGAAGGCGTCGTTGATCAAGGTCTTGATCTCGTCACGGCTGCCCTCGCTCCAGGCGGTGATGCACTCGTCGACCAGCGCCTTGGCGGCCTGCAGGCGCTCATCGAAGCGGATGTTGTCCTGGCTGCGGCGCTCCAGCTTGAAGCGGCCGTCGAAGCTGTAGAGCACCAGGTTGCCCTTGGTGCCACGCAGCCGGGCGCCGTACTGCTCTGCGCTGGCTTCGGTGAAGGCGGCGATGTCCGCGAAGGCCATGCGCTTGAACGTGGCCAGGATCTGGTTCAGGTCCTGCGCGCCGCTGACGATGTCGCGCACCAGCGCGTCGCGCATCAGGTCGATGGGCTTGATCTGGCTCTCGGGCACCAGGCGGCCCTTGGCGTCTTGCAGGTAGCCGGCGGGGATGGTGGCGGTGTTTTCAGTCATGGGAAGCTCCTTGCGTGGGTTGAAACGAAACAGGGGGTGTTGCGGAAGAGGCTTTCTTGGCCTCGATTTCGGCGCGCAGCTTGCGGGCGTAGAGGCTGGGGCCGGCAGGACGTGCGACGGTTGGCGCGCCTGGATCCCCGCCTTCGCGGGGATGACAAACAGCAAGGGCGTCATTCCCGCGCACACCCCCGTCATTCCCGCGAAGGCGGGAATCCAGAAGCTCGGTGACGGTGGGTGCGCCTGGATTCCCGCCTTCGCGGGAATGACGGGCTGGGTCGCGGGACTGGCGGTCTTGCTCGCGCTCCCGCTCCACCACCGCCTCGGCCTTGTCGACCATCCCGAGCAGCACCTCGTAGAGGTAGCCGTGGCCGGTCAGCGGCAGGGTGAGCGTGCCCTTGTCGCGGGCGGCCAGCACGGTCTCGATCGCGGTCTGCCACTGGGCGGTGGTGGTGGCCCAGTCGCGGCCACGGCGGGTGATGACGCCGCGCTGCATGTCGGGCCATAGCTCGGTCAGCAAGGCCAGCGTGCGGCTCATGGCCAGCGAGCGTTTGGCCGGGCGGAACAGCGCGATGTAACGCAGAAGCAACGCGCCCTGCGGTACACCGGCCTGCAGCAGCTGCGCCAGCACGTGGCGGCCCTCTTCGTGGGCGAGCAGCACGTCGAGATCCATCTCCGCGTTGCAGCCGGGGCACTTCAGGCGCATGTCAGCGGCCCTCGCTGCAGGCCAGCGCGGGGTGGGCGTCGCCCAGCTGGCGCAGGCGGGCGCGTTGCTGGCGCTCGCATTCGGCACGCTGGCCCTGGTGGTAGGCGGCCAGCACCTGCGGCACCCAGTGGGCCTGGGCCTCATGTTGGGCCTGCGTGCGGGCGGCCTCGCGCACAGCGTCCAGCGTGTCCTGCTGCGACTGCGCCATGTACAGGGCCAGGCCGACAGCGGATGCGGCCAGTGCCAAGCACACCAGCACATCGCGGCCGCGCTTGCGGGCGGCTTGCAGGTCGCGCTCATCGTCACTCAGCGGGGCGCTCAGGTCGGCAAACAGCCGGCGGTTGTTGTGGCTCATGAAGGTCTCCCGGTTCAAAGCGTGGTTCAAACCGCGCGCACGACGTCGCGGTTGATGACCGGCACGCCCAAGTCGGCGGCCACGTTCAGCGCGGCGGTCATCAGGTTGTTGACGGCCAGCGGGTACAGCAAGCTGGTGGCGGCCACCTTGTTGCCAGGCCCGGGGCGGGTGTGGGTCAGGCGGGTGCGGATCTCGTCGACGCCGCTGGCGTCCATGAACTCCGCCAGGTCGCGGCCAGCGGCGCGGGCGCGGTGGGCCAGGTAGGCGCTCAGGTCGCCGTCCAGCGGCAGCAGGTGCACCACCTCGCAGCGCTGCGTCACCTCACGCAGGCTGGCACGGCGCGGGTCCAGCTTCAAGGCCAGCTCGGTCTGGCCCAGCAGCAGGATGCCCAGCAGCGGCTTGCGGCCCAGGCGCATCTCATGCAGGCGCTTCAGGTGCTTGAGCGTGGCCTCGGGCAGCGCATGCGCTTCCTCAATCACCAGCAGGTGGCTGTAGCCGGCCTCGGTGCTCTTGACCAGCAGGTCACGCGCCTGGTTGCTGCGGCCCTGCAGGGTCTGGCGCGGCTTGGCCAGCGGATCGAGCGTGGTGACGATGGCCGCCAGGATGTCGGTGCTCTTGAGCGTCTTGCCCTTGGTGTCGTTGTCCTCCATGCCCAGCACCCAGGGCTTGATGAGGATGACCGGCTTGCGGTCGCGCTCGATGCGCGCTTCCAGGTCCTGCAGCATGGTGGTCTTGCCGCCGCCGGACTCGCTCACGATGGCCACGAAGCGCCCGCCGACGGCCGCCTGCAGGCAGGCCTCGCGGACATAGGCGATCTCGCCGTTGGTGAACATCTGCGCGTCGTCGGTCACCTCGCCATCGAAGGGGTTGAGGAACAGCGAGAACGCCTTGCGCGCCGCCGGGGTCAGGGTCTGTTTGGCCATCAGCATGGGGGGATCCTTGGGGTTGAGGTCGGTGAGGTCGGCGAGGTCTTTGGAGTGGGCGGCTTTGGTGCGGGCCGAGGCGCTCCGCAGGGCTTGGGCCTGCAGTTCTTCCCGCAGCGGGCTGGGCAGCGTGGCGTGCACCAGGTGCTGCACTTCCGTGCGCCGGCCGCCATGCCGGCCCAGCGTCAGGACCAGCTTGTGGGCGGTGGCCTTGAGCAGGTCGTCGCTCATGCGCGCGGGCCACTCACCCAAGTTGAGCAATCGGTGGGTGGTGGTGCGGGGCATCGACAGCGCCCGGGCGATGTCGCTGCATGACAGCCGCAGCGCGGCGACCACTTCGGCCAGCGTGCTGACCTCTTGGGCCTGGCCGAAAACGTTCAGCACGCCCAGGGGCTCTGGCGGCGTTGGCGGTGGCAGGGGTTGAGGCACGTCGGGCGCCTCATGAAGGGGGGTGAAGGTTTCCATCGTTAGGGTCCTGGGGTTGTTGGGGTCAGCCGGTCACGACACGCAGGCCGTGGGGGGCGGCGTGCGGTGCGGCATCCGGGGTGGCGGAATAAGTGCCGGTGGCTGCCGCCGGGGTCTGGAACTGCTGGGCGATGCCTTCGAGCTGCGCCTCAGGCACGCCCTCAGGGAAGCGCTGCACCAGCCAGGCGTAGACGTGCGGGCCGTAGGCCTCACCCAGCATGGCTTTCAGGCGTTTGGCGGCATCCACCACGCTCAGCACCACGTCCACGGTGCGCCGCGTAGCGCCCGCTGCAGCCGTGGCGGCCAGTTCGGTGCCCCGGCGCGGCATGTAGGTGGGCAGCTCGGCGGCGTGGATGTCGGCCATCGGGTCGAGCCGCCCGCCCAGCGCCTGCGCGTGCTTCTTGCGCAGCTTCTGGGCCTCTTCCAGCGTGGGCAGTGCGGCGACTTGACCGTCTGCGCCGTCTTCCTTTTTCTGGCGATAGGTCTCGCGCAGCAACTCGTTGCGCTGGTGCTCGGCCTGCGAATAGGCCGCCGGGCGGAAGCTCTGGCCCAGCGTGGGCGCGTCAATCGGAAAGCCGAACTGGTTGACGATCTCCGGCGCCACGGTGTGCAGCACGGTGCCGGCGGCGCCGTCTTCATGCACGTCGATGGCCGGGGCGCGGTAGGCGTTGATCGTCAGCGTCACCTTGACGCCCGCCGATGCGCCGGGCACGTCGCGCAGGTTGTAGGTCTGCGCGCCGAAGCCCTTGATGCTCACGCTCACCGTCAGCGTGTTGCTGACGCGGCGCGTCATCGGCTCTGCATAGGCCAGCTCGCGCAGCAACTCCACGCTGGTGGGGATGCGCAGTTCGGCCTCTTTGATCAGCAACCAGGCCGCATCCCGCGTCATGCCGTGGCGGGTGTGGCGCTCGGTGGCGCAGTGCACGGCCGCCCACTGCGGGCCGGCCACATTCAGCCAGTCCAGCGTGATGGTGGCGGGGTCCATGAAGGGGAAGCCCCCTTCAAAGTTGCGCTCCCAGATGTCGCCGTGCTTCTCCACCGACCCGGTGGCGTTGGCGCGGCCTGGCTCGTGGCGCAGCAGGGTCACACCCAGGTTCTTGGCGAAGTTGAGCCACAGCCCCGCCTTGTTACCTGAGCCCTGGTCGGTGTAGACGTGCAGCGGCACGCCATGCATGGGGCTGTCACCCTGCTTGGTGACGCAGTAGATGAAGAAGTCGATCAGGTTCTCTGCCGACTCGCCGCCCAGGTAGTAGCGGCCCTTGAAGTTGCCGCTGGCGTGGTCGACCGCCAGGTAGCGCGTGATCAGGTCGTTGACCACGCGGGCAAAGTTCTGCGGCTTGTTCTTGTAGAACTCGTCCGTGCTCATGCTGCGCAGGCGGCCGGTCTTGTCCTTGTAGAGGACCGACGTGGAGCTGTCGATCTGCCACAGGAAGTTCGGGTGCGGCGTCTGCATCGTGGTGGCGTTGCGTGGCTGGCTCATCTGCTCGACGTGCAGTTGGTGGTCGCGCAGCTTGGTCAGCAGGCGGGCCGAACTCAGCCCGGTGCTGATCAGGCCGTTGGCGCGCAGCGCGCTTACCGCCCGCTTGCCGGACCACAGCTGCTTGTCGTTGTCGCGGCGGCTGGCCAGCAGCGTGGCGCTGAGCAGCTTCAAGTCGTCCACGCTCACGGCGCTGTTGCCGGCGTCAGAGCGGCGCTTGCGGCCCAGGTCGAGGCCGGCCTGCTCCAGCTTGCGGTACACGGTGGCCACGCTGCAGCCCAGCATCTGCGCGGCGCGCGTCGTCACTTCGGCCTTGGTGCCATGCGGTGCGTTGACCAGCATGTCCCGGGCCTTGAGCATCAGTTCCCACTCGGCTGCGTTCATGGTGTCGTGCCTCGGGAGCTTCAGTTGGCGCCGTTCAGGCCGCCAGCGTTCTTGAGCTTGGCCTGACCCTCGCGCACCCAGCTGGGCACCACCTCGGCTTCCAGGTCGAAGGCCACACCGTGATCGCGCATCACGGCCACCAGGCGCTGGCCGAGCCAGATCAGGTCGTTGTGCGCGGCCAGCGTGCAGGTCTCGGACACGTCTGCGGCGCTCATGTCGGTCATCACCTCGACCAGCTGGTTGAAGCCACCGTTGGCCGCGCTCAGCGCGGTGTGCAGCGCGTCGAGCAGCACCTTTTCTTCAGCGGTACGGGCGGCGGCGAAGGGGCTGGGCTTGAAGGGCTTGTGGAGCTTTTCTTCGAGCTGGTCGATCTTGCTGCTGCGGTCGCCCAGCACCTTGTCCTTGGCCTGGAGTTGCTGGTCGCGGTCGCGCAGTGCCCGGCGCAGTTCGGACACGCTCATGGTGTCGATGGTGTCGAGCGACACCTCGCCGACGCTGTCGCCGCTGGACAGGCGCTCGACTTCTTCGTCATCAAGCACCAGCAGTTCGAGCAGCTTGGTCTGGGTGCCGACGGCGGTCAAAAGTGCCTTTGAGGCACTTTTGCCAAGCTTCAGCGTGGCGCCCATGAACTTCGCCGCCATGCGATACGAGATACCCAGGAGTTCGATGCGCTGCTTGAACTCGCCATGCGGCGTCAGCTCCTTGAGCAGCAGCAGGCGCTTGCCCAGCTCCATGCAGGCTTCCACGGTGCGGCGCTGGTAGAAGCGGATCTCGTCTTCCAGCGCGCCAATGTCGAGCCGGCCTTCGTAGCCCAGCTCCAGGGCCAGGGTTTGTGTCTGGGTTTGCACCTGCTGGTCCAGCAGCACCACAGCGGTGGCCGCAGCGCCGTATTGCGCCGCCACTGCGGCGGTCACCACATCGGTGACAGGCTCTGCTGCAGCCAGCGGCTTGCGGCCCCGTTTCAAGGTGGGATTGGCGGCATCGATCAGGTCGATGGTCTTGTTGTCGTCGGGGTGTTTCATGAGGGGCTTTCTTTTCTGTCTTCCTTCCCCCTTCGGCGAAGGGGGAGCAACACGGGTTCGGGTCAGCCGCGGCTGAAGCGGTTGCGGGTCTCTTCCAGGCGGCTCTGCGCCCGGTCCAGCGCGGCCATGTGCCGCAGCGCGATCTGCACCACCTGAGGCGCCAGGCGCCAGCGGCCGGTCTCGGGCACGTGCTCGGCAAAGCCGGCTTGCTGCAGGTTGGCCAGGTCGCGGGTCACGGTGCTGGCGGTGCAGCCCTGTGACTTGGCAATCTCGGCCGGCGCCAGGCCGGTGATCTCATGGCCCGCCAGCAGCAGCACCAGGCTCAGGGCGCGCTGCTGGCCGTCGTGGGTGTAGGAGGACGGGGCGAAGACGGCGTGGCTCATCACAGACCTGCCGGCACGGTGGGGGCCAGATCGGTGCCGATGGCAGTGCCGTCATCGGCGGTGTCGTCGGGCAGCATCAACGCGGCCCAGCGGTCGCCCAGGCCCACGTCGAGGTCATCCATCAACACGCTCATCAGCGCGGTGCCCAGGGTGCGCAACTCCGCGAGCTGCGCCACGGTGATCAGGCCGTCATGGTCCGGCGGGTTGCTGGCCACCATGCGGGCGCGCACCAGCTCCAGCCGCTCCACGGTGGCATGCAGCGCACCCAGGATGTCGCTGTAGCTGTGCAGCCGCGCCCGGCGGCTGAACACGCCCTGCGGCTGGCGGTGCAGCGCCGCAATGCTCACGCTGGTGCGGGCGGTGGCGCTGGGCATTTGCAGGGCCACGGTCTGGGGCTGGGTCTGGCGGTGGGGTTTGCTCATGGGGGTCTCCTTGGAATGGGGGGTGGGGTGGCTCAGGCGGCGCGCTGCGTGGCGGGAACCGGGCAGAAATCAGCTGTCTGGACGATCACGCCGTCTTTCAGGCCAAGGGCCACCGCGATCTGGTGCGTCTTGCCGCGCTTGCCGGTGAAGCGGCCGTTGAGCACGCCGTAGACGGCCTGGCGCTCGAAGCCATTGGCCAGCGCCCATTGCCGAATGGAGACACCTGCGCGTTCAAAGTCACGTTTGACCTCGTCAGAGGTCTTAACTCGGGGGTCCATGGCTGTATCCTTTCGTGGTGTTGTTGAACGCTTCAAGCGCGTTCAAGTGCTGTTGAATGAATGCATTGTTGTATTCAATTGAATGCAACGCAAGCTTTGGACCCCCCCTGAATGAGTGGTTTTGGTGATCGATTACGCGAGGAGCGCGACAGGCTCGACCTGAGCCAGTCGGCGTTTGCTGCCGTGGCAGGTGTGCAACGGGTTGCCCAAGGTCACTACGAATCAGGCAAACGCTCGCCCGATGGGGATTACCTGACTGCGGTGGCTGCAGCGGGTGTCGACGTGCGTTACGTGATCACCGGCATGCGCGACAACACCACTGCGTCATCCCTACGCCCGGATGAGCAGCGCCTGCTGGCGCTCTACCGGCTGGCAGAGCCAGCCGTGCGCAAGGCGGTGGTGGGGGCGTTGGCGACAGACCCAGACCTCATATTGAAGAGCGATGCAAAGACATTTTTTGTTGAGCTCAAGGCCGCCAAAGAATCTGTTCTTCCGTCCGCCAGAAGCACAGAAAAAGCACTTTCTGCAGATGCCCCTGAAGTGCTGCGCTATGGCGACCGCTCGGTGACGGTCGGCGGCAAGGTGAACCAGCGCATCGAGGGGCCGATGGTGGTCCACGGCTCGCAGACCTTCCACATGGGCGGCTCGGCAGCGGAGTTGCCGAGGCGGGGCCGTAAGCCCAAGGGGTAAAGCAACGGGTGGGCGGTGCCCGGGCTCACCGCCGTTGAAGAGGGAGAGAACGAATGAAATTTCGTCAAATTGCTGCAGCAGCTTGGCTGGTGGCACTGAGTGGCTGTGCATCGGTCATGGTCGACGTCAACTCGGCTGCCCCCGTGCCGCAGAACCGAGTCAAAAACGAGAAGCTGGTGGTGTCCGCGCCTGACAAGGTGGGCGTGACCTTCGTGCGGGATGCCGCTGCGGCAGGTGTTCTGGGTGCTGCATGTCGCCATGACGTCTATGTCGGCCCGCGTGCCGCAGATGGTGATCCGTCTTTCATCATCTACCCAGGCGAGAAGCTGACGATCAACCTGCCCCCAGGGCCCCACAGCTTCTTGATCGAGCAAGGTAGAAATGACATCTGCCCCAGTGCGATCTCGTCAGCCAGCACGGTGCTGGTGGCCGGCGCACCTGAGACATACCGAATCATGGTGCCCAAATCGGGCGATGTAACGATCGCACGGTGGAAGTGATGTAAGCCGCAGTGGAGACGCCAGGCCAAGTACCCGGGCCTGGCTCGCACCGAGCTTCAGCAGTGCCGCTCAAAGCTGACCGAGCCCGAGCTGATCACGGAGATCGACCGGGTCATGGCAGCGTTTCAGAAGGAATACGGGTAGGCGGTGCCCGGTTTCACCGCCAGGCCAAGTGCTGGCACCAGTCGATAAACACGAGGGAGAGACTCTTTGAAATCCAGAGAACGGACCGTTCACTTCTATGACCTGAAGGTCATTTCATCGCTTCACGGCTTCGACGTGGCCCCTATACCCATGGCAACGGATCTGGCTCTGGAATTGGCGCGGAGCAGATTTGGCATAGGCATGGCGGGCAAGCCATGGAAGGACGGTGATCGGCACATCACACTGGACGACTGGCAGTTCAATCCTGCTCGTCGAGAGCACTACTTGGTGGTGAGTTGTGCGGATCCAAAGCTCTCAGACGTTACCTTCAAACATCTGCCCACCGGCACCGCACGTATGGCGGGCAAAGAGAAAGATGAGGCGATCGACTTCTCGGCTCATGTCATTTTGAAGCTGGGCTCACAGCCTACCGAGCCGGCGTTGATGCTCATGACTGGCGGGTCAGGCGTTTCTGCTTCCAAGGTTGCCACCATGCTGGGAAAGCTTGTCAAAGCAATGGCTGCTGACCCGAAAAACAAACCGCACTTCACTCGCGATCATCCCAGCGGCGCGGTCAACGCAAAGCTCAAGCTGCAGGTCAAACTGGAGGTGGCGGGTCATCAAAGCCGCTGGATGCAGAACATTCTGCGTACGGGGCACATCGAAGAGATCGAACTCATCACCGACATGGCCACAGAGTTTGACGTCGACAAAGGGTTTCACGTCACGCGGCAAGTACTGAAGGTTGAGCCAGCCAGTGACGTAGGTGACATCAGTCTGACGCGGCTCAAGAATCTCTTAACAGGAAGCGAAACTCATCAGGCTCACAGGGCACGAATCTCGTTCAAGGAACACACGGGTGCCGCGACTGAGTCACATACTTTCCATACCAATGACTTGGAACAAGCCTTCGTTCGCAAAGATCGCATCAAGTTCGATACGGATATCCTGTCGCGCTACAGCAGCGTGAGTCTCACCGTCATAGACAAGATGCGCAGCGTCCTCTAAGCTGACTTGTATGTCATCCCTCCTGTTGCGCCCCCTGAACTATCTGGCGATCAGGCACGAGAGCCGCATCTTCAGCCTGTTCAACTGGATCTTGCCTGCAGCGTTTAGCGCGCTGGCTGTTTGCGCCTGCTTCTGGCTGGCCCCAGGGGTGAACTTGTTCCATGCAGAGGGGCTGATTGCCAAGATCCTGAACTTTGTGCAGAACATGCCGGGCTTCTATCTGGCTGCGCTGGCAGCCGTGGCCACTTTCGGCAAGGCAGATCTGGATCAGCTGATGCCGGGCCGTCCCCCAACGGCTGTGGTGCTCTACAACGGTCAACCGGTGAAAGTGCAGCTGACGCGTCGTCGTTTTCTCAGCATGATGTTCTCGTATCTGACCGCCCTCAGCCTCATGCTGACCATCGGTGCGATCGTCGCCACCGCGTTTGTGGATGCGCTGCACGGCTCCATTTGGGGCTCAATCCGGTGGGTCGCCTTGTTCGCGTACCTACTCTTTTTCATCCAAATGTTGGTGGTGACGCTCTGGGGGCTGTACTACCTTGGTGAGCGAATCCATACGCCCGACAGCTAGGATCTTTACTCGGATACAAGCCCGCTTCGGCGGGCTTTTTCATGCTATCTGCCTACATCCACTGCTTGATGCACCAGCCTATGGTCAGAATAAAAAGTGGGTAAAAGGCCGCCTTGAATATCGTTTTACTGAACTTCTCAGGCGGTTTTTCGGGCAATAACGACGCCATCATGAAAGTCGCCATCAGCTTCATGCCGCAAGCCGCTGGAACGGTCAACGCGACCAGGCCGAACGTGGGCGTGATGAACCAGCCCCACAGCATGGCCAGCACGAACCCTGACCATGCCATCCCCACGGCAATGATGGCCAACCAGCCAAGAAATCCAAGAATTTTGTCCATTGCGAGCCCCGTTGAAAGAAGCTCCGCAGCTTGACCAGCTGCCGCTGAACCGAACAGGTGAAGCAGTTCCCGACTCGCTCAAGCTGACCCCGGATCTGCCGATAAAGCGGCACAACAACAGGCAGGAGCAGTGAGTGCAGCGATGCATCAAGCGGGAGCGCAGCGGGTCGATTCGCATCGGCGGCGCCGTGGGGCAGCTGGTGATGGGGGATCTGGTCCAGCAGATCTACCTTGGAGGCGTATGCAGCATCTGCATGGCAGAGTGCACAGCCCGCCGCCTGGAAGGGCCACCTGTTGGCCGCAGCGCTAGACCCGTCAAATGGACCCGCAAGCGTTGATGTGCTGAGCCATCAACGCCTTTCATCTGGTGCAAGCCACTTTCACTGCAGCCCGGGACTTCCACCGACTTCCGGGAACTTCCGGGCCGTTTTTCTCATTCCCCCGGTTGGTTTATCTCAGTTCCCTTCAAGAACCGAGGAGTCGTCCACGAATACGAATACTTCTCGTTTGATGTAGGATGCTCATCGAGAAATCGTCCAGGACCTCAAGGAATCCGCCATGAAACACATCGTCCGCACCCTTCGTCTGAGCACCATCGCTGCTGCCGCCTCGCTGGGCGCCCTGTGCCTGCCTCACGCAGCACAGGCGCAGCAGGTGCTGAACCTGTACTCGGCGCGGCACTACCAGACCGACGAGGCGCTCTACAACAACTTCACCAAGGCCACCGGCATCCAGATCAACCGGGTGGACGCCGATGACGCCGGCCTGCTGCAGCGCCTCAAGAGCGAAGGCAGCGCCAGCCCGGCCGACGTGATCCTGCTGGTCGATGCCGCCCGCCTGTGGCGCGCGGAGCAGGACGGGCTGTTTTCGCCGGTGAAATCCACCCTGCTTGAATCGCGCATTCCGGCCACGCTGCGCGGCAGCGACAACGGTCAGGGCGCGCAATGGTTTGGTTTTTCCACCCGGGCGCGCGTGGTGGTCTACAACAAGCTGCGCGTCAAGCGGGAAGACGTGGACACCTACGAGGAACTCGCTGACCCCAAGAACAAGGGCCAGTTCTGCTCGCGCTCAGGCTCGCACCCCTATAACCTTTCCCTGTTCGGGGCCTACCTTGAACATACTGGCGCGGCAGCGACTGAAAACTGGCTCAAGGGGCTGGTGGCCAACATGGCACGCGATCCCAAAGGGGGTGATACCGATCAAATCAAGGCCGTGGCCAGCCGTGAGTGTGGCGTGACCTTGAGCAACACCTACTACATCGCCCGCTTGCTGCGCTCGACCAAACCCGAAGATCGCGCCACGATGGAGCAGGTCGGCATCGTATTTCCGAACCAGCAGACCTGGGGAACCCACGTCAACGTGGCGGGCGGCGCCGTCGCGCGTTATGCCAGAAATCGTGCCGCCGCCGTGCGTTTCCTCGAATATCTGGCCAGCGATGACGCGCAACGATACTTTGCAGACGGAAACAATGAATACGCCGCGGTTGCCTCAGCCAAAGTCAGCAACCCGGCACTCGACGCCATGGGCAGCTTCAAACAGGAGCTGATCCCCATTTCCGTGGTCGGATTGAACAGCGTCAAGGTTCAGCAAATGCTGGATCGGGTCGGATATAAATAATAGGTCGGGTGGTTTTGGGCTGGACACGGCAGGATTTGCGTAATTAGAATGCACTTACAAATCCTCTCACCGGAAAAAGTCCATGGCCACCTATCAAGAACTCCTTGCCCAACGGGTTGAACTGGAAAAGCAGCAAGCCGAGCTGAACAAACAGATTTCCGACACCCTGCGCGCCGAGCGCAGCGGCGTGATCAGCCAGATCAAATCCCTGATGGCAGATCACGGCATCACGGTTTCCGACCTGAGCAGCAAACCCGGCCGCCCGCCGAAAGACCCCAACGCCGCTGAAACCGTGACGCGCAAAGTGGCTCCCAAATATCGCAATCCCGAGACCGGCGATACATGGTCGGGCCGCGGTCTGAAGCCCAAGTGGCTGTCGAGCGCACTGGAAACCGGTCGCAGCATCGAAGAATTTACAATTTAAGACTTGTCGTCTGGTCCCCCTATGAAAAGCAGGCCGCTGGCCTGCTTTTTTCATGGGGTTCCCAGCCGATCGACTGGCTTTTCGGGTTGACACGGCGGCCATTGCCCCCTAGTCTCGCAACCGCCAATTTGTCACGGATCCTGATGCTGCATCGCAACAACCTTCTCGCCTTCGCCCTCGCCATCCTCATGGCGACTTCGGCTGCGGGCGCGTTGGCAGCACCTTCGGACATGGGTACGGTGGTGATGGGTCCCCCGGCGCCCACCACTGGCGTGGAAACCCCGCCCGATGCCATCACCCGCTTCCTGCGTGAAAGCGGCCTGGTGGCTGGCGCTGACGGTGCGCTGCTCAACCAGGTGCGCGAGACCGCCTCCGGCCTGGTGCTGTCGGCGATGAACTTCCTGGGCGTGCCTTACCGGCGCGGTGGCACCTCGGCCGAGAGTGGTTTCGACTGCAGTGGCTTCACGCGCCATGTGTTCGAGAGCAGCGTCGGCCTGCTGCTGCCGCGCCGCTCACGCGACCAGGCCCAGGCGGCAGGTCTGCAGGACGTGCGTCGTGAAGAACTCAAGCCCGGCGACCTGGTGTTCTTCAACACCATGCGCAGCGCGTTCTCGCACGTGGGCATCTACGTGGGCGACGGCAAGTTCATCCACTCGCCGCGCACAGGCAGCCAGGTGCGCGTGGAGGACATGCGGGAAGCCTACTGGACCAAGCGCTACAACGGCGCCCGCCGTGTACCTGAGCTGAACGGCACGGCCAAATTTCCGGCCAACCTGCTGCCTTCAGCCATGGCCGGCACGCCTGCAGGCGACAACAGCCCGTCGCGTTGAATCGATTTCATTCGGCGGCCCCACGGGCAGCCCAGGGTTAGTCCCAAGGCGATAAATCCCCGCGTTCCCAGAGATTCCGGCCTGTCACCGCACAATCGCCGCCATGTCTGAACGCAACATCATCCCGATTGTTTCCAGCCCGGCGCGGCGCCTGCCACAGGTGCCTGCAACGGCCGTGCTGGCGCCCGGCGCCGAGTTGCTCGATCAGCTTGGCCGGCCGCTGCGGGACCTGCGCATCTCGGTCACCGACCGCTGCAACTTCCGCTGCAGCTACTGCATGCCCAAGGACGTGTTCGACAAGGACTACCGTTTCCTGCCGCAGACGGACCTGCTGAGCTTCGAGGAAATCACCCGTACCGCGCGCCTGTTCGCCGGCCTGGGCGTGCGCAAGATCCGCCTGACCGGTGGCGAGCCGCTGCTGCGCAAGAACCTCGAAGTGCTGGTGGCGCAACTGGCCGGGTTGCGCACGCCCGAGGGCGCGCCGCTCGACCTGACGCTGACCACCAACGGCTCGCTGCTCAAGCGCAAGGCGCGCGCGCTGCGTGACGCCGGCCTGCAGCGCGTCACGGTCAGCCTGGACGGCATGGACGACGCGGTATTCCGGCGCATGAACGACGTCGACTTTCCTGTGGCCGACGTGCTGGATGGCATTGCCGCCGCGCAGGAAGCCGGGCTTGGGCCGATCAAGGTCAACATGGTCGTCAAGCGCGGCACCAACGAGCAGGAAATCCTGCCGATGGCGCGCTACTTCCGCGAGCAGTTCGGCGGCCGGGTCGTGCTGCGCTTCATCGAATACATGGACGTGGGTGCCACCAACGGCTGGCGCATGGATGAAGTGATGCCCTCGGCCGAGGTGCAGCGCCTGATCAACGCCGCCTTCCCGCTCGTGGCGCTGGACGCCGCGCAGCCGGGCGAGACCGCCGAGCGCTGGGCCTACCGCGACGGCGGCGGCGAGGTCGGCTTCATCTCCAGCGTGACGCAGGCCTTCTGCCACGACTGCAACCGCGCGCGGCTGTCGACTGAAGGCCAGCTGTTCCTGTGCCTGTTCGCGGGCCAGGGCCATGACGTGCGCGGCCTGCTGCGCGGCCAGATCGACGGCCGGGCTTACACCGACAACGAAATCACCCGTGCCGTCAGCCTGATCTGGCAGCGCCGCGCCGACCGCTATTCCGAGCTGCGCAGCGAACTGCCCGCCTCGCCAGGCCCGGCCCGGCGCCGGGTCGAGATGAGCTACATCGGTGGATGAAGCCGCCTGCTGATACCGAGATCACCGGCCTGATCCTGGCCGGGGGCGAAGGACGGCGCATGGGCGGCGTCGACAAGGGTTTGCAGCCTTGCGGCGGCCAGCCGCTGGTGGCGCGGGTGCTGGCGCGGCTGGCGCCGCAAGTGGGTACGGCGGCGATCAGCGCCAACCGCTCGCTGGATCAATACGCGGCGCTTGGGCTGCCGGTCTGGACCGATCTGCCCGAGGCCGCTGGCTGCGGGCCGCTCTCGGGCCTGCTGAGCGGCCTGACGCACGCCCGCACGCCCTGGCTGCTGAGCGTGCCATGCGACGTGCCCGGCCTGCCGTTGGACCTGGGCGCGCAACTGGCTGAAGCCATTGCCCGTGAGCAGGCCGACCTGGCCATCGCCTGCACCGTGGAAGGCGGCGAACTGCGCCGCCACCCGGTCTTCTGCCTGCTCAACGCCGAAGCCCGCGCGGGTTTGCACGCCTCGCTGGCACAGTATCTGGCCGCTGGCGAGCGCAAGCTCGACCGCTGGACCGCCCAGCACCGCCGCGCGCTGGTGGTGTTCGATGATGCCCGGGCCTTCCGCAACCTCAACACGCTGGCCGATCTGACCGCGTTTGAGCGTGCTTACTGAACCACTTTCTGACGATGCCCCCTGCCGCCGCTCTGCCAGACACCTTCAACCCCTGGCCTGCCCTGCTGGCGGGTTTGCCCGCCCACGACCCGGAAGCCCTGCCCGTGCCGCTGGCGCAAGCCTTGATCGAACGGGCAGTGGCACAACTCGGCCAGCCGCCTGCCACCGAGCGCCTGCCGCTGGCCTATGCGCTGGGCCGGGTGCTGGCCGACGAGGTGATCTCGCCCATCGACGTGCCCGCGCACGACAACTCCGCCATGGACGGCTACGCGCTGCGCGGCGAGCAGATCGCTGCCAGCGGCGACACCGTGCTGCGCGTGGCCGGCACCGTACTGGCCGGCCAGCCCTTTGGCGGCGCGCTGCTGGCGGGCGAATGCGTGCGCATCATGACCGGCGCGGTGCTGCCGCCCGGGCTGGATACCGTCGTGCCGCAGGAGCTCTGCAGCACCGACGTGCGTGGCGTCTGCATTCCCGCCGGTGCCGTCAGGCCGGGCGACAACCGCCGCCGCCGGGGTGAAGACCTGGCCGCCGGCCGCCCGGCGCTGCCAGCCGGGCGCGTGCTGCGGCCGTCGGACCTGGGACTGATCGCCTCGCTCGGGCTGGCCGAAGTGCGCGTGCGGCGCCGGCTGCGGGTGGCGTTCTTCTCGACCGGCGACGAACTGCGCTCGCCCGGCCAGCCGCTCGATGCCGGCTGCATCTACGACAGCAACCGCTACAGCCTGCTGGGCGCGTTGTTGCGGCTCGGGCTGGAGCCGATCGACCTGGGGCTGGTGCGCGACGACCCGGTCGCGCTCGAGACCACGCTGCGCCTGGCCTGCGAACAGGCCGACGTGGTGCTGACCAGCGGCGGCGTCAGCGGCGGCGATGCCGACTACACCCGCGCGCTGATCGACCGACTCGGCCACGCCGTCTACCTCAAGCTGGCGATGCGCCCCGGCCGGCCCTTCGCCATCGGCCAGCTGCAGCCAGGCAGCAAGCCTGACCGTCACAAAGTCTGGATGTTCGCGCTGCCGGGCAACCCGGTCGCCAGCCTGGTGGCGTTCTACGCGCTGGTGCGGCCGGCGCTGCTGCAACTCTCGGGCGCCCATGTGACGCCGCTGCCGATGCTGCGCGCCCGCGCCGCCGAGGCCATGCGCAAGCGCCCTGGCCGGACCGAATACCAGCGGGGCCGCTTGAGCCGAGCTGACGACGGCCACTGGCAGGTGCGGCTGACCGGCGCGCAAGGCTCGGGCATGCTCAGCAGCATGAGCGAGGCCGACGGGCTGGTGCTGCTCGGCCACGCGCAGGGCCACGTCGCGGCAGGCGACTGGGTCGACGTGATGCCGTTCGACGGTCTGGTCTGACGCTGCCTCGGCTCAGGCTGCGTCAGCTCAGGCGGCCACCAGCAGGCAGACCGCGCGCGCCTCGATCGCCTCACCCCGGCCGACCGGGCCCATGCGCTCGGCGGTCTTGGCCTTGACGTTGACGCAGGCGCGGTCGATCTCCAGCGCGGCGGCGATGCGCTCGCACATCGCGCCGATGTGCGGCGCCATCTTGGGCGCCTGCGCGACGATGGTGCTGTCGACGTTGCCGATGCGCCAGCCCGCTGCCCGCACGCGGCGCGCCGCCTCGGCCAGCAGCACGGCCGAATCGGCGCCCTTGAACTCGACGGCGGTGTCGGGGAAATGCCGGCCGATGTCGCCCAGGCCGGCCGCGCCCAAGAGCGCGTCGGTGATGGCGTGCAGCAGCGCGTCGGCATCCGAATGGCCCAGCAGGCCGTGGTGGTGCGGAATGGTCACGCCGCCCAGCACCAGCGCGCGGCCGGGCACCAGCGCATGCACGTCCCAGCCTTCGCCGATGCGGAAGGGCACGGGCATCGAGGCCGCCGCGCTCACGACTCGGCTCCGTGCGAGATCGTCTCCACCTGGATCAACGCGGGCGGCTGGGCCGCACTGGCCTGCACGGGCTGGGGCACGTAGGACGGACGGTCGTTGCGTTCCTGGCGCGGCTCGAAGCGATCGTTGCGGTCGAAGCGTTCGGGCCGCTCGGCGCGCTCCAGGCGGTCGAGCTTGTCGATGGTCGGGTGCATGTCGTCCATCCACAGCACGCGGTCGGCGTAGCACTGCAGATCGGTCGAGAGGTTGGCCATCGCGCCGTGCAGCCAGAACTCCTTGTGCAGCTCGGACTTGATGTACTGGATGGCGTCCTCGAAGTCGCCGTCGCCGGCCGACAGGATCAGCCGGTCGTACACGCCCTGCGCCGCCAGCTTGATGATGAGCGTGGCAATGCCCACGTCCACGCCCTTCTGCATCGGCCGGGTGTAGCCCTGGCCGCAGGACGGGCAGTTGCAGTTGAGGTCCTTGAGCGCGTAGAGCTGCACGCGCATCTTGGGGCCGCGCGGCGCCGCCGACTTGAGCCAGCTGTGGAAGGAGTTCTGGCTGTCGCGGGTGACGTCGGGCGCGGTGTTGAGGTAGTAGGTTTCATAGATCGGCCCGCCGTTGGCGGCCTCGATCTCGGCCTTGAGCTTCAGGTAGTCGAAGGGGCGGTTGCGGCCGTAGTTGAAGAGATAGGCGCCATCAATGATCCAAACGGTTTTCATGGAACTTTCTATAAGGTTCGGTGAACAAGCAAAAAGACAACAAAAAACAGGCAGAGCCTGCGGGACATACGTGAACTTCTGCGGCGGTCAGGCCCGCAGCAGCCGTTCGGCCAGCGCGAAATCCGCTGGCCAGGTGAGCTTGAAATTGCTCAGGTCGCCGCGCACCAGCAACGGTGCGTGGCCCAGCGCTTCGACCGCGCTGGCTTCATCGGTCACGGCATCACCCGCGTGCAGCAAGGCCGGCCGCAGCAAGCCGAGGCGGAACATCTGCGGCGTCTGCGCCGCCCATTTGGCGGTACGGTCCACCGTGGCCGCTACGCGGCCGTTAGCTTCCTGCTTGAGCGTATCGGGCAGCGGCAGTGCCAGCAGGCCGCCTACTTCGTCGTCAAAACAGGCGTCGATCAGGTGGTCCACCGCAGCAGGCTCGATCAGGCAACGCGCCGCATCATGCACCAAGACCCAGTCGTGGGGCTGAGCGCCACGCGCCAGCAGCTCGGCCAGGCCCTGCGCAACGGTCTCGGCGCGGGTGGCGCCGCCGCAGCGCGCGACCCAGCCGCGCTCGCCCTCGAAGCCCGGCACCGCCGCGCTGAATTGATCGTCCTGCGGCGCCAGCACCACCAGCGTGGCCTCGATGCGCGCCACCTGCGCCAGCGCCGCCAGCGTGTGGGCCACCACCGCCCGGCCGGCCAGCGGGTGATATTGCTTGGGGCCGCCCACGCCCGCGCGCAGGCCGACGCCGGCGCAAGGCACAAGGGCAAAACAACGGGGTGAGGTTCCGATCAGCATGGCCGCGATTGTCGCTGTGTGGCGAGGACGGGCAGCGCGGGCTACAGTCTCGTTCACCCTTTTCAGCAGGAGTCTTCATGGCAAAAGCCCCCAAGGAAAATCGCAAGTCGGCTGCCGCAGCGACGGCGCCGCCCATCAACATCGGCATCGACAGCCACGACCGCAGCGCCATCACCGAGGGCCTGTCGCGCCTGCTGGCCGACACCTACACGCTCTACCTGACCACGCACAACTTCCACTGGAACGTCACCGGGCCGATGTTCAACTCGCTGCACGCGATGTTCATGGCCCAGTACACCGAACTGTGGACCGCCGTGGACCCGATCGCCGAGCGCATCCGCTCACTGGGCCATGCCGCGCCGGGCAGCTACGCCGCGTTCGGCAAGCTCAGCTCGGTGCCGGACGCGCCGGCCACGCCGCCCAAGGCGCTGGAGATGGTGCGCATCCTGGTCCAAGGCCATGAGGCCGTGGCCCGCACGGCGCGCAGCCTTTACCCGGTGGTCGAGCAGGCCGGCGACGAGCCCACCGCCGACCTGCTGACCCAGCGCCTGACGGTGCACGAGCAAGCCGCCTGGATGCTGCGTTCGCTGCTGGAAGAGTAAGACCGGACCCACGCCACGGGCGCGGCACCGCGCCTAAACTGCACGCCTTTCGCGCTGCCCGGCCCCGCCTGGCAGCGCGTTGGTCATTCCTGGTGCCCAGAAGATGCAGCTCCCCTCGATCGCCCCCGGCAAGCGCTACACCGTTCCCCGCCCCCTCGGCTCGGCCGACGCCCTGCTGCTGGCGCGCCACGCCCAGGCGCGCAAGGCCGCCGGCCAGATCCTGGCGGTCATCACCGCCGAGCCGGCCGACGTGGCCCGCCTGCCCGACGAGCTGGCCTTCTTCGCGCCCGAGCTGCGCGTGGCCGTCTTCCCCGACTGGGAAACGCTGCCCTACGACAACTTCAGCCCGCACCAGGACCTGATCTCCGAGCGGCTGGCCACGCTCTGGCGCATCCTGCAAGGCCGCGACAAGGGCGAGGTCGATGTGGTGCTGCTGCCCGCCACCACGGCGCTCACCCGACTGGCGCCGCCGTCCTTCATGGCCGGCTACACCTTTCTGTTCAAGCAGAAGCAGAAGCTCGACGAGGCTGCGCTCAAGCGCCAGCTGACACTGGCCGGCTACGAGCACGTCAGCCAGGTGGTGTCGCCGGGCGAATACGCGGTGCGCGGCGGGTTGATCGACCTGTTTCCGATGGGCTCGCTCGTGCCCTTCCGGGTCGACCTGTTCGACCATGAGGTCGACTCGATCCGCGTCTTCGACCCCGACAGCCAGCGCAGCCTCTACCCGGTGCCCGAAGTGCGCCTCCTGCCGGGGCGCGAGTTCCCGATGGACGAGGCTGCCCGCACGGCGTTTCGCGCCCGCTGGCGCGAGAAGATGGACGGCGACCCGACCAAGGCGCGCATCTACAAGGACATCGCCAGCGGCATCGCCACCGCCGGCATCGAGTACTACCTGCCGCTGTTCTTCGACGACAGCGCCACCCTCTTCGACTACCTGGGCGAGCACGCGGCGCTGGCGCTGCTCGGCGAGGTCGATGAATCGCTCACCAAGTTCTGGACCGAAACCCGCGAGCGCCACCGCTTCCTGCAGCACGACCCCGAGCGGCCGCTGCTGCCGCCCGAAGAGATCTACCTCAAGCAGGAAGAGTTCTTCGCGCGCTGCAACCAGCACGCGCAGCTGTCGATCCGGGGCCATGAACCGGTCGAGTGGGCCCGCCCGCTGCCCGACCTGAGCGTGGTGCGCGGCGGCACCGATCCGCTGCGCAAACTCGAAGAACAGCTGCAGAAGATCCGCCACCAGAAGAACCGCCTGCTGATCCTGGCCGAGAGCGCCGGCCGGCGCGAAAGCCTGCTGGAGCTGCTGCGCGAGCACCGGCTGGAGCCCCCAGCCATCGACACGCTGGCCGCCTTCATCGCCAGCGACCACCCCTACGCGATCTCGACCGCACCGCTGGCCAGCGGCTTCTTCTGGACTGAGGCCACGGCCGACTTTGGCATCCAGTTCGTCACCGAGACCGAGCTGTTCGACGCCACGCCCACCGCGCGCCGCCGCCGCAAGCAGGAGCAGACCAGCGACGTCGACGCGCTGATCAAGGACCTGTCGGAGCTGAAGGTGGGCGACCCGGTGGTGCACGCCAACCACGGCATCGGCCGCTACCAGGGCCTGGTCAACATCGACATCGGCGAAGGCCCGACCGAGTTCCTGTTCCTGCAGTACGCCGACGACGCCACGCTCTACGTGCCGGTGTCGCAGCTGCAACTCATCAGCCGCTACACGGGGGTCAGCGCCGACGAGGCGCCGCTGCACCGCCTCGGCTCCGGCCAGTGGGAAAAAGCCAAGCGCAAGGCGGCCGAGCAGGTGCGCGACGCCGCCGCCGAGCTGCTCAACCTCTACGCGCGGCGGGCCGCCCGCGAGGGCTTCGCCTTCCGCTACTCGCCGCAGGATTACGAGGCGTTTGCCACCAGCTTCGGCTTCGATGAAACGCCCGACCAGGCCGCGGCCATCCACGCCGTCATCCAGGACATGATCAGCCCGCGCCCGATGGACCGGCTGGTCTGCGGCGACGTCGGTTTCGGCAAGACCGAGGTGGCCTTGCGCGCGGCCTTCGTGGCAGTCACCGGCGGCAAGCAGGTGGCCCTGCTGGCGCCCACCACGCTGCTGGCCGAGCAGCATTTCCAGACGCTGGCCGACCGCTTTGCCAAGTGGCCGGTCAAGGTCGGCGAAATCAGCCGCTTCCGCTCGGCCAAGGAGGTCAAGGCGACGCTGGCCGGGCTGGCCGACGGCACAGTCGACATCGTGGTCGGCACGCACAAGCTGCTCAGCCCGGACTCCAAGTTCAAGAACCTGGGCCTGTTGATCATCGACGAGGAGCACCGTTTCGGCGTGCGCCACAAGGAACAGATGAAGGCGCTGCGCGCAGAAGTCGACGTGCTGACGCTGACCGCCACGCCGATTCCGCGCACGCTGGGCATGGCGCTCGAAGGCATGCGCGACCTGAGCGTGATCGCCACCGCGCCGCAACGCCGGCTGGCCATCAAGACCTTCGTGCGCACCGAGACCAGCGGCACGATCCGCGAGGCGGTGCTGCGCGAATTGAAGCGCGGCGGGCAGGTCTACTTCCTGCACAACGAGGTCGACACGATCGAGAACCGGCGCCAGAAGCTCGAAGAAATGCTGCCCGAGGCGCGCATTGCGGTGGCCCACGGCCAGATGCCCGAGCGCGAGCTGGAGCGCGTGATGCGCGACTTCGTGGCCCAGCGCTACAACATCCTGCTGTGCTCGACCATCATCGAGACCGGCATCGACGTGCCCACCGCCAACACCATCATCATGAGCCGCGCCGACAAGTTCGGCCTGGCGCAGCTGCACCAGCTGCGCGGCCGCGTCGGCCGCAGCCACCACCAGGCCTACGCCTACCTGCTGGTGCCGGATGTGGAAGGCCTGACCAAGCAGGCGCAGCAGCGGCTGGACGCGATCCAGAGCATGGAAGAACTCGGCAGCGGTTTCTACCTGGCCATGCACGACCTGGAAATTCGCGGCGCCGGCGAGGTGCTGGGCGACAACCAGAGCGGCAACATGATGGAAGTCGGCTTCCAGCTCTACAACGAGATGCTGGCCGAGGCCGTGCGCGCGCTCAAAGCCGGCCAGGAGCCCGACCTGCTCTCCCCCACCGGCTTCTTCGGCGCCAGCACCGAGGTCAACCTGCACGCCCCCGCGCTGCTGCCCGACAGCTACTGCGGCGACGTGCACGTGCGCCTGAACCTCTACAAGCGCCTGGCCACGGCCGACAAGCTCGACAAGATCGACGCCATGCTCGAAGAGCTGATCGACCGCTTCGGCAAGCTTCCCGCCCAAGGCCAGGCGCTGTTCGACCTGCACCGCCTGCGCGTGCAGGCACGGCCCTATGGCGTGATCAAGATCGACGCCGGCCCGGCGGTGATGAACATCCACTTCAAGCCAAACCCGCCGATCGACCCGATGCGCATCATCGACCTGGTGCAGAAGAACCGCAACGTCAAGCTCGCCGGCAACGACAAGCTGCGCATCGACCGCGCCTACCCGGACGCCAAGGACCGCGCGCAGTACGTGCGCGACATCCTGCGCGCGCTGGGCCAGCCGCTGGCGGGCAAGGCAGCGTGATCGGCGTGGGGTGATCTGCCTCAAACAGCCGGTGTGCAGTTTTTCCGGCTCTGCCCGACTGCTTCACAAACGGAAGCAGTCGGGCGGGCGAGTTGCAATGTTCGGGCGGCACACTGCACAGCCTTCACACAACAATTCCAACCCGTCATGAAAATTCAGCGCGACTGGGCCACGCCCGTCACCATCGGCGTCTTCGCCCTGATGTCGATCACCGGCATCCTGATGTTTTTCCGCGTCCACCGCGGCCTCAACGGCTTTGCGCATGAGTGGCTGGGCTGGATCATGGTGGTCGGTGTGGCCTGCCATTCGGCCGCGAACTGGAACTATTTCAAGCACCACCTGGGCACGCGGCGCGGCAAGCTCGTCATTGCGGGTTTTGTGGCGCTGCTGGCACTGTCGTTCTACAGCCCGCCCGAGAAAGACGACGAGCGTGAGCCTGATTTCGCCGCCCCCGTGCGCGCGCTGGCCCGTGCACCGCTGAGCACGCTGGCGCAGGTCACCGGCCAATCGAACGAGCAGCTGCTGGCCACGCTCAAGCGGCTGGGCATCGCCGCCGACGCGGCCCAGTTCGACAGCAAGAGCCTGCAGGACCTGATCGGCCCCAAGCTGCGCCGCCAGGTCGATGTGCTGAGTTCGGTCACGCCGGCCGCGCCTGCGGCTTCTGCCCCCGTCTCCGCAGCCTCCGCGCCCTGAGCGCAGTTAGCATGCGCGGCCTTGTGTCTCACCCACCGCGCCGCTGAGGCGCCGCCTCTCATGCCTGCTCAAGAACACGCTCCCGGCCTGGTGATCCAGGGTTTCACGCCACCGCTGCGGCTGGCGGACTTCAAGCTGATCGCGTTCGACATGGACTCGACGCTGATCAACATCGAATGCGTCGACGAGATTGCCGACGCCGTGGGCCGCAAGGCCGAGGTCGCCGCCATCACCGAGGCCGCCATGCGCGGCGAGATCACCGACTTCAAGGACAGCCTGCGCCGCCGCGTCGCGCTGCTCAAGGGCGTGACCACCGCCGACATGGCGCGCGTCTACACCGAACGCCTGCGCCTCAACCCCGGCGCGGCCGAGTTGATCCTGGCCTGCAAGCGCGCGGGCCTGAAGGTGCTGCTGGTCTCGGGCGGCTTCACCTTCTTTGCGCACCGCGTGTGCGATCGGCTGGACATCGACTTCTCGCGCTCCAACCTCCTGGAGACCGAAGACGGCGTGCTGACCGGCGGCCTGGTCACGCAGAGCTGGGGCGACATCTGCGATGGCGCTGAAAAACGCCGCACGCTGCTGGAAGTGGCCAGCCTGCTGGGCATCAGCCCGCAGCAGACCATCGCGATGGGCGACGGCGCCAATGACCTGCCGATGATGGCGGCATGTTCTGATGCTGGCGGCCTGTCAGTGGCCTATCACGCCAAACCCAAGGTGCGCGAGCAGGCGATGGTCGCCATCAACCAAGGCGGCCTGGACCGTCTGCTGGACGTGCTGCGCTGAGCCGGTAACCGGCACGAAGACGCGAAAACTGCGGGCGAGTTGTCCCGTTTTTCAGTCCATGCCTCGCCCTGCAACGGTGCGATCCTCTGGCAGCAACCTGCCTTGGAGCGAGACATGAGTGAATTTCTGCGTCAATGCAGCCTGTGCCACCCGATCAGCACGCCGTCCGGCCCCTCAGCCGTACCGGCTGATCCGGGCGCGCAACTCGTCGCCCAGGCCAGCAAGACGCTGCAGGAGATTCTGGACGGCATCGATCAGGTGCATCAGTCCATCCTGCAGATCGACGCCCTGGCGCTGCAAGCGCAGCCACCGCAGCAACCTCAGGACGAGGCGCAGCTGGAAGAGGCCCGCCGGCTGCGCGGCGCCGGGCGTGCCTGGCTCCGCGTGGTGACCTGAAGGTCGGGCGTCAGAAGCTCAACGCGAGCTGGGCCTGCACTTCGTCGGCCCAGGCTTCGAACTCGCTCTCGCTCAGGCCCAGCGCATGCAGGGCCTGGCGGCCACCGCGCTGCCATTCACGGTGGCGGTTCAGGCCGGCTTCGCGCTGGATGATGTGGTCGGCCACCAGCACCAGCGCCACCAGCACACGCAGGCGTGGCGCCACCGAGCCGCCGAACACGCGCGGATAGTCGTGGTGCAGCGCCACCGCCTGGGCGATTTCATCGCTCACACCCCAGCTGCGCGCCAACTCGGCACCCACCTGGGCGTGATCGGTGCCGTGGCGGCTGCGCTCGATCTCGGTAAACGGCCGGTGGCCCAGGTTGGCCTCGGCCAGCGTGACGCGGTAACTCGGCGTATGGCAGTTCTGCAACAGCACGGCAATGCCCACGTCGCAGAACAGGCCCAGCGTGTGTGCGACATCGGGCTCGATCAGGCCGTGCCGGCGTGCCAGCCACGCCATGGCCAGGCCGCGGCGCTGGGCCACGTCCCAGAAGCGTTCCAGCGTCGGACCATGCGCGGGCAGGACCTGGCGCAGCACCAGCGCACCCAGGATGGCAATGCAGCGCTCGGCGCCCAGCCGCTCGAACGCCGCACGCAGGGTGCCCGGCCCGCGTGGCACGCCCGGCAGCGGCGCGTTGGCCACCCGCAGCAGGGCGGCGGCCACCGCCACGTCGTAGGACGCCAGTTGCACCAGCATGTCCAGGCGCGGCGCTGGCCGGCTCAACTCCTGGTGCAGCCGCGCCAGCAACTCGGGCTGCGGCGGAATGCCGATGTCTTCCACCAGATCCGCCAGGCGCGGGTCCGTCAGCCGCGCTGCGGCCAGCGGCGCCGGAGCGAACTCGCTCAACATCGCACCCGACTGCACAAACGGCAGCGGTGCAGCGGAACGGGGCAAAACGTGGAATGGATGCATGTGGCGGACTCCCAGGGCGCCGGCCCACACCGAAACGGCATGCGCAAAGCGACAAACCGTATATCGACCTCGCCACAGCGACCTTGAGTGAGATCAGCCCGTTCAAATGCAAATCAGCGCGAAATATCCGCGCGCAACCGATCAGGTCGGCGCGTGAGGCATGACGACGATGCCATCGGCATCGGCGCACAGCCAGTCGCCCGGCTGGATCCGCACGCCCTGCACCTGCACCGGCACGTCGACCAGGCCGGCGGCGCGGCGTTCGGTGGGCAGCGGCATGGCAGCCAGTGCGCGCAGGCCGACGTCGCAGGCGGCCAGTTCGGCCACGTCGCGTACGCAGCCGTCCACCACCACGCCGGCCCAGCCGTTGCGCGCGGCGGCGGCGGCGATGTTGCCGCCGATCAGCGCGCGGCGCAGCGAGCCGGCGCCATCCACCACCAGCACCCGGCCGAGGCCAGGGCCTTCAAGCAGGGCCTTGACGGAGGTGTTGTCCTCAAAGCACTTGACCGTGACCACCGTGCCGGCAAAGGCCGCGCGGCCGCCGAACGCCCGGAACACCGGTGGCAGCACGCGGAAGTCGCCGCTGCTGTCGCTCTTGTGGGTGTCGCACAGGTCACAGGTCGAAGGTGGGGTGAAGTTCATGGCGTGGATTGAAGTTGACAAAAAACAGGGCGGACAGGTCGAATCCATCCGATCGCTTCAAAGACCGGCAGCGCTCAGGCTGCGCACGAAGTCGGGCGCACGCTGGAAGCCGATGACGCGGGCGGCGCTCTGCTCCTGGCCGCGCGCGTCGAAGAAGATGATGCCGGGCGGACCGAACAGCTGGAAGCGCTGCAGCAGCGCGCGGTCGTCGGCGTTGTTGGCGGTCACGTCGGCCTGCAGCAGCAGGGCGCCCGCAAGCTTGGCGCGCACGGCGGGGTCGGTGAAGGTGAACTGCTCGTATTCCTTGCACGACACGCACCAGTCGGCGTAGAAATCCAGCATCACGGGGCGCCCCGCGCTGCGCACGGCGGCGTCCAGTTCGGCCACGCTCCGGACGCGCTGAAAGGAGACACCCGAAGACTCGGCCCGCGCCACGCCGCCCATGCTGATGGCCCCCAACGGCTGCAGCACCGAGCGCGAGCCCGACAGCGCCCCCACCACCTGCGCCGCGCCCACCAGCGCCAGCAGCACGCCCAGTGCCTTGAACAGCCGCACATGGCCGCGGGCGTGGTCGGACAGGCGCTCGAAGGCCTGCAGGAACACCGCGCAGCCCAGCGCCAGCGCACCCCAGGCCAGCATCTGCACGGCCACCGGCAGCACGGGGCTGACCATCCAGATCGCCACGCCGATCAGCAACACGCCAAAACAGCGCTTGACCGACTCCATCCACACCCCGGCCCGCGGCAGCAGCGAGCCCGCCGACACGCCGACCAGCAGCAGCGGCACGCTCATGCCGCAGGCCAGCGCGAACAGCGCCGTGCCGCCCAGCACCACGTCGCGCGTCTGGCTGATGTAGAGCAGCGCGCCGGCCAGCGGCGCGGCCACGCAGGGGCCGACGATCAGCGCCGAGACGCCGCCCATCAGCATCACCGCGCCGTGGCGGCCGCCGTTGAAGCGGTTGGAGTGCGCCGACAGCCGGCTCTGCAGCGCGGCGGGCAGCTGCAGCTCGTAATAGCCGAACATCGACAGCGACATGCCCAGCAGCAGCAGCGCGAACAGCGCCAGCACCCAGGGCTGCTGCAGCGTGGCGGCCAGCCCTTCGCCCGCCAGCCCGGCGGCCACGCCCAGCGCGGTGTAGACCAGCGCCATGCCCAGCGCGTAGGCCAGCGACAGGCTCAGGCCGCGCCAGCGCGAAACGCTCTCGCCCTGGCCGACGATGATCGACGACAGGATCGGCACCATCGGCAATACACAGGGCGTGAACGACAGCAGCAGGCCCGCCAGCAGGAACACGCCCACCACCGTCAAGCCGTTGCCCGAGCGCAGCGCCGAGTCAATGCCCGGAAGAGCCGTCGAAGGCAGCTCGGCGGTGGCCGGCGCACCCGCACCCGCACCCGCACCCGCACCCGCACCCGGTTGCCAGCTTGCCGCCTCGGCCTCGCTCAGCAGGGTGACGCGCTCCATCGCCCCACCGGCCATGCGAATGCGCAGCGCGTGGGTCTGGGGCGGATAGCACAGGCCCGCATCGGCACAGCCCTGGCTGGTCACGTTGACGCGGAATTCGGCAGGCGCGCCCATGACCGGCACCGGGATCAGCAAGGTGTCGCGGTAGGTTTCGACGTCTTTCTGGAAGGTCTCGTCGAACTTGACCTGGCCGGCGGGATAGCCCGCCGCGCCCAGCGCCGCTTCGGCGGGCAGCGCAGCCACCGCAAAGCGTTCGCGGTACATGTAGTAGCCGGGGGCGATGTCGTAGCGCAATTCCAGGGTCTGGCCGTCGGAGGCACGGGCGCTCAGGCGAAAGGCCTGCTCGGGCGGCAGGTAATCCTCGGCGCCGACGGCGGCTGACATCACCAGCACAGCCCCCAGGCTCGACAGGAAGGCCGTTCGGGCCAGGCCAAGAAGAAAGACGCCAAAGGCTCGCAAGGTTCGCAAATGCAGCAGCAGATTCCGGTTCATCGCAAGATTGTGACCCGACCGGTCGCCAGGGTCTCAAGGTGTCGATCTGTATCGGGGATCCAAGGAGGTGCGCGGCTCAAGTAAAGTTTGCCTTTGACCTGTCTGGCCCTGTTGGGGTCTGCCCCGTTCTGCCGTCCCTGGATTCGACGATGCTCAAAAGCCTGTTTGGTGACCTCTTGCCACTGCGTGAAACGCGGGACGCGCGTGACACGTTGTCGCGCCACCAGGCGGCGCCGGAATTCGTGGCCACAGCCTTGATGGATCGATCCGAGTTGACCGGCCAGGACGACACCCGCCCAGCGCCGCTGCCCACGCACGGTGCGAGCCAGACGCAGCGCGACCTGTTCGTGAGCGGCTCGCCTGCCCAGGCCATGCGGGCGCATTTCTCCAGCATCCGCGACCGCGCCCAGCCCGGCACCCGCACCATCGCCCTGCACGACCCGGAGGCGACCTGGGCGCCCGCCGTGCTGTCGGCGCTGTCGGACGCCAGCGGCGGCCCGGTCGAGCGGCTGCACCTGCGCGATCAGGTCAGCATGCAGGTGCTCGCCACCATCGCCCGCACCCGGCTGACCCGCCGCGCCGACGACACGCTCAAGGTCTATCACGCCCAGGTGCAGGCCAGCTTGCCCAACAGCCTGGCGATCCAGGCCGCGCTGATGGAGCACGCCGACCTGTCGGTGATGGTGATCGGGGCTCAGGGGCCGTCGGTGATCGACGAGTGGCTGGCCCAGTTGCGCCGCGCGGTGGTCAGCCCGCACTGGCGCTGCCCTTGCCTGTTGATCCTGATTCCGGTCGGCGCGGGCTGGATTGCCAGCAAGGTCGATGCGGTGGTCTGGCCCATCGGGCTGAGCGTACGCACCGCCGCCGAGCCGCTGAGTGGCGCCAGCGTCATCTGGAACAAGCTGCTGGGGCACTGGACCCAGATGCTGCAGCCCAAGTCAGGCAGCGCCCTTTTGACGATCAGCGCCACGCCCCAACCCTTTGGCGGGACGGAGGCTGCGCGTGCCAGTGGCTGGGATCTGGTGTCGGCCTTTGCGGATACGCATCCCCCCGAACTCAGCCCAGCGCCTACAGTGCGCAGTGTGCATACCAACAACCTGCTGCCTGCGGGCGCGTCCCATTCCTCGGCCTACCCGTCGGCCGCGTCAGCCTATCCGGGCGCGCCCAGCGCCGAAGCGCCCGCCGAGTCCGCCTCACGCCTGGCGGATTCGGCCGGTGCCGAGGCTGCGCTGCAGGAGCTGATGGGACTGGACGGGGTGATCTTCACCGCGCTGGTGGATGTGCGCACCGGCCAGGTCGTCTACAGCCCCAGCCGCGGCCTGGACATCGAGCGCGCCGCCACCGCCGCCGCCGACCTGCTGCGCCTGCACCGCAACACCTTGCGCCACCTCGGCCACGGCCAGGGCAGCGACACGGTCGATGAGGTCATGGTCACTGCCGGCAGCCGCTATCACGTGCTGCGGGGCGTGCAGGCCCGGCCGGACCTGCTGATCCTGGCGGTGCTCGACAAGCTGCGCAGCAACCTGGCCGTGACGCGCTACCGCATCATGGAAGCGCAACTCACCCTGCGCTGAAAGACGGCTGCCCACCCCGACCGTGCCGAACTCCATTGCCCATACCGTCCGCGAACTGCGCACCAGCGACGCCTGGCCCAGCGCGCCGCGCCCCGAACTGCTGTTCAGCCGCGAAGCCTCGCCGCCGAAGCGCGTCATCGTCGCCTGGGACATCAGCCGCAGCGGCCATGAACTGAACCTGGCGCGCATGGCCACCGACGCCCAGCATGCCCCCCCGGCCCGCCTGGATGAGGTGCGCCTGTTCCGCACCGACGATGCCGTGCCGCTGGCCGTGATCAAGTACACCGTGGTCTCGGCAGACGTGGGCGACAAGCCCCACGACAGCTCCGGGCTGATCGGCCTGCTGCAGGTTCATGCCGCTGTCACCGATGCGCAAGCCACCCACATCGCCCTGACACTGCTGGCGCAGGCCGACCACGCACTGCTGCTGACCGGCGAGGCCGGCGGCGATGTCGTCATGCGCCGGCTGCTGCGTGCGCCCTGGCCCAAGGGCCTGCGCAGCCGGATCATCGAGACACCCGCGCCTGACCCGGCGATCAGCCCCTGGCCGTGGCTGCAGAATCTGATCCATCCCCCAGTGCAGGCCACGGCGACGGCGGCACCAGCCGACGACACAACGATCCCGGACAATGACGCCCAGAACACGGCCTCGGAGAACCCTGTGACACGACACAAAGCACCCCGCAATTCAGCGGAGAGCAACCCCGCCCACTCGGGCAAGACCGGCCCCGCGCCAGGCTCGGGCAGCGACAGCCCCCGCCCGAGCGCCGAGACCTGCCAGCAGGCGCTGGCGCTGGTCGCCATGGCGCCGGGCGTCACCGTGGCTGCCGTGCTGGACTGCCGCGACGGCAGCCTGCTGGCCCACCACGGCGCGCTGCCGCTGACCCAGCTGTGCGCCCACGCCGCCACCCAGCTCTGGAGCGCCTACAGCGCCCTGCCCGGCACGGAAACCCTGCACGAGCTGGACTGGGCCAGCGGCCAGCGCCACCACCTGCTGCTGCCGATCCGCAGCTATCCCGGCCTATGCCTGCTGGCGGCGGTGGACCGGGAGTTCGGTGACCTCGCGGCCGCCCGCTGGCAACTGGCCGTGGCGCGCAACAACTTCCTCTGAACCTGCAGAACAGCCTGACCATGACCTCCGTCCAGTTCGACTACCAGCAACAAGACGCCAGCGGCGCCGCCTGCATCGCCCACGCCTGGGCCAAGGTGCCCGAGCCGCTGACGCCCGACCAGCGCCAGCAGCTCAAAAGCCGCGCCCGCGACCTGCTCCTCCAGCACCAGGCCGTGCTGGTGGCGCATTACTACGTCGACGGCGACCTGCAGGATTTGGCGATGGAGACCGGTGGCTGCGTCTCCGACAGCCTGGAGATGGCCCGCTTCGGCCGCGACCACGCCGCGCAGACGCTCATCGTCGCCGGCGTACGCTTCATGGGCGAGAGCGCCAAGATCCTCAGCCCGCACAAGCGCGTGCTGATGCCCGACCTGGACGCCACCTGCTCGCTCGACCTCGGCTGCCCCGCCGACGCCTTCAACGCCTTCTGCGACGCCCACCCCGACCGCACCGTGGTGGTCTACGCCAACACCAGCGCGGCAGTGAAAGCGCGCGCCGACTGGATGGTCACCAGTTCCTGCGCGCTGGCCATCGTCCAGCACCTGCACGACCAGGGCAAGAAAATCCTCTGGGCGCCCGACCGCCACCTCGGCAACTACGTGCAGCGCCAGACAGGCGCCGACATGCTGATGTGGCAGGGTGACTGCATCGTGCACAACGAGTTCAAGGGCCTGGAGCTGGAACTGCTCAGGCGCGAGCATCCGCTGGCCAAGGTGCTGGTGCACCCGGAGTCGCCGCAGGCCGTGGTCGAGCAGGCCGATGTGGTGGGTTCCACCGCGCAACTGCTCAAGGCCGTGATCGAGCTGGACGCGCCCGAGTTCATCGTCGCCACCGACAACGGCATGTTCCACCGCATGCGCCAGGCCGCGCCCACCAAGACGCTGTTCGAGGCGCCCACCGCCGGCAACAGCGCCACCTGCAAGAGCTGCGCGCACTGCCCGTGGATGGCGATGAACGCGCTGCAGGGCGTGATCGATTGCCTGGAGCGCCTGGGCCAAGGCCACGGCGAGATTCAGGTCGAGGAAGCCACCCGCGTCAAGGCCGAAGGCTGCATCAACCGCATGCTGGATTTCGTCACCCGGAACCCGGCGGCCCTGAGCGCCCCGGCGGGCGGCTTCGTGCCGAAGATCGGCGCAGCCTGAATCTTGACCCGCTGATTTGCGTGATTGTTCAAGTTCGGCAGGGACTGACCGAAAACCCAGGGAACTTCCCTGCAGGACTTGTCGACCATGAGCTCAGATTTCAGCTCCGTGCACAACCACTACGAGCGACCGGTGTTTGACGCCGTCGCCCGGCTGGCGCCCCAGTACCCCTACCTTGGCGAGGAAACGCTGCCCGACGTGGCCTGCGTGGCCCTCAACCGGCTGGGGGCGCGCTACATCCGCCACTCGGTCGACCTGTCGTTCTACCTGACCGAGAAAGAGCGCCTGTCGATGGAGCAGACCATCAGCGACGCCGTCAGCTTCGCCTTCGAATTTGTGCAGGCGCGGCTGGCGATGCGGGCGCGGCGCTAGAGCGCCACGCCTCTCAAGCCACGACTCGCTCCGACGTCAAAGACTCCAGGCCGTCACATCGGCCAGCCGCGTGCGCAGGCCGGCGCGGCCGGGGTTGTGAGGTCGGCTGCGCGCCTCGCGCACCAGCACGGTCGGGAAGCTCACCGGCAGCGTGTCGGGGAAATCGCGGCTGAAGTGCAGGCCACGGCTCTCGTGGCGCAGCAGGGCCGAGCGCACGATCAGCTCGGCGCAGTCGACCAGGTTGCGCAACTCCAGCAGGTCGCGGTTGACGCGGAAGTTGGCGTAGTAGTCGTCGATCTCGCCGCGCAGCAGGTGGATGCGGTGCAACGCCCGCTCCAGCCGGCGCGTGGTGCGCACGATGCCGACGTAGTTCCACATCACCAGCCGCAACTCGTCCCAGTTGTGGGCGATCACAACCTGCTCGTCGGCATTCTCGACCTGGCTTTCATCCCAGGCCGGCAGCTGCGGGCGCTCGGCTGGCAGACGCGCGGTGATGGTGTCGGCGCAGGTGCGGCCCAGCACCACGCATTCGAGCAGTGAATTGCTCGCCAGCCGGTTGGCGCCGTGCAGGCCGGTATAGGTGGTCTCGCCCACCGCGAACAGGCCCGGCAGGTCGGTGCGGCCGTTCAGGTCGGTGACCACGCCGCCGCAGGTGTAGTGCGCCGCCGGCACCACGGGGATGGGCTGGCGGGCGATGTCGATGCCCAGCGCCAGGCAGCGCGCATGGATGGTCGGAAAATGCTCTTTCAGGAAGGCTTCACCCAGGTGCGTGGCGTCGAGCCACACGTGATCGAGGCCATGCTTCTTCATCTCGAAGTCGATGGCGCGTGCCACCACGTCGCGCGGCGCCAGTTCGGCCCGCTCGTCATGGTCGGGCATGAAGCGCCGGCCGGGACCCGTGCCATCCGTGGAGGGCAGTTTCAGGTAGGCGCCTTCACCGCGCAGCGCTTCGGTGATCAGGAAGCTGCGGTCCTGCGGGTGGTACAGGCAGGTCGGGTGGAACTGGATGAATTCCATGTTGCCGACCCGGCAACCCGCCCGCCAGGCCATCGCGATGCCGTCGCCGGTCGATGTATCCGGGTTGGTGGTGTAGCGGTAGACCTTGCCGGCACCGCCGCTGGCCAGCACCACGGCGCTGGCGGCCAGGGTTTCGACGCGCTGGGTGTCGATGTCGAGCGCGTAGACGCCGTAGCAACGCGGCGCCTCGTCGCGCTTGATGTGGCGCGAGGTCACCAGGTCGACCGCCATCCAGCGCTCGCGCAGGCTGATGTTGGGGTGGCACTTGACCTCGGCCAGCAGCGCGTCGTGGATGGCCTTGCCGGTGGCGTCCGCCGCGTGGGCGATGCGGCGCACGGCGTGGCCACCTTCGCGCGTGAGGTGCAGGCCGAGCGGGCCTTCGGGGTCGGGCGAGAACGCCACGCCTTGCGACACCAGCCACTCGATGGCGCGGGCGCTGCTCTCGGCGATGAAGCGGGCGGTGTGCTCGTCGACCAGGCCGGCGCCGGCTTCCTGCGTGTCGCGCACGTGGCTCTCGACGCTGTCGTCGCTGCCCAGCACGCCGACGATGCCGCCCTGCGCCCAGGCGGTGGCGGCTTCGTCCAGATGGCGCTTGGCCAGCACGATGACCGGCGTGGTCGCAGCCAGGTGCAGGGCGACCGTGAGGCCCGCCAACCCCGCGCCGATGATCACCACCGGCAGCATGTCGGCGGACGCCGATTCGGGCGAGTTCGGATTCTGTGTCTGGCTGGGCATGGCGTCGGGCCGTCAAAACGGGCGATGATAGGATGAACCCAAACCCTGGCGCACAGTCGCCCATCCGCTGTCCTCGGGCGAAAACGCCGGGCAGCGCCCCCGCTGAGGCCCCACGCATGCAACGAGCGCTCCATCCGGACGAACCGATCACGGTTCCGCCAGGCGCCCCCGCGCACGACACCCAGTACAACACGCAGGTGCAGCGCCATCCGGACGATCCGTCGGCCGCCGCAGCCGAGACCGGCGACATCGGCCAGGCCGTGGGTCCGCATGTGCGCGAACTGTTCGTGTCCTGCGAGCCGGCCGAGGCGCTGGTGCAGCAGCTGGAGCACCTGCGCCCGGCCTATGTGGCGCTGCACGACGTCGCCAGCCACGCCTCGGCCAAGCTGCTGCGCGCGGTGGCCGCCGCCGCCGGCCAGCCGCTGCAGCGGTTGGTGATCCGCCGCCACAGCTACGGCACCACGCTGGCCACGGTCGAGTTTGTCGACTGCCCCAGCGCAGCGGGCATCAGCGTGCGCTTCTACGGCACCGACGCCGAGTCCGACACCGCCACCCGCCTGGCCATCGGCCGCGTGCTGCTCTGCCACGCCAGCCTGGTCGTCGCCATGGTGGGCGATCTGCCGGCACACGCCCTGACCGAGCAGCTGCAGCCGCTGCGCCAGCTCATCTTCAGCCCCGAATGGCAGGCGCTGCAGCTGCAGCTGATGCCGCTGTCGGCCACCACCGCGCACGCGCTGGCCAACCTCTCGGCCGGGCTGGGCGCCGGCTCGGGCCTGCCCATCAGCGTGGCGCCGCTGGTGCAGAAGCCGCTGGAAGCCTGGTCGCACCTCAGCAAGACCTGGAACCAGCTGCAGAACAGCCTGCACCCTGACGGCCAGGGCGCGGCGCTGCTGACCGAACTGGCCCCGGCACGCCCCGACCTGCAGGCCATGCCCGGCCACCGCAACCGGCACACTCCGCCAGAAGCACCGCTCAAGCGCCTGGCGCGTGAAGCCGCTGCCCTGCCCGGCGTACAAGCCGTGTGCGTCTTTGAAGTCGCCACCAGCCGCGTGCTGGCCCAGGCCGGGCAGACGGCGGTCCCGGCCGACCTGGCCCGGCGTGGCACCCTGCTGCTGACGGCCGCCGCCACCAGCCGCAAGCACCTGGGCCTGCATGACCGGGTCGAAGAGCTGCTGGTCATGGGCGACAGCCAGGCGCTGGGCTTGCGCCTGCTGGCCTCGCACCCCGGCGTGGCGCTGCACCTGATCTTCAGCCCCAAGACCGCCGACTGGCCGCAACTGCGCCCACGCCTGATGGCGCTGGATGCCGCCGTGCACAGCCCCGGCCTGCCACCGGCCCGCTGAAAGCCCGGGCCGGTGGCGTGGTGCCTCGGTTCAATGCACCGTGCGCCCGAACTCGAAGTCGCCTGTGGCCGACACGCCCACCGGAATCACATCCTTCGGGCCGAAGCGGCCTTCCAGGATCAGCCGTGACAGCGGGTTCTCGATGCGGTGCTGAATCGCGCGCTTGAGCGGCCGCGCGCCAAATGCCGGGTCGAAGCCGACCTTGGCCAGCTCGGCCAGCGCCTCGGGCGACACATCCAGCCCCATGTCCATCTTGGCCAGCCGCGCTTCCAGAATCTTCAGCTGGATCTTGGCAATCGACTGGATGTTGGCCTCGTCGAGCGCGTGGAACACCACCGTCTCGTCGATGCGGTTCAGGAACTCGGGCCGGAAGTGGCTCTTGACCTCGCCCCACACCGCCTCGCGGATCAGCTCGGTGTCCTGCCCCGCCATCGACATGATCAGGTGCGAACCCAGGTTGCTGGTCATCACGATCACGGTGTTCTTGAAGTCGACCGTGCGGCCCTGGCCATCGGTCAGCCGGCCATCGTCCAACACCTGCAGCAGCACGTTGAAGACATCCGGGTGCGCTTTCTCGACCTCGTCGAGCAGCAGCACGCTGTAAGGCTTGCGGCGCACGGCCTCGGTCAGCGTGCCGCCTTCGTCGTAGCCGACATAGCCCGGCGGCGCCCCGATCAGCCGGCTGACCGAGTGCTTCTCCATGAACTCGCTCATGTCGACGCGGATCATGTGGTCCTCGCTGTCGAACAGGAAGCCTGCCAGCGCCTTGCACAGCTCGGTCTTGCCCACGCCGGTGGGGCCCAGGAACAGGAAGCTGCCCAGCGGCCGGTTCGGGTCGGAGAGGCCCGCGCGGGAGCGGCGGATCGAGTTGGCCACCGCCAGGATCGCCTCGTCCTGGCCCACCACGCGGTCGTGCAGCTTGGCCTCCATCTGCAGCAGCTTGTCGCGCTCGCCCTGCATCAGCTTGGAGACCGGAATGCCCGTCGCGCGCGACACCACCTCGGCGATTTCCTCGGCGCCCACCATCGTGCGCAGCAGCTGCGGCGTGCCGCCCTCCTTGCCCGACTTGGCCTTGCCCGCCTCCTTGGCCTGCGCCTCGTGCAGGCGCTTTTCCAGGTCCGGCAGCTTGCCGTACTGCAACTCAGCCACCTTGTTGAAGTCGCCACGGCGCTTGAATTCCTCGATCTGGTGCTTGATCTGCTCGATCTGCTCCTTGACCTGCGCCGAGCCCTGCGCTGCGGCCTTCTCCACCTTCCAGATTTCCTCCAGATCGGCGTAGTCGCGCTCGAGCTTGACGATCTCTTCCTCGATCAGGCCCATGCGCTTGATCGAGGCCTCGTCGCGTTCCTTGCGCACCGCCTCGCGCTCGATCTTGAGTTGGATCAGCCGGCGGTCGAGCTTGTCCATCACCTCGGGCTTGGAGTCGATCTCGATCTTGATCTTGGCCGCCGCCTCGTCGATCAAGTCGATGGCCTTGTCGGGCAGAAAGCGGTCGGTGATGTAGCGGTGGCTCAACTCGGCCGCAGCGACGATGGCCGGGTCGGTGATCTCCACGCCGTGGTGGATCTCGTACTTTTCCTGCAGGCCGCGCAGGATGGCGATGGTGGCCTCGACCGTCGGCTCGTCGACCAGCACCTTCTGGAAGCGGCGCTCCAGCGCGGCGTCCTTCTCGACGTACTTGCGGTATTCGTTCAGCGTGGTCGCGCCGATGCAATGCAACTCGCCCCGCGCCAGCGCGGGCTTGAGCATGTTGCCCGCGTCCATCGCACCCTCGGCCTTGCCGGCGCCGACCATGGTGTGCAGCTCGTCAATGAACAGGATGATGCGGCCCTCGTCCAGCGCCACTTCCTTGAGCACCGCCTTGAGGCGCTCCTCGAACTCGCCGCGGAACTTGGCGCCCGCCAGCAGGCCGGCCATGTCGAGCACCAGCACGCGCTTGTCGCGCAGGGTGTCGGGCACCTCGCCGTTGACGATGCGCTGCGCCAGGCCTTCGACGATCGCCGTCTTGCCCACACCCGGCTCGCCGATCAGCACCGGGTTGTTCTTGGTGCGGCGCTGCAGCACCTGGATGGCGCGGCGGATCTCGTCGTCGCGGCCGATCACCGGGTCGAGCTTGCCTTGCCGTGCGCGCTCGGTCAGGTCGAGCGTGTATTTTTTGAGCGCCTCGCGCTGGCCTTCGGCCTCGGGGTTGTCGACCTTCTGGCCGCCGCGCACCGCGTCCACTGCGGCTTCGAGCGCCTTGCGCGTCAGGCCGTGGCCGCGCACCGTCGCGCCCAGATCGGTCTTGGCCTCGGCCAGCGCCAGCAGGAACAGCTCGCTGGCGATGAACTGGTCACCGCGCTGCATGGCCTCCTTGTCGGTCGCCTGCAGCAGCGTGGTCAGGTCGCGCCCCGGCTGCACCGGCCCGCCGCCCTGCACGCTCGGCAGGCCCTTGATGAGCAGGTCGGCCGCCGTCTTCAGCGCCGTGGTGTTGGCGCCGGCACGGTCGAGCAAGGCGCGCGGCCCGTCCGGCTGGGCCAGCATCGCCGCCAGCACATGGACGGGCTCGATGTAGGCGTTGTCACGCGCCACGGCCAGACTTTGCGCGTCAGCCAGGGCTTGTTGAAAGGCAGTCGTGAGTTTGTCGAGTCGCATGGGTTGAAACCTCCGGGTTGGCGAGGAGTTGAGGCGAGCACACGCCATTTCAAGCCCAGCATCGCCACTCAAGTGGCGGGCGGTTTAATTCAGATCAAACCAAGGTCCCGGGCCAGAACCACCGCCCCAGCGCATGCCCCAGTGCGGCACAACCCAGCGCGCCCACCACATGCGCCAGCGTGTGCGCCAGCGCCAGGCCGTAGCGGCCCGACAGCAGCAGGCCGAGCGACTCACCCGAGAAGGCCGAGAACGTCGTCAGCCCGCCCAGAAAACCGGTGATGGCCAGCAGGCGCCAGACCTGCTGGTCCGGGTGGAGCCGAAACCACGCCAGCGCCAGCCCGATCAGCAGCCCGCCGCCCAGGTTGACGGCCAGCGTGCCCGCCGGCCAGCCGGCAATCAGCCCGAGCCGCGAGCCCGCTTGCCAGCGCACCAAGGCGCCGGCCGCCGCACCGACACCGACCGCCATGGCCTGGATCAAGGCACTCATGGCCGCTCAGACCTGGTTGGCCGAGGCGATGCCCCAACGCTGCAGCGCGGCGTCATCACTGACGCGGGCGTCGACCCAGCGGGCGCCTTCCGGCGTGGTTTCCTTCTTCCAGAACGGCGCCTGGGTCTTGAGGTAGTCCATCAGGAACTCGCAGGCCTGGAAGGCCTGGCCCCGGTGCGCGGAGGTCACCACCACCAGCACGATCTGGTCGAGCGGCAGCAGCGGCCCGACGCGGTGGATGACGCGCGCGGCGCGGATGTCGAAGCGCTGCTGGGCCATGTCGATCATGGCCTCGATGCTGCGCTCGGTCATGCCGGGGTAGTGCTCCAGCTCCATCGCCGAGATGCCGCCCGCATCGCCGGTGCGGTCGCGCACCGTGCCGATGAAACTGACGACCGCGCCCACACCCGCATCATGAGCGCGCAGCGCGGCGACCTCGGCCGACAGGTCGAAGTCTTCGGTCTGGATGGTGACGCGGGTAGCGTGCGAGGGGCGGGCCGCAGCAGCGCTCATGTCAGCCTCCGGTGACGGGCGGGAAGAAGGCGACTTCGGCGCCGTCGGTCAGCTCGGCCGCTTCCGCGCACAGCGTCTGGTTGAGCGCAGCGCGCAGCGCCCGACCCCGCGCCAGCGCAGCGGCGTAAGGCTCGCCCCGGGCGATCAGCGTGTCGCGCAGCGTGCCGACCGTGGTGCCAGCGGCCACGTCGAGCGCCTCACCGGAACCCAGGGCTTCGCGCAGCGAAGCGAAGTAGCGCAGTTGGATCTTCATGTCAGCTCAATTCCCGCAGCGGCAGAAAGCGCACCAGGTCGCCGGCCTGCACCACCTGGCCGGAAGTGAGATCCACCAGCCCGTCGCCCCAGACCACCGAGGTCAGCACGCCCGAGCCCTGGTTCGGGTAGAGCGCCAGCCCGCCTTGCGCGTTGATGCGGGCACGCACGAATTCGCGCCGACGGTCAGGGCGCGGCCAGTCGAAATCGGCGCGCAGCGTGTAGGCGCGCGGCGCCAAGTCGGTCGCGCCCATCAGGCGCAGCAGCACCGGGCGCACCAGCAGCTGGAAGGTGACGTAGCTGGAGACCGGGTTGCCGGGCAGGCCGATGAACCAGGCCTCACCCGCATCCCCACCCTGCTCGCGCCGTACCGCGCCGAACGCCAGCGGCTTGCCGGGCTTGATCGCCATCTGCCACAGGTCCAGCCGGCCTTCGGCCTGCACCGCGGGCTTCAGGTGGTCTTCTTCGCCCACCGACACCCCCCCGCAGGTCAGGATCAGGTCGGCCTGCTGCGCGGCCTGGCGCAGCGCGGCGCGGGTGGCGTCCAGGCGGTCGGGCACGATGCCCAGATCGATCACCTCGCAGCCCAGCGCCTGCAGCAGCGCGCGGTGGGTGAAGCGGTTGGAGTTGTAGATGGCGCCGGGCGGCATGGCGTCGGGCGCGACTTCGCCGGGCATGACGAGTTCATCACCGGTCGAGAACACCACCACGCGCGGGCGGCGCGCCACCGTCAGGCGCCCGGCACCCACCGACGCGGCCAGGCCGAGTGCCTGCGGCGTCAACCGGGTGCCGGCGCTCAGCACGACCGCGCCGCGTTGAACGTCTTCGCCACGGCGGCGAATCCACTGGCCGACGTCCACCGTCGCCTTGACGCGCATGGCGGCAGTGCCGTCGGCCAGCGTCAGCGCCTCGCACTGCTCCTGCATCACGACCGCATCGGCACCGGCAGGAATTTGCGCGCCGGTGAAGATGCGCGCCGCCGTGCCGGGCTGCAGCGGCTGGCCGACCACGCCGGCGGGAATGCGCTGGCTGATCGGCAAGGCGACGTCGGCGACCCCATCCGCCGCGCGCAGTGCGTAGCCGTCCATGGCGGTGTTGTCGGCGGGCGGCACGTCGATCAGGCTGGCGACATCGGCCGCCAGCACGCGGCCGAGCGCATCGAAGGTCGAGACGTCCTCCGTCGTGCCCAGCGGGCTGACGGCGGTCAGCAGACGCGCCAGCGCGTAGTCCAGGCTTTGCAGCGGCGGGCGGCGATCAGCGGGGGGCGTAGTCATAGCGGGCGGCGTCCTGCTGCAGGAAGTGGGCGATGGTGGCGGGCTGATCGAGGTCGAGCACGGGCAACTGCGTCGGCTCGGGCAACGGGTCGTTGGTCGCCACCGCCACCACATGCGGGTCGTGCGGGTAGCGCAGATCCGCCGGGCGCACGGCGCGCCAGACTTCGATCTTGGGCAGGTCGGCGTGCTTGAAGCCTTCGACCAGCACCCAGTGCGGACGGTTGGCGTCGCCCAAGTCGGTGAGCTGGGCGATCAGCTCATGCACGTCCGGCTCGCGTTCGGACTCGAACTCGCGCATCAGCGCGACGCGGTGGCTGTTGGCCACCAGCACCTCGTAGGCGCCCGCCGCGCGGTGGCGGTAGCTGTCCTTGCCGGGCAGGTCGATGTCAAAGCGCTTGTGGGCGTGCTTGATGACCGACACCCGCGCGCCGCTGGCCTTGAGCGCGGCGATCAGGCCCTCGGCCAGCGTGGTCTTGCCGGAGCCGGAGGCGCCGCACAGGCCGACGACCTTCATCCGCGTGAAGCCTTCATCGGGCCGCTCACAGCGGCACGTGCTGGCGGATGTACGCCTGCACCTGCGCCGTGTCGGCCGGCATGACCTGGAAGCGCTTGGGGCGGCTCTCCAGATCGGCCAGACCGTCGGGACGCGGCGCGTGCACGTCGGGGCCGAGCGCCTCGGCAATCGTGGCTTCGAACTTGGCAGGCAGCGCGGTCTCGAGCACGATCATCGGCACGCCGTCTTCGCGCAGTTCGCGCGCGACCTTGACGCCGTCGGCGGTGTGGGTGTCGACCAGCACGCCCTGGCCGGTCCAGGTGGCGCGGATGGTCGCCAGCCGGTCGGCGTGGGTCGAACGGCCGGACTGGAAGCCGTAACCAGGGATGCGGGCGAACTCCTCGGCGCTGATCTGAAACACGCCGGCCTGCGCCAGCGCGTCGCCGAACAAGGCCTTGGTGTGCGCGCCGTCGCGACCAAGCAGGTCGAAGATGAAGCGCTCGAAGTTGCTCGCCTTGGAGATGTCCATCGACGGGCTGGAGGTCTCGTAGGTCTCGGCACTGGCCCGCACGCGGTAGGTGCCGGTGCGGAAGAACTCTTCCAGCACGTTGTTCTCGTTGGTGGCCACCACCAGATGCTTGACCGGCAGGCCCATCATGCGGGCAACGTGGCCGGCGCAGACGTTGCCGAAGTTGCCCGACGGCACGGTGAAGCTGACCTGCTCGTCGTTCGACTGGGTGGCCTGGAAGTAGCCGGCGAAGTAGTACACCACCTGCGCCAGCAGCCGCGCCCAGTTGATCGAGTTGACGGTGCCGATGCGGTACTGGCGCTTGAAGGCCAGGTCGTTGGACACCGCCTTGACAATGTCCTGGCAGTCGTCGAACACGCCTTCCACGGCGATGTTGTGGATGTTGGCGTCCTGCAGGCTGAACATCTGCGCCTGCTGGAACGGACTCATGCGACCGTGCGGGCTGAGCATGACGACGCTGACGTTGTGCTTGCCGCGCATGGCGTATTCGGCCGCGCTGCCGGTGTCGCCGCTGGTGGCGCCGAGGATGTTGAGCGTCTCGCCACGGCGCGCCAGTTCGTACTCGAACAGGTTGCCGAGCAGCTGCATCGCCATGTCCTTGAAGGCCAGCGTCGGACCGTTGGACAGGGCTTCCAGGCACAGGCCGGCTTCGAGCGGCTTCAGCGGCACGATTTCAGCCGTGCCGAACACATCGGCCGTGTAGGTCTTGCGGGTCAGCACGCGCAGGTCATCGGCCGGAATGTCGTCGATGTAGAGCGACAGGATCTCGAAGGCCAGGTCGGCGTAGCCGCCATGGGCCAGGACGCCGCGCCAGGCGGCGAGCGTGGCCGCGTCGACCTTGGGGTAGGCAACCGGCAGGTACAGGCCGCCATCGGGCGCGAGGCCTTCCAGCAGGATTTCGCAGAAATGGCGCTCGGTGCGGTCGCCTCGGGTGCTGATGTACTTCACGCCAACTCTTCCTTGCGCAGGCTGACGATCGGTGCCAGCACGGTCGGCAGCGCCTGCATCTGCGCCAGCGCGGCGCGCATGCGGCCTTCGACGGTGTCGTGGGTCAGGATGATGACGTCGGTCTGGTTCTCGCCTTCGGCGGACTCGCGCTGCAGCACGGCGTCGATCGAGATGTCGCTCTCGGCCAGGATGCGGGTGATGGCGGCCAGCACGCCCTTCTGGTCGGCCACGCGCAGGCGCAGGTAGAAGGCGGTGACGACGGACTCGATGCCGACGATCGGCGTGGCGTGCAACTCGTCAGGCTGGAAGGCCAGGTGCGGCACGCGCTGCTCGGGGTCGGCGGTGTGCAGGCGGGTGATGTCGACCAGGTCGGCGATCACGGCGCTGGCGGTCGGCTCGCTGCCGGCGCCCTTGCCGTAGTAGAGCGTGGTGCCGACGGCGTCGCCCTGCACCATCACGGCGTTCATGGCGCCTTCGACGTTGGCGATCAGGCGCTTGGCCGGCACCAGGGTGGGGTGCACGCGCAACTCGATGCCGCCGGCCACGCCGTTGACGCTGGCCTGGCGCTTGGCGATGCCCAGCAGCTTGATGCGGTAGCCGAGTTGCTCGGCGTAGCGGATGTCGGCCGCGCCCAGCTTGGTGATGCCCTCGACGTAAGCCTTGTCGAACTGCACCGGGATGCCGAAGGCCAGCGCGCTCATCAGCGTGGCCTTGTGGGCGGCGTCGACGCCTTCGATGTCGAAGGTCGGGTCGGCCTCGGCATAGCCCAGCGCCTGCGCCTCCTTGAGCACGACCGCGAAGTCGAGGCCCTTGTCGCGCATCTCCGACAGGATGAAGTTGGTGGTGCCGTTGATGATGCCGGCGATCCACTCGATGCGGTTGGCGGTCAGGCCCTCGCGCAGCGCCTTGATGATGGGGATACCGCCAGCGACGGCCGCCTCGAAGGCCACCATCACGCCCTTTTCACGGGCGGCCGCAAAGATCTCGGTGCCGTGCACGGCCAGCAGCGCCTTGTTGGCCGTCACGACGTGCTTGCCGGCGGCGATCGCTTCGAGCACCAGCGCCTTGGCAATGCCGTAGCCGCCGATCAGCTCGATGACGATGTCGATCTCGGGGTTGGCGATCACGGCGCGCGCGTCGGCGACCACCTGCACGCCGTCGCCGACGATTTCACGGGCGCGTTCGGTGTTGAGGTCGGCCACCATCGTGATCTCAATGCTGCGACCGGCGCGGCGGCGAATCTCTTCCTGGTTGCGGGTGAGCACGTTGAACGTGCCGCTGCCAACGGTACCGATGCCCAGCAGGCCGACTTGGATGGGTTTCATGAGACAAGGGGCGCGTCGAGGCGCCGGGTTCAGGGGAGAAGTGGGCGAAAGGTCTGGCGTCAGGCCGACGTCACGCCTCAGGCGTGGCGGCGGCGGTAGCCGTCCAGGAAACGGGCAATGCGGCCGACCGCATCGGTCAGGTCGTCGGAGTTGGGCAGGAAGACCAGCCGGAAGTGGTCCGGCGTCTTCCAGTTGAAGCCAGTGCCCTGCACGATCAGCACCTTCTCGTCGGCCAGCAGTTCGTAGGCGAACTGCTGGTCGTCGGTGATCGGGTACATCTTCGGGTCCAGGCGCGGGAACATGTAGAGCGCCGCCTTGGGCTTGACGACGCTGACGCCAGGGATCTGCGTCAGCAGGTCATAGGCCAGGTCGCGCTGGCGGCACAGCCGGCCGGTGGGCACGACCAGGTCCTTGATGCTCTGGTAACCACCCAGCGCGGTCTGGATCGCCAGCTGGCCGGGCGTGTTGGCGCACAGGCGCATGGTGGCCAGCATGTTGAGGCCTTCGATGTAGTCCTTGGCATGGCGCTTGTCGCCCGAGACCACCATCCAGCCGGCGCGGTAGCCGCAGGAGCGGTAGTTCTTGCTCAGGCCGTTGAAGGTGACGAACAGCACGTCGTCTGCCAGAGAGGCAATGCTGGTGTGGGTGTTGCCGTCGTAGAGCGTCTTGTCGTAGATCTCGTCGGCAAAGATGATCAGCTGGTGCTGGCGCGCCACGTCGACGATCTCACGCAGCAGGCTGTCAGGATAGAGCGCGCCGGTCGGGTTGTTCGGGTTGATGACGACGATCGCCTTGGTCCGCGGCGTGATCTTGGCCTTGATGTCGGCGATGTCCGGATACCAGTCGCTCTGCTCGTCGCACTGGTAGTGCACCGGCGTGCCGCCCGACAACGACACCACGGCGGTGTAGAGCGGGTAGTCGGGCGAGGGAATCAGCACCTCGTCGCCGTCGTCGAGCAGCGCGTTCATGCTCATGGCGATCAGCTCGGAGGCGCCGTTGCCCAGGTAGACGTCATCGACCGTCACGCCGGCGATGTTCTTCTCCTGCGTGTAGTGCACCACCGACTTGCGCGGCGCGAACAGGCCCTTGCTGTCGGTGTAGCCGGCCGCGTTGGAGAGGTTGCGGATCATATCCTGCACGATCTCCTCGGGCGGCTCCAGCCCGAACACCGCCAGATTGCCGATGTTGAGCTTGATGATCTTGTGCCCTTCTTCTTCCATCTGGCGCGCCTTCTCGACCACCGGACCACGGACGTCGTAGCACACGTTGGCGAGCTTGCTGGATTTGACGATGGGCTTGAGCACAAGTGTTCCTTAAATCAAAGCAATGGCAGACGAAAGATAGAATTTTACGCATAGCCCCTCGGGGCAGCCACCGGACGTCGCACCGTGAAGTTTCAGCCCGACCACCTCGAAGGCGTCAACGCCATTTCGGCCCGCACCGCAGACGCCATTTCCATCAACGGCCAGGTCTGGCGCTCCAGCCTGATCGTGCCCTGGCGGGGCGACATCCAGGCCTGGGATTGCGCCCGCCACGCCGACCTGCAGGCCGAGCATTTCGAGGCGCTGATCGCCCTGCAGCCCGAGGTGATCATCTACGGCAGCGGCGCTGCGCTGAAGTTCGCCTCGCCCGTGCTGCTGCGCAGCCTGATGCAGCACCGTATCGGGGTCGAGAGCATGGACACGGCCGCCGCCTGCCGCACCTACAACATCCTCGTCAACGAGGGCAGGCGCGTGGTCGGTGCGTTGCTGCTGGGGTGAAACCCTCAAGCCCTTATAATCTGTGGGCTGTGCCCGACCGGGCATTTTGAACACATATAGACACTGCATGACGCCCGCTATCAATAAAGCTCTTCCCGAACTTGAAGCGAATGCAACCGGTGGCGTGAAATTCACCCCTCAGGCCTTTATCGGCAAGACCGTGGTGCTGTACTTCTACCCGAAGGACAACACGCCCGGCTGCACGACTGAAGCGATGCAGTTTCGCGACCAGCACCAGGCGTTTGCCGACGCCGGTGCCGTGGTCTTCGGTGTTTCGCGCGACAACATGGCCTCGCATGACAAGTTCAAGCAGAACCTCGAGTTGCCGTTCAACCTGATCGCCGACACCGAAGAAAAGCTCTGCCACATGTTCGGCGTGGTCAAGAACAAGATCATGTACGGCAAGAAGGTCAAGGGCATCGAGCGCTCGACCTTCCTGATCAACCCCAAGGGCATCCTGTGCGCCGAGTGGCGCGGCATCAAGGTCGCCGGCCACGTCGACGAAGTGCTCAAGGCGGTTCAGGATCTCAAGGGCTGATTTCACGATCCGGGTATGCATAATCGTTGCATGCGCGTGACCCCCTCCCCGCACCACTGCCTGACCGACGTGACACTGTCGGTCGACTCCTCAAGCCGTACAGCTCGCTGTGCGGCTTTTTGCTTTCTGGCTTCGTCACACTGAACTCATGCCACTGCCAAAACCTCCAGCCAAACGCGGCGCGATGCTTGACGCCAGCGCCTTCGAGACTTCAGCGACGCTCCAGCCCGCGCAGAAATCCACCCGCCGCCCGGCCAAACCGACGCCCGCTGCGGCACCGGTCATGGCGCCTGTGGCGACCCGAACCGCTGCAGCCGGCAACAAGCCCGCAGCGAAGCGGCCGGCGCCGGCCCCTGCGGCCAAAGTCCGTCCCACCGCCTCACCGGTGGTTGTGGTGGCCGAAGCTGCCAAAGCCCCCGCACCGGTTGCGCCCAAGCCGCCCGCCACGACTGGCTCGCGCCGCGCCCGTACGCCACGCGGCACCGGCCCGGCCAAGCTGTTCGTGCTCGACACCAATGTGCTGATGCACGACCCGATGTCGATCTTCCGCTTCGAAGAGCATGACATCTACCTGCCGATGATCACGCTCGAAGAGCTCGACGGCCACAAGAAGGGCATGAGCGAGGTCTCGCGCAACGTGCGCCAGGTCAGCCGCGAGCTGGATGCGCTGGCCGCCAGCCTCGAGGACACCGCCAACCTCAACACCGCAGCCGGCATTGCGCTGGCCAAGACCGGCCACCGCGAGGCCGGCGGCAAGCTGTTCTTCCAGACCACGCTGCTGGACGTCACGCTGCCCACCGGCTTGCCGCAGGGCAAGGCCGACAACCAGATCCTGGGCGTGGTGAAGGCCTTGCGCACGCAGTTCAACGACCGCGAGGTGGTGCTGGTGTCCAAGGACATCAACATGCGCATCAAGGCGCGTGCGCTCGGTCTGCCCGCCGAGGACTACTTCAACGACAAGACGCTCGAAGACGGCGACCTGCTCTACACCGGCGCACTGCCGCTGCAGGCCGACTTCTGGGAGCGCCACGGCAAGACCATGGAGAGCTGGCAGCAGAACGGCGCCACCTACTACCGCATCAGCGGCCCGCTGGTGCCGGCGCTGATGATCAACCAGTTCGTCTACTTCGAAGCCGCGGGCGCCGCGCCGCTCTACGCCAAGGTCACCGAGATCACGGGCAAGAGCGCCGTGCTCAAGACCCTCAAGGACTACACCCACGCCAAGCATTCGGTCTGGGGCGTGAGCGCCCGCAACCGCGAGCAGAACTTTGCGCTCAACCTGCTGATGGACGCCGAGTGCGACTTCATCACCCTGACCGGCACCGCCGGCACCGGCAAGACACTGATGACGCTGGCCGCCGCGCTGAGCCAGGTGATGGACGAGCGGCGCTACACCGAAATCATCGTCACCCGCGTGACCGTGCCGGTGGGCGAGGACATCGGCTTCCTGCCCGGCACCGAGGAAGAGAAGATGAGCCCGTGGATGGGCGCGCTCGACGACAACCTCGAAGTGCTCGGGCGCGGCGATGGCGGCGGCGGTGAATGGGGCCGTGCAGCGACCACCGATCTGGTGCGCAGCAAGATCAAGATCAAGAGCCTGAACTTCATGCGCGGGCGCACCTTCCTGAACAAGTTCGTCATCATCGACGAGGCGCAGAACCTCACGCCCAAGCAGATGAAGACGCTGATCACGCGCGCCGGGCCGGGCACAAAAATCGTCTGCCTGGGCAACCTGGCGCAAATCGACACGCCCTACCTCACCGAAGGCTCTTCCGGCCTGACCTACGCGGTCGACCGCTTCAAGGGCTGGCCGCATTCGGGCCACATCATGCTGGCGCGCGGCGAGCGCTCACGGCTGGCGGACTTCGCCTCCGAGGTGCTCTAAGCCGTTCCGCCCAGCCGGGGCACCGCCGCCAGCAGTTGCTGCGTGTAGGGATGCGCCGGCCGCTGCAGCACCTGCGCGACCGGGCCGGCCTCGACGATGTGGCCGGCGCGCATCACCGCCACGTCATCAGCCACCACCTCGACCATGCCGAGGTGGTGGCTGATGAACAGCATCGCCACGCCGGTCTCGCGCTGCAACTCGGCCAGCAGGCTCAAGATCTGAGCCTGCGCCGCCACATCGAGCGCCGAGGTCGGCTCATCGCACACCAGCAGGCGCGGCTGCACGGCCAGCGCACGCGCAATGGCAATGCGTTGCCGCTGCCCACCCGAGAGCTCATGGGGATAACGCGCCAGCGCCGCAGCCGGCAGGCCGACGCGGTCGAGCCAGTGGCGCGCGGCGGCCTGCCGGGCAGCTGCATTCAACTCAGGCCGCAGCGCGATCAGGCCTTCCTGCAGCGCGTCGGCGACCAACTGGCGCGGGTCGAGCGAGGCCTGCGGGTCCTGGAACACCATCTGCACCTGCCGGCGCACCTGCCGCAGCGCCGCGCCTTGCAGCGTCAGCAGGTTCTGCCCGGCCCAGTCCGCCTGACCGCTCACGCACGCCGTGCCTTGCAGCAGTTGCAGCAGCGCCCGGCCCGTGGTGGTCTTGCCGCTGCCCGACTCGCCCACCAGCGCCAGCGTGCGGCCGGCGGCCACCTGGAACGACACACCGTCCACGGCGGCGTGGTGCTCGGCGGGGATGCCACTGAGGCGTCGCAGCCAGCCTGATCGCTGCGGGAATTCCACGCGCAGATCACGCACCGTCAGCAACGGAGCGGCAGGGGGCACAGCGGTCGAACGGGGATCCGTCCGGGCGGTACTGGACCAGACCTGCAGCAGCTGCCACGCCTGCGGGTGACGCGGCGCGCTGAAGAATTCCGCCGCCGGCGCGACCTCGACGATCTGCCCGGCCACCATCAGCGCCACCTGCTGCGCGCGTTGCGCCACCAAGGCCAGGTCATGGCTGATGAGCAGCAGTCCCAAACCCAGCTCGCGCTGCAGTTGCTGCAGCAGGTCGAGTACCTGCTGCTGGGTGGTCATGTCGAGGGCGGTGGTCGGCTCGTCGGCGATCAGGAAATCAGGCTCGGCCGCCAGCGCCATGGCGATCATGACGCGCTGCTGCTGGCCACCAGACAGGCGGAACGGATAGTCGTCCAGCGCGCTGGCGGGCAAGTCCACCCGTTGCAACCACGCCAGCGCCCGCTGCCGCGCCGCGGTACCCCGCAGCGGGGTATGGGCCTTGATCGCCTCGCGCAACTGCGCGCCCACCGTCAGCACAGGGTTCAGACAAGTGGCCGGCTCCTGGAAAATCATGCCGATGCGCCCGCCGCGCACCGCGCACATGGCGGATTCGGGCAGGTCGAGCAGGTCCAGCTCGGTGCCATCGGCCTCGCACAGGCAGACTGCGCCGGCCTCGATGCGGCCGGCCTCCGGCAACAGCCGCATCAGCGCCAGTGCGGTCAGGCTCTTGCCGCAGCCGGACTCGCCCACCAGCGCCACGGTCTGGCCGCGCGGAATGTCCAGACTCAGATCCCGGATGGCATGCCGCCGGGCGGCGTCTTGCGCCCCCGGCAGACTCATGCTCAGGCCCCTGATGCTCAACCGGGTGGCGCGTGGCCGGGGCTGTGCAGCGCTCATGACCGATCGGCTCCACCCGCGCGGGGATCAAAGGCCTCGCGCACCGCATCCGCCAGCAGGTGCGCAGCCAGCACCAGCGTGACCATGAAGCCGAACGCGGCCGTGAAGCGCCACCACACCACCGGATCGCGGCTCATTTCGCTGCGCGCCAGGTTGATCATGCCGCCGAAGCTGTTGAGCGTCGGGTCGACGCCGATGCCCACGTAGCTCAGCACCGCCTCATAGAGCACCAGCGACGAAAACTCCAGAACGACCATGATCAGCACAAGGTGCGTCACATTGGGCAGGAGATGGCGGCGCATGATGCCCAGCCGGCTGACGCCCAGCGCCTGCGCGGCCTGCATGTAATCCAGCTCGCGCAGCTTGAGGGTCTCGGCGCGCACCAGCCGGCACAGCGCGGTCCAGCCGGTCAGGCCCAGCACCAGGCACAGCAGCAGCAGCTTGAGGTCGGCGCGCTCGGCACCGGTCTCGACCGCGTCGGGCTGCTGGTCCAGAAACGCCTGCAGCATCAGCACGCAAGCGGCAATCAGCAGCACGTTGGGCACCGAAGACAGCACGGTGTAGAGGTACTGCACAGCAGCGTCGACCCAGCCGCGCAAGTAACCCGCCGCCAGGCCCAGCCCCACCGCTAGCGGCAGCATCGCCAGACTGGCCACGCTGCCGATGACAAAGGCAGTGCGCAGACTCTTGAGCGCCTGGTAGAGCACGTCGTTGCCGGTGCTGTCGGTGCCGAGCACGTGATAGTGGCCCATCCACTGGCTGGCCGGCCCGACCAGCGTGGCCAGCGCGATCAGCGTCCAGAAAACAGCGCGCCGGGGTGATCGGGCGGTGCCTGCCGGCGGCCGGGTCCGCCCCCACAGCACGGCGGCGGCCAGCACAACACCCCAGCCGACCAGCAGCCCCCGCGCGCCACGCCACAGCACATCCGGCACCCACTCGCGCGCCGGATTCTGCAGATGCGCGCCGCCAAAGCGCAGGCGCGGGGCGATGCGCTGAATCTGGCCGTCGACCTCGACCGACTCCCTGGTGAAACCGACATAGGCCAGCGGGCCGGAATAGGTGGCCTCGCGCGTGTCGATCAGGCGTGCCAGCAGCAGGTCGAGCACCGAAACCAGCCGCACCTCATACGCCGGCGCACTGGCGGTTGTCGCGCCGGGCGCCGCAGGCAAGGCGCGGCGCAGATGCACGCTGTCGAGCAACGTCACCCCCAGGCAGGCCGCCAGCACCACCGTTGCCACCACCGCCGGCACCTGGCTGAACACGCGCTGCCAGGGCTGACACAAGGCCGGGTGGCGCCGCACGTGGTGCACGTAGGCGAGCAGGCCCAGCACCATCAGCCACAGCGCGGCGTCGGTCCACAACAGGACGAAGCGGGGCCAGGCGGTCATGTGGAATTCAGCCGCACACGCGGGTCGACCCAGACATAGGCCAGGTCGATCAGCAGGTAGCAGCCGATGTGCAGCAGCGAGCCGATGAAAACCATGGTGCGCACCACGGCGAAGTCCTGCCGGGCGATCGCCTCGAACACATAGGCGCCCAGGCCGGGCAGGCCGAAGAAGTTCTCGAACACTAGGCTGCCCAGGTAGACGTAGAGCAGAAAGCTGCCGGCGCTGGTCAGGATCGGCAGCAGTGCGTTGCGCAGCACGTGGCGGACCAGCACCTGCGCCTCGGTCAGGCCCTTGGCGCGCGCGGTGCGCACGTAGTCGCGGCGCAACTCCTCGAGCAGCATGGCGCGGAACAGCCGTGCCTCGCCACCCAGCCGGGCCAGCAGCGACAGCAGCACCGGCAGCGCCAGGAAACGCACCGCGTCCAGCCCGCTGGCGTAGCCCGACACCGGCGCGAGCTTGAGCACCCGCGCGAAGAAATACTGGCCGACGATGATGTAGAACAGGCTGGAGATCGACAGCATCAGCACGCACACCACCCCGCCCCAGAAGTCCCAGCGCGTGTGGCGCAGCATCACCAGCAGCAAGGCCAGCGCAACACCCGCCAGCATCTGCAGCACCAGCAGCGGCAAGACCAACTGTGCGCTGACGGCCAGGCGGGCGCGCACCTCGGTGCCGATGTCGGCGGCGCCGGCCGAGTCGGCCCGACCGAAATCCAGCGCAAACAGGCTGACCGAGCGCTCCCAGAAGATCGTGCGCGTCAGCCGCTGCGCGCCCGCTTCGTCAGGGTTCCAGTAAAGCGGCTTGTCGTAGCCGCGCTCGGCCTTCCACTGATCGACCGCCTGCTGGGTGACACGCTTGCCGCCGATGTTCAGCCGCGCCATGTCATCGGCGGTGTTGAGGGTGAAGAACAGGAAGAAGGTGCCCAGGTTCACGCCCAGCAGCACCAGCGCAGCGTAGAGCAGGCGCCGCAGGATGTGGCTCAGCATGACGGCACCGTGGCCAGGGCGCGGCGGCGCTGGCGGGCACGCCACTGGGCGCGTAAAGCCAAGGCCAGCGTGACCAACGCCAGCGCTGCCACGCCCACCGGCCACCACAGCGGCCGGTTCCAGGCGGCCTGCTGGCGCACGCGCTCGGCGGTGTCGAGGCGCAGATAGCGGCCCTGATCCTTGATCAACGTCGCCGAGCGCGAGTTGTGCACCCAGTGCTGCACGGCGGCCGAGGAGTAGGGAAAGTAGCCCAGGCTCCACGGCGCGTCCTCGCGCACCAGTGCCACCAGCTGGTCGATCAGCGCCTGCTTGGCCGGGCCGTCGTCGGTCAGTTGCATCTGTGCGAACAGGCGATCAAAGTCAGGGTTCTGGTAGTTGGCGACGTTCTCTCCCTCGGCACGGGTCTTGCCATTGGGGCCGTAGAGCAGGAAGAGAAAGTTCTCGGCGTCGGGGTAGTCGGCGTTCCAGCCCATCCAGAACACCTGGTGCTTGCCATGGCGCACCTTCTCCTGGAACTGGTTGTTGTCGGTGGCGCGCACCTCCAGCTGGATGTCGATCTTGGCGAACTGGCGCACCACCCAGTCGATCTCGGGCTTGCGCTCGGGCGAGGCCAGCGCGTAGTAGTCGTAGTTGAGCACCAGCGGCTGGCCGGTGGTGGCGTCGCGGCCATCGGGATAGCCGGCCTCGACCATCAGGCGTTTGGCCTCTGCCAGGCCGCGACGCTGGACGCGGCCATCCTGCAGCCGATGCGTGACCGGGTTGAAGTCGCCCGCCTGACCATGGCGCGAGCCGAAGATGCCCGCCGGCAGCGGGCTCATTGCCACATCGCCGGCCTGGCGCGGAAAGACGGTGGAGAACTCCTCCCAGTCCATCGCAATCGAAATCGCCTGGCGCAGCTTGCGGTTGCGCTCGGCCCGGGCCGGGCTGTCGCCCTGGCCGATGACAGGGTCGAGCATGTTGAAACCCAGCGTCCAGGACGCCACATCGGCCACCTTGGCGAGCCGGAAACCTTGCGCCTGATAACGCGCGCGCGCCTCGGCCGAGTCGAGCATGTCGATCAGGTAGTCCATGCCGGCGTCCGAGCGCTCGAACACCTCGGTGTCGAAATAGCCCTGGCGGAACTTGGCCTTGATGGAGAGGTTCTCATGCTCGACCGTCGACACCAGCGTGTCGATGAAGGGCGTGGGCTTGCCGCAATCGTCGAGCAGGCCGGCCTCACGGTCGCCGGGCATGCCTTCGCAGGGGTAGGGCTCGCCGCGGTAGTGGGGATTGCGCTGCATCACATGGCGACGGTCCTGGATGAACTCGGTCATCATGTAAGGCCCGGTGCCGATCGGCCAGCGGTCCAGGCTCAGACCGCGTGCGGCCATGCCGGGCTGGGCATAGAAGGAATCGGCCTCCCAGGGAATCGGCGCGGCAAAGGTGGTCGCCAGCCAGTAGCTCCACTGTGGGTATTTACCCTGCAGGCGGATACGCAGCAGGTGCTTTTCCGGTGCGCTGACGCCGACCAGCGGCCAGCGGCGCAGGTCGAGAAAAGGCTTGTCGGGGCTGGCCTCAGGCAGGCCGCGCAGCAGTTGGGCGTCTTCGGCCTTGATGCGTTTGCCGTAGTCCTTCAGACCGATCACATGCTCGGAGAACAGCCCGAAGATCGGCGCGACGATGCGGGTGGTAGCGTGGCGCTTGAAGGCGTAGACGAAATCATCGGCCACCAGTTCACGCGTGCCGCTGTGCTCGAACTGCAGCGGGCTGGTGCGCTCGCCCAGCTCACCGGGCCGGAGCGCGTGGTAGCGCAAGGCGCCCGATGCATCGCGTGCAAACGCCGGGTGCGGCTGGTAGCGCACGCCGGGTTTGATCGGGATGTCATAGACGCTCTCGGCCACTTGCTCGCCCGGCGCATCGGCAGGCAAGACGTGGCCGTTCTTGTCCAGATAACGCGGCGCAGCGACGACCTGTGCGGCCTTGGGCACCAGCTTGAACGGGCGCAGCAGGTAGTGGTAGCCGTAGAGCGGCTCGTAGACCTGGTAGGTGTAGGGCGTGTCGTTGGCCCAGTAGGACGCAGTCGGATCCAGGTGCTTGGGTGAGGCCTCGAGCACCGCCGTGTACAGCGCGTTGGCCTGCGCGGCGCCGTCAGGCCAGGGGCTGTTGTTGCAGGCGGCAAGCAGCAAGCCAGCCAGCCCCATTCCTGTCGCGATCAGCCACCGGCACAGCACGGGCTGAGTGCCTTACCAGGCGATCAGCACATCGCGCCCTTGCACCACCAGTTGCGCCTTGCGCCCCATCGGCAGCGTGACCTTGGTCTCGCCATGACCGAACGGCAGGCCGGTCAGCAGCGGCGTGGCCGAGACGCTGCGCAGGTGCGCCACCATGGTCTTGAAGTTGTAGCCCCGGTCAAGCGGACTCTTGCGCCAGCCGCTGAAATCGCCCAGCAGCACCGCCTTCTGCGCACCCAGCACGCCAGCCTGATGCAGTTGCAGCAGCATGCGTTCGACGCGGTACGGGTGCTCGTTGACGTCTTCCAGATACAGCACGCCGCCCTTGATCCTGGGCCAGTGCGGCGTGCCCAGCAGCGAGCACAGCACCGTCAGGTTGCCGCCCCAGAGCGTGCCTTGGACGTCCAGACCGTCAAAACCCGCTTCGGTGCGGAAGCCCACGGCTTCCAGCTCACCGCTCATCGCCTCGACGAAGCAATCGGGCGTGATCTCGTCGAGGCCGCCATCGGCGTCGCTGCGGCCGAAATCATCACAGGCCAGCGGTCCGGCCCAGCTTGAGGCTTTGGTATGGGCATAGAGCGCCAACTGCAGCGCGGTCTGGTCGCTGTAGCCGACCCAGCGCGTGCCCTGCTCCACCGCTCGGGCCAGGCGTGGCCACTCGATACGATCCAGCAAGCGCGTCAGGCCGTAGCCGCCACGCGTGGCCAGCGCCACGGCCGGCGCGGCATCGGCCACGCGGTGCAGCGCGGCGAGCCGGGTGTCATCGTCACCGGCAAAACGCTGGCTGCGGGCCAAGGCGCTTTCGTCGATCGTGACCTCGAAACCCAGCGTGACCAGGCGGCGCGCGGCCCGGCGCAGCGCAGGCGCCTGCATCACCACGCCCGAGGGGCTGTAAATCGTGAGCGCGCCGTGCACGGGCGTTGGAGTCGTGGTCATGGGAGGTTATCTCGTAGCGCGTCGAATTCAGCCACCATCGTGTCGCCGCCTTCGGCAACATCAGGCAACGGCAGTATCGACTCTGAATCGATGGTCTGCTGGCGCTGATTTCTTTCAGCCTCGCGCTCGGCTTTTTGCTGGGCGCGGCGCTGGGCAAAGAAATCTTTCAGCACCTGCCCGCAGGGTTCTGCCAGCACATCACCCTGAATCTGGGTTTGATGATTGAGTTGCGGCTGGGCAAAAATATCGATCACCGAGCCGGCTGCACCGGTTTTAGGGTCGCGTGCACCAAAAACCACCCGTTTGACGCGAGCGTGCAGCATAGCCATGGCGCACATCGCACAGGGCTCAAGCGTCACATAAAGCTCGCAATCAGGCAGACGATAGTTTTCGAGCAGTTGTGCGGCATGGCGCAGCGCGACAATTTCAGCGTGCGCGGTCGGATCATGGGTGGTAATCGGACGGTTGTAGCCTGTGGCGATGACCTGCGGCCCTTGCTCGGTGTGCCGGATCAGCACGGCGCCGACCGGAACCTCGCCCACCAACTGCGCATTCAGGGCCTGATCCAGCGCCAGGCGCATGGCCTGCTCATCGCGGTGTGACATGTCGGGGACGGGATTCATGCTCGGCAGAAACAATAAAGGGCACCCTGGGGCGCCCTTATTAAATCATCAAAGCTGATGGCGGAGTGGACGGGACTCGAACCCGCGACCCCCGGCGTGACAGGCCGGTATTCTAACCAACTGAACTACCACTCCGCAGTGGAGCGAGATTTTCGGATTTCTCCGCAAGCTCTGCGCTGCTTGAGCCAAACTGAATTTGGCGACCCCTAGGGAATTCGAATCCCTGTTACAACCGTGAAAGGGTCGTGTCCTAGGCCTCTAGACGAAGGGGTCAAAACTTGTAAAACAAACTACTTGGCGGAGTGGACGGGACTCGAACCCGCGACCCCCGGCGTGACAGGCCGGTATTCTAACCAACTGAACTACCACTCCGCAGCGGTACAAAACTTCAAAACTTTGGCGACCCCAAGGGGATTCGAACCCCTGTTACAACCGTGAAAGGGTCGTGTCCTAGGCCTCTAGACGATGGGGTCTAAATTTATCAAGATTGAACTTCAAAACGCCTTGATGGTGGAGGTAAGCGGGATCGAACCGCTGACCTCTTGCATGCCATGCAAGCGCTCTCCCAGCTGAGCTATACCCCCGTACACCGCAAACTTGTTTGCTAGAGGCGCTTCGTTGTTCAAACGAGAACGATATTATGCGATGGATTTAAACGCTTTGCAAGCGTTGTTCGACATCTTTTTTATCAAACAGCGCCAACACCGCATCCACCGACGGCGTCTGGGTGCTGCCGCACACCAGAAGACGCACGGGAATGGCCAATTGCGGCATCTTCAGGCCGTGCGCGGTGATGCTTTCCTTGATGGCCTGGCTGATGGCCGCCTTGTCCCAGCACTCCAGCGCTGCGAGCTTGTCGCGCAGCGTCACGACAGCCGCCTTGGCCGCGTCGGTCAGGTGCGTGGCCAGATCAGCCTGGCTGGGCTCTACAGGGCGGAAATACATCATCAGCCAGTCCGCCAGCTCGACGGTGGTGCTGCAGCGGTCCTTGAACAGCGCGCACATGGCAGCCAGCTTGTCGTCGATCGCCACCTGCACCCCGCGCTTGGCAAGCTGTTCGGCCACCAGCGCAGCCAGCACTGTGTTGTCGCCGTTCTTCATGTGCTGGGCGTTCACCCAGCGCAGCTTGGCTTCGTCGAACTGGCCGGCACTGCGGCCGAGGTGGTCGAGGTTGAACCACTCGATCAGCTGCTGGCGGCTAAATATCTCGTCGTCGCCGTGGCTCCAGCCCAGGCGCGCCAGATAGTTCACCACCGCGTCGGCCAGATAGCCCTCTTCGCGGTACTGCGTCACAGGCTTGGCACCGTGGCGCTTGCTCATCTTCTCGCCCTGCGCGTTCAGCACGGTCGGCAGGTGGGCGTAGACGGGCGCCTCATGGCCCAGCGCGCGGAAAACGTGGATCTGCCGCGGCGTGTTGTTGACGTGGTCATCACCGCGGATCACGTGGGTGATCGCCATGTCGATGTCATCGACCACCACGCAGAAGTTGTAGGTCGGCGTGCCATCGGGTCGGGCGATGACCAGATCGTCGAGCTCATCGTTGCTGATCTCGATGCGGCCCTTGACCTTGTCCTCCCACACCACCGAGCCGCCCTGAGGCGTCCTAAAACGCAGCACCGGCGCCACGCCCTCGGGCACCGGTGGCAGCGTCTTGCCGGCCTCGGGGCGCCAGGTGCCGTCATAGCGCGGCTTTTCCTTGTTCGCCATCTGGCGCTCGCGCAGCGCGTCGAGTTCGGTCGTGCTCATGTAGCAGGGATAGACCCAGCCCTTGGCAACCAGCTCGGCCAGCACTTCCTTGTAGCGCGCCATGCGCTGCATTTGGTAGAACGGGCCTTCGTCGTGGTCCAGGCCGAGCCACTTCATGCCCTCAATGATGACATCGACCGCCTCCTGCGAGGAGCGTTCGACATCGGTGTCCTCGATGCGCAGCACGAAAGTGCCGCCCGTGGCGCGCGCAAACGCCCACGGATAGAGCGCCGAGCGGATGTTGCCGAGGTGGATGAAGCCGGTCGGCGACGGGGCAAAACGGGTGCGAACTTGGGTCATGACAGATTCAGATCAGGGCCAGGCCGCGCGCGAGGTCGGCCTTCAGGTCTTCGATATGTTCCAGGCCGACCGCCACGCGGATCATGCCCTGCGTGATGCCGGCGGCCAGCCGCTGCGCCTCGGTCAGCCGGCCGTGCGAGGTGCTGGACGGGTGCGTCACGGTGGTCTTGGTGTCGCCCAGGTTCGAGGTGATCGAGCAGATCCTGGTGGCATCGATCACCGCAAACGCGTTGGCGCGCGCCGTCTCCGCCGTGTCGCCGTGCGTGACGAAGCTCACCACCGCGCCGCCCGAGCCGCTCTGCTGCGCCATCGCCAGCGCGTGCTGCGGGTGCGACGGCAGGCCGGGGTAAAACACCTGCGCCACCTGCGGCTGTGCTTCCAGCCACTGCGCCAGCTCCAGCGCCGCGCGGCTCTGCGCCTGCATGCGGATCGTGAGCGTCTCCAGCCCCTTGAGCACCACCCAGGCGTTGAACGGCGACAGGCACATGCCGGCCGAGCGCATCACCGCCATGAACGGACCTTCGATCAGCGCCGCCGGGCCGCAGATCGCGCCGGCCACCACACGGCCCTGGCCGTCGAGGTACTTGGTGCCGGAATGGATGATCAGGTCGGCACCCAGCTTGACCGGCTGCTGCAGCGCGGGCGAGCAGAAGCAGTTGTCGACCGCCAGCAGCGCGCCCGCCTCGTGGGCCACGTCAGCCAGCGCGCGAATGTCGCAGACCTCGGTCAGCGGATTGCTGGGCGTCTCGGCGAACAGCAGCTTGGTGGTGGGGCGCACGGCGGCACGCCACTCGGTCACGTCGGTCTGCGAGACAAAGGTGGTCTCGACGCCGAACTTGCCGAACTCGCCCTGCAGCAGCTTGATGGTCGAGCCGAACACGCTGCGCGAGCAGATCACGTGGTCGCCCGCCTTCAGCAAACCCATCAGCAACAGCATGATGGCCGACATGCCGCTGCTGGTGGCGATGCAGGCTTCGGTGCCTTCGAGCGCGGCGAGCCGGCGCTCCATCATCATCGTGGTCGGGTTGGTGAAGCGGCTGTAGACGAACGCTTCCTCTTCCTGCGCAAAGCGCGCCGCCGCAGTGGCCGCGTTCGGGTGCACGAAGCTGCTGGTCAGGAACAGCGCCTCGGAGTTTTCACCCCAGGGCGTCGCGGGCAAGCCCTCGCGCACGGCGACGGTTTCCAGCCGCACATCGGCGGGCAGTTCCACGCGCGGCAGGCGCTTGGACGACTGATTCGGATTGCTCATCTTGAGGGCCTCTTTGCTCGACCGGCTTATTCAGTGGCGTTCTGCAGTGCGAGGCGCGAGCGGTCCGCGCCGCCCTCCTCTTCCTGCGGCTGCGATTCGCGCTGGGTCTTCATGGCCTCGAAGTCCGCCACGCTCACGTCGCCAGTGATGTAGTGGCCGTCGAAGCACGACGCCTCCAGGCTGTCGAGCTTGGGGTTGAGCGCCGAGACGGCGCGCTTCATCGCTTCCACGTCCTGATAGATCAGCGCGTCGCAGCCGATGTACTGGCGGATTTCTTCCAGCGTGCGGCCATGGGCGATCAGCTCGGCCTTGGTCGGCATGTCGATGCCGTAGACGTTCGGGTAGCGCACCGGCGGCGCGGCCGAGGCCATGTAGACCTTGTTGGCGCCGGCCTCGCGGGCCATCTGCACGATTTCCTTGCTGGTGGTGCCGCGCACGATCGAGTCATCGACCAGCAGCACGTTACGGCCCTTGAACTCCATGCCGATGGCGTTGAGCTTCTGGCGCACGCTCTTCTTGCGCGTCGCCTGGCCCGGCATGATGAAGGTGCGGCCGACGTAGCGGTTCTTGACGAAGCCTTCACGATAGGGCTTGCCGAGCTTGTGCGCGAGCTGCATCGCCGACGGCCGGCTCGACTCGGGGATCGGGATCACCACGTCGATTTCGCCTGGCGGCAGCGTGTTGATGACGCGCTGCGCCAGCGTCTCGCCCATGTTGAGGCGGGCGTGGTAGACCGACACGCCATCGATGACCGAATCGGGCCGCGCCAGGTAGACGTACTCGAACACGCAAGGGTTGAGCGTCGGCGACACCGCGCACTGCTTGGCGTGCATGCGGCCGTCGGTGTCGATGAAGATCGCCTCGCCCGGCGCCACGTCGCGCACCAGCTGGTGGCCGGTGCCTTCGAGCGCGACCGATTCACTCGCCAGCATCCAGTCGACACCGCCGTCTGCCGACGGCTGCGAGCCGATGCACAGCGGGCGGATGCCGAACGGATCGCGGAAGGCCAGCAGGCCGTAGCCGGCGATCAGCGCCACCACGGCGTACGAGCCCTTGACGCGCCGGTGCACCTCGGCCACCGCCTTGAAGACCTCGGCCGGCGAGAGCGGCTGGTCGCGCGCGGCGCGTTCCAGTTCGTGCGCCAGGACGTTGATCAGCACCTCGGTGTCGCTCTCGGTGTTGAGGTGGCGGCGGTCGACGTCGATCAGCTCTTTTTTGAGCGCATGCGCGTTGGTCAGGTTGCCGTTGTGGACCAGCACCACGCCGAACGGCGCGTTGACGTAGAAGGGCTGGGCCTCTTCTTCGCTGTAGGCGTTGCCGGCGGTCGGGTAGCGCGCCTGGCCCAGGCCGATGTTGCCGGGCAGGCCGCGCATGTTGCGGGTGCGGAAGACGTCGCGCACCATGCCGCGCGCCTTGTGCATGAAGAACTTGGTGCCCATCGCGGTCACGATGCCAGCGGCATCCTGTCCCCGGTGCTGCAACAGCAGCAGCGCGTCATAAATCAGCTGATTGACCGGCGACTTGGCCGTCACCCCAACGATGCCACACATCCTGAACTCCAATCACTGAGGCCTGATCCGCAAGGAGTCAGGCCGGGAAACTACAACGGCGCGCTAGAAGCGCACCGGCAAATTCTCGAATTCATCTGGCGCTGCAGCGCTCACCAGCAAGGGCTGCACGCTGCCGATCAGGCGCTGCGCCCACGCCACGCCCGCAGAGGCCTGCCAGAACGCCTGACGCGCCAGCGGCGAATAGTCCACCAACGCCACCATCACCATCACGATCAGCACGCCACGCACCAGCCCGAACACACCGCCCAGCAGGCGGTCAACTGGCGCCAGCGGCGTGGCCTGCACGATCTTCTGCAGCAGCCAGCTCAGCATGCGCCAGCACAGCAGCACGACCACAAAGGTCATCATGAAACCGAGTGCCTTCTGCAGGCTCGAGTCCTGCGGCAGGCCGGGAATCTGATGCGCCACCGGCCCGGACCATGCCTGCGCCGCCAGCCAGGCCACCAACCAGCCCAGCACCGACATCAACTCCTGCACCACACCACGCAGCAGGCCCAGCACCACCGACAGCACCAGCACCGCCAGCCACACGACATCAACCCACACCCACCCCTGCATGACGCGTCAGATCGCCAGCAACGCCGCGCTCAGGCCCGCTGCACGCAGACGCGCAGCCACCCGGTCGGCCTCTTCACGGGTGGCGTAGGGCCCCAGGCGCACGCGGGTGCGACGGCCACTGCTGGTCTCGACGTCCTGCTGCAGCGACGACAGGCCGAGCTTCTCGATGCGCTGGCGGGCCTCTTTCACCTTGGCCGAATCGGCGTAAGCGCCCACCTGGATGACGTAGCGCGTGGCGCTCTCGGGCTTGCGCGCGGCGGGCGGCTTGGGCTCGGCGCGAGGCGCCTCGGCGGCAGGCTTCGGGGACGGTTTGGCGGCAGGACTGGGCTCGGGCTTCACCAACGGCGCGGGCGTTTCAACTGCGGGGGCCGCAGGCAGCGCCGTCGCCGGGCGCTCGGGGCTGACGGGCGCAGCGCCATCCCGGGCCACGTCACGCGCAGGCATCTGGATGGCCACGCTGGACGGCAGCGGACGCGGCTCGGACTCCAGCACCAGCGGCAGCACGACCACCGCGCCGATCACCAGCACGGCAGCGCCGACGAAACGGCGGCGGGCGCGGGCGCGCAGCACCTCGACGCTGGCCGGATCGAGCGGCGCGGCTTGCCGCTTCGGGCGGCTGGCACGGTCAGGTTGACGCTGAAATAACGAGGAAAAACCCATCGGGATCACACAAGAATCGGTCTCACCCGAGATGCGCCGCGCCCAAGCGCGGCAACCCGTTCTGCAACACACCGCCAATGGTGTGGAAAGAACCAAAGACCATAATTCTATCAGTGGGGTTTGCCCCAAGTACCGCCGCAGCCAGCGCGTGCTGAGGGGTGTCGTGCATCACGATCTGCGCCTGGGGCAAGGGCACGGTGCTCTGCGCGGCTGCTTGCACGCGGGCGCGCTCGATCACCTCGGCCAGTTGCTGCGCGCTTGCCGCACGGGCGATCGGCAGGCTGGTGCAGTGCCAGGTGTCGACGTGCGCCAGCAGCGGCGTGACCAGCCCGGCCAGATCCTTGTCGGCCATGGCGCCCAGCACGGCGTGCGTGCGCGGGAAGAAGCCCATCTGGTCGAGGTTTTGCGCCAGCACGGCGGCTGCGTGCGGGTTGTGTGCCACGTCCAGCACCAGCGTCGGCTGACCCGGCACGATCTGGAAGCGGCCCGGCAACTCCACCATGGCCAGACCGTTGCGCACAGCCTGCGCCGACACCGGCAGGCGCGAGCGTAGTGCGTCCAGCGCGGCCAGCACGCCCGAGGCGTTGAGCAACTGGTTCGCTCCCCGCAAGGCCGGGTAGGCGAGCGCGTTATGGCGCCGGCCCCGACCACTCCAGTTCCACTGCTGGCGGTCGCCGGAATAATTGAAATCGCGGCCCATCAGCCACAGATCGGCGCCAAGTTCCTGCGCCCGAGCCAAGACGGACGCCGGTGGCTGCGGGTCCGACACCACCACCGCGCGACCGGCGCGCATGATGCCGGCCTTCTCGCGGCCGATAGACTCTCGGTCGGGGCCCAGGTAGTCCATGTGGTCGAGCGCCACGCTGGTGATCACCGCGCAGTCGGGGTCGATCACGTTGACGGCATCGAGCCGCCCGCCCAGCCCGACTTCCAGCACCACCGCGTCCAGCGGCTGGCCGGCCATGCAGCGCAGCAGCGCCAGCGTGGTGAATTCGAAGTAGGTCAGCGCCTCGTCCTGGCGTGCTGCTTCCACCGCCTCGAAATGCGGCAGCAGCTGCTCGGCCTGCACGATGTCGCCGTTGAGGCGCAGGCGCTCCTGGAAATGCACCAGATGCGGCGAGGTATAGACCCCGACGCGGTAGCCCGCCTGCAGCAGGATGGCTTCGAGCATGGCGCAGGTCGAGCCCTTGCCGTTGGTGCCGGCCACGGTGAAGACCGGCACTTCGAAGGCCAGACCCAGGCGGTCGCGCACACGGGCGACGCGCTCCAGCGTCAGGTCGATCGTGACCGGATGAAGGCGCTCGCAATGGGCCAGCCAGCCCTCCAGCGTCTGAGGCAAGTTCTCGGGCATGAGTTCGGTGCGTCGGACGCACCACCGTGAAAGTGAGTGAGAAAAAACAAGGGGCGCCCTGTGACGCCCCTCATCGATCGGCCCGTTCAGGCCGGCGGTCAGGACACCGCGTCGGCGCTCTGGCGCTGCAGCATGGCCAGCGTGCGGGCAATGGTGCTGCGCAGTTCACGGCGGTCGACGATCATGTCGATGGCGCCCTTCTCCAGCAGGAACTCGCTGCGCTGGAAGCCCTCGGGCAGCTTCTCGCGCACGGTGTTCTCGATCACGCGCGGGCCGGCAAAGCCGATCAGCGCCTTGGGCTCGGCCATCACCACATCGCCCACGAAGGCGAAGCCGGCCGAGACGCCGCCCATGGTCGGGTCGGTCAGCACGCTGATGTAGGGCAGTTTGGCCTTGGCCAGACGCGTGAGCGACGCATTGGTCTTGGCCATCTGCATCAGCGACAGCAGACCTTCCTGCATGCGCGCACCGCCGGTGGCGGTGAAGCAGACGAACGGCACCTTCTGTTCGATGGCCGCTTCCACGCCGCGCACGAAGCGCTCGCCGACCACCGAACCCATCGAGCCACCCATGAAGTCGAACTCGAACGCCGCCACCACCAGAGGAATGCTCAGCACCGAGCCGCCCATGACCACCAGCGCATCGGTCTCGCCGGTGGTTTCCATCGCCTCTTTGAGGCGCTCGGTGTATTTTTTGCTGTCCTTGAACTTGAGCGCGTCCACCGGCAGCACTTCCTGGCCGAGTTCGTAGCGGCCTTCCGGATCCAGGAACTGGTCGAGCCGGGCACGCGCATCGGTGCGGTGGTGGTGCGAGCACTTGGGGCAGACGTTGAGGTTCTGCTCCAGGTCGGTCTTGTAGAGCACGGTCTCGCAGGCCGGGCACTTGACCCACAGGCCCTCGGGCACCGAGCGGCGCTCGGTCGGGTCGGTAGGCTGAATTCGGGGGGGCAGAAGCTTGTCGAGCCAACTCATGCGGAGTCTCCTGGTGCGGTGCCGAGGCGGTTGTCAGGGCCGCCGTAAGCGGCATCGAGCGCAGCGCGAATCTCGGCGATGAAGCCGGCGGCAACCGGCGCCACCCGCTCGCGCGGCTCGTTTTCAATCAGCTGGATGATACGAGAGCCGATCACGACCGCGTCCGATGCCGCCGCCACCGCCACCGCCGTGGCCGCGTCGCGAATGCCGAAGCCCACGCCCACCGGCACGTTCACATGCGTGCGAATGCGCGGCACCATGCGCGCCACGGCGTCGGTATCCAGATGGCCTGCGCCGGTCACGCCCTTGAGCGACACGTAGTAGACGTAGCCGGTGGCGATGCGGCCCACCTCGGCCATGCGGGCGTCGGTCGAGGTCGGCGCCAGCAGGAAGATCGGGTCGAGGCCGACCGCGCGCAGGCCGGCGGCGAACTCCTCGCACTCCTGCGGCGGGTAGTCGACGATCAGAACGCCGTCCACGCCAGCGACTGCCGCATCGGCAATGAAGCGCGCCGAGCCATAACGCTCGACCGGGTTGGCGTAGCCCATCAGCACCACCGGCGTGTTGGCGTCATCACGGCGGAAGTCGCGCACCATGTCGAGCACGTCGTTCAGGCCGGTGCCAAAGCTGAGTGCGCGCTCACTGGCGCGCTGGATCACCGGGCCATCGGCCATCGGGTCCGAGAACGGCACGCCGAGTTCGATCACATCGGCGCCGGCCTGGGCCAGGCCATGCATCAATTCGACGCTGACGTCGCCATACGGGTGACCGGCGGTCACGTAGGGAATCAGTGCCTTGCGGCCCTGTTCAGCCAAGCGGGCAAAAGTGGCGGCAATGCGGCTCATGCGGCACCTCCTTGGCGTTGGATCTCGATCGGCTGCACGCCGCCCTTGATGCCCTGCCCGCGGCAGGACGGTCGACAATAAAAGTCGGCTCCCGACAGATCAGCCACCGTGCCGATGTCCTTGTCCCCCCGACCTGACAGGTTGACCAGAATGCGCTGGTCCGGGCGCATGGTCTTGGCCAGCTTCATCGCGTAGGCGACGGCGTGGCTGGATTCCAGCGCGGGAATGATGCCTTCGGTGCGGCACAGGTAGTGGAAGGCTTCGAGCGCTTCCGTGTCGGTGATGCCGACGTATTCAGCGCGGCCGATGTCCTTGAGGTACGCGTGCTCGGGGCCGACGCCGGGATAGTCCAGGCCGGCCGAAACCGAGTGCGTCTCGGTGATCTGGCCGTTGGCGTCCTGCAGCACATAGGTGCGGTTGCCGTGCAGCACGCCGGGCGCGCCCTTTTGCAGCGAAGCCGAATGCTTGCCGGTCTCCATGCCCTCGCCCGCTGCCTCGACGCCGATCAGGCGCACCTGCTCGTGCGGAATGTAGGGGTAGAAGATGCCCATGGCGTTACTGCCGCCGCCGACGCAGGCGATTACCGCGTCCGGCTGCTGGCCGGTCATGGCCGGCATCTGCACCAGGCACTCGTCGCCGATGACGCGCTGAAAGTCGCGCACCATCGCCGGGTACGGGTGCGGGCCGGCCACCGTGCCGATGATGTAGAAGGTGTTCTCGACGTTGGTGACCCAGTCGCGCATCGCCTCGTTGAGCGCGTCCTTCAGCGTCTTGCTGCCGGACTCCACGGGCACGACGGTCGCACCCAGCAGCTTCATGCGGTAGACGTTCGGGCTCTGGCGCTTGACGTCCTCGCTGCCCATGTAGACCACGCATTCCAGGCCGTAACGGGCGCAGATGGTGGCCGTGGCCACGCCGTGCTGACCGGCACCGGTCTCGGCAATCACGCGCGGCTTGCCCATGCGCTTGGCCAGCAGCGCCTGGCCGATGGTGTTGTTGATCTTGTGCGCGCCGGTGTGGTTGAGGTCTTCGCGCTTGAGGTAGATCTGCGCACCGCCGGTCTCGCGGCTCATGCGCGCAGCGTGATAGATCGGGCTGGGGCGGCCGACGAAATGGGCCAGTTCATTGCGGAACTCGGCCTGGAACTCCGGGTCGTGGCGATAGCGCTCGTAGACGGCGTTGAGTTCATCGAGCGCGTGGCTCAGGGTTTCGGAGACGAAACTGCCGCCGTAAATCCCGAAATGCCCACGGACATCGGGTTGGTTGTATTCGAACATGGCAAGGCCTCTCGGCTGAGGAGGCCCGCAGGCCTCAAGACTCAATAAGCGCTGTCTGCGTCGGCGCGACGGGCGTCGGCTTCACGGACGGCTTCACAAAACTGGCGCATCAGCACGGCATCCTTGATGCCTTTGGCCGACTCCACACCAGAACTCACGTCAACGGCCCAGGGCCGGACGCGCAGCACGCCATCGATGACATTTGCAGGATTCAACCCACCAGACAAAACGACCGGACGGGGCACGCCTGAGGGAATGACAGACCAATCGAAAACCTTTCCGCCGCCACCATAGCCCTCGACATGGGCGTCGAGCAGCACAGCTTGGGCGCTAGAAAAACGCGTCGCAAAGTCTAGCAAATCGAAGCCCGGCGCCATGCGGGCCGCGCGCAGATAGGGCCGCGCCGCCGCCTCGCAGTCCGCCACGGTCTCATCGCCGTGAAACTGCAGCAGCAGGCCAGGAATGGCGTCGCAGGCGGCGCGCACTTCGTCGGGCGTGGCGTTGACGAACAGGCCCACCGGCATCACGAACGGCGGCAGCAAGGCCACCAGCGCACGGGCGCGCTCCAGGCTGACATGGCGTGCGCTGTGGGCGTAGAACACCAGGCCGATCGCATCGGCACCGGCGGCCACGGCATCGTCCACATCGGCCTCGCGGGTCAGGCCACAGATCTTGATTCTTGTGCGCATGGAATTCATTGTCGTGAGGCGCCCGGCAGCCAGTCGAGTGCAGGGACATGGGTGGGCAACGCGAAGGTAGCGTCGTACTGCGGCCCCATGAAGTAGAGGCCATCGGCCGAGAACGTCGGCGCGGCAAGCGCGCGCTGGCGCGACTTCAGCACGCCCAGCAGCCATTGCGAATCGCGCACACCCGAACCCACGGCGATCAGGCAACCCATCAGGTTGCGCACCATGTGATGCAGGAAGGCCGAGGCCTCGAACTCGAAGCGCCAGTACGCACCGTACCGGGCCACGCTGATTTCGCGCAAGTGCTTGACCGGCGAATGCGCCTGGCATTGCGAAGACCGGAAAGCCGAGAAGTCATGCTCGCCCAGCAGATGCTGCGCCGCAGCACGCATGGCCGCGCCATCCAGCGGCCGGAAAGTCCAGCCGACCAGACCGGCTTCGAGCGCCGGGCGTTGCGGTGCCTCCAGCAGGATGTAGGCGTAGCGGCGACCCACAGCCGAGAAGCGCGCGTGAAACTGCTCGGGCACAGGCTTGCACCACTGCACCGAAATATCAGCCGGCAGATAGGTGTTGGTGCCGCGCACCCAGGAAAAATCATCCCGGATGCGGTCAGTGTCGAGGTGCACGACCTGATTGATGCCGTGCACGCCGGCATCGGTGCGACCCGCACAGATCGTGCTGATCGGCACCGTGGCGAAGCGCGACAGCGCCACCTCCAACTTGTCCTGCACCGTGTCGCCCGAGGCCTGGCTTTGCCAGCCCCGGTAGGCACCGCCCCGATAGGCGATGCCGAGCGCGATTCGGTGCGCCGTCACGCGAGCAACTGGGCCGTGAAGACCGCAAACGGCGCGGCCGGCCTCACGGCCGGCCGCTGAACTCGCTCAATCACGAGAACTTGTCGAGCAAGGCCTGCGCACGGGCCTTGAGTGCGCCGTCCGCCTTCTGGACCACGTCCTGCAGCAGATCGCGCGCACCTTCGAAGTCACCGATCTGGTGGAACTCCTCCGCCAGTTCGAGCTTGCGGACCAGCGGATCCGTGCCGTCGTCCATGTCGCCGGCCTGGTCGAGCAGACTGTTGGCCGTCACGCCCGCAGGCGCAGGCGCCGACGGAGCATCCAGATCCAGCGAGATACCCCCCAGATCAATGCCGAAGCCGGTGATTTCAGGCGCGGGCGCCGTCGCAGCACCGCTGATGTCCGGCAGGTCCTTCAGCTCGAAGTCCATGCTGTTGCTGTTCGTGCCCAGGCCACCCCGTGCCGACACCGAACTCTCGTCAAACCCAAGCGGCGCGCTGCTGAAGGCGCTGGTGCCGGACATGGAGACGCTGTTGTCGAATGCGGCAGGCACGGACACGTCCAGATCGACATCGGCCGAACTGCCCGATGAGGGCATTTCATCGTTCAGATCGAGGTCAGGCATGCTGTGCTCGAAACGCGACGGCGAAGGCACGATGGACTGCGGCATCGTCGTCGCACCCAGCATTTCGCCCGCACCCGACTCCGACAACGGACCGCTCGGCTGGCCGCCGGGCTCATAAAGCGGGTTCTCCGGATCGATCGAGCGACCCAGTTCCTGCGCGTGCGACCACTCGTCGCCATGGCCACCGGTCAGGCCGTACAACTCACCGGCCAGCAACTCGAAGCCCTTGATGTCGCGGCGCTTGGCGTAGACCTCCAGCAGCTTGGAGCGAATCGCGAGCCGCTCGGGGTTGGCGCGCATCGCCTCCTTGAGGATTTCCTCGGCCTGCAGATCACGGCCGTAGGCCAGATACACGTCGGCTTCGGCCACGGGATCGACATCGCCGATGGCATCGATCTGACTGAGCGAGTAGCTCATCGACGACGGCGCACCCGAGGCATCACGCGTATCCACGCGCTGGCCGCCGCTGGCGCCAAAGAAGGAATCCGGCTGCAGACGGCTCTCCAGGAACGACGTCACGCCCGCTTCTTCCTGCTTCTTGCCACGCAGACGGTAATACCCGAGACCGGCCAACAGCGCCAACACCAAGCCGGCTCCGGGCAAGACCAGCGGATTGCTCGACAGGCTTTCCAGGAAGGACGGCTCTTCGGCATCGGCCATCGCCGGCGCCACGGCGCTGGCGGGCTGAGACGCTGCCGGTGCAGCAGCGACTGCAGAGGCCATCACCTCAGGAGCGGAAGCCGCCATGGCCTCGGAGGCAGCCGGTGCCTCGGCCGAAGCAGCGCTCACCACCGGTGCAGGTGCGGCGACCGAAGCTGCCACGGCAACAGGACTCGCTGCGAGCGCAGGCGCTGAGGCCACTGCAGCCACAGGGGCCGGCTTGACCGCCGGCATGGCGGTCACAGCGCTGGCCGCTGCACGGCCAACGGGCGCCGGGGCCGATGCAGCTTGCAGCTTCTTGAGCGCTTCCATGTTGCGCTGGATTTCGCTGGCGCGGGCACTCGACTCCTTGGCCGCACGTTCCTTGGCGATCACATCTTCAGCACTGGCAGCACCGCCCACGGCGCTGGATTTGCCCTTATCCAGACGCAGGCGATCCGGCGTCGGCGTCTGGGCCTGCTTGCGGTCTTCGACCTCGGCCTGCACCTTGCCAGCGGACACCCGTGGCGCTTCAGGCTCGCGGCGCTGTTCAGGCACGGCCCCCGCCAGACGGCGGCGGTAGGCGTTGAAATCGGCGCTCTGCGCCTGGATCAGCTGACGCGCTTCGCCCGAATCCACTGCAGCGAGTTGCTCGCTGGAAGGCACGTTCAGCACGACGCCCGCACGCAGACGATTCATGTTGTTGCCGACGAACGCCTGGGCGTTGCCGCGGTAGAGACCCGCCAGCATCTGGTCGAGCGAAACGCCTTGCGGCTGCATGCGCGAAGCAATGCTGGAGAGGGTGTCGCCACTCTTGACGCGGTACTCGGAGCCCTCGGTGGAAGCCCCCTTGGCCGGACGCTGCGTTGCCGGGCTCTCGGTTTTGCGGGTAACAGACTTGGCAGGCGCAGGCGCGACAGGGGCTGGTGCCACTACGGCAGGGGCTGGCGTCGGTGCTGGTGTAGGCGCAGGGGTCACGGCAGCCACCACCGGCGGCGTGGCCGAGGTGGCAGGCGTGCGCGCTGCAGCCGTTGCCGGCGGGTCGAACAGCAGCGTGTATTCACGCAGCAGACGGCCACTGGCCCAGGACATCTCGAGGATCACGTCGACGAAAGGCTCCTGCACGGGCCGATCGGCAGAGATGCTCAGGTAGGGCGAACCGTCCGCACGGCGCTGCAACACCACCCTGGTTTGCGGCAGCACAGGGTTGTAGTCGATACCGGCGATGCGGTAAGCATCGGCAGACGCCACGCGCACGCGCAGGTTGGCGGCCTCGTCAGCCGACAGACTGGTGACGTCAATCTCTGCCTTGAGGGCTTCTCCGAGCGCAGACTGAACGGTCAAACGACCCAGGCTCAGACCCCAAGCCGATGGCACCAGGCACAAGGTAGCTGCAGCTGCGGCAACGACCGCCATACGTTTAAGAGCGAGTTGCCCCACGTGTTTTGTCTGTGTTTTCAAGGCGACTCCCGAGCGACGGAATTCAGGCTATGCCATTCGTCCGCTGCCGTCAGATTTAGCAATAAAGAATCAAGCCGTATTCTCATGAATCACAACTCAAAAAAGCTGAAATCACAATAACATCAACAAGATACAAAGACAAGCTGATCCATCGCATCACGTTGCGGCGAGGACGGCAGCCTGAGAAGCCTGTCGCACAGTCCGTTGTCCGAGGACAACGGACTGCAGGTCAGCCCCGCTCGTCAAGCGTCGAGCAAAATACGCAGCATGCGACGCAACGGCTCGGCCGCACCCCAGAGCAGTTGGTCACCAATGGTGAATGCGCCCAGATACTCCGGACCCATGGCCATTTTGCGCAGACGGCCCACCGGAATCGTCAGCGTGCCAGTAACCGCCACGGGCGTGAGTTCACGAATGGTGGCTTCGCGGTTATTGGGAACCACCTTCACCCAGGGATTATCGGCAGCGATCATGGCCTCGATATCCGCCAGCGGCACATCCTTCTTGAGTTTGAAGGTCAGCGCCTGGCTGTGGCAGCGCATGGCACCCACGCGCACGCAGAAACCATCGACCGGCACGGCAGGCGCCGAAAAACCTTCGCCCTGGCCGAGAATCTTGTTGGTCTCGGCCATGCCTTTCCATTCTTCCTTGGACATGCCATTACCCAGATCCTTGTCGATCCAGGGAATCAGCGAGCCACCCAGCGGCACGCCGAAATTGGCGGTCTCGGCCTCGGTCAGCGAACGCTGCCTGGCGATGATCTGGCGGTCGATTTCCAGAATGGCGCTCTTGGGGTTATCGAGCAGGCCACGCACTTCGGCATTGAGCGTGCCGAACTGCGTCAGCAACTCGCGCATGTGCTGCGCGCCACCGCCTGAAGCGGCCTGGTAGGTCTGCGTGCTCATCCACTCGACCAGACCGGCCTTGTAGAGCGCACCCACGCCGATCAGCATGCAACTCACGGTGCAGTTGCCGCCCACCCAGTTCTTGCCGCCCTGGGCCAGCGCGTTCTTGATCACGGGCATGTTCACCGGATCAAGAATGATGACGGCGTCATCTTTCATGCGCAGCGTCGAGGCCGCGTCGATCCAGTGACCGTTCCAGCCGGCGGCGCGCAGCTTGGGGAACACCTCGCTGGTGTAGTCGCCGCCCTGGGCCGTGATGATGATTTCGCAACGCTTGAGGGCATCGATATCGAACGCATCCTGCAGCCGGGTTTCATTCTTGGCCATGGCCGGGGCGGCGCCGCCGGCGTTGCTGGTGCTGAAGAACACCGGCTCGATCAGGCCGAAATCGCCCTCTTGCTGCATGCGATCCATCAGGACGGATCCGACCATGCCGCGCCAACCAACCAAACCTACGAGTTTCATGTCTGCGCCTTTCTAGCGTGACTGTTCTGCTGCATCAAGACCCTCCCCGGCTCGTATCGCCGGGGGTGAAGGGGTCTGGGCGAGACGAGACGGAGCGGATCAGCTCTTGGTAATCGTTTTACCGGTAATCGCCGCAACCACGGCGTCACCCATCTCGCGCGTGCCCACCCGCTGCGTTCCCTCGGACCAGATGTCGGGCGTGCGCAAGCCCGCCGACAGCACAGCGCGAACCGCCGACTCGATGCGGTCGGCAGTTTCAGCTTGGTTGAGGGAGTAACGGAGCATCATGGCAGCAGACAAGATTGTAGCCAGCGGGTTGGCCACACCCTTGCCGGCGATGTCGGGCGCACTGCCGTGGCTCGGCTCGTACAGGCCCTTGTTCTGCGCGTTCAGCGAGGCCGAGGGCAGCATGCCGATCGAGCCGGTCAGCATGGCCGCCGCGTCCGACAGGATGTCGCCGAACATGTTGCCGGTGAACAGCACATCGAACTTCTTGGGCGCCTTGACCAGTTGCATGGCGGCGTTGTCGACGTACATGTGGTCCAGCTCGACGTCCGGGTACTGCAGGCCGATCTCGGTGACCACATCCTTCCAGAGCTGGAAGGTCTCCAGCACGTTGGCCTTGTCGACGCTGGTGACGCGCTTGTTGCGCAGGCGCGCGGCCTGGAAGGCGACGTGGGCGATGCGCTCGATCTCCGGGCGGCTGTAGCGCATGGTGTCGAACGCCTCTTCCGAGCCGGGGAAGTGCCCGTCGGTGGCGATGCGGCGGCCGCGCGGCTGGCCGAAGTAGATGTCGCCGGTCAGCTCGCGGATGATCAGGATGTCCAGGCCGGCCACCAGCTCGGGCTTCAGGCTCGATGCGTGCGTAAGCTGCTCGTAGCAAATGGCGGGGCGGAAGTTGGCGAACAGGCCCAGATGCTTGCGCAGACCCAGGATCGCCTGCTCGGGGCGCAGCGGGCGGTCGAGCTTGTCGTATTTCCAGTCGCCGACAGCACCGAACAGGATCGCGTCGGCGGCCTTGGCCAGGTTCAGCGTCGACTCGGGCAGCGGGTGGCCAGTCAGTTCGTAAGCTGCGCCGCCCACGGGCGCCTCTTCCATCTCGAACGAGAGGTCGAGCACCTTGAGCACCTTGACGGCCTCGGCGACGATTTCGGTACCGATGCCGTCACCCGGCAGGATTGCGATTTTCATGACGTGTACTTCAGCAATGGAGTGGAGTGCGGCCTCAGCCGACCAGACGGTGGTTGAGCCAGGGCTTGGTCGCCAGGCGCTCGGCCTCGTAGGCGCGGATCTTGTCGGCGTGACGCAGCGTCAGGCCGATGTCGTCGAAGCCGTTGAGCAGGCAGAACTTGCGGAAGGGCTGCACGTCGAACGGCAGTTCGGTGCCATCGGGCTTGATCACCACCTGGCGCGGCAGGTCGACCGTCAGCTGGTAGCCGACGAAGCCGAAGACCTCGTCGAACAGCTTGGCGACTTCATGCTCGGGCAGCGTGATCGGCAGGATGCCGTTCTTGAAGCAGTTGTTGAAGAAGATGTCGGCAAAGCTCGGCGCGATCAGCGCGCGGAAGCCGTACTGCTCCAGCGCCCACGGCGCGTGCTCGCGGCTGGAGCCGCAGCCGAAGTTCTGGCGCGCGATCAGGATCGAGGCGCCCTGATAACGCGGCTGGTTCAGCACGAAGTCCGGGTTGGCGCGGCGCGTGGCCGGGTCCTGGCCGGGTTCGCCCTGGTCGAGGTAGCGCCATTCATCGAACAGGTTGGGGCCGAAGCCCGCGCGCTTGATCGACTTCAGGAACTGCTTGGGAATGATGGCGTCGGTGTCGACGTTGTCGCGATCCATCGGGGCCACGAGGCCCTGGTGCACGGTGAACGGGTTCATGTCTCGGACTCCTCTCAGGCGATGCGGCGCACGTCGACGAAATGGCCGGCCATCGCGGCGGCGGCAGCCATCGCGGGGCTCAGCAGGTGGGTGCGGCCACCGGCGCCCTGGCGGCCTTCGAAGTTGCGGTTGCTGGTGGAGGCGCAACGCTCGCCCGGCTCCAGCCGGTCGGCGTTCATGGCCAGGCACATCGAGCAACCGGCCTCGCGCCACTCGAAACCGGCGGAGATGAAGATCTTGTCCAGCCCTTCGCGCTCGGCCTGCTCCTTGACCAGGCCGGAGCCCGGCACCACCAGCGCCAGCCGGACGTTGGACGCAATCTTGCCGCCCACGCGACGCACCACGGCGGCGGCTTCGCGCATGTCCTCGATGCGGCTGTTGGTGCACGAGCCGATGAAGACCTTGTCGATGCGGATGTCGCTGATCGCCTTGTTCGGCTCCAGGGCCATGTACTGCAGCGCGCGCTCGATGGCGCCGCGCTTGACGGCATCACGCTCCTTGTCCGGATCGGGCACTCGGTCGTCGATCGACAGCACCATTTCGGGCGAGGTGCCCCAGGTAACTTGCGGGCGGATCTGGCTGGCGTCGAGTTCGACGATGGCATCCCAATGGGCGTCTGCGTCCGACTGCAGGTCGCGCCAGTAGGCCACGGCCAGGTCCCACTCCACGCCGGTCGGCGTGTAGGGGCGACCCTTGACGTACTGGATGGTGGTGTCGTCCACCGCCACCAGGCCGGCGCGCGCGCCACCTTCGATGGCCATGTTGCAGACCGTCATGCGGCCTTCCATGCTGAGCGCGCGGATCGCACTGCCACCGAACTCGATGGTGTAGCCCGTGCCGCCGGCCGTGCCGATCTTGCCGATGATGGCCAGCACGATGTCCTTGGCGCCGACGCCCTTGGGGCATTGGCCGTCCACGCGGATCAGCATGTTCCTGGCCTTCTTGGCCAGCAGTGTCTGCGTGGCCAGCACGTGCTCGACTTCGCTGGTGCCGATGCCGTGCGCCAGCGCACCGAACGCGCCGTGCGTCGATGTGTGGCTGTCGCCGCAGACAACGGTCATGCCCGGCAGCGTTGCGCCCTGCTCAGGCCCGATGACATGAACAATGCCCTGGCGCTTGTCAGACATCTTGAACTGCGTGATGCCGTGGCGATCGCAGTTCTTGTCGAGCGTGTCGACCTGCAGGCGCGAGATCGGGTCGGCGATACCCTGGCTGCGGTCGGTGGTGGGCACGTTGTGGTCGCTCACCGCCAGATTGGCGCTCAGGCGCCAGACCTTGCGGTGCGCCAGATCAAGACCCTCGAAGGCCTGCGGGCTGGTCACCTCATGCACGAGGTGGCGGTCAATGTAGAGCACGGCCGTGCCGTCCTCCTCGGTATGGACGACATGGTCGTCCCAGAGCTTGTCGTAAAGCGTACGTCCGGACATGGCAACCCCACAAAAACAAAAACGGCGCGCCAGAAACGACAAAAGCCCTCGAACACCGGAATTCCGGGTTTCGAGGGCTTGTGTGCTGTCTGGCGGAGACGAAGGGATTCGAACCCTTGATGCGCTTTTGGCGCATACTCCCTTAGCAGGGGAGCACCTTCGGCCACTCGGTCACGTCTCCGAAGAGAAAAGAGTATAGCCTAAATTTACGGGATCAGGCCGCAGCTTGATCCAGATCGAAGGCTTTGTGCAGCGCGCGCACCGCCAACTCCATGTACTTCTCGTCGATCACGACCGAGGTCTTGATCTCGCTGGTGGTGATCATCTGGATATTGATGCCCTCTTCGCTCAGCGAGCGGAACATCGTGCTGGCCACGCCAGCGTGCGAGCGCATGCCGATGCCGACGATCGAGACCTTGCAGATCTTGGCGTCACCCACCACGTCGGCCGCGCCCAGGGCTGGCAGCACCTCGGCCTTGAGCAACTCGATCGTGCGGGCGTAGTCGTTACGGTGCACGGTGAACGAAAAGTCGGTCTTGCCGTCGTGCGAGACGTTCTGGATGATCACGTCCACATCGATGTTGGCGTCCGCCACCTTGCCCAGGATGCCGTAGGCGATGCCAGGCTTGTCGGGCACGCCCATGACGGTGATCTTGGCTTCGTCGCGGTTGAAGGCGATGCCCGAGACAACGGCTTGTTCCATTTTTTCGTCTTCCTCGAAAGTGATCAGGGTGCCGGACTTGGCTTCCTCATCGATATTGATATCCCAGGGCGTGAAGCTCGACAGCACGCGCAGCGGCACGCGGTACTTGCCGGCAAACTCGACCGAGCGGATCTGCAGCACCTTGGAGCCGAGCGACGCCATTTCCAGCATCTCCTCGAAGCTCACCGTGTGCAGGCGGCGCGCCTCGGGCACCACGCGCGGGTCGGTGGTGTAGACGCCGTCGACGTCGGTGTAGATCAGGCACTCGTCGGCCTTCATCGCAGCGGCCACGGCCACAGCAGACGTGTCCGAACCACCGCGACCGAGCGTCGTGATGTTGTTGTCGCTGTCCACGCCCTGGAAGCCAGTGATCACGACCACGCGGCCGGCGGCCAGATCGGCGCGCACGCGGACGTCGTCGATGCTCTCGATGCGCGCCTTGGTGTAGGACGAATCGGTCTTGATCGGCACCTGCCAGCCGGAGTAGCTCACGGCTTCCATGCCTTCGGCCTGCAGCGCCAGCGCCAGCAGACCCACCGAGACCTGCTCGCCGGTGCAGGCGATCATGTCCATCTCGCGCAGCACGGCAGGCGTGTAGGCGGAAGGTGCCAATTCCTTGGCCAGACCCAGGATGCGGTTGGTTTCACCGCTCATGGCAGACGGCACGACGACCATCTGATGGCCTGCGCGCGCCCATTTGGCGACACGCTTGGCGACATTGCGGATGCGCTCGGTCGAGCCCATCGACGTGCCGCCGTACTTGTGAACGATCAAGCCCATGGCTGTAGTGGCAGTAAGGTAAGTGGAGTCGCCCCAGGCGACAAAGCCCATGATTTTAACCGCTCAGTCGCGCCTCCCAACGCAAGCCCACTTGGGGCTGCCCCGGCGGCGCCCAGCAGCGCGCATCCACACCCAGTCCCGGCGCAAAGATCAGCACCTCGCCACGCCAGACCAGCGGCCCGGCGCGCAGCCATTGCGGCATGCCCACGGCCTGATATTGCTTCTTGAGTTGCCGCGGCAGACTCCTGGGTGCGAGTTGGAACTGCTCGCCACCCTGCCGCAGGCGCAGGCTCACGGCGCCCAGCCGATTGAAATCCAGCCCACGTTCAGACACCCATTCCACGATCAAGCGCCCGCCCCAGTCGGGCAACTCATGCGCGCCCGGGCTCAAATCCAGCTCGGAACGCTGCAGTGACGAGCAAGCTTGAAGCGCGGGCGGCAAACACACCAGGCGCTGCCGATAGACGCGCAACTCCGCGCCACCCGGCACCGCCCAGCGGCCCGATGGCGCATGCGCCAACTCATCGGCCAGACGGCAGATCAGGCTCGCTGGTGCCGGCTGCGACACGACCTCCTGCAGCCAATGCTTGAGCAGATTGCGCCGTCGCGGCAAGCTCAAGGCCAGCAGCGCGGCAACGGCCAAGTCCGACCCCAGCTCAGCCGCTGGCAAATCCAGCCGTGCCAGATCGGCCAGACATACCGCCGCATCCTGAGCGCGCCGGGCCGCATCAACAAGACGCTCGGGCGCATCCGCAAACGCCTGCTGCAGCGTAGGCATCACCTGCAGACGCAGGCGGTTGCGGGCGTGGCGCGGGTCGGTGTTGCTGTCGTCGTCGACGTAGGCCAGGCCGTGCGCCCGCACATGCGCTTCGATCTGCGTGCGCGGCAGCGCGAGCCAAGGCCGTGACCAAAGCAGGCCGTCGCGAAAGGCCTGATCCGGCATGGCCGACAGGCCCGCCGCACCCGCGCCGCGCAAAGCCTGCAGCAGAAAGGTTTCGGCCTGATCGTCACGGTGGTGCGCCAGCAGCACCCGGCGCGCGGCAGCCGCCTGAGCCATGCGGGTGAGCGCGGCGTAACGCGCATGGCGCGCCTGGGCCTCCAGACTCAGGCCGCGCTGATGCTGCAAGCCCAGCCGCGCCACCTCCAGCCGCAGCGGCCAGCCCTGCGCGCGCCAGGTCCGGCATTGCGCCTCAAGGTGTTCGACCCAGCCATCGGCCTGCGTACTCAGGCCATGATGCACGTGCAGCGCCAGCACCTCGAAGCCTGCGGTGGCTGCCAGTCGCGCCGTCACATGCAGCAAAGCCATCGAGTCACGCCCGCCGCTGCAGGCCACCGCCACCACGTCGCCGGACGCCAGATCAGCGCAGGCGCGCTGCGCGGCGTGTTCGAGAGAGTCCATCAGGCATTGCCTCGTCAATGCAAAACGGCCGCAAGAGCGGCCGTTGGCGGGTGTCACTCCAGAGATCTCAGCTCTTGGTGTCAGTAAAGCGGCCATAGCCGCGCAGGCGCTCATAGCGGTGGTTGAGCAACTCGCGCGGCTTCAGGTCGATGATCTGACGCAACGAGTCGTTCAGCGCCCGCTTCAGGTAAGCGGCCATCTGCTTGGTGTCGCGGTGCGCGCCACCGACCGGCTCGTTGATGATCTTGTCGACCAGCCCCAGCGCCTTGAGGCGGTGTGCGGTGATGCCGAGGGCCTCGGCCGCATCGCTGGCGCGCTCGGAGGTCTTCCACAGGATGGAAGCACAGCCCTCGGGCGAGATCACCGAGTAGACCGAGAACTGCAGCATCAGCACCTGATCAGCCACGCTGATGGCCAGCGCGCCGCCGGAGCCGCCCTCACCGATGATGGTGGTGATGATGGGCACTTCCAACTGCGCCATCTCGAAGATATTGCGGCCGATGGCTTCGGACTGGCCACGCTCTTCGGCACCGATGCCGGGGTAGGCGCCCGGTGTGTCGACGAAGGTGAACACCGGCAGGCCGAACTTCTCGGCCAGCTTCATCAGGCGCAGCGCCTTGCGGTAGCCCTCGGGGCGCGCCATGCCGAAGTTGCGCGCGGCGCGCTCCTTGGTGTCGCGGCCCTTCTGGTGGCCCAGCACCATGCAGGCGCGGCCGTTGAAGCGCGCCAGACCGCCAACGATCGACTGGTCATCGGCGAACGCGCGGTCGCCGTGCAGTTCCTCGAAGTCAGTAAAGATCTCGTTGACGTAGTCCAGCGTGTACGGCCGCTGCGGATGACGCGCAATCTGCGTCACCTGCCAGGGCGTCAGGCTGGAATAGATGTCCTTGGCGAGCTGCAGGCTCTTCTTGGACAGGCGGTCGATCTCCTCGGAGATGTCGACTGCCGATTCGTTCTGCACATAGCGCAGTTCCTCGATCTTGGTTTCAAGCTCAGCAATCGGCTGCTCGAATTCGAGGAAGTGTTTTTTGCTCATGAAGCCGGGTCCTCCAGAGAAGACGTCATCAAAGTGACGCGCAGTGTAGAACAGCCCTGCGCGCTGGAAATCGTCGCTTTCACCAACTGCCTCAGTAGACCACCGGCAGCGGCTCCAGGCTACGCCAGATATACCAGGTGGCGACCGAGCGGAAAGGCGCCCAGCCTTCGCCGAGTTCGCGCGCCTCGGCCCGCGAGACCGGCTCGCCGCTGAAATAGTTTCGGCTGATGCCCTTGAGCAGGCCGACGTCGTCGAGCGGCAGCACGTTGGGGCGCATCAGGTGGAACATCAGGAACATCTCGGCCGTCCAGCGGCCGATGCCGCGAATGGCGACCAGTTCCTCGATGATGGCCTCGTCGTCCATGCCCAGCCAGTCGGCCTCGTGGACGCTACCCTGCTCGAAGTGCAGCGCCAGATCGCGCACGTATTCGACCTTGCGGGTCGACAGGCCGGCGGCACGCATCTGCTCGATGTCCAGGGCAAGCACGGCGCCCGGCACCAGCGGGTCATCGCCCTCGGAGGCCAGCGCCGTGAAGCGCTTCCACACCGCCTGCGCCGCCTTGACCGAGATCTGCTGGCCAACCACCGAGCGCACCAGCGTGTTGAAGGCGCTGCCGCGGCTCTCGAGCCGGGCCTGGCCGAACTGCGGAATGAGCTTGTTCATGACCCGGTCGCGCCTGGACAGGTGCTTGCAGGCCTCATCCCAATAGTCGGGCGTCACGAAGGTCGGTGCAGGCGCGGCCAGCCCGGAGCTTACATCTGTCGTCATGCGGGGCTCACGCCTTGACCCAGGTGGTGCCCTGCGGCGTGTCCTTCAGGACGATGCCCTGCTCGGCCAGCACGCGACGGATGCGGTCGGCCTCGGCAAAGTCGCGGGCCTGCTTGGCGGTGTTGCGGGCGTCGATCTGGGCCTGGATGGCAGCCTCGTCAGACGCACCACCGCCCTGCAGGAACTGGCGTGGCGCCTGCTGCAGCACGCCCAGCACGCCACCCAACTGCTTGAGCAGCAGCGCGGTGGCGGGACTCTTGTCGCGGTTGACTTCAGCGGCCAGGTCGAACAGCACCGAGACGGCTATCGGCGTGTTGAAGTCATCGTCCATCGCGGCCTTGAAGCGCTGCGCGGCAGGGTGATTCCAGTCCACTGCTGCGTCGCGGGCATCGACGGCCACACCATCCAGCGCGGTGTAGAGCCGGCGCACGGCGTTGCGCGCGTCGTCCAGGCCGGCATCGCTGAAGTTGAACGGGCTGCGGTAGTGCACGCGCAGCATGAAGAAGCGCATGGTCTCGCCGTCGTAGCTCTTGAGCACGTCGCGGATGGTGAAGAAGTTGCCCAGCGACTTGGACATCTTCTCGTTGTCGACGTTCAGGAAACCGTTGTGGATCCAGGTCCTGGCAAACGGCACGCCGTGCGCGCCCTCGCTCTGCGCGATCTCGTTCTCGTGGTGCGGAAACTGCAAATCGAGCCCGCCGCCGTGGATGTCGAAGGTCTCGCCCAGCAGCGCGCAACTCATGGCTGAGCACTCGATGTGCCAGCCCGGCCGGCCCGGGCCGAACGGCGAGTCGTACTTGGCGTCGGCCGGCTCGTCGGGCTTGGCGGCTTTCCAGAGCACGAAGTCGAGCGGGTCGTCCTTGCCTTCGGCCACCGCGACACGCTCACCGGCGCGCAACTGGTCGAGCGACTTGCCAGAGAGCTTGCCGTAGCCGTCGAACTTGCGCACGGCGTAGTTCATGTCGCCGCTGCTGCCGCGGTAGGCCAGGCCCTTGTCCTGCAGCTGGCCGATCATGCTCAGCATCTGCGGCACGTAGTCGGTGGCGCGCGGCTCGTGCGTGGGCCGCTCAATGCCGAGTGCGCCGATGTCCTGGTGCATGGCTGTGATCATCTCGTCAGTCAGCTGCCGGATCGTGATGTTGCGCTCCAGCGCGCGGCGGATGATCTTGTCGTCGATGTCGGTGATGTTGCGCACGTAGGTGACCGCATAGCCGCTGGCGCGCAACCAGCGGTACACCACGTCAAACGACATCATCATGCGAGCATGGCCGACATGACAGAGGTCATAGATCGTCATGCCGCAGACATACATGCGAACCTTGCCGGGTTCGATCGACTGGAAGTTCTCCAGCTTGCGGGTCAGGCTGTTGTGGATACGCAGCGTCATCTTCAGGGGGGAGCTTGCTGCCGCCAGCCCGGCTCCGCACTTGCATGACAAGTGGGTGCGCGACGCCAGCGGCCACGAATGGGAAACATGAATCGGGGGCGGGTCGCGTCGAGGCATCGACCTACAATCAAATCAGTATAGCGTCGCACTTTTGGCGCGAAGTCCTGCGTCAGCCCCGAAACCCCACCCGCCAGAATGACGTCTCTCGACCGACAGTTACGCTCTGTGGACGTCGTCCCCCAGGTGCGCAGACTCGGCGTGGTGCTGTGGTTGGTGGCCTTGCAGCTGATCTGGTTGATCGGCACGCACGGTGCGCTGGAGGCGCAGGCTGCACCGGCAGAATGGCCGCCGATGCAGGCCACGGCTGTGGCGTCAATCGCCACGGCACGCACGCTGGCTGACGAAGGCCGCATCGATGAAGCGCAGGCGCTGCTGCAGGCGCTGGCACAGCAATATCCGCAGCGCCCGGAGCCGCATATTGACCTGGCCGCGCTGGCGGCGCGCCAACAGCAGCCCGCACAAGCCCGCGCCCATCTGGAAGCCGCCCTGCAGACCAGTCCCGCACACGCCCAAGCCTATGAGGCCTTGCAGATGCTCAACGCCCGACTCGCCCAACGCGCCTATGCCCAGGCCCTGCAGCCGGGCACCGATCAGCCTGTGCCGGAACTCGCATTGCCGTGGGCAACGGTGCAGGCGGCTTCGGCCACCTCCGCACCCATGCCGGCATCAGCCGCTTCGACCGCCTCGGCTGCCAACATCCCTAAAGCGATCACGGCACCCACCAGCACGACACCATGGCTTTACGCCGGCGTACTGGCCCTGCTGCTGAGCCTGTTGGCCGGCGGTGTCTGGGCTGCACGCAAGACGACGGCGCAACCCGCCAGCGCTTCTACCGCACAAGTGGACCAGGACACGCAGCCGCACTTCTTTCCCTCGACCCAGCAGGGCGCACCCGCCAGTGCAGCGGCTGCGACACCTGCAGCGGGCGCACCGGAGGCCGAGCTGATCGAGGTCTACAAGCTGATCGGCTCCGGCGCACTACCGCAGGCGCTGCAGCGCGCCGAGGCGCTGGCGCAGGCCCAGCCGCGCTTCCAGCTTGCGCAACTCACCTACGGCGACCTGCTGCTGGCGCAGAACGGCGCCCTGCCCGCCTGGGGCGGCGGCCACGACAGCCCTGCTTACGTCGCGCTGCGCCAGGAGGCCACCCAGAGACTTCACGCACTGCGCGATCAGCCCGCGCCCGACACGGTGCCGCAGCAGGTACTGCAACTGGGCGGCTCGGCCCGACATGTGGTGGCGGTCGATGCGTCGCGCTCGCGGCTGTACGTGCTGGAGCATCAGGGCGGCCAGTTGCGCCTGGTGGCCAGCCACTATGCCGCCATCGGCAGTTTGGGCGTGGGCAAGCAGCAGGAAGGAGACATGCGCACACCGCTGGGCGTGTACTACATCACCAGCAGGCTGGAGGCGCGCCAGCTGGGCGATTTCTACGGCGCGGGCGCCCTGCCGCTCAATTACCCCAACGACCACGACCGCCACCTGGGCCGCACCGGCGCCAACATCTGGCTGCACGGCACGCCCAGCGCGCAGTACGCGCGCTCACCGCGCTCGACCAACGGCTGCATCGTTCTGCCCAACGCCGACCTGAGCCGCTGGCTGAAGGAGCTGGCACCGCGCCACACGCCGGTCATCATTGCCATGCAGCTCCACTGGGTGTCGCCCCGCGCCCAGACCGCCGAGCGGCAGGCGGCCCAGGCCGCGCTGGAGCGCTGGCGGCAGGCACGCGGGCAGAGCGACATCAAGCGCCTGATGGCGCTGTACGCGCAGCATTTCGACAACGGCGAGTTCGGCCTCGACGCCTGGCGCAGCCGCCTGCTGCAGGAGATGCATGCCGGCGAGCGTGATCGCCAGCTCGAAGACCTGAGCCTGCTGACCTGGCACGAACGCAGCGACCTGATGGTCGCCACCTTCACCGAAGTGCCGCGCGGCGCGCGCGAAGGCATCCCGCGCCGCCAGTACTGGACGCGCGCGAGTGGACAATGGAAGATTTTCTCGGAAGGAGTCCTCGAATGACATTCACCACCCTGGCTCGCGGCGCGGCTGCTCTCACCCTCGGGCTGGCCCTGGCAGGCGCCGCTCAGGCGCAGAAGGTGCGCCTGGCCACGTCGATGGGCGACATCGTCGTGCAACTTGACGAAGCCAAGGCGCCCAAGACGGTTGCCAACTTCGTGCAGTACGTCAAGGACGGCCACTACGACGGCACCATCTTTCACCGCGTGATGGGTAATTTCATGATCCAGGGCGGTGGCATGCTGCCCAGCATGGAGGAAAAGCCAACCCGCGCGCCGATTCCGCTGGAGAGCCGCAACGGCCTGTCCAACCTGCGCGGCGCCATCGCGATGGCACGCACCAACGCGCCCAATTCGGCCACCGCACAATTCTTCATCAACGTCGTTGACAACCCCAACCTTGACAGCGGCGGAGGCGGCTACGCCGTCTTCGGCCGGGTCGTCGAAGGCATGGGCGTGGTCGACAAGATCCGCGCCGTGCCCACCCGCAATGCCGGCCAGCACCAGAACGTGCCGGCCGAACCCGTTCTCATCAAGACAGCCTCACTGGAGAAATGACCATGGCAAACCCCCAAATCGATCTGCAAACCACCGCTGGCGTGATCCGCCTGGAACTCGACGCTGACAAGGCCCCGCTGTCGGCGGCCAACTTCGTCAACTACGTCAAGGCCGGCCACTATGACGGCACGGTGTTCCACCGCGTCATCAAGGGCTTCATGATTCAGGGCGGCGGCATGACGGCCGACATGAAGCAAAAGTCCACCGGCGCCGAGATCAAGAACGAAGCCAACAACGGCCTGAAGAACAACAAGTACACCGTGGCGATGGCGCGCACCAACGCACCGCACTCGGCCACGGCGCAGTTCTTCATCAACGCGACCGACAACGACTTCCTGAACTTCCGTTCCGAGTCCGCGCAGGGTTGGGGCTACGCCGTTTTCGGCCGTGTGGTGGCTGGCACCGAGGTGGTCGACCAGATCGAGAAGGCCAAGACCAGCCGCAGCGGCGGTCATGACGACGTGCCGGTCGAGGCCATCGTGATCACCCGCGCCGTTCTGGTCGAGTGATCCCGCCAGACCTCGCGCTGCACGCCGGGTCGCCCGCCGGAGCCCACGCTCCGGTGTGGCAGATTCCAGCGGGCTGGTCGGCGGTGGACATGGTCTCGGACCTGCACCTCGGTGCCGAAACCCCTGCCACGCTGGCCTGCTTCGCCGCCTACCTGCAGCGCACCACGGCCGACGCCTTGCTGCTGCTGGGCGATGTGTTCGAGGTCTGGGTCGGCGACGACACCCTGGCCGAGCCCGACAGCTTCGAGGCGCACTGCGCAACGCTACTGCGTACGGCTGCCACGCAACGCACGCTGGCCCTCATGGTCGGCAACCGCGACTTCCTGTTCGGCACCGCCGCGCTGCACGCCTGCGGCCTGCGCGCGCTACCCGACCCCACCCTGATCACCGGCTGGAACCAGCGCCTGCTGCTCGCCCACGGCGACGCCTGGTGCCTGGACGACCAGCCCTATCAAACCTTCCGCCAGCAGGTGCGCAGCCCCGCCTGGCAACAAGCCTTTCTGGCCCAGCCCTTGGCCGAGCGCCGCGCCATCGCCCGCCACCTGCGCGCCGAGAGCCAGCGCCGCAAGACCACCCAGGGCTTCGAGGGCTATGGCGACCTCGACCCGGGCGCCATGGCCCAAGCGCTGCAACAGGCTGGCGCCACCACGCTGATCCACGGCCACACCCACCGCCCCACCACCGAGGCGCTGGCGGACGGACGCGAGCGCTGGGTGCTGTCCGACTGGCATTGCGAGGACGACGGCGAAGCCACCCCGCGCCGCGCCCAGGTGCTGCGCTGGACAGCCGCCGGCCTGACGCGGCTGGACGTCACACCGGACGGCAGCCTCAGCCCGGCATGCTGAACCGCAGCTGGCTGGGCCGCTGGTGGCAGCGCCGTCGTGAGGCGCGCGTCGAGCGCCTGCTGGTGCAGCGCGCTATTCCGGACGAACTCTGGCTCGACACACTCGCCGCCTACCCTTTCCTGAAACGCCGCCCGCTCGCCGACCTGCAGCGCCTGCGTGAATTGACCACGCTCTTTCTGGCACGCAAGGAATTCAGCACAGCGGGTGGACTGGTGCTGACCGACGCCATCGCCGTGGCCATTGCAGCTCAGGCCTGCGTGCCGGTGCTGTGCCTGGAAGATGGCGTGGAACAGGGGCTGGCCTGGTACGACGGCTTTGTCGGCATCGTGCTGCAGCCCGACGAAGTGCAGGTGCAGCGCAGCTGGCAGGACGAGGACGGCATCGTCCACAGCGGCGAAGAGCATCTGGCCGGCGAAGCCATGGCCGGCGGGCCGGTGATGCTGTCGTGGCGCGACGTCGAAATGGGACAGACACCCGATGAATCAGCGCTCGGCTACAACGTCGTGATCCACGAATTTGCCCACGTCATCGACATGCGCGACGGCGACGCCACCGGCATGCCACCGCTGCCCAGCCGGGCTGCGCAAACCCACTGGCGCGAAGTGATGGACGCAGAGTTCGACCGCCTGTGCGCCGCGCTCGACGCCGGTGAAGACACCTGGCTCGACCCCTATGCCGCTCAAGGCCCGGAAGAGCTGTTCGCCGTCGCCAGCGAAGCCTTCTTTGTCGCGCCGCACGAATTCCGGCAGGCGCATCCGGCGCTCTATGACTTGCTGCGCGGCTTTTACGGCCAGGATCCGGTACGGTATGCCTCAAACCACCGCGCCTGAAAAACATCGGGGCCCCGCAGGGCCCCGAATTCTTGGTGAGTGACGAAAAGGGTCAGGAGAAGGATCAGGCCGTGGCCGGCTCCGCCTTGGGCTTGTCGCTCTTGTTGTTGCGCGGCTCGATGTCGAGTTGCACCTCGTCCTGGTCGTCCAGGCTGACCGTCAGGCGACCGCCATCGGTCAGGCGACCGAACAGCAACTCGTCGGCCAGCGCGCGGCGGATGGTGTCCTGGATCAGGCGCTGCATCGGACGCGCGCCCATCAGTGGGTCGAAACCCTTCTTGCCCAGGTACTTGCGCAGCGCGTCGGTGAAAGTGACCTCGACCTTCTTCTCACCCAGCTGACTCTCCAGCTGCAGCAGGAACTTGTCGACCACGCGCAGGATGATTTCCTCGTCCAGCGGCCGGAAGCTGACGATGGCGTCCAGGCGGTTGCGGAACTCGGGCGTGAACATGCGCTTGATGTCGCCCATCTCGTCGCCGCTCTCACGCGGGTTGGTGAAGCCGATGGTCGCCTTGTTCATGGTCTCGGCACCCGCGTTGGTCGTCATGATGACGATGACGTTGCGGAAGTCGGCCTTGCGCCCGTTGTTGTCGGTCAGCGTGCCATGGTCCATCACCTGCAGCAGCACGTTGAAGACATCCGGATGCGCCTTCTCGATCTCGTCGAGCAGCAGCACGCAGTGTGGCTTCTTGGTCACCGCCTCGGTCAGCAGGCCGCCCTGGTCGAAACCGACGTAGCCCGGCGGCGCGCCGATCAGGCGGCTGACAGCGTGACGCTCCATGTACTCCGACATGTCGAAGCGGATCAGATCGATGCCCAGGATGTAGGCCAGCTGCTTGGCGACCTCGGTCTTGCCAACGCCGGTCGGGCCGCTGAACAGGAAGGCGCCAATCGGCTTCTCGGGTCGGCCCAGGCCGGAGCGGGCCATCTTGATGGCCGCAGCCAGCGCGTCGATCGCCTTGTCCTGGCCGAACACGACGCTCTTGAGGTCGCGGTCCAGGCTCTTGAGCTTGCTGCGGTCGTCGCTGCTGACGCTGGCAGGCGGGATGCGGGCGATCTTGGCAACGATGTCCTCGACCTCGTTGCGCGTGATTTTCTTCTTCTGCTTGCTCTTGGGCAGGATGCGCTGGGCGGCGCCGGCCTCGTCGATCACGTCAATCGCCTTGTCGGGCAGATGGCGGTCGTTGATGTACTTGGCCGACAACTCGGCCGCAGCCTGCAGTGCACCCAGGTCGTACTTGACGCTGTGGTGCTCTTCGAAGCGTGACTTCAGGCCCTTGAGGATCTCGATGGTCTGCTCGACCGTCGGCTCGGCCACATCGACCTTCTGGAAGCGACGCGACAGGGCGGCGTCTTTTTCGAAGATGCCTCGGTACTCGGTGAAGGTGGTCGCGCCCAGGCACTTGATCTGGCCGGAACTGAGCGCCGGCTTGAGCAGGTTGCTGGCGTCCAACGTGCCGCCCGAGGCCGCGCCGGCGCCGATCAGCGTGTGGATTTCGTCGATGAACAGCACCGCGTGCGGGTGCTCCTTCAACTGCTTGAGTACGCCCTTCAAGCGCTGCTCGAAGTCGCCACGGTACTTGGTGCCGGCCAGCAGCGCGCCCATGTCGAGCGAGTAGACGGTCGACTCCGACAGCACGTCCGGCACGTCGCCCTGAGTGATGCGCCAGGCCAGGCCCTCGGCAATCGCGGTCTTGCCGACGCCAGCCTCACCCACCAGCAGCGGGTTGTTCTTGCGGCGGCGGCACAGCACCTGGATGACGCGCTCGACCTCATGGTCACGGCCGATCAGCGGGTCGATGCGGCCATCGCGCGCCGCCTGGTTGAGGTTCTGCGTGTAGAGCTCAAGCGGCGAGCCCTTGCTCTCGCCCTCTTCCTTTTCACCCTCGCCGTTGCCCGTGGGCTCGCTGGACTTGGTCGGCTCGGGCGGGTCGGACTTCTTGATGCCGTGGGCAATGAAGTTCACCACGTCCAGGCGCGTCACGCCCTGCTGGTGCAGGTAGTAGACCGCGTGGGAGTCCTTCTCGCCGAAGATCGCCACCAGCACGTTCGCGCCGGTGACTTCCTTCTTGCCGTTGCCGGTGGACTGCACATGCATGATGGCGCGCTGGATCACGCGCTGGAAACCCAGCGTGGGCTGGGTGTCCACCTCATCGGTGCCGCCCACGGTGGGCGTGTTCTCTTTGATGAACTGCGCCAAGCTCTTGCGCAGATCGTCGATGTTGGCCGCACAGGCCTTCAGGACCTCGGAGGCTGATGGGTTGTCCAGCAGCGCCAGCAACAGGTGCTCGACGGTGATGAACTCGTGCCGCTGCTGCCGGGCTTCAACGAACGCCATGTGCAGACTGACTTCCAACTCTTGCGCAATCATGCTTCCTCCATAGTGCACTGCAGCGGGTGGCCCGAGCGACGCGCGGCCGCCTGAACCATCTCGACCTTGGTGGCGGCCACGTCCTGGGTATACACCCCACAGACAGCCCGCCCCTCGTGGTGAATCTTCAACATGATCTGCGTCGCAGTCTCGATGTCATGGTGAAAGAACTGCTGTAACGCCATGACGACGAATTCCATCGGCGTGTAATCGTCATTCAGCATCAGAACTTGATAGACGCGTGGTGGTTCCACGCGTGCCAATTGGCGTTCAGCGACAACATCACCCTGTCCACCATCGGGCGGTGCAGGTTGCTGTGGCGATCCGGGTTGATGACTACTCGACATACGATGATTCTATAGACCGATCTTCTGACACGTGCGTGTGGCAGCAAGTTGCCAGGACATGGGCAGGTTATGCGGCAAGCGGACGAGCAGCAATGCCGAATCCCGAAATGCAAATTCTTGACACGAACCGTCACATTACAGAAAAATCACGACCAAATTCAAGAACGCTCTCGGAGGATATTCATATGGCATTCGGCATGGTCAAGTGGTTCAACGACGTCAAGGGCTTCGGCTTCATCGAGCCCGAAGGCGGTGGCGAAGACATCTTTGCGCACTTCTCGGCCATTCAGATGGAGGGCTTCCGCAGCCTCAAGCAAGGCTCGGCGGTGACCTTTGATCTGGTTGATGGTCCCAAGGGCCGGCTGGCCCAGAACATCCGCGCCAGCGACGCGTCAGAAGAAGGCATTTAATCGCGGTGGCGCGACAGCCCCACCACTCGCGTCGCCAGCGCCAGCAGGGCAGCGCCCAGCAGCAGTCCCAGCACATCGGCCAGCCAATCGCCCCATTCGGCGGTTCGGTAGGTCGTCAGCGCCTGCAGGCCCTCGATCAACGCGCCGAACACCATCAAGCCGAGCGCCACCTTCAGCGGGCGGCGGGGCCATGCCCGCAGACCCAGCACCGCCAACACCCCGAAACCGAGCAGGTGATTGGTCTTGTCCCAGCCCGTCGTCGGCATTTCCGGGCCGATCGATATCAGGGACAGCACCAGAATGACCAGCGCACTGGCGCCGAAAGCACCTTGGCGCCAAGCGGCAGAGTTCCAATTCATCTTCATTGAAGCCACAGGCTCTTGGGTTGGGGTCAGGCGCCGCGCTGCGCCCGGGCACGCGCCAGCGCTGCCTGGATGACGCTGCGCTTGCGATCGAGCTCAGTCGCATCGTCCGAGCGCGTGAGTTCAGCCAGATGGTCGAGCTTGTACTGCGCCTTGGCTTCAAGCTGTTCGGCCTGCTGCTGCACCGCAACCGCGCGGCGCTGGTTGCGGGCCTGGTAGGCGGTGCGCGCCTGATCGGCCTGAACTGCCGTCCAGGCATCCCAGCCGCTGGCGCCGGGCGTGACAGTTTCGACGGCAATGCAGTCGACCGGACACGCCGACACGCAGAGTTCGCAGCCTGTGCAGTCCGCTTCGATTACGGTGTGCATCTGCTTAGGCGCACCGACGATGCAATCCACCGGACAGGCCTTGATGCACAAGGTGCAGCCGATGCACCAGGCCTCATCGATCCAGACCACCGTGCGCGGGCCTTCGAAGCCATATTGCGCGTCGAGCGCGGTCACGGCCTGGCCGGTGAGGTGCGCCAGCCGGGCCACGCCCTCTTCTCCGCCGGGTGGACAGCGGTTGATGGCAGCCAGGCCATCGGCGATGGCCTGGGCATAGCTGCGGCAATCGGGATAGCCACAGCGGGTGCACTGGGTTTGCGGCAGCAGCGCGTCGATCTGGTCGGCAGTTGGAAACATGGCGTCGCAAGAAACAAGAAGGGCCGGTTCAACCGGCCCTTGATTGTCGTGGCGATGAATCGCCTCAGCGTAAGGTCAGTTTCAACCCTGGTGCTTCAGGATGAAATCGCGCACTTCCGGGTAAGCCTTCTCGCGCCAGCGGCGGCCCGAGAAGATGCCATAGTGACCGGCGCCTTCGACCGAGTAGTGGCGGCGTTTCTCGGCCGGAATGCCGCTGCACAGGCCTTGGGCCGCCTCGGTCTGGCCGGCGCCGGAAATATCGTCCAGTTCACCCTCGACCGTCAGCAGCGCGGTGGCCGTGATGTCCTGCGGCCGCACCAGCTTGCCCTTGACCAGCCAGGTGCCGTTGACCAGGGCAAAGTCCTGGAAAACGGTCTTGATGGTTTCGAGGTAGTAATCGGCCGACATGTCGAGCACGGCGTTGTACTCGTCGTAGAACTTGCGGTGCGAGTCGACGTTGTCGTCGTCACCGCGGATCAGGTCGAGGAAGTAGTCGTAGTGCGAATTGACGTGGCGGTCCGGGTTCATCGCCACGAAGCCGGTGTGCTGCATGAAGCCCGGGTAGACGCGGCGGCCTGCGCCCGGATAGTTCTGTGGCACGCGGTAGATCACGTTGTGCTCGAACCACTCGTAGGGGCGGTTCATGGCCAGGTTGTTGACCGAAGTCGGGCTCTTGCGAGCGTCGATCGGGCCACCCATCATGGTCATGGTGCGCGGCGTGACTTCGCCGGCCGAGGCCATCAGCGAGATCGCGGCCAGCACCGGCACGGTCGGCTGGCAGACCGAGATCACGTTCACCTCGGGGCCGAGGCGGCGGATGAAGTCCTGCACGTAGGCCACGTAGTCGTCCAGATGGAAATCGCCTTTTTCCAGCGGCACCATGCGGGCGTCGACCCAGTCGGTGATGTAGACCTTGTGGTCCTGCAACAGCGTGCGCACGGTGTCGCGCAGCAGCGTCGAGTGGTGGCCCGACAGCGGCGCCACCACCAGCACCGAGGGCTGGGCGCGCATGCGCTCCAGCATCTGGGCGTCGTCGGTGTAGCGCTTGAATCGCAGCAGGCGGCAGAAGGGCTTGGCCTCGACGATCTGTTCCTGGACCGCGATCTCGGTGCCATTGACCTGTACCGAGGTGATCTCGAAGGCCGGCTTCTCGTACTCCTTGGTCAGCCGGTGCAGCAGATCGAAGCCTGCCGACATGCGTGTCGCACTGGGTGCGCTGGAGAACGGTGAAAGAGGATGGCTGTAGAGCTTGGAAGTCGCGCTGGCGAATTCTGCAAACGGGCTCAGCAGGGCTCGCTGGGTTTCATAAAGCTGGTAGAGCATCGCGATTCCTTGAAGATCCGTACGGTCACAGGCACGTTGCGGGCAGCATCGTATGCTGCAGTGCAACATTATAAGGATTGCCTTACAGGATGCCGACGCAACTCCGACAAATCAAGCCGGAATTTGCCCTGAGAAGCTGCGTCGCTGTCCCAATCCGGGACAACCAGGCGTTTTACCTGAGGTCATCAGTGCACGTGGTTCAGCGCTTCGTGCAGGCTGTCCTGCCAGAGCAGCAACTCGTGTTCGCCCACCTGCAGATGGCGCAGACAGTCACCGCCGCGAACGATCCATTCGGCGCTGTCACCCTGCCCCATCTCGTGCGCCAGCACGATGTACTCGGCCACCACGCAGGCGGCCATCAGCGTGCGCACGACCTCGGGAACGCTGGTGTCATGCAGCGCTTCGGCGTCGTGGTGCAGCCGCAGGGCCGACTTCAGCTCGACGGGCAGACCCCAGGTGCGCGCCACCAGCGCGCCGACGATGGCGTGATCGGTGTGGTGCGCCGCCTGCTCGGTGGCCGTGAAGCTGCGGTCCTGCCGCGCACGGGCCTCGGCCAGCGTGCCGGCATAGCCGCGCAGGCCCTGCAGCAGCAGCGGAATGCCGACATCGCAGAACAGCCCGAAGGTGTGCGCCAGATCGGGCGGCGTGCCGTAGAGCTGGCGGGCGATGTAGCCCATCACCAGCGCACGCCGGCTGGCGCTTTGCCAGAAATGCGCCAGCGCCGGGTGGTTGACTGGCAATGCACGTGCGGCCAGAAACTGCGTCAGCAAGGCGCTGGTCTGGCGCAAGCCCAGCAGCGACATCGCCTGCGGCACGCTGCTGACCGCGCCGCTGCGAGCGTAGATCGGGCTGTTGGCGGCCCGCACCAGCGACGCGGCCATGGCCACGTCCGAAGCGGCAATGGCGCAGACGGCATCCCAGTCGGGGTCAGGCTCAGCCATCACCGTCTGCAACCGGGTCAGCAATTCCGGGCACGGCGGGATGACGATGGTGCGCACCGGACCTTCCGTCCGGGCCCAGTCCAGTTCTTGATCGATATGGCGGTTCAACATGTGTGGCGGCTCCCGAGCGGACTCTAGGCGAGAGTCCGTCGGTCAGAAGCGCCAAACAACACGACTTGCGGTCATCAAATCACGCTGGACAGCGGCACGCCGGGCCATGAAAGCGCTTTTCGCTCACCGGCTGGCCGGCGTGGCACTGGCCGAAGCCGCCTCGGCCGGCGCCGTGATGCTCACGGCCGCTGCGTCATGCGGCGCGGCCGAGGGCGCAGAAGCCCCCGCCGGCAGCAGCGGCACGATCAACAGCGCCACGATGTTGATGATCTTGATGAGCGGGTTCACCGCCGGCCCGGCCGTGTCCTTGTACGGGTCGCCCACCGTGTCGCCGGTGACGGCGGCCTTGTGCGCCTCGCTGCCCTTGCCGCCGTGGTGGCCATCTTCGATGTACTTCTTGGCGTTGTCCCAGGCGCCGCCGCCGGTGCACATGGAAATGGCCACGAACAGCCCCGTGACGATGGTGCCCATCAGCAGTCCGCCCAGCGCCGCCGGCCCCAGCAGCAGGCCGACCGCAATCGGCACCACCACCGGCAGCAGGCTGGGCACGATCATTTCCTTGATGGCCGCCGTCGTCAGCATGTCGACTGCCGCGCTGTAGTCCGGCTTGCGCCGGCCGGCCATGATGGCGCCGTCGGCAAACTGGCGCCGCACCTCGACCACCACGCTGCCGGCGGCGCGGCCGACCGCTTCCATCGCCATGGCGCCGAACAGATAAGGGATCAGCCCGCCGATGAACAGGCCGACGATCACCAGGTGGTTGCTCAGGTCGAAGCTGACGCTCAGCCCGCGCGCTTCCAGCGCGTGGGTGTAGTCGGCAAACAGCACCAGCGCGGCCAGGCCGGCCGAGCCGATGGCGTAGCCCTTGGTGACGGCCTTGGTGGTGTTGCCGACCGCGTCGAGCGGGTCGGTCACATCGCGCACGCTCTTGGGCAGTTCGGCCATCTCGGCGATGCCGCCGGCGTTGTCGGTGATGGGGCCGTAGGCGTCGAGCGCGACGACGATGCCCGCCATGCTCAACATCGACGTGGCGGCAATCGCGATGCCATACAGCCCGGCCAGCTTGAACGCCACCAGGATGGCGAGGCAGACAAAGATCACCGGCCAGGCGGTGGACTTCATGCTCACGCCCAGGCCGGCAATGATGTTGGTGCCGTGGCCGGTGGTGCTGGCCTGCGCCACGTGCTGCACCGGCGCGTACTGGGTGCCGGTGTAGTACTCAGTGACCCAGACCATCGCGGCCGTCAGCACCAGGCCGACGGCGCAGGCGCCGAACAGGCGCAGTTGCGTGCCGGCGCCCAGCGCGTCATCGGGCATCACGGCACGGGTGACGAAGAAGAACGCTCCCAGCGACAGCACGCCCGCCACGATCAGCCCCTTGTAGAGCGCCGGCATCACGTTCTTCATGCCCGGGCTGGCCTTGACGAAGCTGCAGCCGATGATCGACGCGATGATCGACACCCCGGCCAGCAGCAGCGGATACACCACCGCGGCCATGGCCGCGCCCGTGACCACCAGCGCGCCCAGCACCATGGTCGCGATCAGCGTGACGGCGTAGGTCTCGAACAGGTCGGCGGCCATGCCGGCGCAGTCGCCCACGTTGTCGCCCACGTTGTCGGCAATCACCGCCGGGTTGCGCGGGTCGTCCTCGGGGATGCCAGCCTCGACCTTGCCGACCAGGTCGGCACCCACGTCCGCGCCCTTGGTGAAGATGCCGCCGCCGAGCCGCGCAAAGATCGAGATCAGGCTGGAGCCGAACGCCAACCCCATCAGCGGCTTGAGCGTGGTGCTGAGCTCCGCCGGCGCGCTGCTGCCGCCCCCCGTCAACACCCAGAACACCCCGCCCACGCCCAGCATGCCCAGGCCCACCACCAGCAGGCCGGTGATGGCGCCGCCCTTGAAGGCCACGTCCAGCGCCGGGCCGATGCCTTTTGTCGCCGCCTGCGCCGTGCGCACATTGGCACGTACCGAGACATTCATGCCGATGAAGCCGCACGCGCCCGACAGCACTGCGCCCAGCACGAACGCCCCGGCCGTGGGCAGGCCGATGAACAGCCCGATCAGCACCGCCAGCACCACGCCCACCACCGCAATGGTGCGGTACTGCCGCGCCAGGTAGGCCGCGGCGCCCTGCTGCACGGCGGCAGCAATCTCCTGCATGCGGGCGTTGCCGGCGTCGAGTTGAAGAATCCATCGTCGGGAGACGAAGCCGTAGATCACGGCAGCGACGCCGCAAAGCAGCGCGACAAGCAGCGCGGTGGGAAGGGACATGAGGGACTCCTTGCTCTCTGGAAGATGGCTGGGAACTCGTCCGCCGCTGCGTGCGGCCACTGGCATCGCTATCCGGCCTCAGGCGCCGGATACCGTGATTTATTGGCACAACCAATGTAAGGCCAAGCCGAGTCGCGCGGCTAGTTGCGCCAGCCCCGTGTTTTCCATCACAGCCCCGCTCTACCGCAAGGCCGGCGCAAGGGCCAAACGTAGAATCCGCGCAGTTTTCTCACCCACCAGAATGAGCACCGCATGAGCCTGCACAACGTCACCCCCGGCAAGAAATGTCCTGAAGAGTTCAACGTGATCATCGAGATCCCGATGAACGCCGACCCGATCAAGTACGAAGTGGACAAGGAATCCGGCGCGATCTTCGTCGACCGCTTCATGACCACCGCCATGCACTACCCGTGCAACTACGGCTACATCCCGCAGACGCTGTCCGATGACGGTGACCCGGTCGACGTGCTGGTGATCACGCCCTTCGCGCTGACGCCCGGCGTGGTCGTGACCTGCCGCGCCATCGGCGTGCTGAAGATGGACGACGAAGCCGGCGGTGACGCCAAGCTGCTGGCCGTGCCCACCACCAAGATCCTGCCGATCTACTCGCACTGGAACAAGCCCGAGGACATCAACCAGATGCGCCTGAACGCGATCCAGCACTTCTTCGAGCACTACAAGGACCTCGAAAAAGGCAAGTGGGTCAAGGTCCAGGGCTGGGAAGGCCCGGAGTCGGCCAAGGAAGAAATCCTGACCGGCATGGCCAACTACAGCAAGGCGCTGGAAGCCAAGTAAGCACCCAAGGAGTGCTCCTCCAGCAGGGTTGGAGCGTCCATGAAAAAGAGAGCCAACGGCTCTCTTTTTTTGTGCCCGGCGATCCGTGCCGCCGGGCTGCGGTCAACAGGCCGCTCAGGCGAAGTTGGCGGCGGCGAAGTCCCAGTTCGCCAGCGAGGCCAGGAAGGTCTCGACGAACTTGGGGCGCGCGTTGCGGTAGTCGATGTAGTAGGCGTGTTCCCACACGTCGATGCACAGCAGCGCGGTGTCACCGGTGGTCAGCGGCGTGCCGGCGGCACCCATGTTGACGATGTCGACCGAGCCGTCGGCCTTCTTCACCAGCCACGTCCAGCCCGAACCGAAGTTGCCCACGGCCGATGCCTGGAAGGCCTTCTTGAAGCCGTCGTACGAACCCCACTTGGCGTTGATGGCGTCAGCCAGCGCGCCGGTGGGCTCGCCGCCGCCGTTGGGCTTCATGCAGTTCCAGAAGAAGGTGTGGTTCCACACCTGGGCGGCGTTGTTGTAGACGCCACCGCTGGACTTCTTGATGATTTCTTCAAGGCTCAGGGCTTCGAACTCGGTGCCCGGAACCAGGTTGTTCAGGTTGGTCACGTAAGCGTTGTGGTGCTTGCCGTGGTGGTATTCGAAGGTCTCCTGGGGAGATGAACGGTGCCAGGGCGTCGATAGCGTAAGGCAGTGCCGGCAGGGTGAAGGCCATGATGAAGTCCTTGTGGTTCACGGTGCTGCCCGAGGGCAGCGGGTTGGGAAAATCGGTACGAATAATCAACTGCAATGAATTGTAGGCACGCCCCCGCAGGAATCAGGTCGGCTGCAGGACAGCCCCACGAGCGGGTGGCGTCATGGCGCGAGGTGGCTGATGACGCTGGTCAACTCACCGTCTGCCAGCGTCGCTTTGAGGGTCTGGCCCAGTTGCAACTGCTGCACCGAGGTCACGGTGCGGCCGGCGGCGTCGCTCAGGCGCGCATAGCCCTGGCGCAAGGCGCGCGCCGGGTCGAGCGCCCGCATGCCGCGCGGCCAGCAGCGCCAGCCGGTGCTGCTGAGCTTGCAGCTGCTGCCGCTGCGTCTGCAGCAGACGCTGTTGCAGGCGCTGCAGGCGTTGTGATTCACGCGTCAGGTTCTGCGGCAGCGCCCGCTGCAAGCGTTGATTCAGCAGTGCGAGACCCTGGTTGTGGCGCCGCAGCGCGTCCCCCGGGCGGGCCAGGCGCAGCGCGATGTGGTCGAGGCGCTGCGCCTCGCGGTCGAGCCGGTGGTGCAAACGGACACGCGCCAGTCGGGCCAGCTGATCCAGTTCGTCGAGCAACCCTGCCCGGGCCGGCGCGGCCAGTTCGGCCGCCGCCGTGGGCGTGGGCGCACGCAGGTCGGCGGCAAAGTCGGCCAGGGTGAAATCGGTTTCATGGCCGACGCCGCTGACCACCGGCATGGGGGAGGCGACCATGGCGCGCACCACGCGCTCGTCGTTGAAGGCCCACAGGTCTTCGAGCGAGCCGCCGCCGCGGCAGACGAGCAGCACGTCGACCTCGGCGCGCGCACCGGCCAGCGCAATCGCCTGCGCCAGCAGCGCGCCAGCATCGGCACCCTGCACCGGCGCGGGGTAGATGATCAGCTCGACCTGTGGCGAACGCCGTGCCAGCACGCTGACCACGTCGCGCAAGGCGGCAGCGGCCAGCGAGGTGACGATGCCGACGCGGCGCGGCATGGCCGGCAGTGGCCGCTTGATCGAGGGATCGAACAGGCCTTCGGCCTCCAGCCGGGCCTTGAGGCGCAGGAACTGCTCCATCAGCGCGCCAGCGCCGGCACGGCGCATGCCTTCGACGATCAGCTGCAACTCGCCGCGCGGCTCGTAGACCGCCAGCCGGCCACGCAGCTCGACTTCCTGGCCGTCCTGGGGCTGGAAATCCACCAGCGAGGCGGCACGCCGGAACATGGCACAGCGCAGGCCGGCGCTGCCGTCGTGCGACTTGAGGTTGAAGTAGCAATGCCCGCTGCTGGCACGCGAGAAACCGCTCAGTTCACCCCGCACCTGCACGGCGCCAAAGCGCGCCTGCAGCGCGTCGCCCAACGCCTGCAGCAGCGCGGCCACGTCCCACACCAAGCTGCGCTCGCCCCCTGCGGGACGATCCAGGCGATCAGACATGAGTGCGCTCCGGCAAGGAGTCCGTCAAATCATCCACAGACGGGTGTGGCCCTGTCGCATCGCAAAAAATCGCTCGGCAGGCCTTGACTTTCTTCGCAAGTTGTTGATTCGTATGAATTTTCTTCTGCCTTAAAATGAAGCAACCTAAGCCGAGCCGCATGCAGCCTCACTTTTTCTCGGGTCGACGGGCACTTGATAACAAAGTTATCCACAGATATTGGGGATGAATTGCGGTGACTGAGGCGGCTTGACGGTACACGCTCATCGCTTGCGGCCGGTAACCACCGCGGTGCACTCCGGCACAGGGGCCGCTGCCGGAGCGGCCATAATCAACGACGATTCATGCCCGCTTGCACCTGCCGGAAGCGGGTCCGACGACCACGGGGAACGCCTTTGTTTTCGATCATACAAGCCGCTGGCTGGCCGATCTGGCCCCTGATTCTGTGCTCCATCACCGCGCTGGCCATCATCATCGAGCGCTTCTCAAGCCTGCGAGCGGTCAAGGTTGCGCCGCCACAACTGCTCGATGAAGTGCTGGCCCTGGCGCGTCATGGCCAGCCCAGCGATGACGTGGTGCAGAAGCTCGCGGCCAACTCGGTGCTCGGCACCGTGCTGGCTGCCGGACTGAGCGGCACGCCCAAGGGCCGGCAACCCGACGAGCAGCAACTGCGCAACCAGTTCGAGAACGCCGGCCGCACCGCCGTTCATCAGCTGGAGCGCTACCTCAACACCCTGGGCACGCTGGCCTCCGCCGCGCCGCTGCTGGGCCTGCTGGGCACGGTGGTGGGCATGATCGAGATCTTCGGCGCGCAGGCACCGGGCTCGGCGGCCAGTGGCGGCTCCAACCCGGAACAGCTGGCGCACGGCATCTCGGTGGCGCTCTACAACACCGCCTTCGGGCTGATGATCGCCATCCCGGCGCTGATGAGCTATCGCTACTTCCGGGGCCGGGTCGATGAGCATGTGATGAACATCGAGCTGGCCGCCGACCGTCTGCTGCAGCAACTGCTCGGCGGCAGCCACGGCGGCAAGCGCTGAGGCTCGCCACCATGGCCCTGAATTTCCGCCGCCGCCGGCCCGAGGAGCCGGAGATCAACCTGATCCCCTTCATCGACGTGCTGCTGGTGGTGGTGATCTTCCTGATGCTGTCGACCACCTACGCCAAGTACACCGCGCTGAAGATCAGCCTGCCGGTGGCCGACGCCAGCAAGCTCGAAGGCGCGCCGCGCGAGATCCTGGTGACCGTCTCGGCCGAAGGCCGCTACAGCGTCAACCGCCAGCCGCTCGAAGGCAACAGCGTCGAAGTGGTCGCCGCCGCGCTGAGCAGCGCCGCGCAGGGCGATGTGCGACGGCCGCTGATCGTCTCGGCCGACGCCATGGCCGCGCACCAGAGCGTGATCAACGTGATGGATGCAGCCCGGCGTGTCGGCCTCAACCAGCTGACGTTCGCCGCGCAGGGCGGTGCGGGTGCGCGCAGCGGCGCTGCGGCACGCTGACCACAGACATCAGACGCGCTTTTGACGCTCGCCCAACACATCGAAGCCGCCTGGACGCGCGGCGGCCCGCTGCAATGGCTGCTGCGGCCGCTGTCGGGACTGATGCGCCTGCTCGTGGCCTCCCGGCGCGGGCTTTACCGGCGTGGCTGGCTGCGCAGCGAGCGCCTGCCGGTGCCGGTGGTGGTGGTGGGCAACCGCATCGTCGGCGGCGCGGGCAAGACGCCAACCACGCTGGCGCTCGTCAAGGCGCTGCAGGCGGGCGGCTGGCAGCCGGCCATCGTCTCGCGCGGCCATGGCGCCAGCAGCAGTGCGCCGCGCGCGGTGCGGGCCGACTCCAGCGCGATCGAGTCCGGCGACGAGCCGCTGCTGCTGCAGCGCCGCACCGGCGTGCCGGTCTGGGTCGGGCGCGACCGCGTTGCGGTGGCGCGGGCACTGATTGCCGCCCACCCCGGCGTCGACGTGCTGATCTGCGACGACGGCCTGCAGCACCTGCGCCTGCAGCGCGATCTGGAACTGGTGGTGTTCGACGAACGCGGCGCAGGCAACGGCTGGCTGCTGCCCGCCGGCCCACTGCGCGAGCCGATCAACGCGCCCGCCGCCGCACCGCAGCTGGTGCTCTACAACGCCCCCGCGCCCAGCACCGCCCTGCCCGGCGCCTGCGCGCAGCGGCATCTGGCCGGGTTGGTGACACTGGCCGCCTGGTGGAACGGCACGCCGGCCACGCTGGAGGCGCTGGAATCGGTACGCAGCCGTCTGGCCGGCTCGAAACGAGCACGCCCGGTGGCCGCCAGCGCCGGCATCGGTCAGCCGCAGCGCTTTTTTGATGGCCTGCGTGCCGCGGGGCTGACGGTGCAGCCGCTGCCACTGCCCGACCACCATGACTTCCGCACCCTGCCCTGGCCAGCCGATCTGGACGAGCTGATCGTGACCGAGAAGGACGCCATCAAGCTCGACCCCGAGCGCATGGCGCGCGAGCGGCCCGGCCTGCGCGTCTGGGTTGCGCCGCTGGAGTTCGAACTACCGCCCGACTTCATCGCCGCCGTGCTGGCGCGGCTCGCCACCCTGCACCGGCTGGAGCCGCGGCGCAGCAGTTAGGATTCCGCCCCATGGACACACGCTTGATGGAACTGCTGGTTTGCCCGGTCTGCAAAGGCCCGCTCGGACACGACCATGCCACGCACGAATTGATCTGCCCGGCCGACCGGCTGGCCTTCCCGATACGCGACGGCATCGCGGTGATGCTCGAAGGCGAGGCCCGCGTGATCGACGCCGTGCCAGCCGCTCTGAGCGCGCCGACCTTGCCATGAGCTTCACCGTGCTGATCCCGGCGCGGCTGGCGTCGACCCGCCTGCCGAACAAGCCGCTGGCCGATCTGGGCGGCGCCCCGATGGTGGTGCGCGTGGCGCAGCGCTGCGCGCTCAGCTGCGCCAGCGCCGTGGTGGTGGCCACCGACAGCACCGAGATCGCCCAGGCCTGCGCCGCCCACGGCGTGCGCGCCGTGCTGACCGCCGCCAACCACCCGACCGGCAGCGACCGCCTGGCCGAGGCCTGCATGCAACTCGGACTGGACGGGCGCGACATCGTCGTCAACGTGCAGGGCGACGAGCCGCTGATCGAGCCGAGCCTGATCGACGCCTGCGCCGAACTGTTGGGTGCACGCGACGATTGCGTCATGAGCACTGCCGCGCACGCCATCGACTCGGTCGAGGAATACACCAACCCGAACGTCGTCAAGGTCGTGACCGACGCCCTGGGCCGCGCGCTGTACTTTTCACGCGCGCCGCTGCCGTGGTGGCGCGACGGCTACCGCGCCGGCGTGCACCAGTTGCCCGACCCGGCGCCGCTGCGCCACATCGGCATCTACGGCTACAGCGCCGGTTTTCTGCGCCGTTTCCCGACGTTGCAGGCCAGTCCGCTGGAGCAGATCGAGTCGCTGGAACAACTGCGCGTGCTGTGGCACGGCGAGCGCATCGCCGTGCACGTGAGCGCCGTGCGCCCCGGCCCCGGCGTGGACACGCCTGAAGATCTGGAGCGCGTGCGCCGCCACTTCGCCTGAAGTGCACCGATGTGACACAACGGCGACGCCAACCGCCGGTCTAGTTGCTGTCATCCTAGGGAAAACCTGCCGCATCGGTGTGCTTCGTGCGTGAGCTGGCGTCAGCTTGATCTCAGGAGTCGCGTGTTATTCTGAAAAGAAGAGAAACCGAGGAGCTTCATGAGACTGATCCTGTTGGGCGCACCTGGCGCCGGCAAAGGCACGCAAGCGGCCTTCATCTGCCAGAAGTACGGCATTCCGCAAATCTCGACCGGCGACATGCTGCGCGCGGCCGTCAAGGCGGGCTCGCCCATGGGCCTGGCTGCCAAGAAGGTGATGGATGCCGGTGCGCTGGTGAGCGACGACATCATCATCGGCCTGGTCAAGGAACGCATCGCGCAGGCGGACTGCGCCAACGGTTTCCTGTTCGACGGTTTCCCGCGCACGATTCCGCAGGCTGACGCGATGAAGGCGGCGGGCGTCAATCTCGATCTGGTGCTGGAGATCGACGTGCCCAGCGAGGCCATCATCGAGCGCATGAGCGGCCGCCGCTCGCACCCCGCCTCGGGCCGCACTTACCACGTCAAGTTCAACCCGCCCAAGGTCGACGGTCAGGACGACGTGACCGGCGAAGCGCTGGTGCAGCGCGACGACGACAAGGAAGAAACCGTGCGCAAGCGCCTGGAGGTCTACCAGAGCCAGACCCGCCCGCTGGTGGACTACTACGCTGGCTGGTCGGCCACGGGGGACACCGCTGCGCCGCGCTACGCCAAGATCAGCGGCATGGGCTCGGTGGAAGAAATCACCGCGCGGGCTTTGGCTGCGCTGGGCTGATTACCGCCCGCACCGTCTCAAAAGCCGCTTGAGCCACGCTCCAGCGGCTTTTTTGTCGTCTCAATCTGACGTTTACGTCAACGGCAATCAAAAACTCAAGGCTATCTCATGGACATCGCAGGCAAGGTTTTCATCGTCACGGGCGCGGCCTCCGGGCTGGGCGAAGGCACGGCCCGCATGCTGGCGCGGGAAGGCGCCACGGTCGTGATTGCCGACCTGCAGGCCGAGCGCGGCGAGCAGGTGGCGGCCGAGATCGGCGGCGCCTTCGTGCGCTGCAACGTCGCCTCTGAGGACGACGGCCGCACGGCGGTCGCCCGCGCCACCTCGCTGGGCAAGCTGATGGGGCTGGTCAACTGCGCCGGCATCGCGCCGGCGGCCAAGACGGTGGGCAAGGATGGTGCGCACGCGCTCGACCTGTTCAGCAAGACCGTGACGGTCAACCTGATCGGCAGCTTCAACATGATCCGCCTGGCGGCCGAGGCGATGTGCCGCAACGAGCCCGAAGCCACCGGCGAGCGCGGCGTGCTCATCAACACCGCCAGCGTGGCCGCCTACGACGGCCAGATCGGCCAGGCGGCTTATGCGGCCAGCAAGGGCGGCATCGTCGGCATGACGCTGCCGATTGCGCGTGATTTGGCGCGCAACGGCATCCGCTGCATGACGATTGCGCCGGGCATCTTCGGCACGCCGATGCTGTTCGGCATGCCGCAGGAGGTGCAGGACGCGCTCGCCGCCGGCGTGCCCTTCCCCAGCCGCCTCGGCACGCCCGCCGACTACGCCAAGCTGGTGCAGCAGATCGTCACCAACGAGATGCTCAACGGCGAGGTGATCCGCCTCGACGGCGCCATCCGCCTCGCGCCGCGCTGAAGCATGCGGACGGGCTTGCGTGCGGGTCTACGTGCATTGCTGGCGCTGATCGGGCTGGCGCTGCTGGCGGCGTGCGCGCAGGCGCCGGTCACATCGCCCGGCGTCAACCCGGAAGCGGCCACCGGCAGCAGCGCCAAGCCAGGCTGGCACACGCGGCGCTTTGCGGTGGCCGCCGCCAACCCGCTGGCGACGGAGGCCGGCGACCAGATCATCCGGGCCGGTGGCTCGGCGGTGGACGCCGCCATCGCGGTACAGATGGTGCTGACGCTGGTCGAGCCGCAGTCCAGCGGCCTCGGCGGCGGCGCGTTTCTGCTGCACTGGGATGGCACCACGCTGCAGGCCTATGACGGCCGCGAGACCGCGCCCGCTGCCGCCGATGAACGGCTGTTCCTGACGCCCGACGGCCGGCCGATGGCGTTTGCCGACGCCATCGTCGGGGGCCGCGCCGTGGGCGTGCCAGGCACGCTGCGCATGCTGGAGTTGGCGCATCGGCAACAGGGCCGGCTGCCGTGGGCACAGCTGTTCGAGCCGGCGATTGCGCTGGCGGAACAGGGATTTGCGATCAGCCCGCGCCTGCACGGCCTGCTGGCGGGTGATGCGCATTTGCGCAAGAACGCGGCGGCGGCGCGCTACTTTTACCAACCCGACGGCAGCCCCAAACCCATCGGCACGCAACTGCGCAACCCGGCGCTGGCGGCGGTGCTGCGCCAGATGGCGGCACAAGGCAGCGCGGCGCTGCATGAGGGCGCGGTGGCGCGCAGCATCGTCACCGCAGTGCGCGGCCACGCCAGCAACCCGGGCCGGCTGAGCGAAGCCGATCTGGCCGGCTACCGCCCACTGCAGCGCGAGGCGCTGTGCAGCGACTGGCGCATCTACCGGCTGTGCGGCTTTCCGCCGCCGTCGTCAGGCCACCTGGCGATGGCACAGATGCTGGGCCTGCTGGAGCGCACGACACCAGACCGCCCCGCGCTGGAGAACGGCCTGCCGAGCGCCGACTTCCTGCACCGCTACACCGAGGCCGCCCGGCTGGCCTTCGCCGACCGCGCGCAGTACGTGGCGGACCCGGACTTCGTCAGCGCGCCGGGCGGGCGCTGGGCTAGCCTGCTGGATGCGGCCTATCTGGACCAGCGCGCCACGCTGATCGGCGCGCAGTCCATGGACATCGCCCGGCCCGGCAAGCCGGCCGGGATGCAGCAGGCGTGGGCGCCGCAGCCGGACCAGCCGGAATACGGCACGTCGCACATCTCGATCGTCGATGCGCAGGGCCGCGCGGTGGCCATGACCAGCACCATCGAAGACCAGTTCGGCGCAAGGCTGCTGGTCGACGGCGGCACGGGGCTGGAGGGCGGCTTTCTGCTCAACAACGAGCTGACCGATTTTTCTTTCACGCCTGCCGATGCGGCTGGAAAACCGATCGCCAACCGCGTGCAGCCTGGCAAGCGCCCGCGCTCCAGCATGAGCCCGACGCTGGTGTTCGACCGCGCCAGCGGCCAGTTGCTGATGAGCGCGGGCTCGCCCGGTGGCGCGCTGATCATTCACTTCACCGCCAAGACGCTGCTGGCCACGCTCGGCTGGGGGCTGGACGCGCAAGCAGCCATCAACCTGCCCAATTTCGGCTCGCTCAACGGCCCGACCCTGCTGGAGGAAAAGCGCTTTCCCGCCGCCACGCTGCAAGCGCTGCGCGAGCGCGGCCACGAGGTGATCGAGATTCCCATGACCAGTGGCCTGCAGGCAATTCAGCGCACGCCACAGGGCTGGTTTGGTGGCGCGGACCCGCGCCGCGAAGGTGTCGTGCGGGGTGATTGACGGGCTGATCGACTCAAGCCGGCTAGACTTTCGCGGGTGATACCCCAAGGCTTTATCCAGGATTTGATCGCCCGCGTCGACATCGTCGAAGTGGTGGGCCGGCAAGTCCAACTCAAGAAAACCGGCGCCAACTACAGCGGCCTGTGCCCCTTCCACGCCGAAAAAAGCCCGAGCTTCACGGTCAGCGCCACCAAGCAGTTCTATCACTGCTTCGGCTGCGGCGCCAACGGCAACGCCATCGGCTTCCTGATGGAAACCAGCGGCATGAACTTCGTCGAGGCGGTCAAGGACCTGGCGCAGGAATTCGGCATGGTGGTGCCCGAGGAAGACACCAGCCCCGAGCAGCGCGAACGCGCCGCGCAGGCCCGCGCCCAGCAGATCAGCCTGACCGACGTGCTGGCGCGCGCCACGCAGCACTACCGCGCGCAGCTCAAGACCAGCCCGAAGGCGATCGACTACCTCAAGCGCCGCGGCCTGACCGGCGAGATCGCTGCCCGCTTCGGCCTGGGCTATGCGCCGGCCGGCTGGCACGCACTGGCGAGCGCGTTTGCGCATTACGACGACCCGCAGCTGGTCGAGTCCGGCCTGGTGATCCTGCAAGACCCGAAAGAGGTGCGCGAAGGCGAGGAAGCGCGCCGGCACGACCGCTTCCGCGACCGCATCATGTTCCCGATCCGCAACCCCAAGGGCGAGGTGATCGGCTTCGGCGGGCGCGTGCTGGACCAGGGCGAGCCCAAGTACCTCAACTCGCCCGAGACGCCGGTGTTCGTCAAGGGCCGCGAGCTGTACGGCCTGTACGAGGCGCGCATGGCCATCCGCGAACGCGGCCACGCGCTGGTGACCGAAGGCTATATGGACGTGGTCGCGCTGGCGCAGCTCGGCTTCGGCCAGGCGGTGGCCACGCTCGGCACTGCCTGCACCGGCGAGCACATCCAGAAGCTGGTGCGGCACACCGACCAGATCGTCTTCAGCTTCGATGGCGACAAGGCGGGCCGCCGGGCCGCCACGCGGGCGATGGAGGCGGTGCTGCCGTTCGCGACCGACACGCGCAGCTTCCGCTTCCTGTTCCTGCCGGCCGAGCACGATCCGGACTCGTTCGTGCGTGCCGAGGGCGCCGAGGCGTTTGAGCGCTGCATTGCCGAGGCACTGCCGCTGTCACGCCAGATGATGCAGGTGGCCAGCCAGGACTGCGACCTGGCCAGCCCGGAAGGCCGTGCCAAGTTCATCGCCCAGGCTGAGCCGCTGTGGCGCGCGCTGCCCGAGGGCGTGCTGCGGCTGCAGATGGTCAATGAGTTTGCACAGCTGTCGCAGATCGCATCGACCGATCTGGCGGTGCGCTGGGGCACGGCACAGGCGAGCGCGGCATCGGGCGCGAAGTCATCGCAAGCGCCGATGCAGTCCCCCATGCAATCACCGATGCAGTCGCCGCAATCCGGCTACCGCAAGAGTGGCGAATGGCAGCCCGGCAGCTTTGGCAAGGGCTCGAAGCGCTGGAATCGCGAGGAACCGCGCATCCCGCAAGGCCAGCGCCCAGCCGCGCGCCGCCCCGAGGACCGCGCCGCCTGGCTGCTGCTGCAGCGCAGTGAGTGGTGGACCACGCTGTCAGGCGCTGACCACGACCTACTCTGCCAGCTGCCAGGATGGCACGGCGAACTGTTCCGGCACCTGGACCAGCTGCACACCGAGCACGACACCGTGCCGTGGCCGGCACTGCGCGAAACGCTGCTGGCGTTCGACTGGGGCACGACCGCGATTGCGCTGGTGGATGCCGCCGAATCGGGCATCGAGCCGCTGCCCGAGGACCTGCCGCACGTCATCTCGCAGATCCGCAGCGCCGGGGACCGCACCGACGCCATGCGCTTTCTGGGTCGGCTCTGAGCGTAAAAAGGTATAATCCTCGGCTGTCTTAGAAACGGCAAGAGTGACAGCAGTGCTTGAGCCCCCCGGCCACCCGCGAAACGGGCACCCACCTCCGGCCAATTCCGCCAACACTGCACCCCCAAATGTTCACGCGAACTTGCCTGCCTTGAAAAACAGCTTGTTTTTCAGGCCGACCGCCCCATTTCCGCCGAGTACACCTGCCGAGGAATCGCATGAACGCGAAGAAGAGCGCTGCCGCGCAAGCCCCTGAAGTCGATCAAGAGTCCAGCGTTGTCGCTGCCGTGGCCAAGCCGCCGCGCAAGAACGCCAAGGCGGTCAAGACCGGTGAAGAAGGCGGCGGCGCCAAGCGCGGTCGCAAGCCCAAGGCGGCAGCCGAGCCGGTCAAGGCCGAGGCCAAGAAGCCGGGCCTGGACAGCGACGAGGACTTCGCCGACATCGAAGCCGAGCTCGAAGGCGAGCCCGAGGCAGAAGTCGAAGCAGAAGCCGAAGTGGGTGTGGCCGTCAGCGAGGAAGTCACGCCCAAGGCCAAGCCGCTGCGCATGAAGGTCAGCCGCGCCAAGGAGCGCGCGCTGATGCGCGAGTTCGGCCTCGACGAGACCGCGCTGACTGACGAAGAGGTCAACAAGCGCCGCACCGAGCTAAAGACCCTGATCAAGATGGGCAAGACGCGCGGTTTCCTGACGCACCAGGAAATCAACGACCACCTGCCCGAGAAGCTGGTCGAGGCCGAGATCCTCGAGGCCATCATCTCGATGCTCAACGACATGGGCATCGCGGTCTACGAGCAGGCGCCCGACGCCGCCACGCTGCTGATTTCGGGCAACAACACCAGCACCGCGACCGAGGAAGAAGCCGAAGAAGAGGCCGAAGCGGCGCTCTCGACGGTCGACTCCGAGTTCGGCCGCACCACCGACCCGGTCCGCATGTACATGCGTGAAATGGGCACGGTCGAGCTGCTGACGCGCGAAGGCGAAATCGAGATCGCCAAGCGCATCGAAGGCGGCCTGCAGGCCATGATGCTGGCGATCTCGGCATCGCCCGCCACCATCGCCGAAGCACTGACCATGGCCGCCCGCATCCGTGCCGGCGAAGACCAGATCTCGGCCGTGGTGGACGGCTTCGTGTCCGAATCCGAGGCCGACGACTACGTCGCCGAAGAAGACTTCGACGAGTTCGACGAAGACGACGATGACGACGGCAACGGCGGCTCCAAGGCGCTGACCAAGAAACTCGAAGAACTGAAGAACCACGCGCTGGTCAAGTTCGCCGCACTGCAGCTGGACTTCGACAAGATGCGCGCCGCGCTTGAGAAAGACGGCTACAAGTCGCCCGCCTACAACAAGGCGCAGAGCGCCATCAGCGCCCAGCTGATGACGATCCGCTTCACGGTCAAGACCATCGAGAAGCTGTGCGCGCTGCTGCGCTCGCAGGTCGATGACGTGCGCCGCTACGAGCGTGAACTGCGCAAGATCGTGGTCGACAAGTGCGGCATGCCGCAAGAGCAGTTCATCAAGGTCTTCCCGCCCAACATCCTGAACCTGGCCTGGGCCGAAGGCGAGATCGCCGCCGGCAAGTCCTACAGCGCCATCATGGGCCGCAACCTGCCCGCCATTCAGGAACTGCAGCAGAAGCTGATCGACCTGCAGACCCGCGCCGTGGTGCCCATCGATGACCTCAAGGCCATCAACAAGCGCATGAACGAGGGCGAGGCCAACTCGCGCGAAGCCAAGCGCGAGATGATCGAGGCCAACCTGCGCCTGGTGATCTCGATCGCCAAGAAGTACACCAACCGCGGCCTGCAGTTCCTCGACCTGATCCAGGAAGGCAACATCGGCCTGATGAAGGCGGTCGACAAGTTCGAATACCGCCGCGGCTACAAGTTCTCGACCTACGCCACGTGGTGGATCCGCCAGGCCATCACGAGGAGCATTGCCGACCAGGCCCGCACTATCCGCATCCCGGTGCACATGATCGAGACGATCAACAAGATGAACCGCCTGTCGCGCCAGCATTTGCAGGAGTTCGGCTTCGAGCCCGATGCGCCCTCGCTGGCCGAAAAGATGGAAATGCCCGAGGACAAGATCCGCAAGATCATGAAGATCGCCAAGGAGCCGATCTCGATGGAGACGCCGATCGGCGACGACGACGACTCGCACCTGGGCGACTTCATCGAGGACACCAACAACACCGCGCCGATCGAGGCCGCGATGCAGTCGGGCCTGCGCGACGTGGTGCGCGACATCCTCGACAGCCTGACGCCGCGCGAAGCCAAGGTGCTGCGCATGCGTTTCGGCATCGAGATGAGCACCGACCACACGCTCGAAGAAGTCGGCAAGCAGTTCGACGTGACGCGCGAGCGCATCCGCCAGATCGAGGCCAAGGCGATCCGCAAGCTCAAGCACCCGAGCCGTTCGGACAAGCTGCGCACCTATCTGGACAACCTCTGATGCAGCGCCGGCCCGGCGTGATTTCCGGGTCTGATCTGCACTGACAACAAGGCCCGGCTCGTCCGGGCTTTGTCGTTTCAGCGCGCCCGGAACCGCTGGAACACATCGTGCAGGATGTCACGGTGGCGCCACTAGAATCAAGACCATGTCGCAGTCCGTGATTCGTACCGTCTTGTTCGCCGATCTGCGCGGCAGCACCTCCCTCTATGAGAGCCTGGGCAACGCCGACGCCGCATCCCTGGTCACCCAGAGCGTCGCCATGCTGGGCCGGGTGATCGAGGCTCACGGTGGCCGCGTCATCAAGACCCTGGGCGATGGCCTGATGGCCGTCTTCACCGACCCTTCGCCCGCCGTGCGCGCTGCCGAAGAGGTGCAGGAGTCGTTCGGGCGCACGCTGGTCAACCTGTTCGGGCTGCGCGCCCAGTCCCTGCGCGTGCAGGTGGCGATGGTGCATGGCGAGTTGATCGAAGTCGGCAGCGACTGCTTCGGTGACGCCGTCAACGTGGCCGCACGGCTGCTGGATCACGCCGGCGACAGCGAAACCCTGCTCACCATCGAAACCCTGGAGCCCTTGCCACGCCACCTGCGCGAGCACTTCCGCCGGCTCGACAAGCTGCACCTGCGCGGCCGCATGGAACCGGTCGAGGTCTGGCATCTGGAGTCACGCCACGGCCCGGACGCCATGTCCACCATGTTCGGCGACGGCCTGCCCACTGCCGTGCCGGACGGCATCAAGATCACGCTCTGCGGCGTGCCACGCGTGCACACGATGCGCAACCTGCCCGTCATGCTGGGCCGCAGCCAGGAGGCGGGCTACTGCCTCGACGACAGCCGCGTCTCGCGCATGCATGCGCGCATCGAATGGCACGGCGGCAACTTCCAGCTCACCGACCTCAGCTCCAACGGCACTTATGTGCGCTTTGGCGTGCAGCCGGCCGTGGTCAGCCTGCGCCGCAGCGCCTGCACGCTGCACGGCCGCGGCGTGATCTCGCTGGGCGTGTCGCCGCTGGTGGCGGACGCGCCCACAGTGAGCTTCGAGGTGCTGCGCTTCGACGAGACCGAGCCGCAGCCGCTCACCTAAACCCTTTCTTTTTCTTCAGGCTCCAGACCCGCATGAAAGCTCTTGCTACCCCTTTGTCGCCGGTGGCGACGCGCGTGATGCTGCTCGGCAGCGGTGAACTCGGCAAAGAGGTGCTGATCGCCCTGCAGCGCCTGGGCGTCGAGACCCTCGCGGTCGACCGCTACGACAACGCCCCCGGCCAGCAGGTCGCCCACCACGCCCGCACCATCACCATGAGCGACCCGGCGCAGCTGCGCGCGCTGATCGAGGCCGAAAAGCCCGACCTGGTCGTGCCCGAGATCGAGGCCATCGCCACCGCGGTGCTGGAGGCGATGGAGGCCGAGGGCCAGATCCGCTGCATCCCCACCGCCCGTGCCGCCCGCCTGACCATGGATCGCGAAGGCATCCGCCGCCTGGCCGCCGAGACGCTGGGCCTACCCACCAGCCCCTACCGCTTCTGCGATTCGCTGGCCGAGTTGCAGGCCGCCATTGACGGCGCAGATGGCGCAACGGCAATAGGCTACCCCTGCATCGTCAAGCCGGTGATGAGCAGCTCCGGCAAAGGCCAGAGCAAGATCGACAGCGCCGCCGACGTCCAGCACGCCTGGGACTACGCCATGGCGGGCGGCCGCGTCGCCAAGGGCCGCGTCATCGTCGAAGGCTTCATCGACTTCGACTACGAAATCACCCAGCTCACCGTGCGCGCCGTCGGCACCGATGGCAGCGTGCAGACCCACTTCTGCGACCCCATCGGCCACGTGCAGGTCGGCGGCGACTACGTCGAGAGCTGGCAGCCCCAGCCCATGCAGCCGGCCGCCCTGGAGCGCGCCCGCACCATCTCCAAGGCCGTGACCGACAACCTGCAAGGGCTGGGCTTGTTCGGCGTCGAGCTGTTCGTCAAGGGCGATCAGGTCTGGTTCAGCGAAGTCAGCCCGCGCCCGCACGACACCGGTCTCGTCACGCTGGCCACCCAATGGCAGAGCGAATTCGAGCTGCACGCCCGCGCCATCCTCGGCCTGCCGGTCGACACCACCCTCAAGAGCGCCGGCGCCAGCGCGGTGATCTACGGCGGCGTGGACGCGCAAGCCGTCATCTTCGACGGCGTGGCCGACGCCCTGTCCGTGCCCGGCACCGACCTGCGCCTGTTCGGCAAGCCCGAAAGCTTCGTCAAACGCCGCATGGGCGTGGCGCTGGCGCACGCCGAGTCGATCGACGTGGCGCGGGAGCGGGCCAAGCTGGCGGCATCGAAGGTGCGGGTGCGCAAAGCCGACTGACCTCACCGGCTCTCACTCGCGGCCCGCAGAACCCGGCAGCCCAGCCGGTGTTCTGCGGGCCGCGCTGCGTTTGTGACCAGATGAAACGCTGAGTCGAATCCGCAAAAACCCGCTGGAAACAGCAACCCGATTCGATAGCATCTGCCGCTTCGATCCCCAGGCGCCCAGCCGCACCGCAGAGTGCTGCAACGCCAGTCCACGGGGATCTCATCAGGGGGAGCCTTCATGGCAAGAAAACGTCGCACCACTGCGGCTGAAGAGTGGATGAGCCTTGTTGCGCGCCTGCCGTGGTGGGTGGGTGTGGGGCTGGCGGGGGTGAGCTACCTGCTGCTGCATCGGTTGGCGACGCCGGTCGACATGCCCATCCCGACGCCGGGCCAGATGGTCGGGCCGATCGTCAAGGTCGCCATCGCGTCCGTTGCCCTGTTCGCACAGTACCTCGTCCCGCTGATCTGCCTGGCCGGCGCTGGCCTGTCCGCCTGGAAACGCCGCCGCGGGCAAGCCTTGGTGCGCGACGTGCAAGCCAGCCGCCACGTCGAGGCGCTCAACGGCATGAGCTGGCGCGAGTTCGAGCAACTCGTCGCCGCCGCCTACCGCCAGCAGGGCTACCGCGTCACCGAAACCGGTGGCGGCGGGCCGGATGGTGGGGTAGACGTTGTGCTCAAGAAAGGCAGCGAAACCTTTCTGGTCCAGTGCAAGCAATGGAAGGCGCTGAAAGTCAGCGTCGACGTGGTGCGCCAGTTGTACGGCGTCATGGCCGCGCGTGGCGCAGCGGGCGGTTTTGTCGTCACCTCCGGCCAGTTCACCGCTGACGCGCACGCGTTTGCGCAGGGCCGAAACATCATGCTCGTCGATGGCCCAGCCTTGAAAGGCCTGATTCAGTCGGGCCGCCAAGCCAGCGTCACACCACCCCCTGCGCCCGTTACTGCCCGGGCGATGGCTCCGGTCTGCCCGAAATGCGATGGTGCGATGACCAAGCGTGTTGCCAAGCAAGGCGCGAATGCGGGGCGGGAGTTTTGGGGGTGTTTGGGGTATCCGGGGTGCCGGGGAGTATTGAGGTTGTGAGGATGAGTGCTATCGGCCATGAGCTGACGGTCACGCAAGTCCGCTGTGAGAGCCTTCACCGGGCAGGCAGCATCATCCTTGCCACCCTTGCCCTCGCGCACTATCAGCGCGCGGTGGGTAAAGTCGACGTCCTTGACCCGAAGTTGCAGGCCTTCGGTGATGCGCATGCCCGTGCCATACAGCAGTCGCGCCAGCACCCGGTGCACGCCCTGCAAACCGTCCAGCACAGCGGCTACCTCGTCGCGCGACAACACCACCGGCAGGCGCCGCACCGGCACCGGTCGGCCAATCTCGGCCAGCCACGGCAGTTGCAGGCCCAACACCTTGTCGTAGAGAAAGATCAGCGCAGACAGAGCCTGCCGATGGGTCGAGGCAGACAAACCCTTTTCTACTGCCAAGTGCGTCAAGAAACCCTCCACCTCTGCCTTGCCCATCTCGGCCGGGTGCCGCAGGCCGTGGAAGCGAATGTAGGCCCGCGCCCAGTACACGTAGGCTTCTTCGGTGCGCAAGCTGTAGTGCAGCAGCCGGATGCGCTCTCGCAACTGGTCCAGCAGACGAACGGACTTCAAGGGCGGCAGCCCCACCGCTGGATCCACGGGGCGCAGGGCCGCACGTCCGGGCGCCTGAGCTTGTCGCGAAAACGCCATGGTTGCCTCCCTTGGCAGGGCGGTGCACTGCTGACAGAATCGTAAGCAAACGCCGCTTTTGACTGCAAATTTAGTACTGTATGAATGCACAGTCAACAGGGAGGGAGGTCAGATGCGACAAGCACATCGGCCACGTCAGGCGCACTCGATTAGGACGACAGTTGCCGTGTTAGGCGACAGTGTGGTGTCGTCTATAACACGTTAGCCAACAAGAAAATATGTCCCACGATATTTCCAATCTCATCGCAGCCGGCGAAAGCCAAACAGTCGAATTCAAAGAACGGGTTACGACCCCGGAAATATTGGCTCGCCTTATTTCCGCATTCGCGAACGCCGAAGGCGGTTCCATATTAGTTGGTATAAAAGAACCAAACATTGTGGTTGGCATACAACCCGAACAATTTGAGCGCGCTTACCAGCGGTCAATTCAAAGGGTTACTGGCGATGTAAAAGCGGATTTTAAAGTCGTCAACATTGGTGACAAATGTGTTGGCCTCATTACGGTTCAAAAATCTTCTGCGCTAATTGGCTCAAGCGAAGGTTTCTTTGTTCGCATCGGCGAGTCAACAAAGGCATTGGCAGCGCAGCAGCTTTCGCAAAAAGCGTCTGAGTTCCAAAATCACAATAAAGCAATTGAAACTCTTAGCGAGACAGTATCGAAGCAAACAGAGGAAATCGGCAAGCTCAGAGAGTCATTTGAAAAAGCAAATTCTTGGCAACGTAAGGCGCTTTATGCGGCCATTGGTGCTGTCGTTTCAAGCCTTGGCAAGGCAATCTTTGCAGCCTTGGTGGGGTAGTTGGCTAACAAGGCACTCCAGCCGACCGCTACGCCTCCGCTTCGGCTGAGTTTGGGCGTTGAGCGGCAGCTTCCGGGCGCTGAATTCGCGCTCTGTTTGAACCGCTCCGGGTCGAAAGCAGTTACAAGCTCAACACCGTTAATTAATCGACAATAATTAATATGACTGCCAAGATAACTCGTACGCAGTCACACCGAACTACTTTCCTCAAACCCCCAACACCCCCGCCAACTCCCCCAAATCCCTCACCCGCAAATGCAGCCCGTCACCCTCGAACGCCGGCTGCTCTGACGCCCCCTCCCGCCGCACCCACGCCGTATGCAACCCCGCATTCCGCGCCCCCACGATATCCAACCCATGGTCGTCACCAATGTGCAGCACCTGCCCCGGCTCACAGCCCAGCCGGGCGCAGGCGGCCTGGAAGATGCGCGCATCGGGCTTGGCCACGCCGCAGCTGCGGGCGTTGACGGAGCCGACGAACCAGCGGGACAGGCCCGTGGCTTCGAGTTCAGCGTTGCCGTTGCTCAGCGCCAGCAGGGGCCAGCGGGCGGCGAGGCGGTCGAGGGCGGGTGCGACGTCGGCGTAGAAGGTGACGCGCTGGCGCTCGGCGAAGAAGCACTCGAACGCCGGTTCGGCCAGCGCCGGGTCGTCGCCTGAATCGGTCAAGGCTTGGCGCAGGCTGAGCAGACGGAGTTCGGTCAGGTCGTGTGCCAGGTCCGGGCGCTGCTGGCCGATCTGGGTGCGCAGGCGGCGCATGGTGTCGAGCGGGTAGCGGGCCGAGGTGGCGGGCGCGTGCGCCAGCAGCCAGTCGTTAAGGACACGTTCGGCGTTGACGATCACCGGGCCGACGGGCCAGAGCGTGTCGTCGAGATCGAGCGTCAGGGCTTGGAGGGTGGAGGCAGTCATGGCGCGGAGTGTCGCGCCAAATGGCCGCCCACCTTGGGGGCAAGGTCGGCTGGGAGAGAATGCGCGCGCCATGAAATTTGCACCCGAACCCACCTTCCGCCACGGCCAGCCAGCGCGCACCGGCGTGCTGCTCGTCAACCTCGGCACGCCGGATGCGCCCACCGCGCCAGCGGTGCGCCGCTACCTGGCGCAGTTCCTGTCGGACCCGCGCGTGGTGGAGATTCCGCGCGCAGTCTGGTTGCCGATCCTGCACGGCATCATCCTGCGCTTTCGGCCCAAGAAATCGGCCGCCAAGTACGCCAGCATCTGGACGCCCGAGGGCTCGCCGCTGGCGGTGTGGACCCGAAAGCAGGCCACGATGCTGCAGGGCTACCTGGGCGAGCGCGGCCTGCAGGCGATGGTGATGCCCGCCATGACCTACGGCCAGCCGTCGATCGCCAGCGGGCTGGACGCGTTGAAGCAGGCGGGCTGCGAACGCATCCTGATCCTGCCGCTCTACCCGCAGTATTCGGGCACGACCACGGCAAGCGTCTACGACTCGGTGCAGGACTGGAGCCGCACCTGCCGCAACCTGCCCGAGCTGCGCTTCGTCAAGCAGTACCACGACGACGCCGGCTACATCGACGCGCTGGCGCAGCGCCTGCAGGCGTTCTGGCAGCGCGAAGGCCGCGCCGACCACGTGCTGCTGAGCTTCCACGGCGTGCCCGAGCGCACGCTGCACCTGGGCGACCTCTACCACTGCCACTGCTACAAGACCGCACGCCTGCTGCGCGAGCGCCTGGGGCTGACGCCTGAGCAGATGAGCCTGAGCTTCCAGAGCCGCTTCGGCAAGGCCAAGTGGCTGGAGCCCTACACCGAGCCGACGCTGGAAAAGCTCGCCAAGCAGGGCGTCAAGCACGTGCAGGTCTTCTGCCCCGGCTTCCCGGCCGACTGCCTGGAGACGCTGGAAGAAATCGCCATGGAGGGCAAGCACGCCTTCCTGACGGCGGGTGGCCAGCGCTTCGAGCACATCCCGTGCATGAACGACGACCCGGCGTGGATCCGGGCGATGGTCGGCCTGGTCGAGCAGCACACCCAAGGCTGGCCGATGCACGCGGCCGACCTGCCCAGCGCGACCGAGCTGGAAAGCCAGCGCCTGCGGGCGCTGGCCGTGGGCGCCAAGGCCTGAATCAGAACGAGTGCTTGATGCCGAGGTCGTAGCCGGTCTTGTCGGTCAAGGCCTTGCGGTCATGGCCGATGTCGGTGTAGATGATCGTGCGCTTGGACAGGGCGTAGTGGTAGCCCAGGCCGACCTTCTGCGCCGTGGTCGTGCTGCCCTGCTTCTGCGTGCCGATCGCCGCCTTCAGCTCGCCCGGGCCAACGCCCCAGTTCAGGCCCAGCATGAAGCCCGTGGCCTTCACGTTGGCGTTGGTGTCGCCCCGCGAGTAGCCGGCTGACAGCGTTGCCGCACCCATCGTGTAGGCCGCGCCGATGCTCATGATGTTGTCGTTCACGCCGGCCGGATCTTCATAGCCGGCGCCCACGAACAGGCCGCCCACCTTGTAGTTCGCCGCCACCGACACCGGCCGGTCCGTACCGCCGTTCGTGACCGCCTCGGCGCCCGACAGCGCCACGTTCAGGCCATTGGCGCTGAAGTCGTAGCGGATCGAACTGTCGATGCGGGTTTTGGCGATGCTGGCGACGCGGAAGCCGACATCGCGCAGCTGCGCCACCGTGTCGCCGCCGAACGGATCGATCTGGTTCTGGATCAGCGAAAACGCCGCCACATACTGGCGACCCAGCGCCACCTGGCCGTAGGCGCCACTCAAGCCGGCGTGGGCGATGCCCTTCCAGAACTGCGTGCCGTCCTGCGTGCCGTTGTTCGGGAAGAAGCGATGTTCGAGGTTGAAGAAGGCACGGTTGCCACCGCCCAGGTCTTCCGTTCCCTTGAAACCGAGCCGGCCATCGCTGCCGGTGGCGATTTCATTGTTGCTGGAGCCGACGGCCTTGCGCGCGCCGATGTCGACCTTGCCGTAGACGGTGACCGACGACTGCGCAGCGGCAGCACCGGCTGCAGCAGCCAGGATGGCGAAGGTGATCAGGGATTTGTTCATTCGGGATGTCTCCGGTTGTTGAAATGTCGAGACCGACCAGGCATCACGCGCCAGGTCCGATCGGGTTGACGCACCCAGGGGCGCGCACGGATCCCCCAGGCCCTGGAGTCAGGACCCGAGAAATAGGGGAAAGGAGGAACGGGGGAAAGAACGCGAGCCCGGCGCGGGCCCGCTCGGCGGCTGAGCGCCGTGGCTCAGCGCGTGCGCTGCAGGTGCTTGATCAGCCGCGGCAGCACCAGCACCGCCACCACCACGACCAGCAGCGTCACCGACATGGGCCGTTGCAGGAAGATGCTCCAGTGGCCTTCGCCGATGGACAGCGCGTTGCGCATCTGCGCCTCGGCCAGCGGCCCGAGGATCATGCCGACCACCACCGGCGCGGTCGGAAAGTCATAGCGCCGCATCACCACGCCCAGCAGGCCGATGGCGTAGAGCAGCACCAGATCGAACGCCGACTGCCGCATGCCGTAGACGCCCACGGTGGCGAAGATCAGGATGCCGGCGTAGAGGTGCGCCTTCGGGATCTTGAGCAGCTTGACCCACAGCCCCACCAGCGGCAGGTTGAGCACCAGCAGCATGACGTTGCCGATGTAGAGCGACGCGATCAGCGCCCACACCAGCGACGCGTTGGTGTCGAACAGCTGCGGCCCCGGCTGGATGCCGTAGTTCTGGAACGCGCCCAGCAGGATGGCGGTGGTGTTGCTGGTCGGGATGCCCAGCGTCAGCAGCGGGATCAGCGTGGCGGTGATGGCGGCGTTGTTGGCCGCTTCAGGCCCGGCCACGCCTTCGATGGCTCCGGTGGTGCCGAACTCTTCCTTGTGCCTGGAGAGCTTCTTCTCGGTGGCGTAGCTCAGGAAGGTGGGGATCTCGCTGCCGCCGGCCGGAATGGTGCCGAACGGAAAGCCGATGAACGTGGCGCGCAGCCACGCCGGCCAGGAACGGCGCCACTCCTGCCGCGTCATGTGCACGCGGCTCATGCGGTTCTGCGATTCGGTCACGCGGCCCTCGTAGAGCACGGCGTAGAGCGTCTCGCCCACGGCGAACAGGCCGACGGCGATCAGCACCACCTCCAGGCCGTCCATCAACTCGGGCACGCCCAGCGTGTAGCGCACTTGGCCGGAGATCTGGTCGATGCCGATCAGCCCCATCGCCAGGCCGATGCCCAGCGCGGTCAGCCCGCGCAGCGTGCTCTTGCCCAGCACCGCGCTGACGGTGATGAAGGCCAGCACCATCAGCATGAAGTATTCGGGCGGCCCCAGCTTGATGGCGTAGGTGGCCACCACCGGTGCGCAGAACGTCACCAGCACGGTGGCGATGGTGCCGGCCACGAAGGAGCCGATCGCCGCCGTGGCGAGCGCCGCGCCGGCCCGGCCGCTCTTGGCCATCTTGTTGCCTTCCATGGCCGTGACCATGGAGCCGGATTCGCCCGGCGTGTTGAGCAGGATCGAGGTGGTCGAGCCGCCGTACATCGCGCCGTAGTAGATGCCGGCGAAGAAGATCATCGACGCGGTCGGTTCGACCTTGAGCGTGATCGGCAGCAGCATCGCCACCGCCGTGGCCGGGCCGATGCCGGGCAGCACGCCGATGGCGGTGCCCAGCGTGCAGCCGAACAGCGCCCACAGCAGGTTGACGGGCGTGCCGGCGGTGGCAAAGCCCTGGAGCAGTTGATTGAGGATGTCGAGCATCAGAGCCAACCCGTGGAAGTGAGACCTGGCAAGTTGATCGCCAGCAGCTTGGTGAACATCCAGAACACCGGCGCGGCAATCGCCACACCGATGGCGCTGTCGGCCAGCCAGGCGCGCGCGCTCAGGTCGAGCCGGCCTTGCGCCGACTTGAAGCCCCGCACCGCCAGCACGAAACAGAGCGTGCAACTCAGGATGAAGCCGATCGTGGTGATCAGCCCCGCGTTGGCCAGGATGCCGAGCGACACCCAGGCAAAGCCGTGCCAGTCGCCGCGCGCCGCGCCGGAGGCTTCTTCCATGTCACGGAAGCCGCCGGCGCGCGCCTCCCACACCAGCCCGGCGCCGCAGACCAGCAGCAGCAGCGCGACCACGCCCGGCAGAAAGTTGGGGCCGACGCCGCCGTAGCCGGCCTCGCCCGAGATCTGCAGCGCGCCGGCCACCAGCAAGGCGCCGGTGGCGATCACGCCCACGCCGATGAGGGTCTGCGGTGTCTTCATCAGATCATTCCGGACTTGACCATCACCGCGCGCAGGCTGGCGAACTCGTTGTCGACGAACTGCGCGAACTCCGGCCCGCTCATCAGCGCCGGGGTCCAGCCGTTCTTCTCCAGCGACTCGGCCCAGGCTTTGCTCTTGGTGGCCTTGATGACCATCTCGGTCAGCACCTTGCGCTGCTCGGGGGTGATGCCGGGCGCGCCGTAGACGCCGCGCCAGTTGCCGATCACGACGTTGATGCCCTGCTCTTTCAGCGTCGGCACCGGGATGCTCTTGATGCGGGTGTCGGAGGTGACGCCGATCGCGCGCATCTTGCCGGCGGCGATGTACTCGGCAAACTCGCTGTAGCCGCTGCCGCCGATGGTGACGTTGCCGCCCAGGATGGCCGCAATCGCCTCACCACCGCCCCGGAAGGCGACGTAGTTGATCCGGGCCGGGTCGACGCCCACTTCACGCGCGATCATGGCGGCCGCAATGTGCTCGGTCGAGCCGCGCGAACCACCGCCCCACTTGACGCTGCCGGGGTCTTTCTTCATCTGCTCGACCACGTCCTTCATGGTCTTCAACGGCGAGTCGGCCGGCAGCACGAAGACGTTGTATTCGCTCGTCAGGCGTGCGATGGGCGTGGCCTGGCTCAGGTTGACCGGCGGCTTGCCGGTGATGATGCCGCCGAGCATGACCGCACCCATCACCATCAGCGCGTTCGGGTCGCCCTTGCTGGCGTTGACGAACTGCGCCAGCCCGATGGCGCCGGCCGCGCCGCCCTTGTTGTCGTAGCCCACGGTGTCGGCCACGCCGGCATCCTGCAGGGCACGGCCCAGCGCGCGGCCGGTGCTGTCCCAGCCACCGCCCGGGTTGGCGGGGATCATCAGCTTGAGGTTGCCCGCCGCACGGGCGCTGAGCGGCAGGCCGCCCGAGACGGCGGCGGTGGCCAGGGCGGCCATCGACTTCAGAAAGGTATCGCGACGCATGGCGGTCTCCGGATCGGTTGGTTTGTGGGATCAACGACAAAATCAATGCTGTGTATGGTGCGGGCGCTGGCTGTCGATCGGCTGTCCAAGTGCTCAGGGAAAACGCCAAGAAACACAAGCCAATCGCCCAACTGCCATGAAACTGCTGCTGATCGAAGACAACCCCGCCATGCAGACGGCGCTGCAGCGCTCGTTCGAGCGCCGCGGCCTGCAGGTCGCCCTGTGCGGCGACGGCGCCCGCGCGCTGGACCGCTGGCGCGCCCACCAGCCCGACGTGGTGCTGCTCGACCTGAGCCTGCCGGGCCTCGACGGCCTCGAAGTGCTCAGCCGCGCCCGCGCCGAAGGCCTGCGCACGCCCGTGATCATCCTGACCGCGCGCGGCGCGGTGGGCGACCGCGTGCTGGGCCTCAACACCGGCGCCGACGACTACCTGGCCAAGCCCTTCGACCTGGACGAGCTGGAAGCCCGCGTGCGCGCACTGGCCCGCCGCCAGGCGCCCATGCAGGACGAGGCGCCCGCCTTCTGCGGCCTGCGTGCCGACGGCCAGAGCGGCGCGGTCTACCACCTGGGCCAGGCGCTGGAGCTGGCGCCGCGCGAGTCGGCCCTGCTGCGCGCACTGCTGGCCCGGCCCGGCCAGGCAGTGGCCAAGGAACGGCTGTTCGAGCTGGTCTTTGCCGGCGAGACCGACGTGCAGCCCGACGCCATCGAGGTGGTGGCCTACCGCCTGCGCAAGCGCCTGGCCGCCACCGAAGCGCGGCTGGTGACGCTGCGCGGCCTGGGCTATCTGCTGGCGCCCCAGCCATGAGGGCATCGTGAGGACGCCGCTCAGGCTCCGGCTGGCCCGGCTGTCGATGCGCAGCCGGCTGCTGCTGGGCATTCTGTTGCCGGTGGGGCTGCTGGTGGCCATCAACACCTGGAGCCTCTACCAGCAGGCGCTGCACTCGGCCGACACCGCTTATGACCGCACGCTGCTGGCGTCGGCCAAGGCCATCGGTGAGCTGCTGGAAGTGACCGGCCCGGCCACGGCGCCGCAGCTGCGCGCCAGCGTGCCCTACTCGGCGCTGGAAGCGTTCGAGGCCGACAACCGCAGCCGCATCTACTTCAAGGTCAGCGGCTTTGGCGGCGAGATGGTCTCGGGCTTCGAGGATCTGCCCACCTGGCGCGGCAAGCTCCCGCTGCGCAGCCCCTACGCCGCGCTGGTCGATTTCTACGACGACCACTACCGGGGCGAGCCGGTGCGCGTGGCCGTGCTGCTGCAGCCGGTGGCGGGCCAGTCGGGCCAGGGCATGGCCACCATCCAGGTGGCCGAAACGCTGGAGCTGCGCCAGACGCTGGCGCGGCAGATGCTGCTGGACACGCTCTGGCGCCAGGCCGCGCTGCTGGGCGTCATCAGCGTGGTGGTGTCGTGGGTGGTGCAGCGCGCCACGCGGCCGGTGCGCGAGTTGAGCGCGGCGCTGCAGTCACGCCGCGCCGATGATTTCTCGCCCATTGCCACCGGACTGGCGCCGCGCGAGCTGCAGCCGCTGATCGACGCCACCAACGGCGCGCTGGCCCGGCTGGCCGGCCTGCTGGCGCGGCAGAAGCGCTTTGTGCGCGACGCCTCGCACCAGCTGCGCACGCCGCTGGCGGTGCTCAAGACCCAGGTGCAATCGGCCCGGCGCGGTGATGTGGCGCCCGAGGTGGCGCTGCGCGAAATCGCCCAGACCGTGGACGGCGCCACCCGGCTGGCCCACCAGATGCTGGCGCTGGCCAAGATCGAGCAGGCCCAGCACGACCAGCCGGCACAGACGCTCGACCTGGCTGCGCTGGTGCGCGAGGTCACGCTCGACCTGGCGCCGCTGGTGGCCGACAAGGAGCTGGACTTCGAGCTGCGTGCCGACACGCCCACCTGGGTGCGCGGCCACGACTGGATGCTGCGCGAGCTGACGCGCAACCTGCTGCACAACGCCATTCGCGCCACGCCGGAAGGCGCGGCGCTGGCGGTGGAGGTGGCTGAGGTGGCTGTCGAGGTGGCACCTGTCACCGCCGCCGAGTCCGGCCCGGTCGCACGCCTGTCCATCCGCGACAGCGGCCCGGGCATCAGCGCCGCACAGCGCGAACACCTGTTCGAGCCCTTTCACACCGGCCACCCCAGCACCGGCAGCGGTCTGGGCCTCAACATCTGCCGCGAAGTCTGCACCCGCCTGGGCGGCCAGATCCGCCTGCTCAACCGGCACGCCAAAGACGGACGATTGACAGGGCTGGAGGCGCGGGTGGACCTGCCGCTGCAGGATGCCGCGCGACAATCTGCGGCGTGAAGAACCGAACCGACAAATCAGCACCCCCTGCCGAAGCGCAAGCCGGCGTGCGGCTGGACAAATGGCTCTGGGCCGCGCGCTTCTACAAGACCCGCAGCCTGGCGGCCGACGAGATCGGCCGCAACCGCGTGATGATCAACGACCAGTTCGCCAAGGCCTCGCGGCTGGTGCGGGTGGGCGACCTGATCAGCGTGCGCCGCGACCAGAACCCGGTTCCGCGCGTGGTGCAGGTGCGTGGCCTGTCCGAGGTGCGCGGCCCGGCGCCGGTGGCGCAGTTGCTCTACGAGGAAACGCCCGAGAGCGTCTCCGCCCAAGCCGCCTGGAACGCCAACCGCCCCTACAGCGCCGAGCCGGCCCACAGCATCGAGCACGGCCGGCCGACCAAGTCGGACCGGCGCCAGTTGAGCGAATGGCAGCGCTGGAGCGTGTCGGTGGACGACGACGCGGACGAGCGCGGCGCGTCCTGAACCTCAGTCTTCCAGCTCGATCTTCTTGGCCACGATCACCGTGCCGCTGAGCGGGCCTTCAGCCTTGACCAGCAGTCCGTTCCTGAGGTCTGCCTCGGTCAGGTCCTTGAAGTAGGTGCTGGCGTTGTAGGACACCTGCCGGCCGTCGACCGTGAAGGTCTTCGCGCTGGTGTTCAGGCCGCTGATCGTGCCCTCGGCTTCGGCGGTGGCGCCATCCACGCTGGATGAGTCGCTGCCCTCGCACTTGATCTTGCTGGCCTGCAGCCCGGTGGTGGTGGGGCGGCCTTCGACTTCGACGTAAACCCCGTTGCCGAGCGCGGTGCCCACGGCGCACTTGTCGCGATCAAAGCTGGCGGCCACCGCTGCGGTGATCGACACCAACGTGCCGCGCAAGATGAACGAGCCGGCCGTGCCCACGGCGGGCGCCGTCCAGCCGCTGATCGTGCCGTGGAGTTCGCCGTTGACATCGTCATCGCTGCGCCGCACCTGCACTTCGGTGGCCGTGAAGCTGCCATCGCTGCCGTACCTGCCCTTGACGCGGACATAGGTGTCGTTGGCTTGCGCCACGCTGCTGCGCACCGTGACATCGTCGAGCTTGAACGACGCGTTGCCCGCACTGGCCACCACACCGCTCAGGTAGGTGTCGTCCGACGACGCGACCGTCGCGGTCGACTTCACCCGCACGGACGACGCCACCAGCGTGCTGGCACCGACGGTGTAGCCGTTGACCGCAGCGAACACCACCACCGATTGGCCCCGTTCCACGCTGGGCGACGGGCTGGCACTGGCGCGGTTGACCGTCAGGCCACCGATCTGGAGGGTGCTGTCGGTGACGGCCGTGACCACACCGCCCACACGCAGGCTCGACAGCGATGTCTGCTTCTCGACCCGCGTGGCCAGCAGGCTGCCGTCGGCCTGGCGCACGGCGTGGACTTCGACCGCATCGCCCTGTGCCAGCGCCGCCAGCGAGGCCGCGCCATCGAACACCGTCACCGGGCCGGCGCCCTGCACGGTGTTGACCTTGATGGTCTGGCCGAGCACGACGAAGCCATCGCTCGTCTTGCTGTCGATGCGGCCCTTGACGGCCGGGTCGACCTCGATGCGCGAGGCCAGGCCGTCGTAGAGGCTGCCCGCCGCTGCGGTCGTGAAGACCACCGAGGTGCGCTGGCCGAACTTCGCCTCCGTGAGCGCGAAGGTGCCGGCGCCGGTCTCGACCTGCACCAGCGCCTTGCTGTCGTCATAGCGCACGCCGTCGACGATCACGCTGCCAAAGCCCGACACCGTGCCCACCGTATTGCTGGGCGCGGCACCCGTGCCGTTGGTGCCGACGTCACCACCACCACAGGCGGCCAGCGTCAGAGCCAGCCACCACGGGGCCAGGGCGCGTGAAGCGCGCGTGGCGCGGCCATCATCACCAGAACGAACAGACATGCGGTCTCCTCACGGGCTCAGGACGCAGAGCCCGAGCGCTTGTTGTCGGCAGCGGGCGCCAGGGCTTGAGCCGAGTCGGGCACCGCTTCATGAAAGTAATAGACGCCGAAGCGCATGCGCATGGGCGTGTCGCTGCGGCTGTCGTCGGCGCGCACGCGCTCGGTGGCGCTGGTGACCATGCCCTGGAAAGCGGGGGCCCAGAGTTCGCGCGCCCGCTGTGCCAGCGCCTGGGCTGATTCGGCGCTCAGGCCGTTGGCGTAGACGCTCTGCTCCAGAAAGCGCCCGGCGCTGCCCGGCTGCAGGTTGTGCACGGCGGCGGCCAGGTGGTCGGCGGCGTTGACGGCCAGGGTCTGCGCGGCGCTTTCGTCCTCGGGGCGGCTGACGAAGCGGTCACCGGCCAGCACCACGTCGTCACCGTCTTGCGTGACGAGTTCCAGCCGCTGCAATTCCTCCAGCAGCGTTCGCGGGTGGACGTCGCTGGAGGTCTCGCGCGCCAGTGCCTCGAAGCTCGGTGCCTCGCCCTGGCGCGGCAGGCGCAGGCGCAGCGGCGTGTTGAGGTCGCCGGGCGTGGTGCGAAAGCGCGCGTCGGTGATCCAGCGGGTGAACAGCACCGACGCCGGCGTGGGCGCCAGCGGCGCGGTGGCCAGGTTCTGGTCGGACAGCGCACGCACGTCCTTGCGGTGCACGCCCGAGAGCACGCTCAGCGCCGAGTCGGTGGCCTTGCTGCCGCGGCGGGTCAGCTCGGCCCGCGCCTCGGCCAGGAAGACCTGCTTGAGCACCTGCGCCACCGCGCCGTAATGCACGCCGTGGCGCAGCAGCCAGCGCACCAGCGGGCGCAGGACCACGGCGATGCCATCCAGCGCCCGCTGGGCTTGCGGGTCGACGGAGGTGTCGACGGAAACAGGGGAGGAAGAGGCGTCAGACATGGCTGGGATTATTTCCCATGAATTCTAGCCGCAAAAACTTCAAAACCACCCTCTTGAAATCAGGGGCTCTGGCGTCAGTTCACCACAGTCCGTCGTTTGACGTCTGTGGTTCCCAGTCCATAAAAAACCATGTCTGAACCCGAAAACTTCGCTCACACCGAACCCACCACCACCGCCACCGGTGCGACCGAGATCATCGACGACAGCGCCGCGCGCATCGCCGATCTCGAAGCCAAGAACGCCGACCTGGCCGACGCTTACCTGCGCGCCAAGGCCGAGGCCGAGAACGCCCGCCGCCGCGCGGACGACGAAATCGCCAAATCGCGCAAGTACGCCGTCGAAGGCTTCGCCGACAGCCTGCTGCCCGTCAAGGACAGCCTGGAGGCGGCCATCGCCACCCACGCCTCGGGCAAGGGCTCGCCCGAGCAGATGCTCGAAGGCGTGCACGCCACGCTGCGCCAGCTGGGCCAGGCGCTGGAGCGCAACAAGGTGCTGGAGATCAACCCGCCCATGGGCACCAAGTTCGATCCGCACCAGCACCAGGCCATCAGCGTGGTGCCGGCAGCGCAGGACCCCAACACGGTGGTCGCGGTGCTGCAGAAGGGCTACCTGATCAACGACCGCGTGCTGCGGCCGGCGCTCGTGACGGTGTCCGCACCCAAGTAAAGACCGCGCCGCGCCCGGAGCCGCCAAGTTGATGCAGCGCAAATTGATTGCACATCGATTGCGCCGCCCTTGAAAGCCCGGCCGCCAGCCGCAAATCGCCAACAAGCCAACAAATTTCCCCGGAGTAAACACATGGGCAAGATCATCGGTATCGACCTCGGCACGACCAACTCGTGCGTGGCCATCATGGAAGGCAACACCACGCGCGTGATCGAGAACAGCGAAGGTGCACGCACCACGCCGTCGATCATTGCGTACCAGGAAGACGGCGAGATCCTCGTCGGCGCCTCGGCCAAGCGCCAGGCCGTGACCAACCCGCGCAACACGCTGTACGCCGTCAAGCGCCTGATCGGCCGCAAGTTCACCGAGAAGGAAGTGCAGAAGGACATCGACCTGATGCCCTACACCATCTCGGCCGCCGACAACGGCGACGCCTGGGTCGAAGTGCGCGGCAAGAAAATGGCCCCGCCGCAGATCAGCGCCGAAGTGCTGCGCAAGATGAAGAAGACCGCCGAAGACTACCTCGGCGAAGAAGTCACCGAAGCCGTCATCACCGTGCCGGCCTACTTCAACGACAGCCAGCGCCAGGCCACCAAGGACGCCGGCCGCATCGCCGGCCTGGACGTCAAGCGCATCATCAACGAGCCGACTGCGGCAGCCCTGGCCTTCGGCCTGGACAAGCACGGCAAGGGCGACCGCAAGATCGCGGTGTATGACCTGGGTGGCGGCACGTTCGACATCTCGATCATCGAGATTGCCGACGTCGATGGCGAAATGCAGTTCGAAGTGCTGTCGACCAACGGCGACACCTTCCTGGGCGGCGAGGACTTCGACCAGCGCATCATCGACTACATCATTGCCGAGTTCAAGAAAGAGCAAGGCGTCGACCTGTCCAAGGACGTGCTGGCCCTGCAGCGCCTGAAGGAAGCGGCCGAGAAGGCCAAGATCGAGCTGTCGAACTCCTCGCAGACCGACATCAACCTGCCCTACGTGACGGCCGACGCCAGCGGCCCGAAGCACCTCAACATCAAGTTCACCCGCGCCAAGCTCGAAAGCCTGGTCGACGAACTGATCGAGCGCACGATCGCCCCCTGCCGTACCGCCATGAAGGACGCCGGCGTGTCGGTCAGCGCCATCGACGACGTGATCCTGGTCGGCGGCATGACCCGCATGCCCAAGGTGCAGGACAAGGTCAAGGAGTTCTTCGGCAAAGAGCCGCGCAAGGACGTCAACCCTGACGAAGCTGTCGCGGTGGGCGCGGCCATCCAGGGCCAGGTGCTGGGCGGCGAGCGCAAGGACGTGCTGCTGCTGGACGTGACCCCGCTGAGCCTCGGCATCGAGACGCTCGGTGGCGTGATGACCAAGATGATCAGCAAGAACACGACCATCCCGACCAAGTTCTCGCAGACCTTCTCGACCGCCGATGACAACCAGCCGGCCGTGACCATCAAGGTCTACCAGGGCGAACGCGAGATGGCGGCAGGCAACAAGAGCCTGGGCGAGTTCAACCTCGAAGGCATTCCGCCGGCCGCACGCGGCACGCCGCAGATCGAAGTCTCGTTCGACATCGACGCCAACGGCATCCTGCACGTCGGCGCCAAGGACAAGGCCACCGGCAAGGAAAACAAGATCACCATCAAGGCCAACTCGGGCATCTCGGAAGAAGAGATCCAGAAGATGGTGCGTGACGCCGAAGCCAACGCCGCCGAGGACAAGAAGAAGCTCGCCATCGTCCAGGCCAAGAACCAGGGCGACGCGATGGTGCACTCGGTCAAGAAGTCCCTCACCGACTACGGCGACAAGCTCGAAGCCGGCGAGAAGGAAAAGATCGAAGCCGCCATCAAGGACGTCGAGGAAGCCATCAAGGGCGACGACAAGGACGACATCGAGACCAAGACCAACACGCTGATGGCCGCCAGCCAGAAGCTCGGCGAGAAGATGTACGCTGACCAGCAGGCCGCGCAAGCTGCCGCCGGTGCGGGTGCCGCCGCAGGCGACGCGCCGCAGGCCGAGGCCGGCAGCGCCAAGCCCGCCGATGCCGACGACGTGGTCGACGCCGAGTTCAAAGAAGTCAAGAAGTGATCTCAAGGCGGCCGCGAGGCCGCCTGTGAGCCTTCGCCGCGTTCGGGGAGCAGACGGCCTGTCTGCTGTTCAGCGCGGCGTTCCTACATCCGTGATTGCAGGTTTTTTTCATGGCGAAGCGCGATTACTACGAAGTCCTGGGCGTGGCAAAAACCGCCGATCAGGACGAGATCAAGAAGGCCTACCGCAAGCTGGCCATGAAGCACCACCCTGACCGCAATCAGGGTGAGGGTGCGAAGGCGTCCGAGGAGCAGTTCAAGGAGGTCAAGGAGGCCTACGAGATGCTCTCCGACGAGCAGAAGCGGACCGCCTACGACCAGTACGGCCACGCCGGCGTCGACCCCAACAGCGGCATGGGCCGGGGCGGGCCGGGCGGTGAAGGCTTCGGCGGCTTTGCCGAGGCGTTTGGCGACATCTTCGGCGACATCTTTGGCGGCCAGGGCCAAGGCGGCGGCCGACGCGGTGGTGGCCAGCAGGTCTACCGGGGCGCCGACCTCAGCTACGCGATGGAAATCACGCTGCCCGAGGCGGCCAACGGCAAGGAAACGCAGATCCGCATTCCCACCTGGGAAGAGTGCGAAACCTGCCACGGCAGCGGCGCCAAGCCCGGCACCAGCCCCAAGACCTGCACGACCTGCAGCGGCTCGGGCACGGTGCACATGCGCCAGGGTTTCTTCAGCATCCAGCAGACCTGCCCGCACTGCCACGGCAGCGGCAAGATCATTCCCGAGCCCTGCGTCACCTGCAGCGGCGCCGGCAAGATCAAGAAGCAGAAGACGCTCGAGGTCAAGATTCCAGCCGGCATCAACGAAGGCCAGCGCATCGCGCTGCGTGGTCACGGCGAGCCAGGCGTGCAAGGTGGTCCGGCGGGCGACCTGTATGTCGAGATCCGCATCAAGCAGCACGACATCTTCGAGCGCGACGGCGACGACCTGCACTGCACCGTGCCGATCGGCCTGACCACGGCCGCGCTCGGCGGCGCCATCGAGGTGCCCACGCTCAGCGGCAACGCCGAGATCGAGCTGCCCGAAGGCACCCAGCACGGCAAGACCTTCCGGCTGCGCGGCAAGGGCATCAAGGGCATCCGCTCCAGCTACCCGGGCGACCTGTACTGCCACATCGCCACCGAGACGCCCGTCAAGCTCACCGAGCACCAGCGCAAGCTGTTGAAGGAACTGGACGAGTCGTTCAAGAAAGGCGGCGACAAACATTCGCCCAACGCCAAGAGCTGGACCGACCGCGTCAAGGACCTGTTCAAGTAAGCGCCGGCAATGCCGATATGAAAAAGGCCTCCTGGGTGGAGGCCTTTTTTGATGGCGCCCACAGATGCAACTGCTCGACCCTGACATTCAAGAGTGCTGCGCGCTGGTGATCGACGGCAACCCCACCTCGCGCAGCACCCTGGTGGGCATGCTGCGCGAGTTCGGGCTGGGCACCGTGGCGCAGTGCTCGCGGGCCACCGATGCCCGGCGCATCCTGGAGTTGCGCCGCTTCGACATCGTGCTGTGCGAGCACCATTTCGATCAAAGCCATGGCGGCGGCTACGACGGCCAGGACCTGCTCGACGAGTTGCGGCGCGCCCAGTTGCTGCCCTTCTCGACCGTCTTCATCATGGTCACCGGCGAGGCCTCGTACGCCAAGGTGGCCGAAGCGGCGGAATCCGCGCTCGACAGCTACCTGCTCAAGCCGCACAACGCCACCATCCTGGCCGACCGCGTGCAGCAGGCGCGCCACCGCAAGAAGGTGCTCAAGCCGATCTTCAGTGCCATCGAGGCCGGCGACCATGGCCGCGCCGCCGCGCTGTGCCTGGAACGCTACGGCCGGCGCGGCGAGTTCTGGCTCTATGCCGCCCGCATCGGTGCCGAGTTGCTGCTGCGCATCGGCCAGCACGACGCGGCGCGCAGGCTGTTCGAGTCGGTGCGCGAAACCCGCGCCCTGCCCTGGACCAAGCTCGGCATCGCCCGCGCCGAACTCGACGGTGGCGCGCCGCAGCAGGCCCGCCGCACGCTGCAGGAACTGATCGCCAACAACCCCGGCTATGCCGACGCCTACGACGTGCTCGGCCGGGTGCACCTTGACCATGGCGAGCTGGATGCTGCCCTGACCACCTACCGCCGCGCCAGCGAGCTGACGCCCGCCAGCATCGGCCGGCTGCAGAAGCTGGGCGCGCTCGCCTTCTACACCGGCGACGCGGCCGAGGCGACCAAGGCGCTCGACAAGGCCATGGTCACCGGCATCAGCAGCAAGACCTTCGATCTGCAGAGCCTCGTGCTGCTGGCGCTGCTGCGCTTCGATCAGGCCGACAGCCGTGGCCTGCAGCGCGTGGTGGACACGCTCACCCATGCGGTCGAGCAGACCCAGCGCCGCAAGCCGGCGCGTGCGGAACTCGACCCGGACGCACTGATCGACACCGTTGCAGAAACCGCGCCCGACGAAACCCGCGTCCGCAACCTGCGCCTGCTGGCCATCACCCAGGTGCTGCACGCCTTGATGCAGCGCCAGTCGGACAGCGCCAGCCGCACGCTGCGCGAACTGGGCAGCACCATTCGCGAGGCCGAATTCGACTTCGAGTCGGCCATCAACCTCGTCTCGCTGCTTAGCCGGCTGGCCGGTGGCGCGCTGGTCGTGCCCGAAGCCGAAGGGTGGCTGCGTGCACTGGCCATGCGCTTCTGCGTCTCCAAGGCCACCACCGATCTGCTGCTGGGCGCTGCGCGGGCGCATGAACCCACTCAGACACTGATTCGCGAGGCGCAGGCCAGCATCACCGGCATGGCCGAGCGCGCCATGACGCACAGCGTCAAGGGCTCACCCGCGATTGCGGTGCAGACCCTGCTGCGCCAGGGCGGCGAGAACCTCAACGCCAAGCTGCTCGAACTCGCACAGTTGGTGCTGGAGCGTTACCGCGACCGCATCGACATGTACCCCGAAATGCATGCACAGGCGCAGGGCCTGCTGCAGCGCTATTGCGCGCAGGGCACGCGCATCAACCTCAATGAGACCGGCCGCAGCGCCGGCTCGCTGGCGCTGCGCGGCTGAAGCCCGCGCGCCTTCAGACCCTCACTCACCCAGCCAGTCGGCCAGCACCTCGCGGGTGTGCTGGCCCAGCAGCGGCGCCGCATGGTGGTAAGTCACCGGCGTGGCCGACAGCCGGATCGGGTTGGCCACGCCCGGCACGGGCGGGCCACCCGCGTGTGGCAGATCGACCCGCAGCCCGCGCGCCAGAACCTGCGGATCGGCAAACACGGCGTCAAGCCGGTTGATCGGCCCGCACGGCACCGCCTGTGACTCCAGCGCTGCGACCCACTCGGCGGTGCTGCGCATCACGGTGGTCTGACGCAGCAGCGGAATCAGCACGGCACGGTGGGCCACGCGCTGGGCGTTGCTGGCGAATCGCGCATCTACCGACCATTCCGGCCGGCCTGCGACGGCGCAGAAGCGCGCGAACTGGCCATCGTTGCCAATGGCCAGGATCATGTCGCCGTCGGCCGTCGGGAAATCCTGGTAGGGCACGATGTTGGGGTGCGCATTGCCCATGCGACCCGGCACCGCGCCGCCAACAAGATAGTTGGCGGTCTGGTTGGCGAGCGTGGCGATCTGCACGTCCAGCAAGGCCAGGTCGATGTGCTGGCCCTGCCCCGTGCGGTGGCGGTGCTGCAGCGCCGCAAGCACGGCGATGGCGGCGTGCAGGCCGGTCATGACATCGACCAGCGCCACGCCGACCTTCTGCGGCCCGGCGCCCTCTTCGCCCTCGGCACGACCGGTGACGCTCATCAGCCCGCCCATGGCCTGGATCAGGAAGTCATAGCCCGCACGCGGCGCATACGGACCGGTCTGGCCGAAGCCGGTGATCGAGCAGTAGATCAGCCCCGGATGCGCGGCGCACAGCGTCTCATGGTCCAGCCCGTAGGCCTTCAGGCCGCCGACCTTGAAGTTCTCCAGCACCACGTCCGCCTGCGCCGCCAGCCGCCGCACCTGTGCCGCACCCGCCGGGTCGGCCAGGTCGACCGCGACCGAGCGCTTGTTGCGGTTGGCGCAGAAGAAGTAGGCCGCGTCGGCGGTGTCGCGCCCTTGCGCATCCGGCAGCCACGGCGGGCCCCAGGCGCGGGTGTCGTCGCCACTGCCGGGGCGTTCGATCTTGACGACGTCAGCCCCCAGATCCGCCAGCATCTGCCCGGCCCAGGGACCGGCAAGCACGCGCGACAGGTCGAGGACCTTGAGGCCTTGCAGCGCTGTGGGCGCCGTCATGGCAGCCGGCGCCGAGCCGCCTCAAGCCGGCTGCACGCCCACTCGGGGGGCAGCGACCGCAGGGAGCGTGGGGGCACCATCAAAACGCCGCAAGGCCGGTGATAGCGCGGCCGAGGATCAGGGCGTGCACATCGTGCGTGCCCTCGTAGGTGTTGACCACCTCCAGGTTGACTAGGTGCCGCGCCACGCCGAATTCGTCGCTGATGCCGTTGCCGCCGAGCATGTCGCGCGCGGTACGGGCGATGTCGAGCGCCTTGCCGCAGGAGTTGCGCTTCATGATCGAAGTGATCTCGACCGACGCCGTGCCCTCGTCCTTCATGCGGCCCAGCCGCAGGCAACCTTGCAGGCCGAGCGTGATGTCGGTCAGCATGTCGGCGAGCTTCTTCTGGACGAGCTGCGTGGCCGCGAGCGGCCGGCCGAACTGACGGCGGTCCATCGTGTACTGGCGCGCGGTCTCGAAGCAGAACTCGGCCGCGCCCAGTGCGCCCCAGGCGATGCCGTAGCGGGCGCTGTTGAGGCAGGTGAACGGGCCTTTGAGACCACGCACCTCGGGGAAGGCGTTTTCTTCGGGGCAGAAGACGTTGTCCATCACGATTTCGCCGGTGATGCTGGCGCGCAGGCCGACCTTGCCGTGGATGGCCGGCGCGCTCAGGCCCTTCCAGCCTTTCTCGAGCACGAAGCCGCGGATCTGGCCTTCATCGTCCTTGGCCCAGACGACAAAGACGTCGGCGATCGGGCTGTTGGTGATCCACATCTTGGCGCCGGTGAGGCTGTAGCCGCCGTCGACCTTGCGGGCGCGCGTGACCATGCTGCCGGGGTCGGAGCCGTGGTCGGGCTCGGTCAGGCCGAAGCAGCCGATGAATTCGCCGGTGGCCAGCCTGGGCAGGTATTTCTGCCGGGTGGCTTCGTTGCCGAAGGCGTGGATCGGCACCATCACCAGCGAGCTTTGCACGCTCATCATCGAGCGGTAGCCGGAGTCGACCCGCTCGACCTCGCGCGCCACCAGGCCGTAGCAGACGTAGTTGAGACCCGCGCCGCCGTACTGCTCAGGGATGGTGGCGCCGAGCAGGCCGAGTTCGCCCATCTCGCGGAAGATGCTGGCGTCCATGCGCTCGTGGCGGAAGGCTTCGAGCACGCGCGGCTGCAGGCGGTCCTGGCTGTAGGCGCGGGCGGCGTCGCGCACGGCGCGTTCGTCGTCGCTCAACTGGGCGTCGAGCAGCAGCGGGTCCTGCCATTGGAAGGAAGCGTGGGAACGGGCCATGCGGATCTCCTGGTTGCCGGGGCGGTAGAACGTGATGTCGCCATTGGACTGCAAACAGCTGTGCCGAAACTGTCACGCGCTTGACGCCTCAGGGTCAGCCCTCAGGTCCGCCCTTAAAACAGCTCGCCCTGCGGGTCGTGCGCCGGCTTCTGGCGCTGTACCGGCAGCGGCGCCGGCCGGATGAAGGCCGAGAAATCGAGCCGGGGCACCTCGCGCGTCAGCCCGACACGCGCCGCGCCCTTCTCCATGCGCTGGCCGATCAGCGCGGCCCAGACGCCCGAGCCCTTCATGCGCAGGCTGAAGTCGGCGTCGTAGTCGCGGCCGCCGCGCATCTCGCGCAGGCGGGCCATGACGCGCTCGGCCCGATCCGGAAAGTGCTGCGCCAGCCAGTCCTGGAACAGCGGCTTGACCTCCCACGGCAGGCGCAACACCGTCCAGTGCGCGCTGCGGGCGCCGGCCTGAGCGGCGGCGGCCAGGATCTGCTCGATCTCGGGCTCGTTCACGAACGGGATCACTGGCGCGACGTTCACGCCGACCCAGACCCCCGCATCGGTCAGCGCCCTGATGGCCGCCAGCCGCCGCGCCGGCGAGGCCGCACGCGGCTCCAGGATGCGCGCCAAGCCGGGGTCGAGCGTCGTCACGCTGATGAACACCAGCACCTGCTGGCGCTGCGCCATGGCCGCGAGCAGGTCCAGATCGCGCACGATGCCGCCCGACTTGGTGACGATGGAGAGCGGGTGGCGGCACTCATGCAGCACCTCCAGGATCGAGCGGGTGATGCGCACGCGGCGCTCGGCGGGCTGGTAGGCATCGGTGGCCGAGCCCAGGTTGATGGGCTGCGGCACGTAGCCCGGCCGTGCCAGCTCAGCCCGCAGGCGCTCGGCGGCGTTGACCTTAGCAACGATCCGGGTCTCGAAATCCAGCCCCGGCGACAGGTTGAGGTAGCTGTGCGTGGGCCGCGCGTAGCAGTAGATGCAGCCGTGCTCGCAACCGCGATAAGGGTTGACCGACAGGTCGAACGGCACGTCGGGCGAGTCGTTGCGGTTGAGGATGCTGACCACGCGCTCCTCGCGCACCGCGGTGGCCGTGGGCGGCGGTGGTGCTGCGGCATTCGCCGCAAAGTCCTCCATGCTGCCCCAGCCATCGTCGGCCGTTTCGCGCTGGCGCGACTCGAAGCGGTGGGCAATCTGCCAGCCGGTGCCGCGGCCTTTGGGTACGACCGAGTGACGCAGCGGATCAGAAACGGCCGATGAAGAGGACGGGATGATGAAGGCTCTCATAACTGTACAAATATACAGTTTTTGATGACCAACCCTCAACCGGTCTTTGATAAGCCACCACGCCTGAAATTGCAATTTCGCAAGAAACAGCAATTTCGTAAGTGTGCGGTTTGTTTTGAATCAAAAGCTGTGCATTTAGGTTGGCTTTCCCAGGCTTTGCGGCATGGCGGCACCGAATCATCCCGTGACTAGCACTGACAATTTGTCACAAGTGGTGCCATTCGATCGGTTGTCACGCCGGCATCGGCACCGTCTGCAAAGGGGAGTCATGAAAAAGAAATCTCGACCGGGGACATCACGGTGATCCCCTCCACGCTGGTTTTGGCGCTGGTGCTGCTGTTGGTTATGGTCGGCTTCGGGCTGATCGCACGCCTTGAGTTCCTGCGCCTGCGCGTGCAGCAAACCCAGGCCGAGAGCGACGGCCGGCTGCGCGCCTTTGCCTCGGCCATTCCGGATGTGTCGTTGCTGCTGGACCGCGAGGGCCGCTACCTGGACGTGTTTGGCCCCGAGGACAAGCTCACCGCACCCAAGGCGCAGCTGATCGGCCACCGCATCAGCGACTTCTTCCCGCCGGATCAGGCCCGCGTCTTTCTCGACCTGCTGGCGCTGGCGCTGGACACGCACCAGACGCAGAGCTGCGAGTTCATGCTGCAGTTGCCGACGGGCGTGCGCTGGTTCGAGGGCCGCGTCAGCGCGGTGCCGGGCCAGAACATGGCGGTGTGGATCAGCTTCGACATCAGCCTGCGCAAGGCCGCGCTGCTGCGCGTCGATGACCTGACGCGGCTCTACAGCTTCCTCAGCCAGGTCAACCAGGCCATCGTGATGACGCGGGAAGCCAGCGAGCTGTACCGGCGCATCGCCCAGGCGGCCATCAGCCACGGCCACTTCCGCGCGGCGGCGGTGCTGCAGGTCACCGACGGGCTGGCCGACTTCACCACCGCCGAGGCGCCCTTCCAGCTGACGTGCAGCAGCGGCGACCTGCCCTGGCAGGACACGCCAGCCTGGTTCGAGGCCACCGCCCGCCAGGCCCAGCACAGCGGCGTACTGGCCTGGCAGCACGATGAACACCTGGAGCTTGGCGCCGTGGCCTTGCCGCTGCGCTGCCGCGGTCAGGTCGTGGCGGTGCTGATGCTGATGCGCGACCAGCTCGACCCGACCGACCGCGAGGAACAGACGCTTTTCACCGAAGTGAGCGCTGACCTGAGCTTTGCGCTCGACCAGATCCAGAGCACGGTCGAGCGCACCGAGTACGAGGGCCGCATGCGCCTGCACGCCGCCGCGCTGGAGAGCACGCAGGACGGCGTGATGGTCACCGACCTGCAGCCGCGCATCGTCTCGGTCAACCGCGCCTTCACCGAAATCACCGGCTACACCGAGGCCGAGGCGCTGGGCCGGATGCCGCGCATGCTGCAATCCGGCCGGCAGGAGACCGGCTTCTACGAGGACATGTGGCGCACGCTCAAGACGCAGGGCCAGTGGCAGGGCGAGATCTGGAACCGGCGCAAGAACGGCGAAACCTACACGCAGTGGATGTCGCTGAGCACCGTGCGCGATGCCGAGCAACGCCCCACGCACTACGTGGCGGTCTTCACCGACATCACCACCAAGAAGCTGGCCGAGGACAAGCTCTACCGGCTGGCGCACTTCGACCCGCTGACGCAGTTGCCCAACCGGCTGATGGTGCTGGACCGGCTCGACCACGCCATCGACGCCGCCCAGCGCCAGGGCCACGGCGTGGCGGTGATGTTCATCGACCTGGACAACTTCAAGACCATCAACGACAGCCTGGGCCATGGCGCCGGCGACGACCTGCTGCACGCCGTGGCCGAGCGCCTGTCCCAGCGCACCCGGCGCGAGGACACGCTGGGCCGGCTCGGCGGCGATGAGTTCATCCTCGTGCTGGAGCGCCTGCGCCAGCCGCAGGATGCCGCACCGGTGGCGCAGGAGCTGCTGAACCTGCTCAACGCGCCCTTTCTGATCGCCGGGCAGGAGGTCTACGTGCGCGCCAGCCTGGGCATCAGCGTCTACCCGAGCGACGGCACCCATGCGGGCGACCTGGTGCGCGATGCCGACGCGGCCATGTACCAGGCCAAGCGCGCCGGCCGGGGCACTTACCGCTATTACACGCAAGGCCTGACCCAGGCCGCCCGGACGCGCCTGGCGCTGGACACGCGGCTGCAGCGGGCGCTGGAGGCCCAGGAGTTCGAACTGTTCTACCAGCCGATCTACCGGCTGAGCGATCGCCGCATCATCGGCGTCGAAGCGCTGGTGCGGCTGAACCAGCCCGGCCTGCCGCCGCTGGCACCGGCCGACTTTCTGCCCGCGCTGGAGGAAACCGGCCAGATCGGCGCCCTCGGGCAGTGGGTGCTGGGCGAGGCCTGCCGGCAGGGCCGCGCCTGGCGCGATGCCGGGCTGGCGTTCGGCCGCATCGCCGTCAACCTGTCGGCCACGGAGTTGCGCAGCGGCCAGACCGCCGAGCGCGTGCGCGCCGCGCTGCAAGCCAGCGGCCTGCCCGCCGCCCTGTTGGAGCTGGAGGTGACTGAAGCCGGCCTGATGGCCCCCGACCGCCGGGCAGAGGCCTGCATCCAGGCGCTGCGCCAGCAGGGGCTGACCTTCAGCATCGACGACTTCGGCACCGGCTACTCGTCGCTGGCCTACCTCAAGCGCTTCCAGGTCGGGCGATTGAAGATGGACCGCAGCTTCATCAGCGACCTGGGCCGCGCGCCCAGCGATGCCCAGCTGGTGCAGACCATGATCGCCCTCGGCCACAACCTGGGCGTCCCCGTGGTGGCCGAGGGCGTGGAGACCGAAGCGCAGCTGCAGACGCTGATCTCGCTCGGCTGTGACGCAGCGCAGGGCCACCACCTGCAGGCGCCGCAAACTGCGGCTGTGATCGGGGCCATCCTGCCGCGTCAGGGTTGAAGGCGGCCCACTTCCTACAATGATCCCGTGAGCATCCTCAACGCCGACCTTCATTGCCATTCCACCGTCTCCGACGGCACGCTCAGCCCCGAGGCCGTGGCCGCGCGGGCGCACGCCAACGGCGTCGAGCTCTGGGCCCTGACCGACCACGACGAGATCGGCGGCCAGCAGCGCGCCCGCGAGGCCGCGCTGGCGCTCGGCATGTCGTGGCTGAGCGGGGTGGAGATCTCGGTCACCTTCGCCCGCGAGACCGTGCACATCGTCGGCCTGGGCTTTGATGTCGAGAACGCCGCGCTGTTGCAAGGCCTGGCCACCACCCGCGGCGGGCGCGAGGCCCGGGCGCGCGAGATGGCCGCCGGCCTGGCCAAGGTCGGCATCCAGGGCGCGTATGAAGGGGCGCTGCAGTACGTCGGCAACCCGGACCTGATCTCGCGCTCGCACTTCGCCCGCTTCCTGGTCGGCACCGGCGTGTGCAGCGACACCAACGAGGTCTTCCGCAAATACCTCACCGACGGCAAGCCCGGCTTCGTGCCGCACCGCTGGGCCGCTCTCGGCGACGCGGTGCGCTGGATCACGCAAGCCGGCGGCGTGGCCGTGGTGGCGCACCCGGCGCGCTACCGCTTCAGCCCGACCGAGGAATACGCGCTCTTCACCGAATTCATGGCCCACGGCGGCAAGGCCATCGAGGTCGTGACCGGCAGCCACAGCTCGGCCGAGGCCGTCAAGTACACCGACATGGCGCTGGAGCTGGGCCTGGCCGCCTCGCGCGGCAGCGACTTCCACTCGCCCACCGAAAGCCGCATCGACCTCGGCACCCTGCCCTGGCTGGCCGGCACGCTCAAGCCGGTGTGGGAGTTGCTGGACGACCGCATCGTCCGCCCCTGATCAAGACCCTGACTTACCCCTCATGGCCCAGCACTTCGAAGTCCACCCTGACAACCCGCAGCAGCGCCTGCTCAAGCAGGCCGCCGCCATCATTGCCGCCGGTGGCATCGCCGCCATTCCGACCGATTCGAGCTACGCGCTGGTCTGCCATCTGGACGACAAGAACGCCGCCGACACCCTGCGGCGCATCCGCGGCGTCGACGACAAGCACCACCTGACGCTGCTGTGCCGCGACCTGTCGGAGCTGGCCAACTACGCCCGCGTCGACAACCGCCAGTACCGCCTGCTCAAGAGCGTGACGCCGGGGCCGTACACCTTCATCCTGGAAGCGACCAAGGAGGTGCCGCGCCGGCTGTCGCACCCCAGCCGCCGCACCATCGGCCTGCGCGTGCCCGAGCACCGCGTCACGCAGGACCTGCTCGACATGCTCGGCCAGCCGCTGCTCGGCACCACGCTGATCCCGCAGGGCGAGCGCGAACCGCTCAACGACGCCGACGACATCCGCGCCCGCTACGACAAGCTGATTCAGGTCTTCATCGACGCCGGCGCCTGCCCGGCCGAGCCCACCACCGTGGTCGACCTGACCGGCGGCGACGCCGTGCTGGTGCGCGCCGGCCGGGGCGACCTGGCTGCGCTGGGCCTGTCGGAAGACTGAAGCCGCCGAACGATGGCCAAGAAAACCGCCCACGTCAGCGCCACGCCTGCGACGCAGTTCCTGCGTGACCACGGCGCCGCCTTCACCGAACACCCGTACGACTACGTCGACCACGGCGGCACCACCGAATCGGCGCGGCAGCTGGGCGTCGACGAGCACCACGTCGTCAAGACCCTGGTAATGCAGGACCAGGACGCCCAGCCGCTGATCGTGCTGATGCACGGCGACGCCATGGTCAGCACCAAGAACCTGGCGCGCCAGATCGGCGCCAAGAAAATCGAGCCCTGCAAGCCCGAGGTCGCGCAGCGCCACAGCGGCTACCAGGTCGGCGGCACCAGCCCGTTCGGCCTGCGCAAGGCCATGCCGATCTACGTCGAGCACACCGTGCTGGCGCTTGCGCAGATCTACATCAACGGCGGGCGGCGCGGCTACTTGGTCGGCCTGGCGCCCGCGCTGCTGACCGAACTGCTGCAGGCCAGATCCGTACAGGTGGCCGACAGCGCCGAGCGCTGACACGGCCCTCGCCGAGCGCTGATCCGGCAGGGCAAGTCTTGCCGGGCTTCTACACTCCGCGCCCGGTACCACTCTGCAAGAAACCCCCGCCATGTCCCTGCTCTGGAACGCCGCCGCCGTGCTGCTGGCTTATCTGATCGGCTCGCTGTCGTTTGCCGTCATCGTCAGCCGCGCCATGGGCCTGTCCGACCCGCGCAGCTACGGCTCGGGCAACCCCGGCGCCACCAACGTGCTGCGCTCGGGCAACAAGACCGCCGCCATCCTGACGCTGCTGTTCGACCTGCTCAAGAGCCTGCTGCCGGTACTCGCCGTGGTGCACTGGGGCCCGGCCTACGGCCTGGGCGAAGGCACGGCCGCGCTGGTCGGGCTGGCCGCCTTCATCGGCCACGTCTGGCCGGTGTTCTTCCGCTTCCAGGGCGGCAAGGGCGTGGCCACCGCCGCCGGCGCGCTGCTGGGCCTCAACCCGGCGTTGGGCCTCACGGTGCTGGCCATCTGGCTAGCGGTGGCCTATTTCACGCGCTACTCGTCACTGGCCGCGCTGATCGCCGCGCTGGCCGCGCCAGTGGTGCAGATGGTGGCGTGGAACCCGTCCAGCGCCACGCTCGCCATCACCGCCATGAGCGCCCTGCTGATCTGGCGCCACAGCGCCAACATCAGCAAGCTGATGGCCGGCACCGAAAGCAAGCTCGGCCAGAAGTCAGCCCCGGCCCCCGCCGCCGCAGCGCCCGTGGGCAAAGCCGCCAAACCTGCCGCCAAACGCAAGAAACGCTGAGGAGCCGCCATGAGCCCCATTGAACGCTACGACGTCGGCGCCCGCCTGTCGGAGATGGCCGTGCACAACGGCACCATTTACCTCGCAGGCCAAGTGCCCGACGACGCCACCCAGGACATCACCGGCCAGACCGCGCAAGTGCTGGCCATGATCGACCGCCTGCTGGAGCGCGCCGGCAGCGACAAGACCCGCCTGCTGATGGTGCAGATCTACTTGGCCGACCTGGCCGATTTCTCTGGCATGAACGCCGTGTGGGACGCCTGGGTGCCTGCGGGCCACGCGCCGCCGAGGGCGACGGTGCAGGCGCGGTTGGCACGGGCGGAGTGGCGGATTGAGGTGGTGGCCACTGCTGCAGTTATTTGATATTGATCCGTCATTCCCGCGAAGGCGGGAATCCAGGGGGCACCGCGCAATGCCTAGTTTTCGGGTCCTGGATGACTGGCTACTGGGCGGGCGGCGTGTATCCATTGGCTGACTCGTATGCCGCCAGAAACTTGTAGATTTCCTCAACAAGCGGTCCATCACCAAAGGCCTTTGCTGCGGCGATGGTAGCCATGAGACCCCTGTAGATGTAGTTCTCCGCATCTCGCGCGAACTCAGAGATACGCGGCGTGCCTCGCATTCCTGTGAGATAGAAGTGTGGAGGGTCACCACCACACATGTCCATGATGTTCTCAGAAGCAGCGTGTACGTATCCAGAATAGGCGGTGCTAACGCTTTCTCCAGCAGCCAATGCTTGAGATTTATTGACTCCTTGTCCTAAGGTATTTATTGTGTGCGCACGAATCTTTTTGCGCGGAACCATGTTCGGCCTCTGGATTTCCAGACTGTCTTTGGGGCGTGAAAATATGACCTCGGAGTAAAACGCTTCCAGATATTTGTCGTGTCGCTCCGTCTTTGCTGCGTTCGTCTCAGCGGTAGCCAAGAAGAAGATATCCTCATGAATCTCATCGAGAGTGCGAAAAAGGACACCAACTTCTTGAACGTAGCCAAAGTCGAGTAGCACAGCGACGGCGTTCAAGCCACTGATACTCCTTGCGAGTTTCTGTACCAATGCTTCGTGAATGCCCTTATTCTCATACCGGAAGACGAACGATTTTCCGTGCGGTACGCGTTGCGGCGACGTAAGAGCGCGCTCGATGTGGCGAAACGCCCTGGTCATCGCTTCAACAGCTTCGGCTTGGAGATGGGGCATTTGTGGTTCCAGCGTTCGAGCCAAATAGGCAACGACGGTAGTACACCAACATTGCCGTGTTCGCAAGTTGGCAGATTTTGACTGAAATGAATATTTAAAGCTTGTTGCGCTTCATCTCTTCCACTCGTGCTGCACGCGAGGCCCCCCTGTCTCCTGCACGACAACAGCGGCGGCCAGTACCAGACCATGCAGCGGGTTGTTTGCGCAATACAGATCTATGAATGAGGCAACGGCGGAAGAATCTGGTGGACGCGATTGCTTTGTCCGGTTTGACCAATTGCTACCGCTCATGAAACCCAATACCCAATTAAGCATTACGGTTCGGTTGTCTGGGCTTGCTCGGTTGGCCATCCACGCACCGCAAGACTCTTGGCCAGAGCCCCAGACAGAAATTCCTTGAGCTTGTACCAGCACCGGGCGAGACAAAAAAATGGTGACCATCGCAAGGGCAATAAATTTAAGGGCGGTGAAAAATTTATTTGAGTAAGGCATGATAATTGGACTGTAAAGCCTAACGTAACTTATACGTCACCACTCGCATCAGGACTCCGTCGCATAACGCACCAAAGGCGTGACGATTTATTGCAGCATATCCAACGCCGTTCACTCTGAGAAGCCCCATCACATCCTCTATTCAAGGGATTGCGCGAGGTTTTTAGGCAGCAGGTGCTATCCGCACCTCTCAGTCATTCCCGCGAAGGCGGGAATCCAGAAGCTCGGTGACGGTTGGTGCGCCTGGATTCCCGCCTTCGCGGGAATGACGGGTAGTTCGGTGACGACGGCCTAGAAACTCACTGCGCCGGATCCCTAAACTTCCACCGCAACTCATCAATCCCCGCCAGCAACTCCGCCGACAACTCGGTGCCCCACGCGTCCACGCATTCATCCAGATGCGCCACGCGGGTCACGCCGATGATGGTGCTGGCGACGCGCCAGTTGCGGTAGCAGAAGGCCAGCGCCAGTTGGGTGGGCGTGAGGCCGTGTTCGCGGGCCAGGGCGTTGTAGGCGCGGGCGGCGGCGAGGGATTCGGGGCGGGCCCAGCGTTGCTTCTTCATGCTGTCGAAGCGGGCCATGCGGCCGGGGTTGGCGGGGTCTTCCAGGCCGAGGGCGTCGTACTTGCCGGTCAGCGCGCCAAAGGCCAGCGGCGAGTAGGCCAGCAGGGAGACGTCGTGGCGGTGCAAGGCCTCGTCCAGGCCGTTGTCGGCGGCGCGGCTGGTCAGCGCGTAGGGGTTCTGCACGGTGGCGATGCGGGGCAGGCCGGCGCGTTCGGCCTGGTGGATGAATTCGCACACGCCGTAGGGGGTTTCGTTGGACACGCCCACGGCCCTGACCTTGCCGGCGCGCACGAGCTTGTCGAGCGCCTGCAGCTGCACCTCGATGCTCGTGCACGGCTTGTCCTTGCGCGGCTCGAAGTAGAGCGCGCCGAACATCGGCGTGTGGCGCACCGGCCAGTGGATCTGGTAGAGGTCGATCACGTCGGTCTGCAGGCGGCGCAGGCTGTCGTCGCAGGCGGCGAGGATGTCGGCCTCGGTCAGGTCGGCGCTGCCGCCGCGGATCCAGTCCATGCCGCGTGCCGGGCCGGCGACCTTGGTGGCGAGCACGATGCGGCTGCGCGCCTCGGGCCGGGCGGCGAGCCAGTGACCGATGATGGTCTCGGTCGCACCGAAGGTCTCGCGCCGGGTGGGCACCGAGTACATCTCGGCGGTGTCGATGAAGTTGATGCCGCGCTCCAGCGCGCGGTCCATGATCTGGAAGGCGGTGGCCTGGTCGACCTGCTCACCAAAGGTCATGGTGCCCAGGCAGATGGGCGTGACGCGCAGATCGCTGCGGCCGAGTTGAACCAGTTCCATGCGGGGCTCCGGGTGTTGTGTAGGGGACAAAACGGGACAGCCCGCGAGTGTGCCGCAGCGCAGCATCTGGGTTATCTTTGCGGCCCTTTGCTGCTGCCCTGCCCTGCTGCCCGCCATGACCTCATCCGCCTCGACCGGCCACACCCTGCGCACCGACCTGCTGATGCTGTTGGCTGCCGCGATCTGGGGTTCCACCTTCGTCGCCCAGCGCCTGGGCATGGATGCCATCGGCCCGTTCCTCTACACCGGCACGCGCTTCCTGCTGGGCGCGGCGCTGGTGGCGCTGCTGTGGCGCTGGCGGCCGGGGCCGCTGGCCACGCACCCGGTGCTGCCGTCGCGCGGGCTGTGGCGCGCCGGGCTGCTGCTGGGCGCGGTGCTGTTTGCGGCCGTGAACCTGCAGCAGGTCGGGCTGCTGACCACCTCGGTGAGCAATGCCGGCTTCATCACCGGCCTGTATGTGGTGCTGGTGCCGATCCTGATGCTGGTGCTGGGCGACAAGGTCCAGCTGGCGATGTGGCTGGCCGTGGCGCTGGCCACCGTCGGCATGTACCTGCTGAGCGTGCAGCCGGGCATGGTGATCGCACCGGGCGACTGGCTGCAACTGGCCGGCGCGCTGCTGTGGGCCGTGCACATGTTGATGGTCAGCCGCATGGCAAGCCGGCACGACGCGCTGCGGCTGGCCGCCCTGCAATACCTGGTGGCGGGCGCGCTGTCGCTGGTGGTGGCGCTGTGGCGCGAGCCGATCAGCGCTGCGGCCATCGCCGACGCCGGCTGGGCGATCGCCTATGGCGGCGTGCTGTCGGTGGGCGTGGCCTACACGCTGCAGGTGCTGGCGCAGAAGACCGCGCGGGCCTCGCACGCGGCGGTGATCTACAGCAGCGAGGGCGTGTTCTCGGCCCTGACCGGCTGGGCCATGCTGGGTGAGGCCATGAGCGGCCGCGCCATCGGCGGCGCGGCGCTGATGGTGGTGGCGATGCTGCTGGCGCAGTGGCGCCGCGAACCCACGCCCGAAGTGCATTGAGGACGCCGCGATGAAGCTGATCCCCCGCCTGCTGCTGGCGCTGGCCGTGCTGCTGCTCGGCACGGCCACCCTGACGGCCCACGCCCAGAGCCCCGACCCGCGCGCCGACTGGCGCAGCGCCGGGACCGCGCACTTCCGCATCCACTACCGCGCCGAGCACCGCGCGCAGGCCGAGCAACTCGGGGCGATCGCCGAGCGCGTCCACACCCGCATCACCGACACGCTGGCCTGGCAGCCTCAGAGCGCCACCGAAGTGGTGCTGGTGAGCGAATCCGACCTGGCCAACGGCCTGACCACGCCGCTGCCGTTCAACCACGTCGCCATTTACCTGGCCCAGCCCGAGGGCGAGTTGCTCGACAACAGCGACTGGCTGGAGCTGGTCTTCACGCACGAGTACGTTCACGTCGTGCACCTGGACAAGGCGCGCGGCCTGCCGCTGGCGCTGCGCTCGGTGTTCGGGCGCGTGGCCTGGTTCTTTCCCAACCTGTTCGCGCCGAGCTGGACCGCCGAAGGGCTGGCGGTGTTCTTCGAGGGCGACCCCGCCACCGACCGCGCCGACGTGCGCGACCGCCCGCTGGGCCGGGGCCGCCTGGGCGGGCCGGCATTCGAGGCCTTTCTGCGCGCCGAGCAGGCGCGCGGCTTCCCGACGCTGGCCGAGATCAACGCCCAGGGCCGGCGCCTGCCGCTGACCAAGGCCTACCTCTACGGCGCGTATTTCTACGAATTCCTGGCCCGCACCTACGGCAACGCCGCCGTGCCGGCCTGGGTCGAGCGCTACAGCGGCAACATCGTGCCGCGCCTGCACAGCAACCCCGAGCAGATCACCGGCAAGACGCTCGACGTGCTGTGGGATGAATTCCTCGCCGACCTGAACCAGCGCCTCAACGCCCGCAGCGCCGCGTTGCGCGCCCAGCCCGAGCAAATCGGCCGCCGCGTGCAGCCGCTGCAGTTCGAGGTCTCGTCCGTCGCCACCCTGCCCGGTGGCGACACGCTGGCGGTGCTGGACGATGGCCTGGGCGCGCCGCAACTGGCACGCATCAGCGCCAACGGCCAGCGGCGCGATCTGGCGCGCGTGCAATCCGGCGCACGACTTGATGTCGCCGCCGACGGCAGCGTGCTGCTGGCCCAGCCGGATCTGTGCGAGCTCTACACGCTGGCCTACGACCTCTACCGAGTCGATGTGCGCAGCGGCGCCGTGCAGCGCCTGACCGAATGCGCCCGCCTGCTGCGCGGCGTCACGCTCAACACACCCGCCGGGCCGCGTCTGCTGGCGATCCAGCACCTTGACGCGCGCACCCGGCTGGTCGAGATCAATGCTGCAGGCAAAGTCGCCGCCGTGCTCTACCAGCCACCCGCCGGACAGGCATTGACCGATCTGGTGGCCGCGCCCGATGGCCGGCAAGTCAGCGTCATCGCCCGCCAGGGCGGCGACTGGCAGGTGCTGGCGCTGGACGTGACGCCCACCGGAGCGCTGGCTGCGCCGCGCAAGCTGTTGCACCAGCTCCAGCCGATCTACGCACTGCGCCACGGCGCCCAAGGGCTGGAACTGATCGCCACCGCCGACGGCGTGCCGGACGTCTGGCGCATCACGAACGGCGGTTTGCAGCGTCTGACGCGCAGCCACACCGCCGTGCTCGACCACGCCGGCACGCAGGCCGATGGCTCGCTCGCGCTGGCCGTGCTGGCCGCGGGCGGCACGCAGTTGCAGCGCATGGACGGCGTGGGGGTGCTGGAGCAGGCGTCGGTGCCGTCCGTAGATTTCGCCGCCGCATCGACGCAGGCGCCCGCCGCCGTCGCCGCAACCTCGCCCCTCGGCGCCGGTGAGCCGTACACACCGTGGCGCACGCTGGCGCCGCGCTCGTGGTGGCCGGTCGTCACCGCCGACCGGGGCCTGACGGCTTATGGCGCCAGCACCTTCGGCAGCGATGCGCTCGGCTCGCATCAGTACGCAGCCCTGGCGCAGTGGGAAACCTCGCAGCGCGAGCCGCTCGGGCAGGTCGAATATTTGTATCGCGGCAGCCAGCTGTTCGCCCTTGGCCGCAGCCTGACCGCGCGCGGCTGGACCGGCACGGCGGGCCGCGAAACCACCACGCTCTACGACCGCCGCACCCAGGCGCAGTGGCTCGGGCTGTGGCCGCTGCGGGTGCGCCACGAAAACCGCCTGCTGCTGGGCACCGGCGCGGTGCTGGACCGCACCGAGCGCGTGCAGGCGGCCACCGATGCCAGCCGCCGCCTGCTCAACACCCAGCTCGGCGCGCTGCTGCTGGACTACGACACACGCGGCGGCAACTGGTGGAGCGAAGGCGCCAACCGCGGCCAGCACAGCAGCCTGCTGTATGAGACGTATCGGCCGTTCTCTGGCAACACCGCCGGCAACACATCCGGCAATGGCCTCTACGACGGCCACGTGCTGCGCGCCGATGCGCGCGGCTACATCGCGCTGGGCCGCAGCGTGCTGGCGCTGCGCTACACCGAGGCGCGCGCCAGCGGCCGCACCGAGCCCTTCCAGCTCGGTGGTGCGACCGACGCGCTGCTGCAGCTCGGCCCCACCCTCAACAGCCGCGATCTGGCGCTGCGCGGCTACGCCGGCAACGAGGCCGTGCTGCTGGGTGCCAACGCCCGCATCGCCAGCGTGGAATGGCGCCAGACCCTGGCCGACATCGACCGCCATGCCATGGTGCCGCCGCTGGGCATCAACCGCCTGTCCGCCGCCGCCTTCATGGACGTGGGCGGCGCGTGGAACAGCGGCCACGGCCCCGACACCTACCGGCGCGGCGTCGGGCTGGAGCTGCTCGGCGAGGTCAAGCTGCTCTACGCGCTCGACCTGCAGCTGCGCCTGGGCGTCGCACGCGGGCTGGATGCGCCGAGCCAGACGCTCGGCTACCTGAATCTGGGACGATCGTTCTGAACGCGTTCCGAGCGACGACCCTGCCCTCGACAAGAACAGAGACACCATGCCCACCATTCCCGCCCCCGCCGCCTTCTTCCCCTACCCCGGCGCGCTGCGTGCCGACGAGGCGCCCGGCGGCGCCATCGCCCACCTGCGCCAGCAGGGCTTCGTGCGCCTGAGCCCGGACGCGCTGGCCACGCTGGCGCAGCAACCCGCTGCCGCGCTCAACGCGCTCAACCACGCCTGGGCCGACCTGCCGCCCGACGATCACCTCAAGGACGGTGGCCGCTACCGCCGCCGCCGCCACGGCAGCTTCGTGCAGGACGTGGCCGGCCACACCCTCACCGCCACGCCGCACCGCGCCCACTGGCAGCCGACCACCTACAACGCGCTGCACGGCGGCATGCTGCGCTGGTTCGAGCCGCTGGCGCCGGCGCTGGCGCAGGCCCCGGCCTTCCTGGCGCTGATCCAGCGCCTGGGCGAGGTCTTTGCCGCCGCCGCGCACCCCACCACCACCGAGCCGCCGTTCACCGGCCAGTGGTTCATCGAGGCGCACCCCTTCCGCATCGACACCACCGGCGGCGTCGGCCGGCCCACGCCGGAGGGCGCGCACCGCGACGGCGTCAACTTCGTCGCCGTGCTGCTGGTCGACCGGGTCGACATCATCGGCGGCGAAACGCGGGTGTTCTCGGCCGACAGCCCGCACGGCGTGCGCTTCACGCTCGACGCGCCCTGGAGCGCGCTGCTGCTCGACGACACCCGCGTGATCCACGAAACCACCCCCATCCAGCCCGAGCGCGCCGGCGCCTACCGCGACACGCTGGTGCTGACCTACCGCGCCGGCGGCTTCCAGGATCCCCCCAAGCCATGAGCATGAGCCTCCCCATGAGCTACACCGCCCAACGCCCCAGCACCTCGCGCTTCATTGCGCTGCGCGGCCTGAATTACCACGTGCGGACCTGGGGCACGCCCGATCGGGTCACGCCCGAGCGCCCGGCGCTGGTGCTGGCACACGGCTGGATGGACGTGGGCGCGTCATTCCAGTTCATGGTCGATGCGCTCGACGCGGACCGCTACGTCATCGCGCTCGACTGGCGTGGCTTCGGCCTGACCACCGGCCCGGCCACCGACAGCTACTGGTTTCCCGATTACCTGGGCGACCTCGATGCGTTGCTTGATGCGCTGCTGCCCGACCAGCAAATCGACCTGCTCGGCCACAGCATGGGCGGCAACGTGGTGATGATCTACGCCGGCGCACGGCCCGAGCGCATCCGCCGGCTCGTCAATCTGGAAGGCTTCGGCATGCCGCCCAGCCGCGCCGCGCAGGCGCCGGGCCGCTACGCCAAGTGGCTGGACGAGCTGAAGGCGCCGCAGCACCTCAGCAGCTACACCAGCCTCGACGGCGTGGCCGCCCGGCTGCGCAAGAACAACCCGCGCCTGCGCGAGGACTACGCCGCCTGGCTGGCGCCGCACTGGGCGGCCGAGCGCGACGACGGCCGCTTCCACATCCTGGGCGACGCCGCGCACAAGCGCGTCAACCCGCAGCTCTACCGGCGCGACGAAGCCATGGCCTGCTTTGCCCGCATCACGGCGCCGGTGCTGTGGGTCGAGGGCCGGCAGACCGACATCACCAAATGGTGGGGCGACAGCTACCCGCGCGCCGACTTCGACGAGCGCATGGCGGTAGTGCCGCAGCTGCAGCGCGTGATGCTCGAAGACTGCGGCCACATGCTGCACCACGACCAGCCGCAGGCGCTGGCGGCGCATCTGCAGGATTTCCTGCGCTGACCTGTCGCGGACGCGTCAGGGCGGCGTGCGAAAATCTGGCGTTTTCGGCGGGCCTGAATGTCGGGCCCGCGCACACGACAAACACCGAAAGATCGCCGTCCATGGACATCGAACGCATCAACGTCATCGGCACGACCCTGTCCGACCTCACACAGCGCACTGATGCGCTAAGGGGGTATCTTTGACTACGAGGACAAATCCAAGCGCCTCGAAGAAGTCAACGCCGCGCTAGAAAACCCGGCGGTCTGGAACGACCCCAAGCGCGCCCAGGAGCTGGGCAAGGAAAAGAAGTCGCTCGAAGACGTGGTCAGCACCATCGACCACCTCACCAGCCAGCTGGGTGACAACACCGAGCTGTACGAGATGACCAAGGCCGAGAGCGACTTCGACTCGCTCGAAGCCATCGAGGCCGAGACCGCCAGCCTGCGCGCCACCGTCGAGCAGCTCGAATTCCGCCGCATGTTCAACAAGCCGGCCGACCCGCTCAACTGCTTCATCGACATCCAGGCCGGCGCCGGGGGCACCGAAGCGTGCGACTGGGCCAGCATGCTGCTGCGCCAGTACCTGAAGTACTGCGAGCGCAAGGGCTTCACCGCCACGCTGGAAGACCAGACCGACGGCGACACCGCCGGCATCAAGAGCGCCACGATCAAGGTCGAGGGCGAGTACGCCTTCGGCCTGCTGCGCACCGAAACCGGCGTGCACCGCCTGGTGCGCAAGTCGCCGTTCGACTCGTCGGGCGGCCGGCACACCAGCTTCGCGTCGCTGTTCGTCTACCCCGAGGTCGATGACTCGATCGAGATCGACATCAACCCGTCGGATGTGCGCACCGACACCTTCCGCGCCTCGGGCGCGGGCGGCCAGCACATCAACAAGACCGACTCGGCGGTGCGCCTGACGCACATTCCGACCGGCATCGTCGTGCAATGCCAGGACGGCCGCAGCCAGCACAGCAACCGCGACGTGGCGTGGAAACGCCTGCGCTCACGCCTGTATGACTTCGAGCTGCGCAAGCGCCAGGAAGAGCAGCAGAAGCTCGAAGACACCAAGACCGACGTCGGCTGGGGCCACCAGATCCGCTCCTACGTGCTCGACAACAGCCGCATCAAGGACCTGCGCACCAACGTCGAAATCTCGGCCACGCAGAAGGTGCTCGACGGCGAACTCGACGCCTTCATCGAAGCCAGCCTGAAGGCGGGGCTGTGATGACCCGCGCGCTGGGTGCGGTGCTGTTCGATATGGACGGCACCTTGATCGACAGCATGCCGCTGCACGACCGCTCGTGGGGCCTGTGGCACGGCGAGGTCGGGCTGCCCTTTGATCAGGACAGCTTCTTCCGCGCCACCGCCGGGCGGACCAACCTCGAAATCCTGCGCGACCTGTTTCCGGCGCATGCCGAGGACGAACTGCACGCCCACGCCCAGCGCAAGGAAGCGCTCTACCGCGAGATCGCCGCACGCGAGCTGACGCTGATCGCCGGTGCCGCCGAGGTGCTGGCCGCCGCGCGGCAGGCCGGGCTGAAGGTGGCGATCTGCACGGCGGCACCGCCGGGCAACATCGCGATCGCCTTCGAGCGCTTCGGCTTCGCTGAGCTGGTCGACACCGTCACCAGCCCGGCGGACGGGCTGCGCGGCAAGCCGCACCCCGACATCTTTGCCGAGGCTGCACGGCGCCTGGGCGTGGCCGCCGAGCACTGCCTGGTGTTCGAGGACGCGCCGCTGGGCGTCGAGGCCGCGCGCCGCGCCGGCATGGCCGCGGTGGCGCTGACCACCACGCTGCCCGCCGCCGACTTTGCCGACTACCCGAACGTGATCGACACGCGGGCCGACTTCACGGGCTACCTGCTGCCCGTGACGCTGCCTGCGCCCCTGTGACACCCGAACCCGAGAAGAGAGACAGCCATGCGTGAAGGCAGCGTGACCCTGGTCCGTCGTGAGGACTACACCGCCCCGAGTCACTGGGTCCGCTCGGTCGATCTCAGCTTCGACCTGGAGCCGCACAAGACGCTGGTCATCAACCGCATGACGGTCGAGCCCAACGCCGACCGGCCGGGCGAGGCGCTGCGACTCGACGGCGAGGCCATCACGCTGACGCGCGTGCTGGTCAACGGCGAGAGTGTGTCGTTCCGCTTCGAGGCCGACCAGCTCGTGCTGGAGAACCTGCCGCACGAGCCCTTTGCGCTGGAGATCCGCAACACCTGCGCGCCGGAGAAGAACACCGAGCTGTCGGGCCTCTACACCTCGGGCGGCAGCTTCTTCACGCAGTGCGAGGCGCAGGGCTTCCGCCGCATCACCTACTTCCTGGACCGCCCCGACGTGATGGCGGTCTTCAAGGTCACGCTCAAGGCCGATGCCCAGCGCTACCCGGTGCTGCTGTCCAACGGCAACCTGGTCGAGCAGGGCGAGCTGCCCAAGGGCCGCCACTTCGCCACCTGGCACGACCCGCACCCGAAGCCGAGCTACCTGTTCGCGCTGGTGGCCGCCGACCTGGTCTGCCGCGAGCAGAAGATCCGAGCCCGCTCGGGCCGCGACCACCTGCTGCAGGTCTATGTGCGCGCCGGCGACCTGGACAAGACCGAGCACGCGATGAACTCGCTGATCGCCTCGGTCGCCTGGGACGAGGCGCGCTTCGGCCTGAGCCTCGACCTGGAGCGCTTCATGATCGTCGCGGTGAGCGACTTCAACATGGGCGCGATGGAGAACAAGGGCCTCAACATCTTCAACACCCGCTTCGTGCTGGCCAACCCGGCCACGGCGGCGGATGTGGACTTCGGCCGGATCGAATCGGTGGTCGGCCACGAGTATTTCCACAACTGGACCGGCAACCGCATCACCTGCCGCGACTGGTTCCAGCTGAGCCTGAAGGAAGGCCTGACGGTCTACCGCGACCAGGAGTTCAGCCAGGACATGGCCGGGCTGGCCAGCGCCCGCGCCGTCAAGCGCATCGAGGACGTGCGCAAGCTGCGCCAGATGCAGTTCCCCGAAGACGCCGGCCCGATGGCGCACCCGGTGCGCCCGGACCAGTACCAGGCGATCGACAACTTCTACACCACCACCATCTACGAAAAAGGCGCCGAAGTCGTGCGCATGATGGCCACGCTGGTGGGCCGCGCCGGCTTCCGCGCCGGCATGGACCTGTACTTCGCGCGCCACGACGGCCAGGCCGTCACCTGCGACGACTTCATCCAGGCCATTGCCGACGCCAACCCGGGCAGCGCGCTGACCACCCGGCTGGACCGTTTCAAGCGCTGGTACAGCCAGGCCGGCACGCCGCGCGTCAGCGCCAGTGGCCACTACGACACCCAGAGCGGCAGCTACACCCTCACGCTCAGCCAGCACACCGCCGCCACGCCGGGCCAGCCGGTCAAGCAGCCGTTCGTGATTCCGGTCGCCATCGGCCTGCTCGATTCCGACGGCCGCCCGCTGCTGCTGCAACTCAGCGGTGAAACCCAGTACAGCGGCACCGAGCGCGTGCTGGTGCTGGAAGAAACCCAGCAGACCTTCGTGCTGACCGGCCTGTTCGGCCTGAGCGCCGCGCCGGTGCCGTCGCTGCTGCGCGGCTTCTCGGCGCCGGTGGTGCTGGAGTGGCCCGCCAGCGAGACCGAGCTGCTCACGCTGCTCGGCCACGACACCGACGCCTTCAACCGCTGGGAGGCGGGCCAGCAGCTCGCCACCACCCGCCTGCTGCAGGCGGTGCGCAGCGGCCAGGCACTGCAGCTGGACGCGGCCTACATCGAGGCGCTGCGCGGCGTGCTCAACCACACCGGGCTGGACGCCGCCTTCAAGGACCTGGTGCTGACGCCGCCGAGCGAAGGCTTCCTGGCCGAGCAGCTGGCCGCGCTGGGCGTGGCTGTCGACCCGCAGGCCATCCACGCTGCGCGTGAGGCGCTCAAGGCCCAGCTGGCCCAGGCACTGCATGCCGACTGGGCCGCCGCCTGGGACGCGAACCAGGACACCGGCGGCTACACGCCCGACCCGGTCTCGGTGGGCCGGCGCGCGCTGGCCAATCTGGCGCTGACCATGCTGGTGCTGGACGCCCGCCGCAGCGGCGACACCGTCTGGCCCGGCCGCGCCTACCAGCGCGCCAAGGACGCAGGCAACATGACCGACCGCCAGGGCGCGCTGCAGGCCCTGCTGGGCGCGCAGCACGCGCTGGCGCTGCCGGCACTCGACCACTTCCACGCCCGTTTCAGCGGCGAGGCGCTGGTGATCGACAAGTGGTTCGCCATGCAGGCCACCGCGCCCGAGCACGACGGCCAGGTCTTCGCCCGCATCAAGGCGCTGGCGCTGCACCCGGACTACTCGCTCAAGAACCCCAACCGCGCCCGCAGCCTGCTGATGAACATGGCGCTGTTCAACCCGGCGGCCTTCCACCGCGCCGACGCCGCCGGCTACGTCTTCTGGGCCGACAAGGTGGTCGAGATCGACGCCTTCAACCCGCAGATTGCCGCCCGCCTGGCGCGCGCGCTCGACCGCTGGCGCACGCTGGCGGTGCCTTATCGTGATGCCGCGCAGACCGCCATCCAGCGTGTGGCCGCCCGGGTAGAGCTTTCGCCCGATGTGCGTGAAATCGTCACACGCGCGCTGGCCGAGTAAGCCCACACTGCGGGCCGCCCCCCATTCAATTCAAAGGAGTTCACCCATGACCAAACGAATCAGCCTGACGCAGTACCTGGTCGAGCAGCAACGCAAGCACGGCCACATTCCCGGCCAGCTGCGCCTGCTGATCGAGGTGGTCGCCCGCGCCTGCAAGCGCATCGCCATCAGCGTCAACAAGGGCGCACTCGGCGAGGTGCTGGGCACCGCGCACAGCGAGAACGTGCAGGGCGAGGTGCAGAAGAAGCTCGACATCATCTCCAACGAGGTGCTGATCGAGGCCAACGAATGGGGCGGCCACCTGGCGGCGATGGCGTCCGAGGAAATGGACAGCATCCACGTCGTGCCCAACCGCTACCCGCAGGGCGAGTACATGCTGCTGTTCGACCCGCTCGACGGCAGCTCGAACATCGACGTCAACGTCAGCATCGGCACCATCTTCAGCGTGCTGCGCAAGATCGGCCACAACCAGGGCGTGACGGAGGAAGACTTCCTGCAGCCGGGCAAGTTCCAGGCGGCAGCCGGCTACTGCGTCTACGGCCCGCAGACCACGCTGGTGCTGACGGTGGGCGACGGCGTGGCGATGTTCACCCTCGACCGCGAGACCGGCAGCTTCGTGCTGACCGAGGAAAACGTCCAGATCCCCGAGGACACCAAGGAATTCGCCATCAACATGTCGAACATGCGCCACTGGGACACGCCGGTGAAGCGCTACATCGACGAATGCCTGGCCGGCACCGAAGGTCCGCGCGGCAAGGACTTCAACATGCGCTGGATTGCCAGCATGGTGGCCGACGTGCACCGCATCCTGACCCGCGGCGGCGTCTTCCTCTACCCCTGGGACAAGCGTGAACCGGGCAAGCCGGGCAAGCTGCGCCTGATGTACGAGGCCAACCCGATGGCCTTCCTGGTCGAGCAGGCCGGCGGCATGGCCACCAACGGCCAGCAGCGCATCATGGACATGCAGCCCGAGAAACTGCACGAGCGCGTCAGCGTCGTGCTCGGCTCGAAGAACGAAGTGCAACGGGTGACGGACTATCACCTCGAAGCCCTGGTCCAGCAGGGCTGATCCGGGGTTGCGGCCTCAGGATTGAGGCCGCTCGGCCGCCATCCCCAGGCGGCTGGCCGCCACGCCGCACACCGCAATGACGCAGATGCCCGCCAGCGACCAGCCGTCGGGCTTCTGCCCCAGCATCAGCCAGCCGGCCAGCACCGCGAAGCCGATCTGGAAGTAGAGAAACGGCGCCAGCCGCGACAGCGGCACGCGGGAATGCGCCACGATGATCAGGCCGTGGCCCAGCGCGCACAGCACCGACAGGCCGGCCAACTGCAGCCACACGGCCGCCGGTAGCGCCTGCCACTGCCAGGGCAGCACGGTGCTGCACAGCAAGGCACCGATCAGGCCGGTCCAGAGGTTGGTGGCCGACGGGCTGTCCAGCGCGCCCAGCCGGTTGGAGACCACCTGGAACGCAGTGGCCGTCAGCATGGTGGCCAGCGGCAGCAGGGTGCTCCAGCCAAAAGCATCGGTGCCCGGACGCAGCACCAGCAGCGCGCCCGCAAAACCACCGGCAATCATGACCCAGCGCAACGGCGTGATGCGCTCGCCGTCGGCGAACACCGCCACCAGCGTCAGCGCGGCGGGCGTCAGCATGCAGATGGCGGTGAAATCGCCCACCGGCACGACCATCAGGCTCAGCACCGCCAGCACGTTCAGCAGCACCAGCAGCACGCCGCGCAGCAACTGCAGGCGCGGGTGGTGGCAATGCCACATGGCACGCAGGCCGCGCTGCGAGGCCTGCAGCGTCACCGCGCCGGCCAGCTGGGCCAGATAGCGCGTCCAGACGATCAGGCCCACTGGCACCAGGGCGCCCACCGCCTGCGTGCCGGCATCCAGAAAACCGAAACAGGCCAGGGCGGCAATCAGCAGGAGCAAGCCCTGGGTTTGTCGGGGAAGAGTGGGCATGGGACGACTTATTTCAACCAGAGAACAAAACGCCGGCCGTAATCCGGCACGGCAAGAAATACCGCGCCCGACACGGCGATATTCGCCAGGCCGGTCGCAAGAAACACACCTGGCACCGTGAGGCCGGCGCCGAGCAGCACACCCGCCAGCAGCGAGCTGGCGATCATGAACAGCGCGTTCAGGATGTTGTTGGCGGCAATCACGCGGGCGCGGTGACTCACCGGCGATCGCAGCTGCACCAGCGCGTACATCGGCACGCTGTAGAGGCCGACGCTGAGCGACAGCGCGAGCAGATCGAACATCACGCGCCAGTGCACCCCCTGGCCGAGGAAAGCGCCGGCGCTCTGCAATCCACCGGGGGCGGCGGGCGCCGGCAGGTGCTGCACGGCAAAGTAAAGGTCGATGGCGAAGGCGCTCATGCCGAGCGCGCCCAGCGGCACCAGGCCGATCTCGACCTGGCCGCGCGAGAGCCGGTTGCACAGCAGCGCACCCGCGCCCACCCCGACCGAGAACAGCACCAGCAGCAGCGAGGCGACCTGCTCGTCGCCGTGCAGCACGCCCTTGGCGAAGATCGGAAACTGGCTCAGGAACACCGCGCCAAAGAACCACATCCACGAAATGCCCAGCAGCGAACGCCACACCACCGGGTCCTGGTGGGCAATGCGCAGGTTGCGCGCGGTCTCGGTCAGCGGGTTGAAGTTGAGGCGCAGGCCGGGGTCCATCGCCGGCGTGGCCGGCACCTGCCGCGCGGTGAACCAGCCCAGCAGCGCCAGCGCCAGGGCGGCCACGGCGACCACCACCTCGCCAATGCCCGGCAGCGCGATCAGCAGGCCGCCGGCCAGGTTGCCGAGCAGGATCGCCACGAAAGTGCCCATCTCGACCAGGCCGTTGCCGGCGGTCAACTCGTGCTCGGCCAGTTGCTGCGGCAGGTAGGCGAACTTGACCGGGCCGAACAGCGTCGAGTGCAGGCCCATCAGGAAGACGCAGACCAGCAGCACGCCGGCCTTGGCGTTGGCCCAGTCCGGCGCCAGCAGCCAGGCCGCGCCAGCCAGCGCCATGATGGCGATTTCCAGCGCCTTGACCGCGCGCATGACGCGCGCCTTGTCGTACTTGTCGGCCAGCTGGCCGCTGGTGGCCGAGAACAGCACAAAAGGCAGGATGAACAGCGCGCCAATCACCAGCCCGGCCAGCTCGGCCGGCAGCCACGCCAGCTGCAGCTGGTAGGTGACCAGCACCGTGAGGGCGAACTTGAACAGGTTGTCGTTGGCCGCGCCCAGGAACTGGGTGCAGAAAAACGGCAGGAAGCGGCGCTGGCGCAGCAGCAAGAACTGGTTGATGGGGTGATTGATGTGACTCATGCGCCGTCCCGCCCGAGGATCTCGGCGTTGTGCTGTCCCAGCGTCGGCGCCGGGCTGTGGATGGCACCGGGCGTGGCGCTGAGCTTGGGCACGATGCCGGGCACGTCGAGCGTCAGCCCGTCGGCGGTGGTGAGGCGCTCGATCATCTGCCGCGCGCGGTAGTGCGGGTCGGCGGCAATGTCGCGCACGGTGTAGATGCGGCCCACCGGCACGCTCACCGCCTGCAGCGCGGCGATCACGGCATCGACCGGACGCTGCACCGTCCAGGCGGTGATGGCGGCGTCGATCTCGTCCACGCGTGCCACGCGCAGGCTGTTGGTGCTCAGGCCGGCGTCGGCAGCCAGGTCATCGCGCCCCATGGCCTGCATCAGGCGCTTGAAGATGCTGTCGCCGTTGCCACCGATCACCACCTGGCCATCGGCGCAGCGGTAGGCGTTGCTGGGCGCGATGCCAGGCAAGGCAGAACCCGCCGGCTCGCGCACCGCGCCGAAGGCGCTGTACTCGGGCAGCAGGCTTTCCATGCAGTTGAAGACCGCCTCGTACAAGGCCACGTCGACCACCTGACCGCGGCCTTGGGGCGCCTCCGGGCTGATGCTGCTGCGCCGCGCCTGCAGCGCCAGCAGCACGCCGATCACGCCGTGCAGCGCCGCCAGCGTGTCGCCCAGGCTCACGCCGGCGCGCACCGGCGTGCGGCCGGGCTCGCCCATCAGGTGGCGCATGCCGCCCATGGCCTCGGCCACCACGGCGAAGCCGGGCAGATCGCGGTACGGCCCGCTCTGGCCGTAGCCGCTGATGCGTAGCATGATCAACCCCGGGTTGGCGCGGCTGAGTTCGTCGTAGCCCATGCCCCACTTCTCCAGCGTGCCGGGCTTGAAGTTCTCGATCAGCACGTCGCACTCGGCCGCCAGCGCGCGCACATCGGCGCGGCCGGCCTCGCTGCGCAGGTCGAGCGTGATGCTCTTCTTGTTGCGGCTCTGCACCTGCCACCAGACGCTGGTGCCTTCGTGCAGAAGACGCCACTGGCGCAGCGGATCGCCGCCGCCGTGGCCATCGGCATCCGGCGGCGGCTCGACCTTGACGACCTCGGCACCGAAATCCGCCAGCGTCTTGCCGGCAAACGGCCCGGCGATCAGTTGACCGAGTTCCAGCACCTTGAGCCCGGCCAGCGGGCCGGGCGTGGCGGTGGGTCCGGACAGAGGGAAGTGAGGAGCGTTCATGGCAGCGGCAAGCTCGCAAAGCGGTTGAATGGCCGCGATGCTAGCGCCCTGCCTTCGGGTTGATACCCATCAACCCGAAGGCAGGGCCACTCCAGACAATCGAGCGCGTGTCTACCGCTGCCGGCGCCCCGCCCATCTTCAGTGCCCACGCCCTGTGCAAGACCTACCTCAGCGGCGAGGTCGAGGTGCGGGCGCTGCGCGATGTGGACCTGGAGATCGCGCGCGGCGAGTTCATCGTGCTGCTGGGCCCGTCGGGCAGCGGCAAGTCGACGCTGCTCAACATCCTGGGCGGGCTGGACGTGCCCACGTCCGGCGAGGTGCACTTTGCCGACCACGACCTGAGCCGCGCCAGCGAGGCCGAGCTGACCGCCTACCGGCGCGACCATGTCGGCTTCGTCTTCCAGTTCTACAACCTGATCCCGAGCCTGACGGTGCGCGAGAACATCGCGCTGGTGACCGACATCGTCGCCGACCCGATGCCGATCGACGACGCCATCGCGCTGGTCGGCCTGACGCCGCGCCGCCACCACTTCCCGGCCCAGCTGTCGGGCGGCGAGCAGCAGCGCGTGGCGGTGGCGCGCGCCATCGTCAAGCGCCCCGAGGTGCTGCTGTGCGACGAGCCCACCGGCGCGCTCGACTACCCGACCGGCCGGCTGGTGCTGGAGGTGATCGAGCGCATCAACCGCGAGCTGGGCACCACCGCCGTGGTCATCACGCACAACGCCGCGATTGCCGGCATGGCCGACCGGGTGATCCACCTGGGCGACGGGCGCGTGCAGCGCGTGCGGGTGAATGAGCACAAGCTGACGCCGGCTGAATTGAGCTGGTGACCATGAAGGCCCTGGACCGCAAGCTGCTGCGCGACCTGCGCCTGATGTGGAGCCAGGCGCTGACGATTGCGCTGGTGGTGGCCAGCGGCATCGGTGGCTTCATCACCAGCCTGTCGGCGGTCGATTCGCTCGCGCTGGCGCGCGACCGCTTCTACGCGCAGGGCCACTTTGCCGATGTGTTCGGCAGCGTCAAGCGCGCGCCGCTGGCGCTGGCCGACACGCTGCACGCGCTGCCGGGCGTGGCGGACGCGCAGACCACGCTGGAGGCGGTGGTGCGGGTCGAGATCGCGGGCGTGGCCGACCCGATCGTCGGCCAGCTGATCGGGCTGGAGGGGCGGGAGGACACTTCCGCCAACACATTCGCCGGTGCGCTGAAGGGCGGGCGCATCAACAGCGTCAGCCTCGCCAGCGGACGCTGGCCGGCGCCGGCCGCGCTGGGCGGGCTGCGCGGCGACGGCAGCATCGAGGCGCTGGCCTCGGTCGGCTTCGCGCAGGCGCGCGGCCTGAAGCCCGGTGACAAGCTCGGCGCGCTCATCAACGGCCGCCAGCGCACGCTGGTGATCGTGGGCACCGCGCTGTCGCCCGAATACATCTTCGCCGGGCTGTGGGGCATGCCGGACCTGCGCGGCTTCGGCATCTTCTGGGTGCCGCGCGAGGCGCTGGCTGCCGCCTACGACATGCAGGGCGCGTTCAACCGCGTCGCGGTCAAGCTGGCACCGCAGGCGAGCGAGCCGGCGGTGATCGCCGCGCTGACGCGCGTGCTGGCGCCTTACGGCGGCGCCGCACCCTACGGCCGCGCCGACCAGATCTCGCACGCCATGCTCGACAACGAGATCAAGGAGCAGCGCGTGCTCGGCACCGTGCTGCCGGCCATCTTCCTGGGCGTGGCGGCGTTTCTGCTCAATGTGGTGGTGTCGCGGCTGGTGGCGACGCAGCGCGAGCAGATCGCCGCGCTCAAGGCGCTCGGCTACGCCAACCGGGCGATCGCGCTGCACTACCTCAAGCTGGTGCTGCTGATCGTCGCGCTCGGGCTGGCGCTGGGCGTGGCGCTGGGTGACCAGCTCGGGGCGATGTTCACGGGGCTGTACGCCGAGTTCTTCCACTTCCCGAGCTTCGAGCACCGCATGGCGCCGCAGCTGCTGTTCATCAGCGCCGGCATCACAGTGGGCACGGCGGTGCTGGGCACGCTCAACGCCATCGTCGCCACGGTGCGGCTGGCCCCGGCCGAGGCCATGCGCCCGCCTGCGCCGGGGCGCTACCGGCGCACGCTGCTCGAACGCCTGGGCATCCGCGGCCTGAGCCCGGCGCTGCGCATGGTGCTGCGCAACATGGAGCGCCGGCCGTGGCGCACGGGGCTGTCGATCGGTGGCGTGGCGGCGGCGGTGGCCATCGTCATCATGGGCAACTTCTTTCGCGATGCGATCGACAGCATCGTCGACAGCCAGTTCACGCTGGCCATGCGCGGCGACGTCGCCGTCTGGCTGGTCGAGCCTGGCCTGGCCAGCGCCAGCCACGCGCTGGCGCGGCTGCCGGGCGTGACGCAGGTGGAGGCCAACCGCTTCGTGGCCGTCACGCTGCGCCACGGCCACCGCAGCGAGCGCAGCCTGATCCGCAGCTACCCGGCGCAGCCCGAGCTGTACCGGCTGATCGACGTGGCCCACCAACAGACGCTGCTGCCCGAATCGGGCCTGGTGCTGACCGACCGGCTGGCCGACAAGCTCGGGCTGCGGCTGGGCGACGCGGTGCAGGTCGAGGTCATGGAAGGCCGCCCGCGCACGCTGACCCTGCCGCTGCAGGCCACCGTGCGCGAGATGATGGGCCTCAACGCCTACATGGAGCGCCGCGCCCTCAACCGCGCGCTGGGCGAAGGCGACATCGCCACCGGCTTCATGCTGGGGCTGGAGCGCGGTGGCGAGCCCGCGCTGCTGGCCGCCACCAAGGCGCTGCCGCGCGTGGCCGGCGCCTTCAGCAAGGCGACCATGCTGGGCAATATGCAGGCCATCAGCGCGCGCAACGTGCGCATCATGAGCACCATCCTGACCAGCTTCGCGGCGGTGATCGCCATCGGCGTGGTCTACAACAACGCGCGCATCGCGCTGGCCGAGCGCGGCTGGGAACTCGCCAGCCTGCGCGTGCTGGGCTTCACGCGCGGCGAGGTCTCGGCCCTGCTGCTGGGCGAGCTGGCGCTGGCCATTGCCGTGGCGCTGCCGCTGGGCATGGTGCTGGGCTGGGCGCTGGTGCACCTGATTGCGCAGCTGCTCAAGTCCGACCAGTTCTTCTTTCCGGTCGTGATCCAGCCGCGCACCTACGCCTGGGCCGCGCTGTGCGTGCTGGCCGCCGGCGTGGCCAGTGCGCTGGTGGTGCGCCGCCGCATCGACCGGCTCGACCTGGTGGCCGTGCTCAAGACGAGGGAGTGACGCGTGAAGACCCGAACCTGGTGGATGTTGGGCGCAGCCGCCGTGCTGGCCGCGCTGGCGCTGGCCTGGGCATTGGCGCCGCGGCCGGTCGAGGTGGAAGCCGCCACCGTGACGCAGGGCCGCTTCGAGGCCCGCGTCACCGAGGACGCCAAGACCCGGCTGCGCGAGCGCTACACCGTCTCGGCGCCGCTGGCCGGCGTGCTGGAGCGCATCACGCTGCACGAGGGCGACGCGGTGGCCGCCGGCGCCGAGCTGGCACGCATCCGCCCGCAGCTGTCGCCGCTGCTCGACGAGCGCACGCGGCGCGAGCAGCAGGCCCGCATCGACGCCGCGCAGGCCCAGGTACAGCGCGCGCAGAGCCAGGCCGAAGCCGCCACGCTCACGCTGCAACGCAGCCGCGAGACGCTGCACCGCAGCGAGCAGCTGCTGGCGCAAGGCTATCTGTCGCCGGAGCGCATTGAGGCCGACCGGCTGGCCGCCGACACCGCGCAGAAGACCCAGGCCGCCACCACCGCCGAGCGCCAGGCCGCCGCCTCGGCGCTGGAACAGGCCCGCGCCGTGCTGATGACGCTGCAACGCCCCGACGGCGCCCGCCCCTTCGTGCTGCGTGCGCCGGTGGCCGGCCGCATCCTGCGCTTGCTGCAGACCAGCGAGGCCAGCGTCGCACCCGGCATGGCGCTGCTGGAGCTGGGCGACATCGCGCAACTGGAAGTCGTCGCCCAGTTGCTGACCAGCGACGCGCTGCAGGCCCGGCCCGGCAGCACCGTGCGGATCGACGCCGGCGGCCCGGCCACGCTGGCCGGCCGGGTGCGGCAGATCGAGCCGGCGGCCTTCACCAAGGTCTCGGCGCTGGGCGTGGAAGAACAGCGCGTCAATGCGCTGATCGACTTCACCGGCCCGGCCGAGGCGTGGCGCGCGCTCGGTGACGGCTACCGCGTCACGGTGCACATCGTCACGCTGGCAGTTGACGGCGCGGTGCAGGTGCCGGTGAGCGCGGTGTTTCCGCTGCCGGCTCCGTCTGCACCTGACGCCAGCCCCGCGCCGCGCATGGCGGTGTTCGTGATCGAGGCCGGCCGCGCCCGCCAGGTCGAGATCCAGCTCGGCGCCCGCAACGGCACGCAGGCCTGGGTGCAGCAAGGCCTGGCGCCCGGCGCGCAGGTGATCGTCTACCCCGGCGCGACGGTGCGCGACGGCGGGCGGGTGGCGGTGCGCAAGGTGTGAGGCGGGGAGCGGAAACGGCGCGCGCATCGACAATGCACGCATGGCCATTTCACCTCCTGCGCTGACACCGCCGATCAAATACCTGGCCGGCTACCCGGCCGAGTTGCACGCCCAGGTTCACCAGATGGTCGAACAGGGCCGGCTCGGCGCGCTGCTCGACCGCAAATACCCCGAGCGCCACGACGTGCGCACCGACCCCGCGCTGTACGACTACATCAGCGAGATCAAGGGCCGCTACCTGCGCATGGCGCCGCCGCTGGCCAAGGCCGTCTACGACCCCAAGCTGCGCGTGCTGCAGCAGGCGCTCGGCACGCACACCGCCGTGTCGCGCGTGCAGGGCGGCAAGCTCAAGGCCAAGCGCGAGATCCGCATCGCCCACCTGTTCCGCGACGCACCGCCCGAATTCCTGCGCATGATCGTGGTGCATGAACTCGCGCACCTGAAGGAGCGCGAGCACGACCGCGCCTTCTACCAACTCTGCGTCCACATGGAACCCGACTACCACCAGCTGGAGTTCGACGTGCGCCTGCACCTGCTGCGGCTGGATGTGGAACGTGCAGGTGCCGGTGCAGCAGATGCAGGCCCACCGACGATGGAGACACCATGACCTTGCCCGCCCACGGCCTGATCGGCACCCCGGCCTTCCAGCCCGGCCGCCAGCGCGCCGAACTCACCGTCTACGACCGCACGCAAGACAGCCACCGCCGGGTCTACGCCTGCGACCACCTGATCGAAGCGCCCAACTGGACGCCCGATGGCCGCTGGCTGGTGTTCAACAGCGCCGGCGCACTGTTCAAGATCCGCGCAGACGGCAGCGCCGCGCCGGAGCGGATCGACAGCGGCGCGCACGCGCCGGCCAACAACGACCACGTGCTGTCGCCCGACGGTCGGACGGTCTATTTCTCGACCGACGATGGCCACATCCTGGCCGTGCCGCTGGCCGGCGGCGCGCCACGGCGGGTGTCGAACCTCTACAGCGGGCTGGGGGAATTTCGCTGCTACCTGCACGGCATCTCGCCCGATGGTCGCTGGCTGGCTTACGTGGGTTTGGGCATCGGCATGACGGACGCATCGGGCAGAGCGACAGGCTCAGCGCATGAGCCTGCCCTCGATGTCGATTACGGCCTCTACCTGCTGCCCACGGCCGGCGGACCAGACCGCGAGTTGCTGCGCCCCGGCGTGCCGGTCGACGGCCCGGAGTTCTCGCCCGACGGCGCCTGGCTCTACTTCAACGGCGAAATCGGCGCCCGCCGGCCTGGCCATTCGCAGCTGTGGCGCCTGCATCTGGAACTCGGCACGCTGGAGCAACTGACGCACGACGAGCGCGTCAACTGGTTTCCGCACCTGTCGCCCGACGGCCGCTGGCTGCTCTGGCTGAGCTACCCGCCCGGCACGCTCGGCCACCCGGCCAACCGCGAGGTCATCCTGCGGCTGGCCGAGGTGGGCAATGCACCATCCAACCCGACCACCGGCCCTGTCATCAGCAGCAGCACCGACCTCGTGACGCTGCTGGGCGGCCAGGGCACGATCAACGTCAACGGCTGGGCGCCCGACAGCGCCCGCTTCGCCTACGTCAGCTATCCGGCGCTTTGACGGCCGGTCCCCACCTCGAAAGGAAGCCCCGCATGTTCATCCACAGCGCCCTGTTCTGGCTGCGCCCGGACCTGACCGCCGCCGACCGCGCCAGCTTCGAACACGAGCTGCGCCTGCTGGCGCAAGCGCCGTATCTGCTGCAAGCGCATGTCGGCCGGGCAGCGGCCACCGAGCATCGCGGCGTCACCGACAACGGCTTCGACTACGCCACGTCCTTCCACTTCAAGTCCTACGAGGACCACGCGCATTACCAGACCGCCTGCCCGTTACACGCCGCCTTCGTCGCGCGCTGCAAGGGCTTCTGGGACCGGGTGGTGGTGCACGACATCGAGCCATTCATTGAGCCGCTCGCACCACCGGTCCAGGGCGACTGATCGCGCTGGACCGACCGCATCAGCGCCCTCAGCCGCGCTTGGCCACCAGCGTGAGGATGTCGTAGCTGGCGACCAGCTCGCCGTGCTGGTTGGTGACTTCCACGTCCCACGCCACCACGCCCTGGCCGACGCCGTGGACGTCGACCTTGTTGCGGTCGACCTTGCGCTTGGCGGTGATGCGCGCCTGGATGGTGTCGCCGATCGGCACCGGCTTGACGAAGCGCAGCGCATCGAGCCCGTAGTTGGCCAGCACCGGCCCCGGCGCGGGGCTGACGAACAGGCCGGCGGCGGCCGAGAGCACGAAGTAGCCATGTGCGATGCGCTGGCCGAACTGGGTGTCCTTGGCGGCGATGGCGTCGAAGTGCATGTAGAAGTAGTCGCCCGAGACGCCGCCGAAGTTGACGATGTCGGCCTCGGTCACGGTGCGGCGGTGCGTCAGCAGGCTCTCGCCGATCTGCAGATCCTCGAAGTGACGGCGGAAGGGGTGGACCTCGGTCTCGATCACCCTGGCGCCGCGTACGTGCTCGCCGGTGACGGCAGCCAGCATCGTCGGCGAGCCCTGCACCGCCGCTCGCTGCAGGTAGTGCTTGACGGCGCGCAAGCCGCCGAGTTCCTCACCGCCCCCGGCGCGGCCCGGGCCGCCGTGCTTGAGCTGCGGCAGCGGCGAGCCGTGGCCGGTCGATTCAGGCGCGGCCTCGCGGTCGAGCACCAGAAAGCGGCCGTGCCAGGCGGCGAGCTGTGGAATGGCCTGCGCCGCGATCTGCGGGCTGCGCGTCACCAGCGTGCCGACCAGGCTGCCCTTGCCACGCGCGGCGAGTTGCACCGCTTCATCCAATTCGTCATACGGCATCAGCGTGCTGACGGGGCCGAAGGCCTCCACGTCGTGCACCGCGCTGCTGACGTGGCCGTCGCGGCACAGCAGCAGCGTCGGGGCGAAGAATGCGCCTTCGAGCGTGCCCGCGCCCTGCGGCAGGAAACCGCCCTCGCCGCCCATCTGGCCGCCGCAGACCAGCTCGGCCGACTGGCGCAGCAGCGCCACGCGTTCGGCCACATCGCGCTGCTGATCGCGTGAGGCCAGCGCGCCCATGCGCACGCCTTCCACCGCCGGATCGCCCACCGTGACCTTGGCCAGCCGGGCCTTGAGCGCGCTGGCGACTGCGTCGATGTGCTGGCGCGGCACGATGGCGCGGCGGATGGCGGTGCACTTCTGGCCCGCCTTGGTGGTCATCTCGCGCGCCACTTCCTTGACGAAGAGGTCGAACTCCTCGTCATCGGGCGACACGTCCGGCGCCAGGATGGCGCAGTTGAGCGAATCGGCCTCGGCGTTGAACGGAATGAAATTCCGCACCAGGTTCGGGTGCACGCGCAGCCGGGCGGCGGTGTCGGCCGAACCGGTGAAGGTGACCACGTCCAGGCCTTCCAGCCGGTCGAGCAGGTCGCCTGTGGAGCCGATCACCAGTTGCAGCGCACCAGCGGGCAGGATGCCACTGCGGTCGATCAGGCGCATGGCCGCTTCGGCCAGGTAGCAAGTCGCGCTCGCCGGCTTGACGATGCACGGCATGCCAGCCAGAAAGCTGGGTGCGAACTTCTCCAGCATGCCCCAGATGGGAAAGTTGAAGGCGTTGATGTGCACCGCCACGCCGCCGCGCGGCACCAGGATGTGCGTGCCGGCAAAACCGCCCTTTCTGCTGAGCGGCAGGGCCGGGCCTTCGTGCACGACGTTGCCGCTCGGCAACTCGTTGCTGCCGACGCTGGCGTAGGCGAACAGGGTGCCCGAGCCGCCTTCGATGTCGATCCAGCTGTCGGCGCGCGTGGCGCCGCTGTGGGCCGAGATGGCGTAGAGCGTTTCCTTGTGCTCGTTGAGGAACCTGGCCAGCGCCTTGAGGCGTTGGGCACGCTGCTGGAAGTCCAGCGCCATCAGGCCGGCGCGGCCCTGGCGGCGGGCGTAGGCCAGCGCTTCGCCGAAGTCGAGCGGCTCGGCGTGGGTGTGCGCCACCGCCGTGCCGTTGATGGCGCTGCGCAGCACCTGCGCCGGCTGGTCGCCCGTCCAGCGGCCGGCGATGAAACTCTGCAGGGTGGAGGCGTGGATCATGGTTTGGGTCATGACGTGAGGGTTTCTTCAGGAATCGGGGCAGCCGGGGCTGGAATCGGCGCCGGCGCGCGCACGCCGGGCACGCCGGCAAAGAACAGGTCGGCCACGATGGGCGCCATCTGCGCGTGGGTCAGCGCGCCGTCGGGCTGCAGCCAGGTGAACATCCAGTTGATCATGCCGAACAGCAGCATCGCCAGCGGCTTGGTCAGCCCGGCCTGGAACTGCTGCGGCTGCCAGGTGGCAATCGCGTCGGCAAAGCCGTTGACCACCAAGCGCTCTTTGTCGAGGATGCGTTCGCGGTCTTCGGGCTCCAGAAAACGCACGTCCTCGGTCAGCACGCGGTGGGCGTCCTGGGCGTCGGCGTATTCCTCGATGATGCGCAGGATCAGCTGGCGCACGCGCGGCTCGGGCGGCAGGTTTTCGGCCTCGACCTCGGCGACCAGCGCCTCCAGCCGCGAGACGTGGCCCTCGGCAATCTGCACCAGCAGCGCGTACTTGTCCTTGTAGTAGTGGTAGAGCGAGGCCTTGGACAGCCCGGCGGCCTCGGCCACCTGATTCATCGACGTGCCGAAGTAGCCGCGCCGCGCGAACAGGTGGGCGGCGTGGCTCAGGATCAGCTCGCGCTGGTCGTCGTAGCCGGCAGAACGCTTGCGTGCCATGGCGTGTCAGCGCCTCAGCGTTCGTCGAAGGACAGCACCACGCGCTCGGTCAGCGGGTGGGCCTGGCAGGTCAGCACAAAGCCGGCGGCGACCTCGGCCTTGTCGAGCGCGAAGTTGCGCTCCATGCGCACCTCGCCCTCGATCACCTTGGCGCGGCAGGTGCCGCAGACGCCCGAGGTGCACGAGTACGGCACCTCCAGCCCCGAGGCCGAGGCGCAGTCCAGGATGCTCGGCTGGTCTTTTCGATAAACGATCTCGCGCCGCAGGCCGTCGCGCACGATCACCACGCGGGCGATCTCGGCGTCGCCGGGCTTGGATTCATGCAGGATCGCGCCAACCCCGGCACCCCCGGCGGTGGCTGCTGCACCGGGCGCCTGCGCCACGCCGAAACGCTCGATGTGGATGCGCTCCTCCGGCACGCCCGCGCCCAGCAGTGCGGCCTCGGCCTCGTCGTTCATCTGGTACGGGCCGCAGATGTAGACATGGTCGATGCCGGCCGGCGGCAGCACGCTGCCCAGGAATTCACTGATCTTGTCGCGGTTCATCAGGCCGCGGTTGATGGGCGCGTCGGTGAATTCGTCCGAGAAGACGTACTGCAGCGTCAGGCGCGTCAGGTAGCGGTTCTTCAGGTCTTCGAGCTCTTCCTTGAACATGGTCGACTGCAGCGTGCGGTTGCCGTAGATCAGCGTGAAGCGGCTCAGCGGCTCGCGGCCCAGCACGGTCTTCATGATCGACAGAATCGGCGTGATGCCGCTGCCGCCGGCAATGCCGACGTGGTGGCGGCGCTGCGCCGGCTGCAGCGGCACATGGAAGCGGCCCTGCGGCGCCATGACCTGCAGCGTGTCGCCCACCTTCAACTCGGCGTTGATCCAGTTGGAGAACACGCCGCCGCGCACCTTGCGCACACCGACGCGCAACTCGTTGTCGTCCACGCCCGCGCAGATCGAATAACTGCGGCGCAGGTCTTGGCCGTCGAGGGTCTGGCGCAGCGTCAGGTACTGGCCCTGGATGAAGCCGAAGGACTCGCGCAGCTCGGGCGGCACCTCGAAGGAGACGATGACGGCCTCGGCGGTGTCGGGCTCGATGCTGCGCACGCGCAGCGGGTGGAACAAGGTGGTCATGGTCAGATCGGCTTGAAGTATTCGAACGGTTCGCGGCAGGCCATGCAGCGCCACAGCGCCTTGCAGGCGGTCGAGCCGAAGGCGGACAGGCGCTCGGTCTGGGCGCTGCCGCAGCGCGGGCAGGCAATGGCTTCGGCGGCGCGGTAGCTGCGCAGGCCGCTCAGGCTGATGGGCACGGCGCCGTCAGGAGCGCAGGCGCCGGGCGGCGCGATGCCGTACTCGCGCAGCTTGCGCCGGCCGTCGTCGCTGATCCAGTCGCTCGACCAGGCCGGGGCGCGCTGCAGGCGGGCGCGCACGGGGCCGAGGCCGGCGGCGTCGATCGCGTCGAGCACGCTGCGCTCGATCACCTCGGTGGCCGGACAGCCGGAATAGGTCGGCGTCAGCACGACTTCGAGCGCGCCACCGTCAACCTCCTTCACGCTGCGCACGATGCCCAGGTCGCAGACCGACAGCGCCGGCACTTCGGGATCGAGCACGTCGTGCAGCACGGTCCAGGCCTGCTCGACGCGCGAGGGGCTCACGTTCACCACACGCCCCCAGGGTAAGCACGCTGCAAATACTGGAGTTCAGCCAGCAGCGGGCCCATGTGTTCGCTGTGCACGCCCTGGCGGCCGGTGCTGCGGAAGGGCGATGCGGCGGGCACGGTCAGGCCGGCTTCGGTCAGGATGGCGCTCATCTCGGCCAGCCAGGGCGCGTGCAGGTCGGCGGCGCGCGGCCCGAGGCCCGCTGCGGCGGCCTGCTCGTCGGTGGCGTCGCTCTCGAACAGCTCGGTCGTGTAACGCCACAGGTGGTCGAGCGCCCGGAGCATGCGGCGGCGCGATTCCTCGGTGCCGTCGCCCAGCCGCACGACCCAGTCGGCGGCGTGCTGCTGGTGGTAGCGCGCTTCCTTGACGGCCTTGCCGGCGATGGCCGACAGCTCGGCGTCGCTTGAATCGGCCAGCTTCGTCCACAGCCCTTTCAGCCAGGTGGCGACCAGGGCGTTGCGCAGCACGGTGACGGCAAAGTCGCCGCGCGGCAGCTCGACCAGCGTCGGGTTCAGGTAGCTGCGCTCCTCGCGCAGGAAGGCGAGCTGGTCTTCGTCCAGCACCGCGCCACCGGCCGCCGCGTTGAGCTGGCCGGCGTGGGTCAGCAGCGCGCGCGCCTGGCCGATCAGGTCGAGCGCCATATTGGTCAGCGCGATGTCTTCTTCCAGCACCGGCGCATGGCCGGCCCATTCACCCAGGCGCTGGCCGAGGATCAGGCAGGCGTCGCCGATGCGCAGCACATAACGCACGGCGGCGTCGGGCTGGGTCTGGACGGAGGTGGAGGTGGCAAAGGTGGCAAGGGCAGCGGTCGTCATGGCTTCAGCCCATCACATGTGGTTGACCGAATCAGGCAACTGATAGAAGGTCGGGTGGCGGTAGACCTTGTCTTCCATCGGGTCGAAGTACATGTCCTTGTCGCCCGGGTCGCTGGCGACGATGTCGGTGCTGCGCACCACCCAGACGCTGGTGCCTTCCTGGCGGCGGGTGTAGACGTCACGCGCCATCTGGATCGCCATCTTGGAGTCCGCCGCATGCAGGCTGCCGCAGTGCTTGTGGTCGAGGCCGGCCTTGCTGCGCACGAAGACTTCCCACAGGGGCCATTCCTGCGATTCGACGGCGGTGCTTTGGTTTTCACTCATGACGATGACTCCGGCTCAGGCCGCCTGGGCCTGCGGTTGGTGTTTGCGGGCGTGGGCGAGCGCGGCGTCGCGCACCCAGGCGCCGTCTTCCCAGGCTTGCACGCGGGCGGACAGGCGCTCGCGGTTGAGCGGGCCGTCGCCGTTGACGACGCGCCAGAACTCGCTCCAGTCGATGGCGCCGAAGTCGTGCTCGCCGCGCGCCTCGTTCCACTTCAGGTCGGGGTCAGGCAGGGTCACGCCCAGCAGCCTGGCCTGCTCGACGGTGGCGTCGACGAACTTCTGGCGCAGCGTGTCGTTGCTGACGCGCTTGATGCCCCAGCGCATGCCCTGCGCGCTGTTGGGGCTCTGGTCATCGGGCGGGCCGAACATCATCAGGCACGGCCACCACCAGCGGTTGACCGCGTCCTGCACCATGGCCTGCTGGGCTGCGGTGCCCTCCTTCATCATCACCAGCAGCGCATCAAAACCCTGGCGCTGGTGAAAGCTCTCCTCGCGGCAGATGCGGATCATGGCGCGCGCGTACGGCGCGTAGCTGCAGCGGCAGATCGGCACCTGGTTCATGATGGCCGCGCCGTCGACCAGCCAGCCGACCACGCCGATGTCGGCCCAGGTCAGGGTGGGATAGTTGAAGATCGAGCTGTACTTGGCGCGGCCGGTGTGCAGCGCATCGAGCAGCTGGTCGCGGCTAGTGCCGAGCGTCTCGGCCGCGGCGTAGAGGTAGAGGCCGTGGCCGCCCTCGTCCTGCACCTTGGCCAGCAGGATCGCCTTGCGCTTGAGCGTCGGCGCGCGGCCGATCCAGTTGCCCTCGGGCAGCATGCCGACGATCTCGCTGTGCGCGTGCTGGCTGATCTGCCGCACCAGCGTCTTGCGGTAGTTGTCGGGCATCCAGTCCTTGGCCTCGATGAACTCGCCCTCGTCGATGCGGGCGTCGAAGCGCTGCTGCAGCGCCAGTTCCTCGGTGCTGCGGAGTTTCTTGTCGGCCTCCAGCCCGCCGTTCAGGGCGTTTTCACGGGCCATGGCGTCCATCGCTTGGGTGTACATGTTCAGTCCTTTCGATGCGTTGAAACGAGGTCGCGGTTCTTCAGCGCGGCCGCTGGTCGATCACCCGGCGCGCCTTGCCGACCAGCGTGCGCTCGATGCTGTCGGGCGGGCCCACGCTGACCCGTGTCGACACGCCCACCAGCGTCTTGATGCGGTGCTGCAGCCAGCGCTCCAGCTCGGCCACGTCGGCGGGGCTGGCGGTGGCCACGGCGGCGGGGTGCAGTTCGCAGCGCACCGCCAGTTCGTCGAGCAGCCCGGCGCGGCTCACCACCAGCTGGTACTGGCCGGCGAGCTTGTCGCTCTGCAGCACGATTTCCTCGATCTGGCTCGGGAAGACGTTGACGCCGCGGATGATCAGCATGTCGTCGCTGCGGCCGACGATCTTGCCGATGCGGCGGAAGCTGCGCGAGGTCGGCGCCAGCAGCCGCGTCAGGTCGCGGGTGCGGTAGCGGATGATCGGCAGCGCTTCCTTGGTCAGGCTGGTGAAGACCAGCTCACCCTCCGAGCCCTCGGGCAGCACGGCGCCGGTCTCGGGGTCGATGATCTCGGCCAGGAAGTGGTCTTCCCAGATCACCGGGCCGTCCTTGCTCTCGATGCATTCGCTGGCCACGCCCGGGCCCATCACCTCGGACAGGCCGTAGATGTCGACCGCGTCAATGGCGGCCTTGCCCTCGATCTCGCGCCGCATCGCCTCGGTCCACGGCTCGGCGCCGAAGATGCCGACCTGCAGCGACATCGCGCGCGGGTCGAGCCCCTGGCGCTCGAACTCCTCGATGATCACCTGCATGTAGCTCGGCGTGACCATGATGATGTCGGGCTTGAAATCCTGGATCAGCTGCACCTGCTTCTCGGTCTGCCCGCCCGACATCGGGATCACGGTGCAGCCCAGCCGCTCCGCGCCGTAGTGCGCGCCCAGGCCGCCGGTGAACAGGCCGTAGCCGTAGGCCACGTGGACGATGTCACCGGCGCGGCCCCCTGCGGCACGGATCGAGCGCGCCACCAGATCGGCCCAATGGTTGATGTCGTTCTGGGTGTAGCCCACCACCGTCGGCTTGCCGGTGGTGCCTGACGAGGCATGGATGCGCGAGACCTGTTCGCGCGGCACCGCGAACAGCCCGAACGGGTAGTTGTCGCGCAAGTCCTTCTTGGTGGTGAAGGGGAATTGGGCGATGTCGGCCAGGGTCTTCAGATCGCTCGGGTGCACGCCTTTCGCATCGAACGACTGGCGGTAGTGCGGCACGTGGTCGTAGGCGTGCTGCAGCGTCCAGCGCAGGCGCTGCAGTTGCAGGGCTTCGATCTCGTCGCGGCTGGCGGTTTCGATTGCGTCCAGCTCACCGGCTTGCGGTTGTTTCACGGGCATGGCTTGTCTCCGGATGTTTGAGTTCTGAGGATCAGTGGCCAATGAGGGCCGTCAATCGCCGATCACCGGCTTGCCCTTGAGCGTGTACGAGCGGCCGCGGAAACAGCGCCAGGCGCTCGCCGCGCTGGTTGCTGACCTCGACGTCGTAGACGCCGGTGCGGCCGGCCCTGGACTGCTCGGTGCAGCGCGCGGTCAGCATGTCGCCCTGCCGGCCGGGGGCGATGAAGTCGATCGAGAAGCCCGAGGCCACCGTCACCTCGTTGTACGAGTTGCAGGCAAACGCGAAGGTCGAATCCGCCAGCGCCGACAGGAAGCCGCCGTGGCAGGTCTGGTGGCCGTTGAGCATGTCCTGGCGCACCGTCATGCAGCCGGTAGCGTGGCCGGGGCCGACCTCGATGATCTCGATGCCCAGCGCGCAGGTGGCGTGATCGTTGGCGTACATCGCGTCGCGGGCACGCTCAGCGGTCTGTTGCGGGGTCCGGTTCGACATGGCTTCAGCGCTCCTTGAACACCGGCGCGCGCTTGGCGAAGAAGGCGCCCACGCCTTCGGCGTAGTCGGCAGAGCGGCCGAACTGGCGCTGCAACTGGGCTTCCTGGCCGAGGGCCTGATCCAGGCTCAGATCCGCGCCGGTGTCCAGCGCGGCGCGGGTGGCGACCAGCGCCTTGACCGGCATCGCCGCCAGCCGCTGCGCCAGCGCCTGGGCGGTGGTTTGCAAGTCGGCGTCGTCGACGCACTGCCAGATCAGACCCCAGTCGGCCGCCTGCTGCGCGCCGAGCTTGTCGCCCAGCATCGCCAGGCCCAGCGCCTGCTGGCGGCTGAGCAGGCGCGGCAGCAGCCAGGTGCCGCCGCAATCGGGCACCAGGCCGATCTTGCTGAAGGCCTGGATGAAGCTGGCCGAGCGCGCCGCAATCGTCAGATCACACAGCAACGCCAGATTGGCGCCCGCCCCCGCCGCCACACCGTTGACCGCCGCCACCACCGGCACCGGCATGCTGCGAACACGCAGGGCCAGCGGCCGGTAGGTGGTGTCGATCAGGTCGCCGATGTCGGGCTGCTGCGCCGGCGGCGCCATGACGCCATCGACAAAAACTGGCGCCACGGAAGGGTCGCCCAGATCCTGCCCGACGCAGAAGGCGCGGCCCGCCGCCGTGAGCACCACGCAGCGCACGCTGTCATCGGCCGCCGCCGCGTTCAACGCCGCCAGCAACTGCGCGTGCATGGCCGTGGTGAAGCTGTTGAGCGCCGCCGGCCGGTTGAGCGTGAGCGTGCACACGCCGTTGGCAGCATGGACCTGGACCAAGGTTTCCGACATGGATGGACGCTCCTGAAGATTGAATAATTACCCGACCGACCGTTCGGTTAATTCTAGGTTTCAAGTTATACCCGTAGCAAGTCCACCAGATCCCTACAAACCCTAGGAGCGGGCCACCCCGGCCTGAAAGCGCCTGAAAACGCCAGAGGGGCTGATAAGCTCATTTGCAAATTCATGGAGTCAACGATGCCTGGCCTGCTTTCCGATATCGACCCCGACGGTCTGCTGGAGTACTCGGTGGTCTACACCGACCGCGCCCTCAACCACATGTCCGGCAAGTTCCAGGGCGTGATGCGCGACATCTCTGGCGTGCTCAAGGAGGTCTACGGCGCCCGCGCCGCCATCGTCGTGCCCGGCAGCGGCACCTTCGGCATGGAAGCCGTGGCGCGCCAGTTCGCCACCGGCAAAAAAGTGCTCGTCATCCGCAACGGCTGGTTCAGCTTCCGCTGGACGCAGATCATGGACATGGGCCACATTCCGGCCGAAGCCGTCGTGCTGAAGGCGCGTCGCATCGGCGAAGGCGCGCAAGCGCCGTTCGCACCAGCGTCGATCGACGAAGTGGTCGCCCAGATCCACGCCCAGCGGCCCGACGTGGTGTTCGCCCCGCACGTCGAAACCTCGTCCGGCATGCTGCTGCCTGACAGCTATCTGCGCGCCGTGGCCGACGCGGTGCACGCCGTGGGCGGCCTGTTCGTGCTGGACTGCATCGCCAGCGGCACGCTGTGGGTCGACATGGCCGCCACCGGCGTCGACGTGCTGGTGAGCGCGCCGCAAAAAGGCTGGAGCGGCTCGCCCTGCTGCGCCTTCGTCATGTTGAGCGAGCGCGCGCTGACCGCCATCGACCGCACCCAGAGCACCAGCTTTGCCGTCGACCTGAAGAAGTGGCTGCACATCATGCAAGCCTACGAAAGCGGCGGCCACGCCTACCACGCCACCCTGCCCACCGACGCACTCACCCGCACCCGCGACGTGATGCTGGAAACCCGCGCCTACGGCTTCGAGAAGGTACGCGCCGAACAGCTAGAGCTCGGCCAGCAGGTGCGCGCGCTGCTGCAGCGCAAAGGCATCGCCAGCGTCGCCGCCCCCGGCTTCGAAGCGCCCGGCGTGGTCGTCAGCTACACCACCCGCCCCGAATTCCAGAACGGCAAAGCCTTCATGGGCCAAGGCCTGCAAACCGCCGCCGGCGTGCCACTGCAGTGCGACGAAGGCGCGGACTTCAGCACTTTCCGCATTGGCTTGTTCGGGCTGGACAAGCTGCACAACGTGGAGCGGACGGTGGGGAATCTGGAGCGGGCGTTAGAGCAACTGACGTAAATACAGCAGCCCAACACCAACAAAAACGGCGCCTTTCCGGGCGCCGTTTTTCATTCAAAAAACCAAGCCATCAACCCTTGCTTGACTGCTCCAACTGCGGAAACAACGCATTCCCCTCCGCCGACAGCAGCCCGACCGAGCTGTACAGGCCCAGCTTGGCGCGGGTGTCGACGATATCCAGATTGCGCATGGTCAGCTGGCCGATGCGGTCAGCCGGCGAGAACGGCGCGTTCTCGACCTTTTCCATGCTCAGGCGCTCGGGCGCGTAGGTCAGGTTGGCGCTTTCGGTGTTGAGGATGGAGTAGTCGTTGCCGCGGCGCAGTTCCACCGTGACTTCGCCGGTGATGGCGCGCGCCACCCAGCGCTGGGCAGTTTCGCGCAGCATGAGGGCTTGCGGGTCGAACCAGCGGCCCTGGTAGAGCAGGCGGCCGAGCTTGCGGCCGTTGTCGCGGTACTGCTCGATGGTGTCTTCGTTGTGGATGCCGGTGACCAGGCGCTCGTAGGCGATGTGGAGCAGCGCCAGGCCGGGGGCTTCGTAGATGCCGCGGCTCTTGGCTTCGATGATGCGGTTCTCGATCTGGTCGCTCATGCCCAGGCCATGGCGGCCGCCGATGCGGTTGGCTTCCAGGATCAGCTCGACCAGGTCGGTGTAGACCACGCCGTTCAGGGCGACCGGGCGGCCTTCCTCAAAGCGCACGGAGACTTCTTCGCGCTTGACCTCCACCTCATCCTTCCAGAACGCCACGCCCATGATGGGGTTGACGATGCGGATGCCGCTGCCCAGGCTCTCGAGGTCCTTGGCTTCGTGGGTGGCGCCTAGCATGTTGGAGTCGGTGCTGTAGGCCTTTTCGGCGCTCATCTTGTAGCCGAAGCCGTGCTGGGTCATGAAGGCCGACATTTCGGCGCGGCCGCCCAGTTCGTCGATGAACTGCTGGTCCAGCCAGGGCTTGTAGATCTGCAGTGACGGGTTGGTGAGCAGGCCGTAGCGGTAGAAGCGCTCGATGTCGTTGCCCTTGAAGGTGCTGCCGTCGCCCCAGATGTTGACGTCGTCTTCCTTCATGGCCGACACCAGCATGGTGCCGGTGACGGCGCGGCCCAGCGGCGTGGTGTTGAAGTAGGTGACGCCGGCGGTGCTGATGTGGAAGGCGCCGGACTGCAGCGCGGCAATGCCTTCGGCGGCGAGTTGCGCGCGACAGTCGATCAGGCGGGCCAGCTCAGCCCCGTACTGCATCGCCTTGCGCGGGATTTCTTCGTAGTCGGGCTCGTCGGGCTGGCCGAGGTTGGCGGTGTAGGCGTAGGGCAAGGCGCCCTTGAGCTTCATCCAGTGCAGGGCCGCGCTGGTGTCGAGGCCGCCGGAGAACGCGATGCCGACTTTCTGGCCGAGGGGCAGGTGCTGGAGGATGGTTGACATGGGCTTGAACTAGGACGGAGTGAGGATCTGAGCCCGCTATTTTCGACGCAATTCAGAACGCCCGGATTGCGCCCTTGAAGCAGCGCTTTTTCATGGATTGCACTTTGGGACGATCTCTAGGATGGATGGATCACAAATTGTTTGATTCACATCAAACCTTGAACATTCTTAACCCTGATCAGGAATCGACCATGAACAAGACCGTCATCGCTCTGTCCGCCAGCTTTCTGCTCTGCGCAGGTCTGGCTCATGCCAATGATCCGAAGGCGACGATTGCCGAGCTGGACACCAAGCTGGCCAAGATTGGCGCGGCCAAGATCAACGGCACCGACAAGGTGCGCGACAAGGTCGTGCCGGCCATGTTCTTCGGCGCCCGTCGCATCAACAACAACTACGACGTGGTGGACGACCTCAAGAAATCCAGCGGCGCCACCGCCACGGTGTTTGTCAAGGACAGCGACGAGTTTGTGCGCGTCAGCACCAACGTGCTGACCCCGGAAGGCAAGCGCGGCGTGGGCACGCCGCTGGCGCGTGCCAAGGCCTATGAAGCGCTCAACCAGGGCCAGTCGTATTGCGGCGATGTCGATGTGCTGGGCACCGCCTTTGCCGCTTGCTACAACCCGGTCAAGGACGGCGCGGGCAAGGTGATCGGCGCGACCTACGTCGGCTTCAAGAAGTGAACGCGTCCGCAGGCACGGACACAGACGCAGACGCAGACGCAAGCGCATCAACTCAGAAAGCACTCACCGGGCACTCATCGTGAACCTGTCTGAACAACTCTCCAACGCCTGGGCACGCAGCCGCATCGGCACGCGGCTGATGGCCGCTTTCATGCTCGTGCTGTCGATGGCCGCGCTGGTCGGCGGCGTGGGCCTGTTCTCGCTCTATCAGGTCAACCTGGAATCCGCGCTGCTGGCCGACAAGTGGATGCCCAGTGCCGGCCATCTGTCGGCTGCACGCGAAGGCCTGCTCAGCCACCGCGACTTCGAGGTCAAGCACACCGTCGCCACGGATGAGGCCTACCAGGCCGAATACGAGGACAAGATGAAAGCCGCGCTGGGCCGCGCGCAGCTTGAGCTGGAGGGCTATCGCGCGCTGGCCACCGAGCCGGAACAAGTCACCCAACTCGCCAAGCTGGACAAGCTCTGGGCGGACTACCTGACGGTGAGCGCCAACGTGATCGAGCTCAGCAACACGCAACAGCAGGCCGACGCGCGCGAGATTTCCGACGGCGCCGTCAAGATGGCCTTTGACGAGGCGGTAGCAGCCCTCGACCAACTCAGCGCCGACACCTACCAGGGCGGCCACGCCGCTGCAGAGATCGCCGCCCAGGTCTATCAGAACGGCAGGCTCTGGATGATCGGCCTGCTGGCCTGCTCGCTGACGCTCGGGCTGCTGCTGGCCGTGGCCATCACGCGCAGCCTGCTCGCGCAACTGGGCGGCGAGCCGGGCGTGGCGGCCGAAGTGGCACGCGCCGTGGCCGAGGGCGACCTCAGCACCACGGTCGTTGTGCGCCCGGGTGACACCACCAGCCTGATGGCACGCCTGCGCGACATGCAACTCGGCCTGTCGCGCGTGGTGTCCAGCGTGCGCGAGGGCTCGGAGAACGTCGCCAACGCCAGCGCCGAAATCGCCCGCGGCAACAGCGACCTCTCCAGCCGTACCGAGCAGCAGGCCAGCGCGCTGCAGGAAACGGCCTCGTCAATGGAGCAACTCGGCTCGACCGTGACGCAGAACGCCGACAACGCCCGCCAGGCCGACCAGCTTGCCCGCGCCGCCAGCGAAGTGGCCGTCCAGGGCGGCCAGGTGGTGAGCCAGGTGGTCGACACCATGCGCGAGATCAACGACAGCTCGCACAAGATTGCCGACATCACCAGCGTCATCGACAGCATTGCCTTCCAGACCAACATCCTGGCGCTGAACGCCGCCGTGGAAGCGGCACGCGCCGGCGAGCAAGGCCGCGGCTTTGCGGTGGTGGCCGGCGAGGTGCGCCTGCTGGCACAGCGCTCGGCCGACGCCGCCCGCGAGATCAAGCGCCTGATCGCCACCAGCGTCGAGCGGGTCGAGCAAGGCACCGCCCAGGTCGACCAGGCCGGTGAGACCATGCAGCGCGTGGTCATCTCTGTCGAGCGCGTCAGCCAGATCGTCAACGAGATCAGCTCCGCCAGCGTCGAACAAAGTGCGGGCGTGCGACAAGTCGGCGAAGCCGTCACCCACATGGATCAGAGCACGCAGCAGAACGCCGCCCTGGTCGAACAAAGCGCCGCAGCCGCCGACAGCCTCAAACAGCAAGCCCAGCAACTGGTGCAGGTGGTAGCGGTGTTCCGGTTGAACGGAGCGCTGGGATAGCAGCGCAACAGTGCCGCTGGAAAGCAAAAAGCCCGGTCATTGCTGACCGGGCTTTTTGCTTTATTTCATTGGTGCCGGAGAAAGGAGTCGAACCCTCGACCTTCTCATTACGAATGAGCAGAAAAGGCTATTTGCCTTCATTCGTCGCTGTTGATAGACTCCCTACAAATCAATATAAATCAACAACTTACCAGCAAACCGATTCGCTGACGTGTTGATGCGCATTGAGCAGTTTCTAGGAAATCGTCTTACATCCGCCCTTACATCCTGGCCGATGTAAGACCAAGGGGGTCATATGGCAAAGGTTGTCTTCACCGCTCCGCGCATCGCCGCGTTCAAGTGCCCGCCCGACAAGGCGCAGGCCTTTTTCTGGGACACCAACGCGCCCGGACTTGCGCTGCGCGTGACGCCAGCCGGACGGCCCGCCTACGTGTTCCAAAGCGAGTACCAAGGCAAGAGCCTGCGAATCACCATCGGCAGCCCTGACGCCTGGAGCATTCCCCAGGCCCGCGACAAGGCCCGCGAGCTACAGCGCCAGATTGACGATGGCCGTGACCCCCGCGAGGTCAAGGCCGCTGCTGTGGCTGCCGACACCGCCAAGCGCAACGCCGAAGCCGCCCAGGCCCTGACCGTGGGCGAGGTGTGGCCGCGCTACATCGCCGAAGGCCGCCCCAAGCGCCGCGATGCCTGGAAGCCGCGCTATCTGTCCGACCTGCAAGCGATGGCCGCGCCCGGTGGCGAGAAGAAGAAGCGAGGCGCCGGCCTGACCCGCCCCGGCCCGCTGTCGCCCCTGCTGGCGCTGCCGCTGGCCGGCATCAACGAGGACAGCCTGAAGGACTGGTTCGACCGCGAAGCCCTGGCCGGCAAGCATCAAGCCGCCCGCGCCCTGATGATGTTCCGGGGCTTCCTGCGCTGGTGCGCTGGCCGGCCTGAGTTCCGCGCCCTGGTAGACCGCGACGCCGGCAAGGCCGCCGCCATCGTGGAAGCCCTGCCCGAAATCACCCGCCGCACCGATGCCCTGGAAGCCGCTCAGGTGGCCGGCTGGTGGGCTGGCGTGGCGCAGCTACCGAACCCGACCGCATCGGTCTACCTGCGCGCCCTGCTGCTGACCGGCGCCCGCCGCGAAGAACTGGCCGCGCTGCGCTGGGATGACGTGGACTTCCGGTGGCTGAAGCTGACCCTGCCCGACAAGGTGGGCGACACCCGCACCATCCCCCTGTCGCCCTACCTCGCGCACCTGCTGGGCAGCATCGGCCGCGCCAAGGGCAAGGACGGCAACCCCAGCCCGTTCGTGTTCGCCAGCGCCAGCAAGTCCGGCCGCATTGCCGACCCCCGCGCCAGCCACACCAAGGCCCTGCAAAGCGCCGGCATCGACGCCCTGACCCTGCATGGCCTGCGCCGCTCCTTCTCCCTGCTGGGTGAGGCCGCAGGCGCCCCGGCTGGCGCCATCGCGCAAGTCATGGGACACCGCCCCAGCGCCACCGCCGAAGGCTACCGACCGCGCAGCGTGGACGCCCTGCGGCCCTTCCTTGAGCGCATTGAGGCGCACATCCTGGAACAGGCCGGCGTGGAGTTCACCCCTGCCCAGGGCGGGGCACCTGCGCTGCGTGTGGTGGGTGGTGGTTGAGTGTTTGATATGCGTAACGCTACGGGATACAATCAATCATGATTCAGAACTTCCGACACAAAGGGCTGAGGTTGTTCTTCGAAACGGGAAGCACCGCCGGGATTCAGGCAGTCCACGCCCCGAAGCTGGGCGCCATGCTGCGACGCCTGAACGTGGCAACTGACGCCCAGGCAATGAACCTGCCCGGCTGGAAGCTGCACCCTCTCAAGGGCGCTCTGTCGGGGCACTGGTCCGTGTGGGTGTCGGGCAACTGGCGCCTGACGTTCACCTTCGTGGGCGAAGACGCCGAACTGGTCGATTACCAGGACTACCACTGACGCAAGGAGCCTCACATGGCACGCATGTTCAACCCCCCGCACCCTGGCCTGACGCTGCGCGATGACGTGTTGCCGGCTCTCGGCTTGAACGTCACCGAGGCCGCGCAGCAGCTTGGCGTGTCTCGCGTCACCCTGTCGCGTGTGCTGAATGGCCGCGCCGCCATCTCGCCTGAAATGGCCTTCCGCATCGAGGCATGGCTCGGCAAAGAGCGTGGGGGCGATGCCCGGCTGTGGCTGGCCGAACAACTGGACTACGACACGTGGCAGGCTGAACAGCGCGTCAAGGCGACGCCGCTGAACGTCAAGCCAGCACCTGCCGAGCTGGTGCGCGCCTGACCGCCATGCCGGACGCACACCTTGACCCCAAGCCGCCCGGGACCGACTGGGACCGCGTGAAGCGCGAAGCCGCCGCCGATGCGCCCGTGGCCTATGACGCTGCCATGTACCAATACACCGATGGCGGCCTGCGCAACGTCTGGCTGATGAATGGCTACGAGGTCCGGCAGACCCCGTTCGGCGAAGGCTTGGTGATTCACGACCTGGACGGGCTGACCCGTGCCATCTGTCTGGCGCTGGCCGACAAGCAGGGTTCCCTGACCGGGGTGGAACTGCGCTACATCCGCAGCGCCGGGATGCTGCTGTCCCAGCCGGCGCTGGGCAAGCTCATCGGCGTGGACGGGCAGACCGTGGCGCGCTGGGAGAAGTCCGGCCGGGTGCCGCGCATGGCAGACAAGACGGTGCGCCTGCACTACCTGGCACACGCCCGGGGTGATGAGCCCATCCGCAGCGCCGTGGAGCGCGTGAAGACCGTAGAGCGGCTGGTGGGGCAGCGCATCGTGGTGGAAGACCTGCAGGGGCATTGGGCGCCCGACAGCAGCGCCAGCGACTCCGACACGCTGGCGCTGGCCGCCTGAGTTTTCGCCCCAGCTAGGCCCGCGTCGAAACCGGGCTGAAAGACACGGCCCTCGACGTGTCCCGCTGGGGTTCCTCCTGCGAGGCGCATCGAGGGATGCAATGAACGACGAACCCAAGCCAAATGACCCGCTGAGCGAGTACGCAGAACGACTTGGAAAAGCACTCGCAGACCAGAAGATGCGCAAAGAGAAAGCGGCCGAATTGGCTGCACAGCATGCGCCGCGACTTGAACGATTGAATGCACTTCAAGAGCAGCTTGATACGCTGCCTCAACACGAACGCCGGCAAGTGCTGGATGCAATCGGGCAAACCCATGTTTCAGCAGTCCCGCCGCCGTTAGAGCGGGTGCGAAGTTCTGCCCACTTTCCGGGGCCGCTGGAAGCTCACGCGCAGGATTCAGAAGCTATTCAGTGGAACTTGTGGCTGAACCTGCCTCAGGTTGCGCTCTGGGAAGGCGTTGCACTGGTGCTAGGTATTGAGCCGCGCAGCCTGCGCCATTCACAAAATGGATGGATGGCCGGCCCTGGGCGTGGGCCGTTCTTTGAGCCGCGCAGTTTCCCAAGCACGGAGAAGCGCAAGGCGTTTGACGATGCGCTGCTGTTGGCAGACCGCGCGGCGAGTTATGACGGACCGCCGATTCACATCCGACTTCCAGAGCGGAATAAACGAATGGCTATGGTCACGCTGTCGGAAGTTGTGGCGTTTTTTGCCATATGTCAGTGGGCCGACATTCCCGCGCCGCTGCTGGCAGTCCTGAGGACTACACCGCCCCTGGCCATACCCGCCGAACCAGAGACACCACCAACGCCAGCGAGTGAGCAGGCCGCAGAGCCTGCCCCGTTGCCCCTGACGACTGGCGACATAGCGTTTTGCTTCGCTGGGATTCGTTGGGACGAGGAGGGGTGGAAAAAGCCGCTGGGTGACAAACCGAAGTGGCTTGCCGAGTGCGTTGCAATCCCGGGCCGTCGCGGAGTGAGCGAGACACGATGGAACCCCGTCAAGATTGCCGCCGCCCTGTTCGGTGGGGGCTACATCAACCAAAACAGCATTCGCGCCAGATTCCAGACCAAGCCACTGCTGAACCCGTGGCTTGATGCTTGGAAGACCTACGAAGCCGACTATCTCGACAACCCCTGAAACGCCGCCAGAACCCCGGGGGTGAACCCCGGAAAATCAGGGGTAACGCACCGCGAACCCGCATGAATGCTTGATTCCTGAACCCCGGGGTTCTTCGCCCAAATACGGGGTTTTCAGAGTTCGCTCCATACCTGGCCTGTGCTGCCGGGTTCGGAGTTGAACCGATGCAAGCCGCCACCCACCACAGCACCGAGGCCCGCCAAGGCGCCTACGCTGCCGAGTTCCCGCCGCTGGAACTTGAGAACCGCCCCGCAGTAAATACCGCCGCCTGCGCGCACTATCTCGACCGCCGCCCGCAGACTCTACGCGGCTGGGCCTGTCTAGAGAATGGCCCGCTTCGCCCCCTGCGCATCAATGGCCGGCTCGCCTGGAAGACGGCAGACATCCGCGCTTTGCTGGGGGTGTCGGCATGAAAAAAGCCCCGAACACTTTGCAGGCTTCCGGGGCTTTGGGTGAGCAACTTTCGTTCATCGACCCGGCGCCATTTTGCCCGGCTTTCCCGACCCGTGGAACCCTGCCCGATGCGCTGCTGTCGCGCCTGCTGTCTGGCGAGCGCATGACGCAACCGGAATGGCTGGGCATTTCGGGTTCCTGGCGGCTGGCTGCATCTGCTGGCGAACTGGGCGACTTGGGCTGGCCGGTTGAATCGCTGCTGGTGCCCGCCCCAAGCATGACGAACCCGAACCGCAAGATTGCCCGCTACGGCCTGAGTCATGAGGCCGTCGCTGCCGGACTGGCGCTGGTGCGCAAGGGGCAGTCATGACCCGCCGCGCCTTCTGCCTGCTGGCTTTGCTGGCACTGCACCTGCCCGCGCTGGTGCCCGTCCTGGCCGTGCTGGGTGCGCTGCTGCTGAACTGGTGGTGCCGCCATGCTTGACCGCATCGACCACCGCCACGCTCGCGAGGCCCTGAGCTATATCGACCCCGGCCTACCCCGCGACGACTGGCACCGCATCGGACGCGCTGCCATCGCTGCCGGCCTGAGCGTGGACGACCTGACCGAGTGGAGCAGCACCGCGCCGAACTTCCGTGGTGAACGTGACGTGCGCGCCGCGTTCCGCACCGTACGTCCTGACGGTGGCACCGGCCCCGGCACGCTCTGGAAGGCCGCGACCGATGCAGGATGGAAGCCCCCACAAGAGGCCGCAAACGACCGCCCAAGGGCTGCGCCAGCGCCAGCGAGACAAGCGCCAGAACAGGCGTTCAAGCCCCGCCGTAGGCCATCGGCTGCAGAGCGTTGGAACAGCTACGCCCCGGCGACCGAGGCGCACGCCTACATCCTGGCGAAGGGGGGCCGGCCTGACGGTCTGCGCGTGGTGCCGGCTGATGACCCGATGACCGTGGCCGGCCTGCCGGTGGCGGGTGCGCTGGTGGTGCCGGTGCTCGAAGGTGGCGAGCCTGTGTCGCTGCAGTACGTCGCCACGCCTACCCAGGCTGAACGCTGGAAGGCATCCGGCAAGCCGTCGAAGCTGAACATGCCCGGCGCACCGTTGCGGGCTGGCATGTTCACCGTGGGCGAGCTGGTGCCGGGTGGCGTGGCCTACGTGGTCGAAGGCATCGGGCAGGCGTGGGCCTGCTGGAAGGCAACCGGGGCCGCTGCCGTGGTGACGTTCGGCGCTGGCCGCATGCGCGTGGTGGCTCAGGAACTGCGAGCGCGTGACACATCGGCACGGCTGGTGCTGGTGCCTGACGCTGGCAAGGAGCAGGACGCCCGCGCCATCGCTGCCGAGGTGGCCGGCGTGGTGGCCTGCATGCCTGCTGGAAGCCCTGCCAACTTCGACGCCTGCGACTTTGCCCAGGCTGAAGGCGTGGACGCCCTGGAGGTGCTGTTGACCAGCGCCAGCGAGCCGCCCCGGCCTGAACCCCGCTTCAAGCTGCTGGGAGCTGATGACCTGCGTGCCCTGCCGGCGCAGTCCTGGCGCATCCGTGGCGTGCTGCCGTCGCAAGGCGTGGCCGCCGTCTTTGGTGCCAGTGGTTCCGGCAAGTCGTTCCTAACCCTGGACATGGCCGCCGCAATTGCCGAGGGTGGCGCATGGTGTGGCTACCGGGTCAAGCCGGCGCCCGTGGCTTATGCCGTGCTGGAAGGCGAGAGCGGATTCAGGCTGCGCGTGCAGGCGTGGGAGCAGGCGAACCGGCGACCGCTGCCCGATGGCCTGCGCCTGGCGCTGCAGGGCTTCAAGCTGACCGACCCGCAGGACGTGCAAGACCTGGCCGCCGCCGTGCTGGCGCTGGGTGACGGGGCCGTGACCATTATTGACACCCTGAACCGGGCCGCCCCAGGCGCTGACGAGAATAGTTCGCAGGACATGGGCGCCATCATCGAAGGCGCGAAGACGCTGCAGCGCATCACCGGGGGTCTGGTGCTGCTGGTGCATCACAGCGGCAAGGACAGCGCCAAAGGCATGCGGGGGCATTCCAGCCTGATAGCCGCGCTGGATGCCGCCATCGAGGTGACGCGCACCGATGACCGCCGCGAGTGGAAGCTGAGCAAGGCCAAAGACGGCGAGGACGGCACCGCGCACGCGTTCCGGCTGGAAGTGGTCGAACTGGGCGAGGACGAAGACGGCGAGAGCATCACAAGCTGCACCGTGCTCCCCGACCAGCGAGCCGAGGACATCCAGCGTGTGAAGTTGCCCCAAGGTGGCAATCAGCGGCTGGTGCTGGATGCGCTGCGCCCGCTGTTCAAGGAAGGACGCACCGGCAAGCCTGGAGCGCCACCCGTGCGCCCTTGCATCGAACTGGAGGCCGCCGTGACCCGTGCCGCGTCCGCGTTGACGGTGGCCCCTGACCGCAAGACCGAACGCGCCAGACAGGCGATTACGGGGCTGGTTGCCCGTGGTCTGCTGGGTCTAAATGAGGGGTGGCTATGGGTTGTGTGACACCCCGAAATTCCCCGAAAACCCCGAAAACGGAGATTCCCGGGCCCGAAATTCCCCGCCCCCCCTTTAGGAGGGGGTGGGTTTTCGGGGGAGCAGTGCCAGAAGGAAAAACAGAAGCCTTTCTCTGGTGCAGACAGACCCGGAACCAAGACACCACCGCCCGGCCCGCTGACTGCCGGCAACCCTGAAACAACAACCCGAGAACACCGCCCATGAAGACACCCCCGAAACCGCCCGCCCCGCGCTGGAAGCCCGGCGAGAGTGGCAACCCGAAAGGCCGCCCACCCGGCACCGGACAGGTTGCCAAGCTGCGCGCCGCCATTGCCCAAGACGTGCCGAACATCCTGGCGAGCCTGAGCGCCGCCGCACTGGCCGGTGACGTGCAGGCCGCCCGCCTGCTGTTGGAACGCACCTTGCCGGCTCTGAAGCCCGCAGAGCTGCCCCAGGCGCTGACCCTGCCTGATGGCCCCCTGACCGACCAAGGCCGCGCCGTGCTGGCGGCTGTCGCTGCTGGTGAACTTGCACCGGGCCAAGGCGCTGCGCTGCTGAGTGCCATCGGCCAGCTTGCCCGCGTGGCTGAGGTTGACGAACTGGCACGCCGTATCGAGGCCCTGGAAGCCCGCAACACTGAAGGAGGTAACAAGCCATGACCGCATCACTGAATCGCCGTTTGCTGGCGCTGGAATCCGACCATGACGCCGCGCACAAGTGCGCAGCCGAAATGACCGATGCCGAACTGATGCGCATCGCAGGCGTTGGACCGGACGTGACAGATGAAGAGCTTGAACGTATCGCACACGGTAGGCGCATTGACCAGCGCGAACAGCCCACAACACCGAAAGAAGGGAACAACGTATGACCGCATCACTTGAACGCCGCCTAGAGGCCTTGGAAGCCGTTAGCCCTGCCAAGGTACGAACGAGCGGCGCCGTACTGGTGCTACAGGACGACGGCACCTTGCGCCCGATATACGGCCCGCGCGACTACCGCGACCAGTTGCCCGGTGAGGGCGCAGACGACTACGTGCAGTGGCTTGAGGCTGACGGCTGGATGGTCATCGTCATCGAGTACGTGGCCCCGCCAGTCCGCACGCCTGACTGAACATCCGGGAAACGCTCCCGCATGCCCTGGCGCACCATCGGCTGACTTGGAATTTCAAGCGAGATGCCCTCAATTGAACTGAGGGCTTGAACACCAGTTTCGGCAACCTAGGTTCAGCCAAGGTTAGACCTAGGTTCAATCGAGGGTGCCGACTGACTGCGCAGGATTGCGTTCACGGTCGCAAGGGTGTCAATTGAACTGACACCCCTGGCCGCCTCCACACATTGTGGAAACGTCGAGCGCAGTGCGTGCCCTTCATGCCCTGGCGACTTCCGCTCAGAATTGAGCAGAAGCCCGCCACCACCAGTGCCAGCCATCCGCTATGATTCATCCCGTCGCGCACACCGCGACACGGGTTTAGCAGCCCGGAAGATTTGGCGCAGTAGCCGCGCCATCATGGAGAGCGGCTTTTTTCATGCTTCATCGCATGCTGCGCACACGGTCAGCCTTCAATGGTGGGCCGTGTGGGGGAGCCGCAAGGCTCGCCGGTACCAAATCCCGGTCTGCTAACCCCGCACGGTCTGCCACCCCCATTTAGCAGTGGGGACGGCAGGTTCTAGACCTGTTGATTTGGAGCCATCATGGCTGACATCACGCCCGCATCGGGCCGCGCAATCCTGCGCCTTCCCGCGCAACCTTCCCCCCGTTCATCCGTCCCCAGCGAGTACGCCCGCGCCTTCATGCTGCGCCTGGCTCGCACGCTGGCCGAACGCAACGCCACCCGCCGCGCCCTGCGCCGTGCCGAGCTTCGCGCCCGTGCCTATGCCGCTGTTGCTGCTGACCGTCTGAATCGGGGTGCAGCATGAGCGCGACCACCAAGAAGACCGCAGCGCCCGAAGCCATCAAGACCCCGCTTGACCTGGCCGGCCTGCTGGCGCACCTTAGCGAACAGGCACAACCACACATCGGCGAGGCGCACGCACAGTGGTTTGCCAAGACGCCCGCAATGGCCGATTGCATTGGCTCGCAAGCTGCCAGCCTGTGCAACATCCTGGCTGAACTTGACCCGCTCCACCCGCACGACCACGCGAACGCCTTTCATCTGCTGGGCAACGTGTTCTCCCTGCTGGCTGGGCTGGCTGCTGTCGGCGACCAAATGACCCGCACGCACCAGCGCCTTAAGGCAGAGCGCGAAGGCGGTGCAGTATGAGCGCGCCCGACTTCATCCAATTGGCAATGGACACGCTCGGTGATGCCATCCTGGCCGCTGGTGTCCTGACCGAAGCGCACGCCGGCATCCTCAGTGCAGACGAAGACGAAGGCGCACTAGATGCCGCCTTTGATGCCGTCATCAATCGTGACCTGATGGCCGCCCTTGGGCACCTGAACACGTCGATTGCCCTGGCTGCTGTGCCACCACTGGCGCCCACCGAGGGCCGCAGCCGGGCACACCGGCACCGTGTCGCCAAACAGGAACGCAAGCGCATCGGCACCGTGGCGCAAGTCGTCCGCGTGCTGGTGCTGCAGGCCGTCCTGAACACCCCCTAAGCCCCCCCAGAAGGCCCGCAAGGGCTGATTGCTGGCCGTAGCCCTGCTGGGCTGCTGCTGGCTGACGCGCACGCTTGTACGTCACGCGGCGAGGGGGCTTTTACGCTTGTCACCCCTTGCCATGCGTCCCGGCTCGGCTGCGCCGTTCCAATCCTGCAAGAGCGAGAACCTACGAAAGCAGGAGCGCAGAGGCTGCAAGCCGTGACGCGCGTAGGAGAGGTGCCCAGACCTTGAACACGGCCGCTGCAGGCGCTGGAATCAGCCTACAGCCCGGATAAGCGCCCGTCCCTGTCCCAGCGGCATGACGACGACTTCCGGCAAGTCCCGAACCGACCTTCACCCGTCGGCTAGGGTGAGGCTTGCCGGTGTCACAACCCTCCCGAACCCGCAGCATCCCCGCCGAAGGCACCGGGACAAGCGTTCCCAGGCGAAGCCTAGGGGTTCTTCCGCTTGGTGGCCGGCTCAGTGGTCAGCCTGACCACCCCTTGACCTGATGAGGGACGCTGGCTCCCCGGTGCTTGACCTGTCGCCTGTCCACAGTCTGTGGGTGGGATTGAGCCGCAGAGCCTGCCGCTGACACTCGCCTCAACTCTGAGGGCATCCCGAGGGTGTCGATTGAACCGACCCCCCTTTGCACTGGCCGTAGTTCTGCTGGCAGTGCCCGAGGCATGCCCCAAGCAATGCCCGAAGCATGCCGGCCCGGTAAATTTCTACCGGGGTTGGATTTGAAGTCTGACCCTCTGGCAACCTTTCCCCGAAGCTGGGGAGAAGGTGCCCCACACGGTGTGGAAGACCCGATGCGCGTTTCTGAGCATCGCCACCGGTGCCGGGCTTTCCGCCCACCGGTGGTGGATGGACCACCGTTGCAGGCTTTCCCGCCCTCAGATTGAGGACGGGCTACCGTTGCAGGCTTTCCTGTATCGACCTGGCGCAGAACATCGCCTCAGTTCTGAATCGGTGTGCGTGGTTCTTTCCGGGACTGGAATCAACCCGCCGCCCGCGAGGCTCCCGACGCTGGTGGAAGTCCGGCATTCGCTGCAGAACTGCGGGCAGTGACCACCGACCCCGCCGCGTGCGGTTTTTTGCGCCTGCTGCTGGCGCTGGTGGGTACTGACCGCTCGAAACGGTCTTACATCCGCCCTTACATCGTGCTCGGAAACAAAAAAGCCCCGGCTTGTGACCGAGGCTAAGTTGTTGATTTCATTGGTGCCGGAGAAAGGAGTCGAACCCTCGACCTTCTCATTACGAATGAGCTGCTCTACCAACTGAGCTACACCGGCACTGCGAGTGACTTGCGTCAAAAGCGAGCCGCTATTCTAGCCATGTTTTGTGCGGCTGGCGATGAGACGGCGTCACTTGTTCACAAGATAGGTCGATAGACTGCCGACCCCATGCGCATTCAACTCCTGTCCGACCTGCACCTTGAGCGACATCCGGACTTCCTGCCCGAGCCGATTGCAGGTGTCGAGGTGCTGGTGCTCGCGGGCGACATCGGCTCGTATCAGAGCGGTTCGCTGCTGACGGACGATGATTTCGGGCTGGGCCGTTTCTCGCCGCTCAAGCCGGGCTCGCCCTGGCTGGTGGTGCTGTACGTGCCGGGCAATCACGAGTACGACGGGCTGGAGTTCGAGCCAACCCATGACCGCCTGCGCGCTACTTGCAAGCGGCTGGGCATCGTCTGGCTGGAGCGCAGCACGCATGTGATCGGCCGCGTGCGCTTCGTGGGCACTACGCTGTGGAGCGATTTCGACGCGCTGGCTTCTGAGGAGCGCAACCTGCACGGCCAGCTCAAGCAGCGCGACAAGGCCTTTCGCGCCGCCAACTACTACCTGCGCAAATACAGCTGCCTGCACCACGGCGAGCAGATGCTGGCCGAGGCCATGCGCGAGCTGGGTCTGCAATGCCAGCACTGGTTGCGCAGGGCGCTGCAAACGCCCTTCAACGGCACCACGGTGGCGGTGACGCACTTCGCCCCCAGCCTGCACAGCGCCGACCCGCGCTACGGCCGCACGCCCGGTACCGCCGGCTTCTGCAATGCGCTCGATGACCTGCTGCCGCACGCGCAGTTGTGGCTGCATGGGCACCTGCACTGCCGCATCGACTACGAGGTGAACTTCGGCGTCAACCCCGACAGCCCGCGCTGCCGCGTGGTGGCCAACCCGTGGGGCTATGCCAGCAAGGACGAGCAGAAGGGATTTCGGCCCGAGCTGTGCATCGAGGTCTGACGCGCCCGGGCGCGCTCAGGCCAGGTTGAACAGTGTCGTCGCTTCCATGTCCAGCACGTCCTGGCCGTGCTGGTTGACCAGCCGCCAACGCCAGCGCATGACGCCGAGCTCGGGCCGGCTGCGCGAGGTGCGGGTTTCCTGCACCTCGGCGTGCAGCGTGAGCGCGTCGCCTGCGCGCACCGGGTTGGGCCATTTCAGGTAGCTCAGGCCGGGCGAGGCGGTGGCATTGGAGTCCTGCAGCGCCACCTCGACCGCCAAGCGCATCGCAATCACCGCCGTGTGCCAGCCGCTGGCGATCACCTCGCCAAACAGACCGGCTGCGGCCGCCTCCGGGTCGGTGTGAAACCACTGCGGATCGTGGGCGCGCGCGAAGCTCAGGATCTCGTCCTGCGTGACCACCACCGGTCCGGCGGTGATGGCTTGTCCGGCAAAGAATTCATGGAATTTCATGCGCTGGATTGGATCAGAAACAGCGCGCCTTGAAGCGGACAATCCACCGCCGTTCAGACCACCGCCAGACCACCGACGCCATGCAGGATCTCATCATTGCCATCTTTGCCACCGTCTACGTCGGCATGATCCTGGGCGGGCTGCCGCTGCTGCAACTCGACCGCACCGGCGTGGCGCTGCTGGGCGCGATTGCGCTGATCGGCATCGATGCCCTCAGCCTCGACCAGGCCGCGCAGGCCATTCACCTGCCGACCCTGCTGCTGCTGTTTTCCTTCATGGTGGTGTCGGCGCAGATGCGGCTGGGCGGCTTCTACGGCTGGGTGACGCGGGCGCTGGCCGGGCTGCAGGTGACGCCCACCACCTTGCTGGGCGCACTGATCGCGGTGTGCGCGGCGCTATCGGCGGTATTCAGCAACGACATCGTCTGCCTGGCCGTGGCACCCGTGCTGGTCGACGCCTGCCGGCGGCGCGGCCTGGCCCCGCTGCCCTTTCTGCTGGCGCTGGCATGCGCGGCCAACATCGGCTCGGCGGCCACGCTGATCGGCAACCCGCAGAACATGCTGATCGGCGAGCGCCTGAAGCTCGACTTCGGCCGCTATGCGCTCGACGCCGCCGCGCCGGTCGTGCTGGGCCTGCTCGCCACCTGGGCGCTGATCTGCCGCCTGTGCCGCAACGACCTCCAGCGCCCGCGCGGCCCGATCACCGCCACCCTGCTGCCGCTGCCCGACGAGAGCGACGACACCCTGATCGATCCACCGTTCGACCACTGGCAAGCCGCCAAGGGTCTGCTGGTGGCAGCCGGCGTGGTGCTGTGCTTCGTGTTCACGCCCTGGCCGCGCGAGGTGGTCGCGCTCACCGGCGCAGGCCTGCTGCTGCTGAGCCGCAAACTGCACAGCCGCCAGATGCTGGGCCAGATCGACTGGGAGCTGCTGGTGCTGTTCATGGGCCTGTTCGTGGTCAACCATGCGTTGGAAACCACCGGCCTGCCCGCCCGGCTGGTGACCGATCTGGCCGCAGCCGGCGTGTCGCTGCAGCAGCCCGGGCCGCTGATGGGCGTGACCTTCGTGCTGTCGAACATCGTCTCCAACGTGCCGGCGGTAATGCTGCTGCTGCCGCTGGCAGACCAGCTGCCCGGCGGCACCGCCTTTGGCGGGCTGCTGCTGGCGCTGATCAGCACGCTGGCGGGCAACCTGTTTATCGTCGGGAGCCTGGCCAACATCATCGTGGTGGACGCCGCCGCCCGGCGCGGCGTGGCCATCGACTGGCGCGCCCACGCCCGCATCGGCGTGCCGGTGACGCTGCTGACGCTGGCGGTGACGGTGGGCTACCTGGCGCTGCGGCTTGCGCTCATCCCATAAGCTCGCCGCCGAATCAATCGCTGAAGCGCTCGCCCAGTTCGGTGCCGTATTCGTAGAGCGCACCCAACACGTCCTGGCCGCGCTCATCGTCATCGGCCAGGCCTTCGGCGAGCTGGTCGATGCGGTCGAAGAAGCCTTGCAGGCTCAGACGCCCCGGGCCGCCTTGCTGCAGGCGAGCGGCGCACTGCGCGGCCCAGCGCGGCTGCTCGTCTTCAGTCAACTGCGCCGGGAAGTTGCGGGCGCGGTAGCGCCAGAGCAGTTCATCGAGGCGCGGGTCCTCGAACACCGGCTGGCGGGCGCTGGTCTTGTCGGCCAGCGCCTCGGGCGTCAGCGCACGCAGACGCTCCAGCGTGCGGCGGTCGTTGTTGCTGAGGAAGCCGCCGTAGAGGTCTTCATCGACGTCCGGCGCTTGCGCCGACGCGGGTCGCGCAAACACGTCGGGCCACACACCGGCCAGCAGATGCGCCTGGCGCTGGGCGATGTCGGCATGCGCCAGAGCCTGCACCATGTCCACGCCCCAGCGCGCGGCCATGTCGGCGCTCAGGGTCTTGAGGTTGGCGATCACCACCGGTGACTTGTTGATGTGGATGCTCTTGATCGGCAACCGCGTCACGCCTTCGGGCAGGTCTTCGGCACGGGTGTAGAGGCGTTGGCGGATCTGGTCGGCGTTGAGCGTGAACAGCTCGCTCGGGTCGGCAGCCAGGTCCCAGACGATGACCTCGTTCTTGTTCGTCGGGTGCGGCGCCAGCGGCCAGACCACCGCCAGGCAACCGCGCTCGGGGCCGTACATGCCGGAGATGTGCAGGAAGGGCCGACCCTGCGACTGCGCCTGGTTCATCTCGGCCAGCACGGCGTCTTTCTTGCGCAGCTTGAGGCAAAAATCGAACAGGCGCGGCTGCTGGCGGCGGATCAGCCGGGCCAGCGCGAGCGTGGCGTGCACGTCGGACAGCGCGTCGTGCGCCGCCTCATGCGTCAGGCCGTTGGCGGCGGTCAGGTGTTCGAGCTTGAAGCTCGGCCGGCCGTCCGGGTGCCGGGGCCAGGTGATGCCGTCGGGCCGCAGCGCGTAGGTGCAGCGCACCACGTCGAGCAGATCCCAGCGGCCGCATTCGTTCTGCCATTCGCGGGCGTAGGGGTCGATCAGGTTGCGCCAGAACAGGTGGCGCGTGACCTCGTCGTCGAAGCGGATGCTGTTGTAGCCGACGCCCACGGTTCCAGGCCGGGCGAGTTGCGCTTCGATGGCGGCAGCGAACGCTGGCTCGGACACGCCTCGTTGCTGGCAGGTCTGCGGCACGATGCCGGTGATCAGGCAGCTCTCGGGGTCGGGAAGCACGTCGGGCGCAGGCTGGCAGTGCTGCATCAGCGGAGCGTCGATCTCGTTGAGTTCGGCGTCGGTGCGCACGCCGGCAAATTGCGCCGGGCGATCCACACGCGGCGATTTGCCGAAGGTTTCGTAGTCGTGCCAGTAGAAGGTCAGGTCAGCCATGGGGCGGCACCATAACCGATGCGGCGCCGGTTTTTGAGGACGTTGTCCGGGTTCTGCGGGCGCTCACGGCAACTCCCGCACGCGCAAGAGCGTGGCAAAGCGCGGCAGGCCGGTGACGGTTTCGCCCCGGTAGCTGTAGGTGATGAGGGTGCCGGGCGGGGGTGGATCGCGCCGTTGCGCATCGCTCAGGCCGCTGCCGATCAGCAGCACGCGGCCCTGCTCGTCGCGCACGCGCAAAGCGCCAGTCAGGCCCTGGTACTTGCCGCGGCCGGGGGTGTGGCTGATGACGACGGCCTCGGCGTCATGCACCGGCTTGAGCTTGAGCAGCACGTCGCTGCGGCCGCCCACATACGGCGCATCGGCGCGATGCAGCATCAGGCCTTCGCCGCCGGCCTGCAGCACGGTCTCGAAACGGCTTTGCAGCGCGGCGCGATCCGGCAGCACCTCCTGCGCCACCGCGACCAGCTGCGGCCAGGCCTGCGCCGCAACCACGTGGCGCAGGCGTTCGGCACGTTCATCAAAGCGGCCGGGCGCACCGGGCAGCTCGAAGAGCTGGTAGCTCAGGGCGCGCCATTCCTCATCCACCGGCGTCAGGCGGCGCACGGTGGCACTCAGGGCGTCAAAGCGGCTGCGGGCCAGCCACAGCTCGCCGTCGAGCGGCTGGTCGGCAGGCAGTCGGGCGGTGAACCACGCGGGCGCGGCGAACACGCTACCGCTGCGGCTGACGAGGCGGCTGCCGTCCCAGCAGGCGCGCACGCCATCGAGCTTTTCGCTCACCAGATAGCCGGCAGGTTCGATCTGCGCCGGCGCTACGCGGGCCAGCAACAGGTTCGGTGGCGCCGCTTGCACGGCGGCAGGCTGAACGCCGCTCCAGGCCGTCAAGCCCAGCGCCAGCCGGCGCAAGGCCTGGCGACGCGATATGGGGCTCAGCAAACGCGACTGGGGGCCGGAATCGAACATGGCGTCACTCCCGCAAGTTGGGTGACGCCATGATGATGAGGAAACGCCAGCTTGGCTCTCCCTCTGAAGGGGGTACGTCGGCTGAAGGGCCAGCGGATTCAGCTCATGCAGGTGCGGTTCTTGCCGGTACGCTTGGCTTCGTAGAGGGCTTCGTCGGCGCGCTGCAGCGCGGCTTCGATGGTTTCGCCCAGGCGGTACGGCGTGACGCCGGCCGAGAAGGTGACGAAGGCCTGGCGGTTCTCGTACATGAACAGCTCGGCCGACAGCTGACGCTGCACGCGCGTGAGCACGCGCTGCGCCTCGTCGACCGGCGTGGCCGGTAACAGCACCACGAACTCCTCGCCGCCGTAGCGGGCGAGCGTGTCGGTGGGGCGCAGCGCCTCGGTCACGCGGCGGGCCAGGAACTTGAGTGCCTCGTCGCCGGTCTGGTGGCCCAGCGTGTCGTTGAGGCGCTTGAAGTTGTCGATGTCGAGGATGCCCACTGCCAGCGTCGCGCCCTCGCGTTCGGCGCGCGAACGCTCGGCGTCGAAGCGCGTGATCAGGCCGCGCCGGTTGGCCACCTGGGTGAGCTGGTCGGTGCTGACTTCCTGCGACAGCTGGCGCAACTCGTCTTCGAGCTGGTGCACGCGCTGGCTCATTTCGCTGGCGCGGGCGTGTTCGTCCTGCAGGCGCTGGGTGGTGTGGCTGACCAGGGTGTGGACGGTGCGGGTTTCCTCGACCATCTCGCGCACCACGCCGGCCAGGCTTTCGAGCGAGTCGGCCTCGCCGATCACCTCGGCGTAGCGGCCGACGTTGTCGTTGAAGCGGCCGGTGTGCGTGCCGAGTTCGCCGATGTCCTGCAGCATGGTGTGGATGAGCTGCTTGAGCGATTCACGCGCCTGGGTGCGCTCGACGCGCAGTTGCTGCTGACGCTCGCGGGTGCTGACGAGCAGCTGGCTCACGGCGCTGACGCCGCGGCTGGTCAGGCCCAGGTCGAGGTGGCTGCGCATGGCCAGGCACTGGCCTTCGACCCAGGAGTTGTCCTCGGCCAGGTCGCCCAGGCCGTCGGTCAGCTCACGCACCAGGCCGCCGAGCTGGTCGACCAGGTGGTGCCGATGCTGCAGCACGCGGCGCACGTCGGCGCAGGCTTCCTGCATCTCGGCCAGCACCGGCGCGGCGTGGCCGGCCAGCAGGCGCAGGCGGTTGCCCACTTCCTGGGCGCGCACTTCGTCCGGCGGCAGCGCGGCCTGCACGGTGGCTTCGAGCGCGTGCACGATCTGCGGCCAGACAGGGTGATGAGCGGCCGCCTCAGCCACCGGCACATCGGCCAGCGGCGCGGCAGCCGACGCCACGGTGTCGGTGGCGGGAAGCGTCTCGACGATGGCCTCGGCCACGGGCGCGGCGCCCGCCTCTTCAGGCGCGGCTGCTTCGCCGTCCCAGCTGCCCACCAGCTGGCGCAGGCGTTGCAGCAGGCGCTGCGGGTCGCTGCGGCTGGAGCTGAGCACGCGCTGCAGGCTCTCGCGCCGGCGGCCGCTGGGCCACAGGCGCGTGCTGCGGTCGAGCAAGCGGGTGGCGCGGTCGAGCAGGTCGGCCCATTCCTGCGCCTGCTGCAACGGGTTGGTCACATCCTGCAGCAGCACACCGCCCTCTTCGCGCCAGGCCCGGGCGTAGTTGTCGGGCGTGGGCTCCAGGCGCTCCATCGCCAGACGGCGGAAGGCGGCCTTGGCGATCAGCGCGGCGGTCGGGGTGACAGCGGAGGCTGCCGAGGGTTTGTCCATGAGTGAGAACCTCTGGGAATCTAGAACGGCTCAGGCCGACGCGGTGGCGGGCTGCGGATCGGGAACGACCACGGCGCCGGGCAGCGCAAACGCCACCAGCGCCAGCGGGTCAGCGGCCACGCCTTCGTCCTGGTACTGCCGCACCCAGCGGCCGATCTCCTCAGGCGGCATGGGTCGCGCGAACAGAAAGCCCTGCATGACCGAACAGCCCAGGCGCGACAGCGTCTCGCACTGAACCTGGTTTTCGACACCTTCGGCCACCAACTTGAGGCCCAGCGTCTGCGCCAGCGCAATGATGGTCGTGACCACCGCCGACATGTGGCCGGGCGTGCCCAGCACGCAGATGAAGGAGCGGTCGATCTTGAGCTCGCCGATCGGCAGCTGGGTCAGGTAGGACAGCGACGAGTAGCCGGTGCCGAAGTCATCGATCGACAGCCCCACCCCGCTCTTGGTCAAGCGGTGCAGCACCGGCATGACGCTCTGCAACCCCTTCATGAGGCTGGTTTCGGTGATCTCCAGCTCGATCGAGCTGAGCGGCACATCGTGCGCGGCCACGGCGTCGCGCAGGTGTTCGAGCATGTCGGCGCGCTCGAAGCAACGGCTGGGCAGGTTGACGGCCACCTTCAGGTCCAGCCCCTCCGTGTCGCGCCAGAGGCGGATCTGGCGGGCGGTCTCGCGGATGGCCCATTCGCTCATCGGCAGGATCAGGCCGGTTGCCTCGGCCAGCGGAATGAAGTCGTCGGGCTGCACCAGCTCGCCGTTGCGGCGCCAGCGCATCAGCGCCTCCACGCCCACCACGCGGCGCTGCAGCACATCGACCTTGGGTTGGTAGTGCAGCACCAGCTCGCCGCGCTCCAGCGCCTTGTGCAGCGCGCTTTCCAGCTCCAGCTGGTCCCGCCCGGCACCCTGCATGCTGGTCTGATAGACCTGCGCCTGATTGCGGCCCCACGACTTGGCCGCGTACATGGCCGCGTCGGCGTTGCGCAGCAGGTCGACCACCGTGACGCCGTGGCCCGGATACACCGCCATGCCGATGCTGGCGGTCACGAAGTACTCGGCCCCGCTCAGCACCACCGGCGCGCGCAGGGCCAGCAGGATGCGCTGGGCGGCCTGCTCGGCCTCGGCCACATCGAACACCTCGGGCAGCAGCGCCACGAACTCGTCGCCGCCCAGGCGCCCGATGGCCTCCAGCGAGCGGTGCGAACGCAGCAGCATCGCGTCGATCGACATGTCGGCGAGCTGGTCGCTGTGGCGCACGCAGGAGCGCAGGCGCCGGCCGATCTCCAGCAGCAGCTCGTCGCCCGCGCCATGGCCCAGGGTTTCGTTGACGATCTTGAAACGGTCCAGGTCGATCAGCAGCAGCGCGCAGCGGTGGCCGAGCCGGCTGGCATGGTCGATGGCGCGCTCGGCGCGCCAGATCAGCTGGCGCCGGTTGGGCAGGCCGGTGAGCGCATCGAAGTTGGCCAGGCGCTTGATCTTGTCCTCGATCTGGCGCCGGTCGGTCACGTCCTGAAGAATGCCGGTGTAGCCGCACACCGCGCCCTGCTCGTTGAACTCCGGCTCGGCCTCGATGTGGATGACGCGCTGGCGGCCGTCGGCCGTGCGGACGCTGGCATCGGTGTCCAGGACCGTGCTGTGGCGCACCACCTCGCGCAGCAGCGCAGCCATGCCGGGGCGCTCGGGCGCCATCACCATGCGCAGCAGCTGCCGCAGCCCGATGGCGCGGCGCGGGCCGCAACCCAGCACGCGCAGCGCCTCGGGCTCCAGCCGCAGGCCGCGCGGCGCGGCACGCCAGTCGAGGCTGCCCATGCGCGCCAGGTCCTGCGCGCGGGCGAGCTTGGCGCGGCTGCGCAGCAGCTCCAGGTTGATGCGCGCCGCACGCAGCAAGGAGCGCAGCCGGCCGGCAATCAGGCTCCAGGGTTGGGACTTGACGACGAAGTCGGTGGCGCCCACGGCATAGGCACGCTCGATCGAGGTCTGATCCTCCAGCCCGGTGAGCATCAGCACCGGCGTGAATTCCAGGCCCCGCAGGCCTCGGATGGCCGCGCACAGCTCGAAGCCGTCCATGCCGGGCATCAGCGCATCGAGCACGATCAGGTCGGGGGTCCAGTCGGACAGCAGGCACAGCGCCTCGGCGCCGTCGGTGACGGGGGTGACATCAAACCCGCGCTCGCCCAGCACGGCCGCACTCAGCAGCAGGCCGGCCGGCTCATCGTCGACCAGCAGCACGCGGGGTCGCTGCGCGGGATCGGCTTCGGTGTCGTTGTACTGCATGACAGGAAGGCCTCAGCAAGAAGACACAGCAGGAGGGCCTGAAGCCGGATTGAAACTTGAAGCTGATAAAACTGGCATTTCCGGATTCTGCAGTGCGCTGAGGAGCGGACCGGCGTGGTGGGGTTCGGGCCCCACGGAGTTAGGCAGGCCTTCACGGATTTTTACCGTCCGGTGCCCCATCGTTCACAAGCGGTCATGAAGCGCTCATGAAGCACGGACGGCTCTCTAGAATCCCGCCCATGCCGTCCAGCCCACCCACGACCGACCCAGCGCTGCGCCCTGCCCCTGTCTGGATGGCGCTGGCGGCGGGCTGGCTTGGGGCGGTGATGCTCTCGGGCGTCGTGGCCACGCTGATCGTGCGGCTGAGCAACGGCAGTACCGTGACGTTGTGGCTGGCCGGCCTGCTGGCACTGGCCCTGCTGGCCGCCTGCGTGCAGTTGCTGCGGCGCAGTCAGGGTCACGCATCACCTCTGCTGCGCTGGCTGGCCGCGCCAAGCCGGGCGCTGCTGCGCTGGGTGCGCCGGTCAGACTCCGCGCCACCGGCCTGGGCCTTGCGACTGGTTCAGCAGTGGCCTGGCACCGCCGTGCTGGTGCGACCGTGGCGCGCGGCGAGTCCCGAGACAGGTCCGGACTGGCAGGTCCTGGCGGTGGGTGCAACGCTGGAAGCCTCGCCACAACGCCTGAGCCAGTGGCTGCCGCAGTGGCACACCGCCCACCCCGAGGCCGGCCCCGCACCCCGGCTGGCGACGCTACAGGGCGAAAACACCGGCGGCTGGCAGCTGATCGCACTGGGCGAGCAGACCGCCGCTGCGCCGCTGATGCTGCTGTGGCGCGCGCCGGCCGCACCGCTGCCGGACGCGGCCGAGAGCGAGCGCGAGTCGATCGCCTACAGCGTCTCGCACGACCTGCGTGCGCCGATCCGCGTCATCGAAGGCTTCACCCGCATCGTGCGCGAGGACTACGGCCCGGTGCTCGACCGTGTCGGCCGCGACCACCTCGACCGCGTGCTGGGCGCGGCCACGCGCATGAACCACATGATCGACGCGCTGATTGCGCTGTCGCGCCTGTCGACCCAGCCGCTGTCGCGACAGCGCGTGCCGCTGTCGGAGCTGGCCGCGCAAATCCTCGACGACCTGCGCCGCCAGGCACCCGAGCGCGTTGTGCAGGCCAGCATCGAGCCAAACCTGGTGGTGCAAGGCGACCCTACCCTGCTCTACAGCGTGCTGGAGAACCTGCTGGGCAACGCCTGGAAGTACAGCGCGCGGCGCTCGGTAGCCCAGATCGAGTTCGGCTGCACGACGCTGCGCGAGATCCGCCCGCTCAAGCCAGGCGAGGTCGACCGGCCCGTGTATTACCTGCGCGACAACGGCGCGGGCTTCGACATGCGCTTTGCCGACCGGCTGTTCGGCGCCTTCCAGCGCCTGCACAGCGCGAGCGAGTTCTCCGGCACCGGCGTCGGCCTGGCCTCGGTGCGACGCATCGTGCGCCGTCACGGCGGCGAGATCTGGGCGCAGAGCGCCGTCGATCAGGGCAGCTGCTTCTTCTTCACGCTGGGCTGAGGCAGAGCGCCGTCAAAGCTCGCCCGGCAGGGCGAGCTGCTCCAGCGCCTGCACCATGGCGCGGCAGCTGTCGTCGAGCGGGCGCCCTTCGCGCGCGGCCAGCTTGTGCAGCCGCTCCAGCGCCGCCGCCGAGGTGAGCGAGTAGCGGTGCATCACGATGCCCACAGCGATCGCCACCGGCTGCGCCAGCGGATCGGCCACCGGCGCCGCTGCGGCTGGGGCGGCCACGGCCTCAGGCGGCGCGGCCACCGGCGTCTGAGCCTTGCCGCGCACCTGGGTCATCACGGCCTCGACCGTCGGCACGATCTGCGCGATGTTCAGCGGCTTGACCAGATAGGCCCGCGCGCCCAGCGCCTTGATCTGCGCCACGGTGGCCTCGTCGGAAAACGCCGACAGGAACATGAAGGGCAGCTGCAGGTGGTCGCGCAGGTAGGCGGCCACGTCGAAGCCGCTCATGCCGTCCATGCGGATGTCGAGCAATGCCAGCTCAGGCCGATGCTCGCGCGCCAGCAGGATGGCGTCATCGCCGTTGTCGGCGTCGATCACGTCGAAGCCGGCCTGCATCAGGCCGTGCACCAGGGTGGCCAGCACGAGCCGGTCGTCGTCGACCACCAGCAGGCGGCCTTTGGAAGGGCGGGGAGTGTTCACGCTGAAGTACCTGAGGAAGGACTCGATGAAGGTCGAAGGGGAGAAGACTTGTCGGCTGCGGCTGCGGCTGCGGCTGCGGTTGCGGCTGCGGTTGCGGTTGCCGCAGGCGCCGGCAGCGGCTTGACCACCGGCGCGGCCAGCGACACCAGTGCCACCACCCGCGCGCCGCGCTGCTCGATGGCCAGCGCGGCGTGGCGGCGCGGCAGCAGGGCGCGCACCAGGCCCAGGCCCGACACGGCCGAGGGCCGGTGGTCGATGCGGAAATCGGTCGCCAGCCGGCCCTCGTTGTCGATCTCGATGCGCACGCCGCCGGCCTCGCCCACCAGCCGGCAGGCCACGGCCGCGCCGGGTGGGCTGTGCTTGATGGCGTTGGTGAGCAGTTCGTTGAGCGTGAGCGCGATCGGAATCGACTCGGCCTCGGGCAGCGACCATTCCTGCGCCCAGTCGCCCTGCAGCGCAAAGACGATCTCGCGGCCGAAGGTGCGCGCGACCGACTGCGCAATCGCCTCGACCACCTGGCGCACCCGCAGCGGCCCGACGCCGCCGACCTGCAGGCCGTAGACCTGGGCAATGGCCTGCACCTGGCCCACCACCTCGGCGATCACCGGCTGCACTTCGGGGCGGCGCTGGCCGATCTGCTGCAGCAGGCCGGCCACGCCCTGCAGGTTGTTCTTGATGCGGTGGTGGACTTCCTGCACCAGCATCTCGCGCTGGGTGATGGCCGCTTCCAGCTCGGCCTTCTGGGCGGCGCGCTGCGCGCTCACGTCCGACGCCACCAGCAGGATCTGGTCGACCCGCACCGCCATGGGCGTGGGCTGGCTGGCACGCGACAGCGGCAGGTAGCGCACGTCCCAGACCTTGTCGCCGCTGGCGTGCTCGATCAGGTGCTCGCGCTGCGTCACCACCTCGGGCGCGGCCAGCGCAGCGCTCAGGTCGGCGCGCAGGCGGGCAGCCTGCGCGGGCGGATAGAGCGCCTCGGGCGCGCGGCCCACCGCCGCTTCGGCGCTCAGGCCCAGCGCATCGGCGGCAACGCGGTTGATCTGCAGCACGGCCAGCGTGTGGGCGTCGAACAGCGTGATCGCCATCGGTGCGGCTTCGATGATGCGCTGCAGCGACTCGCGCGCCTGCGCCACGCGGGCCTCGGCCTGGCGGCGCTGCTCGATGTCCATCAGCGCGAACACCAGCTCGCGCGCACCGCTGGCGCCCAGCGTGGCCACGGCGTTGCCCACCACCCAGAAGGTGCGGCCGTCGCGGGCGCAGACGCGGCACTCGAACTGCAGCGCCTCGCCGTCGCGCAGCTGCTGGAACAGGGCGCGGCTGTGGCGGAAGGGGTGATCGGCGTCGCCGGTGGCCACGCCGCTGATCGACTGGCCCAGGAAATCGCCCAGATCGCCGCCGAACATGCGCCGCGCCGAGCGGTTGAGCCACGAGATGGCGCCGCCCTCGTCCACCGTGACGATGCCCACCAGCACCGAGTCCAGCACCGCCCGCGTCCGGTCGGCCTGCTGGCCGAGCACCTGCGCCATCTGCTCGCGCTCGCGCGCCAGGGCTTCGAGCTGGACCTGCTGGCCCTTGAGGCGGGTGATCTCCGAGAGCACTGCAATCGCCTGCGGCGCATCCCCCGCCGGGCCGGTGCGGCGGATGGACAGCGCATACCAGTGGCTGCCGGCGCCGTTCAATGGCGCACTGGGCGACTGCGTGGCGGCTGGCACGTCTTGGGCCGGCACTTCCAGCTCGGCCTCGTAGAGCTGGCCATGCTCCAGCGCGTAGGCCAGCTGCGAGGCCAGCGCGTCGGCGCTGCCGCCGGTGCGGGTGCAGGTGGCCAGCAGCACGCGGATGTCGGTGCCCACGCCCGCACCCAGCGGCAGGCGCAGCATGCGCTCGAAGCGCTGGTTGCAGTGCATCAGCGTGGTGCCGCGCAGCGAGGCGATGCCGGCGGGCGAGTTTTCCAGAATGGTCGAGATCTCGCCCAGCAGCTGCTCGGCGCGTTCCTGCGCACGGTGCTGCTCGGTGACGTCGAGCGTGACCACCGACGTCGACGGTCGCCCCGAACTCAGCCGCCCCGGCTGCACCCGGCTCACCAGCCAGCGCAGGCCCAGCTCGGGGTGGACGATGGCGTAGCGCGCCTCGTAGCGCTCGCCGTGCTGCATGGCGCGCTGCAGGCGCTCGAACTCGGGCAGCGACGCCGGCAGCACCAGCTCGCGCCGCACACCCTGGGCCATCAGGTTGCCGGCCTCCATGTCGGCGACGGGATGATCCTCGGCACCGGTATCCGCAAAGGGCGACGCCGGCACGCGCGCCGGGCTGGCGATGGTCGCCAGCCCGACGCCGGCGGTGTCCACCAGCGTGCCGAGCTGCAGTTGCGCCAGGTCGCGCTCTTCCTCGGCGGTGCGATCCTCGAGCATGCACATGGTGCGGCGCTGGCCACCCGCGCCTTCATAGCTGCGCAGCAGCGCCCGCACCCAGTGGCCGCGGGCGTGGCCGGGTGCGCTGGCGCCGGAAGCACCATGACCGGAGGTGCCCATGCGCGGCAGCACGGCGTCGCTGCTGACCCAGGCGGCGCCGGGGTCGAGCGGCAGTGCCAGCTCGGTGCCGCTCCAGTGCAGCAGCGCGCACACGGCGGGCGAGGCCTCGCGCAGCTCCAGCAGCGGGCCGCCCACCAGCTGCTCGAAGGCGCTGTTGGCGCGCAGCACCAGACCGCCCTGGTCGAACAGCGCCATGCCCAGCGGCGAGAGGTCGAACCACTGGTCCAGCTCGCGCGAATAGCGCTCGGCCTGCTCGCGCGCAGCGTGTTCGGCGCTGGTGTCCTGCATCAGGGTCAGCTGCAGGCGCCGGCCGTCCTGGGTCAGCGTGACATAGCGGGCCGCGCGCACCCAGAGCGAACGCCCGTCGGTGTCGAGCAGGCGCTTCTCGCGCAGCGCCGGCACCTCGGGGTGCTGCGGGTCGCGCATCAGGCGCTCGCGGTCGCGCAGGGTCAGCTCGCGCTCTTCCTCGGGCTGCAGCTCCAGCGGGTCGCGGCCGATCAGGTGCTGGCGCGGCAGGCCGACCAGCTCGGCGTAAGCGTGGTTGACGTCGATCAGCCGGAACGATTCGTCCTGCAACGTGGCCGGAAACGGCGAGCCCCACAGCATGGCGTGCAACTGGCGCAGCGGGTCGTCGGCCAGCGCCAGCAGCGGCAATGTGGGCAGCGGATCGGCCGCACGTGGCGCGTGTTCCAACGGCAGGCACAGCAGCCAGTACGCAGCATCCAGCCGGGTCAGCACGGCGCCGGCTTGCGGCCCGGGGCTGACCTGGCCGGGCGCCAGTGCGGTGGGTGCCGACCACAGCGCCATCAGCCATTGCCGCACCGGCGCGGCCAGCAGCGGCGACAGATCGGGCCAGGGCATGCCGGCCTCGCACGGCATCAGGCGCAGCGCGGCGCGGTTGGCGAATCGCAGCCGGGCGCCACGCTCGAACACCAGCACCGGTTCGGCCAGCGCGTCCAGCAGCGCAGGCGCCAGGGGCAGCTCAGCGGCCATGGCGAGCCTGCGGAGTGACAGCCACCGGAATGACCACCGAAACGGCCATCGCCATGGCCAACGACGGGTGAACTGACGGATGAGGACTCATGCGCACGCTGCGAGGGAATATCAACCCCGCAGTGTAGGGATGGCCCGAGTCAGCGCCTCACGGCGGCGCGATCACATCAGCTCGATGGCCCCGGCCAGCGCATGCAGCAGTGCGCGGTTGACGGTGCGCAGTTCCAGCATCGCATGGTCCGCCGCGTCACGGATGTCATGCCCCGTGCCGCCTTCCAGGCTGCGCACCAGTTCGATGGCGGTCTGGTACGGCCCGCTCTGCCCGGCCAGCGCCTGGTAGACCAGGTCCGGCACCGGAATGGTCTTGAGCAGCGCGTCGAACGGCTGCTGGAACATGCGGTCGAGCAGCGAGAACACGCCGCAGATGAACATCTCGCCGCGCGTGGCGGCGTCGGTGCCTTCGGGCGCCAGGGCCTCCATGAGCAGGCCGCGGCGCACGGCGGCAAACATCACCGGGCGCAGGTTGGGGTCGCTGCCAGCGGTCACCAGCAGCAGCGCCAGCCAGCGCTTGAGGCGCTGGTAGCCCAGCAGCATCACCGCGTGGGTGAAGGAGCTGATCTCCACGCGCAGGCCGAACACCGGCGAGTTGATGTAGCGCATCAGCTTGTAGGCCAGCGTCGGGTCGCGCTTGAGCGTGGCCTCGATCTCGGCCAGCGGCGCCTCGTCGTCGACCAGGTTGATCAGCTCGATGGTGGCCTTCAGGTCCGGGCGGGTCGAGGTGGCGTCGCGGCCGGGCTTGAACTGCACGATGTCGTCGATCGGCCAGCCCAGCACGGCCACACCGCCGCGCTTGAAGGCGGACTCCATGTGCGCCAGCGTGCGCACGCCGTCCTGCATGAAGCCGATGGAGCGCTGCACGCCTTCGGGCGCGGCGTGGCCGTCCAGGCGGCGTTCGTCGGCGATGTCGATGATCGAATACTTGAAGCTGCCCAGCAGCTCGCGCGGCAGCGGCTGCTCCGGGCGGCCCGACAGCAGCAGCACGTTGCCGCGCGCGGCCAGCGCCAGGATGGCGTCGCGGTGCTGCGGCTCGGCGGCAAAGAACTTGGGCACCTCGATCATGATGTTGCTGCTGGGCTTGACGTTGAGCAGCTCGGCCAGCAGGCCTTCGCTGCGCACCGACAGCGCCACGCGCGGGCCATCGGCCGGCCAGACCTGGCTGACGGCGTCGAGCAGCTCGCCCACCGGCGGCCACTGGCCCAGCGTGACGGGCGAGACCGTCAGGCGCGTGGCCATGACGTTGCGCTGGCGATCGATGATCGGGCAATAACTCAGGGTGACCTGGTCGAGGATCAGAGCGGTCATGGGAGCGTGGGGAGCCGGTTAATTGCCGATGTAGTTGAACAGCGAGAGCTTCTGCACCTGCGCATACGACTGCAGGGCGGCCTGGTAACTGGTCTGCTTGTTGGAGAACTCCGAGATGCCCTGGATCATGTCCAGGTCTTCGGCGTTCGAGCGGGTGGTCTGGGCTGAAAGAATTCTCGCACCCGTGCGGCTCTCCAGACCATCCAGACGGTTGAGCGTTTCGCCCAACATTGAACGCGATGACTGGAAATTACTCAGCACCTGGTCCATGTCGCGCAGGCCGCTCTGCACCGTCTGCATGACCTGGCCGCTGTTGGCGTTGGGGTTCTCCAGCGCGCTCAGCGCACTGTCGAGGGCGTCGAAGACGCTCAGGTCCGGCGTAGACGGATCGACGCTGAAGCGGTCGCCCGCCGCTGGCGTGCCACTGACCGACAGGCTCATGCCCGGCACGTCGGTGATCGCCTTGCCCGACTGGAAGGCCTTGTTGGTGATGGCCGCGCCCGAGGCGTCGGTCGCCGGCGCGCCGGTGGCGCTCAGCGTCACGCTGTATTCGAGCGCGCCGCTGGCGTTGGTCGAGAACGTCATCTGGTAGGCCTGGCCCTGCAGTGCCGACGGGTCGGTGACCTGGCCGGCGCTGATCCAGCCGCTGCCGGTATTGGCCGCCGTGGCGCTGGTCTCGAACACGCCGTTGCCGCTGCGCGCCTGCAGCCAGGCCTGATCGCCGTCGACCGACAGCGGCAGGCGTTCGTTGCCCGAGGCATTGAGCTGGCCACCGGTGGCCACGCTGGTGACACCGCCCACGCCGTCCAGGAACGGCGCCGATTGCGCACCCTGCCCGCCGAACAGGAAGGCGCCCGCGCCGTCCTGCTGGTTGGCGACGTTGAGCAGCTGCGAGCGCACTTCGCGCAACTGCAGCGCCAGCGCGGAACGCTCTTTCGCGGTGTAGGTGCCGTTGCCGGCGGCCACCAGCGCTTCGCGCGCGGTCTGCGTCAGGTCGACGGCGTTGCCCAGGCCGGATTCGGCCAGCGTCATGGCGTTGCGGCTGGCGTCGAGCGAGCGCAGCGTGGTCTTGCTGCGCGTTTCCTCGATCAGCGCACGTTCGGCGCGAGCCGCGCCGGTCGGGTCGTCGCTGGGCTTGCTGATCTTCTTGCCGCTGGTGAGCTGGATCTGCGCGGTCGACATCTCCTGCTGGCGGCGCTGCAGCATGTTGACCGAGGCTTCGTAGGTGGACGCGGTGGAGACTCGCATGATCTAAATCCTTGTAGTCGAGGCGGCGGAGAGCGCGGCCTCAGCCGCCGCCGATCGACAGAATCGTGTCGAACACTTTTTGCGCCACCTGCAGCACCTTGGCCGCAGCCTGGTAGCTCTGCTGGTACTGGATCAGGCGGGCGGCTTCCTCGTCGAGGTTGACGCCGGTCTGCGCGCCCAGCTCTTCCTGGGTGCGGCTGGCCACCGCGCCCGACACATCGGCCGACGACTGCGCGCTCTGCACCCGCACGCCCAGGTCCGACAGGGTCTGCGAGAACGCGTTGGTGAAGGTCGTGCCGCTGGTGATGTTGGCCAGCCCCAGGCCCTGCAGCGCCAGCGCGTTGCCGTTGCTGGAGGCGGCAAAGGTGGTCGGGCTGATCTTGAAGCTGTCGCCGCTGGCCGGCACGCCGTCGAGCTTGAGCGCAAAGCCGTTGTGGCTGATGGGGGTGCCTGCGCTCCAGGTGCCGGCCGACACCACCGTGCCGCTGGTGTCCGTGAGCTGGTAGGCCCGACCGGCGGCGCTGCTGGCGCCGAACGACAGGGTCAGGTCCTGGTAGGCGCTGGTCGGCGTCTGCGTGATGCTCAGCGCGCTGACGCTGGAGGTGCCGGTGTTGGACGGGCTGGCCGTGGCCATGATCGGGTTGGCCGCGGCCAGGCCGCGCGGGTCTTTCAGGTCTTGCGCCAGGGTCTGCGCGGCGGTGCTGACCGGCTGCAGCAGGAAGCGGTCGCCCACCGCCGGCGCGCTGGCGCCGATGTTGAGCTGGAAGCCGTCCACCGTGGCGCCGTTGGCCAGGCCGGTGAAGGTCTGGCCGTCGCTGCGGCGCTTCAGGCCGAAGGTGCCGCCGGCCTCGGCCGTCAGTTCGTATTCGCTGGCGACCAGCGCGCTGGAGTCGGTCACCGTCAGGCCGACCTGGCCGACGAAGCTGCCGCCGGCGTTCAGCGCATTGGTGTTGGCCGCAATCACGTTGGGCCCGCCGACGCTGAACAGCTGGGCCAGCTCGGTGCCCGTCTTGCCGTTCAAGTCCTTGCCCAGCGATTGCTGCTGGTTCATCTGGCTGGCCAGCGTGCCCGCCAGCAGGCCGAGCTGGTCGCGCGCCGTCGTCAGGTCTTCGTTCTGGAACTGCAGCAGGCCGGCAATGCTGCCGCCGCCGAGGTTGTCCACGCTCAGGGCGCGCTGCGTGCCGGCAATGTCGATGCTGACCTGCGTGCGCGACGGGTCGAACACATCCGGGCCGGCCTGGAGCTTGTACTGCGTGCTGCCGAGCACCAGGCTCTGGCCGCCGCCCACGAAGAGGTTGAGCGAGCCGTCGTCCTGCTCCAGCCGCGTCACCTGCACGAACTGGCTCAGCTCGTTGACGAGCTGATCGCGCTGGTCGAGCAGGTCGTTGGGGCTTTGGCCCGTGCCGCGCGTGCCGGCAATCTGCTCGTTGAGCTTGGCGATGCTGGCCGTCAGCCCGTTGACCGAGCCGACCGAGTTCTGCACGTCCTGCACCAGCGAGGACTGCTGCGACTCGATCTGGTCGCTGGTGGTGCGGAACATCGACGCCAGGTCCTGCGCGCGCGCCAGCACCACCTGCCGCGCCGACAGGTCGGCAGGCGTGGCCGCCACGTCGGCGTAGGCGTTGAAGAGCTGCGTGGCCGCATAACCCAGCCCGGCCTCGCCGGTGCCGAAAGAGCTTTGCAGGCGTTCGAGCTGGCCGAGCCGCGCGCTGTCGGCCGCCGCCTGCGAGCCGGTCTGCGACGCCTGGTCGGTCAGGAAGGCGTTGACCGCGCGCGTGACGGTCTGCACCGCCACGCCCCGGCCCACGTAGCCCGCGCCCGTGAAGGTGCCCGACACGGTGGTGAGCTGGGCCTGCTGGCGCGAGTAGCCCGCCACGCTGGCGTTGGCGATGTTGTGGCCGGTGGTCTGCAGCTGCGACTGCGACGCGAACATCGCCCGCGTGCCGATATTGAGGAGGCCGGTGGTGCTCATGCTCGCCTCAGGCCGTCGGGTTGTTGCGCTGCAGGCGCTCGGTGGTCTGGATCACGCGGCCGAGCTTGGCGGCGTACTGCGGGTCGGTCGCATAGCCGGCGCGCTGCAGGCCCTGGGCGAAGGCCTGGGCGTCATGGCCTGCACGCATCACGCCGGCGTAGCGCGGGCTGTTGCCGATGAGCCTGGCGTAGTCGCGGAAGCTGTCCTCGGGCGTGGCGTAGGCGCGGAACCTGGCCTGCACCTTCTGCGGCTGGCCGTTGATGACCTCGGTGGTGGTGGCGGTCACGGTCGGGCCGGTCCAGCTGCTGCCGGCCTTGATGCCGAAGAAGTTGTTGGACGTGGCGCCGTCGGCACCGCGGATTTCCTTGCGGCCCCAGCCGGTTTCGTGCGCGGCCTGCGCCAGCATGAAATGCGCCGGAATGCCGCTCTCGGCCGCCACCGTCTGCGCCGCTGCGCCGTTGCGCTGCAGAAAGCTCTGCGCCGCCGCCGTGCCGGTGCTGGCGGGGGTGACGTCATCGCCCGCTGCGGCGTTGCTGCCGTAGGCGGCGGCGACCTGGGCCGCGACAGGTGAGCCCACCGACGGGCTCGAACTCAAGCTGCGCCCGGGCAGCGGCATGCCTTGGGTGCCCGCAGGCGGCACGGCCGCCGCGCTGCCGCCCATCTGGCGCTCCAGCTGGCGCGCAATCGCGTCGGCCAGTCCGCCCGGCCGGCCGGTGAGCTGGGTGCTGTACTGCTGGTCGAGCATGCCGGTGGCCATGTTGCCGGCGTTGTTCTCGGACGCGTCCTCGGCCATGGTGGTGGCGCGCATGCTCTTCATCAGCTCCTGCATGAACAGGGTCTCGAACTGCTTGGCGACTTCCTTGATGGCCGCCTTGGGGTCCTGGTGGGCGGTCGCGCGCAGGTTGCCGAGCGAGCCACCGCCGGCCACCAACTGCTGCTGGCCCGGGCTTGGCACCGTGGCCGTCAGTCCGCTCTGAAGCCCGTTGGCACGCATGTCAGATGACCTCCAGCTCCGCGTTCAGCGCGCCGGCGGCCTTGATGGCCTGCAGGATGGCGAGCAGATCGCCCGGCGTGGCACCCAGCGAGTTGAGCGCCTTGACCACCTCGGTCAGCTTGGTGCCTGCCGGCAACTGGATCAGCGAACCCGGCTCCTGCTTGATCTGGATGTCGACCTTCTCGGCCTGCACCGTCCGGCCGTTGGACAGCGGGGCGGGCTGGCTGACGACCGGCGTGGAGTTGATCGTGACCGACAGGTTGCCGTGCGCCACCGCGCAGGCGCTCAGCGTCACGGCCTGATTCATCACGATGGAGCCGGTGCGGGCATTCACCACCACGCGGGCGGCGGGCGTGGCCAGCTCGACGGCCAGGTTTTCCATGTCGGCCAGGAAGTTGACGCGGTCGTCAGGCGTCTCGGGCATGCGGACCTTGACGACGCGGCCGTCCAGCGCCTGCGCCGTGCCCTTGCCGAAGCGGTCGTTGATGGCGCGCGACACGGCGCGGGCGGTGGCGAAGTCGGCTGAATTCAAGTCCAGCTGCAGGCTGTCGCCCTGGGCCAGCGGCGTGGGCACGGCGCGCTCGACCGTGGCACCTTCGGGAATGCGCCCGGCCGACAGGTGGTTGACCTGCACCTTGGAGCCACCGGCCGCAGCACCCATGCCGCCCACGATCAGGTTGCCCTGCGCCAGTGCGTAGATCTGGCTGTCGGCCCCGCGCAGCGGCGTGCCGATCAGCGTGCCCCCGCGCAGGCTCTTGGCGTTGCCCAGCGACGCCACGGTGATGTCGATCAGCTGGCCCGGCTGCGCAAACGGCGGCAGCGTGGCGGTCACCATCACGGTCGCCACGTTCTTGATCTGCATATTGGTGCCCGCCGGCACCGTGACGCCCAGTTGCTGCAGCATGGCCGTCAGGCTCTGGGCGGTGAACGGGGTCTGGGTGGTCTGGTCACCGGTGCCGTCCAGGCCCACGACCAGGCCGTAGCCCACCAGCTGGTTGGGGCGCACGCCCTGCACGGTGGCCACTTCCTTGATGCGCGCGGCCTGGGCAGCCTGCGGCAGCGCCAGGGCGATCAGAAACGCCAACGCCGCCAGCAGCGCGCTGAAGGCGGCCTGGGCGGCCTGGGCGGTCAGGGTGGACGGTGGGAAGTGGCGGGGGTTCATGGGGTCCGATCCTTGTCTGGTCGGACCCATTCTGCGTGGACTTAAATCGGGAGAACGCTCAAAAAGAAGCGGCTCAACCAGCCTATTTGTTGTGCATCGCCCTGCTGCCCTCGCCCGCGCTGGTCAACGCGGACGTTGGCAATCTGGGCAGACACCACCGTGTTGCCGGGCTGGATGGCGCGCGGATCGACCTGGCCGGAGAAGCGCAGCACGTCCACGTTCTGGTTGACGCCGATCTGCTTTTCGCCCGCCACGATCAGGTGGCCGTTGGGCAGCACCTCGACCACGGTGGCGGTGATCACGCCGGTGAAGTCATTGGTGTTGACCGTGCCACCCTTGCCGTCGAACTTGTTGGCGCTGTTGGCACCCACGCCCAGCTTGCCGAGCAGGGCCGGCGGCAGGAAGGGCAAGGCGCTGACGCCGGCCTCGGCCGAGCCGGTCTTGGAGACCGAGCTGGTGGTGGTCGAGCTGGCGCTGAGCTTCTCGGCGATCTGCACCGTCAGGGTGTCGCCCACCAGGCGGGCGCGGTGGTCCTCGAATAGCGGCCGGTACTGGCGGGTCTGGAAGATCGAGCCGTTGTTCACGGCCGGTGCCACCTGCACCACCGGGCGGATGCTGGTGGGCGTGACGATGTCGACCTCGGTGGTGGTCGGCATCGTGGGCATGCTGTTGCAGGCCGACAGCGCGGCCGCGAGCAGCGCCAGCATTCCCAGCAGCGGCCGGCGGGTGTTCATCACCAGTTTCATCACGGGGCCTCAGAGCTGACCGAGCTTCTGCAGCATCTGGTCGGAGGTGGAGATCGCCTTGGAGTTCAGCTCGTAGGCGCGCTGGGTCTGGATCATGGTGACGAGTTCCTCGACCACGTTGACGTTGGACGTTTCCAGGAAACCCTGGCTGAGCTGGCCCAGCCCCGTGGTGCCTGGCGTGCCGCCCTGGGGCGTGCCCGAGGCGGCGGTTTCGCTGAACAGGTTGCCGCCCTTGGCCTCCAGGCCGGCCGGGTTGACGAAGTTCACCAGCTGCAGCTGGCCGATATTGGCCGGCGCGGTCTGGCCGGGCAGCGCCACGGTCACGGTGCCGTCGTTGCCGATGGTCACGGTCTGCGCGTTGGCCGGAATCGTGATGCCGGGCTGCACGCCGTAGCCGGCGCTGTTGACCAGCTGGCCGGTGGCGCTGACCTGGAAGGCGCCGTCGCGGCTGTAGGCGGTGGTGCCGTCGGGCATCTGGATCGGGAAGAAACCGTTGCCCTTGATCGCCACGTCCAGCGAGTTGCCCGACTGCTGCAGGTTGCCCTGCGTGAACTGGCGCGTGGTCGCCACCGTGCGCACGCCCAGGCCGACCTGCAGGCCGGAAGGCAGCTGCGTCTGCTCGGAGGTGTTGGCGCCGCTCTGGCGCAGGGTCTGGTACATCAGGTCCTCGAACACCGCGTGCGACTTCTTGTAGCCGTTGGTCGCGACGTTGGCGAGGTTGTTGGAGACGACATCCAGCTGGGTCTGCTGGGCTTCCATGCCGGTCTTGGAGATCCACAGGGCGCGCATCATGGCGAGTTACCTCAGGGTGTTTCAGTTGAGCGACAGCAGCTGGGCTGCGGTCTGTTCGTCTTTTTCGGCGGTCTGCATCGACTTCATCTGCGCCTCGAACTGGCGGGCGGCCGAGATCATCTGCACCATGGTTTCGATCGCGCTGACGTTCGACCCTTCGAGCGCGCCGTCCTGCAGCCGCGCGTTCGGGTCGGCGGGCAGCTCGCCCTCGGGGTTGCGGAACAGCGCGTCGTCGCCGCGCTGCAGCGGGACTTCCGGCGTGACGAGCTTGAGCTTGCCCAGCGGCGTGACGCGGCCGTTGCCGGACTGCGCGCTGACCGTGCCGTCCGACGCGATCTGCACCTGCGAGTTGGCCGGCACCGTGATCGGGCCGCCGTCACCCATCACCGTCAGGCCGTTGGTGGTGACCAGCGTGCCTTCGGCGTTGACGTCGAGCGAGCCGGCGCGGGTGTAGGCCTCGGTGCCGTCCAGGCCCTGCACCGCCAGCCAGCCATTGCCCTTCATGGCCACGTCCAGATTGCGGCCGGTGGCGTTGATCGGGCCGGATTCGGCGTTGTAGCCGGTGGTGGTTTCCAGTGCGTAGGCGCGGGTGCTGGCGCCGCTGCCGAGCACCGGCACCGAGCGGAAGGCCTGCATCTCGGCACGGAAGCCGACCGTGGAAGCGTTGGCCAGGTTGCCCGCGAGCACCTCCTGGCGCTGCATGGCGGCCTTGGCGCCGCCCATCGACAGAAAGATCTTGCGGTCCATGGCGTGTTCCTAGGCCAGATCAGCGGAGGCTGACCAGGGTTTGCAGGATCGAGTCTTCGGTCTTGATCGTCTGCGCGTTGGCCTGGTAGATGCGTTGTGCAGTGATCATGTTGACCAGCTCGGAGGTCAGGTCGACGTTGGATTCCTCCAGCGCGCCCGACTGCAGCGCGCCCATCGAGCCCGAGCCCGGCGTGCCCACCACCGCCGAGCCCGAACCGTAGGTCGGCGCCCAGACGTTGCCGCCCAGGGCCTGCAGGCCTTGCGGGTTGCGGAAGGTGGCCAGCTCGATCTGGCCGGCGCTCTTGGTCAGGCCGTTGGAGTAGCGCGCGGTGATGACGCCGCCCTGCTCGATGTTGAGGCCCGTGAGCTGGCCCGGCGCGTAGCCGGTCTGCTGGGCGTCGGTCACCGAGAACGAGGCGCCGTACTGCGTGGTCTTGGACACGTCCAGGCTGATGCCGGTAATGGGCTCGGTGGTCGAGCCGTCGGCATTGGTCGTGGCGGGAATCGTCATCGGCACGGCGGACGCAGGCGTGGTGGGCGCGCCGCCAGTGCTCGGGAAGGTCATGGCCGTGAACGGAATGGCGTTGCCGGAGGCGTCCTTGCTGATGGATTCGCCATTGGCAGTGACGTAGACGTTCCACGTCTCCGGCGCCGACTTCTGGTAGTAATAAGTCAGCGCCACCGGCTGGCCCTTGACGTCGTAGGCCGTCAGCGAGGTGGCGTTGTTGTAGGTCTTGGGATCGTCGAAATCGATCTGCGGGCCGGCTGCCGCAGCGGTCGCAGCGGCAGCGGTGGTCGTGACCAGCGTGGCGGCGTTGGTGGCCGACGTGACGGCGGCGTCGCGGGCGGTCAGGGCCGCTGCGGTGGCCGAGGCCAGCGTGGTGTTGGCCGGCGCCGCGTCGGACGCAGCCTTGGCGTTGTTGTAGTTGGTGGTGGCGGTGGCCGCAGCGGCATCGGCGGCGGCCTTGGCAGTCACGGCGTTGGCGGCGGTCCTGGCGGCCAGCACCGAGGGCTGGGTGGTCGCGCTGCGCGAGTCCAGGTTCATCTGCATGGTGATGTTGTCGGTCGCGCGCGGGTTGATGCCGGCGGTGGGCAGTTGCAGCGCGCTGGCTGCGCCGGGCACGATGGCGCCCTGCGAATCGGCCTGGTAGCCCTGCAGTTTCTGGCCGTTGTTGTTGACGATGAAGCCGCTGTTGTCGAGCTTGAACTGGCCGTTGCGGCTGTAGGTCAGCGTGCCGGCCGAGTCCTTGACCTGGAAGAAGCCGCTGCCGTTGATGGCGACGTCGAGCGAGTTGTCGGTCGCGTTGATGGTGCCCTGCGTGAACTGCTGCGCCACGGTCTGCATGCGCACGCCGATGCCGATGTTGGTGTTGCCCGTGTTGCCGAGCGCGCCGGCATACATGTCGGCAAATTCCGCCCGCGAGGACTTGGCGCCGTAGGTGTTGGCGTTGGCGACGTTGTTGCCGATCACCTCCAGGTTCTTGCTGGTGGCGTTCAGGCCGGAGAGACCTTGTTGGAAGCCCATGGCGCGTGTCCTTTCAGTGCAGTGTGTTCAGTTTCAGTTGGTGAAGGCTTTGACGTCGGCGTAGGCGACGCTCTTGCCTCCGGCCAACTCCAGCGTCAGGCCGCCGGTGCCGCTGCTGACGGCGCTGACCTGATCGCGCGCCAGGGTGCTGGCCGTCACGGCATTGGCGCCCGAGGTGGCAGCCACGCGGAAGCTCAGGCCCGTGGTGCCGGCCCAGGCGGCGGGTGCGGTCCAGTCGAAGGTGTGGCGCCCGGCGGTCTCGGCGCCCATGTCGACGGTGTCGATCACCCGGCCGGCCGGCGAGAGCACTTCCATCTTCACGGCGTCGGCCGCACCGGCCAGGTCGAAGCCGGCGCTGGCCTTGCCTTGCGCATCGAGCGCCAGGCTGTTGCCGCTGACCATCACGCTCTTGCCGACCAGCTGCGCGCCCTGCAGCGCCTGCATCTGCACGAACTGGCTGGAGAGATTGCCGACGCTGGTGTTGACCTTGTCGAGCCCCGAGACGGTGTTGATCTGCGCCATCTGGCTGGTGACCTGGGCGTTGTCCATCGGGCTGAGCGGATCCTGGTTCTTCATCTGCGCGACCAGCAGCGTCAGGAAGCGGTCGGCCGAATCGGCGGCGGTGGTCTGCGCCGTGGCGCTGCTGCTGCCCGACAGCTGCGCGTAGACCGCCGAGGCGTTGCTGTTGTTGGTGCTGGAAACCGAGGTGCTCATGGCGATGTGTTCTCAGGTGAATGCGGGGCGGGCGGCCGGTCAGGCGCCCTGGCCCATCTGCAGCGTCTTGAGCAGCAGGGACTTGGCGGTGTTCATGACTTCGACGTTGTTCTGGTACGAGCGCGAGGCGGAGATCATGTTGACCATCTCCTCGACCGAGTTGACGTTGCTGTAGGTGACGTAGCCCTCGCCATCGGCGCTCGGGTGCTTGGGGTCGTGCACGCGGCGGCCGGGGCTCTGGTCTTCCACGACGTTGGAGACCTGCACGCCGGCAGCACCCACCTCGCCCATCGCCACGGTCTGGAACATGACCTGGCGCGCCTTGAAGCTCTTGCCGTCGGGGCCGGCCACGGTGTCGGCGTTGGCCAGGTTGGTGGCCACGGTGTTGAGCCGCTGGCTCTGCGCGCTGACGGCGCTGCCGGCGACGTTGAAGATGTTGAGCATGGACATGGTTATTGACCCTTGATGGCCGACAGCATGGTCGACACATGACCATTGAGAAAGCGCAACGTGGCCTCGTACTTGATGGCGTTGTCGGCGAAGCTGGCGCGCTCGCGGTCCATGTCCACGGTGTTGTTGTCCAGGTTGGTCTGGCTGGAGGTGGCGTAGAGCAGATGCGACTCGGCACGCGCACCGGCCACGGGGGCCTGGTGGCCGGCGTGGGTGGTAGCCATCGCGCCCTGCACCGACTGCTGGCCGGTGGCCTCGCGCAGTGCGGCCTTGAAGTCCATGTCCCGCGACACATAGCCCGGCGTCTCGGCGTTGGCAATGTTGCTGGCGATCAGGCGCTGGCGTTCGGAGCGCAGCACCAGCGCCTGCGATTGCAGGTCGAATGAGTCGGTGAGGCGGTTGAGCATGGCGGGCTTTCAGGATCTGGTCGCCATTCTTGTCCTCTGGCGCCAAAACATGAGCCGGAATAACAGCCCATAAACCCCGCATCTCCACGCCTCGGAAAACCGGTCCGAGCCTAGAGTTGCACACCATGCAGCCCCATGCCGTCCACCGTTTTCATGCCCGCCTTCGCCGGCTGATGAACCCTGCCGGGAACCTCACACGCCATGGCGTGCAGGCGTCCGTGCGGCTGCTGTGGGCGCTGATGGCCTTGATGGTGCTGGTGGGCGCCAGCCTCGGGCTGGTCGGGACCAGCCAGGCGCAGACAGCGCCGGCCAGCGTCCTGCCCATGAATGAGGTACTGGCGCTGACCCGCGCCGGCGCACAGGTGCCTGCTGGCGCGCGGGTGGAGATCATTCCCGGCCAGCTCGACCCGCGCCTGCGTCTGGCGCCGTGCCAGAAGATCGACGCCTACCTGCCGCCCGGCTCGCGCCCCTGGGGCAAGACGCGGGTGGGCCTGCGCTGCACGTCGGGCAGCGTGGCGTGGAATGTCTATCTGCCGGTGACGGTGCAGGTCTGGGCACCGGCGGTGGTGACGCGCACCGCGCTGGCGGCAGGCGCCGAACTCGCCGCTGCCGACCTGAAGCTGGAATCGGTCGATATTGCCGAGACGCCCTCGCCCGTTTTCACCGACACCGCTCAACTCATCGGCCGCAAGCTCGCCCAGGCCCTGCCGCCGGGCAGCACGCTGCGCGCCGACAGCCTGCGCCTGCGCCAGTGGTTTGCCGCTGGCGAGATGGTGCAGGTCAGCGCGCAAGGCGCCGGCTTTGCCGTCAGCAGCGCCGCCGAGGCGCTGTCGCCCGGCCTCGAAGGCCAGCTGGTGCGCGTGCGCACCGAGAGCGGCCGCGTGCTGCAGGTCTGGCCCACGGGTGAACGCCAGGCAGAGATCCGCTTGTGATGAATTTGAAATCGAGCCCCGCCATGAATTCAGGCCTCAAGTTTTCGCCTTCCGGTACCGAAACCCCCTTGACTCGGGGGATGAAAAGCGATTGGCAGTTCAAGACCCCTCAAGTTCGATCCCACCGGGTCGATAACCTCAAGCAAGACGGGTTGATTTCGCAGGAAGCCAACGCTGTCCAGCCTCAGACAGGCCGGGCACCCGTCGCAAAGTGCACAATCTTGAATCTTGCCTTCGATGTCAGTCGGGGCGTGTTACAGCTCCAAGGAGTCCATCATGAAGATCGGCAACAACGCAACATCCCCGGCCATGGCGCCGGCGGGCGGTGCGGCGACGACTTCAGCGCGTCCGGCCGAAGCGGGTCGCCCGGCTTCGGGGGTGTCCAAAACCCAAAGCGAAGGCAGCACCACGGTGCAACTCTCCAAGACGGCTCAAACCCTGATGGCGGCCGACGGCAGCTTCGACGCCGAGAAGGTCTCACGCGTGCGCCAGTCGATCTCGGACGGCACCTACAAGATCAACGCCGAGGCGATCGCCGACAAGCTGATCACCAACGCGCAGGAAGTGCTGGGCCGCTCCGGCAGCGCGAGCTGATTGCTGCGGCCAGCGCCACCCTGGCGCTGAAGCCGGCACAGCTGCCACCCCAAAGGTGGGCTGAACGGTCCGCCCACGTCGGAGCCTGCCGGTCATGAACGCTCTTACCAACGCCCCCGCCCCGCAAGGCGCACAGCACCCTGAACTCGAAGCCCTGCTCGGCCAGGTCGAAACCGCGCTGGCGGCCTTGGGCGACGCCCTGCGGCTGCGCGACAGCGCGGGCATCGATGCCCAGGCTCAGAACCTGCAGCGCGCCCTGGAGCAAACCGTCAACGCCTTTGCCCGTGCCGCACGCGTGAGCGGCGGCGTACCGGCCCCACTGCGCGCCCGCCTGGTGCGGGCCAGCGGCCAGGTGGCGGCGCAACGTGAATCGCTGATGCGGGCGACCGTGGCGCTCGACCGCGCCATCGACACCCTGATGCCCAAGGACAGCAGCAGCGCCAGCGCCAACGTGTACGGCCAGCGCGGCTGGTCCGGCGCCAGCGCCTACCGCAGCTGAAGCGCCGGCTTCAGCCTAGCCGCGCTCTGACCCTTCGGCCGGCACGGCGCGCGGCCCCAGCGTCATGGCGGCATGGACCAGATCGGTGATCAGGTCCACATCGATCGGCTGGCTGTAGCGCTGCTTGATGTGGCGCACGCCGTGGCCCACGCCCTCCAGCTCCTTGAAGTCCTGCGCCAGCACCGCGCCGTTGAAGAACTGCAGGTGGGCGTGCGCCTTGTGGGCGACGATCGCCATCAGCACGCGGCCCTGGCTCATGAAGCACAGGTTGCCCCACTTCACCGCCTGTTCCAGCTCGGGCGCGATCATCAGCAGCCGCTGCTGCAGCGCACGCGCGGTCGGCACCTGGGCGGGGCTGAGGGTGTCGAAGTAATTGGCCACCAGGGCCGCCGGACGCATCAGGCTGCGCATCGCTGCTGAGGCTCCGGCGTCAGGTCTTGGGCAGCGTGACGCCGACCTGACCCTGGTACTTGCCACCGCGATCCTTGTAGCTGGTCTCGCAGACCTCATCGCTCTCGAAGAACAGCACCTGCGCGCAGCCTTCGCCCGCGTAGATCTTGGCCGGCAGCGGCGTGGTGTTGCTGAACTCCAGCGTGACGTAGCCTTCCCATTCAGGCTCGAACGGCGTCACGTTGACGATGATGCCGCAGCGCGCATAGGTGCTCTTGCCCAGGCAGATGGTCAGCACGTTGCGCGGAATGCGGAAATATTCCATCGTGCGCGCCAGCGCAAAGCTGTTGGGCGGAATGATGCAGCTGTCGCCTTCGACGTCGACAAAGCTCCGCTCGTCGAAGTTCTTCGGGTCCACCACCGTGCTGTGCACGTTGGTGAAGATCTTGAACTCGCGCGCGCAGCGGATGTCGTAGCCGTAGCTGCTGGTGCCGTAGCTGACGATGCGCTGGCCGTCGGCCGACTGGCGCACCTGGCCGGGCTCGAACGGCTCGATCATGCCGGTCTGCTCGGCCATGCGCCGTATCCATTTATCGCTCTTGATGCTCATGCGGGTCTTCCGGTGCGGGGCCGCGATTCTAGGAGGCCCGCACCCGATATCAACCGGCGATCAACGCGAACCGGAAATCCGCTGGCGCAGCGCCATGATCTCGCCCACCAGACCGCGGCGGAACAGCAGCACGCAGATCACGAAGATCGCGCCCATGATGACCGTGACCCAGCTGCCGACCTTGTCAGCCAGCTCGTTCTCCAGCGCCACGATCACCAGTGCGCCCACGCCCGGGCCGAAGATCGTGCCCAGGCCGCCCAGCAGCGTCATCAGCACCACCTCGCCCGACATGTGCCAGTGCACGTCGGTCAGGCTGGCCAGCTGGAATACCAGCGACTTCAGGCCGCCCGCCACGCCTGCGATGCCCGCCGACAGCACGAAGGCCAGCAGCTTGTAGCGCGCCACGTCGTAGCCGAGCGAAATGGCGCGCGGCTCGTTCTCGCGAATGGCCTTGAGCACCTGGCCGAACGGCGAGTGGATGGTGCGGTGAATCAGCCAGAAGCCGGCACAGAACACCGCAAAGACGAAGAAGTACATCGCGGTGTTGTCGGCCAGGTCGATGAAGCCCAGCAGCTTGCCGCGCGGCACGCCCTGCAGGCCGTCCTCGCCGCCGGTGAACGGCAGTTGCACCGCCAGGAAGAACACCAGCTGCGCCAGCGCCAGCGTGATCATCGCGAAGTAGATGCCGGCGCGGCGAATGGCCAGCGCACCGAACAGCGCACCCAGCGTGGCGGCGAACAAGCCGCCCGCCAGGATGGCCAGCTCAGGCGGCCAGCCCAGGTTCTTGACCAGCCCGGCGCAGACATAGGCCGCGCCGCCGAAGAAGGCCGCGTGGCCGAACGACAGCAGCCCGGCAAAGCCCAGCAGCAGGTTGAAGGCGCTGGCGAACAGCGCGAAGCACAGCACCTTCATCAGGAAGGTCGGATAGAGCACGAAGGGCGCGATCAGGCCCAGCGCGATCAGCGCGCCCCAGGCCAGCCAGCGGGTCGTGGTGGAAACGCGGGCGGCAGGCGCGGCCATCAAGGGGGTCGAAGGGGAAGAACTCACGTGCGCATCCTCAGGCTTGCTTGCCGAACAGACCGGCCGGACGCACCAGCAACACGATCACCATGATGACGAAGATCACCACCGCCGAAGCCTCGGGGTAGATCACCTTGGTCAGCCCCTCGACGATGCCCAGCGTCAGCCCGGTGACGATGGAGCCCAGGATCGAGCCCATGCCACCGATCACCACCACCGCGAACACCACGATGATGAGGTTCGAGCCCATCACCGGATTGACCTGCAGGATGGGCGCGGCCAGCACGCCGGCAAAACCCGCCAGCCCGACGCCGGCGGCGTAGGTGGCCGTGACCAGCAGCGGCACGTTGATGCCGAGGGCCTGCACCAGCTGCGGCTTCTCGGTCGCCGCACGCAGCGTGGCGCCCAGCGAGGTGCGCTCGATCACGTACCACGTGACGGCGCACACCACCAGCGACGCCACCACCACCCAGGCGCGGTACTTGGGCATGAACATGAAGCCCAGGTCGACGCCGCCCTGCAGCACCTCGGGCACCGGATAGCTCTCGCCCGAGACGCCGAAGAAGTAGCGGAACACGCCCTCGGCGATCAGCGCCAGCCCGAAGGTCAGCAGCAGGCCGTAGAGGTGGTCGAGCTTGTAGAGGTGGCGCAGCATCAGCCGCTCGATCACCACCCCCAGCGCGCCGATCACCACCGGCACCAGCAGCAGTGCGGCCCAGTAGTTCAGGCCCAGCTGGTTCAAGCCCAGCAAGGCCCCGAACGCGCCCATCATGTAGAGCGCGCCGTGCGAGAAGTTGATGATGTTGAGCAGACCAAAGATGACCGCCAGCCCGAGGCTCAGCACGGCATAGAACGAACCGTTGATGAGCCCGAGCAGCAGTTGCCCGAACAGGGCTTGCGACGGGATGCCGAAGAGTTCCATGCGTGAGAGTTCCCGGGGTGTGGCGGTCAGCAGGTCAGGGTTCGAAGCAGCGCGAGGCTTACTTCTTGACGATCAACGGGCACTTCGAGGCCGACAGCGGCTGGAAGGCCTCGGCCGCCGGAATGGTGGCGCGCACGTTGTAGTAGTCCCAGGGGGTCTTGGACTCCTCGGGCTTCTTGACCTGCAGCAGGTACATGTCGTGGACCATGCGGCCGTCCTCGCGGATGGTGCCGTTCTTGGCGAAGAAGTCGTTGACCGGCGTCTTCTTCATCTGCGTCATGACCTTGGCGGTGTCATCGGTGCCGGTGGCCTTGACGGCCTTGAGGTAATGCATCACCGACGAGTACTGGCCGGCCTGCACCATCGTGGGCATGCGCTTGTGCTGCTCGAAGAAACGCTTGGACCAGGCGCGCGTGTCGGCGTTCAGGTCCCAGTAGAAGCCTTCGGTCAGGTACATGCTCTGCGTGGTCTTCAGGCCCAGCGAGTGCACGTCCGACACGAACATCAGCAGGCCGGCGAGTTGCTGCTTGGGCGTCACGCCGAATTCGGCCGCCTGCTTGATGCTGTTGATGGTGTCGCCGCCGGCGTTGGCCAGGCCGATGATCTGCGCGCCCGACGACTGCGCCTTCAGCAGGAAGGACGAGAAGTCGCTGCCCGGGAAGGGGTGACGCACGGCGCCCACCACCTCGCCGCCGTTGGCCTTGACCACGTCGCTGGCGTCCTTCTCCAGGCTGTGGCCGAAGGCGTAGTCGGCCGTCAGGAAGAACCACTTCTTGCCGCCCGCCTTGGTCACGGCCTTGGCCGTGCCGTTGGCGACGGCATAGGTGTCGTACGTCCAGTGCACGGTGACGTCGTTGCAGTCCTCGTTGGTGATGCGCGTGGAGGCGGCACCCGAGATCAGCGCGATCTTGTTCTTTTCCTTGGCGATCTTCTGCACCGCCAGCGCGACCGAGGTGGTCACCAGCTCGGAGGCCACGTCGACCTTGCCCTGCTCGAACCACTCGCGCGCCTTGTTGGCGGCGATGTCGCCCTTGTTCTGGTGGTCGGCCGAGACCAGCTCGACCTTGAAGGCCGGCTTTTCCTTGGCCACGAAGTCATCGATGGCCATCTGCGTGGCGATCACGGTGCCCTTGCCGGCCACGTCGGAGTACACGCCCGACAGGTCGGTCAGCACGCCGACGCGCACGACGCCGTCGGACACCTGGGCTTGTGCCGGGGCAAAGGCCGCCGCCAGCGCGGTGGCCAGCGTCAGGGGAGCGAGGTTCTTGAAGTTCATGGAGGTCTCCTGTGGGGCAAAGAAAAACGGGCGGGTCAACGGCGGATCAGACGCCAAGCATCTCGTGCAGCATGCCGGTCTTGGCGGCCAGTTCGTGCTGGTGCACCACGGCCTCGATGCGGCCGTGCTCCAGCACGTAGTGGCGGTCGGCCAGCGGCGCGGCGAAGCGGAAGTTCTGCTCCACCAGCACGATGGTGTAGCCCCGGCTCTTGAGCAGGCGGATCACTTCGCCCAACTTCTTGACGATCACCGGCGCCAGGCCTTCGGTGATCTCGTCGAGCAGCAGCAGGCGCGCGCCGGTGCGCAGGATGCGCGCCATCGCCAGCATCTGCTGCTCGCCGCCCGACAGACGCGTGCCCGGGCTCATGCGGCGTTCGTACAGATTGGGGAAGACGGCGTAGATTTCGTCGAGCGTCATGCCGCCGCTCTTGACCACCGGCGGCAGCAGCAGGTTTTCCTCGGTCGTCAGGCCGGAGAAAATGCCGCGCTCCTCGGGGCAGTAACCGACGCCGAGGCGGGCGATGCGGTGCGGGCTGAGCGTGGTCAGCTCCTCGCCCTTGAACTTGACCGAGCCGGTGCGGCGCCCGACCAGCCCGAGCATGGCCTTCAGCGTGGTCGAGCGCCCGGCGCCATTGCGGCCCAGCAGCGTGATCAACTCGCCCTCGTTCACCTGCAGGTCGATGCCGTGCAGGATGTGGCTCTCGCCGTAGAAGGCGTGCAGGTCGGTCAGACGGAGCATTTCCTGGCCGCTCATGCTTCCACTCCCACATAGGCTTCCAGCACGCGGGCGTCCTGCGACACCTCGGCGTACGGCCCTTCGGCCAGGATCTGGCCGCGCTGCAGCACGGTGATGCGGTCGCAGAGCTTCTCGACCACCGACAGGTTGTGTTCCACCATCAGCACGGTGCGGCCCACGGCCACTTTCTTGATCAGCTCGACCACGCGGTCGACGTCCTCGTGACCCATGCCCTGGGTCGGCTCGTCGAGCAGCATCAGCTTGGGCTCCAGCGCCAGCGTGGTGGCGATCTCCAGCGCGCGCTTGCGGCCGTAGGGCATCTCCACGGCCAGCGTGTGGGCGTAGCTGCTCAGGTCGACCGCGTCCAGCAAGGCCAGCGCCTGCGCATCGAGCCGGCTCAGGCTGGCGGCCGAGCGCCAGAAGTGGAACGACGTGCCCAGCTTGCGCTGCAGGCCCACGCGCACGTTCTCCAGCGCCGTCATGTGGCCGAAGGTGGCCGAGATCTGGAAGCTGCGGATCACGCCGCGCCGGGCGATCTGCGCCGGCTCTTCGCGGGTGATGTCGACGCCGTCGAAGACGATGCTGCCGTGGGTGGGCTGCAGGAACTTGGTCAGCAGGTTGAAGACCGTGGTCTTGCCCGCGCCGTTGGGGCCGATCAGCGCGTGAATGCTGCCGCGCCGCACGCTCAAGTCCACGCCCTGCACGGCGGCGAAGCCCTTGAACTCTTTGGTCAGACCCCGGGTCTGGAGGATGAAATCCGTCATGCCTGTCCTTGCTCGGTGACTTACTCGATGGCCTGGGCCGACTTCATCTGCGCACGCAGCTGAAATTTCTGGATCTTGCCGGTGCTGGTCTTGGGCAGCGCGCCGAAGATCACGCTCTTGGGCACCTTGAAGCGCGCCATGTGGGCGCGGCAGAACTCGATGATGTCGGCCTCGGTCACCGTGCTGCCTTCGCGCACTTCGACGAAGGCGCACGGCACCTCGCCCCACTTCTCGTCCGGCCGCGCCACCACGGCGGCCACCAGCACGGCGGGGTGGCGATACAGCACTTCCTCGACCTCGACGCTGGAGATGTTCTCGCCGCCCGAGATGATGATGTCCTTGCTGCGGTCCTTGATCTTGACGTAGCCGTCCGGGTGCGTCACCGCCAGGTCGCCGGTGTGGAACCAGCCGCCCTGGAAGGCCTCCGCCGTGGCGGCGGGGTTCTTCAGATAGCCCTTCATGACGATGTTGCCGCGGAAGAAGATCTCGCCCATGGTCTCGCCATCGGCGGGCACGGGCTGCATCGTCTCGGGGTCGAGCACCGCGATCGATTCCTGCATCGGGTAGGCCACGCCCTGGCGGGCGTTCAGGCGCGCGCGCTCTTCGATGGGCAGCCCGGCCCAGTCGTCCTGCTTGGCGCAGACCGCTGCCGGGCCATAGACCTCGGTCAGGCCGTAGACGTGGGTGATGTCGATGCCGATGCGCTCGCAGCCTTCAATGATGGCCGCCGGCGGTGCTGCCCCCGCGATCAGGCCCTGCACTGGGTGCGTGATGCCCTCGCGCAGCGCGGCCGGCGCGTTGATCAGCAGGCCGTAGACGATGGGCGCGCCGCACAGGTGGGTGACGCGGTGCTCGGCAATCAGCGGGAAGATCAGCGCCGGGTCAACCCGGCGCAGGCAGACGCTGGTGCCGGCCTGCAGCGCCATCGTCCAGGGGAAGCACCAGCCGTTGCAGTGGAACATCGGCAGTGTCCACAGGTAGGTGGCGTGGCGCGGCATCTCCCAGGTCACGACGTTGGAGACCGCGTTGAGATACGCGCCGCGGTGGTGCGTCACCACGCCCTTGGGGTTGCCGGTGGTGCCGCTGGTGTAGTTCAGCGCAATGGCGTTCCACTCGTCGCCCGGCAGCTGCCACGTGAATGTGGCATCGCCGCTGGCAATGAAGGCCTCGTAGTCCAGCTCGCCCAGGTTGACGCCACCGTCGAACTGCGCGTCCAGCACGTCGATCACCAGTGGCTGGGGGCCTTGCATCAGCGCCAGCGCGCGCTGCAGGGTGGACGAGAACTCGCGGTCGGTCAGCAGCACCTTGGCCGCGCCGTGGTCGAGCTGGAAGGCGATCGCCTCGGGGTCGAGCCGGGTGTTGAGCGTGTTCAGCACCGCGCCGCTCATGGGCACGCCGAAGTGCGCCTCGAACATCGCCGGAGTGTTAGGCAGCATCACCGCCACCGCGTCCCCCACGCCCACGCCACGTTGCTGCAGCGCGCTGGCCAGCTGGCGGCAGCGCGTGTAAGTCTGCGCCCAGGTCTGGCGCAAGTCACCGTGCACCAGCGCAATGTGGCGCGGGTAGATCTGCGCGGTTCGTTGCAGGAAAGACAGCGGACTCAGCGCCACGAAGTTGGCGCTGTTGCGCGCCAGGTCGTCGTCGTCAAAGGCGTTCAAAGGCTTGCTGCCGTTCATCTCGGTGTCTCCTGCACATCGCTCGGCACCCCTGCGGGCACCCTGCATTGGATGATGGAATTCAATTCTTACGGCAGCCTCGCTGACTTCACCAGGGTTTTCCCGAGGAAGGCCTCAAACTGTGGCGCACACGCATCGCTGCCGTTTGCGTCAACGCAAGGCCAGCCGCCAGAGTGACGTCACCTCCGCCGAACGCGCCGCGTGGAGCGGATCGCTGGCGTCGCGCGCCTTGGCGTGGCGTGGGCGAATGTCGTGGCGCTGCAGCACGCTCAGGCCAGCGTCGGCGATCCAGCCCAGCAGTTCGGCCCGGCTGCGCAGGCCCAGGTGCTCGGCCAGATCGGAAATGATCAGCCAGCCCTCGCCCTGCGGCAGCAGCCGCGCGGCCAGACCGCCGAGGAAACCGCGCAGCATGCGACTGTCGGGGTCGTAGACGGCAGCCTCGATCGGCGTGTTGGGCTGCGCCGGCACCCACGGCGGGTTGCAGACCACCAGCGCGGCACGGCCGACGTCCGGCGCCGGGTACAGATCGGCGCACTGCACCTCGACCTGTCCGGCCACGCCCAGCTGCGCCAGGTTTTCAGCGGCGCAGGCCAGCGCACGCGGGTCCATGTCGGTGGCGACGATGCGCCGGGCGCCACGCCGCGCCAGCACGGCCGAAATCACGCCCGTGCCGGTGCCGATGTCGAACACGCACTCCCGCGCCAGGTCCAGCGCCGGCAGCGGCACGCTGGCGATCAGGTCGAGGTACTCGCCCCGCACCGGCGAAAACACGCCGAAGTGCGGGTGGATGGACTCGCCGCCGAGCGCGGCAATCGCCACGCCCTTCTTGCGCCACTCGAACGCACCAACCAGCCCCAGCAGTTCGCGCAACGACACCACGGTGGACGGCTGATCCGGCTGCGGCTCGCCCCAGGCGGACGCGCAGGCCGCGTACATGTCAGGTGCACGGCGCAGCGCGATGGCGTAGTCCGCACCCACTTCGATCAGCAGCAGCGACAGCAGCCTGGCCCGGCGCGCCTGCGTCTGACGCTGGCGTTGCCAGACCTCGGCGGCGCTGGCGGCGGGCGGCAGTGGCGCCACATTGCGCGCCGGCCGATCCGCCCGGCGTACCAGCGCGGTCAGCAGGTGGCGGGCGTTCTGGAAGTCACCGCGCCAGAGCAGCCCGGTGCCGGCCTGCACCAGCCGCCAGGCGACATCGGCGGGAGTCTGGTCGTCGACGATCTGAACGCGAGCGGGTGGCGGCGCGCCGTTCTCGCTGCGCCAGCGGGCTTGGCGGGGCGTGTCGGCTTCGGTCCAGCGCAGTTCAGCGGTCGACGCCTCAAGCACCTTGAGCGGCCACAGGCTGTGGCGTTTTGGCAGCAGGCTCTAACTTCGCGCGATGCTTCTCCAGCGCCTCACGCGCCATATCGTGCAGGCCTGCACCGCCCTCGTTCAGGTAGGCGTAGAGGGCGATGCGCATGCGCGGTTCCCAGAACTTGCGCACGTGGTCGGCCACGCCGTCGACGGCTTCGAGGTGGTCGGGCATGGCCGCGAAGAATTCGGCGATGCGGTTGACCTGGTGCACGAGGTTGTTCTTGTCCATGGCTTCACTCCGCCTGGGGCGCCGGAGCGAGGGTGACCCGCTCGGCGTGGGTGTAGAGGGTGCTGCGGTTGCCGCGGGTGTAGCCCGCCAGCGTCAAACCCGCGCTCTGGGCCGTGCGAACCGCCAGGGCGGTGGGCGCGGAGATGGCTGCCAGCAGGCCGATGCCGGCGCTGGCGGTCTTGTAGACCATTTCGTAGCTGGCACGGCTGGTGACGGCGACGAAGCCGGTGGCCACGTCGGTGCCGTCGCGCGTCAGGCGGCCGATCAATTTGTCGAGCGCGTTGTGGCGGCCGACGTCTTCGCGCACCAGTTGCACGTGACCATCCAGAGCGCACCAGGCCGCAGCGTGGGTGGCGCCGGTGGCGTTCTGCAAGGCTTGGCTGGAAGCCAGTTCGACCATGGCGCGTTCCAGCGCAGCGGCGTGAATCTGGATCGACGCCACCGACTGGCGCACCGGGCGCACCGCCTCGGCAAGGCTTTCGGTGCCGCACAGGCCGCAGCCGGTGCGCCCGGCGAGCGTGCGGCGGCGCTCCTTCAGGCGCATGAAGCAGCGCAGCGTGACGCGCAGGTCCACCGTCAGGCCGACTTCGGTGCTGGCCACGCCATTGGCGGTGGCCAGATCGGTTTCGTGAACCTCGAAGTCAAGCAGATCGGCGGGGCTGTCGATGATGCCTTCCGAGAGCGAGAAGCCGAGCGCGAAGTCCTCCAGATCCAGCGGGCTGGCCAGCATCACCGCGTGCGAGATGCCGTTGTAGACCAGCGCCACCGGCACCTCTTCGGCCAACCATTCCTGGCTGGTGGCGGCCACGCCCGCACGCAGCGCCAGGGCCTCGACCCGGCGGGCGCCGGCCTCGGGGTGCAGGGGGATGTCGTCGACTTTCATGCGCGGATTGTCGCTGGCCGCTTGGGCGACCAGCGCCTCTTCACTTGCCCATCGCCACCGCTGCACCCGCGCTCGCACCGGCGAGCAAGCCGATCTGCTCTTCGTGCGTGCGGTGGAACTCGCGCTGCCAGTCCGACATCGCCTGGCCGGCCTGCGTCACGCGGCTGACCTGCACGGCCGTGACTTTGTACTCGGGGCAGTTGGTGGCCCAGTCGGAGTTGTCGGTGGTGATGACGTTGGCACCGGACTCGGGGAAGTGGAAGGTGGTGTAGACCACGCCCGGCTGCACGCGCTCGGTCACGTCCGCGCGCAGCACGGTCTGGCCCGCGCGGCTCTCGATGCCGACCCAGTCGCCATCGCTGATGCCGCGGTCCTCGGCATCCTGCGGGTGGATTTCCAGCAGGTCTTCCTTGTGCCACTGGCTGTTCTCGGTGCGGCGGGTCTGCGCGCCGACGTTGTACTGGCTCAGGATGCGACCGGTCGTCAGCAGCAGCGGGAACTTGCGCGTGACCTTCTCGTCGGTCGGCACGTACTGCGTCAGGATGAAACGGCCCTTGCCGCGCACGAAGTGGTCGACGTGCATGATGGCGGTGCCGGCCTCGTCGGTGCTGTCATTGCACGGCCACTGCACGCTGCCCAGGCGGTCGATCTTGTCGTAGCTGACGCCCGAGAACGTGGGCGTCAGCGCCGCGATCTCGGCCATGATTTCCTCGGGGTGGCTGTAGTTCATCGGGTAGCCGAGGGCGTTGGCGAACTTCTGCGTCACCTCCCAGTCGGCGTAGCCGGCCAGCGGCGGCATGACCTTGCGCACGCGGCTGATGCGGCGCTCGGCGTTGGTGAAGGTGCCGTCCTTCTCCAGGAACGAGCAGCCCGGCAGGAACACATGCGCGTACTTGGCGGTTTCGTTGAGGAAGATGTCCTGCACGATCACGCACTCCATCGCCGACAGCGCGGCAATGACGTGCTGGGTGTTGGGGTCGGACTGGACGATGTCCTCGCCCTCGCAGTAGAGCGCCAGGAAGGTGCCGTCGAGTGCCGCCTCGAACATGTTCGGAATGCGCAGGCCCGGCTCCGGGTTGATGGTCACGCCCCAGGCGGACTCGAACTGCGCACGCACGGTGCTGTCCGACACGTGGCGGTAGCCCGGCAACTCGTGCGGGAAGCTGCCCATGTCGCAGGAGCCCTGCACGTTGTTCTGGCCACGCAGCGGGTTGACGCCCACGCCTTCGCGACCGACGTTGCCGGTGGCCATGGCGAGGTTGGCAATGCCCATCACCATGGTCGAGCCCTGCGCGTGCTCGGTCACGCCCAGGCCGTAATAGATGGCGCCGTTGCCGCGGCCGCCGGCTGCGCGCACATGGCTCTGCGCATACAGGCGGGCCGCACCGCGAATCAGCTCGGCGGGCACGCCGCAGACGGACTGCATCGCCTCGGGCGAGTTCTCGGGCTTGGCGACGAAATCGCGCCACTGCTGGAAGCTCTTGGGGTCGCAGCGTTCGGCCACGTAGGCCTCGTCAACCAGGCCTTCGGTGACGATGACGTGCGCCAGCGCACTGATCACCGCCACGTTGGTGCCGGGCTTCAATTGCAGGTGGTAGTCGGCCTTGACGTGGACCGAGTTGACCAGCTCGATCTCGCGCGGGTCGATCACGATCAGCTTGGCGCCTTCGCGCAGGCGCTTCTTCATGCGCGAGCCGAACACCGGGTGGCCTTCGGTCGGGTTGGCGCCGATGACCATGATCACGTCGGCCTTCTCGACCGACTTGAAGGTCTGCGTGCCGGCCGAGGTGCCATAGGTCTGGCCCAGGCCGTAGCCGGTGGGCGAGTGGCAGACGCGGGCGCAGGTGTCGACGTTGTTGGTGCCAAACGCCATACGCACCAGCTTCTGCACCAGGTAGGCCTCTTCGTTGGTGCAACGGCTGGAGGTGATGCCGCCGACCGAGTCCTTACCAGCCTTCTTCTGGATGCGCTTGATCTCGCCGGCGGCGTGGTTGAGCGCCTCGTCCCAGCTGACTTCCTGCCACGGATCGGTGATCTTGGCGCGGATCATCGGCTTGGTCATGCGGTCCTTGTGGGTCGCGTAACCCCAGGCGAAGCGGCCCTTGATGCAGCTGTGGCCTTCGTTGGCCTTGCCGTCCTTCCAGGGCGTCATGCGCACGACCTGGTTGCCCTTCATGTCGGCCTTGAAGCCGCAGCCGACGCCGCAGTAGGCGCAGGTGGTGATGACGCTGTGCTCGGGCTGGCCGAGTTCGATGATCGATTTTTCCTGCAGCGTCGCGGTCGGGCAGGCCTGCACGCAGGCGCCGCAGGACACGCATTCGCTGTCCATGAAGTTCTCGTTCATGCCGGCGGACACGCGCGACTCGAAGCCACGGCCCGAGATCGTCAGCGCGAACGTGCCTTGCGTCTCTTCACAGGCGCGCACGCAGCGGTTGCAGACGATGCACTTGCTCGGGTCGTAGGTGAAGTAGGGGTTCGATTCGTCCTTCTTCGAGCCCAGGTGGTGGCGGCCGGTGACACCCGCCACCTCGGTCTCGCCCACACCGTAGCGCACGTTGCGCAGACCGACCACGCCGGCCATGTCCTGCAGTTCGCAGTCGCCGTTGGCGGCGCAGGTCAGGCAGTCCAGCGGGTGGTCGGAGATGTACAACTCCATCACGCCCTTGCGCAGTTCCTGCAGCTTCGGCGATTGGGTGCGCACCTTCATGCCCGCTTCGGCGGGCGTGGTGCACGACGCGGGGTAGCCGCGCCGGCCTTCGATCTCGACCAGGCACAGGCGGCAGGAGCCGAACGGCTCCAGGCTGTCGGTGGCGCAGAGCTTGGGCACCTGGATGCCGGCGTCCACCGCCGCGCGCATCAGCGACGTGCCGGCGGCCACCGTGACCTGGTTGCCGTCGATCTCCAGCGTCACTTCCTGTTCGCTGGTGCGACGCGGCGTGCCGTAGTCGACTTCATGGATCTTGATGACGGGGTAGTTCATGACGTTGCTCCTCAGCTCAGGCAGCCGAACGGTCGTCGGCGGCCAGACCGAAATCGGCCGGGAAATGATTCAGGGCCGACAGCACCGGGAACGGCGTCATGCCGCCCATGGCGCACAGGCTGCCGCTGACCATGGTGTCGCACAGGTCGCGCAGCAGCGTGATCTGCTGTTCGCGCACCTGGGGCTGATGGTGGTTGGCGACGATGCGGTCGATGACCTCGACACCGCGCGTCGAGCCGATGCGGCAGGGCGTGCACTTGCCGCAGCTCTCGATGGCGCAGAACTCCATCGCATAACGCGCCAGCCTGGACAAGTCCGCCGTGTCGTCATGCACCACCAGACCGCCGTGGCCGACCACCGCGCCGACCTTGGCGTAGGCCTCGTAGTCGAGCGGAATGTCCCACTGCGACTCGGGCAGATAGGTGCCCAGCGGGCCGCCGACCTGCACCGTCTTGACCGGCCGGCCGCTGGCGGTGCCGCCGCCGTAGCCGAACACCAGTTCGCGCAGCGTCACGCCGAAGGCCAGTTCGACCAGGCCGCCGTGCTTGATGTTGCCCGCCAGTTGGAAGGGCAGCGTGCCTGTCGAGCGGCCGATGCCGTAGTCCTTGTAGGCCTGCGCGCCGCGCGCCAGGATGTACGGGGTGGCCGCGAACGTCAGCACGTTGTTGATGATGGTCGGCTGGCCGAACAGCCCGCTCAAGGCGGGGATCGGCGGCTTGGCGCGCACGATGCCGCGCTTGCCTTCGAGCGATTCCAGCATCGCGGTTTCTTCGCCGCAGACGTAGCTGCCGGCGGCCAGTCGCGCTTCCAGATGGAAGGCGTGACCGCTGCCGAGAATGTTGTCGCCCAGGAAGCCGGCTTCGGTGGCGCGACGGATGGCCTCGCTGAACACACGGAAAGCCACCGGGTATTCGCTGCGGATGTAGACGTAGCCCTGCGTTGCGCCGGCCGCGAGCGCAGCGATCGTCATGCCTTCGATCAGCATGTACGGGTCGTCTTCCAGCACCATGCGGTCGGCAAAGGTGCCGGAGTCGCCCTCGTCGGCATTGCAGACGACGTATTTCTGAAGCGCCTGCGCCTGCGCCACCGTGCGCCACTTGATACCGGCCGGAAACGCTGCGCCGCCCCGGCCGCGCAGGCCGGAGTCGAGCACCTGCTGCCAGATGCCATCAGCCGGCATCTGCAGCGCCTGCTTCAGGCCGGCCCAGCCCTCGTGCGCCGCGTAGTCGGCCAGCGACAGCGGATCGGTCACGCCCATGCGCGCAAAAGTCAGGCGCTGCTGGCGGGCCAGGTAGGGAATGGCTTCGGTCAGGCCGTGGCTGAGCGCGTGCGCGCCGCCGGCCAGGAAACCGGCGTCGAACAGGCTGGCAACGTCGTCGACCTCGACCGGCCCGTAGGCCACCCGGCCGGCCGGCGTGGCGACTTCCACCAGCGTCTCCAGCCAGAACAGCCCGCGCGAGCCGTTGCGGATCAGCTCGATGCGCGCGCCGCGTGAAGCGGCCTGGGCGACGATGGCATCAGCCACTTCGTCAGCGCCCACGGCCAGGGCCGCGCTGTCGCATGGCACGTAAACCTTGATGCTTGAGTTGTTCATGCCTGCACCTCCGTCAGGGCTGAAGTCAGCCGGTCGAGCTTGGCCACCGTCATGCGGGCGTGCAGACGGTCGTCGATCTGCACCGCCGGCGACGACGCGCACAGGCCGAGGCAATAGACCGGCTCGACGCTCCACTGGCCGTCGGCCGAGTGGTGTTCACCTTCGGCACAGCCGAGCGCCTGGCGTGCATGTTCCAGCAGGGCCGCGCCGCCGCGCGACTGGCAGGATTCGGCCCGGCAGACCTGCAGCACATGCTGGCCGGCTGCCTGGGTGCGGAAGTGGTGGTAGTAGGTGATGACGCCATGCACCTCGGCCCGCGACAGGTTCAGGGCGGCCTCGATCAGCGGCACGCCCTGGGCCGGAACAAAGCCCAGCACGTCCTGGATGCCGTGCAGCAGGGGCAGCAGGGCGCCGGGCCGGTGGCGGTGTTCATCGATCGCGCGCTGCACGACCGCCATCGGTTCGGCATCCGCAGGGGATGGGCTGCTGTGTGACGTCATCATTTTTCCTTTCGAGACTTTGAGCCGCTCAGTTCGTCAGGCGAAGAACTTGGCCACGCTCAACAGCGTGCGGTAGACGCCCCAGGCCAGCGGAATACCCACCACGGCCCAGGCCAGCATCACCACCGCCGGGCTGACGGCCTGACCGCCGCCAGCGCCCTTGCCCACTTCGGAGGCCGCCGCCTTCTCGTGCGCCAGCTTCTTTTCGCGGGCGAGCTCTTCGTCGCCCATGAACCACTTGTCGGCCACCGGACGCACCATCAGGTTGCAGATCAGGCCGATGACCAGCATGCCGGTCAGGATGTACATGGTCTGGTTATAGACCTGCTCGCGCGGGATGCCAAGACCCAGCTGATATTCGCGCATGTAGTTCACCACCACCGGGCCCAGCACGCCGGCCGTGGCCCAGGCGGTCAGCAGGCGGCCGTGAATGGCGCCCACGAACTGCGTGCCGAACAGGTCCGCCAAATACGCCGGCACCGTGGCGAAACCACCGCCATACATACTCAGGATGACGCAGAAAGCCCCCACGAAAAGCAAGGTGCTGCCAGCAGCAGCGCTGCCCGGCACGCTGAAATACATCACGCCACCGAGTATGAAGAAAATGGCATAGGTGACTTTGCGACCGAATTTGTCCGACAGGCTGGCCCAGAAGAAACGGCCTCCAATATTGAACAGGCTCAGCAGCGCGGTGAAACCCGCAGCCACGGTCGCAATGGCCTTCAGCTGATCCTTGTCGAGGTCACCGAACTTGGTGTCAACCCCGATCAGCGAGCCGCCGAACACCTCCTGCAGCATGGGCGAAGCCATGCCGATCACGCCAATGCCGGCACTCACGTTCATGCACAACACCATCCACACCAGCCAGAACTGCGGGATCTTGAAGGCGTTCTTCACGTGCACGTGGCGCTGCGTGATCATGGTGTTGTTCTGCGCGGCGGGCGGCGTCCAGCCAGCGGGCTTCCAGCCCGTGGCGGGTACGCGATAGCCCAGGGCACCGGCCATCATGAAGACAAAGTAGAGACACGCCATGACGACGAAGGTGGGCATGACGCCCACGCTCTCGGGCGTGGCGAAGACCTTCATCAGGTCGGCTGCCAGGGGCGAGCCGATCATGGCGCCGCCACCGAAGCCCATGATGGCCATGCCGGTGGCCATGCCGCGGCGGTCCGGAAACCACTTGATCAGCGTCGAGACGGGCGAGATGTAGCCCAACCCCAGCCCGATGCCTCCGATCACGCCCGAGCCCAGCAACATCATCCAGAACTGGTGCAGGTGGATACCCAGCGCCGAGATCAGCATGCCGCCGCACCAGCAGATGGCGCTGACCACGCCGGCCTTGCGCGGGCCGGCGCGCTCAAGCCAGCCACCCCAGAGGGCCGCCGACGAACCCAGGAACACGAAGAACAGCGTGTACATCCAGCCCAGCGTGGCCACCTTCCAGTCGCAGGTGGTGGTGAACAGTTCCTGGAAGAAACCGATCTCGGGACCGCACTTGGTGCCGATGGCCTTGCTCAGCGGCAGCCAGAACACCGAAAACCCGTAGGCCATGCCGATGCATAAATGAATGGCAAGCGCCGCAGGTGGCACCAGCCACCGGTTGAAACCCGGGCCCGCAATGATGCGTTCCTTGTCGAGAAAACCTGCCATGGATGTCTCCGGTCTTATTGGATGTTGTCAATGCAGCCCCGGGCACGCTGGCCCAAGGCTGTCGCGGCGGAGTGTCTGCGCCAAGTCAAGCCCGGTCAAATTGATTCGGGACATATCCCGATTCAAGAATGAAATGAATCCCTGGGATAACCCTGAGCGAGATTCAATCGTCGAGCGGGCCGCTGTGCGCGGCGGCGTGGCGCAGCCATTCGGGCTCGCGCGCCAGGGCCAGTGCGGCCTGGAGGGTGCGGGATGGGCGCTCGAACTGCGTCGTCATGAAGCCGATCGGCGTGCGCAGGTCGGGGCCGACCAGCGGCAGCGCTTCGAGTTCGCGGTAGCCGCGAATGGCGCCCACCAGCGCACCGGGCAGCACGCTGCAGACCTCGCCGGCCACCACGCTGAGTGACAGCGTCAGGATCGAGTTGGTCTCGATCACCGGCTGGACCGGCGTGCCGGCCTGCGCAAACGCCTGATCGACGATGGTGCGGTTGTGCATCTCCGGCGTCAGCAGGCACAGCGGCAGCGCGGCGGCAGCGGCCCATGAGATGGCCGGGCCGCGCTGCAGGCGCTCGGACTCAGTGCGGGCCAACTGCGAAGCACGGCGCACCAGAAAGTAGTGTTCGACGTACTGCGGCATCGACAGCATGGCAGCCCCGCGCTGGCCGGGCCGGTCGATGTAGCCCAGCCCCAGATCGAGCGTGAGCGTCTCCACGCCGGTCTCGATCTCGGACGACGCCAGCGACAGCACCACCGGCCGGATGTCGGGGTAGCGCGCCTGCAGGCAGGCGGCAAAACGCGCCACGATCGGCATGGCGGTGGGCACGGCGCCGATGCGCAGGGTGCCGCGCGGGCGGTCGATGTCGCTCTGCAACTCCTGCTGCAGCAGCTGGTGCTCGTGCAGCATGCGGCGAGCGCTCACGACCACGCGCTCGCCCTCGGGTGTCAGGCCTTCGTACTGGCGGCTGCGGCGCACGATGGTCACGCCGTACTGCTGCTCCAGCGCCCGCAGCGCGTTCGACAACGCCGGTTGTGTGATGTGGCAGGCCTGTGCGGCGCGGCCGAAATGACGGTGCTGCTCCAGTGCCACCAGGTAGCGCATCGCCTCAAGCTGGTTCATGCAGGCATGATAGGCGGCTGCCTCCACTATGATTTTCAGCACAGATTCAGCTCACCAGGGCAACCGCGCCTCAAGGGAAACCGCATGACCCACACTCGTTCAACTGCCCGCACGCCCGGTTTTCCCGGGCTTCGTGGCGCCCTGGTCGGGCTCGCCGTGCTGCTGAGCAGCTGCGGCGGCGGCAGCACCAGCAGCGGCGGTGGTGGGGGTGTCAGCGGCTACAGCCTGTCAGGCACGATCCTGATGGCCGAGACCGCCGCCGTCGACGCCGACCTCAACGACATCAACCAGACCCCGCGCAGCAGCAACGATGACCCCGACGTTGCGCAACGGCTGGCGACGCCGGTCGTGCTGGACGGCACCGTCAACCAGCCCGATGCCGGCCCCCCCGGGGCCAACCGAAGCGGCACCCGCAACGGCGACACCGACGATTTCTTCAAGGTCGAACTGCAGGCCGGCCAGGTGGTCGAGCTGGAATTTGCCTCGGATGCGGCCACCAACGACCTGGATCTCTATCTGTTCGGCAGTGACGCGAGCACCGTGGCCGGCTCCTCCACCGGCGACGCCACCCGCTTCGAATGCGTGCAGGCCACCACGGCAGGCACCTACTACGTCAACGTCTATGCGTTCCAGGGCGCCTCGATCTACACGCTGCGCATCGGCGCGGTCGGCACCTCGGGCACCTGCGGCAATGTGACGGCGTCGCTGGCCGGCGACGGCAGCCAGTTGCTGGCGCGGCCGCTGGCAGCGGGCGACGCGGCCTTCACCGCGCTCGGCAGCACCGAGCGCACGGCCCGCCAGCAGACCCAGGCGGTGGCCCATCGACTCGGCCTGACGGCGGCGGCCGCCCACACCGCGCCCGGCCCGCAGGTCCTGACGCTGCCCGCTGACACGCACGGCCGCCGCGCCATGGCCGACACGTTGCACCGCCTGCACGCCGGCCTGCGCGCCGGCCAGGTCAGCACCGCTCAGGCGACTGCGACCGCCAACATCAGCAAACGCCTGGCCAGCCCGGCCGATGCGCTGGACGGCATCCGCGCCGCACTCGCCACCCTGCGCAGCGTCAAGGCGCTGCACGCCACCGGCGCTTACGCCTATGTGCAGCCCAACTGGCTGCTCAAGACCACCGCCCTCACCGGCAGCTTCCCGCCGGGCGATCCCAACTACGCCAGCCAGAGCTGGCACTACAACCAGATCAACCTGAGCGAGGCGATGAACCGCATCAACGCCCTGCCGAGCCCGCCGACGCTGCGCCCGGTCGTGGCGGTGATCGATTCCGGCGTGGTGCTGGACCACCCCGACCTGGCACCGCAGCTGCTGTCGACCGGCTGCCTGTTCGTCAGCGGCAACACCGGCTGCAACGGCAGCGGCACGGGCGCCAGCAAGACCGGCCGCAACGGCGACTCGCTGGAGGGCGCTGCCAGCGGCACCGAGTTCCACGGCAGCCACGTCGCCGGCACGGTGGCCGCCGCCGCGTTCAACGGCGCCTATGGCACCGGTGTGGCGCCCATGGCGCAGATCCTGCCGCTCAACGTCTTCGGCGCCAACACCGGCGCCAGCAGCCTGGACATCGTGCAGGCCATGCTCTATGCGGCGGGCCAGAGCAATGCCTCGGGCACGCTGCCCTCGCGCCGGGCCGACGTGATCAACCTCAGCCTGGGCGGCGGCGGCAGTTGCGCGCCGGTGTTCCAGGAGGCCGTCAACACCGCACGCAACGCCGGCGTGATGGTGGTGGCCGCCACCGGCAACGATGGCCGCAACCCCGGCACGCCCGCGCCGGTGGGCCAGCCCGCCAACTGCAGCGGCGTGGTCGCGGTGGGCGCCACCACGCCCTCGGGCACGCTGGCGAGCTACTCCAACACGGGCGCTGCCGTGGTGCTGGCCGCGCCGGGTGGCAGCGGCGCCGGCAGCAACGGCGTCTTCAGCACGGTGGCCAGCTTTGTGGGCACCACGCGCACCCCGGGCATGACATCGATGCAGGGCACGTCCATGGCAGCACCTCATGTGGCCGGCGTGCTGGCGCTGATGCGCTACGTCAACCCCGCGCTGACGGTGGCGCAGGCCGATGACCTGATCGCCGCTGGCGCCATCAGCGTCGACATCGGCACCGCAGGGCGCGACAGCAGCTACGGCTGGGGCCTGGTCAGCGCCAGCAAGGCAGTCGACGCGGCCCTGGGCGCCGCCACCAACGCGCCAACACCCCGTGGCCAGATCGTCGCCCAGCCCAGCGCCTTCGACCTGGGCGGCCTGCAGACCAGCACCGTGCTCAACCTGACCAGCACCGGCACGACCAGCGACAGCGTGGCCAGCGTGATCTCCAGCAACCCGGCCGTCGTGGCCGTGGCGGCGACCACCGTGAACAGCGCCGGCCTGGGCAGCTACACGCTCACCGTCAACCGCAGCAGCCTGAGTGCGGGCAGCAGCACGGCCTTGACCCTGACGGTCAGCATGGCGCCCTCCGGCATGGTGCTGACGCTGCCGGTCACGGTGACCAAGCCGGCCACCTCGGTGGCGCGCGTGGGCGCCAATTTCGGGCCGGTCTATGTGCTGCTGGTCGATGCGGACACGCAACTGACGCTGGACACGCAACTGGTGCAGGCCGTCAACGGCCGCTACACCTACCAGCTCAGCGGCATTGCCGCCGGCACGAGCGTGTCGGTCCTGGCCGGCACCGACCTGGACAACGACGACCTGATCTACCAGCCCGGCGAGGTTGGCGGGGCCTACTCCGCCGCGTCGTCAACACCCGGCATCAGCGGCAGCCGCATCACGGTCAACAGCAGCATGAATGCACTTGATTTCCAGATTGCACCGCTGTCGGGCATTCCTACCCAGTCCGTGGGCGGCTTGTCCCTGACGGGTCTGCGCCGCAGCGGGGTGGCGCGTTGAGCGCGGTGCTGAAGTGGGCCATGAAACGGGCACTTGAACTGGCCGGCGTGCTGTCCCTGGGCGGACTGCTGCTGGCCGGGCCGGCCCAGGCGGACACGGCACCCGGCCGCAGTCCGCCGCAAGCCAGCGCGGACGACGACCGGCGCCCAGCGCCCCGTTCGGTGCGCGTGCTGGCGTGGCGATCGCACGGTGTCTGCCCGATGAGCGGACAACAACGCAGCCTGCGCACGGTCGCTTCGGTGCATGAATGGAGCAAGACCTTGACGCAAGGCGAGACCGGCGCCCTCGGGCGGCGGGTGCGCTGGGCCGATGAGCGCGTGCTGGTGTTCGCGCTCAGCCAGCAGCCCAGTCTGGCCATCAAGCTGGAGTCGCCCAGCAACCTGCGCCTGAGCGGCGACGTGCTGTGGTGGCCGGTCACGATCCGCACACCCGAGACAGGCCAGATGGCATCCACCGCACTCGGCCGGCCCTGCGTGATTGCCGCCGTCAGCCGCAACGGCTGGCAGCGCGTGCGGGTGATCGAGCGCAAGCCGGCAGCGCAATGAACACGGCGGGGTTTCGACCCCGCCCCTTCGTCGCTCAGGTGTTCTGGCTGATGTTGATGCTGGGGAACTTGGACGAGTAGTCCTTGGACTGCGCCGCCACCTTGACCGCCACCTGGCGCGCCACGGCCTTGTAGAGCGCGGCGACTTCGCCGTCGGGCTCGGCCACCACGGTCGGGCGGCCGGCGTCGGTCTGCTCGCGGATCGACAGCGCCAGCGGCAGCGCGCCCAGATAGTTGAGGCCGAACTCGGCGGCCATCTTCTTGCCGCCATCGGCGCCGAAGATGTGCGCGGTGTGGCCGCAGTTGGGGCAGCAGTAGACCGCCATGTTCTCGACCACGCCGAGGATGGGCACGCTGACCTTCTCGAACATCCTGACGCCCTTCTTGGCATCGAGCAGCGCGATGTCCTGCGGCGTGGTCACGATCACCGCGCCGGTCACGGGCACCTTCTGCGACAACGTGAGCTGGATGTCGCCGGTGCCGGGCGGCATGTCGACGATCAGGTAGTCGAGGTCTTTCCAGTGGGTCTGGCGCAGCAACTGCTCCAGCGCCTGGGTGGCCATCGGGCCGCGCCAGATCATGGCCTGGTCGCCATCGACCAGGAAGCCGATCGACATGACCTGCACGCCGTGGCCGATCATCGGCTCCATGGTCTTGCCGTCCTGGCTTTCGGGCCGGCCGCTCACGCCCAGCATCGTGGGCTGGCTGGGGCCGTAGATGTCGGCGTCCAGGATGCCGACGCGCGCGCCTTCGGCGGCCAGGGCGAGGGCCAGGTTGACGGCGGTGGTGCTCTTGCCCACGCCACCCTTGCCCGAGGCCACCGCAATGATGTTCTTCACGCCCGGCAGCAGCTGCGTGCCGCGCTGCACGGCGTGGGCAACGATCTTGGTGGTGATCGTCACGTCGACCTGGCCGACACCCGGCAGCGCCTTGACGGCGTCGGTCAGCAGGCCGCGCAGGGCGTCATGCTGGCTCAGGCCGGGGTAGCCCAGCTCGATCTCCAGGCTCACATCGGCGCCCGAGACCTGCAGGCTCCTGAGTTGGCGGCTGGTGACGAAATCTCGTCCCGTATTGGGATCGATGACGGTCTGGATCGCGGCGCGCAGGGCGCTGTCGGTGAGGGTCATATCAGGGCTGCTGGTTGGGGCTGAGCGGGATGCTTGGGGTGCATTCTTTGAAGCGGCGCCAGTCTAGCGGCTGCCCAGCCACCGGGATGCCGCAAGGGCAAGCCCGCCCAGCCCGTGATCAGCCGCTGACCAGTCCGCTCATCTGAACCACCTCCAGGTCGCTGCCCTTGACCTGGCCCAGCTCGGAGATCATCCGGCTGTTGTTCCAGCGTGCATCGGGCGCCCCGCTCATGTAGAAGTTGCTGCCGTTGTCGGCCAGGAACATGCCGTAGGTCTTGAGCGCCGTCAGCACCGCACGCGCCTCGGCACTGAAAGTGGCCGGGATGACGTAGCTGGCCTTCAGGCGCACGCGCATGCCCATCGGCGGCAGGTTGGTGGCCGTGCTGGAACTGGCCCAGTGCGTGGCGGGCGCCACATAAGCCTTGCGGGTGCGGGCGACCGTGAAGCGCAGCGCGTGGCGGATGCCGCCCGGGCCGAGCGCGGCTTCTTCGTAGCGCACCAGGCCGGGCAGGATCGGCAGGCCGGCGGCGTCCGCGCTGGTCCAGCCGGCCTGGCCACCGGGGCGCACGGTGTTGCTGGTCAGGTCGAAGATCGCACCCGATTCGGCATTCCAAGAGCCATCGGCGTTCGGGAAGGCACGGTACAACTCATACAGCTTGTTGCCGTCACGGTCGATCACCAACACGTGGCGATCGCCGGTGCCGGCCGAGCCGCCTTCGATCTGAGCACCGGCAGGCACCGGATAAGGGCCAGGATCACTCTCGCTGCCGTAGGCGGTGTAGGTGATCTTGACCTTGGCCTGGGTGCCGGCCACCACGTGGTACGGAATGCCGATCGGCCCGCCGTCCCAGGTGCCGGAGCCGAAGTCCGGTCGCAAGCCGGTGGTCAGCCCGATGGTCGACAGGATGGCGCCGGAGTTGGCGTCCACCGCCGCCGTCGAGATGTCGCTGTTCCAGGCATTGCTGGCGGGGAAGGCGATGGCGCCGTTCAGGTTGGCGTTGGCGCCCAGGCTGGCGCCCTTGAAATTGCCGTAGCTGCCGGTCGCGGGCGCAGGGGCTGGGGCGGGCGTCGGGGCCGGCGCGGGTGCAGGTACGGGCGCTGGGGCGGGCGCAGGAACCGGCGCCGGCGCAGGGCTGGGCGTGCGCCGCCGCAGCGCTTCCAGGGTCGCGTCGTCCGAGGCCACGGCATCCGTGCTGCCCCCGCCGCAGGCACTCAGCCAGAGGCTCGACAGCGCCGCCAGACCGCCCAGCGTGGTGGTCCTGCGGCGCGGGTTGATCACGGTGTCGGCTGCTTTTTTGGGCTCCAGCGGACGGGGAGCAAAGGTGGGCTTGTTCATGGCCTCGATTCTGGGAAGCCGCGCTGCAAGCGTCTGTGGTGGAGGGCAACGCAACGTGAAGGACTGTTGCATCTTCCACCGGGGCTGACACATCAGGCCGGATCGCCCCGCCGCCGCGCCCTGGGCACCTCGATCACCAGCGCCGACTCGGCCAGCGCCACGCACGGCAGGATCTGGCCGGCGTGCTTTTCCTCGGCGCTCAGGCCCGGCCAGTCGATGCGATAGCGCACCTGGCCGGCGCGCAACTGGCAGATGCAGGCGCGGCAGGTGCCGTTGCGGCAGGAACTCGGCAGCACGATGCCGGCGGCTGCGGCAGCCTGCAGCAGGCTCAGGCCGGCCGGCGCGTCGAAAACCCAGCCGGCGGGTTCGATGCGCACGGGCCAAGCCTCGTCAAGCGCGCCTGAATTCATCGCTGAGTCCCTTCCGGCCTGCGGCCTAGAATCTTCGGTCTGCCCCGGATCGGGGCGCCCCGTTACTGCTTCGTTACTGTCGCCACTGCCGTTGCCCATGACACGCCAACTCTTCGTCACCACCGCCCTGCCCTACGCCAACGGCAATTTCCACATCGGCCACATCATGGAATACATCCAGGCCGACGTCTGGGTGCGGTTCCAGCGCATGCAGGGGCACCAGGTGCATTTTGTCGGCGCCGACGACGCCCACGGCGCGCCGATCATGATCGCCGCAGAAAAGGCCGGCAAGACGCCGCAGCAGTTCGTCGCCGACATCGCAGCCGGTCGCAAGCCGTATCTGGATGGCTTTCACATCAGCTTCGACAACTGGCACTCGACCGACGGGGCCGAGAACCACGAACTGGCGCAGTCGATCTACCGCTCGCTGCGCGCCAACGAGTTGATCGCGCAGCGCTCGATCGAGCAGTTCTACGACCCCGAAAAGGGCATGTTCCTGCCCGACCGCTTCATCAAGGGCGAGTGCCCCAAGTGCGGCGCCAAGGACCAGTACGGCGACTCGTGCGAGAGCTGCGGCGCGGTCTACGCACCCACCGAACTGAAGAACCCGTATTCGGCCCTGTCCGGCGCCACGCCGGTCATGAAGACCAGCGAGCACTACTTCTTCCGCTTGAGCGACCCGCGCTGCGCCCAGTTCCTGGAGGCGTGGACGCAGGAAAGCGGCCGGCTGCAGCCCGAGGTGCTCAACAAGATCAAGGAATGGTTCACCAAGGACGAAGAAGGCCAGGGCGGCCTGGGTGACTGGGACATCAGCCGCGACGCGCCCTACTTCGGCATCGAGATTCCCGATGCGCCGGGCAAGTACTTCTATGTCTGGCTGGATGCGCCGATCGGCTACCTGGCGTCGCTGAAGAATTACTTCAGCAAGGGCGGCCCGCTCGCCAGGTATGGCGAGGCGCGCTCCTTCGATGACTTCATCGCCGACCCGGCGGTCGAGCAGTACCACTTCATCGGCAAGGACATCACCTACTTCCACACGCTGTTCTGGCCGGCGATGCTGCAGTTCAGCGGCCGCAAGACGCCCACCAACGTCTTCGTGCACGGCTTCATGACCGTCAACAACGGCGAGAAGATGAGCAAGAGCCGCGGCACCGGGCTCGATCCGCTCAAGTACCTGAGCCTCGGCATGAACGCCGAATGGCTGCGCTACTACATCGCTGCCAAGCTGAACTCGCATGTGGAAGACATCGACTTCAACCCCGAGGACTTCGCGCTGCGTGTCAACAGCGACCTGGTGGGCAAGTACATCAACATCGCCTCGCGCGCCGCCGGCTTCCTGACCAAGCGCTTCGGCGGCACGCTGAGCGCCGACCTCGGCGTCGAAGGCCGCACGCTGCTGGACACGCTGCGCGCCCACCGCGACGTCATCACCGGCCTGTACGAGGGCCGCGAGTTCGGCAAAGTGCTGCGCGAAATCATGGCGCTGGCCGACCGCGTCAATGAATACGTCGACGCCAACAAGCCGTGGGAACTGGCGAAGAAGGAAGGCGCGGATGCGGTGCTGCACGACGTCTGCAGCGTCTGCATCGAAGCCTTCCGCCTGCTGACCATCTACCTCAAGCCGGTGCTGCCGGCGCTGGCCGCGCAGGTCGAGGCCTTCCTGCAGGTCGAGCCGCTGGACTTCCACGCGGCCGGCCGTGCTTTGGGCGCACATACCATCGGCACCTACCAGCACCTGATGCAGCGCGTCGACCCCAAGCTGCTCGAAGCCCTGTTCGAGCCGCCAGCAGCGCCCAAGGTGATCCCTGGCGGCGAGGACATCGCCCCGGAAATCAAGATCGACGACTTCACCCAGGTCGACCTGCGCATCGCCCGTATCGTCAAGGCCGAGCACGTCGCCGGCTCGGACAAGCTGCTGCGCCTGACGCTCGACGTGGGCGAAGGCCGCCTGCGCAACGTCTTTTCGGGCATCAAGGCGGCCTACAAGCCCGAAGACCTGGAAGGCAAGCTGACTGTGATGGTCGCCAACCTCGCGCCGCGCAAGATGAAGTTCGGCATCAGCGAAGGCATGGTGCTGGCCGCCAGCGATGCCGACGAAAAGAAGAACCCCGGCATCTTCGTGCTGGAGCCCTTCCCCGGCGCGCAGCCCGGCATGCGGGTGCGCTGAAGAAACAGGTCAGGTGGCGCGGCGCCGCGGTGCCGACAGGGATGTCGACAGTTGCGCGGCCACCTCGGCCAGCATCGCCCGGTCGGCCTCGGCCCAATCGCTGTAGCGGCTGCGCTGCCGCTTCAAGCCGGCTGCCGTCACCTGACAGCAGGGCTCACCCGCCAGAACGATCACATTGCCGCCGCACGGGCTGGGCAGCGCCCGCACCGCGCCGTCAAACGCCAGGGCGATGCGGTCGCGCAGCGCGGGGGTTTGCGGGTCGGCCGCCTGCAGGTTGACGACCAGCACGCCGTCGGGCGCCACGGCGCGGCGGCAGGCGGCGTAGAAGTCGGCGCTGCACAAGACATCGGGCTGGCCGTCGTAGTCGAAGCCATCCACGATCAGCACGTCGACCGGCTCGGCCAGCGCCGCCACATGCGCCGCGCCATCGGCCTCCACCACGCGAAAGCGCTCGCCGTCCGGCGGCACCGCAAACGCCTCGCGCAGCGCGATCACGTGCGGATTGATCTCGACCACCGTGATGTCGGCCTCCGGCAGCCGCGCATGGCAGAACTTGGGCAGCGAGCCGCCGCCCAGCCCGACCATCAGCAACCGCTGCGGCGTCGGGCGCGGGAGGGGCTGCAGCAGCGCAAACGCCATCATGGTGCGGGTGTAGTCCAGCGCCAGCGCGTCGGGCGCGTCGCGCTGCATGCGGCTCTGGATCGAATGCAGGCTGAAGTGCAGGGAGACGCCATCTGCGTCCTCGCAGACGAAGGGGTGGACGTGGTCGAAGTCACTCATCAATCAGGGTCGGTCGGGGGGTCAGTCCTGCAGGGGCAGGCTCAGTCGGTGTTCACGCAGGTCGCGCCACAGCGCGGGGGCGGCCATCGCCATCAGCAGTGCGGCGATCGGCATGGTGGCGGCAAAGCCGGCGTGCTTGAAGGCCAGCGCGCCGACGATGCCGCCGCTGAAGAACAGGCCCAGGATCACGCCGTGCACCTTCATCCTGTCCCGGTTGGCCTGCACGTAGTGGACGCTGCCGGCATCGTGCTGGCGGTTCAGGTACAGCAGGCGGCCGAGTTCGATGCCCAGGTCGGTGATCACGCCGGTCATGTGCGTGGTGCGGATCTCGGCCTTGGAAATCTTGGTGACGATGGCGTTCTGCAGCCCCATCACGAAGCACAGCAGCAGCACGGTCGACGGCACGAACACATCCACCAGCAACTCCAGGTTGGCGCCCAGCAGGCCGAACAGCAGCAGCAGCGCGGCTTCGAGCATCAGCGGCAGCGCGTACTCGACGTTCAGCTCGCGCCGCCGCGCCCAGTTGATCAGCACCGCCGTGGTGGCCGCGCCCAACACGAAGGCCAGCAGCGACGACAGGCCCGCCATCGCCCACGCCAGCTGGCCCAGCACCAGATCGTCGGCAATGGCCGAAACGATGCCGGTCATGTGCGAGGTGTAACGCTGCACCGCCAGAAAGCCGCCCGCGTTGATGGCGCCGGCCACGAACGCCAGCAGCGCGCCCAACTGGCGGTTGGCGCTGCGGGTGCGCTCCGGCTGGGTCAGGCGCTGGATGAAATCGATCGGCATGGGTGGCGGCGGACAGGCGAACTGGCTAGCATGTAACTGAAACCAACATCACATTAGCATGACCAAAAGCAGAGTCCCAGGTCGCGTCCCCCGCCTGCACGGATCAGCCGCCTTGCCCCCGCTCCCGGCTTGATCATGGCCCTGCACCGTTTCCGCCCCAGACTGATCGACAGCCTGTCCGGCTACGACCGCCGGCACTTCATGGCCGATCTGGGCGCCGGCCTGACGGTGGGCGTGGTGGCGCTGCCGCTGGCGATGGCGTTCGCGATCGCCTCGGGCGTCAAGCCCGAGCAGGGCATCTTCACCGCCATCATCGCGGGCTTCCTGATTTCGGCGCTGGGCGGCTCGCAGGTGCAGATCGGCGGGCCGGCCGGCGCCTTCATCGTCATCGTCTACGGCATCGTCGAGCGCTACGGGCTGGCCAACCTGCTGATCGCCACCATGCTGGCGGGTGTGCTGATGTTCGCGATGGGGCTGTTCAAGCTCGGCGCCATGGTGCGCTACATCCCCGTGAGCATCGTGATCGGCTTCACCAACGGCATTGCAGTGCTGATCGGGCTGTCGCAGGTCAAGGATCTGCTGGGCCTGCAGATCGACAAGATGCCGGGCGACTTCTTCCTGCAGATCAAGACACTGGCGCAGCACATGGGCAGCTTCAACCCGCTGGCGCTGCTCATCGGCCTGGCCTGTCTGGCGCTGGTGGTGTTCTGGCCCAAGAGCTACCAGATGGAGGCCGCCGAGCCCGCCGAGCTGATGCCCCGGCTGCGCCGCGCCGCCTCGCACCTGCCGGGCACGTTGATCGCGCTGTTCCTGGCGACCCTGGCGACCTGGCTGCTGGACCTGCCGGTGGAGACCATCGGCTCGCGCTTCGGCGGCATTCCGCAGGCGCTGCCGGCGTTCGACCTGCCCGAGTTCAGCTGGGCCACCGCCAAGCAGCTGCTGATGCCGACCCTGACGATTGCGCTGCTGGGCGCGATCGAGTCGCTGCTGTGTGCCCGCGTGGCCGACAACCTGACCGAATTCCCGCGCCATGACCCGAACCAGGAGCTGATGGCGCAGGGCGTGGCCAACTTCGTGGCGCCGCTGTTCGGCGGCATTCCGGCCACCGGCACGATTGCGCGCACCGTCACCAACGTGCGGGCCGGCGCGGCCAGCCCCATCGCCGGCGTGGTGCATGCCGTCACGCTGCTGGGCGTGGTGCTGCTGGCCGCCCCGCTGGCCGGGCATGTGCCGCTGGCCGCGCTGGCGGGCATCCTGCTGTTCGTGGCCTGGAACATGGGCGAGTGGCATGAGTTCGTGCGGCTGCGCCACTTCCTGCTGCCCTACCGGACCACGATGCTGGGCACCTTCGTGCTGACGGTGGTGTTCGACCTGACGGTGGCGGTAGAGGTCGGCCTGCTGCTGGCCTGCGGCTTCTTCATCTGGCGCATGAGCGCGCTGTTCGAGGCCCGCCCGCACCCGGGCAGCGCCACGCTGCCGGCGGGCGTGCAGGTGTTCGACCTGTACGGCTCGCTGTTCTTCGGCGCGGTCGGAAAGATCGAGGCGCTGCCCGAACAGCTGCGCCCCGGCACGCGGGCGGTGGTGCTGGACATGCAGAAAATGATCTCGATGGACACCTCCGGCCTCGACGCGCTGCGCCAGCTGCACCGCGCGCTGCAGCGCCAGCGCATGGGGCTGGTGCTGGCCAACGTCAACGCGCAGCCGCTGTCGCTGCTGCAGCGCTCGGGCTTCGAGGCCGAGATCGGCGCCGACGCCATCGTGCCCACCGTCGATGAGGCGCTGATCGCCACCCGCGACCTGCCCACCGGCGCGGGCGCGCTGGGTTGAGTCATGCCGGGTGGAGTCACGCCGGCTCGATAGAATCCGCAACTTCGCCGCACCCAACGCCCACCGCCATGCCGCTCTTCTGGAAGCCCTACCAATCTGAGGTCACTCAGTTCATCGACAGCCTCAAGCAGAAGGACCCGCAGCTGGAGCAACGCCAGCGCGAAGGCCGCGAACTGCTGTGGGACAAGCCGCAGGACCGCAGCGCCCAGGCCGAGTTCAGCGACGCCCGCGTGGCGCAGCAACCCTACGTCTATCAGACCAAGGGCTGAAATCGTGGTGGCCGATGTCGTGGTGACTGACGTCGCTGACATCGTCCGCGCCACGCTCTACGGCGAGCCGCTGTACGCGCTGCCGCAGGACCTCTACATCCCGCCGGATGCGCTGGAGGTCTTTCTGGAGAGCTTCCAGGGCCCGCTGGACCTGCTGCTCTACCTGATCCGCAAGCAGAACTTCAACATCCTCGACATCCCGATGGCGGATGTCACGCGGCAGTACCTCGACTACGTCGAGCAGATCCGCAAGAGCAACCTCGAACTCGCCGCCGACTACCTGCTGATGGCGGCGGTGCTGATCGAGATCAAGTCGCGCATGCTGCTGCCCGCGCGCAAGAGCGACGAGGGCAAGGAAGCCGACGACCCGCGTGCCGAACTTGTGCGCCGGCTGCTGGAGTACGAGCGCATCAAGCTCGGCGCGGCGCAGCTGGATGCGCTGCCGCTGCTCGGGCGCGACTTCGTGCCGGTGCAGGTCCACATCGAGCAGACCGTGCAGGCCCGCCTGCCCGAGGTCAGCCTGCACGACATCCAGCAGGCCTGGGCCGACGTGCTCAAGCGCGCCCGGCTGGTGCAGCACCACAAGATCAGCCGCGAGGCGCTGTCGGTGCGCGAGCACATGAGCCTGCTGCTTCGCCGCCTGCAGGGCCGGCGCTTCGTCGAGTTCCACGACCTGTTCGACACCGACCAGGGCCCGCAGGTGCTGGTGGTGAGCTTCATCGCCATGCTGGAGCTGGCGCGGGAGCGCCTGCTGGAGATCACCCAGGCCGAGGCCTTTGCGCCCATCTATGTGCGGCTGGCCTATCAGCCGCAGGTCATCGCGACCGACGCGTCCTGACACGGCCCGGTGCGTGACGGCAAGTGAAGCCGCGCGGTTTTCACTTCGGTTTTCACCTCGTTACCAACGACGGTTGTAATTTTTTCATATTCGGCTGGATGCAGCCCTCTATCGCGCAAAATACGAAAAAGTAATGGAATTCGTGGCGGCTTTCACACGGTGTTTCCGGACTTGCACTGGCGCTGCGTCCAGAACCCGAAGGGGTTCGTAACGCAGGCCATGAGCAAAGACAAGGCTGCCGTTTTCCGTCTCCCGCCGTTGATGTCCCGTCGATGGGTTGGCTTGTGGGCACGCGTGCCCCGATACAGGACCCGAGAACAACAAGATGCAAGCACCTGCCAAACCGCGCAACCCGGCCCGCCCGGCTGGATGCTGCTGCCCATGCTGAGCCGCGTCAGACGCCTGCAGGCGTGCAGCAGCCAGCCGTGGATCGTGGCCTGCGGATTGATGCTGCTGCTGCTGACGCTGGGCAAGCCCGTGCTGCAGCAGCTGGAGCAGGTCAGCCTGGAGGTTCTGCTGCACCTGGCCGGCATGAGCCACGGCACGGCCATCACACCCGTCCCCGCTTCGCTGGCCATCGCCCTGAACAGCCTGCCGCTGCTGGTGGCCGCAGGTTTCCCAAAACTGCCCGGACGAACGCTCGGGCACGGCCCCTGGCTGCTGCCACTGCCGCTGCTGGGCAGTGCCGGCCTGCTGGCGGGCTGGTCGATCTGGTTGCCGAGCATGGCGCTGACGCTGAGCCTGAGCCTGGGCTGGCTGCTGGCGCGCAACCGCGAACTGCGCCGGGCGCAGCGGGAATTGCAACAGGCGCGCAGCCAAGCCGACACCACGCTGCAGGCCATTACCGATGGGGTCATCACCATCGACGCGCGCCGCCGCGTGCGCTACCTCAACCCCAGCGCCGAGCGGCTGGTCAGCCACGCGTTGGCCCAGGCGCAAGGCCTGCCGCTGGCCGACGTGCTGGCGCTGGACGCGCACGGCCAGCCGCTGCTGGATCAGGCGCTGAGCGAATGCCTGCTGCAGGCGCGCGTGGTGCAGATCCAGCGCCCCTTGCGTGTGATGTGCCAGGGCGTGGAACACCAGGTGCAAGTCACGGCCAGCCCGGTGCGGACGTCCGACAGCACGCCACCCCGGCCGGCTGAAGCCGCCGCCGATGCGCCTGCGCGAGGCTTTGACCTTCACCCTGTCCAGGGTGCCGTGCTGACGCTGACCGACATGACCGACCGCCTGCACGCCGCCAGCCGCCAGCAGCACGAGGCCACGCATGACCAGCTCACCGGCCTGCCCAACCGCACGCTGCTGACCGACCGCCTGCAGCACGCCGTGCTCGGCGCGCAGCGCGGCCACACCAGTGTGGCGCTGCTGTTCATCGACCTGGACCGCTTCAAGCGCATCAACGACAGCCTGGGCCACCGTCACGGCGACACCGTGCTGCAGGTCATCGCCCAGCGCCTGCGCGACAGCTGCCAGCCGCACGACACCGTGGCGCGCTGGGGCGGCGATGAATTCGTGGTGCTGCTGGAGCAGGCCACCAGCCGCGAGGTGGTGGCGGCGCGGGCGGCGCAGATCATCGTGGCAGTGACCGACGACCTGCTGATCGACGAGATCGAGGTCGCCTGCGGCTGCAGCATCGGCATCGTCATGGCGCCGCAGGACGGCGTGGCCAGCGACGCGCTGCTCGCCATGGCCGATACCGCCATGTACCGCGGCAAGGCACGTGGCGGCAAGCGCTTCGAGTTCTATGCCGCCGAGATGCCCGCCTGGACGCGCGAGTGGCTGGCGCTGGAGACCCGGCTGCGCCACGGGCTGGAAGAGCACCGCTTCGAGCTGCATTACCAGCCGCAAGTGCACCTGGTCACGAACCGCCCGGTCGGCATGGAGGCGCTGCTGCGCTGGCGCCAGCCCGACGGCGAGCTGTGGGCACCGGCGCGCTTCCTGGCCGTGACCGAGGAAACCGGGCTGATCCTGAGCATCGGCGAATGGGTCATCCGCGAAGCCACGCGCCAGATCGCCCGCTGGCGCACCGAAGGCCTGCCGCTGCTGCCGGTGTCGGTCAACGTCTCGGCGCGCCAGTGCCTGGACCGCAGGCTGGTGCAGGTGGTGGCCGACGCGCTGACCGACAGCGCCGTGCCGGCCGCGCTGCTCAAGATCGAGATCACCGAGAGCACCGCCATGTCCGACCTCGGCCAGCTGCACCACCTGCTGACCGACCTGCGTGCCATGGGCGTGAGCGTGGCGATGGACGACTTCGGCACCGGCTACTCATCGCTGTCCTACCTGAAGCGCTTCCCGGTCGACCAGATCAAGATCGACCCGAGCTTCATCAACGACATCACCAGCGACCCCAACGGGGCGGCCATCGTGCGCGCCACCATTGCGCTGGCCCACGGCCTGGGCGTGCCGGTGGTGGCCGAGGGCGTGGAGTCCGAAGAGCAGATGCGCTTCCTCAAGCTCCACCAGTGCGACATCGCCCAGGGCTACCTCTACGCCCACCCGCAGTCGGCGGACGACCTGAGCGTCTTCCTGCGCAAGAGCATGGGCGCGCTGGCCTGAAGCCAACGCCCGGGTTGCCCACGCCCGTGCCGGCTCACATCAGCAGATGCTCGCCGGCGTTCTCGCCGCCCAGGATGACGTAGTTGACGCGCCGCAGGTCGCTCAGCAGCTTGCCGCCGGCGTAGCTGATGGAGCTTTGCAGGTCTTCCTGCATCTCGCGCAGCGTGTCGCTCAGGCGGCCCTTGATCGGCTCCAGGATGCGCTTGCCCTCGACGTGCTTGTACTCGCCCTTGTTGAAGTCGCTGGCGCTGCCGTAGTACTCCTTGAACAACTGGCCGTCGACCTCGACCGTCGCGCCGGGCGACTCCTCATGGCCGGCGAAGAGCGAGCCGACCATCACCATCGCGGCGCCGAAGCGCACGCTCTTGGCAATGTCGCCATGGTGGCGGATGCCGCCGTCGGCAATGATCGGCTTGGTCGCCACGCGGGCACACCACTTGAGCGCGCTCAGCTGCCAGCCGCCGGTGCCGAAACCGGTTTTCAGCCGCGTGATGCAGACCTTGCCCGGGCCGATGCCGACCTTGGTGGCGTCGGCGCCCCAGGCTTCCAGGTCGATCACCGCCTCGGGCGTGCCGACGTTGCCGGCGATCACGAAGGCGCGCGGCAGGCGCTGCTTGATGTGCGCGATCATCTTGCGCACGCTCTCGGCATGGCCGTGGGCGATGTCGATGGTGATGTAGTCGGCGCCCACGCCGGTGGCGGCCAGCCGGTCGATCACGGCCACGTCGGCGGGCTTGACGCCCGAGCTGATCGACACATACAGCCCGCGCTCGCGCATGTCACCGGCAAAGGCGACCGCATCCAGATCGAAGCGGTGCATGACATAGAAGTAGCCGTCGGCGGCCAGCTGGCGTGCAATGCGCTCGTCGAGCACCGTCTTCATGTTGGCCGGCACCACCGGCAGCTTGAAGCGGCGTCCGCCGAACTCCACCGAGGTGTCGCACTCGCTGCGGCTCTCGACGCGGCATTGACGGGGCAACAACAGGACGTTGTCGTAGTCGAAGATTTCCATGGAAGGTGGCTCTCATCAGTGGGGCGGCGTTGATGCAGTGCCACCCCAAGGCTGCGAGCGCTTGACCTGGAACCCGGCCGCCTCACGCACCGGGCACCAGAATTTGGGCCCGATGGTCGAGTTTACGCGCGCCTGCCCTGGCATTCAGGCATTCAGGCATTCAGGCGAACAGCGCCTCCAGATCCACCGTGGCATGGCGGCCCACGTCAGCCTGGGTCTCGTCCAGCCACTGCCGGGCGCGGTGGCGGCCCAGGTCGCGCAGGTTCTCCAGAAACGGCCGGTGGGCGAGCAGCTTGGTCTCGGGCGTCAGGTGGCCCAGCGCCGCCTGCGCGTCGATCAGGTGCCAGCGCAGGCGGCGCAAGCGCCGCTCCTGCCGCCCGACCGGCCACCAGCGGTGCCGGGCGGCGGTGCAGGCGCGGCCGTAGGACGCGGCCTCGCGCTGGAAGGTGGCGTTGAAGGCGATCTCCGCCACGCGGCTGCGGATCTCGGTCACGCTGCTGGGGGTCTTGGGCGGCGGTTCGGCGGCGTCCAGCGTGCTCAGCATGACGATCAGCACATCGTCGGCGTGGCCGGGCGCGGCCAGCGGAAACAGGGCCGGGTTGGCGCTGTAGCCGCCGTCCCAATAGGCTTCGCCGTCGATCTCGACCGCATGGTGCAGCGTGGGCAGGCAGGCCGAAGCCAGCGCGGCATCCACCGTCAGTTCGTGCTCGCGAAACAGCCGCAGCCGCCCGGTGCGCACCTGGGTGGCGGCGATGTAGAGCCGCACCGGGCTGGCCTGGCGCAGGCGCTCGAAGTCGATGCGCTGCGCCAGCAACTCGCGCAGCGGATTGAGACCCAGCGGGTTGAGCTGATAGGGCGAGAACAGCTGGCTCCACTGCAGCGCCACCCGCGCGGCGGGCGCCAGGCTCGGCTCGTTCGCATCGCCCACGCTGAACCATTCGGGCAGCTGCGCGCCGATGTCAGCCCAGAACGCGGCCAGCGCCTCCCGCCCGCCGTCATTGCCGCCCTCGGCCAGGCCATGGGCCATGACGATGGCGTTGAGCGCGCCGGCGCTGGTGCCGCTGAGGGCGTCCCACTCGAAGCGGTCGGCCTCCAGCAGCGCGTCCAGCACGCCCCAGGTGTAGGCGCCGTGGGCGCCGCCACCCTGCAGCGCCAGACTCAGCGGCGGACGTTGGTTCGATCCTCTGAACTTCATGGGACGCTCCTATCAAGAGCCGCTCAAGGGTTCGCTCAAGGGCCGTCACAGCGGGATGCTGCAGTGCAGCATAACGGCAAAGGACAAAAAAATAGAATCCCCTCATGCCCGACCTCCAGCACCCGCCCGCCCTGCCCGAATCCGCCGAATCAAATCACCCGGCCTTTCGCGACGACATGCCCCTGGTCGATGAGCCCGGCACGGGCGCCGATGCGTTCGCCGGCTCTGAACCCGATCTGCCGGCCCGCACGGCCGCCCTGCCCGCCAGCCTGCTCGCCAACCTCAACCCCGAGCAGTACGCCGCCGTGACGCTGGCGCCCGAGCCGGCGCTGATCCTGGCCGGCGCCGGCTCGGGCAAGACCCGTGTGCTGACCACCCGCATCGCCTGGCTGCTGCAGACCGGACAGGTCGGCCCCGGCGGGCTGATGGCGGTGACCTTCACCAACAAGGCGGCCAAGGAGATGGTCCACCGTCTGTCGACCATGCTGCCGTACAACGTGCGCGGCATGTGGATCGGCACCTTCCACGGCCTGTGCAACCGCTTCCTGCGCGCGCACTGGAAGCTCGCCGCACTGCCGCAGAGCTTCCAGATCCTCGATTCCGGCGACACGCTCAGCGCCGTCAAGCGCGTCATCAAGGCCATGAAACTCGATGAAGAGCGTTTCGTGCCCAAGCAGGTCAGCCGCTTCATTGCCAGCTGCAAGGAAGAAGGCCGCCGCCCGCCTGACGTGGCGGTGCACGACGGCCAGACGCAAAAGTTGGCCGAGATCTACCAGGCCTACGAGGACCAGTGCCAGCGAGAAGGCGTGGTCGACTTTGCCGAGCTGATGCTGCGCAGCTACGAGCTGATGCGCGACCAGCCCTCGATCCGCGAGCACTACCAGCGCCGCTTCCGCCACATCCTGGTTGACGAGTTCCAGGACACCAACAAGCTGCAGTACCTGTGGCTGAAGATGTTCGCCGGCGCGCCCGATGCACGCGACGCTGCGGCGCTGTTCGCGGTGGGCGATGACGACCAGAGCATCTACGCCTTCCGTGGCGCGCAGGTCGGCAACATGAGCGACTTCGAGCGCGAGTACCGCGTCAAGCAGGTCATCAAGCTGGAGCGCAATTACCGCTCGTTCGGCAACATCCTGGACAGCGCCAACGCGCTGATCGCCCACAACGCCAAGCGCCTGGGCAAGAACCTGCGCACCGAGGCCGGCCCGGGCGAGCCGGTGCGCATCTTCGAGGCCACCAGCGACTTTGCCGAGGCACAGTGGCTGCTGGAAGAAATCCAGGCCCTGCACCGCAGCGGCACGGCGCGCAGCGAAACCGCCATCCTGTACCGCAGCAACGCGCAGTCGCGCGTGATCGAGTCGGCGCTGTTCAACGCCGGCGTGCCGTACCGGGTCTATGGCGGCCTGCGCTTCTTCGAGCGTGCCGAGGTCAAGCACGCCCTGGCCTACCTGCGCCTGCTGGAGAACCCCAACGACGACACCAGCTTCCTGCGCGTGGTGAACTTCCCGGCGCGCGGCATCGGCACCCGCAGCGTCGAGCAACTGCAGGACGCCGCCCGCACCAGCGGCCGCAGCCTCTACCAGGGCGTGAGCGCCCTGAGCGGCGCGGCGGGCGTCAAGATGGCCGGCTTCAACAAGCTGATCGACGACCTGCGTGACGCCACCCGCGGCCTGACGCTGCGCGAGATCATCAGCCGCATGCTGGCCGCCAGCGGGCTGATCGAGTTCTACCGCACCGAAAAGGAAGGCCAGGACCGCATAGAGAACCTGGAAGAACTCGTCAACGCCGCAGAAGCATTCGTCACCACCGAAGGCTTCGGCAAGGACGCCGTCGGCCTGCCGGTGGACGAAACCTCGCCGGGCACGCTGACGGCGCCCAAGCCGGGCGAGCCCAACGCGGTCGCCGCCGTCGACCTGCAGCCCGATGCGGAAACCGGCGAGATCCTGTCGCCGCTGGTGGCCTTCCTGACCCACGCCTCGCTGGAGGCCGGTGACAACCAGGCCCAGGCCGGCCAGGACGCGGTGCAGCTGATGACGGTGCACTCGGCCAAGGGCCTGGAGTTCGACGCGGTCTTCATCACTGGGCTGGAAGAAGGCCTGTTTCCGCACGAGAACTCACTGACCACCGTCACGGCATCCGGCGGCGAAGGGCTGGAGGAAGAACGCCGGCTGATGTACGTGGCCATCACCCGTGCGCGGCAGCGGCTCTACATCAGCTTCAGCCAGACCCGCATGCTGCACGGCCAGACGCGCTACAACGTCAAGAGCCGCTTCCTGCAAGAGCTGCCCGAAGCGGCGCTGAAGTGGATCAGCCCCAAGGGCCAGGCCTTCGGCTCGGGCTTTGCGCCCAGCTACCAGCAGGCCTGGCAGCGTGGATCGGGCCTGAGCGGCGTGGTGGGCGCCGGGCGTAACAATGGCTGGCAGCCCCCCGCCGCGCCGCCGCCACCGGCCTGGGCAGCACCGGTGCCCGCCGCCATGAGCCAGAGCGCGGCCCAGGCCGCTGGCCACGGCCTGCGCAAGGGCCAGAGCGTCTTCCACACCAAGTTCGGTGAAGGCGTGGTGCTGACGCTCGAAGGCGCCGGGGCCGACGCCCGGGCTCAGGTCAACTTCGGGCGACATGGCAGCAAGTGGCTGGCCCTGTCGGTGGCCAAGCTCACGCCCATCGAATAAGCTGTGGGGCATTGCCTTCACTGGAGAAATGCCATGGAAAGCCCGCTGCACGACCTGCCCACCCTATTCAAGCAACTCGGCCTGCCCAGCACAGCGGTCGATGTGCAGACCTTCATCGCCCGACATGCACCGCTGGCCGGGCAGGTTCACTTGGCAGACGCGCCGTTCTGGACACCCTCGCAGGCTAGTTTCCTGCGCGAGGAATGCCAGGACGACGCCGACTGGGCCGGCGTGGTCGATCAGCTCAACCTGCTGCTGCGCGCCGCGCGCTGAGTCAGTCCGATATCAGTCCGGCGCCACGGCCGCCGGCGTGGCCGGTGCGCTGACCACGTCGATGGTTTTCTCGATCACCTTGCCAGTGACCTTGACGCCGGTGGTCACCACCGCCGCGCCGACCGAAACGGCCGCACCCGCCACCGATCCCGCCAGGCTGACGGCACCGCAGCCGCTGAGCGGGGCAAGGCACGTCACGCTGACGAGGCTGACAAGAAACAGGCGGAGGCGAGGAGATGAGTTCGACATGGCGAAAAACGGTTGCGTGGATAGGACGGCAAAGACGCGATGGTCTCAGAACCGGATGCCGCTGGCCGCCGGTCCGGGCGGCGGCGCAACAGGCGCAGGCGCATTCATGCGCGGCGCGGCCAAGGCGGGCGCCGGCGCACCGGAAACCAAGGGCTGCGCGGACGGCTGGCGATAGCCCGACGGCAGCCGCGACGTCGTCGGGTAGCCCGCCGCATCCAGCGCCGCCTGCCAGTCCTGCGCGCTGTAACCCACCAGCCGGCGCGCGCCGACGCGCAGGATCGGCAGGTTGGTGGTCTGCTCCAGGCGCTGCAACTCGCCCACGTCGTCGGACGCGGCCACGCTGCGCTCGCTGTGCGGAATGCCGCGCTGGCGCAGCAGCACCCGGGCATCGTCACACGGTGCGCAGGCGGGCGCGGTGTAGAGCACCACGGGCGCACGCGCGGCAAGCTGGCTCAACTCGTAGGGCAGCGCCGGCTCGCGGGCCGTGCCGCCCTGCAGGCGCAGCGGCTTGGCCTCGGCGGGCGGGCGATCGGTGTAGGTGACGCGGCCCTGGGCGTCGGTCACCTTGTACTGCGCCAGCGCAGGCAGGCATGCGCCCGCCAGCACGCTGCACAGCCCGGCCAGCCATGTCCGCCAGGCGCGGTTCGTGGGCGGTGGCAATGACGATCGAGGTGAATACGGCATGTTCAGACTCCTGATGCCGCGATGATGCCAGCGCCCGCTATCGGCCCGATGTCGGCAGCGCAAGGACACGCTGGCATGATTTGCAGTCTCCACTGACACCGCCCGCCATCATGACCGCACCCGATTTCCTGCAGATCCTGGACCACGGCATCACCGTGATCGACACCGGCTTCCACCGCCCGCGCTTCGACGCCGCCTACCTGATGGTGCAGGACGGCCGCGCCGCCTTCATCGACACCGGCCACAACGCGGCCGTGCCACGCCTGCTGGCCGCACTGGCGCACCACGGCCTGGGCGTGGACGCGGTCGACTGGGTCATTCCGACCCACGTCCACCTCGACCACGCCGGCGGCACCGGCCTGCTGATGCAGCACCTGCCCCACGCCCGTGCGCTGATCCACCCGCGCGGCGCCCGGCACCTGATCAACCCGCAGGCGCTGGTCGAAGGCGCCCGCGCCGTCTATGGCGCCGAGGAAGTGGCGCGCACCTACGGCGAGATCGTGCCGATTGCGGCCGAGCGCGTGGTCGAGAGCCACGACGACATGACCGTGCTGCTGGCCGAGCGCCCGCTGCGCCTGATCGACACCCCCGGCCACGCCCGCCACCACCATTGCGTCTGGGACGCAGCCAGCCGCGGCTGGTTTACCGGCGACACCTTCGGCATCAGCTACCGCGTCTTCGATGGCGCGCAGGGCCCCTACATCCTGCCGAGCTGCACGCCGGTGCAGTTCGAGCCCCAGGCCATGCGCGACTCGCTCGCCCGCATGCTGGCGGCCGAGCCGCAGTGGATCTTCCCGACCCACTATGGCCCGCTGGGCAATGTACCGGCGCTGGCGGCGCAACTGCGCACGCAGATCGACGAGTTCGAGCACGGCGCGCTGGCCTGGGCCAAGGCCCACCCCGGCGCCACGGCCCCGGCGCGCGAGGCCGCCATGATCGAGCTGATGCGCAACATCCTGCTGGGCGCCGCCCGCCGCGCCGGCTCGCCCTTGAGCGAGGCGCAGGCCGAGGACTGGCTGTCGCTGGACATCACGCTCAACGGCCAGGGCCTGGCGATCTGGCTGGGCAAGCAGGGCTGATGTGATGCTGCCGCTCGACACCCTGGCCACCTTCTTCGGCGCCGCCGTGCTGCTGAGCCTGTCGCCCGGGCCGGACAACGTCTTCGTGCTGCTGCAATCGGCCCAGCATGGCCGGCGCGCCGGCCTGCTGGTGGTGCTGGGGCTGTGCACCGGCCTGATCGGCCACACGCTGGCGGTGGCGCTGGGCCTGGCAGCGCTGTTTGCCGCCTCGGCCCTGGCCTTCACCGCACTCAAGCTGGCCGGCGCGGCCTACCTGCTCTGGCTGGCCTGGCAGGTGCTGCGCGCGCCCGTGGGCGAGTTCAACCCCTCGGGGCCGACCACCAGCGCCGGCCGGCTTTACCGGCGCGGCGTGCTGATGAACCTCAGCAACCCCAAGGTGGCGATCTTTTTCCTGGCGCTGCTGCCGCAGTTCACTCGACCCGAACTCGGCCCGGTGGCGCCACAGATCATGCTGCTGGGCGCGGTGTTCATGCTCGCCGCGCTGCTGACATTCGGCGTGATCGCCTGGTTTGCCGGCACGCTGGGCGAGCGGCTGCAGAACTCGGCACCGCTGCGGCTGGCGCTGAACCGCGTCACGGGCGTGGTATTCATCGGGCTGGCGGGGCGGCTGGTGGTGTGAGGGGGATTTGCGCCCACAAAAAAGCCCGGACCGTCGCCAGTCCGGGCTTTGCCTTTCAGCCGTGCTGAAGCCGCTTACTTCTTGCTCGGCGGCAGGTCCGTGCAGCTGCCGTGTGCCACTTCGGCGGCCATGCCGATGCTCTCGCCCAGCGTCGGGTGCGGGTGGATGGTCTTGCCGATGTCGACCGCGTCGGCGCCCATCTCGATGGCCAGCGCGATCTCGCCGATCATGTCGCCGGCGTGCGTGCCGACCATGCCGCCACCGAGGATCTTGCCGTGGCCATGGGCCTCGGGCGAGTCGTCGAACAGCAGCTTGGTGACGCCTTCGTCGCGGCCGTTGGCGATCGCGCGCCCCGACGCCGTCCACGGGAACAGGCCCTTCTTGACCTTGATGCCCTGCGCCTTGGCCTGGTCCTCGGTCAGGCCGACCCATGCCACTTCGGGGTCGGTGTAGGCCACGCTCGGGATCACGCGGGCGTTGAACGCGGCCGAGGCCAGTTCCTTGTTGCCCTGCAGCGTGCCGGCGATGACCTCGGCCGCGACGTGCGCCTCGTGCACCGCCTTGTGCGCCAGCATCGGCTGGCCGACGATGTCGCCGATGGCGAAGATGTGCGCGACGTTGGTGCGCATCTGGATGTCGACGTTGATGAAGCCGCGATCCGTCACCGCCACGCCAGCCTTGTCGGCGGCGATCTTCTTGCCGTTGGGCGTGCGGCCAACCGCTTGAAGCACCAGGTCGTAGAGGCCTTCGCTTTTCGTGCCGTCCAGGCCCTCGAACTGCACCTTGATGCCTTCGGGGGTGGCTTCGGCGCCGACGGTCTTGGTCTTCAACATGATGTTGTCGAAGCGCTTGGCGTTCATCTTCTGCCAGATCTTGACCAGGTCGCGGTCGGCGCCCTGCATCAGGCCGTCGAGCATCTCGACCACGTCCAGGCGCGCGCCCAGCGTGCTGTAGACCGTGCCCATTTCGAGGCCGATGATGCCGCCGCCGACGATCAGCATCTTCTTGGGCACTTCCTTCAAGGCCAGTGCGCCGGTGCTGTCGACGATGCGGTCGTCGGCCGGGAAGAACGGCAGCTTCACCGACTGCGAACCCGCGGCGATGATGGCGTGCTTGAACTTCACGACCTTGCTGGCGCCCGCCCGTTCGGTGCCGGTGCCGGTGGTCTCTTCGACCTGCACGTGGTACGGGTCGAGGAAGGTGCCGACGCCGCGCACGGTGGTGACCTTGCGCATCTTGGCCATCGCCGCCAGGCCGCCGGTCAGCTTGCCGATGACCTTTTCCTTGTGGCCGCGCAGCTTGTCGACGTTGACGCTCGGCACGCCGAAGTCGACGCCCAGGTCACACAGGTGGCTGACCTCGTCCATCACGGCCGCGACGTGCAGCAGCGCCTTCGACGGGATGCAGCCGACGTTCAGGCAGACGCCGCCCAGCGTCGCATAACGCTCGACGATCACGACCTTCAGGCCCAGATCAGCCGCGCGGAACGCCGCCGAATAACCGCCAGGGCCGGCGCCGAGCACGAGCAGGTCGCACTCGACATCGGCCGCGCCGCTGTAGCTGCCGGCCGGACCCGCCGCCACGGCGGCAGGCGCTGGGGCCGCGACCGGAGCCGCAACGGGTGCCGGAACCGGGACCGCAGCAGGCGCCGCAGCGCCTTCGGCTTCCACCGTCAGCAGCACATCGCCCTGGTTGATCTTGTCGCCGAGCTTGACGCGCAGTTCCTTGACCACGCCCGCGTGCGAGCAGGGAATCTCCATTGAGGCCTTGTCGGACTCCACGGTGATCAGGCTCTGCTCGGCCTTCACCGTGTCGCCGGGTTTGACCAGCAACTCGATGATCGCCACGTCCTTGAAGTCGCCGATGTCGGGGACTTTTACTTCGATCAATGCCATGTTGTGCACTCCTGGATCACAACACGATGCGGCGGAAGTCCGCCAGCAGCGATGCGAAGTAGACGTTGAAGCGGGCTGCGGCCGCGCCATCGATGACGCGGTGGTCCCACGACAGCGACAGCGGCAGCATCAGGCGCGGCTGGAAGGCCTTGCCGTCCCACTTGGGCTCGATGGCGCTCTTGCAGACGCCCATGATGGCGACTTCCGGCGCATTGATGATGGGCGTGAAGTAGCGCCCGCCGATGCCGCCCAGCGACGAGATGCTGAAGCAGCCGCCGGTCATCTCGGCGGGGCCGAGCTTGCCGTCGCGTGCCTTCTTGGCCAGCTCGCCCATTTCCTGGCTGATCTGGAAGATGCCCTTCTTGTCGGCGTCCTTGATGACCGGGACCATCAGGCCGTTGGGCGTGTCCGCGGCGAAGCCGATGTGGAAGTAGTTCTTCAGCACCAGCGTGTCGCCGTCGAGCGAGGCGTTGAACTCGGGGAACTTCTTGAGCGCGGCCACGGCGGCCTTGATCATGAAGGCGAGCATCGTGACCTTGACGCCGCTCTTCTCGTTTTCCTTGTTGGTCGCCACGCGGAAGGCTTCCAGCTCGGTGATGTCCGCGTCGTCGTGGTTGGTGACGTGCGGAATGATCACCCAGTTGCGGTGCAGGTTGGCGCCCGAGATCTTCTTGATGCGCGACAGGTCCTTGCGCTCCACGGGGCCGAACTTGGCGAAGTCGACCTTCGGCCAGGCCAGCAGGCCGGGGAAGGTGTCGCCACTACCGGCTGCGGCAGGTGCCGGTGCCTTGGCCTTTTGCGCCACGGTCTGCACCGCGCCGGCCATGACGTTCTTGACGAAGCCCTGGACGTCGGCCTCGGTGATGCGGCCCTTGGCGCCGCTGCCCTTGACCTCGACCAGCGGCACGCCGAGTTCGCGGGCGAACTTGCGGATCGACGGCGAGGCGTGCGGCAGCGACAGGTTCAGCGTGGTCGGCTCGTGCGCGGGCACGGCAGCCACCGGCGCCGCAGCAACGGCCGCAGCCGGCGCGGCAACCGCAGCGGCAGCAGCCACCGGGGCAGCCACCGGCGCCGGAGCGGGCGCGGCCGGCGCTGCGCCTGCCGCGCCCGCTACACCTTCAAGCACCACCACCGGCGAGCCCTTGCTGACCTTGTCGCCGAGCTTGACCAGCAACTGCTTGACCACGCCGGCATGCGACGACGGGATCTCCATCGAGGCCTTGTCGGACTCGACCGTGATCAGGCTTTGCTCGGCCTTGACGGTGTCACCCACCTTGACCAGCAGCTCGATCACCGCGACGGTGTCGAAATCGCCGATGTCGGGCACGACGACCTCGATCGGGCCGGCAGCTGCGGCAGGCGCTGCCACAGGCGCGGCGGCCACAGGCGCTGCTGCGACCGGGGCAGCGGCTGCAGGTGCGGGGGCCGCAGCGGGCGCCGCAGAGCCCGCCACTTCCAGCGTCAGCAGCACCGAGCCTTCCTTGACCTTGTCGCCGAGCTGGACCTTCAGCTCCTTGACGATGCCGGCGTGCGACGACGGAATCTCCATCGACGCCTTGTCGCTTTCGACCGTGATCAGGCTCTGCTCGGCCTTGATGCTGTCGCCGGGCTTGACCAGCAACTCGATGATCGCGACTTCACTGAAGTCCCCGATGTCGGGGACTTTCACTTCGATCAATGCCATGTTGTGTTTCTCCGTTTGCGCTGGGACGAGGCTCAGGCGTAGAGCGGGTTGATCTTGTCGGCCTTGATGCCGTACTTGGCAATCGCAGCCGCCACCGTGGTGGCCGGCAGCACGCCGTCGTCAGCCAGCGTCTTGAGCGCCGCGACCACGATGTAGTGGCGGTTGATCTCGAAGTGCTCGCGCAGCTTGCTGCGGAAATCGCTGCGGCCGAAGCCGTCGGTGCCCAGCACCTTGTAGGTCTGGCCGCGCGGGATGTAGGCGCGGATCTGCTCGGCGTAGTTCTTCATGTAGTCGGTCGACGCGATCACCGGGCCGCCCGTGCGCAGCAGCTGCTGCGTGACGAACGCGACTTGCGGCGCGTCGGTCGGGTGCAGCAGGTTGTGGCGCTCGACGGCCTGGCCGTCACGGGCCAGTTCGTTGAAGCTCGGGCAGCTCCAGACGTTGGCGCTGACGCCCCAGTCGGATTCCAGCAGCAGCTTGGCGGCCTGCGACTCGCGCAGGATGGTGCCCGAGCCCAGCAGGTTGACCGTGGCGCTGGCCGGTGCGGCCTCTTCCAGCAGGTACATGCCCTTGATGATCTCGGCCTCGGTGCCGGCTTTCAGGCCGGGCATCGGGTAGTTCTCGTTCAGCAGGGTGATGTAGTAGAAGACGTTTTCCTGGCGCTCGACCATGCGCTTGAGGCCGTCCTGCATGATGACGGCGACTTCATGGGCGAAGGTCGGGTCGTAGCTGATGCAGTTGGGAATGGTGCCGGCCAGGATGTGGCTGTGGCCGTCTTCGTGCTGCAGGCCTTCGCCGTTCAGCGTGGTCCGGCCGGACGTGCCGCCCAGCAGGAAGCCGCGCGCCTGCATGTCGCCCGCCGCCCAGGCCAGGTCGCCGATGCGCTGGAAGCCGAACATCGAGTAGTAGACGTAGAACGGCACCATGATGCGGTTGGACGTGCTGTAGCTCGTGGCCGCTGCGATCCAGCTGCTCATGCCGCCGGCCTCGTTGATGCCTTCCTGCAGGATCTGGCCGGCCTTGTCCTCGCGGTAGTACATGACCTGGTCCTTGTCGACCGGGGTGTACTGCTGACCTGCGGGGTTGTAGATGCCAACCTGGCGGAACAGGCCTTCCATGCCGAAGGTGCGCGCCTCGTCGACCAGGATCGGCACGACGCGCGGGCCCAGCGCCTGGTCACGCAGCAACTGCGTCAGGAAGCGCACATAGGCTTGCGTGGTGGAGATTTCGCGGCCTTCGGCAGTGGGTTCGATCACGGCCTTGAAGGTCTCGAGCGGCGGCACGGTGAAGCTCTCTTCAGCCTTGACGCGACGCTTGGGCAAGTAGCCGCCCAGCGCCTTGCGGCGGGCGTGCAGGTACTGCATCTCGGGGGTGTCGTCGGCGGGCTTGTAGAACGGGATGTTCGGCAGTTCGCTGTCGGGCACGGGAATGTTGAAGCGGTCGCGGAAGGCCTTGATGTCCTCGTCGATCAGCTTCTTGGTCTGGTGGACGGTGTTCTTGCCCTCGCCGACCTTGCCCATGCCGAAGCCCTTGACGGTCTTGATCAGCATCACGGTCGGCTGGCCCTTGGTGTTGACCGCCTTGTGGAAGGCCGCGTAGACCTTCTGCGGGTCGTGGCCGCCGCGCTTCAGGGCCCAGATCTCGTCGTCGGTCATCTTGGCGACCATTTCGAGCGTGCGCGGATCCTTGCCGAAGAAGTGCTTGCGGACGTAGGCGCCATCGTTGGCCTTGAAGGCCTGGTAGTCGCCGTCGAGCGTCTCCATCATCAGCTTGCGCAGGGCGCCGTCCTTGTCGCGCGCCAGCAGGCCGTCCCACTCGCTGCCCCACAGCAGCTTGATGACGTTCCAGCCCGCGCCACGGAACTCGCCTTCGAGTTCTTGCACGATCTTGCCGTTGCCGCGCACCGGGCCATCGAGGCGCTGCAGGTTGCAGTTGATGACGAAGACGAGGTTGTCGAGGTTCTCGCGCGCGGCCAGGCCGATGGCGCCCAGCGACTCGGGCTCGTCCATCTCACCGTCGCCGCAGAAGACCCAGACCTTGCGGTTGCTGGTGTCGGCGATGCCGCGGGCGTGCAGGTACTTCAGGAAGCGCGCCTGGTAGATCGCCATCAGGGGGCCGAGGCCCATCGAGACGGTCGGGAACTGCCAGAACTCGGGCATCAGCTTCGGATGCGGATAGCTCGACAGGCCCTGGCCGTCGACTTCCTGGCGGAAGTTCAGCAGCTGCTCTTCGGTCAGGCGGCCTTCCAGGTAGGCGCGGGCGTAGACGCCCGGCGACACGTGACCCTGGATGTAGAGGCAGTCGCCGCCGTGTTCCTTGCCAGCTTCGTTGCTCTCGGCGTGCCAGAAGTGGTTGAAGCCGGCACCGAACATGTGCGCCAGCGACGCAAAGGAGCCGATGTGGCCGCCCAGGTCGCCGCCGTCTTCGGGGTTGTGGCGGTTGGCCTTGACGACCATCGCCATGGCGTTCCAGCGCATGTAGGCGCGCAGGCGCTCTTCGATCTCGATGTTGCCGGGGCAGCGCTCTTCCTGGTCGGCAGGAATGGTGTTGACGTAGGCGGTGTTGGCCGAGAACGGCACGTCGATGCCGGCCTGGCGGGCCTGGTCGATCAGCGTCTCCAGCAGGAAGTGGGCGCGGTCACCGCCCTCGGCGCCGATGACGGCGGACAGCGCGTCCTGCCATTCGCGGGTTTCCTGGGCGTCGGTGTCATGGGCCGCCGCTTGGGGCAGGCTCTCGGGCAATGCAGACATGAAGTCTCCTCGTGCTGCTTGTGATGAAAACCCCGCAGACACGGGGCAACGCGCCCTTTTTCAGGGCTTGGGGCGAAAGTCTCGCACAAGAGCGATTGAATTTCAAATCGTGCGTGTTGATTTCATAATGCGAAATATTATCGAACGATCGTTTCTTTTTGGTGCACCGCAACATCCCGGCAGGCACCGGTTCCACATCGATAATTCAGGCATGAAAGCGCACGTCTGCCCATGAGTTCCAACCCTCGCTCTCGTCCGATGGCGGGCCGCTCCCGCCTGCAGCGCTGGTTCGGGTCCTGGTGGCGGCGTCTGCCACCGGCGCGTCAGGATCGTGTGGCAGCACTGGCGCCGCTGCTGTCGGTGCTGCTGTTCCTGGCGACGATGGTGGTGGCGTTCTGGTACTTGCGCACCGAGGAGGTCGAGCGCGAGCTGGAATCCGTCAAGCGTGACACCGAACTGGTGCAACAGCAGATCCGGCTGCGCCTGATCGACAACCAGGAACAGCTGGTGCGCCTGGCACGCGAGGTGGTGACACGCGCCACCAACCGCGAGGACTTCGTCGCCCAGAGCGAGGCGCTGATCCAGAGCCGGCCGGAGATCGTCGGCATCTCCTGGCTCAATGGCTCGCGCCAGGCGGTGGCGCGCCATGTGTCGCCCGATCTGGTCGGCGCCATGCCCAGGCTGGGCCTGCTGGACGGCATCGACACCAGCACCGGCCGCGCGCAGGCGGTGACGGCCTTCGAGGACGCGCGCGACCTGCGCCTGCCGGTCTACTCCCGCCCCTTCCTCCACGACGCCAAGCTGCTGGTGTTCCAGGTGCATGTGCCGCTGATCGACCATGGTGCCTTTGCGGGCACGCTGGTGGCGGAATACTCGGTCGAGGCGCTGCTGCGCTCGTTCGTGCCGGCGGAGGTCTCGCGGCGCCACGTCATCAGCCTGCTCGGCGTGGACGACCAGACGCTCGTCAGCACCATGGCCAGCCAGCCCGGACGCACCAGCACCACGCTGAGCTACAGCGTGTCGTTCGCCCCCGTGGGCCACGGCGTCACCCTGCGCGGCGAGGGCTACCGCACCTCGTTCGGGCTGATCGGCAACACGCTGTTCTGGATGGTGCTGGCGCTGTCGGTGCTGACGCTGTGGATGCTGCTGGGCACCTGGCGCCACATGCGCCGGCGCCTGCAGATCCAGGGCGCGCTGGTGCAGGAGACCAACTTCCGCCGTGCGATGGAAAACTCCATGCTGACGGGCATGCGCGCCATGGACACCGACGGGCGCATCACCTACGTCAACCCGGCCTTCTGCGCCATGACCGGCTTCAGCGAGGCCGACCTGATCGGTCGCATGCCGCCCTTCCCGCACTGGCCGCCCGAGCGCATGGAAGAAAGCGCCCGCCTGCTGCAGCAGGAGCTGGCCGGCCGCAGCCCGGCCGGCGGCATCGAGGTCAAGGTCATGCGCAAGGACGGCACGCGCTTCGACTCGCGGCTGTACGTGTCGCCGCTGATCGACGCACGCGGCCAGCAGACCGGCTGGATGACGTCGATGACCAACATCACCGAGGCCAAGCGCATCCGCGACCAGCTCACCGCCTCGCACGAGCGCTTCACCACCGTGCTGGAGGGGCTGGACGCCTCGGTGTCGGTGCTGTCGGTGCCGGCAGGCGAGCTGCTGTTTGCCAACCGCAGCTACCGGCTCTGGTTCGGCTCGGACGCGCTCTGGCACGGCCAGCTCGCCGGGCTGCACACGCCGCAGCTGGCGCGCCTGGACACCAGCGATCAGGAAGAGGACGACGTCGACGCGCTCACCGGCCTGCCGGCGTCCGAGCTGCATGACCTGGGCGCCGACCCGCGCGAGGTCTACGTCGAGAGCCAGCAGAAATGGTTCGACGTGCGCGCCCGCTACCTGCAGTGGACCGACGGCCGGCTGGCGCAGATGCTGATTGCCACCGACATCACCGTACGGCGGCGCATGGAAGAGCTGTCGGCCCAGCAGGCCGAACGCGCGCAGGTCACCAGCCGGCTGGTGACGATGGGCGAGATGGCGTCGTCGGTGGCTCATGAGCTGAACCAGCCGCTGGCGGCCATCAGCAACTACTGCAGCGGCATCATCTCGCGCCATCAGGCCGGTCGCCTGACCGATGAAGACCTGATCAGCGCGCTGGAGAAGACCGCGCGCCAAGCGCAGCGCGCCGGGCAGATCATTCACCGCATCCGCTCGTTCGTGAAGCGCAGCGAGCCGCAGCGCCAGATGTCGAGCGCGGTCGAGATCGTCGAGGACACGCTGGAGCTGGCCGGCATCGAACTCAAGCGCCGCAACGTCGCCATCCACAGCTATGTGGCCAAACGGCTGCCGCCGCTCAACGTCGATCCGATCCTGATCGAGCAGGTGCTGCTCAACCTGATCAAGAACGCTGCCGAGGCCATCGACAACGCGCAGTTGCCCAACTCGCGCCGCACGATCGAGCTGCGCGTGGTGCCGCATCACACGCCCGACCTGGGCGGCACGATCGAGTTCAGCGTCACCGACGCCGGCCCCGGCCTGAAGGAAGAAGTCATCAACCGGCTCTATGAAGCCTTCTTCTCGACCAAGGCCGATGGCATGGGCATCGGCCTGTCGCTGTGCCGCTCGATCATCGAGTCGCATCAGGGCCGGATCAAAGCGGAGAACATTTACACTGCAGGGCTACCTACAGGGTGCCGATTCACGGTCTTGTTGCCCGTGAGCAGCACCATCGATTCGACCTACAAGAGTACCGAGCAGACATGAGCTTGATCCCGAAAAAAGGCACGGTCTACGTCGTCGATGACGATGAAGCCGTGCGCGATTCATTGCAGTGGCTGCTCGAAGGCAAGGACTACCGCGTCAAGTGCTTCGACTCGGCCGAAGCCTTCCTGTCGCGCTTCGACCCGCGCGAGGTCGCCTGCCTGGTGGCCGACATCCGCATGGACGGCATGACCGGCCTGGAGTTGCAGGATCGCCTGCTGGAGCGCCGCAGCCCTCTGCCCATCGTCTTCATCACCGGCCACGGCGACGTGCCGATGGCCGTGACGACGATGAAGAAAGGCGCCGAAGACTTCATCGAGAAGCCCTTCAAGGAAGAGGAACTCCTCAACCTGATCGAGCGCATGCTGGAGCGTGCCCGCAGCGCCTTCTCGCAGTACCAGGAACAGGCCAGCCGCGACGCGCTGCTGGGCCGCCTGACCACGCGCGAGTCGCAGGTGCTGGAGCGCATCGTCGCCGGCCGCCTGAACAAGCAGATTGCCGACGACCTCGGCATCAGCATCAAGACGGTGGAAGCGCACCGCGCCAACATCATGGAAAAGCTCAACGCCAACACGGTGGCCGATCTGCTGAAGATCGCCCTCGGCGCTGCGGCCAAGGTCTGACGCTCTTTGCTCAACGAAAGGCCGCCACGCGCGGCCTTTTTGTGTTTTGATGCCAGCCGTTTTTGTTCCCCTCACCCACTGCACAGCCTCACCCGGATTCACTGACATGACCGCACAACTGATCGACGGCAACGCCCTGTCCCGCCAGATTCGCGCCGATGTGGCGCAGCGCGCCTCCGCGCTCAAGGCCCGTGGCATCACGCCCGGCCTGGCCGTGATCCTGGTGGGCGAAAACCCCGCCAGCCAGGTCTATGTGCGCAACAAGGTCAAGGCCTGCGAGGACAGCGGCCTGCACTCGGTGCTGGAGAAGTACGACGCCACGATGACCGAGGCCGAGCTGCTCGCCCGCGTCGAGGCGCTCAACAACGATCCCGCCATCCACGGCATCCTGGTGCAACTGCCGCTGCCCAAGCACATCGACGACCACAAGGTCATCGAGGCGATCTCGCCCGACAAGGACGTCGACGGCTTCCACGTCGCCAGCGCTGGCGCGCTGATGGTGGGCGAAGTCGGCTTCAAGGCCTGCACGCCGTATGGCTGCATGAAGATGCTCGAATCCATCGGCATGAAGGACCTGCGCGGCAAGCACGCCGTGGTGATCGGCCGCAGCAACATCGTCGGCAAGCCGATGGCCATGATGCTGCTGGCCGCCAACGCCACCGTCACCGTCACGCACAGCGGCACGGCCGACCTGGCCTTCCACACGCGCCAGGCCGACATCGTGGTCGCCGCCGTGGGCAAGCGCAACGTGCTGACCGCCGACATGGTCAAGCCCAGCGCCGTGGTGATCGACGTCGGCATGAACCGTAACGACGAAGGCAAGCTGTGCGGCGACGTCGACTTCGACGGTTGCAAAGAGGTGGCCGGCTACATCACCCCCGTGCCGGGCGGGGTCGGGCCGATGACCATCACAATGTTGCTGGTCAACACCCTTGAAGCGGCCGAGCGCGCTGCCATCTGAACCAGCATGAACACACCCAACCCGCTGCTTTCCCCCGCCCCGCTGCCGCTGTTCGACGCGATCCGCCCCGAACATGTCGGCCCGGCCATCGATGCCCTGCTGGCGCAAGCCAGCGAGGCGCTGGAGTTGGCCGTGAGCGACGCCACGCCGGCCGACTACGACGCGCTGAGCCGCGTGCTGGGCGTGGCGACCGAGCGGCTGGGTTGTGCCTGGGGCGCGATCGGCCACTTGAAGGGCGTGATGGACACGCCCGAGCTGCGCGCGGCCTACAACGCCCAGCTGCCTGCCATCACCGAGTTTTTCACCCGTCTGGGCGCGGATGAGCGGCTGTACGCCAAATACAAGGCGATCGACAAGGCCATCGCCACCAGCCCGGCTGCCGCCAAGCTGGACGCGGCACGCGCGCAAGCCCTCAAGCACAGCCTGCGCGATTTCGTGCTCTCGGGCGCCGAGCTGCAAGGCGAGGCCAAGACCCGCTATGCCGCGATCCAGGACGAGCAGGCGCAGCTGTCTCAGGCGTTCTCCGAGCATGTGCTCGACGCCACCGACGGCTACAGCCACTACGCCAGCGCCGCCGAACTGGCCGGCGTGCCCGAAGACGTGCTGATGGCCACGCGCGCGGCGGCCGAGGCCGAAGACCGCGACGGCCACAAGCTCACGCTGCACATGCCGGTCTACCTGCCGGTGATGCAGTACGCCGACAACCGCGAACTGCGCCAGCGCCTCTACACGGCTTATGTCACCCGCGCCAGCGAAGCCGGCCCGGCCGAGCGCGACAACAGCGCCGTGATGGCCAGCATCCTGCGCCTGCGCCAGGAAGAGGCCGTGCTGCTGGGCTATCCGAGCTACGCCGACGTGTCGCTGGTGCCCAAGATGGCGCACGACCCCAAGCAGGTGCTCGACTTCCTGCGCGACCTCGCCCACCGTGCCCGGCCCTACGCCGAGCGTGACCTGGCCGAGCTGCGCGAGTTCACCGCCCAGCACCTGGGCATCACCGACCTGCAGTCCTGGGACAGCGCCTACGCCAGCGAAAAGCTCAAGGAAGCGCGCTACGCCTTCAGCGATCAGGAGGTGAAGCAGTACTTCACCGAGCCCAAGGTGATGGCAGGCCTGTTCCGCATCATCGAGACCCTGTTCGAGGTGGCGATCCGCCCGGACGTGGCACCGGTCTGGCACGAGTCGGTGCGCTTCTACCGCATCGAGCGCGCCGGCCAGCTGGTCGGCCAGTTCTACCTCGACCCCTACGCCCGCCCCGGCAAGCGCCCGGGCGCCTGGATGGACGACGTGCGTGGCCGCTGGCAGCGCCCGGACACCGGCGCGCTGCAGACGCCCGTGGCGCACCTGGTGTGCAATTTCCCGGCGCCCGTGGGTGACAAGCCCGCGCTGCTGAGCCACGACGACGTGCAGACGCTGTTCCACGAGTTCGGCCACGGCCTGCACCACATGCTGACGCAGGTGAGCGAGCTGGCGGTCTCGGGCATCAGCGGCGTCGAGTGGGACGCGGTCGAATTGCCCAGCCAGTTCATGGAGAACTTCTGCTGGGAGTGGGAGGTCATCAAGCACATGAGCGCCCACGTCGACACCGGCGCGGCCCTGCCGCAGGCGCTGTTCGACAAGATGCTGGCGGCCAAGAACTTCCAGAGCGGCATGCAGACGCTGCGCCAGGTCGAGTTCTCGCTGCTGGACATGCGCCTGCACGCCGAAGCCGGCAGCGACACCCGCATCCAGCAGGTGATCGACGAGGTGCGCGACGAAGTTGCCGTGCTCAAGCCACCGGCCTTCAGCCGCCACCAGCACACCTTCTCCCACATCTTTGCCGGCGGCTATGCGGCGGGCTACTACAGCTACAAGTGGGCCGAGGTGCTGAGCGCCGACGCCTGGAGCGCCTTCGAGGAAGAAGGCGTGCTCAACCCCGACACCGGCCGCCGCTACCGCCAGCAGATCCTGGAAGCCGGCAGCGCCCGCGACGCGATCGACAACTTCAAGGCCTTCCGTGGCCGTGAACCGACGATCGACGCGCTGCTGCGCCACCAGGGCATGGCGGCATGAAGCTGCGGCTGCGGCTGACGCTGCGGGCGGGCGCGGCAACGGCAGCCTTGGCCTTGCTGGCGGGCTGCGCCTCGGCGCCTGGCGTGCCAACCGCGCCGATGGCCACCGTCGCCTCCGTCGACCTGACGCGCTACGCCGGCACCTGGTACGAGGCCGCCTCGCTGCCCAACCGCTTCCAGGCGCAGTGCGTGGCCGACACGCAGGCGCGCTACCGGGCGCAGGGCAATGACATCGAAGTCACCAACCGCTGCCGCAAGGCAAACGGCGCCTTCGACGAAGTCACCGGCGTGGCCAAGGTCGTGGCCGGCAGCGGCAACGCCAAACTGCGCGTGAGCTTCTTCCGCCCCTTCTACGGCGACTACTGGGTGCTGGCCTTGGCTCCCGGTAACCCGCCCGACTACGGCTGGGCACTGGTGGGCGAGCCGTCGCGGCGCTTCGGCTGGGTGCTGTCACGCTCGCCACAGATGGCGGCAGCCGACCTGGAAGCCGCGCTGGCCCAGGCCGAATCGCTGGGCTACGCGCGCTCGGCATTCAAGCTCACGCCGCAGACGTCTTCGACCGGCCCCTAAAGCAGCGCGGCCTTTTCGGCTTCTGCCGTGAACCGCATCCAGCGGTTGCGTCCGGCCCGCTTGGCGCGGTACATGGCGGCGTCGGCGTGGCGCATCAATGTGGGCGCGTCCAGCCCATCCTGCGGGTAGCAGGCCAGGCCGATGCTGAGACTGACGTGGGCGATGTGGGCCGGGTTGGCGGTCACGTCGAGCACGTCCAACACAAACGGCTCGGCGGCGGCGCGCAGCAGGTGCTCGGCCACTTCCTGCGCGGCATGGGGCTGGTCGATTTCGGGCAGCAGCACCACGAACTCATCCCCCCCCAGACGCGAGGCGGTGTCGCTGGCGCGCAAGTGCACATGCAGACGGCCGGCCAGCTGGCGCAGCAACTCATCGCCCAGATCGTGCCCGAGGGTGTCGTTGACGGACTTGAAGTGATCGATGTCCATGAACATCAGCGCAAATGAGTGCTGATAGCGCCGTGCCAGCTCCAGGCACTGCGTCAGGCGGTCCTGCAGCAGCAGGCGGTTGGGCAGGCCGGTGAGCGCATCGTGCTGGGCGCGGTGGGCCAGTTGCAGTGCCAGCGCATGGGCTTCGCTGACGTCCTGGAACACGGCCACGGCGCCGATCAGCGTGCCGCTGGCGTCGAACATGGGCGTCACGGCCTCCTGGATCACGAACTCGCTGCCGCCAGCCTGGCTCAGGCGCACCTGGTGCGGCAGTTGCGGGCGGCGGCGCTCGTGCAGGCACAGCGCCACCGGGTCGGGCAGTTCAGTGGCGCCGTCGACGGCGCGGCGGTGCACCACCTCGGCGTACCGCAGCCCCCGGGCGCGCTCTTCCGGCCAGCCGGTCAGGGTCTCGGCCACCGGGTTGAGGTATTCGACGCGCCCGGCCGCGTCGGTGCTGATGACGGCATCGCCGATGCTCTCCAGCGTGACGCGGCTGCGTTCGTGCTCGGCCGCCAGCTGCTCGGCCAGGCGCTTGCGGGTCACGTCTTCCAGCACGGCGTGGGTGATGGTGATGCGGCCGTCGGCATCGCGCTCGCGGGTGGCCGACAGCAGCACGTCGATCACCGCGCCATCGCGGCGGCGCAACTGCAACTCGACGTCGCGGCGGGCGCCGGTCTGGTCGAGATCAGGCTCGGGCAGTGCGCGGCGGGCGTCGTCGGTCAGGAAGTCGCGGAAGCGGCGGCCGATGACCTCGTCGCGCGCCTGGCCCAGGCGTTCGAGCCAGAGTTCGCTCACGCTCAGGATGCGGCCATCGGGGCCGACGGTGTGCATCATGGCGGGCGTGCGCTCGTACAGGTCGCGGTAGCGGCGCTGGCTGCGCTGCAGGTCGGCCCGCCGCAAGCGCGACTGCTCCATGGCGGCAGCCAGCAACAGCGGTGGCAGCACCAGCGCCAGGATCGGGCCGTACACCAGGCTCTGCTGCCAGACCGAGGTCAGCGGCGGCGGGGCGAACAGACCGTGCACGATCAGCAGACACGCGGTCGACGCCGCCAGCCAGGTCATGACCGTGACCGCCACGAAGCGCAGCCGCACGGCCGCCAGCACCAGCGGCAGCGTGACGTAGATGAAGGGGTAAGGCGAGCCCAGCAGCGACAGCACCGTGACGCCCACGGCCAGCAACGCCAGCGCCAGCGCTTCCGGGTCGACAAGCTGGCGGCGCAGCGCGGCCGGGCTGACCGACAACAGGCCCAGGCCCAGCGGCAGCAGCGAAACCGAGCCGATCACCGTGCTGTGGAACCAGCTCATCCAGAGCCGCACCGATGCGTTGAAATCACCCCCCCCCAGCAGCAGTGCCGCCACGCTGGAGCCTGCCAGCGTCGGTACCAGCGAACCACGCAGCAGCGCACTCCAGCAGCGCGACGGGCTGCTGCTGATGCCCTGATAGGCCGGCGTGGCGCGCAACAGCACCGCACCCAGCCAGGACTCGCACAGATTGGGCGGCAGAAAGCCCAGTGAGCGCAGCAGGCTGTGGCCCATCAGGCCGTTGGCCACGGTGATGCCCACGGCCAGTGCCAGCAGCAGGCTCGGCCATTGGCGGCGCGGCGCGGCCAGCAGACAGCACAGTCCCCAGACGTTGGCGTACCAGAGCCCGGCCAGCTCGCCCGGCGCCGTGCGCGACAGCCACAGCGCCACGCCGGCAAGCAGCCCGGCGCCGACGCCGGTCAGCAAGAACATGCGCCAGGGATGCGCATCCATCCAGGGCAGGATGAGGGCTTCGATGCGATGCGCGCGTTCGGCCTCTCCCTCGGTGACAGGCGGGCCGAGACCGGACGACAGGGTCTGGGGCAGTCGGGCGGACATCAGCGCTCCTGGTCGTCGCCCAGGTGGTTGCGGCGCCAGCGCAACCCACCCCAGATGAGCGCACCCAGCAGGCTCAGCGCCAGGGCGATCAGCATGAGGTGGTCGCGATCGCTGGCCGGCTGGTCGACTTCAGCCTGCGGCGGCAGCCAGCGCGCCAGCAGGGCCTCGCGCTCGGCAGCGGGCACGGCGCGCAGGCCGCGCTCCAGCGCCGCGCCGATGTCGGGCCGGTCCTTGCGCCAGGCGAGGCTGAGCGGGTAATCGAAACCCACCGGGCTGCCCAGGCGCAAATCGGTCCAGCCCTCGCGCTGCATCAGGAAGCCGACGCTGGCGACGTCGGCCACCACGGCAGCGACTTCCTGCCGGTGCAGGCGCTGCAAGGCCTGCAGGTCATCCGGCACCGCGACCCAGCGCACGGCAGGAAAGCGCTGGCGCACATGCGCCTCCACCGCGTAGCCCTGGCCCACCGCCACCGGCTGGCCGGCCAGTGCGGGCAAATCGTTCGCGCTGTTGAGCAGCGTCACCACCACGGCGGGCACGCGCACATAGGGCGGGCTGAAGGCGAGGTATCCGGCCCGCTCGGGCGTGGGGCGCAGGGAGGTCAGCACATCGACCTCACCGCGCTGCACGGCGGCCAGGTTCTCGGCCAGCGCAGCCGGCGGCAAGGTGATCAGCCGCAGCCCGGCCCGGCTGGCCGCGCGCTGCAGGATCTCGACCGACAGGCCCTGGATCGAGCCATCGGGCGCGCGGAAGACGAACGGGCCGTAATCCGCCTCGGGCGCGAAGCGAAGCGTCATGGCGGGCGCATCCGCGGCCGGTGGTGGGGCGGGTTCTGGCGCCACCGCTGACGCAGCACCTCCCGACCCAGACAACAGCAACCCGACGAAGAAAGGGATGGCGCAGCGCAGGCACCCTGTTCGTGCAGCATTCATGGCCCATTGTGAAACGATTTGAGCCACCGTGAGTCACTCAAGAAGCGGCCGGAAACACAGTCAAGCCTGATCGTCACCGGCAAACAAATCTGCCTGGGCCGACATCGCAGGGGCCGTCGATATGGCGCGGCGGCGGCCCGCCTCAGGCCGGACCGTGCTGGGCAGGCCGCTGCGGCGCGAGCCGTGGCGCTGCTGGATCACGTCGGCCTCCTGCCGGGCCGGGTCGCTCTGGCGCAGGCCGTAGCAGCGCGCCTTGGCGTGCTGCAGCGCCAGCGCTTCATCAACGATGGGCAGCGGGTAGTCGCGGCCGATGACGGTGGCGCAGTGCTGCTGCAGCGTGTCGGGCAGCGTCCATGGCCGGGCCAGGTAGGGCAGCGGCACACGCGCCAATTCCGGACACCAGCGGCGGATGAAGACGCCGTGCGGATCATGATCCGCCGCCTGCTTGGCCGGCGAGTAGATGCGCAGCGTGTTGATGCCGGTGGTGCCGGACTGCATCTGCATCTGGCTCCAGTGGATACCAGCCTCGAAATCCAGAAACTGCCGCGCCAGGAACAGCCCCGGCTCGCGCCAGTGCAGCCACAACTGGTAGGCGGCAAAGCTGACCAGCATGGCGCGCATGCGGAAGTTGAGCCAGCCGGTGGCGCGCAGGCTGCGCATGCAGGCGTCGACCATCGGGAAGCCGGTCTGGCCGTCGCACCAGGCGGCAAAGCGCAGCGGATCGAAATCGCCCTCGCGCAGGCCGTCGCAGCTGCGGGCGAAGTTGCGGAACTCGATCTGCGGCTCGTCTTCGAGCTTCTGCATGAAGTGGCAGTGCCAGCGCAGCCGGCCGGCAAAGCCGCGCAGCGCGTGGGCGATGCGGCGCTCGGCAGGGTCGTCGGTGCGCAAGGCCGCCGCGATGCGCGCCTCGGTGGCCTGATGCACCCGCCGCAGGCTCAAGGTGCCCCAGGCCAGGTGCGGTGACAGCCGGCTGCAGCCGTCCTCGGCACTCAAGGGGCTGGACAAGGCGCGGCGATAGTCGCCGCCGCGCGCCTGCAGAAAGCTCTGCAGCATGGTCGCGCCAGCCACCTCGCCCGCCGCCTGCAGCGTCTTGCCGTGTGGCGCCAGGCCCAGGCTCTTCAGGCTGGGCAGGCGGCCGATCTCGAACACCGGCGACTCGGGCGCGGCAAAGCCGGCAGGCACGTCAACCGGCGGCGCGTCCATGCGCGCCTGCCAGCGCGCCGCCCAGCCGCTGCGGCTTTTGAGACGGCGGATCACGCCGGTCTGCGGCGTCTCGTGCCAGCGCACGCCCTGATCGCGGCACCAGGCGGCCACAGCCAGGTCGCGCCGGTAAGTCCAGCCAGGGCCGGTTTCTTCGTGGCTGAGCAGGCGCTCGAAGGCGAAGTCGCGCCGCAACGCGGCCAGCACCTCGGTCGCCCGGCCCACGCGCAGCAGCAGGGGCAGACCGCGCGCGAGCAGCGCGGCGCGCAACTCAGCCACGCAGGCCAGCCACCAAGCCAGGTGCGCGGCGTCGAACTCGGGGCTGTCGAGCCACTCCGGCTCCAGGATCACCAGGCCCAGCGCGGCGCGGCAGGACGCGGCCTCGGCCAGCGGCGCGTGGTCGTGCAGGCGCAGATCGCGCTTGAACCAGACCAGGGCGGTGTCCGCCGTCGCGCCGCTCATGGTGGTTTGACCTCAGCGGCGGCGCAGCGGCGGCAGCGCGGCGGCGGGAACGGCAGCGGGCGCTTCGTCACCGTCATCGCCCGCTTTCAGCGCCAGCGCGCGCTGGTAGACCGCGTTGCGCGGCGCGCCGGTGGCCTGCACCGCCAACGCCACCGCCTGCTTGAGCGGCAGGGCCTCCAGCAGCGCCTGGAGCCAGGCGTCCAGCCCGGCGCGGCTGGCGGCGGCCTCGTCACCCGTCAACGCCTCGCGCTCGGGCCGGCCGTGCAGCACCAGCACGAATTCACCGCGCCGGTGGTGTTCGTCCGCCGCCAGCCACGCCGGCCAGTCCTGCGTGGCCAGGGTGTCGATCTGCTCGAACTGCTTGGTCAGTTCGCGGCAGACCGTGAGCGTGCGGCCGGGCAGCGCAGCCGCCAGCGCGTCGGCCAGGGCCTGCACGCGGTGCGGGGCCTCGAAGATCACCACGCTGGCGGTCTCGTCGGCCAGCCGGCGCAGCGCCACGTCGCGTGCCTGCGCCTTGGGCGGCAGGAAGCCGGCGAAGCGGAAGCCGCTGCCCGCCACGTCGCCCGCCGCGCTGAGCGCCGTCACCACGCTGCTGGCACCGGGAATCGGCACGACACGGTGGCCGGCGGCGCGCGTGGCCGCCACCAGCCGCGCGCCGGGGTCCGAGATGGCGGGCGTGCCGGCATCGCTGACATAGGCGACACGCTCGCCCTGGCTCAGGCGGGCGATCACCGCGCCGGACTGGGCTTCCTCGTTGTGCTCGTGCAGCGAGATCAGCGGCTTGTGCAGCCCCAGGCGCTGCAGCAGGCCGCCGCTGACGCGCGTGTCCTCGCAGGCCACGGCGTCCACCAGGCTCAGCACATGAACGGCACGCAGGCTCAGGTCGGCGAGGTTGCCGATGGGCGTGGCGACCACATACAGTGCACCGGTCGGGTGCTGCTGGCCGGCCGTGGCCGACGCGGCAGCGCGCAGCACCAGCGACGAAGCGGTGGAAGAAATCAGGGAGTCGTCGATGTCAGAACTCAAGGGGAAACCGGAAAGTAGGAAGGCCGCGGGTCAGGAGGCCGAAGACCGCGCGCTGGCCTATCTGCTCGATCAGGGGCTGCGACTGGTGACGCGCAATTATCGAGTCGCCGCCGGCCCCAGCCGGCGCGGTGGTGAAGTGGACCTGATCGTGCGTGACCGCGACGGCACGCTGGTCTTTGTCGAGGTGCGCAGCCGCCGCAGCCGCAGCCAGGGCGGCGCGGCGGCCAGCATCGGCGCGGCAAAACGGGCCAAACTGATCTACGCGGCGCAGCATTACCTGCGGCCGCTGCGCAGCCTGCCGCCGTGCCGCTTCGATGTGATCGCCATCGACGGTGAAGAATTGCAATGGTTACCGGCCGCATTCGACGCATTCTGAGGCTCGAATATGATCAACCGATGCTAGAGCAACGCATACAACAACAGTTCTTCGACAGCGCCGACCTCAAGTACGCGGCCGCTGAAACCCTCACCCGGCCGATTGCCGAGGCCACCCAGGCCATCCTGGGCTGCATCACCTCGGGCGGCAAGCTGCTGGTCTGCGGCAACGGCGGCTCGGCGGGCTATGCGCAGCATTTCGCGTCAGCTTTCGTCGGCCGCTTCGAGCGCGACCGGCCCGGCCTGGCCGCGCTGTCGCTGTCAACAGACACGTCGATCCTGACCGCCGTCGGGCGCCACGACTCGTTCGACCAGATTTTCTCCAAGCAGGTGCAGGCGCTGGGCCACCCCGGCGACCTGCTGGTGGTCATCACCACCAGCGGCGATGCGGCCAACGTGCTGGCGGCCATCGACGCCGCGCACGACAAGGAGATGACCGTGGTCGCCCTCACCGGCCAGGGTGGCGGCAAGGTGCCGCAGCAGCTGGCCGAGACCGATGTGCATATTTGCGTCCCGCATGCCCGTTCCGCCCGCATCCAGGAGGTCCACCTGCTGGTGCTGCACTGCCTGTGCGACGCGGTGGATGTTCAACTGCTCGGAGAAAACGAAGAATGACCCGTCCTGACCTGTCCCTGAACCCTGTCCGCGCTTCCATGGCCCGCGCCCTGTGCGGCGCCCTGGCCGCCGGCACCGCCGTGCTGGCCCTGAGCGGCTGCGCACCGCTGATCGTCGGGGGTGCCGCCGTGGGCGGCGCGCTGATGGCCACCGACCGGCGCACCTCCGGCACGCAGGTCGAGGACCAGGGCATCGAGCTGAAAGCCCAGAACCGCATCCGCGACGTGGTGGGCGAACGCTCGCACGTCAACATCACCAGCTACGACCGCCAGGTGCTGCTGACCGGCGAGGTCTTCAGCGAAGCCGACAAGGCCACCATCGGGCAGGCCGTCGCCAAGGTCGAGAACGTGCGCAACGTGGTCAACGAGCTGGAGATCGGCTGGCCCAGCTCACCCAGCGATCGCTCCCGCGACCTGCTGCTGGCCACCAAGGTCAAGGCAACGCTGGTGGACGCGCGCAACCTGTCGGCCAACGCCTTCACCATCGTCACCGAACGCGGCGTGGTCTACCTGATGGGCAAGGTCACCGAGGCCGAAGCCAGCCGCGCAGTCGAGCTGGTGCGCACCATCTCGGGCGTGAAGAAGGTGGTGCGGCTGGTGCAGGTCATCACGGCCGAAGAGCTGGCCGAGCGCAAGCCGCGCTGACCTCACGATCAGCGCGACAGATTCAGCGCAAGAATTTCAGCGCAAACGGCGGATCAGGCTGGACGTGTCCCAGCGCTGGCCGCCCATCTCCTGCACGTCGGCATAGAACTGGTCGACCAGCGCCGTGACCGGCAGGCGTGAGCCGTTGCGGCGCGCCTCGGCCAGCACCAGGCCGAGGTCCTTGCGCATCCAGTCGACGGCAAAGCCGAACTCGAACTGGTCGTCCACCATGGTCTTGCCACGGTTGTCGAGCTGCCAGCTCTGCGCCGCGCCCTTGCCGATCACATCCAGCACCTGTTTCATGTCCAGCCCGGCGTTCTGGCCGAAGGCGATCGCCTCCGACAGGCCCTGCACCAGGCCGGCGATACAGATCTGGTTGACCATCTTGGCGAGCTGGCCCGCGCCGCTCTCGCCCAGCAGCGTCACCGCCTTGGAGAACGCCATCGCCACGGGCTTGATGGTCTCGAACGCCAGCGCGTCGCCACCGCACATCACCGTCAGCGCGCCGTTGACCGCACCGGCCTGGCCACCCGAGACCGGCGCGTCGATGAAGCGCAGGCCCAGCACCTTGGCCGCACTGGCCAGCTCGCGCGCCACCTCGGCCGACGCCGTGGTGTGGTCGACCAGCACCGCGCCCGGCTGCATGCCGGCAAAAGCGCCGTCAGCGCCCAGCGTGATCGAGCGCAGGTCGTCGTCATTGCCGACGCAGGCGAACACGATGTCGGCGCCCAGCGCCGCTTCACGCGGCGTGGCGGCGTGCGCGCCGCCGTACTGCGCCACCCACTCCGCCGCCTTGGCGGCCGTGCGGTTGTAGACCGTGACCGTGTGGCCGGCGCGGGCCAGGTGGCCGGCCATCGGCCCGCCCATCACGCCCAGACCAATGAAGGCGACACGGCGCGATGCTGCGGATTCGTAAACCTTGGTGCTCAAAATTCAACTCCTGAAAATGGAAAAAACGCTCAGACGATCGCCAGATGCTCGGTGCCCGAGCCGAAATCGGTGTTGCGCGCGCGGCCGCTGCTCAGCTTGATCTGCAATCGCAGGTCATTGACCGAGTCGGCGTTGCGCAGCGCGTCCTCATAGGTCACGTAGTGACCCTCGTACAGATCGAACAGCGCCTGGTCGAAGGTCTGCATGCCGTACTCGCGGCCCTTCTTCATGATCTCCTTGATCTCGGCGACCTCGCCCTTGAAGATCAGCTCGGAGATCAGCGGCGTGTTGACCAGGATCTCGACCGCCGCAATGCGCCCGGCGCCCTCCTCGCGCGGCAGCAGCCGCTGGCTGATGATGGACTTGAGGTTGAGCGACAAGTCCATCAGCAGCTGGTCACGCCGGTCTTCGGGGAAGAAGTTGACGATGCGGTCGAGCGCCTGGTTGGCACTGTTGGCGTGCAGCGTGGCCATGCAGAGATGGCCGGTCTCGGCGAAGGCGACGGCGTGTTCCATGGTCTCGCGGTCGCGGATCTCGCCCATCAGGATCACGTCGGGCGCCTGGCGCAGGCTGTTCTTGAGCGCCGCGCCCCAGTCGAGCGTGTCGATGCCGACCTCGCGCTGCGTCACGATGCAGTTCTTGTGCGGGTGCACGAACTCGACCGGATCCTCGATGGTGATGATGTGGTCGTAGGCGTTCTCGTTGCGGTGGTCGACCATCGCCGCCAGCGAAGTGCTCTTGCCCGAGCCGGTGGCGCCCACCATGATCACCAGCCCGCGCTTGGTCATCACGATCTCCTTGAGCACGCTGGGCAGGCTGAGCTTGTCAATGGTCGGCAGCACCTGCGGAATGGTGCGCAGCACCAGCCCGATGTTGCCCTGCTGCATGAAGGCATTGACCCGGAAGCGGCCGATGCCCTGCGGCGAGATCGCGAAGTTGCACTCCTTGGTGCGCTCGAACTCGGCGCCCTGCTTGTCGTTCATCACCGCAGCGCGCCAGCGCCAGCGTGTGCTGGCCGGTCAGCGGCTGGGGTGACACCTTGGTGACCTTGCCGTCGACCTTGATCGCCGGCGGAAACTCAGAGGTCAGAAACAGGTCCGAGCCCTTGCGCGACACCAGCAGGCGCAGCAGGTCGTTGACGAATTTGGCGGCTTGGTCGCGTTCCATGATGAATCCTTAGCCAGGAAAATTCTCGGGGCTGCGGGCCTTGCTGCGGGCCTCGGCGGCCGTGATCTGGCCCTTGCGGACCAGGTCGGTGAGGTTCTGGTCCAGCGTCTGCATGCCCTGGGCCTGGCCGGTCTGGATGATCGAGTACATCTGGGCGACCTTGTTCTCGCGGATCAGGTTGCGGATGGCCGAGTTGCCCAGCATGATTTCGTGCGCCGCCACGCGGCCATTGCCGTCGCGCTTCTTGCACAGCGTCTGCGAGATCACCGCCACCAGCGACTCCGACAGCATGGCGCGCACCATCTCCTTCTCGGCCGCCGGAAACACGTCGACCATGCGGTCGATGGTCTTGGCCGCGCTGGAGGTGTGCAGCGTCGCGAACACCAGGTGGCCGGTCTCGGCGGCGGTCAGCGCCAGCCGGATGGTTTCCAGATCGCGCAACTCGCCCACCAGGATTGCATCCGGATCTTCACGCAGCGCCGAGCGCAGCGCGTTGGCGAAGCTCAAGGTCTGGCCGCCGACCTCGCGCTGGTTGATCAGGCACTTCTTCGATTCGTGCACGAACTCGATCGGGTCTTCCACCGTCAGGATGTGGCTGAACTCGCTCTCGTTGAGGTGGTTCACCATTGCCGCCAGCGTGGTCGACTTGCCCGAGCCGGTCGGCCCCGTCACCAGCACCAGCCCGCGCGGCTTGAGCGACAGCTCGCCGAACACCTTGGGGCAGTTGAGTTCCTCCAGCGTCTGGATCTTGCTCGGGATGGTGCGGAACACCGCACCCGGGCCGCGGTTCTGGTTGAAGGCGTTGACCCGGAAGCGCGACAGGCCCTGGATCTCGAACGAGAAATCGCACTCCAGCGTCTCCTCGTAGGACTTGCGCTGGGCGTCGTTCATGACGTCGTAGATCATCTCGTGCACCTGCTTGGCAGGCAGCGGGTCGACGTTGATGCGCCGCACGTCGCCGTGCACGCGGATCATGGGCGGCAACCCGGCCGAAAGGTGCAGGTCCGACGCCTTGTTGCGGACCGAAAACGCCAGCAGCTGAGTGATGTCCATGTTCGTCCGTTCGTCCGATATCGCACTCACCTGCCAGCGCCACGGAATCGGCCTGTGAAACAGGTGAAGGTGGATAGTAGCCCGGCCTTCGCAGCGAAAGAACTGCTCTAAGCTCGGTGCCATGAACCTTCCGGACTCCGAAATCGACACCCGCCTGCAGACCGTGCGGCAGCAGATCGCGCAGTTCTGCGCTGACGCCGGCCGCCCGGCGGCCGACGTGCACCTGCTCGCCGTCAGCAAGACCCAGCCGGCCGAGGCCGTGCGCGCGGCACTCGCCGCCAACCAGCACGCCTTCGGCGAGAACTACGTGCAGGAGGCGCTGGCCAAGATCGAGGCGCTGGCCAATGTGCGCAACCAGCTCGAATGGCACCTGATCGGCCCGCTGCAGAGCAACAAGAGCCGCGCCGTGGCCGAGGCATTCGACTGGGTCCACAGCGTCGACAGCCTGCGCCTGGCCCAGCGCCTGAATGACCAGCGCCCGATGCACCTGGGCCCGCTGCAGGTCTGCCTGCAGGTCAACATCAGCCACGAGCCGAGCAAGAGCGGCCTGGCGCCGCAGGACGTGCCGGCCATCGCCCAGGCCGTGGCCGCCCTGCCCCGCCTGCACCTGCGCGGCCTGATGGCGATTCCCCAGCCCGCCGCCGACCTGGCCACCCAGCGCCTGCCGCACCACGCTCTGCGCGAGCTGTTGCAGACATTGCGCGATCAGGGGCTGGACGTCGACACGCTCTCGATGGGCATGAGCGCCGACCTGCAGGCCGCCGTGCTGGAAGGCGCCACGCTGGTGCGCGTGGGCACGGCGATCTTCGGGGCGCGGGGGTGAGCGACGGGAAAGAGCCTCGCCCTCAGATATCGATCGCCGCGCTGTTCTTGACCTCTTCCATCACCACGTAGGTGCGCGTCTCGCGCACGCCGGGCAAGGCCCAGATCACCGTGCCGATGAACTCGCGGTAGGCGGTCATGTCGGCCACGCGGGTCTTGAGCAGGTAGTCGAAGCCGCCGGCCACCAGGTGGCACTCCAGGATCTCGGGGCGCACCTGCACCGCCGCCTTGAAGGCGTCCATCACGTCGTGCACGGTGCGATCGAGCAACACCTCCACGAACACCATCAGCCCGGCGCCCAGCAGCCGGGGGTTGAGGCGCGCCTCATAACCGAGCACATAGCCGTCGCGCGTCAGGCGGCGCACACGCTCCAGCACCGCCGTGGGCGACAGGTGCACCGCTTCGGCCAGCTTGAGGTTGGAGATGCGGCCGTCGATCTGCAGGTGCCGCAGGATCTTGCGGTCGATCTTGTCGAGCGTCAGGGGTTCGCGGTCAGGCGTCATGGCTGAATTTTATCCGGTCAGTCTTGATTATTTTGGCGGGTTCTTCTGGGTGACTGAGCATAAGCTAGAACGATCAACCGAAACAGACCCACAAAACAACGTCTTGTCAGGAATCGCGATGCCAGCAGTCCTCTCCCCAAACCTCTCCATCACCCAAGCCACCGCCCTCGACCGGCTCGGCCCGCCCTGCGTTGACGAAGCCACGCAAGTTCAGCGCCTGCTGAACGCGCTGCAAGGTCTGGACTGGCCAGCCGTGGCGCAGCGCGCCGCGCCCTGGGTCGATGAGGTGCGCGACCACCCCGCGCCGTTCTGGGCGATGGAGTCGCTGCTGCACGAATACCCGATCTCCACCCAGGAGGGCCTGGGCCTGATGCGGCTGGCCGAGGCGCTGCTGCGCATTCCGGACACCGCCACCGCCATCGCGCTGACCGCCGACCAGCTCGGCCGCGCCGACTTCAGCCAGCACGCCGCCGGCAGCGCCCACCCGCTGCTGGGCACGCTGGCCTCGCAGGCGCTCACGCTCGCCAGCAAGATGCTGCCCGAGCACGGCGCCACCCAGCCCGCCGGCCTGATCCAGCGCCTGGGCGCGCAGACCGTGGTCGCGGCCACGGTGCGCGCCATCGGCCTGCTCGGCCGCCAGTTCGTGCTGGGCGAGAACATTGGCGCCGCACTGCAGCAGGCCAATGCCGCGCGCCGCCAGCAGTCCAACCTGACGCACAGCTTCGACATGCTGGGCGAAGGGGCCCGCACCGATGCAGACGCCGAGCATTACCTGGCCGCCTACCGCGGCGCCATCAGCGCGATTGCCTCCAACCTGCCCGGCCAGCGCGCCGCCAGTCCGGAAACCGCTGACGGCATCTCGATCAAGCTCTCGGCGCTCGACCCGCGTTATGAGCCGGCCCAGCGCCAGATCGTGCGCCAGCGCCTGCTGCCGCGCGTGCTGGGCCTGGTCGACCAGGCCGCCGCCGCCAACATCAACCTGACCATGGACGCCGAAGAGACCGAGCGGCTGGAGTTCTCGCTCGAACTGCTCGACGCCATGGCCGCCCACGCCGCCCTGCGCCACCCCGGCTGGCAGGGCCTGGGGCTGGCGGTGCAGGCCTACCAGACCCGCGCACTGGACGCCGTGCAGGCGGTGATCGCCATCGCGCGCCACCACCAGCTGCGCATGATGGTGCGACTGGTCAAGGGCGCCTACTGGGACACCGAGATCAAGCGTGCCCAGGAACTCGGCCTGTCCGGCTACCCGGTCTTCACCGACAAGCGCCACACCGACCTGAGCTACCTGGCCTGCGCGCAGACCCTGCTGGCTGCGGGCGACTGCCTGTACGCGCAGTTCGCCACCCACAACGCCGGCACCATCGCCGCCATCCTGTGCATGGCTGAAGCGCGCAATCAAACGCGTGGCGCCGGCCAGACCAGTGGCTTCGAACTGCAGCGCCTGCACGGCATGGGCGAAGGCATTTACCGCGAGCTGCGCGCCGACGCCGCCGCGCCGCCGCTGCGCATCTACGCGCCCGTGGGCGAGCACCGCGACCTGCTCGCCTACCTGGTGCGCCGCCTGCTGGAGAACGGCGCCAACTCGTCTTTCGTGCATCAGCTGGCCGACCATGAAGTCGACACCGCCACGCTGCTGGCCACGCCACTGCTGCCACCGGCCGGGATGACGCTGCCGATGCCGGTGGCGCTGTTCGGCCCCGACCGCGCCAACGCCGCCGGCCGCGACCTGACCGTGGCCGCCCAGCGCGAGCCCCTGCTGCAGGCCCTGGCCCGCCAGCGCCAGAGCGGCATCACGCGCCCCGCCGACGCCACCGCCGAACAGGCCCGCGCCGCCATGGCCGCGCTGCACGCCGCCCAGCCGGCCTGGAATGCCACGCCGCTGGCCGAGCGCTGCGCTGTGCTGCGCCGTGCCGCCGACCTGCTCGAACAACGCATGGACGGCTACGTGGCGATGCTGGCCGTCGAAGCCGGCAAGACCCTGGGCGACGGCGTGGCCGAGGTGCGCGAGGCGATCGACTTCTGCCGCTACTACGCCGCCCAGGCCACGTTGCGCCTGGCGCCACAAGACCTGCCCGGCCCGACCGGCGAGAGCAACCAGCTGCGCCTGCACGGCCGCGGCGCCTTCGTCTGCATCAGCCCGTGGAACTTCCCGCTGGCGATCTTTGCCGGCCAGGTGGCCGCCGCGCTGGTCACCGGCAACACCGTCGCCGCCAAGCCCGCCGAGCAGACGCCGGCCGTGGCGCACGCCTTCGTCGAACTGCTGCACGAAGCCGGCCTGCCGCGCACCGCGCTGCAACTGGTCTGCGGCACGGGTGAAACCGTGGGCGCGGCGCTGGTGGCGCACCCGAAGTGCGCCGGCGTGTGCTTCACCGGCTCGACCGGCGTGGCCAAGGCCATCCAGCGCACGCTGGCCGCCAGCGACGGCGCCATCGTGCCGCTGATCGCCGAAACCGGCGGCCTCAACGCCATGGTGGTCGACTCCAGCGCGCTGCCCGAGCAAGTAGCCGACGCCGTCGTGCAAAGCGCCTTCCGCAGCGCCGGCCAGCGCTGCTCGGCGCTGCGCCTGCTGTGCGTGCATGAGGAAGTGGCCGACAAGCTCATCACCATGCTGAGCGGCGCGATGGCCGAACTGCAGTCCGGCGATCCGACCGACGCCGTGCAGACCTGGGCGGTGGACATCGGCCCGGTCATCGACGCCGAAGCGCACGCCAACCTCAGCCGCCACGTTGCCCGACTCGAAGCCAGCGCCCGCCTGATCGCCCGCAGCCCGCTGCCGGCGGCACTCGCAGCCACGCACATCGCGCCGGTGGCGTTCGAGCTGAACGCGGTCGAGCAGATGCGCGAGGAAGTCTTCGGCCCGGTGCTGCACGTGGTGCGCTGGACCGGCGATGTCGACGCGCTGGTCGCGCAGATCAACGCCCTCGGCTACGGCCTGACGCTGGGCGTGCACACCCGCATCGACGGCCGCGCTCAACGCATCGCCGACCAGGCCCGCGTCGGCAACGTCTACATCAACCGCAACATGATCGGCGCGGTGGTCGGCTCACAGCCGTTCGGCGGCGAAGGCCTCTCCGGCACCGGCCCCAAGGCCGGCGGCCCGCACTACCTGTACCGCTTCTGCGGCGAGCAGACGGTGACGGTCAATACGGCAGCGGCGGGCGGCAACGCGGCACTACTGGCGGGGGGCTGAAGACGCCCCCTAAACTCGCGCGCCATGAACACATCCACACTCGCATTCATCGGCGGCGGCAACATGGCCAGCGCCATCATCGGCGGGCTGCTCAAGAGCGGCACGCGGCCGGAGCAGATCCTGGTGGTCGAGCCCTACGCGGCGCAGCGCGACAAGCTGGCGGCGGATTTCGGCATCGTGGCGCTGGCTGAAGCAGACGCGACGCTGGCGCTGGCCGGCACCGTCGTCTGGGCGGTCAAGCCACAGAGTTTTGGCGAGGCGGCGGCGCCCTGCGCAGCACACGTGGGCGGCGCGTTGCACCTGTCGGTGATGGCCGGCATCCGCAGTGACGCCATCGCCCGTGCGGTGGGCACCGAGCGCGTGGTGCGCGCCATGCCCAACACGCCGGCGTTGATCGGGCTGGGCATCTCGGGGCTGTACGCACGGCCGGCTGTGAGCGAGGCCGAGCGCGAGCGCATCGCCGCGCTGCTGGCCCCCACCGGCACGGTGTTGTGGGTGGCGCAGGAGGCGGATCTGGACGCGGTCACGGCGATTTCCGGCTCCGGCCCGGCGTACGTGTTTTACTTCATCGAAGCCATAGTGGCCGCCGCCCAGCAGATGGGCCTGAGCGCCGAGCAGGGCAAGGCGCTGGCGCTGGCCACTTTTGGCGGCGCGACCGAGCTGGCGCGCCGCTCACCTGAAACGCCGGCAACGCTGCGCGAGCGCGTCACGTCCAAGGGCGGCACGACCTACGCGGCGCTCACGGCCATGAATGAATCCGGCGTGGCACCCGCCTTCATCGCGGCCATGCAGGCCGCGCAACAGCGCGCCCGCGAGCTGGGCGACGAGTTCGGCGGCTGAATCAAGACAGCTCACCCAAGCCGGACGCCGGCTGAGATTTGATCTGCCACAGCCGCCATGCAATCCGTGCATGGGTGGCGCAGGCAGCCGGGGCCGGGCAGGCCTAGAGTGGGACGCATCGCGACTCCACCCCCAGGCCCGCTCATGAACTCACCCTCAAAACCCGCTGCGCTCACGTCAGCCATCCACACAGGCAGCACGCCGTCCTATGTGTCGCCCAACGCGCACAGCCCGTGGGGCACCTACCTGGCGCAGATCGACCGGGTCGTGCCCTATCTGGGCCGGCTGGAGCGCTGGGCCGACACGCTGCGCCACCCCAAGCGCTGTCTGATCGTCGATGTGCCGATCGAGATGGACGACGGCAGCGTGCGCCACTTCGAGGGCTACCGCGTACAGCACAACCTGAGCCGCGGCCCGGGCAAGGGCGGCGTGCGCTACCACCCGCAGGTCAATCTGGAAGAGGTGATGGCGCTGGCGGGCTGGATGACGGTCAAGAACGCCGCCGTCAACCTGCCGTTCGGCGGCGCCAAGGGCGGCATCCGCGTCGACCCCAAGCAGCTCTCGCACAAGGAACTGGAGCGCATGACGCGCCGCTACACCAGCGAGATCGGCCTGGTGATCGGGCCGCAGCAGGACATCCCGGCGCCCGATGTGGGCACCAACGGCCAGATCATGGCCTGGATGATGGACACCTACTCCATGAACATCGGCGCCACCGCCAGCGGCGTGGTGACGGGCAAGCCGGTGCACCTGGGCGGCTCGCTCGGGCGCATCAAGTCGACCGGGCGCGGCGTGTTCGTCACCGGGCGCGAGGCGGCCCGCCGCATCGGCCTGAACCTGGACGGCGCGCGCGTGGCGGTTCAGGGCTTCGGCAATGTGGGCAGCGCGGCGGCGGAGCTGTTCGCGCAGGCCGGCGCGAAGATCGTCGCCATCCAGGACCACAGCGGCAGCATCGCCAACCCGGCCGGCATGGACATGGCCGACCTGATGGAAACGCTCAAGCGCGACGGCGGCGTGGGCGCGTTCACGGGCGCCGAGCGCACGGCCGACGAGGACTTCTGGGACACCGACTGCGACATCCTGATTCCGGCCGCGCTGGAAGGCCAGATCAACGTGTCACGTGCCAACCGCCTCAAGGCCCGGCTGATTCTGGAAGGCGCCAATGGCCCGACCTGGCCTGACGCCGACGACGTGCTGGCCGAGCGCGGCGTGCTGGTCATGCCCGACGTGATCTGCAACGCCGGCGGCGTGACGGTGAGCTACTTCGAGTGGGTGCAGGACTTCTCGAGCTTCTTCTGGACCGAGGACGAGATCAACCTGCGGCTCGACAAGATCATGGTCGAGGCGCTGCGCAAGATCTGGGACACCGCCGACCGCCACAGGATCACGCTGCGCACCGCCACGTTTGCGGTAGCGTGCGAACGCATCCTGATGGCGCGTGAAGAGCGCGGGCTTTATCCCTGACTTGCAGCTGACTTATCCCTGACAAGGGACTAAAGTGGCTGGACCCCTCACCCGCTGGAGGATCCGGTCATGACGCTGCAGCAGATCTACCAATTCAAGCAGTGGCACGTGCATCACGTGCGGGGCTACGGACTGGAACTGGCGTTGTGCGACGCGGTGCTGGGCGCGTGGGTGATGGGCTGGATGCTGCTGCCCACGCTCATCGTGCTCAACGAATGGCCGTGGCTGCCGCTGTCCTTGCTGCTGACGTGCATGCCGGCCAGCTACTGCGCCCTGCGCCGGCACCTGCATCAGCGCGGCCTGCTGCGCTGCGACTGGCTGCAGTCGCTGAAGTAGGCCGGTACCGCCTGAGGCGCCGGGGCCTCAGAACTTGTAGGCGAAGCGCACGCCACCCCAGTGACGGCCGGCCACGGTGATGGGTGCGGACGCTTCCTTGAGCAGCACGAACTGGCCGTTGCCCATGTCGCGCCGATAGGTCTGCAGCAGGAACGGCCGCTCGTTGCGCGCCGAGGCCAGCCCGGTGCGGTCGGTGTAGATGCGGCGGTAGCGGCTGTGGGCGGTGTCCCAGGCCAGGTTGCCACGCTGCGGCTGGCAGTACTTGCGGTTGTGGGTGGCGATGTAGCCGTTGCGGTCGGTGGCGGCGCAGAACACCACCTGGTCGCTGAAGTTGAGCATCGCCTCCTGCACCGCTGGGAACAGCTGGTCGGTCAAGTGGCAGAAAGGGGTCAGGTGCTGCGCCGGCTGGGTGCCAGCAATGGGCTGGTACTGGTCGGAGAACAGATCCGCCAGCGTGATCTTGCCGCTGGCCACCGCCGCTTCGAGCTGGGCCGACAGCTGCGCGGCGGCGCCCTGCACGGCGTGGATGTAGGGTGTGTCGGCGGTCTCGACGCCGCTGCCGGCCAGGTCATCGATCATGCGTTCGGACAGCGTCAGGAAGCGGTCGCTGCAGCCCATGGCGGCGTCGAGGCCGATCATGGCCGACTGCATTTCGGTGCCAAGTTCGCGCGTCTTGCCGGTGACTTCGCCGCAGGTGACCGTGCTGGTCTGGGCGGCGCTGTTGATGCGCTGCACCTGGGTCTCGACATCGGCGAATGCGCGGTGGATACCGCCGGGCTGCTCGCCCGGACCGGCCAGGCGGATTTCCTTGGAGAAGGTCTCGATGCGCGCGTCGAGCTGGCCGAGCGTGCTCATGATGACCTTGGAGGAGCGCTCCACCCGCTCGGACAGGTCCTTGACCGCGTCGGCCACCACGCCGAAACCGCGCCCGGCTTCGCCGGCGCGCTTGGCCTCGACCAGTGCGTTGAACGCCACCAGCCGGGTCTGCAAGGCAATCTGGGTGATGTCGCCGGCAGCCGCCGACACGCGGTGCAGCACCTCGACGATGTCGGCCACCTCGGACGCGACTTCGCTGACCACCTGCCGGGCACGCGCCACGGCGTCCAGGCTGGCGTCGGTGGCCGAGCCGATGGCCACCTGAGATGCCTGCACCGCCAGCAACTGGCCGTTGAGCTGGTCGAGCGCCGCAATCTGCGCCACGGCGATGTGCTGAGCATCCTCGATCGCGCCATGCGTCTCGGCCGCGTCGCGCCCGATCTGCGACACCTGGTCCGACATGCGATGCACGAGGCCGCGCGCATCAGCGCCCTCCGGCGACGCAGGCGCGGCGCCGACGCCGGTTTCAGGCATCAGCGTGGTTGCCGCAAACGGTTTGCGTTTGAAACCAAACATGGGCGGTCTCCTATTTTTGTGGTCTACCAAGGACGCAGCTTGGTGCGCAACCGGGCAATCGACTGGCTGTGCAGCTGGCAGACGCGCGACTCGGTCACGCCCAGCACGGCGGCGATTTCCTTCAGGTTCATGTCTTCTTCGTAGTACATGCTCATGACGTACTGCTCGCGCTCGGGCAGGTTCTTGATCGCCTCGACCAGCGCCTCGCGCATGCGGCGGTCATTGAGCTGGCCGAGCGGGTCGGCGCCCTCCTGCATCACGTGGCGATCCAGAAAATCGTTGTCGCCGTCGTCGCCGCCCATGTCTTCCAGGTAGATCAGCTGGGTGCCGCGCACGCGGTTGAGCAGGTCCTGGTATTCGGCCAGGCCGATGCCCATTTCAGCGGCGATCTCGCTTTCCTGCGGCGCGCGGCCCAGGCGCTGTTCGAGCTTGTGCACGGCGGACTCGATGTCACGCTGGTGCTTGCGGTTGCCGCGGCTCATCCAGTCGGTGCCGCGCAGCTCGTCGAGCATGGCGCCGCGGATGCGCTGGGTGGCGAAAGTCTCGAACTGCACACCCTGGCCGACGTCGAAGCGGCTGAGCGCATCGGTCAGGCCGATCATGCCGACCTGGATCAGGTCGTCGAGTTCCACGTTGGCGGGCAGCTTGGCGATCATCTGATGCGCCAGACGCCGCACCAGCGGGCTGTATTGCTTGAGCAGGGAATTGGCGTCGAGACGGCCCTTGGCGGTGTACATACCGTAGCTCCGGTGCGGGTCAGATCATGGCGGGCCGACCGGAGGGCAGCGCCAGGCGCAAGCCACCATATCCGGTGTCCCCGTGGGTAAAGACGGCGGCGGTCAGCAGCGAGGCTTCCACCATCGTCACCAGTTCCTGGGCCGGCCGGGCGGTGGGCGGCTCGGCCGGGTCGACCCGGACCCAGCTGTGCTGCACGCCACCCAGAAACATGTCGGCGCAGTGCGCCAGGCGATCGGCCACCAGCGGCGACTTGGCCGAGGCCGGCGGCGAGCACATCAGCAAGTCGTGGGCGAGCCAGTCGGCCCGCTGCGCCAGCACCTTGAGCGCGGCGTAGGCGTGGGTCATGGATTCGGGCCGGTCGTCGCACAGCAGCATCGGGCGCGGGCGGCTCAGGCCCTGGTCACCGCGGCCGAACAGGCGGGCGAGTTCGACGGCGCTGCCGTGCACCAGGATCACTTCGGCGCGCGGCGCGGCTTCGGCCAGCGCGTCGAGGAAACCGCGCGTCGAGCCCCGGCTGTCGACCCAGCGCACCGGCAGGCCGCGGGCGGCGAGGTAGGACACGCGCTCGGACAGCGGCTCGATGCCTTCGCTCAGGTCGAAGCTGGTGAGTTCCTTGGGCGGGCCGCCGCGCTCGGAGGCGTCGACCAGCAGGGTTTCGAGCTGCAGTTCATCAAGCACGGTGCACAGCCGCTCGATCAGCACGCCGCCGTGGGTCACGAACGGGTTGGAGACCAGCGGAATGAAGCAGCGGCTGCGCGAGCCGAACAGGCGGCGCAGGCCGTCGGCCTGGTCGGCGGGCTGGGTACGGCGGAAGGACGGGGGGGTGAACATGCGGCGCTCCGGACTCAGGCTCGGGCTCAAGATCAAACGGCGTCGCGACTCGACGGGCGGCTGCTGCGCTGGGCAACAACCGGGGCCGGCGGCGTCGAGAACATCAGGTTGATGTCGGCTGCATCCATGCGCCAGGCCTGTGCGCCGCCTCCCTTGAGGGCGCGGTGCATCAGCGCCTGGGCGGTCAGGCGGTGCCAGTCTTCGGGCACGCGCTGGCCGTTGGCGATGGCGAGCACCTTGATGCGGTGGCGGATGACGGCGTCCAGTGCGGGCCCGAGCTTGACGGCCTCGTCGAGCTTGGACAGCACCACGCCCTTGGCCTGCGTGGCCTTGTAGCCGATCAGCACGTCCTCGATCGTTTCGCCCTGCGCAGCGGCGTTGACCACCAGCAGGCGCTGGATGCTGGGGTGCGAGAGCATTTCCAGCGCCTCGCGGGTGCGGCTGTCGCGCTGGGCCAGGCCGGCGGTGTCGATGATGATCATCTTCTTGGCCGACAGCAGGTCCAGCAGGTCTTCCAGCGCGACGCGGTCATGCGCCACGTGCACCGGCACGCCCAGGATGCGGCCGTAGGCGCGCAGCTGTTCGTGGGCGCCCAGGCGGTAGGCGTCCAGCGTGATCAGGCCCAGGTTGGCTGCGCCGTGGCGGCTGGCAAAGGCGGCGGCGAGCTTGGCCGCCGAGGTGGTCTTGCCCACGCCGGTGGAGCCGATCAGCGCGTACACGCCGCCCTGGTCTTCCAGCGAGGCTTCGGCCTCGGCCGTCTGCAGGTTGCGCTGCAGTACGCTGGTGGCCCAGGCCACTTCGTCGCCGACCTCGTCACCCAGGCTGTCGACCAGCTTGCGGATCAGCGCGGGCGAGAAGCCGCAGTCGATCAGCTTGGTGGTCAGCGCCGCCTGCTTGGGGCTTTTCTGCAGCCGCTCCATGAAGGCCAGGGCGCCGAAACGCTCTTCGATCAGGCCCTTCATGGCGCGGATTTCCTTCATCATCGCGGTCGACGATTCCGGCGTGCCCGAGCGGCTGCTGCTGCTCTTGCTGCTGCTGCGGCTGGGCGGGTCGAGCGGCATCGGCGCCGACAGCGCGTCTTCTTCCTGCGCAGCCAGTCGCGGCGCCGGGGTGCGGGCGCTCTGGCGGACTTCCGGGCGCGGCTCCTGGCGCATCTCCTGACGGGCTTCCGGACGCGGCTCGCGGCGAGCCGGCTCCATCGGCGCAGCGGCCGAGCGGCTGCGCAGCAGGCCTTCGTGCATCGGGGCGTCGCGACGCGGCGCAGCGGCAGGGGCCGGTGCGGGGGTGTGGGAAGAAGGGGTGTTGTTGAGCAGGTCGTCGAAGCTGTTCAGGTCTTCGGCCTCGAAACCCCGGTGGCTTTGTGCGTATTCGCGCTGGGCCAGACGGTGTTCGATCGCCTCGGGCGAGACCGGCACCGGGCGCTCGGCCTGGGCACGCAGTTCGGCCTGGCGCTTCTTCAGCATGCGCTCGCGCACATAGTCCTGGAACGACAGCGTGCTCATGGCGAGCGTGCCGACATCGTCCTGCACGGGCGTGTCGATCGCCTCAGGCGCCGGCTGGCGCGGGGCCTGCTGGCTGGCGCGTTCACGCAGCGAGCTGGCGCGCGCGGCCGACGGGGTCGGCGCGGCTTCGGGCAGGCTGGCGCCGAAGCGCTCGATCTGCTCGACGCTCTCGGGCGGCATGGCCAGGATTTCGATGCCTTCGGTGCACGGCTTGGTCGAGAGCACCACGGCGTTGTCGCCGAACGCGAGTCGAACTTTCTGCATGGCCTCGCGCGAATTGCGGCCGATGAAGCGTTTGACGTTCATGCGTTGGCTCCGATGATCGAACCGATGCGGATCGAATGGGTATCAGGGATCTCGCTGTGGCCCAGCACCCGCAGGCGCGGCGCAGCGCGCTTGAGCAGGCGCGCCACGGAGGGGCGGATCATGTCGGGCACCAGCAGGCAGGCCGGGTGGCCCAGGTCTTCCTGACGACGGGCGGCGTCGGCCGCACCGCGGCTCAGGTGGTCGGCCACGCCCGGGTCGAGCGCGGCGCCGTTCATGGAGCTGAGCGCCTGGGTCAGCAGACGCTCCAGGTCGGGTTCGATCGCGATCACGTCCAGTTCACGGGCGCTGCCGTAGATCTGCTGGACGATGGCCGGGGCCAGCGCAATGCGCAGGCGGCGGGCGAGTTCCTGCGGGTCGGTCAGGCCGCCGGTGGCGTGCTCGGCCAGCGCTTCGATGATCGAGCGCATGTCGCGGATGTGCACGCCTTCTTCCAGCAGGAGCTGGAGGATTTTCTGCAGAGGGGCGATGCCGACCATTTTGGGAACCACGTCTTCAATCAGTTTCGGCGCCAGCTTCGTCACATGCTCGACCAGCGCCTGGGTCTCGGTGCGGCCCAGGAGTCGAGCCGCGTTCATTTGCATCAAGTGTGAAAGATGTGTGGCCACCACGGTCGATGAATCAACCACGGTGTAGCCCGCCATTTGCGCGCTTTCACGCTGCCGGTCGTCAATCCAGATCGCCGGCAGGCCGAAGGCCGGATCGATGGTCGCCTGGCCCTGCAACTGCAGCTGCGCGTGGCCGGGGTTGATGGCCAGGTGCATGCCGGGGAAGGCCTCGCCCTCGCCGATGACCGCGCCGCGCAGGCTCAGGCGGTAGGCGCTGGGCTTCAATTCGAGGTTGTCGCGGATGTGCACCGACGGCGGCAGGAAGCCCACCTCCTGCGCAAACTTCTTGCGCACGCCCTTGATGCGGTTGAGCAGGTCGCCGCCCCGATCCTTGTCGACCAGCGCGATCAGCCGGTAGCCGACCTCCATGCCCAGCGTGTCCACCGGCTGCAGGTCGTCCCAGCTGGCCTCGGCATTCGGGTTGGGCGGCGGCGCGGCGGCCTCCTGCGGCTCGGCGGGCTTGGGCGCGCGCTCCTTCTTGTAGAGCCAGCGCGCCAGCGCGCCCAGGCTGCCGCCGATGAGCAGGAACACCACGTGCGGCATGCCCGGAATCAGGCCGATCATGGTCATCACCACGGCGGCAATGCCCACCGACTGCGACGAGCGGAACATCTGTCCCATGATCTGGGTGCCGATGTCCTCTTCCTTGCCCACGCGCGAGACCACCATCGCCGAGGCCACCGAAATCAGCAGGCCCGGAATCTGCGCCACCAGCGCGTCGCCCACGGCCAGCAGCACGTAGGAGCTGGCCGCCTCGCCTGCGCTCAGGCCGTGCTGGGCCACGCCGATGATGAAACCGCCGACGATGTTGATGAACAGGATCAGGATGCCGGCCACCGCGTCGCCGCGCACGAACTTGCTCGCACCGTCCATGGAGCCGAAGAACTCGGCCTCGTTCTGCACCTCGGAGCGGCGGCGCTTGGCTTCCTTCTCGTCGATGTTGCCGGAGTTCAGGTCGGCGTCGATCGCCATCTGCTTGCCGGGCATGGCGTCCAGGGTGAAACGCGCGCCCACCTCGGCAATGCGCTCGGCGCCCTTGGTGATCACCATGAAGTTGATCACCACCAGGATCGCGAACACGATGATGCCGACCGCGAAGTTGCCACCGATCAGGAAGTGGCCGAAGGCCTCGATCACCGCGCCGGCTGCGCCCGGGCCGGTGTGGCCCTCCAGCAGCACCACCCGGCTCGACGCCACGTTGAGCGACAGCCGCAGCAGCGTCGTCAGCAGCAGCACGCTCGGGAAGGCGGCAAAGTCCAGCGGCCGCACCATGTAGGACGCCACCAGCATCACCATCAGCGCGGTGGCGATGTTGATGGTGAAGAAGATGTCCAGCGCAAACGCCGGCAGCGGCATCACCATCATCGCCAGGATCATGATGATCAGGATCGGTGCGGCCAGCGCCTTGATGGCGGTGGCGTTGGCGCCGAGCAGGCGCTGCAGCTGCTGGAGGGGTGCGGGGAGCTGGGCGTTCATGCGGTCGCCGTCGGTTTGTTATGGGGGTCGAGTTCGGGCGGCACGACGATCGGGGCCAGGTCGGCCGGCCACGGCGCCTTGCCGGCCAGCGCAGCGCGCAGCTGGAACACATGCGCCAGCACCTGCGCCACGGCGCTGTAGAGCGCAAACGGAATCTCGCGGTCGACCTCGCCGTGTGCGTAGAGGGCGCGTGCCAGCGGCGGCGCCTGCAGCACCGGCACCTTGGCTTCGCGGGCGATGTCGCGGATCTTCATCGCGAGCAGATCGGCGCCCTTGGCCACCACCTTCGGGGCCCCCGCGCCGTTCTCGTCGTACTTGAGCGCCACGGCATAGTGGGTCGGGTTCATCACGACCAGATCGGCCCCGGGCACGGCGGCCATCATGCGGCGGTTCGCGGCCTCGCGCATGCGCTGCTTCATCTTGCCCTTGACCTCCTGGTTGCCCTCCTGCTGCTTGAACTCTTCCTTCATCTCCTGCAGGCTCATCTTCAGGCGCGACTTGTGCATGAAACGCTGCAGCGGCACATCCACCGCCGCAAACGCCGCCAGCACCAGCACCAGCAGCCACAGGCCGGAAGCGATGCGGTCCCCCGCCGCACCCAGCGCTGCGGGCAGCGGCATGGCCTGGGTCAGCACGAAATCCTCCACATGCGCCCACAGATAAGCCGCGCCCACCGTGCCCAGAATCAGCGCCAGCAGGCAGGCCTTGAGCATGTCGCCCAACTGGGCTTTGGAGAAAATGCGGCCGATGCCCGTCATCGGATTGATCTTGCTGAAGTCCGGCATCAGCGGCTTGAGCGTCCAGACCCAGCCCCCCGAGGCCACCGCCGCCGCCAGCGCGGTCAGCGCGGTCAGCGCCGCCATCCCCACGCCGCCCAGCAGCGCGGGCAGCAGCAGGTGCGCCAAATGCTCCTTCATGACTTCGGGACGAGTGACGCTGTTGACGTCAAAGCGCAGGCCGGTGGCCAACAAGAGGCGCAGCCACTGCGTGATCAGCGGCGCGGCAGTCATCACGACGCCCAGACCCACCGCAATGACGCCGAAGTGCGCCAAGTCGCGCGAGCGCGCCACCTGCCCATCTTCGCGCGCCTTGCGCAGGCGCTGCTCACTGGGGGGTAGGGTCTTGTCTTGTGCGCTGTCGCCGGCCATATCGGGTGGGTAGAAGGTTCCCCCCGATTCTTCCGCTCAACTTGAAAAACTTGAGCCGGAAAAGCAAGGTGTTTCAGGCGGTGTTCGGAGCCTTGGCCGTCTTGCCGGAGAGCGCCGCCAGCTTGCGCAAAACCCGACCTGCCAGCAGGTGGTATTTCACAAACCCGTCCCGAAACAGGAAATTACCCTTCGCAGGCGGCGAACCTGCATGCGTTTTCGCCTGCTGCTGCGTGAACCGTTCGCGCGTCAGCAGCACCAATTGCGCAGTCTTGTTCGGCAGATGCACCACCGGCCCGAGCTGATAACCCACCTGCACGCAGCGTGCGAACATCTTGGTGTTTCTGATATCTGGCTCAGCCACGATCCGGCCCACTGCCGCATCGCGAAAAATATACTGACTCAACGCAGATATGGCGTAATAAGCCATATTTTTGACCGGCTTCAAGGCAGGCGCCACGATCAGATGAAAACCCCGGTCACTTTTCCGCGCCTTGTAATACCGCGCCAGATCATCTCGCTCAGGCCGGTAACACTCCAGCAAGAAAATCTTTTCGTTGGTGGCAGTGCGCACACCGATCAGCATGTCGAAGTCGGCATCTGCCAGCATGACCCGATATTTTTCTCGCACCTGAGGCAGCGTCAGACCCTGCTGCCCCCAGAAGTGAGCATAGTCGCGGCTGACCCAGTCATGGATGGTCGTGGCATCTTCATCGAGAACCATCGGCCTGATTTCGATGGCGCCAAAATCAGGAAAGTCCACCGTGAACGGCGTCGGGGGCAATTCAGTCATAGTTTTTACTGCTTTTCAAGCGCAGCCAGCAAGGGGGCCAGACCGACACCGCTGCTACGAACATACAGATCATCCACTGTGATCGTCTCGTCCTTGAACTGATCCAGCGCAGCATGAACGCGCTCCAACTCAGCTCGGCAATACGGGTAAAACAATTCGTTCGTTCGCCGAATACGACTGCAAAGTTCCAGCACGGTTGCAGCGCTGACGTCAACGCCCGCCAAACCGGCTTGGTTCAAGGCGGGTCGTATCTCGGCGCAATTCAATTCTTCAAGCAGGGTCAACGACACTTCAATGAAGTTTTTCAGCACGGTCTGGTCGTCCAGATCCTTGGCCGTGCGGTGGTAACTGCGCTCCAGACACTTTTCAAGCAAGGCCTGTGCTTCAGCGGGCAACGCACTCGCGCCGGGCTGCAGTGCCAGCAGCGATTGCGCGCACAGGGCCTGGTTCAGCTTGACCAGCAGTTCCAGCCGCGACGAGGCAAAGATATAGCGATAGAAATTATCCCAATCATCCACCATCGCAAATGCTCGTTGCGCTTCAGCGGAGGACAATTCTTTTTTATAGGTGCCGTTCATGGCGGCGTCCAGAAAATCAAGGAAGAGCTTCTTGCTGCCCGCGCAGGCCTTGCCCGCACCCGAGACGATGGAGCCCGAGGTATCGGCCAACTCGTAGAGTACCTCGGCAGTCTGCGGCTCCAGGTTCAACGGTGTCAGATCACCCTTTTCCATCAAGCTGCGCACCACCATGAAGGGCCCCACGCCAAGCGTGAAAAAAGCCGTCTCCAGCGGTGGCAGGCTGCCGTCCTTGATGGGGCTGTTTCTCCTGCGCGCCAGATAGGCGGGCAATCCCGCACCCAGCTTGGAAAAAACATAGCCCTGGCGCAGATTTAACCGGGTGACATCCAGCTTCAATTGTTTGACGTGCTGGTTTCGCAGCAACGTCACGAATTGCAGCGCGTCGTCCCACACGCCCATGACCTCGCGCAACGCGGTCACGTTGATGGGCAGGCCGTAGCGCGAGCCTTCGAACTTGCAGATCTTGTGCTCGGTCTCGACCACTTCTTTGTAGACTTCGGGGCCGGTGTTGTTCTCGCCAATCTGGCGGCCTTGGTTGGAGTGGAAGGTACAAATACCATTCCACACGTCAAAGTCGAACTCCATCTTGGCGCGCTGATAGGGTGGCGGCTTGATCCTCGAGTACAAGCGCAATGCCGGCTTGTTCAACTGCTTGGAATAGAACGCTTTTTTCAGAATATCTTTGACAGGATTCGACATATCAGTTTCTTATAAATATCGAGACAAGGTTTTCGATGAATCAGTGTAGATGCGCAGCCCATACCGACCGGGCACGCCCACATTCAACTGCAGGATTTCCGTGCACAACCCCACAGGGCTTGGCGCAATTTGTCGCCACAGCGCTGCATCACTCCGCCGGGTAACCCTCTTCCTGCAGGGCCTGCCGGACGGCTTCGGCGCTGACCTCGGTGTCGATGCGCACCCGGTGGCTCGGCAGGTCGATGTCGACCTCGGCATGCGGGTCGAGCGCGGCGACGGTGCGCTTGACCGTGGCGACGCAGTGGCCGCAGGTCATGTCGGGCAAGGTGAGTTCAAGCATGTTGGATTCCAGAAGATTGACGATCATCAAGCGCAAAACGGCTTGTGAACGGGCATATTGCACCCACTGAACTTTGCATCACCCGCACTTTATCGAGCTTGTGCGATCTCATGACCCACCACCGATGCCCGCCACTTTGACAAATACCGCACAAATTACCTTGCCTGTGGGAGGCATGACTTGCGCCTCTTGCGCGTCGCGGGTCGAGCGTGCACTGCGCAAGTCCCCGGCGGTCTCCGAAGCCGAAGTCAACCTCGCGCTCGAAACCGTGCACATCTCCTGGAACAACGCCACCGCCGGCGATGCGCACGACGCCATCGCGCGCATTGAGGCGGCCGGCTACCAGGTGCCGCGCACGCAATGGGATTTCGCCATCACCGGCATGACCTGCGCGAGTTGCTCGGGTCGCATCGAACGCGCGCTGCGCAAGCTGCCGGGCGTGCTCGACGTGCAGGTCAATCTGGCGACTGAACAGGCGCAACTGGAGGTGCTGCAAGGCCAGATCGAGCGCGCCGCCGTGGTGCGGGCGATCGAGCAGGCCGGCTACGGCGTGCGCCCGGAAGCTCGCCCTGACGAGGCGCCACAGGAGGCTGCGTTCTGGCCGCTGGGCGAAGGCGCCAAGCTCGCGCTGGCCGCACTGCTGACACTGCCGCTGGCGCTGCCGATGCTGGGCGATCTGCTCGGCCGGCACTGGATGCTGCCGGCCACGTGGCAATGGCTGCTGGCCACCCCCGTGCAGTTCTGGCTGGGCGCACGCTTCTACCGCGCCGGCTGGCACGCGCTGCGCGCCGGTGCCGGCAACATGGATCTGCTGGTGGCGCTGGGCACTAGCGCGGCCTACGGGCTGTCGCTGTGGCTGTGGATGGCCTCGCCCGACGCCATGCCGCACCTCTACTTTGAAAGCTCGGCGGTGGTCATCACGCTGGTGATGCTCGGCAAGTGGCTGGAAGGCCGCGCCAAGTTCCAGACCGTGGCCGCCATCCGCGCGCTGCGGGCGCTGGCGCCTGAAACCGCACGCGTGCGGCAGGCCGACGGCAGCGAAATCGAGCGCCCGCTGGCCGCGCTGCAAGTGGGCGACGTGGTGGTGGTGCGGCCCGGCGAGCGCATTCCGGTCGACGGGCTGGTGCTCGAAGGCGCCAGCCAGATCGACGAATCGCTGCTGACCGGCGAGAGCCTGCCGGTGCTGCGCGAGACCGGCCAGCGCGTGGCAGGCGCCTCGGTCAACGGCGAAGGGCTGCTGGTGCTGCGCACCGTGGCCGTGGGCGCCGAGACCACGCTGGCGCGCATCGTGCGGCTGGTGGAGTCGGCGCAGGCCAGGAAGGCGCCGATCCAGCGGCTGGTCGACCAGGTCAGCGCGGTGTTCGTGCCGGCAGTGGTGGTGGTGGCGTTCATCACGCTGCTGGGCTGGGGGCTGGGCCGCGGCGACTGGGAAATGGCCACGCTGCGGGCGGTGGCGGTGCTGGTGATCGCCTGCCCGTGCGCGCTCGGGCTGGCCACGCCGGCGGCCATCATGGTCGGCACCGGCGCGGCGGCGCGCCACGGCATCCTGATCAAGGATGCGCAGGCGCTGGAGTTGGCGCATGCGGTCGGCGTGGTCGCCTTCGACAAGACCGGCACGCTCACGGCCGGCCGGCCGGCGCTGCTGGGCACGCAGGCGGTGACCGACTCGCCCACACAAAGCGATGAGGTGCTGCGCCTGGCCGCTGCACTGCAAGCCGGCAGCGAGCACCCACTGGCGCGAGCGGTGCTGAAAGCGGCGCCTGCCGACCGCCCCAGCGCGAGCGCGGTGCGCGCCAAGGCCGGACGCGGCGTCAGTGGGCAGGTGGGCAGTCAGTTGCTGTCGCTCGGCAGCCGGCGCTGGATGGACGAGTTGGGCGTGGACTGCAGCGCGCTGGAGGCCACGGCGAATGGCTGGCAGCAGGAAGGCCGCACCCTAGCGTGGCTGGCGGCGCGTCCGGCCGATCTGTCAACGTCTACGGCCAGCGAAACCCCGCGCCTGCTCGGCGTGCTGGCGTTTGGCGACACGATCAAACCCGGCGCGGCCGACGCCATCGCGAGGCTGCATGCGCTGGGCGTGCGCACCCTGCTGCTCAGCGGCGACAACGCTCAGGCGGCGGCGAGCGTGGCGCGTCAACTCGGCATCGACGATGTGCGCGCCGAGGTGCTGCCGGGCGACAAGGCCGGCGTCATCATGGCCTTGAAGGCCGAGTTGGCGCTGCAGCCGCACGGCAGGCGACGTGTCGCGATGGTGGGCGACGGACTGAACGACGCGCCGGCGCTGGCTGCCGCCGACGTGGGCCTGGCCATCACGCACCTCGACGGCAGCGGCACCGATGTGGCGATGCACGCCGCCGGCATCACGCTGATGCGCGGCGACCCGGGCGCGGTGGCCGACGCCATCGACATCTCGCGCCGCACCACGGCCAAGATCCGCCAGAACCTGTTCTGGGCCTTTGTCTACAACGTGGTGGGTATCCCGCTGGCGGCCTTCGGGCTGCTCAACCCGGTGGTGGCCGGCGCGGCGATGGCGGCCAGCAGCGTCAGCGTGATCAGCAACGCGCTGCTGCTTACGCGCTGGCGCCCGAAAGCCACAGCGCGTCTAGGTCCTTGAAGTTCCAGTTCTGCGGCGGCTCGACCGCCGTGATGCGGTCCTGGCAGCCGGGCGCAGCCAGGTCGACCACCTCGGGCAGCAGGCGCAGCATCGACTTGGTCGAGAAGAAGATCTTGACGCGCGGCGTCAGCAGCGCCTGCGCGTTCTGCTCCAGCACCACGCCCAGCCGGCCCGACTGCAGCCGCACCAGCGTGCCGACCGGGTAGATGCCCACGGTCTTGACGAAGGCCTGGAACACGGCAGGGGCGAAGTGGCCCTTCCACTGCGCCATCTGGCGCACGGCCTCGCCCGGATCCCAGGCGGTCTTGTAAGGCCGCGCCGAGGTGATGGCGTCGTACACGTCGCAGACGGCGCCCATCTGCGCGTGCAGGCTGATCTGCTCGGCACGCAGGCCGTGCGGGTAGCCGCTGCCGTCGATCTTTTCGTGGTGGTGCAGGCACACATCCAGCGCCAGCTCGGACGCGCCACCGCCGGCCACCAGCAGTTCGTGGCCCCAGGCCGGATGCTGCTTGATGAGCGTGAACTCGGCGTCGGTCAAGCGGCCGGGCTTGTTGAGCACCGCCAGCGGAATACGCGCCTTGCCCATGTCGTGCAGCAGGCCGGCCAGGCCGGCGTGGCGCACGGCCTCGTCATCGAGCCCGAGCGTGCGCGCCAGCGCGACCATCAGCGTGCAGACCGCCACCGAGTGCAGGTAGGTGTATTCGTCCTGGCTCTTGAGCCGCACCAGGCTGATGAGCGCACCCTGGTTGCGGGCGACCGAGCCGATGATGTCGTCGACCAGCGGCAGGCAGCCTTCGGCCTGAATCGCCTGACCCATGCGGGCGGCGCCGAAGAGCGACTGCACCTCGGCCTTGGCCTGCTGGCAGATGCGGCGGGCCTGGCGGTATTCGTCCTGCGCGGCCAGCGAAGGCTGCACGACGGGCGCCGCCACGGCCACTTCCAGCTCGCGCTCTACCTGTTCGACCACCTCTTCCTCGCTCAGGCCACCCTCGATGTCGAGGCCGCGCGCGGTGTCGATCCAGACCTCGGCGATGCCGCATTCGCGCAGCCGGCGCAGATCGTCTTCTTCCTTGAGCACGAACTTGGCGCGCCAGAAGGGATGATCCATCCACGAGCCGCAAAGCTCGTGCAGGAACATGCCCAGCCGGAGCTGGTCGGTGCGGATACGTTTGAGCATCGGTTGAAGCGTGGACGGCAACGGGAAAGCGCGACGATAAGCGCCGTTCAGCGTGGAAGCGAAATCAGCAACGCACGATCCATGAAAAAAACCCGGCTGCGAAGCCGGGTTTTTGAGGACTCAAGGCAGAAGCCGGGCGATTCAGCGCAGCTTGGCGTTGGGCACGATCTGCAAGTCGCTCGGCATCGAGCCGATGTAGTCGGCCATCGACTTGAGCTCGCCCAGGCTGAATGCCTTGACTTGGGCGCCCATGATGGCGTTGGCGCGACCGACCTTCGCACCGTTCTCAACCTTGTAGGACTTGAGCGCCACGTACAGGTAGTCCGCATGCTGGCCCGCCAGCTTGGGGTAGCTGGCGTCGATGGGCTTGTTCAGGCCTTCACCATGGCAGGCCAGGCAGTTGCCTTTCTGCAGCAGTTCAGCCACCTTGGCGTTGGGCGCAGGCACGGCAGCCGGTGCGGCCTTGGCGACCACGTTGGCCGAATAGAAAGCCGACAGATCGGCGATGTCGGCATCCGACAGCGAGCCGGCAATGCTGCGCATGGTCGGATGCCTGCGCTCGCCCTTCTTGTAGGCGTTGAGCGCAGCGGTGATGTACTTGGCCCCTTGGCCCGAGATCATCGGCACCTGGTGCACTTCGGGAAAACTGGCGCGGTAGCCCGAAATGCCGTGGCAGCCGATGCACATGGCGGCCTTGGTCTGGCCGGCAGCGGCGTCACCCGCCTGGGCGTCCTGTGCGCGAACCGACGACACCGCGGCGGTCATCATCAGCGCCATCATCGTGACGTAGAGCGTCTTTTTCATAGCTTGGGGCTTGGTATTGAGGTCGGTTCTGCAGGAGCTGGCTCGTGAAATCAAGCCAACGAAACAACCCGCGATTATATGAAGGCGAACCCCGTACGATCTGGGTCAAGGCCCGTGCGATGGTGAGGCGATGCCAGCGCGCCACAGTCGGGGGCTTGCGGCGGTGATTTCCGGCATCGGGCAAGTGCTGCGCCCGGCCCTGGTTTTTTTCGGAAAATGGCCCGCAGAAACTCATCTCCCATGCCGGATTCAAAAAGCAAGCCATGACCCTGACCGAATTGCGCTACATCGTCGCCGTGGCACGGGAGCGCCATTTCGGGCGCGCCGCCGAGGCCTGCTTCGTCTCGCAGCCGACCCTGTCGGTGGCGATCAAGAAGCTGGAGGAAGAGCTGGAGATCAAGCTCTTCGAGCGCGGCGGCACCGAGGTCAGCGTCACCCCGCTGGGCGAGGAAATCGTGCGCCAGGCCCAGGCCACGCTGGAGAGTGCCGCGTCGATCAAGGAAATAGCCCGGCGCGGCAAGGACCCGCTGGCCGGCCCGCTGCGTCTGGGCGTGATCTACACCATCGGCCCCTACCTGCTGCCCGAACTGGTGCGGCGAGCCATCGAGCGCGTACCGCAGATGCCGCTGATGCTGCAGGAGAACTTCACCGTGCGTCTGCTGGAAATGCTGCGCACCGGCGACCTGGACGTGGCGATCCTGGCCGAACCTTTTCCCGACACCGGCCTGGCCGTGGCGCCGCTCTACGACGAACCCTTCATGGTGGCCGTGCCGGCCCAGCACCCGCTGGCGCAACGCGCGAGCGTCTCCAGCGCCGAACTCAAGCAGGAAACCATGCTGCTGCTGGGCACCGGGCACTGCTTCCGCGACCACGTGCTGGAGGTATGCCCCGAATTCGCCCGCTTTGCCAGCGACACGGACGGCATCCGCAAGCGCTTCGAGGGCTCGTCGCTGGAGACCATCCGCTACATGGTGGCCTCGGGCATGGGCGTCACGGTGGTGCCACAGCTGTCGGTGCCGACCGGCCCGCAGCACGACGGCACGCCGCTGGTGCGCTACCTGCCCTTCAGCGAAAACGTGCCGCACCGGCGCGTGGTGCTGGTCTGGCGGCGCTCGTTCACGCGCTATGAAGCGATTGCCGCGCTGCGCAACGCCATCTATGCCTGTGCCCTGCCCGGCGTGATGCGCTTGACGGATTGACCCCCTGATGTGAACAAATTCACTTCTGGCGGGTGGGCTTCGACGATGACGGGACTCAAGCCCGACGTGAAAAAGTCGAAATGAAGGGGCAAGCGGTGCATGTCGTGCCGCGCCACAGCCCGCCATGACTGCCAGCCCCCCGCCCCGTTCATCGCGCTCCAAGCCGGATTCTTCGGCGCCCCGCGCCACCCCTGCGCCTGCCGGCGGCACGGTCGCCGAGGCCAAGCCGCGCAAGCCGGCCCCCGCGTCATCGACCGCCGCCCGACGCTCCAAGCGCCGTGTGGGCGAGCGGCGCGAACTCGACCGCCGCCTGTCGGTGCAGACCTCGGACGAATCGATCGCCGCGCGCTTTCGCGCCCGCCAGTACGTGGCCGTGATGCGCGCCTTGCCGCTGGCCAGCACGGCCGCGCTGGTGCAGGCGGTGATCGTCGGAGCACAAAGCCCGCTGGCTGGCGACGGCCCGGCGCTGCTGGTCTGGCTGGCGCTGGTGGTGGCGATGACGATGGGACAGTTGCAACTCTGGCGGCGCTGGCGCCAGGCCACGGCCATGGAGCGTGTCGACAAGCGTCGCCTGAACCGCGTGGCGATCTATTGCGCCACCTACGGCGCGGTCTGGACCGCCTGGCCCGCCTGGTTGCTGGTGCACGGCACCGCCGGCGTCGGCAGCACCGCCAGCCTGGTGGGCGCTTGCCTGACCGGCATGCTGTGCGTGGGTGCGCTGACGCTCACCTCGATGCCGCGCGCCGCCTACGCCTACCTGGGCGCGATGGGCGGCGTGCTGCTGCTGACGCTGCTGACGGCGCCGGGCATGCTGCTGATCTGGAGCGTGCTGCAGTGGGCCACGCTGATTGCCATGGCCTGCACGGTGGTGGCCGCGGTCAGCCGCACGCTGCAGGCCCGCGTCAGCGCCGAGGTGCGCAGCGAACACCAGGGCCAGCTGATCGGCCTGCTGCTGCGCGACTTCGAGGAACAAGGCAGCGACGTGATCTGGGAAATCGACGAGCGCGGCCGCCTGCGCAACGTTTCCAAGGCACTGGCCGAGGCGCTGGGGCGCGATGCCGAACTGCTCACGGGCCGCTCGCTGCTGACCTTGCTGGGCGAGCTGCAGAAAACCCTGAGCGAGGCCGACCGCGACTCCGCACACACCCTGCACGAGCGCCTGACCGAAGGCCAGCCCTTCCGCGACGTGCTGCTGCCCATGATGGTGGACGGCCGGCAGCTCTGGTGGGCCATGACCGCCAAGCCACTGGTCGATGACCGGGGCGCCGCCATGGGCTGGCGCGGCGTGGCCCGCGACGTCACCCAGGCCCGCGTGGCCGACCGCCGCCTGGCCTGGCTGGCGCACTACGACACCCTCACCAGCCTGACCAACCGGGCGCACTTCCGCGTGCTGCTGGAGCAGGCGCTGCAGCAATCGAAGAAGCTCAAGCTCGAAGGCGCGGTGATGTGCCTGGACCTGGACGGCTTCAAGACCGTCAACGACACCCTGGGCCACGCCACCGGCGACGCGCTGCTGGTGGAGGTGGGCCGACGCCTGAAGTCCGCCTGCGTCAAGGGCGACGTGGTCGCACGCCTGGGCGGCGATGAATTCGCGGTGCTGGTGCGCCAGACGCCGGGACACTTCATCGGCGAGGCCGAGATCACCGCCGCCGCGCAGCGCGTGATCGACTCGCTGCGCGAGCCGTGCGAAGCGCTGGGCGCCGTGGTGTCGGTGCGGGCCAGCATCGGCATCGCCCGCTTCCCGCAGGACGGCGGCACCGTCGATGAAATGATGCAGCACGCCGACCTGGCGCTCTACGACGCCAAGGCCACCGCCACCGGCTCGATGCGCTTCTTCGTCCAGCACATGGGCGAGCAGGTGCGCCGCCGCCTGGTGCTGGAGCGCGACCTGCGCGAGGCCATGGAGCACGGCCAGCTGCACCTGCACTACCAGCCCAAGGTCGATCTGTCGACCTGGGAGATCACCGGCTTCGAGGCCCTGCTGCGCTGGCAGCACCCGGAGCACGGCTCGATTCCGCCGAGCGAGTTCATCCCGGTGGCCGAGGACTCCGGCCTGATCCTGCCGATGGGCGAATGGGCCCTGACCGAAGCCTGCCGCGAGGCCGCGCGCTGGCCCGCGCGCATGCAGGTGGCGGTGAACATTTCGCCCGTGCAGGTGATGGCGCAGAACCTGCCCGAGGCGGTGCAGCGCGCGCTCGACGAAAGCGGGCTGGAGCCGCACCGGCTGGAGCTGGAAATCACCGAATCGGTCTTCATCAACGAGACCCGCGGCACGGTGGGCCGCCTGCACGCGCTGCGCACGCTGGGCATCCAGATCGCGCTGGACGACTTCGGCACCGGCTACTCGTCGCTGGCCTACCTGCGGCGCTTTCCGTTCGACACGCTCAAGATCGACCGCGCCTTCGTGCGCGAGCTGCTCACCAGCCGCGACGCGCGGGCCATCGTGCGCAACATCCTGGCGCTGGCCAAGTCGCTGCGCATGGCCACCGTGGCCGAGGGCGTGGAAGAACCCGCGCAGGTCAACGTGCTGGCCAGCGAGGGCTGCGACCTGGTGCAGGGCTATTACGTCTCGCGCCCGATGCCCGCCGACGAGGTCATGCCCTTCGTGCGCCAGTGGACCAAGCGCGACCGCCCGGTCATGCCGCGCGACTTCGAGCTGGCCAACACCCAGACCGCCGACCTGAGTTCACGGCCGCTGACGCTGCAGTGAGGCGCCGGCCAGCGCCTGCGGGGGCGCTGACGATAATCGCCGGCCATGAAAACCGCAGTTACTGGCCGCCTGGCCCTTTATCTGGATCTGATCCGCTGGAATCGCCCCGCCGGCTGGCTGCTGCTGCTGTGGCCGACGCTGGCCGCGCTCTGGCTGGCCGCAGGGGGATTTCCGGGCTGGCAGCTGGTGGCGGTGTTCACGCTCGGCACCATCCTGATGCGCAGCGCGGGCTGCTGCATCAACGACGTGGCCGACCGCGACTTTGACCGCCACGTCAAACGCACCGCGCAGCGCCCGGTCACCAGCGGCGCGCTCGGCAGCAAGGAAGCGCTGGCCGTGGGCGCCGTGCTGGCGCTGCTGGCCTTCGCGCTGGTGCTGTTGACCAACGCGCTGACGATTCAATACTCATTCGCCGCGCTGGCCGTGGCCGTGGCCTACCCGTATGCCAAGCGGCTGGTGTCGATGCCGCAGGCGGTGCTGGGCGTGGCGTTCAGCTTCGGCATTCCGATGGCGTTTGCCGCCGTGCAGTCGCAGGTGCCCGAGGTGGCCTGGTGGCTGCTGCTGGGCAACCTGTTCTGGGTGCTGGCCTACGACACCGAGTACGCCATGGTCGACCGCGACGACGACCTGCGCATCGGCATCCAGACCAGCGCCATCACGCTGGGCCGCTGGGACGTGGCCGGCGTGATGGGCTTCTACGCCGTCTTCCTGCTGCTGTGGGCGGCGCTCGGCCTGCAGGCCGGGCTGGGCCGCGTTTTCCTGGCCGGCATTCTGGTGGCGGCGGTGCAGGCGCTGTGGCATCACCGGCTGATACGCGACCGCAGCCGCGACGGCTGCTTCAAGGCCTTCCGCAGCAACCACTGGCTGGGCTGCGCGGTGTTTGTCGGCACGGCGCTTGACCTGGCCTGGCGCTGAGTCCCCCAGCCATGACGACCACCACCCTCGCCGGGCCTGCCCAAGATGCGCTGCGGGAGGACGCCCGCACCATCGCGCTGATCGGCCTGGCCCACGGCACCTCGCACTTCTTCCACCTGCTGCTGCCGCCGCTGTTTCCGGTCTTCATCCGCGACTTCGGCCTGAGCTATGCGCAGCTGGGCTGGCTGGTGACGACGTTTTTCGTCATCTCGGGCATCGGGCAGGCGCTGGCGGGGTTTCTGGTCGACCGCACCGGCGCACGACCGGTACTGTTCACGGCGCTGGGCTGCTTTGCCGGCGCGTCACTGGCGGCAGCGTCAGCCCAGGGTTACGCCGGGCTGCTGCTGGCGGCTGCACTGGCGGGGCTGGGCAATGCGCCGTTCCACCCGGTCGACTTCACCATCCTGAACCGGCGCGTGTCGCCGGCGCGGCTGGGGCATGCGTTTGCGGTGCACGGCATCTCGGGCAACCTGGGCTGGGCGCTGGCGCCGGTGTTTGCCATCGGCGTGATGAACCTCAGCGGCCACTGGCGCACGGCCAGCCTGTGCACCGGCGCGGTTGCGCTGGCGGTGCTGGCGCTGCTGGTGTGGCAGCGCGATGCGCTCGATGACCGCCGGCCGGCGGATGCAGCCACGCTGCGCAGCGCAACGGCGGCAACGGGAGCGGTGGCTGAACACCCGCTCGCCTTCCTGCGCCTGCCGGCGGTGTGGCTGTGCTTCTCGTTCTTCTTTTTCACGACCGCGTCGCTCAGCGCGATCCAGAGCTTTGCCAGCCCGGCGCTGATCGCGCTCTACGGCCTGCCGCAAAGCCTGACGGCCTACGTCGTCACCGGCTACATGCTGTGCGGCGCCGCCGGCATGGTGATGGGGGGCTTTCTGGTGGCGCGCTCGGCCCAGCTGGAGCGCCACATCGCCCTCGGCATGGCGGGCGCTACCGCGCTGCTGGTGCTGGCCGGCGCAGGCGTGCTGCCGCCGCTGGCCGCAGCCGCCGCCGTGGCGCTGGCGGGCCTCGGCACCGGGCTGGCCGGGCCGTCGCGCGACATGCTGATCAAGCGCGCCGCCCCGCCCAATGCCACCGGCCGGGTCTACGGCACGGTCTATTCGGGTCTGGACGTGGGCTTTGCGCTGGCTGCGCCCGTGTTTGGCACGCTGATGGACCGGGGCCAGCCGACCGCAGTGTTCTTTGGCGCGGCGCTGGCGCTGGGCCTGGGCATCAGCGCTGCGGCACTGGTGGGCTGGGTGCGGCGCAGAGCCTGAAGCCTGACTCCGGGCCTGATTCAGTCGCCGCGGCCGGCCGCCAGCCGCCGCGCCATCTGCAGCGCGGCGATCAGGCTGGCCGGATCGGCGCGGCCAGTGCCGGCTAGGTCGAACGCGGTGCCGTGATCGGGGCTGGTGCGCACGAGGGGCAGGCCCAGCGTCACGTTCACGCCCTGCTCGACGCCCAGGTACTTGACCGGAATCAGGCCCTGGTCGTGGTACATCGCCAGCACCAGGTCGAACTCGCCACGCCGGGCGCGCATGAAGACCGTATCCGGCGCGTACGGCCCGCTGGCGGCAATGCCTTCGGCCTGCGCGGCGGCAATCGCCGGGGCGATGAAGTCGATCTCCTCCCGTCCGAACAGCCCGCCCTCGCCTGCATGCGGGTTGAGACCGGCCACCGCGATGCGCGGCGTGGTCTGGCCCCAGGCGGCGGCCGACTGGTGGGCGATGCGCAGGGTTGACAACACGGCGTCGAAGTCCAGCCGCTCGATCGCCTCGCGCAGCGAACAGTGCACCGTCACGAGCACGGTCTTCAGCTCCTCGTTGGCCAGCATCATGCGCACGTCGGCGGGCTGGCCGGCTTGGGCGCACAGGTCGGCCAGCATCTCGGTGTGGCCGGGGTAAGGCTCGCCGGCGGCGGCCAGGGCTTCCTTGTGGATCGGCGCAGTGACGATGGCGCTGGCCTCGCCCGCCAACGTCAACGCCACCGCCTGCCGGATGGCCGCCGCTGCCGCCCGGCCCGCCAGCGCGCTGACCTGACCCCAGGGCAAATCGGCCAGACCGGGCAAGGCGTCCTGCAGCGGCAGCACCGGCAGCACGCCAGACGGCAGGTCGGCGGCGTCAGCCAGCTGCTCGATCACGGCGATGGGGACGGCCGGCACGTCAGCGCGTTGGCGCACACAGCGCGCCGCACGGCGCAGCACGTCCACATCACCCACCACCACAGCGTTGTTCAGGCCGCCCGGCTGCATGAAGGCGCGCACGATGATCTCCGGGCCGATGCCGCAGACATCGCCCTGGGTGATGAGCAAGGGAAGGTCGGAAGATGGGGTCATGACGGTCGGCTCGGATGGCAGGGACGCCGCCATTGTCCCGGAGCGGTCATACCCGGTTGATACACTGCTGCGCATGAATTGGCTCGATGAAATCAGCTGGACGCCCGAGGGCCTGGTGCCCGTGATCGCCCAGGAGTTGCACAGCAAGGATGTGCTGATGTTCGCGTGGATGAACCGCGAGGCGCTGGCGCGCACGGCCGAACTCGGCGAGGCGGTCTATTTCAGCCGCTCGCGCCAGCGGCTCTGGCACAAGGGCGAGGAGTCGGGCCACGTGCAGCGCGTGCACGAGATCCGCATCGACTGCGACCAGGACGTGGTGCTGCTGAGCATCGAGCAACTTGGCCACACGCCCGGCATTGCCTGCCACACCGGCCGCCACAGCTGCTTCTATCAGGTGCTGAAAGATGGCGTCTGGCAGAGCGTGGAGCCGGTCCTCAAAGACCCTGCGTCGATCTACAAATGACTTCCAGCCCCTCCCTCACTCAAGCGGATTCGCTGGCCCGCCTGACCGAGCTGATCGCCAGCCGGCGCGGCGGCGACCCGGCACAAAGCTACGTCGCCAAGCTGTTTCACAAGGGCACCGACAGCATTCTCAAGAAGATCGGCGAGGAAGCCACCGAGGTGGTGATCGCCGCCAAGGACGGCGAGCGCGACAAGATCATCTACGAGGTGGCGGACCTGTGGTTCCACTCGATGATCCTGCTAGCCCAGTTCGACCTGAGCCCCGCCGACGTGCTGGCCGAACTGCAGCGCCGCGAAGGCGTCTCGGGCCTGCAGGAATTTGCCCAGCGCAGCCAGACCTGAACCCACCGCCCTCGACCATGCACACCGACCCGAACTGCCTCTTCTGCAAGATTGCCGCCGGACAGATCCCGGCCCAGAAAGTCTATGAAGACGACGAACTGCTGGCGTTCAAGGACATCCACCCGGCCGCGCCGGTGCACCTGCTGATCATCCCCAAGCTGCATCTGGCCAGCCTGGCCGAAGCCGGCCCGGAGCACGCCGCGCTGCTGGGCCGCATGCTGGCGCTGGCGCCGCGCCTGGCGCAGGAACAAGGTGCCGGCAACGGCTTCAAGCTGCTGATCAACACCGGCCCGGACGGCGGCCAGGAGGTCTATCACCTGCACATGCACGTGATGGGCGGCCCCCGGCCCTGGAAACACGGTTGAGCCGACGCAATCCCCCGCGCCGGATCGGCTGCGGGTGGACCACTAGAATCATTTTGTCTTTTCACTCCCTGAAGGAGTCACGCCATGGGTTTCTCGACTACACATCTGATCATCTTCCTGGTCATCATCGTGCTGATCTTCGGCACCAAGAAGCTCAAGAACATCGGCGCCGATCTGGGCGGCGCGGTCAAGGGCTTCAAGGACGGCGTGAAGGACAGCGACAAGACGGCGGCGGAAAAATCGGCTGATCCGGCCCAGCAAGTCAGCACCGAGAAGCGCGCAGCCGATGGCCAGACCATCGACGTCGAAGCCAAGACCAAGAGCTGAGACAGCCGTCCATGCTGGACATCGGCCTCACCAAACTGATGATCATCGGCGGCATTGCGCTGGTGGTGATCGGTCCCGAGCGGCTGCCGCGCGTGGCCCGCATGGCCGGCACGCTGATCGGCCGGGCACAGCGCTATGTGGCGGACGTCAAGGCCGAGGTCAACCGCTCGGTCGAACTCGAAGAGCTTCAGAAAATGAAGGCGCAGTTCGAGACGGCCGCGCGCGACGTCGAAAGCTCCGTGACGAGCGGCCTGAACCAGGCGACCTCCGAGTTCAACGAGGCATTCGCGCTCGACCCCGTCGAGCCGGTGATCTGGGAGCCGCCGCTGCCGGTCTACCTGCATCCCCGCAAGAAATGGCGCCTCAAGCGCGGTGCGCTGCCGCAGTGGTACAAGCAACGCGAAGGCGTGCACCGCCACGTGCAATCAGGTGCAGCCCGAGTAGCGCGGCACCGGCCCCGCCCCAGTTCGACGTTCTGACACTTGATGAGTTCCCCTCCCAATCCCGACGAACTGTCCGGCACCGAGCAGCCCTTTGTCAGCCACCTGATCGAGTTGCGCGACCGCCTGCTCAAGGCGGTCTACGGCGTGGGCGCCATCTTTGCGCTGCTGGCGCTCTACCCCGGCCCATCCCGGCTGTACGACCTGCTGGCGCATCCGCTGGTGTCCGCCCTGCCGCAGGGCTCCAAGATGATCGCCGTGGGCGTCGTTTCGCCCTTCCTGATCCCGATCAAGGTCACCGTGCTGGCGGCCTTCGGCATTGCCCTGCCCTGGGTGCTCTATCAGGTCTGGGCCTTCATTGCGCCGGGCCTGTACAAGCATGAAAAGCGGCTGGTGATGCCGCTGGTGGTGACCAGCACGCTGCTGTTCTACACCGGCGTGGCGTTCTGCTACTTCTTCGTTTTCGGCCAGGCCTTCCCGGCCATCCAGTCGATGGCGCCGCAGTCGGTTTCGGTCAGCCCGGACATCGAGGCCTACCTCGACTTCGTCATCACCATGTTCCTGGCTTTCGGCATTGCGTTCGAGGTGCCGATTGCGGTGGTCATCCTGGCCCGTTTGGGCGTGGTGACGGTGGAACAGTTGCGCAGCTTCCGACGCTATTTCTGGGTCGCTGCTGCTGCAGCCTCTGCCCTGGTGACGCCGCCTGATGCCGTATCGATGATCGCCCTGCTGGTGCCGATGGGCTTGCTGTATGAAATGGGCATCATCGCGGCCCAGTTCTTCCTCAAGTACAGCCGGGCCCCGCAGGCCGAAGACGCAGCGCCCGGAGCCGATCCGGGCTGACCTCAACGGTCTGCCGTGCCAGGAGCCTTGGCCTTGGGCCGCTGGGCGATGCGGATCTGCAAGTCCACCGTCTGTTCGCCGCGCCGCACCGACACCTGTGCCTGACTCAACGGCTTGAGCGCAGCCACCTCATTGAGCAACTGCGCCGTGTTGGCCACCGGGCGCCCAGCCACATTGATCACCACGTCGCCCGGCTGCATACCGGCCTCGCTGGCCGGGCCGCCCTGCAGGACGCCGGCGATCAGCACGCCGCGATCGGTCTTGAGCTTGCTGGAGGCGATCAGGTCGGGTGTCAGGTCGCGCGGCTGCACGCCAATCCAGCCCCGGGTGACCACGCCGTCGCGGATCAGCGACTCCATGACCTGACGCGCGGTGGTGACCGGAATCGCAAAACCGATGCCCATGCTGCCGCCCGAGCGCGAATAGATCGCCGTGTTGATGCCCAGCAGCTGCCCGGCACTGTCGACCAGTGCGCCGCCCGAGTTGCCGGGGTTGATGGCCGCGTCGGTCTGGATGAAATTCTCGAAGGTGTTGAGCCCCAGGCCATTGCGCCCCAGCGCGCTGACGATGCCCGACGTCACGGTCTGCCCGACGTTGAAGGGGTTGCCGATGGCCAGCACGCCGTCGCCCACCTGCAGGTCCTCGGCCCGGCCGAAGGTGATGGCCGGCAGTTCCCGGGCCTCAATCTTGAGCACCGCCAGATCGCTGTCCGGATCGGCGCCCACCACCTTGGCGCGCAGGCGCCGGCCATCGGCCAGCGCCACCTCGATCTGCTGGGCGTCCGCCACCACATGGTGGTTGGTGAGCAGGTAGCCATCGGCCGACACGATCACGCCGGAGCCGCTGCCGCCCGGGCCTTCGCCCGGCCCGTCGGAGCCATCGCCCTCGGCGTCGGGGGCATTGAAGAAGCGATGGAATCTGGAGACCTTGGACTCGGCCCCCGTCGTCACCACGCTGACCACCGATGGCGCCGCGCGCCGCGCCGCATCCGCATAGCTCAAGGCTTGGCCGGACGCCGGCGCCAGGGCCGACGGCGATGCGCCCTGCGCCACCTGGACCACCGGCCCCGTCGGCGGACGGCGACTCAAGCCCCCCAGCGCCTCCAGCCATTGCGGCTGCAAGGTGGCCAGGACAAAAACAACGGCCAGCGTGACCGTGACGGCTTGCGAAAATACGAGCCAGAACCTGCGCATGGAGAGTTGAAGTGGTGAACCGCGATGAGTTGAGTCAGTACCTCGAGCAACTGCTGGAGGTGCCTCGTTTTGCCGATTATGGGCCGAACGGTCTGCAGGTCGAGGGCCGCGCCGAGGTCCGGAAACTCGTCAGCGGCGTGACCGCCAGCCTGGCGCTGATCGAAGCCGCCGTCGCTGCGGGCGCCGACGCCATCGTGGTGCACCACGGCCTGTTCTGGCGCGGCCAGGACGGCCGCGTCACCGGCTGGATGCGCCAGCGCCTGGCCGCGCTGCTGCGCCATGACATCAACCTCTACGCCTACCACCTGCCGCTGGACGCCCATCCCACGCTGGGCAACAACGCCCAGCTGGCGCGGCAGCTGGGCTGGCAGATCGACGGCAGTTTTGGCGACAAGGCCCTCGGTCTGATCGGCCGACCCACCGTGGAGGGCCTGGCGCTGGAGCAGGTCGCCGCCGGCATCGCCCAGCGCCTGAAACGCCGGCCCACGGTGGTGTCAGGCGACGACCGGCCGATCCGCCGCATCGCCTGGTGCACCGGCGGCGCGCAGGGTTACTTCGAGTCCGCGATTGCCGTCGGTGCCGACCTCTACGTCAGCGGCGAGATCTCGGAGCCGCAGGCCCACATCGCCCGCGAAACCGGCGTGGCCTACATCGCCTGCGGTCACCACGCCAGCGAACGCTACGGCGCCCCGGCGCTGGGCGAACACCTGGCCGAGCGCTTCGGGCTGGCGCATGAGTTCATTGAGATCGACAACCCGGCTTGAGCCGGTCTCAACCTCAGCCCAGCGCCGCCCGCAGCTTCTCCGCCTGCGGGCCGAACGCGTAGCTGTCCATCGCCAGCATGCCGGCGTCGACGCTTTCGTGCACGCGCACGGCGGGGAAGTCCTCGCCACCGGCGCCGGCGGCAAAGTAGTACGGCAGCCAGTGTTCGTCGGTCGGGTGCTGCTGGGCGGCGAACGGGGCCTGGCGGCGGTAGTCGAGCAGCGCGGGCCAGTCGCGCTGGGTGCCGCGGTCGGCAATCCATTGCTGGAAGGCCGCCACGTCCGGCTCGGTCGGGGTGATGCGGTTGCCGTCGTAGGCGCCGCGCTGGCCGAAGAAGCGGCGCAGGTTGTGGGTCAAGGCCCCGCTGCCGATGATGAGCACGCCGTCCTGCGCCAGATCCGCCACCGCGCGGCCGATGGCCCACTGCTGCGCGGGCGTCCAGTCAGGGACCAGCGTCAGCGGCACGACCGGGATGTCGGCGCCCGGCCAGGCGCGCTTGAGCACGGTCCAGATGCCGTGGTCGAGCCCGTCGGCGTCCACCGCCTGGGCCGAGGTCACGCCCGCCGCCTTGAGCCGCGCCGCCACGTCGGCGGCCAGCGCCGGATCGCCCGGCGGGTTGTAGCGCTGCTGGAACAGCTCCTGCGGGAAGCCGCCGAAGTCATGGATGGCCTGATGCCGCGCGCCCGCCAGCACCATCGGCGTGCGGGTGGCCGAGTGCGGCGACACGATCAGCACCGCGCGCGGGCGGCCGAAGGTGGCGTCGATGACCGGGCCGAGGCGATCGAGGAAATCCGACGCTGGCGAGCGCTCGATGGCGATCATCGGCGAGCCGTGCGAGAGGTAGAGCGGAGGCAGTGCGTGGTTCATGGCAGATCCTTGAAGTACAACCATTGAAACACTGCCGCCGGGCCGCTTCATTCGCCGGCTTTGCACGCGGCGTTCAGCAGACCACGGCGGCGGCTGCTACAACCTCGTCTTTGCCTTGATTGCGACGTCGACCGCCATGTCCACCACTTCCAGCACCCTGCCCGCCCCCCTTGCCGTGAAAGGCCCGCGCGCTGCCGCCCGCGTCTGGACGATGGCGTGGCGGCAGCTGCTGCGCGACTTCCGCGCCGGCGAGTTGCGCCTGATGCTGGTGGCGGTGGCGCTGGCGGTGGCGTCCCTGAGTGCGGTGGGCTTCTTCGCCGACCGGCTGCAGATGCGGTTGCAGCGCGACGCCGGCTCGCTGCTGGGCGGCGATGCAGTGGTCGCCAGCGACCAGCCGCTGACTGCGGCCTTCAGCAGCACCGCGGCCGGCATGAGCTTGCGCAGCGTCACCTCGGCCACCTTCCCGAGCATGGCGCGTGCGGCCGAGGCGCAAGGTGGCGCGTCGCGGCTGGCGTCGATCAAGGCCGTCAGCGCCGGCTACCCGCTGCGCGGCGACCTGCGCATTGCCGACCGTGTCGATGGCGCGCCGCGCAACGCCGGGGCGCCGGTGCCGGGCACGGTCTGGGTCGATGCCAGCGTGCTGGATGCCTTGAACCTTCAGGTCGGCGACCCCCTGCTGCTGGGCGACGCCAGCCTGCGCATTGCCGCCGTGCTGCTGCAGGAACCCGACCGGGGCGCCGGCTTCAGCAACTTCGCGCCGCGCGTGATGCTGCACGCCGACGACCTGGCCGCCACCGGCCTGATCCAGCCCGCCAGCCGCGTCACCTGGCGCCTGGCCGTGGCCGCCAACGAAGGCCGTGGCCGCGAAGCCGCCGTGAAAGGCTTCACCGGCTGGGCCGAAGACGAAATCGCCCGCACCAAGCTGCGCGGCACACGGGTCGAATCGCTCGAAGGCGCCCGGCCCGAAATGCGCCAGACACTCGACCGCGCCGGCCAGTTCCTGAAGCTGGTGGCCGTGCTGGCCGCGCTGCTGGCCGCCGTGGCAGTGGGCATTGCCGCGCGCGGCTTCGCCAACCGCCACATCGACGCCTGCGCCATGCTGCGCGTGCTCGGCCTGCCGCAGCGCCAGATTGCCGCCATCTACACGCTGGAGATCGCCTGGGTCGGCCTGGCCGCCAGCGCGCTGGGGCTGCTGCTGGGCCTGGCGGTGCAGCAGGTGCTGGTCTGGCTGCTGGCGGGTTTGGCCGGATTGGGGGGTGGCGATTTGCCAGCGCCGAGCGTCTGGCCGGCGCTGTTCGGGCTGGGCGTGGGCGTCGTGCTGCTGGCGGCATTCGGGCTGCCGCCGGTGCTGCAGCTGGCCAGCGTGCCGCCGCTGCGGGTGATCCGCCGCGACCTGGGTCAGCGCAAGGCCGCCAGCTGGGCGGTGCTGCTGGGCGGCATGGGCGGCTATGCCGCGCTGCTGTTTGCAGTGGCCGCCGACTGGAAGCTGGGCGCCATTGCCGTGGGTGGCTTTGCCGGCGCCTGGGCACTGTTTGCCGGTGGTGCGTGGCTGGCGGTGCAGGCGCTGCGCCGCGCCGTGCCCGAGGTGGGCGCCGCGCGCTGGCTGCTGCTGGCCACGCGGCAGTTGAGCGCGCGGCCCGGCATGGCAGTGCTGCAGGTCAGCTCGCTGGCACTGGGGCTGATGGCGCTGATCCTGCTGGTGCTGCTGCGCACCGACCTGATCGCCAGCTGGCGCCAGGCCACGCCGGCAAATGCGCCCGACCGCTTCGTCATCAACGTGCAGCCCGAGCAGGCCGAGCCCTTCCAGGCCGCGCTGCGTCAGGCGGGTGTGGCGAACTACGACTGGTATCCGATGATCCGCGGCCGGCTGGTGGCCATCAACGCGCGCGACGTGCGCCCGGACGACTTCGCCGACGACCGCGCCCGCCGCATGGTCGAGCGCGAGTTCAACCTCAGCCACGCCGCACAGGCACCCGACTACAACCAGATCATGTCGGGCGCGTGGGCCTCCAGCACTTCAGGAGCAGGCGCCACCGAGGACGGTCTGAGCGTCGAACAAGGCCTGGCCGAGACGCTGGGCGTCAAGCTCGGCGACCGGCTGCGCTTCGACATCGCCGGCACGCTCACCGAAGGCCGCGTCACCAGCCTGCGCAAGGTCGACTGGGCGTCGATGCGGGTCAACTTCTATGTCATGTTCACCCGCGCGCAGATGCCCGACCTGCCCAGCACCTACATCGCTGCCTTCCGCGCGCCGCCGCAGCGCGGCTTCGACGGCGCGCTGTCGCGCGGGTTTCCCAACATCACCAGCGTCGATGTGTCGGCCCAGATCGGCCAGGTGCAGCAGGTCATCGGCCAGGTGATCGCGGCGGTGGAGTTCCTGTTCGCCTTCACGCTCGGCGCCGGCCTGCTGGTGCTGTTTGCAGCGCTGAGCTCCACCCGCGAGGCCCGGGCGCGCGAATTCGCGCTGCTGCGCGCCATGGGCGCGAGCAGCCGGCTGCTCGCGCAGGTGCAGCGCACCGAACTGCTGGGCGTGGGCGCGCTGGCCGGCGCGCTGGCCAGCGTCGCCGCGCTGGCGGTGGGCTGGGCGCTGGCGCGCTATGCGTTTGCGTTCGAGTGGACCGCGCCGCTCTGGGTGCCGCTGGTGGGCGCCACGGTGGGCGCACTGCTGGCCTGGGGCGCCGGCTGGTGGAGCCTGCGCGAAATCCTGCGTCAGCCGGTGGCGGTGACACTGCGCCAGGCCGAGAGCTGACCGGTCAGGCTGCGCCCTCAGCCGGCCCTTAACCGACTTGGGGCAGCCGCACCTCGACACTCAAGCCCCCGAGCGCGGCCACCCCCAGCCGGATGGTCGCGCCGTGGGCCTTGACCACCGTCTGCACGATCGACAGGCCCAGGCCAACCCCGCCGCTGCGGTCCTGGCGCAGGCGCTGGAAGCGGTCGAAGGCGCGTTCGCGGTCGGCCTCGGCAATGCCGGGGCCGGAGTCGTCGACGCGCAGCACCACGGCGTCGCCCTCACGGCGGGACTCGATCCGCACCTGGCCGCCTTCGGGGCTGTAGCGCACCGCGTTGGCCACCAGGTTGCGCAGCAGCGTCTGCAGGCCAAACGGATCGGCACTGATTTCTGCTGCGGCCAGCGAGGTGCTGATGTCGATGTCGCGCCGCTCGGCCTCGGCACTCACATCGGCCAGCGCCTCGGCCGTGATGTCGGCCACCCGCACCGGGCGTTTGCGGGCGTTGACGCTCTCGACATCATCGAGCCGGGCCAGCGTCAGCAACTGATCGAGCAGGTGCGCGCAGCGGTCGACGTTGAGCATCAGGTCGCGCAGGGCTTCGGTGCGATCCGCCGCATCGCGGCAGCGTATCGCCACCTGGGCCTGCACGCGCAACGCGGCCAGCGGCGTGCGCATCTCATGCGCGGCCACGGCCGTGAAGCCGCGTTCATGGTGAAACGCCCGTTCGATGCGGCCGAACAGGTGGTTGACCGCGGCCACCATCGGCTGCAGTTCCTGTGGCGAACGCTCGACCTGCAGCGGCGACAGGTCGTGCTCGTCACGGGCGAGCAGATCGGCGCTGACCTGGCGCAGCGGCAGCAGCGCGCTGCGCAGCATCCACCAGCCCAGCAGGCCGACACCGGCCATCGACAGCACGAACAGCGCGATGAAGGTGTTGCTGACGGTGCCGGTCACGCTCTGGCGCTCGACCTTGAGTTCGCCGACGTGAATCTCCATGTCTGCCACGCCCTTGAGCACATAGGCGTGCAGGCGGTGGTCGCCCGCACCCGTTTCGGACGCCCCCAGCTGGCCCAGCCGCGCAATCGGCTCGGTCGCCGACGCGTTGTAGCTGCGCAGCAGCAGCCGGCCGTCGCTCGACCAGATCTGGTACTGGTAGCGCGAGCCGAGCGTGGCACGGCTCTCCTCGTGCACATTGGTGTGGATGCCGGTGACACCCACGTCGCCGGCCAGCTCCAGGATCTCGTGCTGCGAGAACGTCAGGATGGTCTGCGCCAGGTCGGCCAGGCGCGCGTCGTAGAGCACATTGTTTTCCTGCGCTGCCGACCAGTACATGGCCGTGCCACCCGCCACCCAGGCACTGAGCGTGGACAGCAGCGCGATCAGGTAGAGCCGCGTCTTGAGCGACCAGCCCTGCGGCGACGTGGGCAGCAGCCGCTTCATGGTGCTGGCTCACCGGCAGAGCCTGGTGCCGCATCGGGCGACTCGGACAGGCTCATCGGCTGGGCCAGGCGCGCCCGCAATTCCGCTTCGCTGGCAAGCTGGTAGCCGATGCCGCGCACCGTCACGATCACGTGGCTGCCCAGCTTGCGGCGCAGGTGGTGGATGTAGACCTCGATGGTGTTGCTGCTCAGGTCATCGGTCCAGCCGTACATGGTCTCTTCCAGATGCTGGCGGCTGACGATGCGGTTGCGCAGCCGCATCAGCGTCTCCAGCACCCAGAATTCCTTGTTCTTGAGCGGCACCACATTGCCGTCCCACAGCGCCGTGCGCGTCGAGGAGATCAGCTTGAGCGGGCCGTGCACCAGCTCGGCCGACACGGCTTCGCCCTCGCGCGCCTGGCTGCGTCGCACCACGGCACGCACGCGGGCGGCCACTTCGTCCAGGTCGAACGGCTTGACGAGGTAGTCGTCGGCGCCGATGTCCAGCACCGCAATCCGGTCGTCCTTGTGGCCGCGCGCGGTGATCACGATCACCGGCGTCGGGTCCTTGGCGCGGCGCAGCACCTCCAGGCAGGCCTCGCCGCTGACCTCGGGCAGACCCAGGTCGAGCAGCACGCAGTCGTAGCGATGGGTCTTGAGCGCCACCGCCACGCGGTCGCCCGAAGTGACCCAGTCCACCGTATGGCCTTCGAGCTGCAGGCCCTTGCAGGTGGCCTGGCCCAGCATCAGATCGTCTTCGGCCAGCAGCAGTTTCATGTCGATTCCCTCTTTTTCAGGACCGGGTGGAAAACCCACCTGTTTGCGGGTCTTCGCGCTTTGATTAAGCAGAAATTAAGGCGGCCCGACGAGAGTCGCAACTCTCCCAAGCTTAATGGAGCCGGCACGCCGGACCCCCAGGTCCCGACCCGCGCCGGCCCACCGTCCACCCCCGCCATGAAACGTCGCATCCTGATCGTCGAGCCTCAACTGCTGCTGTCCCAGGGACTGGCCGCGCTGCTCAATGCGGAGGACGATTTCCGCATCGTCGCCCAGGCCGGCGACGGTCAGCAGGCCGTGCATCTGGCGGCCGAGCACGTGCCCGACATGCTCATCATCGACCTCCATCTGCCGGGCTTGAGCGGCATCGAGACCATCAGCACCCTCAAGCGCCGCCAGCCGCACCTGCAGGTGCTGGTGCTCACGCACGCCAAGTCCGAGAACGAGGTGCGCGAGGCGCTCACGGTCGGCGTGGCAGGCTATGTTCTCAAGGACAGCTCGTTCGAAGACCTGCTGCACGCACTGCGCAGCGTCGCGCGCGGCAAGACCTACCTCAGCTCCGACGTGTCGAGCCAGGTGGTCAACCGCTTCCTGCGTCCCAACGAGTCGCCCGCCAGCGAGGCGCCCTGGGCGCAGCTGACGCGGCGCGAGCGCAGCATCCTGCAACTGGTGGCCGAAGGCCGCACCAACCGCGTCGCCGCCGAGTTGCTGCACGTCAGCCCCAAGACGGTCGAGAAGCACCGCGCCAACGTGATGCGAAAACTGCAGATCGGCAGCGTGTCGGAGCTGACGCTGATCGCCTTGGAGATGGGCCTGATCCAGCGGCCCGGCTCGGTGGCGCGGGCCATGTCGACGCCCGACGCCACCCCCTGAGGCCCCGGCCGGCATGCTCGCGGCCTCAGTTCGCCGCGTTGACGCACTGCCCCAGGAACTGGCGCAGCTCGACGCCGATCAGCTTCTTGTCGGCGCCCTCCTTCCAGCACCGGCCCATGGTCGAGACGCGCTGCTGCTGATAGTGCCGCTGCTGGTCCTGCGCCTGCAGCTTGGTGGCGGGGTTGGCCGCCGAGGCCGCCGCTTCCGCTGCCGCCAGCGGCGAGATCGTGTTGATGATGCTGGGCACCAGCTTGCCGCCCAGGGTGTTGCCCAAGGTATTGCCCAGCAGCGAGCCCACCACGCCGGTGGTGCCTGTCAACGTGCTGTTGACGGTATTGCCGACCGAACCGGTCACGCCGTTGACCAACGAAGTGACAGGCGCGAGGCCCAGCGCCAGCGCGCCGAGCGGCAGCGTCAGGCACAGGGAAACGACCACGGGTTTAATCATGAGGGACTCCTTGATGAATGGGTAAGGTGAGACAGAAGGTTCAGCGCCGGCGTGCGCTGCGCGCGGGCAGCAGCCCGCGCACTTCGGCCAGCAGCTGCGTCGGGCTGGCCAGGCCTTCCAGCCGGACCCAGGGCTGACCGGGGGCGGCGCGCAGGAAAGTCACCGGCACATGGTTCATCTTGTCGCCCTGGTAGGCCTGGAAGGCCTTCTGCACCGCGATCGAATCGGCCTCGGCACCGGTGAAGAACGACCAGCTGGCACCGGCGCCCAGGCGGTCGCTGTACTCGCGCAAGCGGTCGACGATGTCGTATTCGGCGTCGATCGAGATCGACACCATGTGCACGCGCTCGCGGTCGGCACCCAGCTGGTGGCGCACCTCGGCGAAGACCTGGCTGGTCACCGGGCAAATGGTGTTGCAGGTGGTGAAGACGAAGTTCAGCAGCACCGGCCGGCCATCGTCGAGCGCCTGGCGGGCGCCCAGCATCTGGCCGTCCTGGCGCATCAGCGGCACCTCGGGCAGCGTGTAGCGGGCCTCGGTGCGGCGCAGGGTCGACGGCTGCACCGGCCGGGCCACGGTGGACGGGCTGGTGGTCGAGCCCGTCTGACGGGCACCGTGGTCGGCGCCGTTGTGCGCCCAGGCGGCGGGGGCGGACCCGGTGGCGGTCAGCACGGCCAGCGCCAGCGTGGCGACGGCGCGTGGCCACAGCGATGAAAAGACGGACAGGCTCATGGAACGATCCAGGTTGAAACGGCTTCCAGCGCCGGCCCCTCGGCCGCACTGAAGCGCACGAGGTAGGCGCCCTTGGAGGCAAAACGCTGCCCCGGGGCCAGCCCCAGGCGCGGGTAGACGGTGGTGCTCTCGCGCTTGCCGGTGACTTGCTCGGTGCGGCCCGGCAGCGGTCGGGGCGTGCGCTCGAATTCCGACTGCAGCTTGAGGCGCGCCATCGCCGCTTGCGCGCCGCCGCGGCTCTGGTGCTTGGCGACGAGGGATTCGCGCGCCTCGTCCTCGGCCTTGGCCGACTCGCGCAGGCTGAGCATGTTCTCGGCGCGCTCCAGCAGGTAGTCGCCATGCAGGTTGTCGAGCATGTCGGAGAGGGTCTCGGCCAGATAGCTCCAGGCGAAGTACACCTCCGACTGCATCAGCTCCTCGCGCAGCGGCAACTGCCGCACCGCCAGCCACGACTTGAAATAGAACAGCCCCGCCTGCCGCTTGTCGGGCAGCTGATAGGGGTAGAGGACACGGGCCGTGTCGCGCCAGGCCACCGGCAGCGCCAGGCCCTCGCGCTGCACCTGCGTGCCCGACCAGTAGGAGGCCACTTTCCCGGGCAAGGGCAAGGCCGCCAGCCGGGCGGCATCGGCCGGCGCCAGCCAGGCCATCAGCGCATCACCGCTCGACAGGCCGGCCAGCAGCACACGCGCCTGCGCCAGGCCGGCGGCGCTGGAGAGGTCCAGCGCGTGGGTGTCCATCTCCAGCGACATGCCCAGCGGCAGGCGGGCCTGGGTCACGGCGGCCTGCAGCTGCCGGGCACCGGCCAGGCCGGCCGCGTCACCGGCGTGGATCTGCAGCACGCGGCGGGGCCGCTCGGCGGGTTCGCGCAGCCAGTGGCGCGCCAGCACGTCGGCCTCCAGCGTAACGCCGCGCGAGAAGTAGAGGCTGTAGACATCGCGCCCGGCCTGGGCCGGGGCCGCAGGCACGCTGGGAAACCAGCACGGCACCTGACGGCGTTCGCAGAACTCGTGCACCGGCGCCCAGCTGCCCTCACCCAGGCCGGAGACCAGCGCAAACGCCGGCTGGGCCTGCTGGCGGGCGTCGAGCTGGGCGGCCCAGGTCTCGGGCGGGCCGTCGAGCTGCCAGACGTCCAGATCCCAGTAGCGCTGGGTGCCCAGCAGCATCTCGGCGGCGTTCATGGAGCGCCCACCCGGCACCACCGTGCCGTTGTGGCCGGAGACGGCCGCACGCGCCATGTCAATGAAGAGCCGGCGGCGCTCGGCGCCCACCTCGGGTGTGATGACGGTGGCCAGCCGCACCCGCTGCGCCGTGACGCCAGGCGACCAGGCGGCCGACAGTGTGCGCAGGTAGGCGGCCAGGCCGCGCACCTCGGCCTCGTTGAATTCATAGCGCGGCATCAGCAGGCCCAGATCGCGGCCCGTCACATGCCGGCCGTGGTTGAGCGCCGCGGTAAGCGTGGCCAGGTCATACGGCGCGTGGCGCTGGTTGAAGCTCTTGACGTTGCGGTAGTTGAGGTTGACCACCGCCTGCGGCTCGTCTTCGAGCAGGAAGCGGCCGGCAATGGGCGAGACCTGCTCGGTGCCTTCGACCGCGCCCAGGCCGCTGCGGCGATGGCACTGGGCACACGCCACCGCCGCGCCCCGGCTCTCGATGCCGCCCATGCGCAGGCCGGTGACGGGCGCGCCGTTGGCGCCCAGGCCCTGCAGGTAGATGCGCCGGCCCACCTCGACGTCCGCCGCCGAGCTCACACCCGCCAGCGACGCCCGCCCGCCCGGCACGCCTTCGCGCTGCGGCCCGGTCGACTGGGCCGCTGGCGCCGCCGCAGCGCACGCCGCCACGGCCCAGCCCAGGACGAGCAACCAACGGAGGGGGCGATTCAGCGCACGCATCGACAGGGGCCGCTCAACGGTCGGTGACGCTCACTGCGCCGGCTTGATGCCGACCAGCTCGATGTCGAACACCAGCGTCTGGTTCGGGCCGATGGTGCCGCCCGCGCCGCGCTCGCCATAGGCCAGCAGGTGCGGCACGACGATCTGCCAGGCCGAGCCGACCGGCATGGCCTTGAGCGCCTCGCGCCAGCCCATGATGGTCTGCAGCACGCGCAGCGTGGCGGTCTGGTCGCCCTCGGTGGCGTCGAACTCGGTGCCGTCGATCAGCGTGCCACGGTAGCGGACGATGACGCTGTCGGTCTCCAGCGGCCGCAGGCCCTGGCCGGCCTTGATCACGGTGTAGGCCACGCCATTGGGCAGGGTCTGCACGCCGGGGCGCTTCTTGTAGGCTGCCATGAAGTCGAGGCCCTGGCGGGCGTTCTTCTCGGCGGCGGCCTTGTTGCTGCGCACCTGCGCGCGGCGCAGGTCGGACTGCAGGCCGTTGAGGGCGGTGCGGATGTCCTTGTCGCTCAGGGCCAGCGGCTGGCCGGACAGGGCGTCGCGGATGCCGCGGATCATCATGTCGGCGTCGAACGGCACCTCGCCGGTGGCGAAGTTGCGCACGGCGGCCACGCCGCTGGCGTAGCTCATGCGCTCGACCGGGGTCTCGGGCGGGCGAATGTCCGGGGCCTGTTGTGCCCAGGTGCCCGTGGTGCCGGCCACCAGCGCCAGCGCGGCGATCAGGGGCTTGAAAGAAAACAGCGGAAGGGTTCGCATGGGGCGTCCTTGAAGGAAGGGAAGTGAGGCCGGCATCACGGCAGCGTCATCGTGATCGAGGGCGTCCAGGCGCCGTTGCCCAGCGCATTGACCGCCCGCATCTGCACCTGCACCGACCGGTTGCGCACGTTGTTGCCCACGGTGAAGGAGCCCGTCATGCTGTTGGGCGCCGCGGCCGGGCTGAAGGCGAAGTTGGTCCAGGTGGTGCCCAGCAGGCCGGGCACACCGACACGCGCCTGGTAGGTGGTGTTGCTGTTGGTGGTCTCGTCGGCCCAGTTCAGCGTGACCAGGTCGTTGTTGGTAGCGCCCACCCGCGTGGCCGAGCCGGTCAGCGCCGTCGGCACGGTGGTACCGAACGGCGAGGCCGTGGTGCCCACCTTGACTAGCACGGCGTTGCTGGCCAGGGCCGAGCTGACCGCCGCAGCGCCGGTGCCGGCCCGCGACTTCACCGTGTAGGTGTAGGTCGTGTTGGCCACCGGCCGGGTGGAGGTGGCGGTGTTGTTGGTGCCGTCGATGAACGTGCGTGTCGTGCCGGTGCCGGTGCTGCTGGCGGTGTTGACGCTGCCGATCAGCACGGCAGCGGCGGCGCCGGTGCTGCGGTAGACGTCGAAGGCGGTTTCGTTGGTCGAGGCGTCCAGCCAGCTCAGCGTGATGCGCGGCGTGTTGGTCGTCACGCCCAGCGAGACCAGGTTGGTGGGCGCCACCGGGGCTACCGGGCCGCCGGCGGGCGTGGTGACCGCCCGGTCGGTGCGGCCGTCCACGCCGGTGATGGCCTGGCTCAGCGTGGTGCTGGTTTCGCCGGCCGAGTTGACCGAGCTGACGCGGTAGTCCATCGTCGTCGGCGCCGTCGCCACCACGCTGTAGGTGTAGGCGGTCTGCGGCTGCGCGGTGCTGTCGGTGTAGGCCAGCACGTTGGCGGCCAGCGTGGCGATCTGCACGTTGTTGCGCAGCACGCGGTAGCCGGTGGCGTCCTGCACGGCCGTCCAGTTCAAGGGCACCGAATTGCCGGTCACCGTGCCCACCGTCACCACTGGGTTGCCCACGGTGAAGCTGGTGACGGCCGGCGTGGCGATCGACGTGGCGTTGGCCAAGGTGTTGACATCGCGGGTCATGATCTGACCGGCCGTGGCGCTCAGGCCGACGTTGACGGCGCGCACCGGCGCCACCGGCGCGAAGGCACTGGTGCCCACGCGGCTTTCGGCGCGGAAGCCGATCTCGGCGGTGCGGCTGGTGCCCACGCCGACGTCGTTGTCGGTCCAGCGCAGCAGGCCGCCGGCGTAGCTCAGGTTGGTGGGGGCCAGCGGTGCCACCTCATTGCCGCGGAAGACCACCGGGCGCATGAAGTCGTTTTCCTCGTGGCCGAGGATGTGGCAATGCCAGACGTATTCCCAGTTGTAGTTGTAGAGCTCGTTGACCACCGCCTTGGGCACGCCGCTGTTGGGGTCGACCTGGGTGAAGCCGAACGGCGAGCCGAGCGGCTGCGACGGGTCCATCGGCCGCACGCTGTTGGGCACGCCGAAGCCGTCGAGCGGCGGACGCTTGGCGCGCACGGCCACGATCACGTCCTCCAGCGGGTTCATCTTGATCGTCTCTTTCCAGCCGATCTCGTTGGCCTGCGGCGGCATGATGAAGCCGTCCCAGCCGACGCGGTTGACCAGCTGCACGTTGAGCAGGTGGAAGTGCACCGGGTGGGTGTCGACGCCGTTGTGGGTGATCTTCCAGATCTGCGTCTCGCCGTCGCCGAACAGCTCGGTCGGCGCGTCGATGTTGGCCAGCGGAATGGTGGTCTGCGTCAGGGCGCTGGTGAAGGGCAGCTCGACGGCCAGGATGGCGTTCATGCGGCCGAAGGTCGGCTCGAACAGCTCATGGATCGCCTTGGGCTTGACCAGGATGCGGCCCAGGGCCGCGCCGCCGTTGGCGGTGTCCACCGCCGCCACGGCACCGGTGCCGCCACCGCCGCTGATCGTGACCGTGGGCGGCGTGGTGTAGCCCGAGCCCACGTTGGTCAGCGTGACGTCAAAAACCTTGCCCGTGGCGCTGGCCGTGGCGGCCACGCCGCCGGCCTGCTGCGGCGCGCCGATGCTGATGATCAGGCCGTTGGCCGACAGGTCGGTGTAGCCGCCCCCGCCCGCCGTGCTGGGCGTGGTGGGGTCCGGCGCGGTCAGCGTGATGGCGTCCAGCGCGCCGCTCACCACCAGCTGGGCCTTGGTCGTGCCGCCGGTCACGGCAATGGTCGGCACCGCCGCATAGCCGGTGCCGGGGTTGGTGATGTTGATGCGGGTGACACGCCCGGCCGAGATCGTCGCGTTGCCGGTGGCGGTGATGCCGCCGGGCGTCTGCGGCTTGGAGAAGGTCACGGCCGCCGTGGTGCCGGCATAGCCCGCGCCGCCGTTGGTGACCGAGACCGCGCCCACCTTGAGCGTGGTCGAGGCCGTGGCACCCGAGCCGGCCACCGGCGAGGTGATGCGCACGATCGGCGCCACCGTGTAGCCCGAGCCGGCGTTGGTCACGGTGATCTTGTCGAGCTTGAGCGACGCCAGCGCCGCCGCGTCCTTGCCACCACCGCCACTCAAGGTGACCAGCGGCGCCGACACGAAGCCCGCGCCCGTGCTGGTCACCAGCACGCTGTTGAACACACCCGGCGTGCCCGGCAGGTAGTTGAACTGCGGCTCTTTCAACGTGCCGGTGTAGATGCGGGCGTAGGCCTGATCGTCGGTGTAGGTGGTGCCCAGCGCCTGGTTGTAGGCGGACTGCGCCACGATGGGCTTTTCCTGCGAGGCCTTGTAGGCCTTCGGGATCTCGGCCGCCAGCGCCGCCACGTTCAGCGGCGCGGCGGGCGTGGCAGCGGCCACGCGGATGCGCATCATCGTGCGGGTGCTGGGGCCGTAGCCCGGCAGGGTGTCCTCGGCGCCGCCCGAGGCGCTCTGGTCGCCGGTGGCGGTGAAGTAGTCGTTGCGCGGGTCACCGGCCGGCACGGGCGAGGGCGAGTCGCTGTAGACGATCAGGGTCTTGCCCGCGTACTGCGAGAAGTCGACCACCACGTCGGCCCGCTCGGCCGGCGAGATGTAGAGCGACTTGGTGTCGACGTTGAGCACGTTGATGCGGCCCTTGTCGATCAGGTAGGCCATCGGGCTGGGGTCGTACGCGGCCACCTTGGGCAGCCAGCCGCCTTCGTTGCCGATCTGGTAGAGCGTCGGGCCTTGCGTGGCGGGGTTGGGCACGCCGCCGTTGCGGGCGTCCATCTGCCAGGTGTCGGGCGTGCACATCACCGGGGCGCCGGCGGCATCCACCATGGGCTGGCCGCTGGCGTTCACGGCCTGCGAGTAGCGCGTCACGCCGGGGCCGCAGGTCACGGACGGCGTCACGGCGGGCACCATCGAGACTTCGGTGATGCTGGGCTGGCCGGTCAGCGGGTCGGCAAACGGCGCGCGGTTGGCCTCGTCGGCCACGAACAGGTTGAAGGTCATCAACCGGTCGTTGGACGCGTTGAGCACGCGCAGGCGGTAGGTCTTGGGGTCGACGTCCAGCGTCGGGTAAGCCTTGCCGTTGACCATGGCGGTGTCCATCCAGGCCTCGGGCGTGGTGGTCACGTCGTTGTAGGTGCCGGTGGGCATCGAGTACAGCGCCGGGAAGATCGGGAAGAACATCGGCCCGTAGTGCCAGCGGCCCACGGCGTTGAAGCCGTTTTCCTGGTTGGGGTCCTGCACGGTCTCGTAGACGTGCGGGAACCAGGAGTCGCTCTCGCCGCCCCAGCCGTCGGTGTGCCAGCGGCCGTCCTGCAGCGCAATGTCCGAAGGCACGAAGGTGCGGTCCTGCAGCACCAGCTGCAACGTCTCGGCGTCGGCCGGCAGCACCTTGGCCAGCGACGTGCCGTTGACGGTGCCGCCGGTGATGAGCGCCTGCTCGACCGCGTCCGTCAGCACGTAGCCCGACACGATGCCGGCGTAGACGTTCAGGCGCGTGGCGCCGATGGTGTGGTCGTGGTACCACATCTGGCGCGCCGACTGCCCGTTGGGGAAGTAGTAGGTCATGGCGCCCGCGCCCGGCTCCGGCATGTCGGGCACGTTGGCCGCGCTGGCGCCGCGCAGGAAGGCGGGCAGGAAGGTCGGGTCGAGCGTGGCCGTCGGGCCGCTAGCCGCGGCCACCAGGCTCTTGGGGTTGGCGGCGTTGGCCTCTTCGACCGGGGTGATCCACTGGTAGGGCGTGCCGTCGCTGATCCAGGGCGTGTCGCCGCCGTGCAGGTGGATGTTGACGCGGTTCTGCGTGAACTCGTTCAGGCCATCGGGGCCGATGCCGGCGCCGGCAATCGACTTGTCGGTGGGCAGGAAGATGTCACCGTTGCGGGCCGTGACCGTCCAGCTGCCATCGCCGTTCTGGATGGCATCCGCGCGGCCGGCCGGCAGCAGGTTCAGGAACTTGACGCGCACCGGCACGTGCTGGGTCGCGAAGATCACCGGGCCGAGGTACTTGGGCGCGGCCACCGCCACCGCCTGCACCTTGACGGGCGCGCCGCTGGCGTCGGTCATCAGAAAACCGCGCGCGTCGGTGTCCTGAATCAGGATGGGCGCGCCGGGGGCAAAGCGACCGGTCGCGGCGTCACGCGCACCGGGGTAGAACAGCGGCACGCCCTTGCCGGGGTTCGCTGCCTGCCAGGCCTTGCTGGCCAGTTGCACGTAACCGCGCAGCAGGGTTTCACGCTTGAGGTCGCTGTGCAGGCGCTCGGTGTATTCAACGACGGCGAGTTCGTAATACTGCTGGCGGGGTTTTCCATCAAGTCCGTCGGCCTTGCTGCCGTCCGGGCGCGTCCAGATATCGGGCACGGCCTTCGGAATATCCTTGCCCACCAGGGGCAGCGGATCGACGAATTTGCGCAGCGCCGCACCTGTGTCTGTGCCGGCGCCCACCTGGGCGGCAAGATCCGTGGCGCAGGCCGACGTGGTGCGGCGCGGGCCCGACGGGCTGTGAGCGAAGAACGACGGCACGCACATCGGGTTGCCGTTGAAATCAAACCCGTCGCCAGCGCCGACGCCGGCCATGACCCAGCCGCTGGGCAAATACGAGGCGGACGCCAGTGCCGCTGCGATGGCCAGGTGGTGACGCTTGAAACGGGTTTGCATTGAATATCTTCCTGAAGGGATATAGCCGCCGGCTTCGGGCTTTTTTCGGACCGGTATGAACGCATCCAGTTATCGACTCAGGATGAGTTTTATTGACCCATCACAAACATCTTCGGCTGCGAATGTTTCGTAGTTTGCAAGTTGCAAGCAAATGTGTCATCGCGGGCAGATACGTATTTGCATGGGCAAATACCCCACCAAGAAAACATTCATTGGGTAACTATGTTTACCTATTAATCTGATTTAATTTTCGGACTCACTTTCATCCCGCAAGGGCATGGTCCGCCCCCCGCGTTCAAGGGAGCCTGAAACGGTCGCGTTACCTATTGTGAAAATTTGAAACATTCACGATGTCGCGGCGCAATGAAAAGAGGCGCCACAAGGGCGCCTCTGAAGGGGTGTCACGGGGCGGCGGCTGCCGCCCGGTCGATCTGGACTTACTGGACCTTGAACAGGCCCCACAGGCCGGTGTTCACGAACGGCGTGGGGCCGTCGCGGTAGTGCCAGTAGCCGCGCTTGGCGCCGCCGTACAGGCTGGCTGTCACGCCCTTGCCCGGTCCGATCAGGCTGGCGCCCGGCGCCACGAAGTTCTCGATGCCGAGATCCGCGTAGTTGTGTCCGATGACGCGGAAGCTGTGCTGACGCGCCCGGCCGTCGGCCTGCAGGACCCGGAACTTGACGGCGTCACCCGCCTTGGCCGAGAAGATCGGCGTCTCCACCGGCAGGCCGCGCAGGTCGGCCGGCAGGCGGCTGTCGTCGTCGACCATCAGGTTCGGACCCAGCACGCACGGGTTGATGTCCCCGGCGATCACCAGCGACTGCGTGCAACCCGCGTAAGGCTGACCGTTGTAGTCGATGCGCGACCACAGCGGCTCGGTGCGGTAGTTCAAGGCGCGCTCGCCGAAGTCGTACGAGTCATTGCCCACGAAGTGCTGGGCGATGGCCGCCTTGCCGGCGCCAAGGCGCAGGTTCAGGCCGTCCTGGTAGTGCAGCACGAACTCGCGGTAGGCCGAGCCGTCGGTCTTGCGGATCACGGCACTGGTGGCGCTGGCCGCACCGGCGGTGCTGGTGTTGGCCTCGTTCCACCAGGTCGAACCCTTGGGCTCGATGATCAGGGCGCCAATCAGGCCTTGTGAGCCTTGCTTGACGACGTCGCTCATGGCGCGCAGCGGGATGGTGCCGTACTCGATCGGCGTGCCGCCCTTGGCCACACCGTTGAGCAGATCCCATTCGATCTTGCCGGCGTACCAGGTGTAGGTCTTCTTCTGGCCCGGGCCAGCCAGCTGACCTGGGTTGATGCCGACGTTGGCCGCATCGCTGGTGCGCGGGTCGTAGTGAACCAGCGAGGCGTGGATGCCGATCTGCCTGGACGGCTTGACGTTGTCGACGTTGAGCGACGTGATGTCCGGCATCGGTGCATCACCCGGCAGGTCCGGCACCGGCAGGTTGGCCGGCAGACGGTTGGTCAGGTTGACGGTGATGCAGTCGCCCGCGTTGGCACGCATCACGAACGGCTCGGGCGTCTTGGTGCCCGCGCGCAGGCTGGCCACGTCACCGGCGTGCACGTACATCAGTGCGGTCGGGTCGGTGAGGCCGGCGCGCTTGTTGTAGACCAGCGCGCCGCCAGGCAGCAGGTCGCGTGCGGCCCAGGCCTCGATGTTGTAGGTACGGGCCACGGAGCCGATCGGGCAGCCGTTGAGACCCAGCGTGGACGTCACGCCCCCCAGCACGCCGCCCACCAGTCCGCCCAGCAGGCTGTTGGAGCCGCCCAGCAGCGTGGTCGTGGTGTTGACCAGGTTGGTGGTCAGCGGTTGCAGCAGGCCACCGGCGACGGCGCCCGTCAGGCTGTCGACGGCGTTCGCGTCGGCATAGGTGCGCAGGATGCCCCAGGCACCGTTCCACAGCGCGTCGGTCGAGCCGTAGTGGTACATGTAGTCCATCTGCTTGGCACCGCCCGTGACCTTGGCCAGCAGGCCGAGATCCATCTCCATGTGCTCGGAGATGCCGATTTCCTGGGCGCCCACGTACGGTGAGGTCGAGTCGGAGACCTCACGCTTCCAGCGCTGGCCGTGCAGCGTGAAGACTTGCTGCACTTCCTGGGCACCGTGGATCAGGCGCAGCTGCACGCGCTCGCCCTCGAAGGCCTTGAGCACAGGCGTGAACGGGTCGCCGTGCACGGTCGAGCTGAAGAGGTTGGCCGGGTCGGCACGCTGGTCGGTGTAAGCCGTCGAGGTGTCGCCGTTGGCCGACAGGCGCAGCGGCAGTGGCTCGTTCTTGTAGTTGACCAGGAAGGGGTTGTGGTGCTCGGCGGAGATCACCTCCGGCTTGGCCGGCGCGTCGACCGGACGGCCGTCCGGTCGGTAGAGCAGGCTGAAGTCGGCACTGGCGAGCATGAACTCGCGGAAGTCCGGGTGCGTGACCTTGTCCTGAGCACCCTTGATGATCGCGACCGGACCGACACCGCTGGTCAGCGGCTGGCCACGTTCATCGAGCCAGGTGCTGCCCTTGGGCTCGACCACCAGCGCGTTGTAGAAACCGTGCTGCTGGATCGACGAGGCGCCGAAGTGATCGTGCGAGAACACGGTACGCAGCGTGCGGTCGTTGCCGTTCTTGTCGTACAGCTCGTCGGCCCACCAGCGCTGGACGCTGGTCTGGTAGCCGATGGCGGTCGGCTCGGGCAGCACGGCATGGCCGTCCACCACCGTCACGCTGCCGTCGGCCTGGACCTGACGAACCGAGCCGCCCGGCGCGAGGGCCGCTTCGGCGCGTTCGACCAGTGCACCGCGTGCAAAGGTGCCGTCTTCGTAGTTCCAGCCGTTGCCCCCACCGTCGGAGGCCATCACGTCGAACTTGACCAGGTGGATGTGCTGACCGATGGTGTCGGTCGGCGTCTTGACCTGGAAGTCGTCCTTCTCCAGCACTTCCGGCGTGCGGTTGGTGTGGAAGAAGTTGATGCAGTCGCCCGAATTGGCGCGGAAGAAGAACGGGTCCGCCGTACGCGACTTGCCTTCGTAGGCCGCCACGTCGCTGCTCAGCACGTTGATGCGGGCTTGCGGGTCGTGCCAGCCGGCCTTGTTGACCACCAGATCCATCTGGATGGCCGACACGTCGTAGCGACGCACCGGGGCCGTGGCCGGGCAAGGATCGGCGAACGGGGCGCCGGGCGCTGCCGGCTTGCCGTTGACCTTGAAGGTGGCCGCCGTACCAGCGACCGTCTTGCTGGCGATGCCAGCCGCCTTGCCGTGGAAGGCCATGGCGGCGCGCTCCAGCGGCGTGCCGGCGTCGGGCAGCAGCACCATGTCGGCGGTGACCAGCACCGAGGACAGGTCGGCCGCAGCCACGCCTGCACCCAGCACGCGGGTGCCGCCGGTGATGATGTGACGGCCCAGGCCGCTCTCACCCAGCTGGCTGTCTGCCGACAGGTCCAGCGGCGGCTGAGGCGGACGGTGTCCGGCCGTACCGGCCACGAAGAAGGGGTAACCCGGCACGGCAGCCGCGCCATAGGTCGGTGCAGGCGCCAGCGCCACGCCCCGGATCGGCAGGATGCCCGGGCTGAAGGCGCCACCCGCGGTCGCGCCGGTCAGCGGATCGGTGCCGCGGCCGAGTTCACCGTCGGGCAGCATGCGCGTGCCGTCCTCGAACACGTCATGCGAGCGCCACAGGCCCCACATGCCTTGGGCAAAGTGCGGGTACATGTGGCAGTGGAAGATCGCGTCGCCCACCGACAGGTTGCGGTTGCTGCCGGTGTAGGCGATGTCGAACGTCATGGCCTGGCGCGGACCGATGGTCTGGCTGTCCAGGTAGGTCGACTTGTCGGCATCCTTGGTCTTGGCAAACCACTGGTTGGCGTGCAAGTGGAAGACGTGCGTTTCCTTGACACCAGCCTGCATGACGCGGAACTTGACCGGGTCGCCCAGGTAGCTGTGGTGCACGTTGCCCGGATCGTCCGGGTACAGCTGCTTGGCGCGACCGTTGGCATCCTGGCCCACGATCATGGCCGGGTCGCCGTTGGCCCAGGACGTCAGGAAGAAGTCTTCCAGCGAGCACTCCGGGCAGTTGGCCGCCGGGCCGACGCCTGCACGGTTGGCCGCCACGATGGCGCCCATGCCGCTGGCACCGTAGTTGATGGCAAAGCCGTCACGGATGCCGACGCCGGCACCGGTGTGGTCGAACACGTCGCCATAGGCCTGCACGGTCTTGAGTTCGTCATGCAGCACGACGGTGAACTCGCGGAACCAGTTTTCGTTGCTGACGGTGTAGCCGTCCGACACCACGGCGTAGTCCTGCACCACCGCGTTCAGGTCGCCATGCACGATCTGGTAGCGATTGCTGCCCAGATCCTGGTGCATGTTCAGCAAGGGCGTGCCCACCGTGCCCGTCAGGGCGCCGGTGGTGTCGACTGCCTCGTAGTTGATCAGCGCGCCGGAGACCGCCTGAGCCTTGGCGGCGGCCATGATCTCGGCGCGAATTTCGCTGCGATAGACGTTGGAGCCGGTGGGCTCGACGTTGACGGCACCGAACAGGCCCAGCGTGGTGGAACCGCCGTCGCCCTCGCCGCCCGCAGGGGCGCCGTTGTCGTGGAAGACGTGATCGCCCTCGCGCTCCAGCAGCAGGCGGTAGGTGATGCCCTGCCCCGGCGCGATGCCGGAGATGCCCGTCACGCGCGGATCCCAGGTGTTGTAGCCCGGCGCGGTGGTGTCGTGGCTCAGGCCGTTGAACATCATCGAGGCGATGCGGGTGGCCGGGCGGTTGAAGCCGTTGCCCACTTCGGCCGCCGTGTCACCGGGCTCGACCGCCTCGGGGGGCTTGATCAGTTCGGTTTCTGCAAACGGGTCGTTGCCAGGGGTGCCGGGCGCGTCGTTGCACAGCAGGTTGGTGAAGTTCACCTCCAGCTTGTCGCCGATGTTGCCGCGCAGCACCAGCGGACGCGGCCGCTTGTCGGACTTCAGCGCCACCTTGCAGGGCGTCGCCACGACGCCGGGCTGGTCGAGCGTCTTGCCCGAGACCAGATCCACCACGTCGCGCTTGAGCGCATACACCATGCCGTACGGGTTGTAGGACCCGAACCGGTTGTAGACGATCGGCTGGTCGAGTGCGACCACATCGGCCACCACCGTACCCGTGCCTCGCGCCTGAACGCCCGGCGACAGTGCCATCAAACCTGCGCCCAGCAGGGCCCCGGTTCCGGATACTGTCCTGCCCAGCAACACATGCCAAGTCAACTTCATCATGCCCCCCTCATCACAACGCCAGTTGCTGCGTCCAGACCAATACCTGGACAGTCAAACAACTGAAACAAATTTTGATGTCGTTTACATTTTGACTCACATTGACCCGGCTTAAGCAAAATCCGGTAACACCCCCGTGCATTCAGGGGGTGTTGCCGGGTGTCTTGAGCGCGTCATGCGCAGATCAAAGGATCAGAACGTTTCCCAGTCGTCGCCAGCCGCTGCAGACGCCACAGCGGGTACTGGTTTTGCCGATATCGGTTTGCGCGCAACAGGGGCGCGCTGTATCGGTTTGTAGGCTGGCGCGGTCACGGCGCGGGCCTGAGGCTTGAACGATGCGACGGGCTCGCGCAGGTGCAGCGACCGACCTTCGCTGAGCTGGAACACGCCGATGGCGTCATTCAGGCGCTGGGCCTGTTCACGCAGGCTCTCGGCGGCGGCCGCGCCCTGCTCAACGAGCGCGGCGTTCTGCTGGGTCATGGTGTCCAGCTGGGCCACCGCACCATTGATCTGCACGATGCCGGAGTTCTGCTCGGTCGAGGCGTTGCTGATCTCGCTGATCATGCCGGTGACGCGCTGCACGCTGGCCACGATCTCGTCCATCGTGCTGCCGGCGTCGGACACCAGGCGCGAGCCGGATTCGACCCGCTCCACGCTCGCCCCGATCAGGCTCTTGATCTCACGCGCCGCATTCGCGCTGCGCTGTGCCAGGCTGCGCACCTCGCCAGCCACGACCGCAAAGCCCCGGCCCTGCTCACCGGCGCGCGCCGCTTCCACCGCTGCGTTCAGCGCCAGGATGTTGGTCTGGAACGCAATCCCGTCGATCACGCCGATGATGTCGGCAATCTTCTTGCTGCTGGTGTTGATCTCGCCCATGGTGTGCACCACCTGGGCGACGACCTCACCGCCGCGTTGCGCCACGCTGGCCGCCGACGTGGCCAGTGCGGTGGCCGTACGGGCCGATTCGGCCGAGTGGTGAAAGGTACCGGTCAGCTGCTCGGTGGCGCTGGCGGTGTTCTGCAGGCTGGAAGCCGTTTCCTCGGTGCGCAGGCTCAGGTCCTGGTTGCCGGAGGCCACTTCGCGGCTGGCGGTCTGAATCGACTCCGCCGTCTGGTGAACCGCGCTCAGCGTTTCTTCCACGCGCTGCAGCATCTGCTGCACCTTGCGCGAAGCCTCCCAGCGCACCGGTTCATGCGCGAAGCTGAGGTTGACGCGGCCATCGGCACTGATCAGCCGGTCGGCGATCGACGCCAGTTCATCGGCAGCACGCGACTGAACGCGGGCCTGAGTCGCCAGCAGGATGAGGATGCCGGCCTCGGCCACCACGTAGGCGGCGTGTTCGAGCACAATCATCAGGCTCGGCTCGGCGAAGCAGATCGAGCCCCAGCCCATTTGCTGCAAGTAATTGAAACTGAGGTGGTGCGCGGCAATCGCCACTGCGCCGGCCACCACGGCGCGCCAGTCGCGGTAGACCACCGTCACGGCCAGAAAGGCGAAGACGGCAAAGTGGGCTTCGGTGCGACCTTGGCTGGCGTGAATCATCAACGCCACCATCGCCATGCCCAGCATGGGCATCAGGATGCGGGCGAACTTGCTGTTGCCCAGCGCAGCGGCTGCCGCCGTGCTGAGGCCCAGCAGCACGGCGCCCAGCAGGGCAGTCAGGCCCAGGCCGCTGCCCTGCTGGCCGGCATAGATCAGCGCGCCCACCCAGGTCACCGCCATGGCCACCAGCACGATGCGGTGGCTGCCATCCAGACCCTGCGTCTGACTGGGAGCCAGGCCGTTATCTGTATGGGATGTTCGATAAAGCGCTTGGCTCATTTCTATTCCAGTGACGTTCGACTTAAAAGGTTTCCCAGTCGCTGTCGCTGGTGGCCGTGCGGGTCTCCGGCGTCGGCCTGGGTGTTGAAGGTTTGGGGGTCGCAGCCGTGGTGACGGCGGCCTTGACCGGCGCGCGATACGCAGCAGGTGCAGCGACTCGCGGCGTGAAACTGGCGGCAGGGGCATAGCGGGCCACGTGGCCACCGGCATGCCCGCCGATGTTGAAGACACGTACCACCTCGGCCAGCTTGGTGGCCTGGTCTTTCAGGCTCTCGGCGGCGGCATTGCTTTCCTCGACCAGCGCGGCGTTCTGCTGCGTCATCTGGTCGAGCTGCGTCACCGCACCCGTCACCTGGCCCAGCTCGCTGCTCTGCTCGGTCGCCGCTGCCGTGATCTCTCCAATGATGTCGCTCACGCGCTGCACGCTGGAGACGATTTCCTGCATCGTGCTGCCCGCGTCGTTCACCAGCCGCGTGCCGCTCTCGACCCGCTCCACGCTCGCCACGATCAGGCTCTTGATCTCACGCGCCGCGTTCGCGCTGCGCTGCGCCAGGCTGCGCACCTCGCCCGCCACCACCGCAAAGCCCCGGCCCTGTTCACCGGCGCGCGCCGCTTCCACCGCCGCGTTCAGCGCCAGGATGTTGGTCTGGAACGCAATCCCGTCGATCACGCCAATGATGTCGGCAATCTTCTTGCTGCTGGTGTTGATCTCTTCCATGTTCGAGACCACCTGCGACACCACGCTGCCGCCGCGCTGCGCGGCTTCGGCTGCCGAACTCGCCAGCTGGTTGGCCGTGCGGGCCGAATCCGCCGTCTGCTTGACCGTGCCCGTCAGCTGCTCCATCGAGCTGGCCGTCTGCTGCAGGTTGCTCGCCGTCTGTTCCGTGCGGCCCGACAGGTCCTGCGTGCCGCTGGCGACTTCGCTGGAGGCGGTCTGAATCGACTCGGCCGACTCGCGCACCTGACTCACGGTACGGCTGAGCGCATCCTGCATGTGGCCCACAGCCGTTTGCAGTTGGCCGATTTCGTCCTGGCGATCCGTGCGCAGGGACTGCGTCAGATCGCCCTGGCCGATGCGCTCGGCCTGGCGGCCCAGCGTCATGAGCGGGCCACAGATGTGGCGCACCAGAAAGACCGTGCCCGCCGCCATGCCCAGCACGATCAGCGCGATCAGGCCGACCACGCCGTAGAGCGTGTTCATGCGCTGGGCGCCGGCTTGCTCCAGCAGGGCGGCATTGCTTTTGCCCTGCTCGGCCACGAAGGCGAACTGGGCATTCAGATAGGCATCCAGCGCCGGCTTGACACGCTCCTTCATGAGCTGCATGGCGGCCTGGGGATCGGCGGCCTTGGCTTCGCGGGCGTTGTCGCGCGCCGCCAGGTAATCCTTGCGCCGCTGGCCGACCTGATCGAGCGCGGCTTGCTCGCCAGGCGCGCTGACATCGGCATCCAGCCGCTTCTGCAGTTCGCTGATCTGCTTGCTGGTGGCGGCGATGTCGGTCTTGAGCACAGACTCCAGCTCGGGGTCGTGCGCAGCCACCAGGGCCAGTGTGCGGGCGGCGTTGACCTGCGTGAGCGCGCTCCACTGCGCACTAGTTTCAAACTTGCGCTGCTGCTCGGTCAAGGCCGCATTCGTCTCGGCGACCAGCGTCTTGGTGCGCAGCAGCGCGGCGGTGCTCATCACGGCCAGAACGACGGCCATCGCCACCGGTGGCACCCACAGAGCTTGTTTGAGGCTGAGTTTCATGAAAAATTCCGTTTCGGGGTGCGTTCTTTCAGAACGCGCTGTCGAGCAAGCCCATTTCGCTGCTCGACAGGATGGACTCGATGTCCATCAGGATCAGCATGCGTTCGCCCACATTGGCAATGCCCTGGATGAAGCGCATGTCCACCGCCGCGCTCATCTCGGGCGCGGGCTGGATCTGGCCGCCATCGAGCTGGGTCACGTCGGCCACGGCGTCCACCACCGCGCCAACCACCTTGCCGCGCATGTTGAGCACGATCACGACCGTGAGCGCGTTCAGCTCGGCGGTGTCGCAGCCCAGCTTCACGCGCAGGTCGATGATGGGCACGATCACGCCACGCAGGTTCACCACGCCCTTGAGGAAGCTGGGGGCGTTGGCGATGCGCGTGGGCGCCTCGTAGGAGCGGATTTCCTGCACCTTGAGGATGTCGATGCCGTACTCCTCCTGCCCGAGGCGGAAGGTCAGGTACTCGCCGCCGTGCATGGCCAGCGCGGCGGGGGCCTTGCGCAGCGAGGACGACGTTCCGCGCAGGGCGGAAGCCGAGGCGGCGTTGAAGGTCGGGGCGTCTTGCAGGGTGGTGTTCATGAGGAGAATCTTCCTTCAAACAAAGCGGTCACAGCGCGTCGATAAGGGCCTGATAAAGCACCCAGTTCGGGCAGGGTCAAAAGCTGGTCCAGTCGTTGTCACTCACCGGCGCGGGCGCCTGGCGCTCGGCCGCCTTGGGCGCTGAACGGACCGGCGCCTTGGCGATCGGCTTGGCCGGGATGGACGGGCTGGCGGTGTAGGCCGGTGCCTGGGACGGCACGTAAGCCACCGCGCGGTGCGACATGCCATCGACCTGGAACTTGCCGACCACGGCGGACAGGCGCTCGGCCTGGTCGCGCAGGCTCTCGGCCGCCGCCGCGCTTTCCTCGACCAGCGCGGCGTTCTGCTGCGTCATCTGGTCGAGCTGCGTCACCGCACCCGTCACCTGGCCCAGCTCGCTGCTCTGCTCGGTCGCGGCTGCCGTGATCTCGCCAATGATGTCGCTCACGCGCTGCACGCTGGAGACGATTTCCTGCATCGTGCTGCCCGCGTCGTTCACCAGCCGCGTGCCGCTCTCGACCCGCTCCACGCTCGCCCCGATCAGGCTCTTGATCTCACGCGCCGCGTTCGCGCTGCGCTGCGCCAGGCTGCGCACCTCGCCCGCCACCACCGCAAAGCCCCGGCCCTGTTCACCGGCGCGCGCCGCTTCCACCGCCGCGTTCAGCGCCAGGATGTTGGTCTGGAACGCAATCCCGTCGATCACGCCAATGATGTCGGCAATCTTCTTGCTGCTGGTGTTGATCTCTTCCATGTTCGAGACCACCTGCGACACCACGCTGCCGCCGCGCTGCGCCGCTTCCGCCGCCGAACTCGCCAGCTGGTTGGCCGTGCGGGCCGAATCTGCCGTCTGCTTGACCGTGCCCGTCAGCTGCTCCATCGAGCTGGCCGTCTGCTGCAGGTTGCTCGCCGTCTGCTCCGTGCGGCCCGACAGGTCCTGGTTGCCGCTGGCGATCTGGGTGCTGGCGGTGGAGATCGATTCCGAACTTTGGCGGATGTCGCCCACGATGCCGCCCAGCGCACCCTGCATGCTCTGCAGCGCGGCCATCAGCTGGGCCGCTTCGTCCTGGCCACGCACGTCGACACGGCTGGTGAGGTTGCCGGCGGCAATGTCGGTGGCCAGCGTCTTGGCGGCCTCGATCGGCGCGACGATGCTGCGCGAGTTGAGCAGCGTCAGCGGCACCACCACCACCACGGCCAGGCCCAGCGCGGCGGCAAACAGCGCCATCGCCAGGGTTTGCGCGGTCTTCAATTCCTCGATATCGGCCGCAGCCTCTTCGTTGAGCAGGTTCTGCAGGCTGGCGAGCTTCATCTCGGCCTTGACGATCTCCTTGATCGCCGGCTCGGCTTCCATGGGAATCAGGGCCGAGTTGCTGATGTCGAGGTTCTGCAGCCTGGTCAGCAGCGGCAGGAACTTGGCCTTGTAGGCCTCCACGTCGGCCAGCAGGCCCCGCACCACGACGTTGTCCGGGTCTTCATTGCCTTCCAGCAAGTGACCGGCCGTCTTGAGCAGTTCCTGGTCGGCGTATTTCCAGGCGGCGGCGGCGCGGGTGGTGGCCGGTGCGTTGCCGAAGTTCTGCATCAGGTCGTTTTCCGCCCGGCGCAGCTCGCCCATTTGCTGGTTCATGCGTGCCACGTCGCCCATTTCCTTGAACGGGTTTTCAACGAAGCTATCGCTCTTCTGGCGCATGCTGTTCATGCCCCAGAGGCCGGCACCGCCGACGGCAAAAAGCAGGACCAGCACCATCGCGATCGCACCGAGCATGCGGGTGCGGATGGTGAACTGGCGCATCAGATCAGACAGGCTGGACATGGGTTGTCTCCCTTGTGGGTCATCGGTTGTGCAGGGTGGAAGCGGGCATCAGTGGCGCGAGCGGCGCACCAGCGAGCCGGTGTCCAGGATCAGCGCGACACGACCGTCGCCCATGATGGTGGCGCCCGAGACGTCGGTGACGCGGCGGTAGTTGGCTTCGAGGTTCTTGACCACGACCTGCTGCTGGCCGAGCAGTTCGTCCACCAGCAGCGCGACGCGGCCGCCTTCGGCCTCGACCACGACCATGATGGTGGCCACGCGCTCGAAGTCGAAGCGCGGCACGTCGAAGACGCGCTCCAGCTCGATCACCGGCATGTACTCGTCACGCACCTGCACCACACGGCCGGAGCCACCGATGGTCTTGATGGTCTTGTCGGTGACCTGGAAGCTCTCGACGACGGACGCCAGCGGCAGGATGTAGACCTCGTCGGCCACCCCCACGCTCATGCCGTCCATGATGGCCAGCGTCAGCGGCAGACGCACCTTGACGCTCATACCATAGCCCTCGGCGGAGTCGATCTCGACCGTGCCGCCCAGGCTGGTGATGTTCTTCTTGACAACGTCCATGCCGACGCCCCGGCCGGACACGTCGGTGACGACGTCGGCGGTGGAGAAACCGGGCGCGAAGATCAGGCCCCAGACGTCGGCGTCGGCCATGGAGTCGGGCGCGTCGATGCCGCGCTCGCGGGCCTTCCTGATGAGCTTGTCGCGCGACAGGCCGCGGCCGTCATCGCGCACTTCAATGACGATCGAGCCGCCCTGGTGCGAGGCGCTCAGCGAGATGGTGCCCAGCTCGGGCTTGCCGTGCGCGACGCGGTCGGCCGGCATTTCGATGCCGTGGTCGCAGCTGTTGCGCACCAGGTGGGTGAGCGGGTCGGTGATTTTCTCGATCAGGCCCTTGTCGAGTTCGGTGGCCTCGCCGTGCGTGACCAGCTCGACCTTCTTGCCCAGCTTGGTCGCCAGGTCGCGCAGCATGCGCGGGAAGCGGCTGAAGACCGTGCTCATCGGGATCATGCGGATCGACATCACCGCTTCCTGCAGGTCACGGGTGTTGCGGTCGAGGTCGTTGAGGCCGGCCACCAGCTGCTGGAAGATCGCCGGCTCGATGTCGCGGCTGTTCTGCGCCAGCATGGCCTGGGTGATGACGAGTTCGCCTACCAGGTTGATGAGCTGGTCGACCTTCTCGACCGAGACGCGGATGGTGCTGGAGTCCAGCCCGCCGCCGGCGGGCTTGTCGGCACGCGGTGCGGCCTTGGCGACCGGCGCGCTGTGCAGCACCGACAGGTCCACCGCAGCGGCTTGCACCACCGGTGCCGGGGCGGTGGACCCCGGCGCACCCGGCGCGTCATCGAAGAAGCCGTAGCCGGGGTCTTTTTCGACCGCCGGCTGGGCCGCGTGCATCGGCACATCGGTGTCCAGCGGGGCAGCGTCCAGCGGCACGCCCGGGTTGCCGGCGTGGAAGCCATAACCCGCGCCGAAGGGAGTGATCTGCACCTGCTCACGCGAGACGTGGAAGGTGAACAGGTCGAGCAGGTCGTTGTCGCTGCTCTGGGTCACGACCTTGAAGCGGCGCATGCCGTCTTCGGCGTGGCCCAGCGCCAGCGGTTCGATGGTGCCCAGGTCGGTGATTTCCTTGAACAGCTCGTAGAGGCTGTCGGCCTGCTTGGGGTCGCTCAGGGGACCGATGCGCAGTTCCAGCTCGCGCACCTCGGGCTTGGCCTTCGCGGCGTAGACAACAGGCGCGACAGGGGCAGCCGGGGCTGCTGCGACGGGCTTGGCCACGGCCGGCGCCGCGATCGGCGCGGGCGGTACTTCACCGCTGGCGAGCGCGCGGATGTTGAACAGCAGCTCGGTGGTGTCGACCACGTCGGCGCCGGAGCCCTGGTGGCGGCCGAGCTGCTCGCGCAGCGCGTCACCGGCGGCCAGGATCACGTCGACCATCTGCACGTTGGGCTGCAGCTCGTGGCGGCGCAGCTTGTCGAGCAGGGTTTCCATCTCGTGCGTGAGTTCGGCCACGTCGCTGAAGCCGAAGGTGGCCGCGCCGCCCTTGATCGAGTGCGCGCAGCGGAAGATGGCGTTCAAGGCCTCGTCGTCGGCGGCCTCGATGTCCAGTTCCAGCAGCAGTTGCTCCATGCGCTGCAGGTTCTCGCCGGCCTCCTCGAAGAAGACTTGGTAGAACTGGCTGAGGTCGATCCCCGCGCCGGCGGAGGAGGTGTCTGTATTCATGTCTTGCATGGCGCTGTTCCCCTGGAACCTTGGTCGAAGCTGTCGGGCGTCTGGAGTCGGAATCAATCGGGCCGGGCCGCGAGGCTCAGCGCACGACCTTCTTGATGACTTCGATCAGCTTGGCCGGATCGAAGGGCTTGACCAGCCAGCCGGTGGCGCCGGCGCTGCGGCCGGCCTGCTTCATCGTGTCGCTGGACTCGGTGGTCAGGATCAGGATCGGCGTGTTCTTGAACTGGCTGGACTCGCGCAGCTTCTTGGTCAGGCCGATGCCGTCCAGGCGCGGCATGTTCTGGTCGGTCAGCACCAGGTCGAAGCTGCGGGTGCCGGCCTTCTCCCAGGCATCCTGACCGTCGACGGCTTCGACGACGTTGTAGCCCGCGCTCTTGAGGGTGAAGGAGACCATCTGGCGCATCGAGGCCGAGTCGTCTACTGCGAGGATTGAATGCATTGCTCTCTCCGGGAAGGTTCTGGGGGTATCGGGGTGTTATCGGCGGCGTGCGGGCGGACTTGACGGCTCAGAACAGCTCGACCGAGCCGGCGTCCATTTCGTCCTGCGTGACCGGGTTGGGGCGCAGCGGCGCTTGCTCGACCACGGTCTCGCCTTCGGCATCCGGCCCCATCGAATCGCGGGCGAGCTGATCGGCGCAGGCGCGCAGGCGGCGGTGGGTATGCACGATCAGCTGATCGGCCATGTCCTGGAACTGCAGCGTGGTGACGGCGCCGGCCATGCTCTCCATCGCCCGGTGCAGGGCGCCGGTGTCGATGTGCGGCAGCGCGGCGGCCTGGTGCAGCAGCACGCTGAGCTGCGAGTTGGCGCCGTAGAAATGGCCCATCAGCGATTCGCTGGCGTCGCTCAACAGGCGCTGCAGGCGATCCAGGTCGTTGGTGGCCGTGAGCAGGTGGTCCTGCAACTCGGCGGCCATCAGCAGCGGAATGGAGGCGCCGGGCTCGGCGCCGGCGTCGGGATTGTTCTGCATCGCGGCTCCAGAAGGCAGGGTCTGCGGGGAAAATGGACAGGTTGTCGGTTGGTAGAATTTTTCACATTCCGGGCCTGTTGCGGTAGGCCGATGACACGGTGAAACCCGGCTCTTTTCTCGTCCTTGAAATCGCCCTTGCCACCGCACCCCTTGCCTCGACACCCCATGCCCCGAACCGCCACACCCCGCCGATTGCGCCTGTTGCACCTGGAAGATTCGGAGCTGGACCACGAGCTGGTGCTGGCGCACCTGCGCCGCGGCGGCGTCGAGCCGACCATGCACCGGGTCGACAACGAGGTCGATTACCTGGCGTCGCTGGGCCAGTCCTGGGACGCGGTGATCTCGGACTACAACCTGCCCGGCTTCTCGGGCCTGATCGCGCTGGAGCTGCTGCGCGAGCGCAACAAGGTGCTGCCCTTCATCCTGGTTTCGGGCGAGATCGGCGAGGACACGGCCGTGGAGGCCATGCGCAACGGAGCATCGGACTACCTGCTCAAGAGCAACCTCACCCGGCTGGTGCCGGCGCTGCTGCACGCGGTGGACGCCAGCGAGGCGCAGCGCGCCCGCGAACGCTCGGACCTGGAACTGGCGCGCTCGCGCAAGCAGCTCTCCGAGCTGGCGCAGCACCTGCAGACCAGCATCGAGCAGGAACGTGCCGCCATCGCCCGCGAGATTCACGACGACGTGGGCGGCTCGCTCACCGCCGTCAAGTTCGACCTGGCCTGGATCGCCCGCCACGCCGACACGCCGGCCATGATCGAACACGCCCAGCAGGCGCTGGAGACGGTCAACCACGCCATCGAGGCCAGCCAGCGCATCATGCACAACCTGCGCCCCGCCATCCTGGAACAGGGCCTGGTCGCGGCACTGCAGTGGATGGTGCAGCGCTTCGAGCGCCGCAGCCAGATGACGACGCTGTTCCGCACCAGCCACGACCACATGACCCTGCCGCCTGGCGTGCCACTGGTGGCCTACCGCACGGCGCAGGAAGCGCTCACCAACATCTCCAAGCATGCCGGGGCCACGCGCGTGGAAGTCGACCTGACCGTGGCCGGCGGCGTGCTGTCGCTGGAGATCAGCGACAACGGCAAAGGCCTGTCGCAGGGGGCGCTGGGCAAGGAGCGCAGCTTCGGCCTGCGCGGCCTGCACGAGCGCGCCGACACCGTGGGCGGCTGGATCGACCTCAGCAGCACGCCCACCGGCACGACGCTGATACTCTCGGTGCCCATGGACCACCGCGCCCGCACCCGTTACGCCCAGCACCATGAGTCTGCCCAGGGGCATGACAGCGAACACGACCCGTCGACCTGGGGCGGCCTATGACCCGCGTGATCCTGTGCGATGACCACGCGCTGATCCGCCGCGGCATCCGCGACACCCTGGCCGAGCAGCCCGACATGCAGATCGTCGGCGAGGCCGGCGACTACGGCGAACTGCGCGCCCTGATGCGCACGCAGACCTGCGACGTGCTGGTGCTCGACATCAACCTGCCCGGCCGCAGCGGGCTTGACGCCCTGCACGCGCTCAAGGAAGAAGGCTCCACCGTCAAGACGCTGATCGTCTCGATGTACCCCGAAGACCAGTACGCGCTGCGGGCACTCAAGGCCGGCGCCTACGGCTACGTCAACAAGGGCGTCGACCCGGCGCTGATCGTGGCCGCTGTGCGCGTGGTGGCGCAGGGCCGCAAATACATCACGCCCGAGATGGCGCAGATGCTGGCCGAGAACCTGACCGCCGCCGCGCCCGAAATGGCGCACGAGAAACTCTCCGACCGCGAACTGCAGACCCTGGTGATGATCGCCAGCGGCAAGCGCGTCTCGGACATCGCCGAGGAACTGACGCTCAGCCCCAAGACCGTGAGCGTCTACCGCGCCCGCGTGCTGGAGAAGCTCAGCCTGGCCAACAACTCCGAACTGACGGTCTACGCCATCCGCAACGGATTGGTCTGATTCACCAGGCGCCCGTCAGGGTCGCAGGCGCTGCCGATGCGCCGCGCTCAGGTACGGCCACAGCAGCGCCATCACCTGGCGCGTGCCGTGGCGGATGGCGGCGTCGGCGTTGTCCGGCTCCAGCGCGTGGCGCGGGTCGCGCACATATTCAAAACTGAGCCAGTAGGTCAGCAGCACGACGATCGAGGTCGCCAGCGCGGCGGTTTCCTCGGCGTTGAGCGGTGCACCGTCAATCACGCACAGCCGCGCGACGCGCTCGTGCACCGCCGCCTGCTGCACGGCCAGCGCGGCCTGGCAGCGCGTCTCCAGCTGGCGGTTGCGGGTCAGCAGGTCGTTGAGGTCGCGGAACAGGAAGCGGTAGTCCCACGCCAGCCGCAGCATCTGCGGCACCAGTTGCCACGCGCCTTCGGCATCGGTGGCCGGGCCGGCGGCGGCCAGCGCCTCGGCCAGCGCGCGCTCGTAGCGGCTCATCAGCGCGTTGACCAGCTCTTCCTTGGCGGGGTAGTGGTAGTAGAGGTTGCCGGGGCTGATGTGGAGTTCGGCCGAGATCAGCGTGGTCGACACATTCGGCTCGCCATAGCGGTTGAACAGCGCCAGCGTGGTGTCGAGGATGCGCTCGGCGGTGCGGCGCGGCGCTTTGCGCTGAAGCTGAGGATGGGCCGGGTTCATTCTGGCCGTGAATCTAGCACCGCACCCCGGCTCCCTACAATCGCGCCCCTATGACTGCAGCGCCTCCATCGATCTCATTCCAGCAGGTCAGCAAGACCTTCCAGACGCCGCGCGGCGAGTTGCACGCGCTCTCGGACGTGAGCTTCGACATCCAGCCGGGCGAGTTCTTCGGCCTGCTCGGCCCCAACGGCGCGGGCAAGACCACGCTGATCTCGATCCTGGCCGGGCTGGCGCGCGCCACCTCGGGCCGCGTCACCGTGATGGGCCACGAGGTGGTGACCGACTACGCCGCCGCGCGCCAGGCGCTCGGCATCGTGCCGCAGGAGCTGGTGTTCGACCCCTTCTTCAGCGTGCGCGAGACGCTCAAGATCCAGAGCGGCTACTTCGGCGTCAGGAACAACGATGCCTGGATCGACGAGTTGCTGGCCGGCCTGGGCCTGGCCGACAAGGCCAACGCCAACATGCGCCAGCTCTCGGGCGGCATGAAGCGCCGCGTGCTGGTGGCGCAGGCGCTGGTGCACCGCCCGCCGGTGATCGTGCTGGATGAGCCGACCGCCGGCGTCGACGTCGAATTGCGCCAGACGCTGTGGCAGTTCATCTCGCGCCTCAACCGCGAAGGCCACACCGTGCTGCTGACCACCCATTATCTGGAAGAGGCCGAGGCGCTGTGCGGGCGCATCGCCATGCTCAAGAACGGCCGGGTGGTGGCGCTCGACCGCACCAGCAACCTGCTGGCCGGCACCGCCAGCACCATGCTGCGCTTCAAGACCGACGACACCCTGCCGCCCGACCTGGCCGCGCAAGGCCGCGTCACCGGCCGCGTCGCCCAGTTGAAAGCGCGTGACGCCGCCGAGGTCGAAACCCTGCTCGCCCGCCTGCGCGCCGCCGGCGTGCGGGTCGAGGACCTGGAAATCGGCCGCGCCGACCTGGAGGACGTGTTCCTCGACATCATGCAAGGAGCCCAGGCATGAAGCTCGCCGGCGCCAAGACGCTGTTCTACAAAGAAATCCTGCGCTTCTGGAAAGTCAGTTTCCAGACCGTGGCCGCGCCGGTGCTGACCGCCGTGCTCTACCTGCTGATCTTCGGCCACGCGCTGGGCGACCACGTCAAGGTCTACGACACCGTCGGCTACACCAGCTTCCTGATTCCCGGCCTGGTGATGATGAGCGTGCTGCAGAACGCGTTTGCCAACACCTCGTCGAGCCTGGTGCAGAGCAAGATCACCGGCAACCTGGTCTTCCTGCTAGTGACGCCGCTGAGCCACTGGGCCTGGTTCCTGGCCTACGTGGGCGCGGCGGTGGTGCGCGGCATGGTGGTCGGCTGCGGCGTCATGATCGTGACGATCTGGTTCGCGCCGCCCGGCCTGGCGCAGCCGCTGTGGGCGCTGGTGTTCGCGCTGCTGGGCGCGGCGCTGATGGGCAGCCTGGGACTGATCGCCGGCCTGTGGGCCGAGAAATTCGACCAGATGGCGGCGTTCCAGAACTTCATCGTCATGCCCATGACCTTCCTGGCCGGCGTGTTCTATTCCATCCACAGCCTGCCGCCGTTCTGGCAGAAGGCCAGCCACTTCAACCCGTTCTTCTACATGATCGACGGCTTCCGGCACGGCTTCTTCGGCGTCAGCGACGTCTCGCCGTGGCTGAGCCTGGCGGTGGTTGGCGGCAGCCTGCTGCTGGTGGCCGGCCTGACGCTGCGCCTGCTGGCTTCGGGTTACAAACTCAGGCACTGAGTAGAATTCACGACTTATGGCCGACCCTACCCCCGCTCACGTTCAAGCCCTGATTGCTGCCGGCCTGCCCTGCGAACACCTGCAGGTCGAAGGCGACGGGCGGCATTTCTTTGCCACCATCGTCTCGGCGCGCTTCGAGGGCCTGACCCGCATCCGCCGTCACCAGCAGGTCTATGCCGTGCTGGGCGAGCGCATGCGCGAAGAGATCCATGCGCTGTCGATGAAGACGCTCACGCCCGCTGAATTCGCCGCCACGCCGGAAGGCGCTGGCGTGGCTGCTTCGCCGTCACCCTCCTCCACCTCTCACTGAGTCGGCCGCGCCCCAGCCATGTTGAGCGGTGCGCCAGTGTCGCGCCGCAGCGGCTGGGGCGCTGCCGATTGCCCGCCTCATGGACAAGCTTCTGATTCGCGGCGGCCGCACCCTTCAGGGTGAGGTCACCATCTCCGGCGCCAAGAACGCCGCCCTGCCCGAAATCTGCGCGGCGCTGTTGTGCACCGAGCCGGTGGCGCTGTCCAACGTGCCGCGCCTTCAGGACGTGGCGACCACGCTCAAGGTGCTGCGGCACCTGGGCGCGGTGGCCGAGCGCAGCGAGACGCAGCCCGACCTCGTCACCATCGACGCCGGCCACATCACCACCCGTGAGGCGCCGTACGACCTGGTCAAGACCATGCGGGCGTCGATCCTGGTGCTCGGGCCGCTGCTGGCGCGCTTCGGCGAGGCGCGCGTGTCGCTGCCCGGCGGCTGCGCCATCGGCTCGCGGCCGGTCGACCAGCACATCAAGGGCCTGCAGGCCATGGGCGCGCAGATCGAGGTCGAGCACGGCTACATCGTCGCCCGCGCGCCGGGTGGCCTGAAGGGTGCACGCATCACGACCGACATGGTCACCGTCACCGGCACCGAAAACCTGCTGATGGCCGCCACGCTCGCCCACGGCGAGACCGTGCTCGAGAACGCCGCGCAGGAGCCCGAGATCACCGACCTGGCCGACATGCTGATCAGCATGGGCGCGCAGATCACGGGCCACGGCACGCACCGCATCCGCATCCAGGGCGTCGAGCGCCTGCATGCGCCGGCGCGGCCGCACCCGATCATTCCCGACCGCATCGAGACCGGCACCTTCCTGTGCGCGGTGGCTGCGGCCGGCGGCGACGTCACGCTGCGCCGCACCCGCGCCGATCACCTTGACGTGGTGATTGACAAGCTGCGCGAAGCCGGCGTGCAGATCGAAGCCGGCCCGGACTGGATGCGCGTGCAGGCCAGCGGCCGCCCCACCGGCGTGAACTTCCGCACCAGCGAGTACCCGGCCTTCCCGACCGACATGCAGGCGCAGTTCATGACGCTCAACTGCATTGCGCAGGGCACGTCGCGGGTGACCGAGACCATCTTCGAGAACCGCTACATGCACGTCAACGAGCTGGTCCGGCTCGGCGCACACATTGCGGTCGACGGCCACACCGCCATCGTCGAAGGCATCGCCAAGCTGAGCGGCGCCACCGTGATGGCCACCGACCTGCGCGCCTCGGCCAGCCTGGTGATTGCCGGCCTGGTGGCCGAAGGCGAGACCACGGTCGACCGCATCTACCACCTCGACCGCGGCTACGACCAGATGGAAGCCAAGCTGCGCGGCATCGGCGCCGACATCGAGCGAGTCAAGCAATGATCACCCTCGCCCTCTCCAAAGGCCGCATCTTCGAAGAAACCCTGCCGCTGCTGGCCGCTGCCGGCATCACGGTGCTCGAAGACCCCGAGACCAGCCGCAAGCTGATCCTGCCGACCAACCGCGCCGACGTGCAGGTGGTGCTGGTGCGCGCCAGCGACGTACCGACCTACGTGCAGTACGGCGGCGCCGACCTGGGCGTGGCCGGCAAGGACATCCTGATCGAGCACGGCGGCGAAGGCCTCTACCAGCCGCTCGACCTGCAGATCGCCAAGTGCCGCATGAGCGTGGCGGTGCGCAATGACTTCGACTACGACAGCGCCGTCAAGCAGGGCTCGCGCATCCGCGTCGCCACCAAGTACACGCAGATTGCCCGCCAGCATTTCGCCGACAAGGGCGTGCACGTCGACGTGATCAAGCTCTACGGCTCGATGGAACTCGCGCCGCTGACCGGCCTGGCCGACGCCATCGTCGACCTGGTCTCGACCGGCAACACGCTCAAGGCCAACCACTTGCGCGAGGTCGAGCCTTTCCTGGAGATCTCCTCGCGCCTGGTCGTCAACCAGGCTGCGCTCAAGCTCAAGCGCGATCGGCTGCGCCCGCTGATCGACGCCTTTGCGGCCGCCGTGGCCGCCCGTAACCCCAGCAACTGAACCTGCCTCCACCACCATGACTGTTGCCATCCGCCATCTCGACACCGCCGCCGCCGATTTCGAAGTCCGGTTCCAGCGCGTGCTGCACTGGTCGGCCGAAACCGACCATGCGATCGAGGAGCGCGTGGCCGCGATCCTGGCCGACGTGAAGACGCGTGGCGACGCGGCGGTGCTCGACTACACCGCCCGCTTCGACGGCGTGCAGGCCGACAGCATGGCAGCGCTGGAGCTGACGCGTGAGGAGCTGAAAGCCGCCTTCGACGCCATCACCCCCGCGCAACGCCACGCGCTGGAAGTCGCCGCCGCCCGCGTGCGCAGCTACCACGAGCGCCAGTTGCAGGCCTGTGGCCTGAGCTGGCAGTACCGCGACGAAGACGGCACGCTGCTGGGCCAGAAGGTCACGCCGCTGGACCGCGTCGGCATCTACGTGCCGGGCGGCAAGGCGGCCTACCCGAGCAGCGTGCTGATGAACGCGCTGCCGGCGCACGTGGCCGGCGTGGGCGAGATCATCATGGTCGTTCCCACGCCGCGCGGCGAGAAGAACGCTCTCGTGCTGGCCGCCGCCTACGTGGCCGGCGTGACGCGCGCCTTCACCATCGGCGGCGCCCAGGCCGTGGCTGCGCTGGCCTACGGCACCGCCACCGTGCCGGCGGTCGACAAGATCACCGGCCCCGGCAACGCCTACGTCGCCAGCGCCAAGCGCCGCGTCTTCGGCCAGGTCGGCATCGACATGATTGCCGGCCCGAGCGAAATCCTGGTGCTGGCCGATGGCAGCACGCCGCCGGACTGGGTCGCGATGGACCTGTTCTCGCAGGCCGAGCACGACGAACTGGCGCAGAGCATCCTGCTGTGCCCGGACGCCGGCTACATCGCCCAGGTGCAGGCCGCCATCGACCGCCTGATCGACGCCATGCCGCGCCGCGACGTGATCCGCGCCAGCCTCGAAGGCCGTGGCGCGCTGATCCTGACGCGCGACATGGAAGAGGCCTGCGCCATCAGCAACCGCATCGCGCCCGAGCATCTGGAAGTCAGCAGCCACGAACCGCACCGCTGGGAGCCGCTGCTGCGCCACGCCGGTGCGATCTTCCTGGGTGCCTACACCAGCGAGTCGCTGGGCGACTACTGCGCCGGCCCGAACCACGTGCTGCCCACGTCCGGCACCGCGCGCTTCAGCTCGCCGCTGGGCGTCTACGACTTCCAGAAGCGCAGCAGCCTGATCGAAGTGAGCGAAGCCGGCGCGCAGTCGCTGGGCGTGATCGCCGCCGAACTCGCCTACGGCGAAGGCCTGCAGGCGCATGCGCAGGCGGCAGAATTCCGGCTCAAGCGCACGTCATGAGCGCCCCACTCTCCCCCCGCCTCACGCAGACCCTGCGCGCTGATGTGCAGGCCATGCACGCCTACGCGGTGCAGCCGAGCGCCGGCTACGTCAAGCTCGACGCGATGGAAAACCCCTTCGCGCTGCCGCCCGAGCTGCAGCGCGAACTGGGCGAGCGCCTCGGCCGCCTCGCGCTCAACCGCTATCCGGCCGACGAGCCGCTGCGGCTGATCGAGGCGCTGTCGGCCTACGTCCATCTGCCCGCCGGCTGCGCGCTGATGCTGGGCAACGGCTCGGACGAACTCATCAGCCTGCTGGCGCTGGCCTGCGCCCGACCCGGCGCCACCGTGCTCGCGCCGGTGCCGGGCTTCGTGATGTACGCGATGTCGGCGCAGCTGCAGGGCCTGAACTTCGTCGGCGTGCCGCTGACGCCTGACTTCGAGCTCGACGCCACCGCGATGCTGGCCGCGATTGAGCAGCACCGCCCGGCCATCACCTACCTCGCCTACCCGAACAACCCGACCGCCAACCTGTTCGACGCTGCGGTGATCGAGCAGATCGTCGCCGCTGTGGGTGCGCAGGGCGGGCTGCTGGTGTTCGACGAGGCCTACCAGCCTTTCGCGTCGCGCAGCTTCATGGACCGTGTCGGCACGCACGAGCACGTGCTGGTCATGCGCACGCTGAGCAAGTTCGGCCTGGCCGGCATCCGGCTGGGTTACATGGCCGGCCCGACCGCGCTGATCGGCCAGCTCGACAAGGTGCGCCCGCCGTACAACGTCAGCGTGCTGGACGCCGAGGCCGCGCTGTTCGCGCTCGAACACGCCGACGAGTACGACCGCCAGGCCGCGCTGATCCGGGCCGAGCGCACGCGGCTGCATGCCGCGCTGGCCGCGCTGCCGGGCGTGCAGGTCTACCCGAGCGAGGCCAACATGATCCTGGTGCGCCTGCCCGACGCCGCGCGCACCCACGCCGGACTCAAGCAGCGCGGCGTGCTGGTCAAGGCTGTGGCCGGCCTGCACCCGCTGCTGGCCAACTGCCTGCGCCTGACCGTGGGCGCTCCGGATGAAAATACGCAGCTGATCGCGGCCCTGGCCGCCAGCCTCTGAACCGCTGAAAGCCTTCTCATGACCAGCCCCCGCATCGCTGAAGTCCAGCGCAACACCAACGAAACCCAGATCCGCGTGCGCGTCAACCTGGACGGCACCGGCGTGTCCAAGCTCGCCACCGGCATCGGTTTCTTCGACCACATGCTCGACCAGATCGCCCGCCACGGGCTGATCGATCTGGAGATCGAGGCCGTGGGCGACCTGCACATCGACGGCCACCACACGGTCGAGGACGTCGGCATCACGCTCGGCCAGGCCGTGGCGCTGGCCGTGGGCGACAAGAAGGGCCTGACCCGCTACGGCCACAGCTATGTGCCGCTGGATGAGGCGCTGTCGCGCGTGGTGGTCGATTTCTCGGGCCGCCCCGGGCTGGAGATGGGCGTCAAGTTCACCTCGGGCTCGATCGGCCAGCTTGACACCCAACTGGTGCACGAGTTCTTCCAGGGCTTCGTCAACCACGCGCTGGTCAGCCTGCACATCGACAACCTCAAGGGCCAGAACGCGCACCACCAGTGCGAGACCATCTTCAAGGCCTTCGGCCGCACGCTGCGCATGGCGCTGACGCTGGATCCGCGCTCGGCAGGCGTGATTCCGTCGACCAAGGGAACTCTTTGAGATGAGAACGCTCGCAGTCGTCGACTACGGCATGGGCAACCTGCGCTCGGTCTCGCAGGCCGTGCTGCACGTGGCGCAGGGCTCGGGCCTGCAGGTGGTGGTGACGTCGCACCCCGATCAGGTGCGCGCCGCCGAGCGCATCGTGCTGCCCGGCCAGGGCGCCATGCGCGACTGCATGCGCGAGCTGCATCAGGCCGGCCTGAAAGAAGCGGTGGTCGAAGCCGCCCACACCAAGCCGCTGCTGGGCGTGTGCGTGGGCATGCAGATGCTGCTCGACCACTCCGAGGAGCAGGACACGCCCGGCCTCGGCCTGATCCCCGGCCGCGTCAGGCGCTTCCAGCTCGAAGGCCGGATCCAGCCCGACGGCAGCCGCTACAAGGTGCCACAGATCGGCTGGAACCGTGTTCGCCAGATGCAGCCAGACTCACAGCCGCATGCGCTCTGGCAAGGCGTGCCTGACGACGCCTGGTTCTACTTCGTGCACAGCTACTACGCCGACCCGACCCAGGCCGCGCACAGCGCCGGCGTGACCGACTACGGCGCGCCCTTCACCTGCGCCGTGGCGCGCGACAATATTTTCGCGACCCAGTTCCACCCCGAGAAAAGCGCGGCCCACGGGCTGGCGCTGTTCCGCAACTTCCTGAACTGGCAGCCCTGACGGCCCGTGCCGCCTGCGCCAGTTCGCTCCCCTTTTCCCTTCCATTGATTGGATCCCAGCCATGCTGCTGATCCCCGCGATCGACCTCAAAGACGGTCAATGTGTGCGCCTCAAACAAGGCGACATGAATGACTCCACCACCTTCGGCGAAGACCCGGCCGCCATGGCACGCCGCTGGGTCGACGCAGGCGCCCGCCGCCTGCACCTGGTCGACCTGAACGGCGCCTTCGCCGGCAAGCCGGTCAACTCGGACGCCATCAAGGCCATCCTGGCCGAGGTCGGCGGCAGGATCCCGGTGCAGCTGGGCGGCGGCATCCGCGACCTCGACACCATCGAGCGCTATCTGGCCGACGGCCTGCGCTACGTCATCATCGGCACGGCGGCGGTCAAGAACCCGGCCTTCCTGCGCGAGGCGTGCGCCAAGTTCGCCGGCCACATCATCGTCGGCCTCGATGCCAAGGACGGCATGGTCGCCATCGACGGCTGGAGCAAGCTCACCGGCCACGAGGTGATCGCCACCGCCCGGCAGTTCGAGGACGACGGCGTCGAGAGCGTGATCTACACCGACATCGGCCGCGACGGCATGCTCAGCGGCATCAACATCGACGCCACCGTCAAGCTCGCCCAGGCCCTGAAGATCCCCGTGATCGCCTCGGGCGGCCTGAGCAACATCACCGACATCGAAGCGCTGTGCGCGGTCGAGAAAGACGGCGTCAGCGGCGTGATCTGCGGCCGCTCGATCTACACCGGCGACCTCGACTTCGCCGCCGGCCAGCGCTTGGCCGACCAGTTGAACGGCAGCCGCTGACATGCTCGCCAAACGCATCATCCCCTGCCTCGACGTCACCGGCGGCCGGGTCGTCAAGGGCGTCAACTTCGTGGGTCTGCGCGATGCGGGCGATCCGGTCGACATCGCGGCGCGCTACAACGAGCAGGGCGCCGACGAGCTGACCTTCCTCGACATCACCGCCACCAGCGACGGGCGCGACCTGATCCTGCACATCATCGAGGCGGTGGCCTCGCAGGTCTTCATTCCGCTGACGGTGGGCGGCGGCGTGCGGGTAGTGGAAGACGTGCGGCGGCTGTTGAATGCGGGCGCGGACAAGGTCAGCTTCAACTCGGCGGCGGTGTCCAACCCGGACGTGATCCGCGAGGCGTCGGGCAAGTACGGCGCGCAGTGCATCGTGGTGGCCATCGACGCCAAGCGCCGCCAGGGCGACGACCTGAGCGCGCGCGGCGCGGGCTGGGACGTCTACACCCACGGCGGGCGCAAGAACACCGGCATGGATGCGGTGGCGTGGGCGGCGCAGATGGCGCAGTACGGCGCGGGCGAGATCCTGCTGACCAGCATGGACCGCGACGGCACCAAGAGCGGCTTCGACCTGGCGCTGACCCGCGCGGTGGCCGACGCCGTGCCGGTGCCGGTGATCGCCTCGGGCGGCGTCGGCAACCTCGACCACCTGGCCGACGGCGTACAGCAGGGCGGCGCCGACGCGGTGCTGGCCGCCAGCATCTTCCACTACGGCGAATACACCGTGGCGCAGGCCAAGGCGCTGATGGCCGCACGCGGGATTCCGGTCCGGACCTGACACCCGCAGCGTTCACCGGACAAGTGAAAAAGCGCACGCCTGGACGTGCGCTTTTTCACTTTTTCATGCCGGATCCAGAAAAATTGATGGTGCGCTGCCGAACGTTTTCGCCCGGCCACCTAACATCGCGCGCCCAGCCCCAGAAGAAGAAGTAAAAAACACATGCCACGCTCGACGATGCCCGCGGTGACCCGATTGAATTTCCGCGCTGTGCTCGTCAGTGCATCGCTGGGCGCCTGGCTGTTTCTGGCCACGCAGAGCTTGCCGGCACACGCGGCCGCTCCGGTGGCACCGACCGCCGCCGCAACGGCCACGCCGGAGTTGCTCTACACCCTGGTGCCTGGCGACAACCCCTGGACGGTGTCGGCGCGCTACCTGAACGACATGAGCCTGTGGGCGCGAGTGGTCAAGCTCAACGACATCCGCCATGACCGGCAGCTCCGCCCCGGACAAGTGCTGCGCATTCCGGTCGCCTGGCTGCGCACCGAGCCGGCGTCGGCCGAGGTGCTGCATCACCACGGCGCCGTGGAGCTGCTCAGCGTCGACGGCCAGACACCTGCGGCCCGCACCGGACTGAAGCTGGGCGCGGGCACCCGCATCGTCACGGGCGCGCAGGGCAGCGTGAGCTTCAAGCTCGAAGACGGATCGGTCTTCCTGGTGCGGCCAGACAGCGAAGTCCTGATCGAGCGCCTGGCGCGCCCGCTGCTGCCCGTCAGCCCGGGCAGTGGGCCGAGGATGCAGCTGAGCCTGTCGCTCACACGCGGTGCGGTCGACAACCTGGTCAACAGCCAGAAAGCCGCCGGGCGCTACGAGATCAAGACCCGCGCGGCGGTGGCCGCCGTGCGCGGCACCGAGTTCCGCGTCAGCACCGACGGCGAATCGACGCGCACCGAGGTGCTTGATGGGCGCGTCAACGTCGGCAACGCGCAGGGGCAAGCGCTGCTGCCACGCGGCAGCGGCACGCTGACCCGCACCGGCGCCGCGCCTGAAGCCGCGCGGCCCCTGCTCGCCGCGCCTTGGCTGGACGCGGTGCCGGCGCTGGTCGAGCGTTTTCCCATCGATCTGCCCCTCAGCCGGGTGTCCGGCGCCGTGCGCTACCGCAGCCAGCTGGTGCCGACCGGGACCCGGCAGGTGCTGCTGGCGGACCAGGTGGCCGATGCCGCGCGCGTGCGCCTGCCCGACATGCCCAACGGCAACTATCTGCTGCAGGTGCGCGCCATCGACGCCCAGGGCCTGGAAGGCCTGCCCGCGCAACGCGCCCTGCACGTGCACGCCCGCCCTTTTCCGCCGATGCCGCTGCAGCCGCAGCCCGAGGGCCAGGTCACCGAGACCCGGCCACGGTTCGAATGGACCGAAAGCACAGCCAGCGCCGAAGGCCCGCGCGAAGTGCTGTTCCAGCTCAGCCGCACCGCCGACTTCAGCGGCGACGTCATCGAGCACCGCAGCCCCGATGCCGGCCAGGTGCCCGCCTCACAAGACCTCGCACCCGGCCCCTGGTTCTGGCGCGTGGCGTCGGCCACTGCGGCTGAAGGGCAAGGCCCCTGGAGCGATGTGCAGCCGTTCCGCCGCGTCGTGCCCGGCCCCGGTGCCGAAGCACCACAGGCGCAGGACGGCCAGCTGGTGCTGCGCTGGCCGCGGGCCTCGGGCGCGGCGCACTACCGCGTCGAGGTGGCGGCTGTCGCGGCCCCGAAAGCGGACACCCAAGCCGACACACCGGCCACCACGGCGCCGCTGGTCGACACCACGCAGGAGGCGGCGCAACTGAGCCTGCCCACGCCCGCGCCCGGCACCTACGCGGTGCGCATTCAGGGTATTGATGACGATGGCCACGCCGGCCCGTGGGGCCCGCCGCAGCAGTTCACGGTCAAGGAAAAAACCAGCCGCTGGCCGTACCTCTGGCTGCTCATGCCGCTGTTGTTGAGCGTTCTTTGACGCGCTGGCCATGCCGCCTTTGCGCCTCCCCGCCCGCCGATCACGGTTGAAAACCTGGTTCCAGCCCTGGTGGCTGGCGGGCTTGGGGGTGCTGCTGCTCGGGGCGGTGCAACCACGCCTGGCCGAGCGGATCGACCTGCTGGGCTTTGACCTGCTCGTCCCGGCGCTGCAGCAGGCGCCGCAAAGCGTGGTGCTGCGCATCGACGACACCAGCCTCGCCGCGCTGGGCCGCTGGCCCTGGCCGCGCGAACTGCATGCGCGCATGCTCGACCGCCTGCACGAAGCGGGCGCCACGCAGGTGGTGCTCGACATCCTGTTCGCCGAGGCCGCCGATGCGCAGGGCGACACCGCCCTCGCCGCCGCGCTGCAGCGCAGGCCGGGCACCGTGCTGGCCGCAGCGCCGGCCACCCCTACTGCCACGACCGTCGACGACGTCGTGCTGCCCCAGCCCGCGCTGCAGGTGCACGGTCGCATCGGCCATGTTCAGGTGCCGATCGACGCCGACGACCACGTCCGCCGCCTGGCCTTGAAAGCCGGGCCGGGTGCGCCGCTCTGGCCGGCACTGGCACTGGCGGCCTTGCCACCGCCTGAGGCGGCCGAACTGACCGATGCCGACGCGGCCTTGTCCCTCACGCCACACACCTGGACCACCACACCACCTGTCCTGCTGCCCCGGGCCGGCGAGGGCCAGGCGGCGCTGCCCGAGATTTCTTTCGTGCAGGCGCTGGCTGACCCCGCGCTGGCGCAGAAGGTGCGCGGGCGCACGGTGTTTGTCGGCGTCACGGCGTCGGGCCTGGATCAGCCGCTGCAGACCTCGCTGTGGCCGCATGACCGACCCATCTCGGCGGTGCAGTTCCATGCGCACGCCTTCGAAGCCCTGCGCCAGGGCGCGCACATCACGCCGTGGTCCGTACCCGCACAGTGGAGCGCCAGCCTCGCGCTGGTGGTAGCTGCGCTGCTGCTGTGGTGCCGCAACGTGCCGAGCCTGAGGTGCGCCTTGACCGTGGCTGCGACGCTGACCCTGCCCTGGGTCATGAGCGGCGTGCTGCTGACGCAGCAGCAGTGGTTCGCGCCCGCCCTGCCGACGCTGGCCCTGCTGACCGCCGCCGTCACCCGCATGGGGCAGCGCCACTGGCGCACCCACCGCGACGGCCAGCGCGCCCGGCGCAAGGCCCAGGCCACGCTGCAGGCGATTGGCGACGCGGTCATCGTGATGCGGTCGGACGGCGGCATCGATCACCTCAACCCCAGCGCCGAGCGCCTGGCACGTCAGGCTGTGCCCGCTGGTGCCGGCCTGGGCGAGGTCTTTGCGTTCGATGCGCACAGCCTGATGCGGCTGCAGCAAACCCTGCAGCAAGCCCTGTCGATCACCCCCCCGGCCACCCGCAGTCAACCGCTGCCCGAGCCGGTGCGCATCCACACCCCCGCCGGGCTGCGGGCGCTGCGGGCCACCTTCTCGCCCATGCAGGATCGGCGTGGCCGCCCCGACGGCGTGGTACTGGCGCTGAGCGATGTCACCGAAGAGCTGGCCGCCACCGCGCGCCTGGCCTACACCGCCAGCCACGACGCCCTGACGCAACTCTCCAACCGCACGGTGCTGTCCGACCGGCTGGCGACCGCGCTGGCGCAGGCGCCCGATCGTCTGGCCGCCCTGCTCTTCATCGACCTGGACCGCTTCAAGCGCATCAACGACAGCCTCGGCCACCACCACGGCGACGAGGTGCTGCGCGTCACCGCCGCCCGCCTGCGCGCCACCTGCCGCCCCGGCGACACCGTGGCGCGCTGGGGCGGGGACGAGTTTGTGGTGCTGATGCCCGGACTCGCGACCCAGTCAGAGGCAGCAACTGCCGCCCGCGCCATCGTCGCCGCGCTCAGTCAGGACATTGACCTCGATGGCCTGCAAGTTGCCAGCAGCTGCAGCGTGGGCATTGCGCTGGCCCCGGAACACGGCGTCGACCTCGAAACCCTGATCGCCCTGGCCGACTCGGCCATGTACGCCGCCAAGGCACAGCCCGCCCTGCGCTGGCAGTTCTACCAGGCGGCCACCGGCCCCTGGGCGCTGTGGACGCGCGATCGCCTCAGCCTGGAGGCCGACATCCGCAGCGCGCTGGAGCAGGGCCACTTCGAGCTGCACCTGCAGCCCCAGGTGGCCACGCTGACGGGCCGTCTGGTCGGCTTCGAAGCCCTGCTGCGCTGGCGCCACGAGAGCGGCCGCCTGATCATGCCGGACGAGTTCATCGGCGTGGCCGAAGAGTCCGGGCTGATCCTGACGCTGGGCCACTGGGCGCTGCGCGAAGCGGTGCAGCTGATCGCCCGCTGGCAGCAGCGCGGCGGCCCGCAGGTGCCGGTGGCCGTGAACATCTCGGTGCTGCAATGCATGGACCGCAGCCTGGTCCAGACCCTGGGCGAGCTGCTGGCCCAGAGCCGCATTCCGCCCCACCTGCTGACGCTTGAAGTCACCGAAACCGCCGCCATGAAGGATGCCGCCCAGGTGCACGATCTGCTGAGCGCCATCCACGCGCTGGGCGTGAACCTGTCGCTGGACGACTTCGGCACCGGCTACTCGTCGCTCGCCTACCTCAAGCGCTTTCCGATCGACGAGATCAAGATCGACCGCAGCTTCGTGCGCGACATCGACATCGACCCCGACAGCACCGCCATCGTGCGCGCCACCATCGCCATGGCGCACAGCCTGGGGCTGCAGGTGGTGGCTGAAGGCGTGGAGACCGAAGCGCAGCGGCGGCGTCTGCAGCAACTGCACTGCGACCGGCTGCAGGGCTACCTGTTCTCGCCCGCCCTGCCAGTCCATGAAGCAGCGACCTGGCAGGAATCACTGAGACTGCAGGCCACCCCGGCGGACGAACAGCACCTGGACGCGCGGATGCTGTCGCTGTAGTCCAAAGCCCGACGCCCCGGTTTTCAGGCCTTCAGGTACTCCAGCTTGCCACCCAGCCAGCGCTGGATCTGCGCCTGCGCGGCGGCGGGGTATTGGTCCAGCAGCTGCGGCGCCAGCTCGCGGGCCTGCAGCAGCAGGGGGGCGTCGTGCGTCAGGTCGGCAAACCGCAGCAGCGCGTCACCGCTCTGGCGTGCACCCATGAACTCGCCAGGGCCGCGGATTTCCAGGTCGCGCCGGGCGATCTCGAAGCCGTCGGTGGTCTCGGCCATGGCCTTGAGGCGGTCGCGACCGGTCTGGCTCAACGGCCCGGTGTAGAGCAGCACGCAGACGCTGGCGACCGCACCGCGCCCGACCCGGCCGCGCAGCTGGTGCAGCTGCGCCAGGCCGAAGCGCTCGGCGTGCTCGATCACCATCACGCTGGCGTTGGGCACGTCGACGCCGACCTCGATCACCGTCGTGGCCACCAGCACGCTCATGGCGTTGGCGCTGAACTGCGCCATCACGGCGGCCTTGTCGGCGGAGCTCATGCGGCCGTGCAGCAGGCCGACATTCACGCCACCCAATTCGGCCGACAGCAGCGCATGCGTCTCGGTGGCGTTCTGCAGATCGAGTGCCTCGCTCTCCTCGATCAGCGGCACGACCCAGTAGACCTGGCTGCCCTTGGCGACCTCGTCGCGCACGCGGGCGATCACCTGCTCGCGCCGGTCGGCGGCAAACACGCGCGTGACGATGGGTGTGCGCCCCGGGGGCAGTTCGTCGATGGTCGACACGTCCAGGTCGGCAAAGTAGGTCATGGCCAGCGTGCGCGGAATCGGCGTGGCGCTCATCATCAGCAGATGAGGTTCGAGCGCCTGCAGCGCCAGCTTGCGGCGCAGCTCCAGCCGCTGGGCGACGCCGAAGCGGTGCTGCTCGTCGATCACGGCCAGGCCGAGCCTGGCAAACGTCACGTCGTCCTGGATCACCGCATGCGTGCCGACCACCAGCTGCGCGGCGCCGCTGGCGACCTTCTCCAGCATCGCGGTGCGCGCCTTGCCCTTGCGGCTGCCGGTCAGCCACGCCACGTCGATGCCCAGCGGCGCCAGCCACTGCAGCAGCTTGCGGAAATGCTGCTCGGCCAGGATCTCGGTCGGTGCCATCAGCGCGCACTGCCAGCCCGCGCCCATCGCGATGGAGGCGGCCAGCGCCGCCACCACCGTCTTGCCGGAGCCGACGTCGCCCTGCAGCAGCCGGTGCATCGGCTGGGCGCGGCGGAGGTCGGCGGTGATCTCGCTGGCGACGCGGCGTTGCGCGCCCGTCAGCTGGAACGGCAGCACCGCCAGCAGCTGCTCATGCAGGCCACCGGCGGTGCCGTGCAGCGCCGGGGCGCGCAGCTTGGCGCGCTCGCGCTGGGCCTGCAGTTGCGACAACTGCTGAGCGAGCAGTTCCTCGAACTTGATGCGCTGCCACGCCGGGTGCTCGCGCTCCTGCAGTGCGTGCAGGGGGGTGCGTGCCGGCGGGTGGTGCAGCAGGTAGAGCGCCTCGCGCAGCGCCGGCAGGCCGGCAGGCAGCAGCGAGGCGGGCACGATTTCATCGAGCCGCGCGCGCGACAACCCCGCCATCACCGCCTTGCGCAGATAGGCCTGCGGCAGCTGCGCGCTGGTCGGGTAGACCGGCGTCAGCTCACGCGCGAGCGGCGCACCGGGCTCGATGGCCTTGAAGGCCGGGTGCACGATCTCGCGGCCAAAGAAGCCGCCGCGCAACTCGCCGCGCACCCGCACCCGCGCGCCGGGCGCGAGCGTCTTTTCATGCGACGGATAGAAGTGCACGAAGCGCAGGATCAGCTCGGCGCGGCCCGGCGCCTGGCCGACCGATTCGACCAGCTTGACGATCAGCTGCCGGCGCGGCCGCAGCTCGACGCGGGCCTCGCGCACCACGCCTTCCACGTGCACCAGATCGCCCTCATGCGCCGTGCCCAGCGGCGTCAGCCGGGTTTCGTCCTCATAGCGCAGCGGCAGGTGCAGCGCGAGGTCGATGTCGCGCGTCAGCCCGAGCTTTTCCAGCGCCCGCTGCGGCGCGCTGAGGGTTTTTTTGGCGGCCGGCGCCGAGAGTTCAACCGGCACGGCGGGCGATGTGTTGGCGCAGCCAGGCGGCAAAGGCGGGTTCGTCCAGACCGCCACCGGCCAGCTCGAACACGCCCACGGTGGCGTCCGCCTGGCCGGCGGTCAACCGCCAGCCGTTGAGCGCCAGGAACAGACCAACGCTGAGGAAAGCCGCGCGCTTGTTGCCGTCGACAAACGGGTGATTCATGACCAAGCCGTGGCCGTAGGCGGCGGCGAGTTCGGCCACGTCCGGGGGCGGCTCAGCGCCGTGCAGGGCGCGGTTGACCGGTCGAGCCAGGGCCGAATCGAGCAGGCCCTCATCACGCAAGCCTGACGCGCCGCCGTGATCGGCCAGGCTTTCGTCGTGCAGCAGCACCAGCATGCGCTTGTCGATCCAGCGCCAGGCGTCGTTCGCTGGCGTATTCACTGCGAGCCTCACTTGGCCAGCGCGCGGAAGGTGTCGCGGTACTCGCGCATGAACTCGCGGCCGAGCGCGAGTTGCTCCTCGAACGCCGGATCGAAGGGCGTCAGCGCAAAACCGTCAGGCGTCTCGGTCAGGTGCACCGTGTCGCCCTTGCCCAGCTTGAGCCGCGCCAGTACCTCCTTGGGCAGAATCACGCCAACCGAATTGCCGATCTGAGTGAGCTTGAGGCTGTGCATGGCGATCTCCGTGAGGCGTTCAAGTTGAGGCGCGCAAGTTATAACTTTTGTTATATTTTGCGCCACTCCCCTTCTTTTCTGCAAGTGCTTTTGCATCGCGACCGACACCGTGACTTCTTCATTGCCCCGCTCCTACACCGTCGCTGATTTCGATTTCGACCTGCCGCCCGAGCTGATCGCCCAGCATCCGGCGCCCGAGCGCAGCGCCTCGCGGCTGCTGGACGCCAGCGGCCCTGGGTCGGTCGACCGCATTTTTCGCGACCTGCCCGGCCTGCTCAACCCCGGCGACCTGCTGGTGTTCAACGACACGCAGGTGATCCGCGCACGGCTCTACGGCGCCAAGGACTCGGGCGGCGCGGTCGAGGCGCTGGTCGAGCGCGTGCTGCCGGCCTCGGCCGGTGGCAGCCATGAGGTCTGGGCGCACCTGCGCGCCAGCAAGTCGCCGCGCGCCGGCCAGGGCGTGGTGTTCCGCAACGACGCAGGCGAAACCTTCCGCGCCGAGGTGCTGGGCCGCTGCGGGCCGGAGGACGGCCTGTTCCACCTGCGTTTCCCGTCGGACGCGTTCGCGCTGCTGGATCGCTTCGGCCACATCCCGCTGCCGCCCTACATCACTCACGCGGACGATGCTGATGACGCGCGCCGCTACCAGACCGTGTTCGCCCGCGCACCGGGCGCGGTGGCAGCCCCAACGGCTGCGCTGCACTTCGATGAAGCCTTGCTGGACGCGCTGACCGAGCGCGGCGTGGGCCGCGCCAGCGTGACGCTGCACGTCGGCGCGGGCACCTTCCAGCCGGTGCGGGTCGAGCAACTGAGCGAGCACCGCATGCACAGCGAGTGGTTCGAGGTGCCGCAGGCCACGGTCGACGCGATTGCCGCGACCCACGCACGCGGCGGCCAGGTCATCGCCGTGGGCACGACCACGCTGCGCGCGCTGGAGTCCGCCGCGCGCAGCGGCGTGTTGCTGGCCGGCGCGCAGGAGACCGACATCTTCATCACCCCAGGCTTCGCCTTCCAGGTGGTCGACCGCTTGATCACCAACTTCCACCTGCCCAAAAGCACGCTGATGATGCTGGTGAGCGCGCTGGCCGGCCACGCGCGCATCCGCACGCTCTACGCCGAGGCGATCGAGCGGCGCTACCGCTTCTTCAGTTACGGTGACGCGATGCTGCTGAGCCGCCTCAAGAGCTGACGTGCGGGCTGTCCTGCGGACGGTGCTGCGTCTGTGGCGCGGGCTGCTGCTCGGCCTGATCGGCGCGCTGCTGCCCGCCGCACTGTGGGCGCAGCCCGCCGCACCGGCCACGGTGCTGACGCAGGCGCAGTTCAGCAGCGATGGGCAGGTCGTGGCCGAACAGACGGTTGCGCTGCCCGACACCTGGGCGCAGCGCGGCCTGTCCAACCGGGGCGCGGGGGTGTATCGGCTGAACTTCGTGCTGCCACCGCTGTCACAGTGGCCGCAGGAAGGCTGGGCGCTGCAGATCGACCGTCTGGCCGAGCAGCATGAGGTGCGGCTCAACGGCACGCTGCTGAGCAGCCGCCTGACGCAGGCCAACCTGCCCCACCGTAGCACCCCCTCCAGCCGCGCCACGCCGAACTGGCTGCCGCTGCCGTCGCCACTGCTGCAGCGTGGCGGCAATGAGCTGCTGATCACCGTGCGTCACTCGACACGCGGCGGGCTGTCGCCGGTGGTGATCGGCCCGGCCAGCGCCTTGTGGGACGCCAGCCAGCTGGAGCAGTGGCGGGTGATGACGCTGCCGGTGATGCTCAACAGCGCGGGCATGGCGCTCGGCCTGTTCATGCTGATTTTCTGGTGGCGGCGGCGCAGCGAGTGGCTGCTGGGCGGCTTCGGGCTGCTGTGGCTGGCGATCTCGCTGCGCAGCACGGTCCAGATCCTGACGCCGCCGAGCGCGCGCGGCATGCTGCTGGACGGCTTCATGTACGCCAGCCAGATCTTCAACGCCATGCTGCTGGGCGGGCTGGCGCTCGGCATGGCCGACCTGCGCGGGCACGCCTGGCGCCAGGTGCTGGGCGTGACCGGCGTGGTGTTGATGCTGGCGGCCATTCCGGCCGCTGCGCTGGGGGCGATGGACGCGTTGCGGACCTGGGCCTATCCGCTGATGTTCGTGGTGGTGCTGCCGCCGCTGGTGCTGGTGGCGCGCAACGCCCGCGCGCTGAGATCCTCTACCCGGCTGGTGCTGCTGGCGGCGGTGCTGACGCTGGTGGTCGCGGCCGGCCACGACTATCTGTGCTGGCGCGGCACCTTCTCGGTGATGGCTGTCTACTGGATTCCGCTGGCGCTGCCCGTGGTGCTGTCGGTGTTTGCGTGGCGGCTGATCCAGCGCGTGACCGGCGCGCTGCGCGAGGTCGAGCAGCTCAACACCGATCTGGAAGGCCGCGTGGCCGAGCGCACCCAGGCGGTCGAACAGGCCCACCGCGCCAAGACCCGCTTCCTGGCGGCGGCCAGCCACGACCTGCGCCAGCCGGTGGTGAGCATCGGGCTGATGATCGACCTGCTGCGCGACCAGCTCCACGCCCCGGCGCAGCTGCGCCTGATCGACCGGGTCGATGAAGCGATGGCGTCGCTGGAACAACTGCTCAAGGGCCTGCTCGACCTGTCGCGGCTCGACGCCGGCACGGTGCAGCCCCGCCGCAGCGCCGTGGTATTGCAGCCCTTGTTCGATGCCATCGAAGCCCATGAGCAGCCGACGGCCACGCGAAAGAACCTGCGCCTGCGGCTGCGCGCCACGCCGCTGGCCGTGCACACCGACGCGGTGCTGCTGGAGCAGATCCTGCGCAACCTGGTCGGCAACGCGCTGCGCTACACCCCGCGCGGCGGCGTGCTGATTGCGGCGCGCCGGCACGGCACGCAGGTGCGGCTGCAGGTGTGGGACAGCGGCATCGGCATCGCCGAAGACCAGCAGGGCCTGGTGTTCGAGGAGTTCGTGCAGAGCCGCCAGGCCGGCGAGAGCAGCCACGCCGGCCTGGGGCTGGGCCTGGCGATCGTGCGGCGGGCGACCCGGCTGCTCGGCCATGAGCTGCGGCTGCGCTCGCGGGTCGGGCAGGGATCCTGCTTCGAGCTGATCCTGCCACGGGCTTCGACGGCCCTGCGGCCCTCGCAGACGGCCGAGGCACTGTCGCCCCCCGAACCCGCCTGGCCCCTGTTCGGCCTGCGGCTGGCGGTGGTCGATGACGAGGCCACGGTGCGTGAAGCGCTGGCGGCGCGGCTGTCCGCCTGGGGAGCGCAGGTCCAGAGCTTCTCGGGCGTGACGCCGCTGCGCCAGCGCCTGGCGATGCGGCCACGCGGCCACAGCGGCATCGACCTGCTGGTGACCGACTGGCGCCTGAACGGCAGCAACGGCCTGCAGGCCATCGAGGCGCTGCACAGCTACGCCGGCCCGGTGCCGGTGCTGGTCATCACCGGCAACACCGCCCCGGACGAGCTGGCACGGCTGGACGCCAGCGGCGTGCCGGTGCTGCACAAGCCGTTTCGCGCCGAGGCCTTGCTGGCTGCGGTGCTGCAACTGCAGCGGGCGTCGGGTCGCGTGCCGGACTCAGTGATCGAAACGCAGCCCGGCGCGGGCCGCCGCGATGACGGCCTGAACGCGTGAGCTGACCCCCAGCCGGCGGAACAACCCGAGCAGGTGGGTCTTGACGCTCGACTCGGCCAGGCCGAGCTGGCGCGCGATCACCTTGGTCGACAGGCCGACCACCAGCAGGCGCAGCACATCGACCTGGCGCGGTGTCAGCCCCAGCTCCCAGATGACGGCCAGCTGCCGCTCGGCGGCCGTGAGCGAGTCGTCGGGCAAGGGCAGATCGAACGCCGGCAGATGCCGGAACAGCTGCGGCGGCAGATAGATGCCCCCGCCCAGCACCACGCGCAGCGCGGCCTCGATCGCGCCGCTGCGGGCAGTCTTGGGAATGAAGCCCGCAGCACCCAGCTCGATGCTGGCCAGAATGGTCTCGGGCCGCTCGTCGGCGGACAGCACCACCACCGTGAGGTCGGGCGCGACCGAGCGCAGCACCGGCAGGCTGTCGGTGCCCTGGCTGTCGCGCAGGCCGAGGTCGAGCAGCAGCAGGTCAATGCCCCGGTCGGCGCTGAGGTGCACCAGCGCGCTGGTCAGGTCGGACACCTGCAGCAGGTGCACTTCGGGGAAGCGCTCTGCCATCAGCAGCGCCAGCCCTTCGCGGAACAGCGTGTGGTCGTCCACCAGCAGCGCCTTGGTGGCGGCAACGCCGGCATCGATCCGGTCCACCGGAGCGTCAGCCTCGGCAGGGTCCGGCGGGGTGTGCCCGGCGGGCACTGAAGGGGTGAGAGACATCGGTTGGGCAGTCAGAGCGGCCCAAACTATAACCAGCCCTGCGCTGGGAATGGCTTGATTCCCGACTCAGGGCGAGGCGGTTTGCATTGCGTCACGCATTCAGCGGGCCACAGGCGTCTCGGGCTGGCTGACGAAGCCGATCCGCGTCAGCCCGGCGGCCGAGGCGTCGGCCAGCGTCTGGGCGACGTGGCGGTACGGCGCGTCCTGGTCGGCGCGCAGGTGGATTTCGGGCTGCACACTGCTGCCCCCTTGGGCCATGAAGCGGCGGGCCGCCTCGGCCCGGCTGACCGGCTCGCCGTTCCAGTAGCGCAGGCCCTGGGCGTCGATGGCGAACTCGATCTTGTCGGCTACCGCCGGCTGCACCTGGCTGCTGGCCTGCGGCAACTGGAGCTTGACGGAGTGGGTGAGCAGCGGCGCGGTGACGATGAAGATCACCAGCAGCACCAGCATCACGTCGATCAGCGGCACCATGTTGATCTCGGCCAGCGGGGCGCTGGCCGATCGGCGGTCGAAACTGGCGAATGCCATGGCGGGGTCTCCGGGTTGGGGGGTGAAATCAGGACTGCGCCTGGCGCGCTGCGCCCTGCCCGCCGACCAGGGTCGAGCCGGTGGACAGGAAGGTCTGCAGCTCGAAGGCGAAGCCGTCCAGCCGCGCGCCCAGCACCCGGTTGCCGCGCGTGATGGCGTTGTAGGCCATCACCGCCGGAATGGCGACGGCCAGGCCGATGCCGGTCATGATCAGCGCCTCGCCCACCGGGCCGGCCACCTGGTCGAGCGTGCCGGCACTGCCCGCGCCGATCACCAGCAGCGCGTGGTACACGCCCCAGACCGTGCCGAACAGGCCGACGAACGGCGCGGTGGCGCCGATGGTGGCCAGCGTGGTCAGGCCGTTTTCGAGCCGGGTGGTTTCCTCGTCGAGCACCTTGCGGATGGTGCGGGTGACGAAGTCCTGCGCCGTGCCGGCCTCGGCCAGATTCGCCGCGCCGTAACGGGCGTGGTGCGCCTGGGCGTGCAGCGCCTGCGCGGCCAGGTGGCTGAAGGGGTCGCGCGCGTCATGGGTCTCGAAACCGGCCTGGACTTCGTCGAGCGAGCGGGCGTTCCAGAAGAACTTCAGGAACTTGTCGCTGCGCTGGCGACGGATCACCTGGCTCAGGCTCTTGATCAGGATCAGCGCCCAGGACAGCACCGACATCAGCACCAGCACGGCCAGCAGCGTCTTGCCGACGGCGTCCGACTGGGCGATGAAATGGCCAAAGCCCATGCCGGACGGGACAAGCTCGGTGGCCGCAGTGGCGGCAACAACTTCAGTGGGACTCATCAAAAACTCCTGCAAGACAATTTCAGATTCAAATTCAGATCAGGGACGGGTTCAGAACTTGAACTCGGCCTCGGACGTGGCCCAGAACTCGAAGGGCACGCCGTTCTCCAGCCGGGGTTTGGCGCGGCAGAGGCGCGCCTTGGCGAGCGCCTCCTGGTCGAGCCGGGGCGAGCCGGACGAGCGCAGCAGCTCCACCGTGCGCGGCACGCCCCGCCCGTCGAACAGGATGCGCACCTGCACCGTGCCCTCCTCGCGCAGCCGCTCGGCCGCGCGCGGGTACTCGTAGGCAGGCGGGCGCACCCAGTCGGTGTCGGTCAGCACGACCTTGCGCGGCGCGGCGGGGGCCGCAGCGGGCGGGGTGGCTGGCGCGGGTGGAGCCGGTGGCGCAGGCGGTGCCGGGGGCGCGGGTGGAGCCGTCGGTGCCGCCAGCGGAGGCGGCTCGGGGGGCGGGGGCGGCGCGG
>NZ_CBDFPH010000012.1:0-199067 GCF_965250675.1 Leptothrix sp. (in: b-proteobacteria)
TACTTGCGTGCCAGCGCATCCGACGGCATGGCCACACCGGCACGGCCGGCCTCGACATCCGCCGCCCACAGCTGGCGGGCGGTGCCAAGCTGATCACGCAACTCGGCCACCAGCGCATCGGGCAGCATCACCACGCGATCCTTGCCGCCTTTGCCCTCGCGCACCATCAGCGCGCGGTGGGCAAAGTCGACGTCCTTGACCCGAAGTTGCAGGCCTTCGGTGATGCGCATGCCCGTGCCATACAGCAGTCGCGCCAGCACCCGGTGCACGCCCTGCAAACCGTCCAGCACGGCGGCCACCTCGTCGCGCGACAACACCACCGGCAGTTGCAGGCCCAACACCTTGTCGTAGAGAAAGATCAGCGCAGACAGAGCCTGCCGATGGGTCGAGGCAGACAAACCCTTTTCTACTGCCAAGTGCGTCAAGAAACCCTCCACCTCTGCCTTGCCCATCTCGGCCGGGTGCCGCAGGCCGTGGAAGCGAATGTAGGCCCGCGCCCAGTACACGTAGGCTTCTTCGGTGCGCAAGCTGTAGTGCAGCAGCCGGATGCGCTCTCGCAACTGGTCAAGCAGCCGAACGGACTTCAAGGGCGACAGGGCCGCTGCTGGAGCCACGGGTCGCAGGGCCGTGCGTCCGTGCGCCTGAGCTTGTCGCGAAAATGCCATGGTTGCCTCCCTTGGCAAGGCGGTGCACTGCCGACAAAATCACAAGCAAACGCCGCTTTTGACGGCAAATTTAGTACTGTATGAATGCACAGTCAACAGGGAGGGAGGTCAGATGCGACAAGCACATCGGCCACGTCAGGCGCACTCGATTAGGACGACAGTTGCCGTGTTAGGCGACAGTGTGGTGTCGTCCATAACATGTTGGGCATCACACTAAGGAGAGAGCCTTGGGAGTATTTGATCTATTTTCAAAAAGACAAAAGCGTGCGCGCGGTGAAATGCCCGATGTGTATGTCTACGACAAACTTCCGCAGCCATTGCGCGTACAAATCGTCCATATCGTTCAGGACGCATTTGGAACGGATCATTACGGCTCACATAACGCAGAGAAAGCGTACGAATTTATCAAACAAGCGCTCTGCCGGGAATATGGGCTTTTCGAATTGGTGAAATATCCAAAAACTGACCAAGACTCAGTATTTAACTTTTTCCTGCAAGAAGAATCCACCGAACGCGCGCTCGACGTTGTTGAATTATGTTTCAAGGTTATCAATTCATTTATTGCGGAAAACCAAAACTATAAGTACAACACGGATCGAAAAATAGAGCCTGAGGAGGCGGTATCCGAACTTAACGAACGCCTCAAGGAAAGCAGCGTTGGCTACCAATTTGAATCGAACGAGTTGATTCGGATAGATTCCGATTATTTGCACGCGGAGGCAGTAAAGCCGACCTTGACCGTTTTGCGCGGCAGTGGTTTCAAAGGGGCGAACGAAGAGTTTTTGCTCGCACATGAACATTACCGTCACGGGCGCCACAAAGAGAGTCTTGTCGACTCTCTAAAAGCGCTCGAAAGTACGATGAAGGCAATCTGCAAAATTCGCGGATGGACAGTGCAACCAAGCGACACGGCCAAAGCCCTAATAGCAATATGTTTAAGCAAAGGACTTCTACCGTCGTACTTCGAGTCGCAGTTTTCTTCTTTAAGGTCTCTACTTGAAAGTGGCGTGCCGACAGTCCGAAATAAAAATGGCGGTCACGGGCAAGGCCCTGACCCAGTAGTCGTGCCCGCATATTTGGCCCGCTACGCGCTCAACCTTACCGCCACAACGGTGCTATTTCTTGTTGAGGCAAACGAGGCAACAAAGTGATGCCCAACCCATTATTCCAGCGGACCGCCTCCGGCGGCCGCTGAATTCAAACGTTAGGCGTCATACAGGAACATTGTGCCTCGCTCCACGATCGCAAACACCCGAGCCCTCGCAATTCAGCGCGTGAAGGACCGCCTGGCCCGAGATTCCTTCCCGCGCATCCAGATGGCACTGCTCGTGGCCCTCACGGGTGGATTCGGACTGCTCGCGTCTTTCACCATGCTGCAGTTCGGTGTGGACTCGATGGCGTTGCGCTATCCGCTAGCACTGGCATTTGCCTACGTATTCTTCCTGTTCCTGATCTGGCTGTGGCTCCGGACAAAAGCAGAAGACTACCTGGATGTACCGGACATCACTGACTTGATACCCCGACCTGGGAAGCCAAGCGGCCTACCCGACTTCAAGAGTGGTGGCGGGGGCGACTTTGGCGGCGGTGGAGCTTCTGGCACATTCGATGGCGCGGCTGTGCCTCTTGAAGAAGCGGGATCGTCACCAATGAGAGCGGTCGGTGAAACCATGGGGTCCGCCGCGGATGCCGACGAGTTCGCCATCCCTTTGGTAGCGATCGCTCTCGCTATCGGCATTGCGGTCGCCTCGCTGTACGTTGTGTACATCGCTCCAGTCTTGTTCGCCGAAGTGTTGGTAGACGGGGCGCTCTCCTACGTGCTTTTTCGCCATCTCCGCGGGCAAGATCCACAGCACTGGCTTTCCAGTGCCTTCCGCCGAACGGTATTGCCTTTTACAGCGACCGCCGTCTTCCTTGTGGCTGTTGGCGCAGCCATGGCCGCCTATGCACCTGGGGCCAAGTCAGTCGACCAGGTCATGAAGCATGCAAGTACTCAACGCGCTGCGAGATGACGCCTAACCCTTCGCTCAAGCGGAGCGCCAACGGCGTGCCGCTTAGCTCAAACGTTAGGCAGCTCAATTCAACCTTCGCAGCACACCAAAGGCCAAAGAATGCCCTGCTACACCGCCTGGGACGAATGCTATCCACCCGGAACGCCGGAACATGAACGCGTCAAGGCGGAAGTGCGTGCCAAACTCGTGACGGTCAAACACATTATCGATTATTACTACGAAGCGAAGGAATTCGATAAGCCAAACTTGGCAGTCTCGACATCAATAGACGCGATGCGTCAACCGAAATCCAAGATTGAATCGGGCATCCGTGAAGCCATTTGCTATCACTTCGGCTGTGATGAAGTTGGGGTTTCGACTCTCTTCGATGTCTGCACACAGCTTGATGAGAGTCGCCCAGAAGACCGATCCTATCTCGCCGTCATACTTCCCTGCGTGTATTTGCTCAGAGAGTATCCGAACAAATTCAGAACAACGTATTCGTGAGCAAATTACTTTCAACATGCATACCAATGGAGCGAGAACTGTCTAACCCCTCGCTCAAGCTGAGCACCAACGGCGTGTCGCGCCGGTCGCCTGGCGCAGGGCCTGCGGCTCATTTTGCGCCTGCCGCCCAACGCGCCACACCGTTGGCGCCAGCTTAGCTCGAACGTTGAGCGGCAGCTTCCGGGCGCTGAATTCGCGCTCTGTTTGGACCACTCTGGGTCGATACCCGCAGTCAGATCGGCCTGACGTGAATGATCGCCAGTAGCCTGAACCTGCCCTCACCACGCGCTGTACCCGACCAAGGGGGGGCGTTCGCCCCGTGTATGGCAGATCAACAAAATGGCTGCCGCAGAGGCTGCCAGCCTCTGCCATCGTGAACAGGTCGATGTGGGATCTTCCACGCCGCCCTGGATCGACCATGACGACCCTCTCCTACCTCTACCCCGGCCAGCCGGCAGACGACCGCCTCACCCAGTTCCTCGCTCCCGACGAGCACGCCAAGCACGAGCGTTGGTTGCAAGCCGCCCAGGACCGTGCCCGTCCCGCGGCGCTGAGCACCGCGCGCCAGCTCGTCGTAGAACTACGCGGCCAGAGCGACAAGATTCTGCATGTCAGCGTAGAACGGATGGTGCGCATCAGCGGCCACCCCGACGTCTACCGCGATCACCTGCGCTCGCTGTTCGCCGCCGGCCTGATCGCTGGAGGCGGTGCGGACTACGACGCCATCCGGCTGTGCCTGTTTTGAGCTGACCCGACCACCTGGCGTCCGGGCGTCACAACCCCGCCTGTCGAGCGCATTTCATCACCCTGACCCGCTCGCACCAGGGTCGCCCCCGGCCGGGAGCACAAGAGTCTTTGGCAACGCTGCTGGGCTCGATAAATCGTCAGCGTCGCACCTTTGATGGAAGCCGCCATGGTCACCCGACCATGGCGGCTTCTTTTTTTGTCGGCCGGATCACAGGGCGGTTGACGCTGGACAGGGTGGGTCCCCCAGGCGCGACAGCCCGGCACTTCAAGTGGATTTCATATCGCTGGTCACCGGCCCTGGACACCTCTGTCCGCGGCGCTCTCGGTGATCGTCTTCATCCACCCCTTCGAGGAGCTCATGTGTTCTCAACCCTTGCGTCGCTTGGCGCGCGTCTGGTCCTGCCCGCCCTGGCCGCTGGGCCCGTGTCTGCCCTGCCCGCTGTGCTGCTGTTGGCGGCCTGCGCGCTGAACAGCATCGACCGCGACTGACCGCCCTCCCCCGTTCCATCCTCTTTCCGGCAGCGAGGCGCTGCCATCCACCCACCCCGCGCCGCCTGGTTCCTCTGGAGCCCGGCGGCGTTTTGCATTCTGGAGTTCGATATGGACATGACCCCCCTCCCCGGCGCTGCCCCGGTACCCACACCCGCCCCGGGCCCGCAGCCCTTTCGTCTGATCCGCGAGGAGCGCGCGGCCAAGCTCGGTGCGCGGTCGACCGGGCGCATCACGTTCCAGATCCTCACGGATGAGGCCCGCCAGGCGCTGTTCATCCGCATCTCGCACAACGAGGGCGGGGGCTACATCAGCGACGAGGCGGTGAGCCTGCATGCCATCCGCCGGTGCGTCAACGAACGCGGTGAGGAGTTGCTCAAGGCTGCGTCTTTCATCGGGGCGTTTCGCGGTCGCTCGTCCAACAACCCGGGCGCGCTGGCGGCGGTGCTGGTCCACGAGCGCCTGATCAAGCGTGACGCCACCCGACCGCACCTGTTCGATGACGGCGACGAGAGCTGGCAGGCCTGGGCCACGCGTGAGCTGGCCACCCCGGGCGAGCTGCCCATCGTGCTGGTCGGCAAGCTGCCGCACAAGCCGGTTCCGCCGGTGCGCAAGAAGGCTGCGCCCGATACCGACGATGCCGCCCGCAGCGAAGCAGCGACCGCAGCTGATGCTGGCTCGGGCGATGACGAGTCGGTTGATCCTGACGTCGCTGCCGACGCCGCTGCCGACACCGCTGCCGACGCCGCTGCCGACAACGGCGAGGCTGAGCCGGGTGACGTGCCCGTCAAGGTCCGCCGCAAAGGCCGCATCACGCTGCGCGGGTGATGCCGATGTCCAGCTCACCTGAGTGGGACTCGACGGCCTGGCTGCAGGCGTTGACAGCCTCCGACCTGGCCGCGCAGGGCATCGACCGCTTCGATGGCGAGACACCGGCTGAAGCGGTCAATCGGCTTGCCGAAGAAATGGCGGTGGACGTCGCCGGTGTGGGGCGCTGCCTGCGACTTCTGCAGGATGTGCCGTGCGTGCTGGCGGGCGGCGCACCGATCGCGCTGCTGGCCTGGTCGCCGCGGCGCGGCGTCTTCCGCGCCTCGTTCGACACCGCGTGTGACGCCGACCTGGACGGACTCTCGCCCGCCCGAGCTGGCCTGTGGCTGGCGCTGCTGTCGGCCGAGGTTGGGCCGCTGCCGGCGCGGCCGGATCACTGGATGCTGCTGCCGCTCGACGGCTCAGGCAGCCCAGGCAGCCCCGGCGGCGGCGTGAACCGCCATCTGGCCGGGCTGGCCCGTCACTACGCCCAGGCGCAGATGAGCGGCACCGCAGCCGTTGTCGAGGGCCTGGCCGGCTACGACCAGCGGCTTGGTCGCGCGCTGTGGTGGTGTGTCTTGCACCGCTTGCGCTGATGGCGCGATGGCGGATCACAGGCTGCCCATCCCGACTTGCTTTCCATCCACCTCGGCCCCGTGCGCTCGCTGCGCACGGGGCCTTCTGCTTTTGAGGACTTGCACATGACATCCGAACAGGATTCGGGCGCGCAGGCGCCGCTCTTCACCCTGGGCCGCGTTGTCGCGACTCCGGGCGCCCTGGCGCAGCTTCAGGCCCACGGCATCAGTGCCTGGGGGCTGGTGCGCCGCCATCAGCGCCTGGATGGCGGCGAGCTTTGCCAGGAGGACCAGCAACTCAACCGGCAAGCGCTTGTCAAGGGCGGTCGCCTCTTGTCGAAGTACGCGCTGCCCGATGGTGAGGGCATCTACCTGATCACCGAGGCCGACCGCTCGGTCACGACCTTGCTGCTGCCGGGGGAGTACTGAGCATGGCAGAGCCGATCTACCTGCCCCCGCTCGACCCGGCGATGGCTCGTCGCTTCGCCGGGCTCGATGACAACCAGAAGGAGTGGTTCAGTGAGCGCGCGGCGATGCGGGAGTTCATGGCCGAGGGGGTTTCTCGGCGCGATGCCGAAGCCGGTGCCTGGGAGGACCTGGTGCGCCATTTCCAGATGGGCCATCAGGGGCCGGGCCCGGCCTGAGCAGCGCCTGCCCGCCCCGCGCCGGCCTGCCGGCGCGCCGAGTACCGGAAACGGACCGGCGAGCCCCGGGTGGGTCGAAGCCCGCCGGGCTCGCCGCACCGTAGTGCTTGTTTTTCTTAACCCTTTGCACACCCAGCGCCGATGCGCGCGACGCGGCCCACGGATACGTACTTCGTGAGCCGAGTCGCTGCGCATGGGCGCGGTGGTGTGCTTCTTTTTTGATGAGGAGTTGGTCGATGAAACGACAGTTCAAGTTCACCAAGAAATCCATCGATGCGCTCACGCCCGATCCCGTCGCGCGCGAGGTTGAGTATTCCGATGTCGACGTGGCGGGTTTGCGCATCGTCGTCAACCGGCTGGGGCGCAAGGCCTGGCTTTTGAGGTACACACACGCGGGCGCCAAGCGGGCGATGAAGCTGGGCGATTACCCCGGCGTCGATATCGGCGAGGCTCGACAGAGGGCCATCGATGCGCGCTCAATGCTCGCGCGAGGCGTCGATCCCCAGGTGCAAGCTGTGGCCGTCGTCGAGGATCGGCTGACGCTGACCCAGTTCATGGAGCAGGAATACCTGCCGCATGCCCAGTCGGCGCAGCGCAGTTATCGCGATACCCTGGGTCGCTGGAATCACCACCTCAAACCGGCCTTCGGTCCCCAGGCGCTCCAGGATCTGAAGACGCAGGAGATCCAGCGGTTTCACGACCAGAAGAAGGTCGAGCTCAGCCCAGCCACGGCCAACCGGATACTGGCGGTGCTCAAACGGGCCCTGACGCTGGCGATGCTGTGGCAGCGCGGTGGTCTGGTCAGGAATCCGGTGCACGGCGTGAAGATGCATGCCGAAAACAACCAGCGCGAGCGCTACCTGGCGGGCGAGGAGTTGACGCGGTTCCTGACCGCGCTGGATCAGGAACCCAGCCGCACGGCCGCAGCGGTGATCAAGTTCCTGCTGGCCACCGGCGTGCGGCGCACCGAGGCGCTGACGGCCCGCTTCAGCGACATGGACCTGAAGCAGGCGACCTGGCGGCTCACGAAGACGAAGAACGGGCATGCGCGTACCGTCTACCTGAATCCCGTAGCGCTCGACATCGTGCGCGAGCAGCACAAGGTCGCGCGCTGGGACTGGGTGTTTCCGGCGGCGGGCGGTAAGGACGCGCATCTGGCGGACCCGAAGAAGGCCTTCAAGCGCGTGCTGGCACGTGCAGGCATCTCGGGCATCGTGCTGCATTCCCTGCGGCACAGCTATGCCAGCTGGGTGGTGCAGAGCACAGGCAGCTTGCCCATCGTGACGGCCTTGCTCGGCCACCGGGACTCGAAGGTCAGTGCGCGCTACAGCCACATGGCCGCTCCGCAATTGCGCGAGGCGGTGGCGCAGGTCTCGCTGGTGATGACAGACGCTCAGCGCTGAAGCCTTTGCGCCCCCCCTGCCCTTGCGGGCAGGGGGACTTCCCGGCTGCTTTTTTCAGATCACCAGGCCGGTGCCTGGTGTCAGTCTGTACTCAGGGGTGTCGGGATGGTTGGTTTGACACCGACACCGACCCACGGCCTGTTGGCTTGCTCGGCATCCGAATCCGAGTCTCCCTCCACCTCCCAGCGAAGTGGATGGCATGCCAAAAGCGTCCCGCGGTGCGGCGCAAGCGGCGACAACTTGTCTTGGAGCACCAGGTGGAGTCCGATCTGGACCCGTCTTCGGACCTCCGCCCGCTCTTCCTTGCTATCTGGGAGATGCAAGTCGAAAAGTGACGCGTACCGCTCCTGTTCCGCCAGCCAGGCGTCGGACTTACTTGCAGCAACCGCCTTGCAGTCCTCGACATGCCGCCGGTGGCGCTCCAAGTGCGGTGCAGCCACCTGCCGGTTGTGATGGTTCAAGATCGCGATGAGCGACCGCCGCAACGCCTCTACCGATTGCGAAACAGAGCGGCCGCGTAACGTCGTCTGCGCGTCCCCCGGCACACCGAGGAATACCCCATCGGGTTCCAGTGCCCTGAGCTCAACCAGCAAGAGCTCCGTAGGCCCCAAGCTCGGGCTCACCAAAGCGCCCGCCACCGGCAGCTGCATGCGGCGCTTGGTGTCATCCAGAAAGTCCCGCCACCAGCTAGCCGAGAGCACGACACTCCTGCGCCCATCCACCAGGGTCACCTGTGGTGGTGGTCCTGCTGTAAGCCGCGTCACGGGGCGCCCTGGCTGGCGATTCCGCTGGCGCCGATGCAGCACGATCAACTGCGCGTTGACGTAGTGCGTCTTGGGGTCGTAAGCCAGCGCGATCACCTGCAGCTCGCCATTGGGACCGTCGAGCGTCACCTGATGCAGCCGCACGACGTGCTCCTCAGGTTCAAGCCACTCGATCAGTTCGGCCACTATGGGACAGGGTTTGGCGGGCTGCACACCGATCAAGCGACCCATGAACGTCGAGAGGCTTGGCATCCCCGATCCGCCCCCCTCGGACCGACGCAGCAGCGCGTGCAAGTGCGTACGCTGCAGCCCAGTCAGCGACAGCAGCTCGCACCAGATTCCAGTCTCCACCTCGCGCCGGGCAGCATCCGCCGCTGACTTGCTCGTGCTCCCCTCAACCACGGGTGTCGTGTCACCGCTCCGCAGCCGCGGCCGGCCGCGCCGCAAGGTGTCGAGCATTACACCGGGCTCCCCGTCGCGCAGCTCCTGCAAGAAGCGCTGGACAGACCGCGCGCTGATTTTCTTGTCCGGGAATTCCTGCCGCAGCGCCTGAACGATGGTCCCGTAGGGCTGTCCGGCCAGCTTGCCCGCCCCCTCACCACCTGCCTGTGGATTCAGCCAGGTTCGGAGCAGCGCTTCGCGTCTGTCGATGTCTTGTCGGGTCCACATGGGTCTGTAGTGAAGCGGAGCTTTAGCTATTTTGCCTCTTTTTTCCTAATTTGATGGAATCAATTGTTCATTTCGGGGCCTGCAAAGTCAAGCGCACGGGACCGATTTCCGAGAGTTCGGCTGATTACAAATTTATTCATGTAAATCAGCAGATTACGAGACTTTTTGTCCTCTATTCATGGCGTGTGAGGCACCCTACATTTCGTTTTGTCAGCAGCAAAGACCTCCTCCTGAAGCCTCAAACCAGCCGTTCGACGAGCTCCATGAACACTTCAAACGACAAAAATCAGAACGTCAGCAGCGTGCAGAACTGCCAAGTCTTCACCCTGGCGGACTACCGCAAGGGCGACCACCGCCTCATCCAGCCAACGCCCATTGCCGCGGCCTGCGGCGCTCAACAACCCGTACTGAAGGCAACCCGTCTTCGCCGGGACGAGGTCGCCGTCGAAGGCGTTCCCGGCCTGCGTAAGGTCACCTACCCTTCAGGCCGCGAGACTTGGATCTACCGCTACACCGATCCGCTGACCGATAAGCGGCCGTGCATCACGATCGGTGACTGCCGTGACATTGACGAGATCGCGGCACGCATCGAGGCCCGTACGTACGCCCAGCGCTTGCAGGCCGGGCTGAGCCCTCGCCAGTCGTCGATGACGCTGGCGGCCTACTTCGACAGGCACTACCTGCCCTGGGCGAAGGCCAACAAGCGCTCCTGGCGCGACGACGAGAGCCGCTTCAACCTCTATATCCGAGACGGCCTGGGCCAGAAGGTGGCGTGCACGATCACTGCTCGCGAGATCAAAGCGCTGGGAGAGGAACTGCGCCAAGAAAAAGGGTTGGCCGACAGCACCGTGAATGCCGTGCTGAATTTATTCAAGGCCATCTTTCGCGAGGGCTGCAACGCAGGTGCCATCGAGGCGAATCCGGCCAAGCAGGTCAAGCTGCTCAAAGTCGATAACCTGCGCCACGAGATCTACAGCGACGAGGAAATCGCCCGCATCCTGCCAGCGCTGAATGCGATCAACCCCCTGGTGGGAAAGCTGTTCGTGATGCTGCTGGGGACCGGTGCGCGGATCGGTGAACTGCTCAACGCCCGCCATGCCGATGTCGACGAGGCGGCGCGCACGCTGCGCCTGGTCAAGACCAAGTCGGGCCGCCCGATGACCCTGCCGTTGTCGCAGGTGGTCATGGCAATTTACGCCGACCTCAAGGCGCTGGCCCGCGAGGGTAACCCCCACCTCTTCCCCGCCAGCCATGGCTGCGGCCCGATGAGTCCGCCGCGCAAGGCCTTTCAGAAGGTGCTGGCCGGGCTGGGTATTCGCAACCGCACCTTCCACGATGCGCGTCGCACGGCCATCTCGGCAGTGGTCCAACTGCCTGGAATGTCGGTGCTGGATGCCAGCCGCCTGGCCAACCACGCCAGCGTGCGCCTGACCGAGACCCGCTATGTCGTCGTCGGCCAGGAGCGCCTGCGCATGGCCGTCGAAGGCCTGAGCCAGGCCCTGCCGCTCGGGCTGGCGATCAAGCCACTGAACCACCCGCAGCCCACCGTGCGCAGCGTCGCGGTCAACGACAGCCGCCCTTTCATCACCGGCGTCGCGCAGAGCGCATGAGGTCGTCCTTCAACCTCCGTCGAGGCTCTGTATCCCCAACCACCCGCAGCCTGGTTGTGGATGACCGCTTCGCGGCCGTTCACGCGCATGCGCTGCGGGCTTGACTTTCCACCACCGCTCAACAACCCGGAGAACCCATGTCCCTCGCCCGTGCCCTAGAACGCATCCTCGCTGAAGCCAACCCCAAAGTCGGCTTGCCCCGGCGTCGCATTGGCCTGTCGCGATTGGCCCCACCGGTACCTCAGCCGAAGCCACGCCGCTGGACCGAAGAGGAGCTCGACAACTACCGGGCCAATGGCCCTCGCCCCGCCCCTCAAGAAGTCACGCTGGAGGATTTGTGAGCGCGCAACCGGCCCTCAACGGGGTGCTGCAGCAGCCAGAGGATCCATACACCCGCCAGGTGTTGCCCGGCGGCATCGCGGTCTTCAACGACCTGGGTGTGATGGTGGCTTGGCTGCCAGTGCCGATACGGGTCGATGACGAACCTGACGCGACCGAGCGGGGCTAGCCATGTTCAACGAGATCCGGGCGCCGCCGCGTGTGTGTATCGCAGTGCAGTGCAGTGAGTGTGTTTTTTTGCGGTGGCGGTGTTCGTCATCCCTTTTTCAACGCCATGAACAGGAGAACCCCATGGCCCAAGCAGTTCGCGCTTTCCAGACCCCTGACAAGAACATCCTTCGCGTCGACCAGATGGCGCGTGCGTCCATCTTCGACGGCGGCGTTGGTATCTTCGACGAGCGCAATCGCATGATCGCCTGGATCGAAACCAGCAACGAGACTCAGTCAGAACGGACTTCCGATCTGCTGCTGGAGATCATCAACAACCCGCGCCGTGCCAAGCAGCCCGACTGGAGTTACCTCAACGACGATTCGGCCGTCAGCGCACCGACGGTGACTTCGGCGCGCACGGCCGTGATGCCCACCCGTCCAAGCAGCGGCACCGGTAACAGCGGCGCTGGCAACAGCGGCACCGCCACCTGATCGACCCTCGACACGGGCGGTGTTACTGACCTCAGATCACCGCCTGTGTCCTTGTCCTCAGGCCGCCTATCAGGTGGCCTTTTTGTTGGACGACACCAGCTGCCAAGTCGCTGGTGTCAATCCCATCATGGGGGTATAAGAACATGAACTTTGACACCGACTTGGTCACCGGAGACGACGCGGCCAATGGAGGGCGTCACCCGCCCATCCGCCAGGCAACCCCGGCCGCGCCAACAGGCGCCAAACGCCGTACGACCGCTGCGGCTGCGGGTGAGCTGATCGACGGGCCTGCGCCCGAGAAAGTCGATCGCAGCGACGATGCTTTGTTGGCGCATCTCGACGAGCTTTTCAGCGGACTACTCGATACCGCGCGCGCCCAGCCTCAACCCAGCACGGGTGCGGAACCCGCAGCCCCGCTGAGCCCGGTCGAGCAGATGCATGCGATGCAACGCGCCGAACGTGCAGGTGATGAGCAAGCGTTGGCCGCGTTCAAGGCGATGCGCCAGGCACCGGCCTCCCGCGCTTTGGCATTGCGTCCGTCCCCCGCACCCACCGGCAAGCGGGTGCCCCGCCGCGGTCTGGGCCCGCGCCTGTTCATCGGCTTCGACTGCGAGTGGAACTTCAAATCCAAGGGCCGTAACCGCATCATCAGCGCGCAGTTCTATGTCTTCGGCCCGACCGGCCGAACTTGCGCAAAGCTCTTCGATCTGGCGGGCGACCACGACCAAGACCTGCGCCTGCGGCTGGTCGATGCGCTGGACGTGGTGCTCGACGAGGCCGAGCAGGAACGCGTGTTCGAGGAGTGGCCCCACGAGGTGGTGCTGTCGGGGTTTTTCACCCGGGCCGACATCACGGCCTTTACCGACTTCAAGGAGTTCCGGCACCAGCTCAACGGCGTCAACGGCACGTTTGCCACGGTGATGAAGCCGGCCGATCTGACCCTGCCGATGAGCGCTGAGCGCGTCGCGCGCTTGAAGAGTCGCTACCGGCTGGTGGTCAACGATGGTTTCGATCCGCGCGAGTTGAAGGTCCGCCTGATCGATGCGAGCCGCCTGGCCCCGCCGGGCACGGCGCTGGAGAAGCTGGGGGCGTGGCTGAAGGAGCCTAAAGTTGAGCTGCCCGCGGGCTACTCCAAGTCGGACATGCTGACCTTCATGCGCAAGGAGCCGGTGAAGTTCCGCGAGTACGCCCTGCACGACGCTCGCCTGGCTGCGCTGTACGTGTTGTGGGTGTTGTGGTTCTCAGACCGGCATCTGGGCTTGAAGGGGTTGTCAACGACGATGAGCGGCTTGGCGGTGCGAGTAGGCGAGCTGTGCATGCGCAAGGACGGTGTGCACCCGGATGTGGCCATGAATTTCGAGATACACACGCAATCCGGCTGGGATACCTTCAATGGGAGGCCGACGACACGCACAGAACGGGTTCCTCACCGGATCCGGGGCTGGCTGGAAACCTTTCTCGCCGACACCTACCTGGGCGGGCGCAACGAGTGTTTTGTATTCGGCCCGACCGAGCGCGGGCGACTCTACGACCCGGACCTGGCCGGCGCCTATGTGACAGGTCTAGCTTATGTGATGACCCTGGACTATTCGCGAGCGGTGACCTCCAGGAGCGTCAGTGATTTCATTGGGCATGTGGCTGGTTTTGCCGAGGTGTCCTTCCAGTTTCCACTGGGTACGAAATACCCTTGTCTGCCCGTGCAGGTAGGCATCCGGGGGCTTTGGTATCCGCTCGGAGGTATTAGCTTGTGCACGGCCCCGGAGATCGAACTGGCTGTGGCGATGGGCGCGCAGGTCGAGGTGACATTCGGGTACGTGATTCCTTGGAAGAACCGTGACGCGGTGTTTGCCGAGAGTGCGCCGCGGCTGGCGCGCTGGCAGGCTCAGATGGCCAAGAAGCGGCCGGGCATCCCGGTATTGGAGGGGGTGGATGATGTTCTGGTCGTGCCTGACGAGATGCAGTTTCCGCCAGATCCCCGAGGTGATGAGGGTTATCGGCCGATGGAGGGTTTTGCTGCTTTCATCCGACACCAACGGTTGAAATACCAGCGCAAGTCGCTGCCTTTCGAGTTCATCAAGGGGGTGGGCAACGGGCTGTACGGCAAGACCGGTCAAGGCTACAAGAGCAAGCGCAGTTTCGATCCCAAGACGATGGGCAGCAAGCCGATCGGGGCGTCGCGCGTATCGGAAGCTGCGGTGGCAGCGATGGTGTGCGGGTTCGTACGCGCGACCGCCAGCGAAATCCTGTGGAAGCTACCAGCCGACGCGACCGCCGTATCGGTGACCACAGACGGGATGCTGGTGAGCGTGCCCGCGGGTGAATTGGACCTGACCGGCGAGATGTGCCGCCGCTATCAAGCACTGGTAGAGCGGATTGCGCCGGGCACCTCAATGCTTGAGCTCAAGCACCAGGTGATGCAGGTGTTTGCCGCGCGAACGCGTGGCCAGTTCACGTCCGAAGCCGACGGCAAGCACGCCGTCGTGATCGCCAAGGCCGGGCATAAGGTGGTGCTGGAAGGGGATGAGGCGCGCCGCCAGTGGCAGATGACGCCCCAGGGGCAGGCGGACTTCATGGTGCGGCTCGCGTTAAACCGCTACCCCGGTCAGAAGCTGCCGCAGGAAGCGTTTCTTTCGATGCGTGACCAGCTCAACAGCGATTGGGATCTGCAGATGCAGGCCCGTGAGATCAAGGTTGCGTTGGAGTACGACTTCAAACGAAAGCCGGTCAATCCGCGGATGGTGGTTGTTGAAGGTTATGAGACTGAGCACCTCGCGTTCGACACGGTGCCGTGGCCCAACGTCGATGAGGGTGCACTGGTGCGCACGATCTTTGATCAGTGGCGTTTGAAGAACTGCCTGAAGACGATGGCCGACTGGGAGAGCTGGCAGGCGTTCATGACGCACCACCTGGGCAACTGGCGACGTCGCAACGCGGCCCCGTCGACGCCGCAGGCACCGGAGGCACCGGCTCCTACCGCTATCGGGAGTGCGCCACGCCAATTAGCAGGGGCCGGTGGCGTCAAAACACGTGGAGGGACAGGGATGATGTACGCACGCGGCAACGGGGGGTATTTGCGGCTGACCATCCGAACGTTTCTCGCCGCGTACGTGCAACGGCAATGGGGCCTGGCTGAGGTGGACTTGAGTCAGGCGCAATTGGCCGAGTGGCTGACGGCCCAGGGCTATGAGGTCAAGCTGCACGACGTCAAGAACGCCGGGCGATCACAGCTCAATGAGCAGGTGGTCGCGCCGTCGGCTGAGGTGATGGCGTTCCTGGCGGTCGTCCAAGGCCGTTTCCAGGGTCTGGAGGTGGCGCGGTTTGTGGCCAAGATCTAGGTGTCAGGTCCCGCGCACGATTCCCAACATGCCTGGAGAGCAGATCAGGATATGATTTTTGCCATCGCTTGAGCGCCTGAACCGGGCACTCGTGCCCCAGCGCTTTCTGCGGCAGGTGGTGGTTGTAGAGCCAGACGTTGCGCAGCAGCGTGCTCTGCAAATCCTCTGCGCTATTGAAGTGGTGCGAGCGCAGCACCTGCTCAAGGCGGCCGTTGAACCGCTCGACCAACCCGTTGGTCTGCGGCGTCTTGGGCCTAGTCAGGCGATGCTCGATGCCCAGCGCCTGGCAGAGTTCGTCAAACTCATGCTCCCCGCTGAGCTCCTTGGCGCGCTTGCCGAACAAACGGTCGGTGAACTCCTTGCCGTTGTCGGTCAGGATGGTCCGGACATGGCAGGGCGAGGCCTTGGCCAGCGCGTTGAGGAACGAGCGTGCGGCCGCGGCCGTCTTGTGGCTCTTGATGGCGATAAACACCTAGCGCGTGGCGCGGTCGATGGCCACGAACATATAGCGCCGCGCTGTCTCGTCGGCCATCTGCGGCAGGTACTTCACGTCCATGTGGACATTACGCCTTGAAGGACTTGACCGCCGTCGGCGCCTGCAAACCTCGCATGATGAACCGCCCCTCAAGGATCGCATGCCGCCCACCCAGTGGACATTCATCCTAGATCCGACGTCTACGCGACCGGCCCCATACACTTTTATTCCAAGAGAAAAAATGAGGGGTGAATTTGCACCATGTGACGCAAGTGTGAAAAATTTTTCATATAGGACACGATCAACGACGACATCGCCATGGCGGAGGCGCTGGTAGGGTAGATTCCCAGTGGACTTAAGGGAGAAAGAGCCGAATGGCCAAAAGGAAGACGGTGCGTGCTGGAAGTTACCAAGATTCGATATCTGAGAGTTATTTCAGCACCAACTTCCTGACGGAGATTCCCCGCGTCATCGCAGCGATGGGAGTCCGCATTTCATGAGCGTTGCTCAGTCAGTGCTCGCCGAGTGCCCACTGAACCGATTGCTGAAGCTGGCTGTTATGGCTGGTGTCGAGAGTTCCGTGCGAGTACACATCTCGCGGGGGGATGACCTCGACGCTCGTGATCCCACAGGCAAGACGCCACTGATGCTCGCCGCCTTGCGAGATCGCGCGGCGATTTGCGTACTTCTTCTGAATGCAGGGGCTGACCCCTCACTGCGCGACAGCGATGGAGCTGACGCTCTTGCAATCGCCCGAGCCTCGGGAGCCACTGAGGCCTTGGCGTCAATCAAATCCTGGTGCGCTGCAAGTGGGCGATACGGACAGACTGAATCGGACACCGCCACAGTTGTCGAAGTTGCAAGACCTTCGGATGCGATCGATGTCCACCCTACGGTAGTCAGTTCGCCGGCAGGGAGGCCTGGGTACGAAGCTGAACCGATCCCCTTGCTGGACAAGGCCGGACAGGTCGATTCGCTCGTATTCGAGGTCGAACAGGACGACACGATCGGGTCAGACCAAGTGGCGGATTTCGAGATCGATGGTTTGATCGATCTGGGCGACTGGGCGGCTGATGAGGAGGTTATGCCGTCCGAACCTGACGTGACGTCAATCGAGTCGGCCACCGCTGTTCACAAGGCGATCACCCGGCATGTTCCTGTCGACACCTGGGCTGACTGGGCAGATTTCGAAGCGTTCCTTCCTGATCGTGCAGTTGCGGTGCGCAGCGATAGCACTGTCGAGGATCGGATGGCCCTGCGCCAGCTTCTGCTGCGGGCCTTGAGAGAGGGGAGCGTGCCTGTCTTCCTCGTCGAAGAGACCTGGCATGGACAGGCGACTCACGAGAACGAGACGTCGGATTCATCACTGCTGCAGGTCATCAATGATCTGGGTGCCGAGACCGACGAGCGTGTCGAATACAGCGGTCCGTTCGAGTCTTTCGCCGTGGATGTGGACCCGGTCGAATCTTCCGACGAGGAGGAGGAGATCGATGCGGCGATGACCTTCCTCGACGACCTTGTTGCCCATAGAAACGACCCCATGCGCATATTCATGCGCGAGGCTTATCGACAAAGGATGATATCGGCGGAGGAGGAAGTCGACCTCGCGAAAGCCATGGAGGTCGCGTTGCAGGAGGCCGTAAGAGCCCTTGCATCATGGTCGCACGGCCTTCAAAAGGTCTTGCATGCGGGCAGACGGGTGATTGCAGATGCTGTCCGACTTTCCAGCTTCACGACCCCAAGCCGGGATGAAGGTATCAATCCGGATCAGGTCATGGCTGAAGACGGTGACGACAGCCATGCACTTGGTGTCATAAAAGCTGAAGCGATTTATTCCGCTGGTGACGACAACGATGGCGCTGGTGCCGATACGGAAGATCTGCCCACCCTGACTGCCGACGATGATCTGGCGCGGGTGCGGGCAGCACTTTCCGAACTGGAAGGCATGGCTGAAGCTGCCGTTGCCGAGAGGATTCCTTCAGCACGGATTCATGGTGCGCTGGAATCAATGCAGCTTGCACGGGGATTTCTGGTCTCGCTGGTCGACGAGGCCCGCCGCGACAGGTCTCCCGCTGCCACCTCGTATCGCGGGGCAGTCGAGCGTTATCTGACTGCGCGCAACCTGTTCGTGGTTGCCAACCTTCGGCTGGTGTTCTCGATCGCTAAGAGATACATGGGCAGTGGCCTGCTCATGGACGATCTCCTGCAGGAAGGACACGTCGGCCTGATCAAGGCCGTGGACAAGTTCGACTGGCGGCGAGGGTATAAGTTCTCGACGATGGGCACGTGGTGGGTTCGACAACAGGTGACACGCGCGATTGGCGACACATGCCGAACGATACGCCTGCCCGTCCATGTCCATGAGGTCGTACAGCACCTGTTCGGTGAGACGAGACGCTTCGAATCGAAGCTCGGCAGAAGTCCGACAAACGAGGAGCTTGCAGAAAAGTTCGGCGTGAAGTTGTCAAAAGTGAAGGCGCTGCTGGCCGCTGCTGCAACGCCCATCTCACTGGACGAACTCGATCCTGGCGAGCCTGCCGATGCGTCAGGGCTCTCGAACCCCATCAATGCTGTGTCAGCAACTCAACTTCGCCGAGGGCTTGATCAGATGCTTGCCAGCCTGGACGCGAGGTCAGCAAAAATCATGCGACTGCGGTTCGGCTTGGATGGCATAGATCCGCGCACTCTTGAGGAAATCGGAGACTTGTACGACTTGACGCGTGAACGTATACGACAGGTTGAAGCCAAGGCATTGAGGCGTCTAAGACGCCCTACACGTGCAGTTATCCAGACGAGCTGCGTTCCCAACGCGGCAGACCAGGGGGCACATGTTCCGGACGGCCACGCTGACACTGCGCCAGCAGCGACGTTCACTCTACGCGCGGCCGTCATCACGCCACGGATGGTCCAAACCGAACCGGTGTACACCGCCGTCGACACGCGCACTTCCTCGAATGAACCTATGGGTGTCGTTCATGAGGATGGGGGAGAAGTGGCGATGGTGCTTGAGAAGGTACTTGCCGCCGGTGGCACCGTCGACGACCAGCGTGGCAGCAAGACGGGGGTGATCTGGATCAGGATTCCAGCGTCGTCTGATTTCGATCATGCCGTGCTTGGTCGGCGGCTTCTCCATCTCGGATTCAGGGAATGGCCTGGCCATGGCTACTGGAAGTGATCTGCATGAGACCTACCGCACGTAACGCCCCACCCCGGGCTTGCGCCATGCTTGAGGCCCTGCGTGGTCTCGGATACTCCACCGCGACAGCAATGGCGGACATCATCGACAACAGCATTTCGGCAGGGGCGTCGGAAGTGCGCGTGACCTTCGCGTGGGTCGGCACGGCGAGCTATATCGCGTTGCTCGACAACGGCAACGGCATGACGGATGCCGAACTCGAACGGGCGATGACCCTGGGTGACAGGAGCCCTCTTGATGAACGTGTGGCTGGAGATCTAGGCCGGTTCGGCATGGGGTTGAAGACGGCATCGTTTTCCCAGTGCAGACGCCTGACGGTCGCCAGCTGCAAGGGGGGGGTCAGGTCCTGCCTTCGCTGGGATCTTGATGAGCTTGCCCGTAACCCCCAGGGTGGCTGGCTTCTGTTCGAGGGAGCAGTGGCTGGTTCGGAGAATCGCCTGACGTCCTTGCCGGCCGGCGCATCGGGCACGCTGGTGCTGTGGGAAGTGCTGGACCGCATCGTGACGAAATCCTATGACGCCGATGACTTCGTCGATCTCGTCGACAGGGTTGAGGCCCACCTCGCGATGGTCTTCCATCGCCTGCTTCAGGGCCCTCGTGCGCGGCTTCGCATCTATCTGAACAACAACCCCGTATCGCCCTGGGACCCTTTCATGACAGACCATCCGTCGAAGACTTGGGCGTCGCCCGTGCAACCGTTCAAGTCAGATACTGGCATCGTGAGCGTCGAGTGTCACGTGCTTCCGCACAAGGACCGGCTGTCTGCCGGGGAGTTCGAGGACGGCGCAGGACCCGATGGATGGAATGCGCAGCAGGGGTTCTATGTCTACCGTAACCAGAGACTTCTTGTTGCTGGCGGTTGGCTGGGTCTGGGACAGGGGCGTGCCTGGAACCGCGAGGAGGCCTATCGCCTGGCCCGCATCCGGCTTGACATCCCGAATACTGCAGATGCCGACTGGAAGATCGACATCCGCAAGTCCACCGCCAGGCCGCCAGTGGCTCTCAGGGGCTGGCTGTCGAGCATTGCCGAGGACACGCGCAACCGAGCACGAAAGGTCTTCGCCTATCGCGGATCTCCGGGGCCCGTGCGTGGAGGTCTCCCGATAGAGCAAGCCTGGAGGGTCGATCAGACGAAGGCCGGCATGCGCTACCGGGTCGACGAGAAACATCCAGCCGTGGCGGCCGCGCTTGAAGCCGCAGGCGAACAGGCCGAGATCGTCAGGGCCATGCTGAGGGTGATTGAGGAGACCGTGCCCGTGCAGAAGATCTGGCTCGACACGGCCGAGAACAAGGACATGCCTCGGACAGGTTTTTCGGGAGCTCCGGCGGCTGACGTGACCGGAGTGCTTGCAACGCTCTTCAAGGACATGGTCGGTCGACGCGGCATGAGCCCCGAGCTTGCCCGGCAGACCCTGTCCACGACCGAGCCGTTCCAGAACTATCCGCAGCTTGTTGCAGCACTGGGCGCACAGGTATCCGGCTCGTACGAAGGGGGAGGACATTCATGACCATCAACGAGGCCCTGCAGGCAAAGGTCATCTCGATAGCGCAAACGTTGCTGAAAGATGAACCGGACGAAAGCAAGAGATCTCCAAGCCTCATTGCGGAGAAGGTGGCCATCGCGGCGTCCCTGTTCTCGGGTGCGAAAGATCAGGTCGACAAGGACGCTGCCGTTTCGGAGTTGATTCGCAGGTTCAGTCACTGGATTGGAAGCGACGGAACGCTGCGCGATGACAAGGGCCACGTTGACTGGCTTGATGCCTCCAGGAAAACAGACTGGCGCTACTGGCACCGGCTCCAGCGGTACATGGAGCGGTCCCTGTCGGTCGACGTGGTCGATGCGCTCGACAAGTCGACCGACGGCATCCTCGGCCTGCTGGAGGATCCCCGGCGGGACGGTTCTTGGGACCGTCGAGGGCTTGTCGTGGGGCACGTCCAGTCCGGCAAGACGAGCAGCTACTCTGCACTGATCTGCAAGGCGGCGGATGCCGGCTACAAGATCATCATCGTCTTGGCCGGGTTGCACAACAACCTGCGTTCGCAGACCCAGATCCGCCTGGAAGAGGCATTCCTCGGCTACGAGACATCGCCGAACCGCGATCCGGGCAAGCCGCTCGGCGTGTACGAGGAGGACAGCGATCCGAAGATCCATCCTCACTGCGCGACGACCCGCGCCGAGAACGGTGACTTCAACACGGCGGTCGCCAAGCACTTCGCGATCTCCCCCGAGGAGAAGCCCTGGCTGTTCGTCATCAAGAAGAACAAGACGGTGCTGGGGCGGCTGCTCAAGTGGATCCAGGGTCATCACGTAGCCGATGCGACGGATACCGTCACCGGCCGGCGGATCGTCAGCAAGCTGCCGCTGCTGGTCATCGACGACGAGGCCGACAATGCATCGGTCGACACGGGCGAGCAGTCCTTCAATGCAGAGGGTGTGCCTGACGATGACCATCAGCCCACGGCGATCAACCGGCTGATCCGCAGGATCCTGCACTCGTTCGCGAAGTCGGCCTACGTCGGCTACACCGCCACGCCGTTCGCGAACATCTTCATCCATCGACGAAACGAGACCAAGGAAGAAGGACCGGACCTGTTCCCGAGGTCCTTCATCAAGAACCTGGCCGCACCATCCAACTATGTCGGTCCAGCTCGTGTCTTCGGTCTTCGCGGCGTGAACGGCCGCGCTGGTGAACTCCCGCTCACGCGCGACATCTCCGACCACGTCAACAAGGATGTCCCTGGCGGATGGATGCCACCCAAGCACAACAAGACCCACGTTCCTGTCTACAAGGGAACCGATGCCGTTCCGCCCTCGCTCAGGGAGGCAGTGTGCTCATTCGTGCTTTCCTGTGCCGCCCGGTCTTGTCGAGGTCAGGGCAAGGCTCACTCGTCGATGCTCGTCCATGTGACGCGCTTCACCGACGTGCAGGTCGAGGTCCATCGCCAGATCGAGGAACTCGTGCGGCGGATGAAGCAGCGCATCACCCGTCGCATCGACCATGAAGCCCTCGTCGACGAGCTGAGAGAGCTCTGGCACCAGGACTTCGTCACCACGAGTGAAGTGATTGCGAAGACAGTTCCTGAACCCGGCGGGCCGCCCTGCATGCCGTCCTGGGATTCCGTGCTGGACGTGCTTCCCCTGGTGCTGTCCGACATCGACGTGCGCATCATCAACGGTTCGGCCTCGGACACGCTGGACTACGTCGAGCACCAGTCGACAGGCCTGAAGGTGATCGCGATCGGTGGAGACAAGCTGGCGCGCGGCCTGACACTGGAGGGGCTGTGCACCAGCTACTTCGTCCGCACGACGAAGATGTATGACACCCTCATGCAGATGGGGCGGTGGTTCGGCTATCGCCCCGGGTATCTCGACCTGTGCCGCCTCTACACGACCGCGGACCTGGTCAACTGGTTCGGTCACATTGCGGACGCCTCGGAGGAGCTCAGGGAAGAGTTCGATGTCATGGTCGCCACTGGGGGGACGCCGTGGGACTATGGCCTCAAGGTCGAGTCTCATCCGGTGCTCCTCGTGACATCTCCGATGAAGATGCGCAGCGCGCAGACGTTGTCGCTGACCTACAGCGGCACCTTGGTCCAAACCATTGTCTTCAGGAATGACAAGCCCGCGCTCAGGCAGAACCTGGAGGCTGCTGACCGCCTGATCGGTTCCATCGGCGATCCGTCCGAGATGGCGCCGGTTCGAAACCGCGGCACTGAGAAACCTGAGCGATGGAACAACTCGATCCTGTGGCGCCATGTTTCAGCGGAAGCGGTGATCGAATTCCTTTCCGGGTATGTCACGCCACGGGGATCTCCCAGGGCGCACAGCCGGGTGCTTGCCGAGTTCATCACGAAGATGAATGCACGAGGCGAGCTGTTGTCATGGACCGTTGCACTCGTCGCCGAGGGGGAAGCTGATTCAGGTCCGGCACATACCTTTGCGCACCGCCACACCGTGTCCAGTTTTCCCAAGCGATCACACAGGGATCGCAATGAGGGCTCGTACACGATCGGTGTCCTCACCGATCCCTCGGACGAGGCCATTGACATCGATGAGCCAGATTGGCTGGAAGCGCTTGGCCTGACGGTGAATGATTGGAAGCCGGACCCCGCGCGCAACCGTGTCACGGTGCCAACGCGGCCCAGCGGAAAGAAGTTGCGCGAAGTGCTCGCCCGCCAGCAGGGCGCCTCGGCGCGAGGCCTTCTGCTGCTTTATCCACTGGCGGCGGCGGGTGGCAAGGGCGCTGTGCCAGATGACTGGACCGATCCGGTCATGGCATTTGCCATGAGCTTTCCAGCCAGTGAATCCGGCGTTGTCGTGGAATACGAGGTGGACCACCTCTACTGGGAGCAGCAGTTTGAGACATCGGAGTGAGGAGATCTCCGTTGCGTGGGATTCGCTGGCCAACGCGGGGAAACATGCATCGGGCTGGCGCAGCATCCCCATCTCGTCAAGTGCAGGCGGGGTGCTTCATGCAGGGCGGCGGTTCCCTTCCAGGGAGGAAGCGCTGTTGGCCAGGTTCTCGACGGCCGCGGTTCCCGCGGCGGAGCGTTTGCCCGAGGGGCATGGTTTTTCGGTCGAGCGCATCGATCCTTTACCTGATGGCAAAACCTGGCTTGCGCTGACACGTCGATCCACGGGAAGCCTCGACCTGTTCCTGGCCATGGCATGCGACGTGGCCGATGCGCTCGACGCTGCAACTGGTGCGGATGAACAGAAGCTCTTGCGTGTGTTCCTTGGTCGCGTGCGTGCGTGGCAGGAATTCATGCGCAAGGGCATGCAGCCGCTGGGGCCCGAGGCTGAAATCGGCCTGATCGGCGAACTGGTGGCCCTTTCCGCAGTCATCGAAGCTGGCGTGCCGGCTGAGACCGCCTGCGAGGCCTGGGTCGGCCCTCTCGACGGAAGACGAGACTTCGAGCTCGGAACCGGTGGCCTGGAGGTGAAATGCACGCTGGCCGTATCGGGTTTTCCGGCGCGAATCGGTTCGCTGGACCAGCTTGACGACACAGTCCGTCAGCCGCTGTTCGTGGGTGGGGTACGCCTGCGACAGGCAGCGTCTGGCCAAGGGCTAACCGACTTCGTCGAAGGGATGAAGGACATCGTCCGCGGTGATGCCGAGGCTGAGCGGCTGTTGTCAGACCGGCTGATCGCGGCTGGATACTTTGACGCACATGCCGACAGCTACTCGCGCCGGTTTGTCTCCGTCGGGCTGCGGCTCCTGCTGGTTGTGGAGGGCTTTCCTCGACTCACGCCTGCCGGTGTTCCCTTCGGGGTGATGAGGGCGTCCTACGAGATCGATCTGGACAAGGTTCCCGGTCCTGGCATGGCGATCGATACTGTTTTGAAAGAACTGGGAGCAATCTGAAGATGGAATTGTCCGATTTCCTGAACGAGACACAGGCCAATGTCCGTACGCAGATGGGTGAGGGTTCCCCGTTCGCCGAGATCGTTTTTTCCGAGATCGTCATGAAGCACATGGCTGAGATCGGCATGACATTCGAGCCCGTGGCATGCCATTTCAAGGGCAAGGTGAGCAATGCCACCCTGCGGATGAGTGGCTACTCGGTCAATGACGACCAGGACCAGCTCGACCTGTTCGTCAGCCTCTACGACGGCGTCGACGTGCCAACACCCGTGCCTGATGCGGATACCAAGGTCGCGGTGGAGCAGTGCCTTCGCTTCCTGACGTTATGCGCCGAGGGCAAGCTGGCACCCAAGCTCGATCCGGCAAGTGACGTCAGATCACTTGCCGAGACGCTGCAGGCGATCTACAACGATCTGGAACAGGTCCGGATCTATGTCCTCACAGACCGGATCGCCAAGTCCAAGAGCTTCAAGACCCGCGAGATCGGTGGCAAGGCGGTGCGGCTGGAGGTCATGGACATCGAGCGCCTGCACAGGCACTGGTCCGAGGGCAAGCCGCGTGATGAACTCGTCGTCAACTTCCTCGATGTGTCGGGCGGACCGCTGCCTTGTGTCTACGTGCCGGGTGAAAGCACTGACTACGACTTCGCCCTGACCGCCATTCCGGGCGAGGCGCTGCGACTTCTGTACGAGCGGTTTGGTGCGAGGTTGCTTGAAGCCAACGTGCGCTCCTTCCTCAGCGTGAAGGGCAAGGGAGTCAATGCCGGCATCCAGGCCACCCTGCGGGACGCGCCGGGGCGCTTCATGGCCTACAACAACGGTATCGTGCTCGTAGCCGACGAGATGCGGCTTAGCCGGACCCCAGACGGTTCTGCGGGCATCGCATGGCTCAAGGGCATGCAGATCGTCAACGGCGGTCAGACAACAGCATCGATCTACTTCACCAAGAGCAGGTTCAAGGACACTGACCTGAGCAAGGTCCGCGTGCCCGCGAAGGTGATCGTCATGAAGGCTCAGGATCCGGTCGACGAAGAATCCCTGATCTCCGACATCTCCCGCTTCGCCAACAGCCAGAACGCTGTCAAGCAGTCCGATCTGTCCGCCAACAAGCCGTTCCACGTAGCCGTGGAAAAATTGTCGCTGTCGGTCTACTGCCCGGACGGTGTCGGGCGCTGGTTCTACGAGCGAGCGGCAGGAAGCTACGCGACGATGCTTGCCCGCGAAGGAACGACACCCGGCAAGCTCAAGGCCTTGAAGGAGGCCATTCCCCTGGGCAGACGGCTGACGAAGACAGATCTGGCCAAGTACGTGACGGCCTGGAACAAGCTACCCGATGTCGTGAGCAAGGGTTCGCAGAAGAACTTCGAGCACTTCATGGCGATGCTCTCCGGGCTTGACGAGGCTGAACGGCCTCTTCCCAAGGTTGCCGACTACAAGGCCATGATCGCCAAAGGCCTGATCTTTCGGGCAACGCAGAAGCAGACCCGGACGGCGTTCCTTGCTTTCCAAGCAAACGTGGCTGCTTACACCGTCTCGGTGCTGGCCGACAAGCTCGGTGCTCGGATCGATCTTGACCGCATCTGGACACAGCAGACACCCTCACCTCAGCTCATGGCGCAGATCGCGACATGGGCCAAGGAAGTCAACGACACGCTTGCCAGAACCTCGAACGGCAAGATGATCTCGGAATGGGCGAAGAAGCCCGAGTGTCGTGAAGCGGTCCTGGGGGCGACGTACTCCACTGCAGCCACCGGCATCCCCGAAGTTCGATAAGGGGTTGCATGCTTGGAGCAAGGATGGAGATCGTTAATTGCCGGCTGCGCGGATCTGCCATACAAGGCGGTCGAGCGCCTCTACATCCCTTGTATCGCACTCCCATATAGTCAAGACGGTCCAGCCCAAGCTCTGAAGCTGAGCGCTCACGCGTGCGTCACGAGCCATGTTGGCTTCGAACTTGCTCGCCCAGAACTCGATCCGCGTTGCTGGCGTGGTCGCGAACCGGCAGCCCGCGTGCCGGTGCCAGAAGCATCCATGCACGAACACCGCCAGCCGACATCCGCGGAAGACCACGTCGGGTCTGCCGGGGATGCCCGCTGCATCCAGGCGAAACCTCAGGCCTGCACCGTGAAGGTACTGTCTGACCCTCAGTTCCGGCTTGGTGTCACGACCCCGGATACCGGCCATCATCCTTGACCGCGTTCTGATGTCCACGACGTCAACCATGGCTGGTTCCTTGAACCCGGAGTCGGATCAGAAGACCCGAGCACCGCGGCAATGCCGTTGCACAGACAACGCACGCCGCAGTGCCTGGTAGCATGCAGGGTTGGTCAGGATCGTGTCCTGCCACCCATACCGACACAAAACTAGAAGCCATTACCGAATGCCCATTCCCGTGATAGACCTGTTTGCCGGCCCCGGCGGACTCGGCGAAGGATTCTCCAAAGCCCAATCAGCGGATTTCCAGATCGCAGTGTCCATCGAGAAGGACGGCATGGCATTCGAGACGTTGCAGTTGCGGGCAGCTCACCGGGCCTTGATGAAGGGTGGTGGCGCTGATCGTACAACGTGGCATCAATGGGATTCCATCCTTGCGAAGTCGCCATGGAACATCGTCTTCGAATCTCTGGAGGCCTGCGGTGATGAACTGATTCGGGCTGCCTGCAAGAAGGCGCGAGGCGAAGCGTGGAATCTCGAAATGGGGCCCACCAACAGGGATGTGGTCAGTCGAGGGATAAGGGAGCGATTGCGACACATGACGGGTAGCGATGTGCTTCCCAGTAATGCTGTACTCATCGGCGGGCCGCCGTGCCAAGCATATTCCGTCGTCGGCAGGGCTAGGAATCGAGGGACAATAGGATACAAGGCCGAGGATGATCACCGCCATTTCCTTTACAAGGAGTATCTGAGGGTCATCGAGGAATTCAGGCCAGCGGTATTCATCATGGAGAACGTGAAGGGGATCCTTTCATCGAGGGTATCTGACCGGCAAATCTTCGAGACGATCGTTTCTGACCTCAAACGGCCAGACATCGCATCGGGAAACGATTCCGGCCTCAATTACACGCTGGTCGCCCTCCCCCGGGGTTCCGCAGATCTGTTCGATCCCGATCCGGCTGAGTACATCGTGAAGGCGGAAGCGCATGGCATTCCGCAGGCGCGGCATCGGGTGATCATCTGCGGAATCAGGAACGATGTATTCCGCAAGGCGGCGTTGGTCAAGCATCTGCAGGCGGCCAGTGCGCCGTCGGTGGGCGAGGTGATTGACGACCTTCCGCGACTTCGGTCGGCGTTATCGTTCCGCGGGCGTGGGACCACTTGGATCGAGTGCCTAGACTCACCCTTGATGGATGAGGTGCTGCAATCCTTGAAGTCTTCGCAGGATGCTGTCCAGAGAAGGATTGCCCAGCGTCTGAGCGACGTGCGTCGGAAACTGAAGTCGTTACCCGATCCGGGAATCGGAGAAGATCGCGTGATGACGGCCAGTGGAGACACTCCATCTCCAAGCGCACACACCCGCTGGTACCGTGATCGGTCGATCGGATTGCTGGCGAACCATCAGTGTCGGTCGCACATGCCCAGCGATGTGCTGCGATACCTCTTTGTCGCAGCGTTCGGCGAGGAAACAGGTGAAAGCCCCCAGTTGGCCGACTTCCCGTCGCGACTCCTTCCCGAGCACCAGAATGTCGACCCGTTGGCGCCAGGCGATGCGATATTCAAGGATCGCTTCCGTGTGCAGTTGCGCGACCGTCACAGCATGACAGTCACGAGCCACATCGCCAAGGATGGGCATGCTTTCATCCATCCAAGCCCGATGCAGGGTCGCAGCCTGACCGTCAGGGAGGCTGCCCGCCTGCAGACGTTTCCGGACAGTTATGTCTTTCTGGGGAATCGTACCTCGCAATTCACGCAGGTCGGCAATGCGGTGCCGCCATACCTTGCATTCCAGATCGCGGAGATCGTCGCCGATGTCCTGCAGCAGGCGGGCTTGAGCGATTAGTCATTGCTGGAAAATAGTGGTTCACCGAAGAAAAAATAATGGCAATGCTTTGTCGGATAGCTTGATAACCAACTTAACCGGGTGGCGGACGCGAATGTGCTTTTTTGGATTGCGTGACACACCATGCGACACGCCTGTGAAGCGGAAATTCTCATAGGTTCTCAAGAAATCCTTTGCTGGAAGAATTCAAGATCGCAGGCGCTGTCCACTGGTTTAAGGCGCTAACAGATGCTGGCGAAGCGTCGGAAATCCGAATAGTGATCTGCTCGCTGATCGACACGAAAGACGACGAGATCAGCCTGAAGGCGAACGCAGTGTTCGCACATGTCTACATGGCAGGATTCAACCTTGGCACTGCACATGTGCACTAGACCGTTCAACTACCTGCAACAGCCCCTGGCACGGCTGGCCGGTGTCAAAGCGCATATGGGGGTATACAAGTGCCGCCTTTGACACCGGAATCTCCTGCTTCGGTCAACCCTGTGTGGCGGTCGATGTTGCACGTTGAGGATGAAGACCTGGTCGTCAGCGGCTTTCTGGCCCTGTGGGCGCACTAGGACCGCCCATGGCGACCCTGAACGAAACCGCTGGGAACCGCCCGTGCACGATGAAGCTGCTCTGGCAATGGCTGCGCAGCATCATGGGGGCCTCGGATCACTCGCCCGCTTCGTCGATCATGCTGGTCGATGAGGACCGCAAAACCGGCAAGTCGCACATCAAACTGCCGCCCAGGGTTGCCAATAGCTATCGCCCCGCACTGTAAATACGCCGGACATGCGCATCCACCAAGCCTGGCGTTCCCATTCACGAACACGATCTGTCGGTATCGGCGGCATGGCAAAGCGAGGCGTGGGACACACTTCTGCCTGTGGCACTCACTAGAAGCGTGCGACGGCAGCGTGTGGCGCTGCGGCAGCTGCCACGACGAGAGCAACGTGATGCCTGTGCCTGCCGCCCGTACGGCCCCTGATCAAGCCGCAGCACGCCATCACCGCCCGGAGTCGTCAGCGAATGCCGCACGCACCCCCGCCACCAGGTCTTCCCACAGCCCCGGCTCGGCCAGCAGCGGCAGTTCCTTGACCAGCACGTTCGACAGCCGGCCGCCGCCCTGCTCGATCGAGCGCAGCAGGCGGTCGGCCTGGGGATCGGGCATCTCGATGAGGTTCTTGATGGCGGCGCGCGCGCGGGCGTGGCTGCGCAGGTAGCGCGACTCCTCGCGCATCTGCTCGGTGATCGTGCTGCGCAGTACGCGCGACAGGTAGATGACATGCGCGCCCAGGTCCGGGTAACGCCACAGCGGGCGGGCCTGTTCATCGCCGGAGAACTGCAGGTTGGACACCACGCCGTCCGGGTAGGTGATGCGCGGTCCCTTCAAGTCGACCTGCCCGCGCACCGCCTGCATCAGCGGCTTGGACACCCGATCGAGCACGCTGTCGTAGGCCCGCTTCTCGCCTGCGTCCGCGCTGATCACGGCCGAGACCGGCAGGATCATCGGATCGGCGATGACGCCGTCGCGGCGCAGGATGTCGTTGATGAGGAACCGGTGCACCCGGCCGTTGCCATCGGCCAGCGGATGGATGTAGACGAAGGCGAACGAGACGACCGCACTGCGCAGCACGCTGGACTGGCCCTCGGTGCGGGTCACGAAGGTCTGCAGGCCATCGAGCATGTCGGCCAGGTCCTGCGGTGGCGGGGCGACGTAATGGATCACCTCTTGAAAGCGCACCGTCTCGCCGACGAACACCGGCGACTGGCGCAGGCCCAGCTGCCCAATCGCACGCCGGGGGCCCAGGATGTCGCGCTGGATCTCGGCCAGGGCCGGCCCTTGCAGCGGCAAATCACCGATGCCGGTGCGCCGGGCCATGACGTCGGCAAAGCGCTGCACGCGGTCGGCCTGATCGGCCTCGCCTTCGATCGCGAAGCTGGCCCGACTCTCGCGCAGCGTCATCCACACCGCCGACCGGTAGAGCAAGGCCTCGCCAAAGTCGCGGCTCAGCTCGGCCAGCAGGCCGGGGATGTCGAGACTAGCCGCCAACTCCAGCGCCGCAGTGCGTTGAACCATGGGGCAGAAATGGCGCGTACCCGGCAGGTTGTCGTTGACGCGCCAGCGCGGCACCCTGACGCGACGGTCTGCGGACGCTGCCACCAGGGTCCGGCTGTCAATCGCATCGACATAGTTGCCGCCCAGCGCCGCAGGGGGCTGCAGGCGCTGCCCGGTCAGCCACTCGTAGAGGAAGGCGCTGCGGCGCGCATAGGCCCCGGTGGGCTCGGCATCGATCCAATCCTGGATCGGCTGCGGGCCGACTTGGGCGAACAGCCGGGCCAGGAATTCAAGCTGCGTTACCTCGTGGCGCAGATGAAACTGCAGATGCCGCACGAACGTGGCATCGGGGCGCATCGCCTCGACGTAGGTCTCGGTGCGCAGGCTGTGGTCATCATGGGTTGCGCGCCGGCCGCCGATCCGGCTGATGACCGGCAAGCCCGCCATCGGCTCGACAGCGAAGGTCATCGCCAGCCAGGCGGCGCCGATCGGGTCATCAGGCCAGGTCGTCATGGAGGGTGGGAGCGATTACGCTGGTAAAAAATCTATTAGATCAGATGGTCTTTGCGCGAAAACGATTAATTTGATGCTCGCAAGGGCGCCACCTCGGCACCTTGCCGTCCGATCTGGTGGAGCCGATGCTGGACGTTGTCACCGACTTGCTGCGCGAGCTAGGTCTGATGCTGTAGACCGCACGGGTGGTCAGGATTCAGTCGACAACACCACCACCTCAAACCGACCTAAACTGAGACCTGTTCAAGGCCCTCTGGATAGATCATGACCCACACCATCTTGGCATCGACCACAGCCAGCATTTCGGAACTCAAGCGTAACCCGATGGCCACCGTTGCGGCTGGCGAAGGGCTGCCCGTTGCGATCCTCAACCGAAATGAGCCGACCTTCTACTGCGTGCCGGCCTTGGCCTACGAGGCCCTGCTGGAGCGGCTGGAAAACCTGGAGCTCAACGCGCTGGCCGACGCCCGCTTGGCAGCGGGTGGAACCCCGGTGAAGGTGTCGCTCGATGACCTATGAGCTGGCGTTCCTGCCGGCTGCACTGGACGAGTGGAAGAAGCTGGACGGGTCGGTGAAGGCCGTCTTCAAGAAGAAGCTGGCAGAACGACTGGAGCCGCCGCATGTGCCTGCGGCCAAGCTGCACAACCAGAAGGCCCGCTACAAGATCAAGCTGCGCGACGCAGGCTACCGACTGGTCTACGAAGTCCAGGACGAGATCGTGACCGTGCTGGTGGTGGCCGTAGGTAAGCGTGAGCGCGATGCCGTGTACAAGGCGGCGGCAAAGCGGTGATGGCCTCGGCTGGCGGGGGAGCGGCTGCCGGTCCTGCTCCGGTCTTGTCTGCCCCATCTGGTCATGATCTGGTCACGCGCCTGGACGGGACGCATGACGCCTCATGTGCAGCAAGTACTTGTTTTTGCTCGCGCTTCTTCCCGAACAGCACGCCGACATAGCTCCGGCCACACGTACTGTTAATCCGTAGGTCCCTGGTTCGAGCCCAGGTCGAGGAGCCAAAACACCAACGGAATCAAGCACTTAGGTCACAAGACTTAAGTGCTTTTTTCTTTTCCGCTTCGCTTCTGGTGCATCTCTGGTGCGCAGGTTTGCGGGTCCCTGCCATTCTGGGTTCGCGCGTTACCCCATGCTTCGCTCGCGAGGACGCGGTCGACCGGCGTGAAGCGATCTGCACGAATGCCCACGCGGTGCGCAAAGCTGGAACTGACCCGGATAAGCCCGCTTTTCGAGGGCTTGGCCCACTGATCCGATCTGTAACCTGACGGCTGTTATTGCGAATGATTTTTCGCAATTTTTTACTTCCGCAGTGATACAGCTCGCCTCATGAACAAGACCGCATCCACCGATCTTCCCTTCGCACAGGGCTTGGCCATCGCCGCCGCACTGATGAGTGCGGGCGTTGTCAGCGCACAGACCGCACCCGACGCCGGTTCGCTGCTGCGGCAGATTGAGCAGCAGCGCCGTTTGGCCCCGCGGCCCGAGGCACCGCCGGCGCCTTCGCTGGCCACGCCACAGCCGATGCAGTCGCTCGATCGCGCGACGGTCACCGTGAGCACGTTTCGCTTTGCAGGCAACACGCGGCTGAGCGAGCAGGCGCTGGCCGCTTCGGTGGCAGGTCTGCTGAATCGACCACTCGGCTTTCCGGAACTGCAGGGTGCAGCCAGCGCCGTGGCCACCGCCTACCGTGAAGCCGGCTGGGTGGTGCGCGCCTTTCTGCCGCAGCAGGACATCACCAGCGGCCAGGTGACGATCCAGATCGTCGAGGCGGCGTTCGGTGCCGTGCGCGTGGAGGGCGAACCGACCCGTGTCTCGGCAACACGCCTGAAGGGCATGGTCGAGAGCGCGCAAGCGCCCGGCACCCTCGTCAACGGCGACTCGCTCGACCGCGCCCTGCTGCTGGTTGATGACCTGCCCGGCATCAGCGCCACCGGCAGGTTGGTCGAAGGCCGCAAGCAGGCTGAGACCGATCTTGTGCTGAGCGTGTCCGATGACCGGCTGGCAAGTGCCGATGTCGCCATCGACAACACCGGCTCGCGCTCCACCGGCAGCACGCGGGCCTCGGCCAACCTGAGCCTCAACAGCGCGCTGGGACTGGGTGACCAGGGCGGTGCCCTGCTGCTGCGCACGCAGGGCAGCACCTATGGCCGCGCCGCGTACTCGCTGCCGCTGGGCAGCAACGGCTGGCGGCTGGGACTGAACGCTTCGCACATGACTTACAGGGTGGTCACGCCCGAGTTCGCACCGCTGGATGTACGTGGAACCTCCAGCACCGCCGGCCTGGAAGCCAGCTATCCCCTGCTGCGCTCGCGGCAGAAGAACATCAACCTGGCCGCCAACCTGGACGACAAGCGCTTCGACAACCGGTCCGCCGGTGCAACCACGACGCGCTACAAGGTCACGCTGGCCAGTCTGGGCCTGAATGGCAACCTCTACGACAACCTGGGCGGCGGCGGTGCCAACAACGCCAGCATCGCGCTGGTGCAGGGTCGGGTGAACCTGGCCGGCTCGCCCAACCAGGCCGCCGACGCGGCCAGCACCCGCACCGCCGGCCGCTTCAACAAGCTGCGCTACAGCGCGGCACGTCAGCAATCGGTCACGCCCCGGATCGCGCTGTTCGCCTCGCTGTCGGGCCAGATGGCGGGGAAGAATCTCGACTCGTCGGAGAAGTTCTACCTGGGCGGCGCAGGCGGCGTGCGGGCCTACCCCTCCAGCGAAGGCAGCGGCTCCGAAGGCCAGCTGCTGAACCTGGAGGTGCGAACCCGCCTGCCGGCCAATTTCGATCTCACAGGCTTCTACGACTGGGGCTCGGTGCGGGTCAACAAAAACAACAACATCGCCGGGGCCGCAACGCTCAACCGTTATGCGCTGCATGGTGTGGGCGTGTCGCTGGGCTGGTCGGGCAACAACGGGCTGTCGATCAAGGCCGTGCTGGCACGCCGTCTGGGCAACAACCCGAACGCCACCGCCAACGGCAACGACCAGGACGGCACGCTGCAGAAGCAGCGCTTCTGGCTGCAAGCCAGCATGGCGTTCTGATCCGTTCCAGGCCACACCCGCATCCGATACCAACAACGATTCCCCGAAAGCACGCCATGAGTGGACACGCCAGCATGAACCGCATCTATCGACTGGTCTGGAGCGAGGTGTTGCGCGCCTGGATCGCGGTGGCAGAAAACGCCAGCAGCCGCGGCAAGCGCAGTGTGCGCGCCATCGCCCTGCTGGCCCCCATGATGATGCCGATGCTGACGCATGCCGCCGCGCCGGGGGCGCCACCTGTCGGGCAGTTGCCCACGGGCGGCGTGGTGAGCGCGGGCGTGGCCAACATCCGCGCCGGATCGGTGCCGGGCAATGCGGTCCTCAACATCGACCAGACCAGCGCGCGTGCGGCGATCAACTGGGACACTTTCAACGTCGGCAGCGCCGCACAGGTCAACTTCAATCAGCCCAGCGCCACGGCGGCCACGCTCAACCGCGTGCTCGACAGCAATCCGAGCCAGATCTTCGGCAAGATCAACGCCAACGGCCAGGTGTTCCTGAGCAACCCGAACGGGGTGGTGTTCGGCCAGAGCGCCTCGGTCGACGTGGGCGGCCTCGTCGCCACCACACACGGCATCAGCGACACCGCCTTCATGGCCGGCCAGACCACGCTCACGCGTGACGGTGCGACCGGCAGCGTCATCAACGCAGGCCAGCTGAGCACGGCGCTCGGCGGCTACATCGCGCTGCTGGCGCCCGAGGTCCGCAACGAAGGCATCGTCATCGCCCGCCTGGGTCGGGTGGTGATGGCCGCCGGCGACGCCTTCACGATCAACTACGACGGCCAGCAATCGCTGGCGGGCGTCACGGTTCAGCCCAGCACGTTGCGCGCGCTGGTCGAGAACAAGGGTGCGGTGCTCGCCCCCGGCGGCCTGATCGTGCTGTCGGCCAAGGCGCTCGACCGCCTGCAGGGCGGCGTGGTGCGGAACTCCGGCCAGATCGAGGCCACCGGCCTGTCGATGAAGGGCGGGCGCATCGTGCTGGAAGCCAGCACCGAAGTGACGCTGCAGGATGGCGTGGTCGACGCCTCCAACGCCGCAGGCCACGGCGGCAGCGTCACGCTGAGCGCCGAGCGCGTCGGCCTGTTCGGCGCCAGCGTGGTCGAGGCCTCGGGCAGCGCCGGCGGCGGCGATGTCGCCATCGGCGGTGGCTTCCAGGGCCAGGATGCCGCCATCACCAACGCGCAGCAGGTGGCGGTGGGCCGCCAGGCCCGCATCGACGCCAGCGCCACGCAGGCCGGCGACGGCGGCCAGGTGGTGGTCTGGTCGGAGGGGCAGACCGCGTTCGCAGGCCGCATCACGGCACGCGGTGGCGTGACGGCAGGTTCGGGCGGCCAGGTCGAGGTCTCGGGCAAGCAGCACCTCGACTTCACCGGCACGGTCAACGCCGGCGCCGATCACGGTGCCGCCGGCACCCTGCTGCTCGATCCGCGCAACATCACGGTCGATGCAGCAGGCGCCGCTGCCGTCACCGACATCGACACCTTTGCCGATGCACCGTCAGCCGACAGCGTGATCTCGCCCAACACCCTCACCGCGATCACCAACACCGGCACCGCCGTCACGCTGCAGGCCAACAACGACATCACGGTCAACAGCTCGATCGTCAGCGCCAACCCCGCCGGCAGCGGCGGCGCGCTGACCTTCAGCGCCGGCCGCAGCATCACGCTCAACGCCAGCATCACGACCGACAACGCCCACGTCAGCTTTACCGCCAATGACAGCGCGGCAGACGCCAACCGCACGGCGGCCACGCCCGCCGTCTTCACCAACAACAGCCTGATCGACGCCGGCACCGGCACGGTGTCGATCACGATGGGCACCAAGGACGCGTCGGGCGCCATCAGCGCCGGCCAGGTCGTGGCAGCCAACCTCGACATCACGCACAACGGCCCGACTGCCGGCGCCGTGACCGGCCAGATCGACCTGGGCGAGCTCAGCCTCACCGGCAACATGACGATCAACGCCGATGCGGCGCGCAACGTCACCAACGCGCTCGGCAGCGTGGTCGTGCGTGGCACCACCACCGTGAACGTGGGCACGGGCGACGTGACCCTCAACCGCGCCACCACCGACTTCAACACCATCGGCCTGACCGCCGGCAACGTGACGCTGAACGACACCAACGCGATGCGTTTCGGTGCCACCCACCTGTCGGGCAACCTGATCCAGGTCACGCGGGGCCCGATCGCGCAGACCGGCGACATGGCCGTGGCCGGCACCACCAGCCTGACGGTCAACAACGGCGGCTACGGCTATGCGGACCCCTACATCAACCTCGGCAACAGCGGCAACGACTTCGGCGGCGCCGTCACGCTGAACGTGGCCTCCACCGGCGAGACCGGCACCGGCGGCTACGTGACGATCCGCGACGCCGGGGCGATCGACATCGCCAGCGCCAACGTGAACCGGTCCATGGCGGTCACCGCCAGCGGCGGCGTGAGTCTGGGCAGCACCACGGTCGGCACCGATCTGACGGTCTCGGCCAACGGCGCCATCACCGCCAGCGGCGCCGTCACGGTCACCGGCAACACGGTACTGACGGCCGGAACAGCCAACGACATCACGCTCGGCTCGACCAGCAACAATTTCGCCCGGGTGCAGATCAACTCGGGCAACAACGTCACGCTGGTCGACAGCAACGCCATCGAATTCGGCTACGGCGCCAGCAACATGGCCGGCAACCTGGACGTGACCGCCGGTGGCACGATCAGCCAGTACAACTACATCAGCAACAGCGCGCCGATCACGGTGGGCGGCAACGCGACCTTCACCGTCACGGCCCCCGGCAGCGACCTGCTGCTCGGCCCGAGCCTGGGTCACTACATCGGCGGCTGGACCGGCGCAACCAACTCGATTGCCGGCACGGTCACGACGGCAACCACCGGCATTGGCGCTTTCCGCGACATCCAGTTGCGCAACACCAACGCCGCTGCCGGGCTGATCTCCGGCCTGGGCAGCGGCCTGCGCGACGTGCTGTTCTATTACGACAACGCCCCCTCGATCAGCCTGCCCGCCATGACGCTGACCGGCAGCCTGGTGGTCGACATCCAGAACGGCGGCATCACGCAGACCGGCGCGCTGGTGGTGGACAGTGTCAGCGCAGGCAACAGCACCTTCCGCGCGGCGGCAGGCGCGGACATCGTGCTCGCCAATTCGGGCAACGACTTCAACCACGTCACGGTGCGCAATGCACGCGATGCCAGCTTCGTCGATGCCGATGCGATTGACCTGTACGTCAGCAACGGTGGCTTCACGGTGCAGCGCAACCTCGGCGTCACCGCCGGGGGCGCGATCACCGACACCTCGACCAGCAATTCCAATTACTACATCAACGCCAGCAACGGCGTCGCCACGTTCAACGCCGGCAGCGCCAACGACCTGACGCTCGACAACGACTACAACCAGTGGAAGACGGTCGCGGTTCCCGCTGCCCACAACGTGGTGCTGAACCCGAACGGCAGCGTGGAGCTGGGCCACGTCAACGCCAGCGGCACGCTGTCGCTGGACTCGCGCACCGGTGGCACGCTGACGCAGAGCGCCTCGACGGCCGTGGTCGCCAGCGGCAACACGACCTTCAGGGACTTCAGCGCCACCGGTGGCGTCACGCTGAACGAGGCCGACAACAGCCTCGGCGACCTGACGGTGCAGAACGCGCCCTCGGTGACGATCCGCGAAAACGACGCCATCACCCAGGCCGCGGCCTGGAGCGGCACCCTCGTCACGCCGCTGCCGGTGGTGACGCTGACGACCTCGGACGACCAGGCCATCACGCTCGACCAGGCCAACAGCTTCGGCAACCTGACGCTGACGCAACTCAACCGCAGCGCGGCCAGCGCCGGTGCAGTCCACGTGCGCGAGACCGCCGACAGCATCAACGGCCTGACGCAGGGCGGTGCCTGGACGCTGCACGGCACCACCAAGCTCGATTCGGGCGCCACGTCGACCACCCTGAACAATCCGAACAACGTGCTCGGGCCGCTGCAGGTGCTGGGCGGCACCGGCAGCACCAACGGCGTGACCAGCAGCATCACGATCTACGCCAGGGACACCGCCACGACCGACGCCATCAGCGACGCCGGCAGCGCCGGCGCCTGGGCCACCGGCACCACCAAGCTGGTCGCCTACGACAGCACCGGAGCGACGGCTGGCGGCGGCAACATCAACCTGGGCAACGCCGGCAACGTGCTGGGCGACATCTACCTGCGGGCGACCAACGCCACCATCACCGAGAACGACAGCATCACCGACGGCGTGATCACGTCCTGGAACGGCGCGGGCGATACCGGCTGGTACACCTCCGGCGCCACGCACCTGACCGTTGCCAATGCTGCGGGCAAGTCGATCACGCTCGACAACCAGGGCAACCACCTCGGCGCGATTGCGCTGGACACCACCGGCACGGCAGGCACGCTGACCGCGGTGCTGATCACCGACACCACCGACCTGACGCAATCAGCCGTCTGGAACGTCGGTGCCGCGCCGGTCACGCTCGACGGTGGCAACAACGCGATCGACCTGTCGCGCAGCGGCAACGTGCTGGGCGACATCAGCATCATCACCAGTCACGGCACGCCCACCTCGGTGGCCATCACCGAGAACGACGACATCACCCAGGCCAGCGCCTGGGTGCTCAACAGCGTGCCGGTCACGCTGTTGGCCGAGAACGCGAAGGCCGTCACGCTGACCCGCGCGACCAACATCCTGGGCCAGCTGAGCGTGACAGGCGGCACGGTCAGCATCACCGAAAGCGACAACATCACCCAAGGCACGGGCGTGTCCGACGCATGGACCACCAGCGGCGTCACCACGCTCAATGCCGGCAGCAACGCCATCACGCTGAACAACAGCGGCAACGTGCTCGGTGCACTGGCCATCGCCAGCACGCCCAGCGCAGCCAGCATCACCGAGAACGACGACATCACCCAGGCGGCAGCCTGGACACAGGGCACCACGCCGTTCACGCTCAACGCCGGCAGCCGTGACGTGCTGCTGACCCAGGCCGGCAACCAGCTCGGCGACCTGACACTCACCGCGCAGAACGTCAGCGTGACCGAGAACCACGCCGCCGGCATCACCGACGGCGGCGCCTGGACCGTGCCGGGCACCACCACCCTGACCGCCGGCAGCGCCAACCCGATCGTGCTGAACGCCAGCCCGGCAAGCGACTTCGGCCGCGTCAGCGTGGTGTCGGCTTCCAGCGCCGAGATCGCCGATGTCAACGGCATCGTGCTGGCAGCGTCGACCGTCGCTCCCGGCGGCACCTTCACCGTGAGCGCCGGGGGCGCCATCACGCAGACCGGCGCGATCACCGCGTCGTCGCTGCGCCTGATCGGCACCGGCTACGCCACGCTCGACGACGCCGCCAACGACATCGACAACCTGGCCGCCGGCTTCTCGGGCGGCGACCTGGTGTTCAACAACGCCGGCAGCTTTGCGGTGGGGGTGATCGGCGGCACGTCGGGCATCACCATCGGTGCCAACGACGTCAGCCTGACGTCGCTGGCGGGCACGGTCACAGGCCTGTCCACCGTCAACGCCAGCAGCAGCTCGCTGGCCGTCACGGCCGGCGCGGCACTGAGCCTGCCGCAGATGAGCATCGCCGGCCCGCAGACCTACACCGCCGGCGGCAGCGGCATCACGCTGGGCGCCAGCGTGACCGGCACGGCAGCCGGTGCGATCACCTTCAACGGCCCGGTCACGCTGGGCGCCGATCTGAGCGTGCAATCGACCCACTCGGCGATCGACTTCAACGGCACCCTCGCCGGTGCCGGCCACCAGCTCACCGTCAATGCCGGCACGGGCACGGTCGGCTTCGATGCCGCCGTCAGCAACCTCGGCAGCACGGGCGACGCGGGGGCGGCACTGCAACTCACATCCAGCGGCGCGCGCTTTGACAGCACGCTGGGCGCCAACAACGGCCTGGCCGTGACCGGCCCGGTCACCTTCGCCGACACCGTCACGCTGGCCGACGGCAACGCCGCCTCGGTCTTCACCGGCCAGGTCACGCTCGGCAAGGCCGGCGGCATGAACCTGTCGGGCTACGACGGCATGACGTTCAACAACGGCGTGCTGCTGCAGAACGGCCCGGCGGCCATCACCTCCAACAATGCCGCGCTGGCCTTCCAGACCGCCGGCAGCGTGTCGGGGCCGTACGCCCTGGCGTTGGACTCGGGCACGCAGTCGCTGACCGGCCTCGACCGCCTGGGAGGCGACCTGACGAGCCTGAGCGTCACGGCGCTGAACCCCACCATCCCGGTCGGCGGCGTCACCATCGCCGGCGCGCAGACCTACACCGCCACCAACGGCAGCAGCATCACGCTGGCCGGCAACGTCACCAGCACGGCAGCGGGCGCGATCACCTTCAACAGCCCGGTCACGGTGGGCGCGGCGGCCACGGTGTCGAGCACCGACTCGGCCATCCACTTCGCCGACACGCTCGACGGCAACAGGAACCTCACCGTCAGCTCGGGCAGCGGCACCAAGACCTTCACCGGCCCGGTGGGCCACGTGTCCGCGCTGGGCAGCGGCACGGGCGCGGCGCTCACGCTGCAAGGCAGCGGCACGGCCACGTTCGACGACACGCTGGAAGCCCGCTCGGGCCTCAGCGCGGCCGGTCCGGTGGTGTTCACGCAGGACGTCACGCTCGCCAATGGCGACACCGGCTCGACCTTCGCCGGCGCCGTCACCAGCGGTGGCGGCAGCGGCAACGCCATCAGCGGCTTCGACGGCATCGCCTTCAACGGCGGCCTGACGCTCAGCGGCGGCGACGTCAGCGTGGCCTCCAACGGCAGCACGCTGGGCTTCGGCGGCGCGGTGGCCGGCCCGCACGCCCTCACGCTCAACGCGCTGGCGGGCGGCGCGGGCACGGTCACCGGTCTCGACCAGATCGGCTTTGCGTCCGACCTCACGGGCCTGACCGTGACGGCGCAGACGCTGAGCCTGCCGGGCACCGGCCTGGCCGTGGCCGGACCGATGAGCTTCAGCGCCGCCGGCGGCCTCACGCTCAACGGCGCGGTCGGCCAGTCCAGCGGCCCGGCCACCGGCCAGGTCGACTTCAACGGCCCCATGACGCTGGCCACCGGCCCGGTCACCGTCACCACCCACGACGCGCCGGTCAACTTCAACGGCACGGTCAACGGCGCACAGGCGCTGGCCGTCAACGCCGGCAGCGGCACCACCACCTTCAGCGCCGCCGTGGGCGCGACCACCGCGCTGGCGAGCCTCGCCACCGACGCGGGCGGCACCACCGCGCTCAACGGCGCAACCGTCCGCACCAGCGGTGCGCAGGCTTTCAACGACGCCGTGACGCTCGGCGCCGGCACCACGCTGACCGGCAGCGACGTCACCTTTGCCGGCAGCCTGGACGGCGCGCAGGCGCTGACGGTCAACGCCTCGGGCACGACGACCTTCGGCGGCGTGGTCGGCGGCAACACCGCACTGGCCAGCCTCACCACCAACGCGGGCGGCAGCACGGCCCTCAACGCCGGTGCCGTCACCACCAGCGGCGCGCAGACCTACAACGACGCCGTCACGCTCGGCGCCGACACCACGCTGGCCGGCGCCGGCCTGACCTTCAACGGCACGCTCGACGGCGCGCGCAGCCTGACGGCCAACGCCGGCACCAGCGCCGTGCAGTTCAACGGCGCCGTCGGCGACACCACCGCGCTGACGGCGCTGGCCGCCAACGGCCTGACCGTCACCGCAGCGGACGTCACCACCACCAGCACGCAGGCCTACACCGCCATCAGCGGCGTGACGCTGGGCGGCGACCTGAGCAGCACCCACAGCGACATCACCGTCACCGGCCCGGCCACGCTGGGCGCCGATGTGGCGATCTCGACCGGCGCAGGCGCGGGCAACATCACCTTCACCGGTGCCACCAGCACCGTCAACGGTGCACACGCCCTGACGCTGGCCGCAGGCGCCGGCAACGTCGTGCTCGGCGGCGCCGCCGGCGGCATCACGCCGCTGACCGGCATGACGATCTCGGGCAACGACCTGACGCTGCCGGGCATCGCCACGGTGGGCGATGCCAACCAGAGCTACAGCGCACTCAACCACATCACGCTCAACCAGAGCCGCACGCTGAGTGCGCCGGTGGCGTTCACCGCCGACTCGGATGGCAACGGCAGCGGTGCGTTCGTGCTGCTCAACGGCGTGTCGCTGACCGCCGCCAACAACACGCTGGCGATCCAGGCCGCCGACCTCGACCTGCAGGGCAGCAGCACGCTGTCGTCGGGTTCGGGGCTGATGAGCCTCAGCGCCAGCACCAGCCGCAACATCGCGCTGGGCGGCACCGACGCGGCCGGCCAGATGACGATCTCGGGCAGCGAACTCGCCCGCATCACCAGCTCGGGCGGCCTCGACCTCAAGACCAGCGGCAGCGGCTGGATTCACGTCAACGGCATCAGCGCCCCGCAGAGCCAGAACATCACCGGCACGCTGGGCCTCAAGGCGCAGGGCACGGGCGACATCGGCTTCGTCACCGCCGCATCGACCTTCAACGCGGTCACGGCCAACGCGACGGGCGGGCCGATCAACGTGGGCGTCAACCTCAGCAGCACCAACGACGCCATCACCTTCGCCACGCCCGTGGCGGTGGCCGGCGCGTCGGTGATCGACAGCGGCGGCGGCGCGATCCGCTTCAACGGCACGCTGGCCGTCGACAACGACCTGACACTGACCACCGGCAACGGCACGCTGACGCTGGGCGGCGCCGTCGGCAGCAACAAGACGCTGACCATGAACCTGGGCGGCGGCTCGGTCACCGGCCTGGACCAGCTGCAGAGCGCCCTCACCGGCCTGACGGTCAACAGCACCTCGGGCATCACGCTGCCGGCGCTGGACATCAACGGCCCGCAGGTCTACAACACTGGCACCATCACCGCCACCGGCGACCTCAGCGGCGTCGGCATCGCCTTCAACGCGCTGGTCGACATGGCACCCACCAGCGGCCACGCGCTGGCCCTGAACGCCGGTGCCGGCACGCTGGCCTTCAACAACCTGGCCAGCCTGAACGCCAACGACCTGACGCTGACGGCCGACGAGATCAACTTCGCGCGCGCCGTGACCGGCTCGGGCCACCTGCTGATGCAGCCGGCCACGGCCAGCCGCAACGTCGCCATCGGCGGCACCAGCCCCATCACCGGCCTGAACCTGACCGCCACCGATCTGGCCCAACTGCCGATCGGCACGCTGGCGAGCCTGACCTTGGGCAGCGCCACCGGCACCGGCACGCTCGACGTGGCCGGCACGCTCAACGCACCGGGCAAGCCACTCACGCTCAACGGCGGCGGCGGCATCAGCCAGAGCGGCGGCGCCATCACCTCGGGCGACCTGACGCTGTACGCGGCGGGCCACGGCATCGAGCTGTCCCACCCCGCCAACGCCTTCGGTACGGTGGCGCTCAACGGCACACCCACTGCACTGAACCTGGCCAACACGCTCGACATCACGCAGGCCGGCACGGCGGCGTGGGTGCTCGGCAGCGGCGCGGTGACGCTCGATGCCGGCAGCAGCGACATCACGCTCGACCATGCCGGCAACACCTTCGGCACGCTGACGCTGACCGGCCGCACGGTACAGGTGACGGAGGCGGCGGCCACCGACCTCGGCGCCACCCAGGCCAGCGAGAGCCTGAGCGTCACGTCCAGCGGCACTATCCACATCGGCGCGGCGCTGGCCTCCGCCGGCAACGTGGCACTGACGGCGGCGGGCACGGTCACGCAGGCGGCACCGCTGACCATCGGCGGCAACCTCGACATCACCACCAGCGTGGCTGCGGGCGACGTCACGATCGACAACTCCGGCGCCAGCGCCACGCGCATCGGCAACACCCAGGTCGGCGGCCACTATGTGCTGACCGCCACCGGCGACGCGATCTCGCAGGCCGCCGGCGCCAGCCTGCAGGTGCGCGGTGACCTGACCGCCACCGGCACCAGCATCCTGCTGGGCGGTGCGGGCAACCTGATCGGCGGCATCACCACGCTGCCGGCCACCAGCACCGTGGAAGTGCGCCAGGCCGGCGTCATCACGCTGGGCGACCGCATCGAAGCCGGCAACCTGACGGTGATCAGCGAGCGCACCAACCGCTCGTTCAGCAGCAGCCTGATCGGCGGCGATGCCGTCGTGCTGGCCAACCCGGCCAACAACATCACGGGCCACATTGCCGTCAGCGCCAGCGCGCCGACCCTGGGCGGTGGCGCCGATGTGCAGACCGGTATCCGGCAGTCTGCGGGTACCGCGCTGTCGGTGGCCGGCGTCGCCAGTTTCACGGCCGAGGCGTCGAGTGCCGGCAGCCTGGGCATCGACCTGAGCAACAACGGCAACCAGTTCGGCACGCTGCAGTTGAGCGGCACCACGGTCAACGTGAAGAACGCCGCCACCGGCCTGACGACGATCGACACCGCCCAGGCCCTCACCCGCCTGACGCTGACCACTGCCGGCGCACTGGCGCAGAACGGCCCGATCAGCGCCCCGGCCCTCGACATCACCGCCAACGGCACCGTGATGCTGGCCAACGGGGCCAACGATGTCGACACGCTCGCCGTCACCTCGGGCGGCCACGCCATCACCTATGTCGACGCCAACGGCCTGACCGTGGCAGGCATCAACGCCGGTGGCGCGGCGGTCAACCTGACGGCAGGCGCCAATGGCGGCGCCGGCAACCTGACGCAAAGCGCAGCGCTGCAGGACGTGACCGCGCTGACCGTGGCTGCGGGCGGCGCGATCACGCTGGCCGACGCGACCAACACCATCGACACGCTCGCCGGCGCCAGCGCCGGCACCGGCCTGCAACTGCGGGACGCGAGCGGCGGCCTGGCCGTGTCCGGTGCGGTGCACAGCCATGGGGGCGACCTGCTGCTGCGCACGGTGGGCGACCTGACGCTCGACAGCGGCGCCCGCCTGCAGGCCACGGGCGGCGACCTGGTCGCTTCGACCGAGGGCGCGGGCAACCTCATCAACAACGCGACCGCCGGCGCAGCCGCACTGACCGTGGACGACGACCACCGCTGGCTGGTGTACGGCAATGTGGGCGATCTGGTCGGGGGCGCACACACCGTCAAGGGCGGGCTGACCTCGAACTTCCGCCACTACGGCGCCAGCTTCGCCAGCTACGCGCCAGGCGCGGTGAGCGAGAGCGGCAACGGCTTCATCTACACCGACTCGACCGCCACGCTGACGGTGCGCGCCGCCGTCACCGGCGCCGCCACGCAGGTCTACGGCGACACGCCGACCGGCACGCTCGGCTACATCATCAGCGCCGGCATGCTCGACAGCGAGGACACCACCGGCAACGTCATCAGCGGCGGCACGGCGGCCTTCACGGCCGGGCTGTCGAGCGCGATGGACGTCGGCAGCACCAGCATCAGGTACACCGGCGGCCTGACCTCTGCCTACACGCTGATCGCCGACACGACCGGCGTGACCTACACCGTGACGCCCGCCGTGCTGACCTACACCGCCAACACGGCGGAACGCAGCTACGGCGCAGCGGACCCGGTGCTCGGCGGCAGCGTGAGCGGCTTCAAGCTAGGGCAGGACGCGTCGGTGCTGGGCGGTTCGGCCAGCTGGTCCACCCCGGCTGGCGCGGGCAGCAACGTCGGCAGCTACGCCATCAACGGCGGCGGCTACACGGCGGTCAACTACACCTTCGCGCAGGCGGCAGGCAACGCCAGCGCGCTGACCGTCAACCGCGCCAACCTGACCGTCACCGCCCAGGCCGACAGCAAGACCTACGACGGCCAGGCCTACAGCGGCGGCCACGGCGTGAGCTACAGCGGCTTTGCCAACGGCGAAGGCGACGGCGTGCTCGGCGGCACGCTCGTCTACGGCGGCAGCGCACAGGGCGCACGCCATGCAGGCAGTTACACCATCACGCCCTCGGGCCTGACGGCGGGCAACTACGCCATCAGCTTCGCCAGCGGCGCGTTGACGGTCAACCGCGCCAACCTGACGCTGGCCGCCAGCGACACGACCAAGACCTACGACGGCACGCTGGCCGCCAGCGCCACGGCGGTGGCCACCGCCGGCACGCAGGTCTTCGGCGGCGACAGCCTCAGCGGCGGCAGCTTCGCCTACACCGACGCCAACGCCGGCAGCGGCAACAAGACCGTCACTGCCAGCGACGTGACCGTCAACGACGGCAACGGCGGCAACAACTACAACGTCAGCTACACCGCCAACACGCACAGCACGATCGAACGCGCCAACATCACGGTGGCGGCCGCCAACCTCACCAAGACCTACGACGCCACGCTCGATGCCAGCGGCAGCGCCACCGTGGTGGCCGGTACGCTCTACACCAACGTCAGCAACGGCAACACGACCGACACCCTGAGCGGCGGCAGCTTCGCCTACACCGACGCCAACGCCGGCAGCGGCAACAAGACCGTCACGGCCAGCGGTGTCACGGTCAACGACGGCAACGGCGGTGGCAACTACAACGTCATCCACGCAGCCAACACCACCAGCACGATCGAGCAGGCCGTGCTGACCTACGCCGGCAGCGTGGCCGACAAGGTCTACGACGGCAGCCGCACGGCCACCCAGACGGGCGGCACGCTGAGCGGCTTCGTCAACGGCGAGATCCTGGGCGCCACCACCGGCAGCGCCACCTTCGCGGACGCCAATGCGGGTGCGGGCAAGGCGGTCACGATCCACGGCATTGCGCTGGTCGACGGTCCGGAGGGCAGCCTGGCATCCAACTACCGCGTCGCCCCGACCGCCAGCGCCCAGGCCACGATCAGCCCCAGGCTGCTGACGGTGGAGGCCTCGGTGGCCGACAAGGTCTACGACCGCAGCACCAGCGCCACGCTGGAATCCTTCGGCTTCAGCGGCCTGGTCAACGGCGAGACCCTGAACGGCACGCACAGCGGCAGCACCCGGTTCGAGGACCGCAACGTGGCGGCCGACAAGCCGGTCACGATCACCGGTATCACGCTGCAGGACGGCACGGGCGCCAACGCCGGCCTGGCCAGCAACTACACGGTGCCGGGCAGTGTGACCGCACACGCCAGCATCACGCCGGCCACGCTCAACGTCGCCGGGCTGGTCGCCATCGACAAGGTCTACGACGGCACGCTGGTGGCCCACCTGAATGTGTCGACCGCCGTGCTGTCCGGCGCACTCGGCGCCGACGATGTGCAGGTGTCCTCGGTCACCGGCACTTTCCAGAGCAAGGATGTCGGCATCGACAAGCCGATCCTCAACAGCGGCACTTTCGTGCTGAGCGGCGCGGACGCGGTCAACTACACCCTGGTCCAGCCGGCAGGCCTGACGGCCAGCATCACGCCCCGCAGCCTGGTGGTCGCCGCCACCGGCGTCGACAAGGTCTACGACGCCAGCACGGCCGCCGTCGTGAACCTGAGCGACAACCGCGTTGTCGGCGACGTGCTGACGGTCAGCGCCAGCGCGGCGCTGCTCGACAAGAACGTGGGCGTTGGCAAGTTCGTCGGCGTCACCGACATCGCCATCAGCGGCACCGACGCGGGCAACTACACCGTCAACGACCGTGCCGCGACCTTCGCGACGGTCACCCGGGCACCGCTCAGCGTGGTGACCCGTGCGGCGGACAAGGTCTATGACGGCAACACCAGCGCGGCACTGACCGGCCTGCTGGGTGGCCTGTTCTCGGGCGACGCCGTCACGCTGGCGCAGACCGGTGCCTTCGACAGCAGGAATGCCGGCACGGACAAGACCGTGACGGTGCTCAACAGCCTGGCCGGTGCCGACCTGGGCAACTACACGCTGGCCACCCCGGTGCAGAGCGCCACGGCCAGCATCACGCCCAGGGCGGTGAGCGTCAGCAACGTCGCCGCTGCCGACAAGGTCTATGACGGCACCACGACCGCCGCCATGACCGGCCTGCTGAGCGGCCTGTTCTCGGGCGATGCCGTCACGCTGGCGCAGACCGGCCTGTTCGATACCAAGGACATCGGCTCGAACAAGACCGTGACGGTCACCCACCAGCTCACCGGCACCGATGCAGGCAACTACACGCTGGCCACCCCGGTGCAGAGCACCACGGCCAGCATCCTGGGCAACGGCAACGACTCAGGCACGGGCACGGGGGGCGGCTCCACAAGCGGCAGCGACGGGCTGTCGGTGGCGCCGACCTTGCCGGTGGCCGGGCCTTCGCCGTCGGCACCGCTCGTGCCATCGGCGCCGGCGGCGCTGCTGGACGTGTCGACGCCCGCGGTCGGCAGCAGCGTCAGTGCCGGCAATGTGAATCCGAGTCCGGTCGGGACGCCCGCCGTGGCCATCGGCAGTCCGGCCCGGAGCGAGGTGAGCGTGGCCAAACCGGGCAGCGCGACGTCCATCTCGATGGTGCGTCCGGCGACGACCGAACGGGTGGGCGTGGTGGCCGTGTTCGTGACCCGGTCAGCGATCGACTCGGGGGCCGAGGTCAGCTTCGCGCTGCCCCAGGAAATCGCTGTACCCAACGGGGCGACCGACCTGCAGGTGACCCTGATGGACGACAAGCCGCTGCCCATCTGGATGCGGTTCAAGTCCGACACGAGAAGCCTCGTGCTGACGGCCGTGCCAGCCGGCGCGCTGCCGGTGCGCGTGATGGTGGGGGCCGGTGAGACCCGTTGGGCGGTGCTGATCGGTGAGCGCTCCGGCAGCTGAGGCGGGGTTGCGTTCAGGGCGGCGTCAGGGCCGCTCTGACCCCACCCGCTGCTGCCGCAGCGTGAACAGGTAGAGGCTCTCCACTTTTTCACGCGCCCAGGGCGTCTTGCGCAGAAAGCGCAGGCTGGACGGCAGGCTGGGCTCGACGGTGAAGCAGCGCAGCGGAATGCGCTCGCCCAGCCCTGCCCAGCCGTAGTGCGCCACCAGCGCAGTGACGATGCCCTCCAGCGTGATGCCGTGCAGCGGGTTGCGGGCTTGGTGGGAAGGCTTGAGTGTGGAATCGGGCGGGATCTGCATGGGCGGATTCTGGCGGGCGCTCAAGTTTCGGGCGCAATGGACGAAAAGTTCAAATCAAGCACGCACCTCTTGCCAGTTCCTGTTGCCAGCACCACCCCCCCGCGCCTCACAGAATCCTCCCGGGAACATGAAACACCACGCCGCACTGCCCTTGCACCTGCCGGTGAGCCTCTGGCTGACGGGTTGCGGCCTGGCTGCAGGCGCGGGGATGTGGGTCGCGCGAAGCATTCCCGCAGAGATGCAGCCCGTGGCATGGCTGGTGTTTGTGCTGGGTGCGCTGGTCAGCACGCTGCTGGCGGCCTTGCTGTGGCAGCGATCGGCCAGCCTGCGCCGCGCCGAGACGCTGCTGGCACACACAACGGCCGAGATCGCGCAGCTGGCCTTGGTGGCGCAGGCCACGTCCAACGCCGTGGTCATCACCGACGTGGCGCGCCGCATCACCTGGGTCAATGCCGGCTTCGAGCGCATCAGCGGCTACAGCACGGCAGAGGTCATGGGCTGCAAACCCGGGGAGTTGCTGCAGTTCGAGGGCACGGCGCCCCACGTCATCGCGCACATGCGTAAAGCGCTCGATGCCGGACACGCCTTTGCCGGCGATGTGTGCAACCGCGGCAAGCAAGGCCGCATCTACTGGCTGGAGCTCGACATCCAGCCCATCCACGATGTGCACGGGGTGCTGACCGGCTTCATGGCGATCCAGACCGACATCACCGAGCGCAAGCAGGCCGAAGCCAACCTGCGCGCCAGCGAGGCTTTTCTGGACAAGACCGGCCGCATCGGCGGCGTGGGCGGCTGGGCCTACGACCTGCGCAGCCGCCAGATGCACTGGACGGACCAGACCTGCCGCATCCTGGAGGTCGAGCCGGGCCATCAGCCGACGCTGCAGGAGTGCCCGGATTTCTTCACCCCGCAAGCGCGCACCGTGATCGAGCAGGCCATGGCGCAGGGCTTCGGCGACGACCGCCTGGGCTGGGATTTCAAGCTGCAATTCATCACCGCCCGGGGCCGCGCAATCTGGGTGCATGCGGTGGCCGAGGGCGAGTTCGACGACAGCGGGCCCGTGCGCATCGTGGGCGCCTTGCGGGACATCACCAGCATCGTGCTCGCCACCGAGGCGGTCGAGCGCAGCAGCCGCGCCAAGTCGGAGTTCATCGCCAACATCAGCCACGAGTTGCGCACGCCGCTGCAGTCGGTGATCGGCTTCTCGGAACTGGGCGAGCACTTCGCGCAGCTGCAGGCCCAGCCGCAGTTCGAGCAGATGTTCAACGACATCCAGGCCGGCGGGCAGCGCATGCTGACGCTGGTCAACGGGCTGCTGGACATCTCGACCTCGGACAGCACGGCCAGCGCCCTGACGCTGCACCGGGTCGACCTGGCCGCGCTGGCTGCCGAGGTGGCCCGGCAACTGCAGGCCACCGCCGACGCACGGCAACTCCGGCTGCGGCTGCCCGACCCGTCCCTCGCGTTGCCCGCGCACGCGGACCCGGCGCGCCTGCAGCAGGTGCTGCACCACGTGCTGAACAACGCGCTGCGGTTTGCGCCGCAAGGCAGCCCGATCGACATCACCGGCGAAAGCCTGGACGGCACGGGACACGTGGCGCTGACCGTGCGCGACCACGGCCCGGGCATTCCCCCCGAGGAGCTGGAGGCGATCTTCGAGCCCTTCGTTCAGTCGAGCCGCACCCGCGACGGCTCGGGCGGCACCGGCCTGGGTCTGACCATCTGCCGCAAGATCATGCGGGCGCACGAGGGCAGCATCGAAGCCTTCAACGCCCCCGGCGGCGGCACGCTGATCCGCCTGCGGCTGAAGCCCTGACATGAGTTTTTTTGTAGTGGCATGACCATGAAACGCACCGTTCTGACCATTGAAGACCAGGCCGACATCCGCCGCCTGATCCGCATGACCCTGGAGTTCAAGGGCTTCGAGGTGCTGGAGGCGGGTGACGCCGCACAGGGGCAGAGCCTGGCACGCAGCCAGCGCCCGGACCTGATCCTGCTGGATGTGATGATGCCCGGCGTCGACGGCCTGAGCCTGTCGCGCACGCTGGCCGCCGACGCCGCGCTGAGGCAGATTCCGGTGGTGATGCTGTCGGCCCTGGGCGCGCCCGAGGACATCGACAGCGGCCTGCAGACCGGCGCACGCGCCTACCTGATCAAGCCATTCAGCCCGTGGGAGCTGCTCGCGCTGGTCGACCGATTGATTGCCGAAACAAGAGGGACGCCGCAATGAGTTCAAAAACTGCTCCTCGCGGGCCGCTGGCCCTGGTGTTCAGTGCCGCTGCCGTCATCACCGTGGCCGCCGTGGCCTGGGTGACGCCATGGCTGCGCGCCCAGGCCTTGCCGCCGGCACTGGAGTTGGCGGCTGTCGCCCTGTTGGCGCTCGTCAGCGCGGCCTTGCTCACCGCGCTGCTGATGCGCGTGCGCCCGGCCGCCCGCGGCATGCCGCGCACGCAGGCGGTTCAAGAGGTGCGCGACGTGGCGCCGCACCTGAAACTGATGAGCCGGCATCTGGACGGTGCGCTGCAGGACTCCGAGCAAGCCGCCCTGCAGGTGATCGAGCGCATGCAGTCGGTCCACCAGGTGTCGAGCCAGCAGATCGAGCGCATCCGCATCACCGAGGAACACGGGCACGAACTCACCCGCGTCATCAAGGAAAAGCTGATGGCCGACGCCCAGCTGGGCGCGATCCTGGAAATGTTCGTCGAGACGCAGGAGGCCGAGGTCACGGCCAACCTGGAGCGCATCCGCCGGCTGCAGGGCGTCAAGGCGCTGGCGCCGCTGGTGGACGTGATCGCGTCGGTGGCGCGTCAGACCAACTTCCTGTCGATCAACGCCGCCATCGAGGCCGCGCGGGCAGGCGAGACCGGCCGGGGCTTTGCCGTGGTCGCGGCAGAAATTCGTGAACTCTCCAACCGCACCGCCACGGTGGCGGTCGATATTGCCAGCCAGATCAACGCCGCCACCACCGGCATCGACGAGGAACTGGTCAGCGCGATGGACGCCTCCGGCCGCCAGACCAGCAGCGGCAACATGCGACGGGTGCTGGCCGACATCGCCGAAATGCAGCAGCGCTTTGCCGTGTCGATGTCGCAGTTGCAGCTGGAGACGGTCATTGCCGACATCAAGTCCGGGCATCAGGACATTGCCGGCCGGCTCGCGGAAGCGCTGGGCGAAATGCAGGGCCAGGACGTGATGCGCCAGCGGGTGGAGTCCGTGCAGCAGGCGCTGCGGGGCATGAATCGCCACCTGCAAAGCCTGGCGGACCAGCTGCTCGACCAGCCCTGGGACCCCGACGGCATGAGCACGCTCAAGCAACTGCTGGCCGAGCAGGCCGACAGCTACGTCATGCACAGCCAGCGCGTCGCGCACGAGTCGGTCACCGGCCAGGCGCTGACCCAGGCCGCAGACCGGCAGGAGCAGCCACGCATCGAGCTGTTCTGACGCTGGAAGCGTCAGGTGTCAGGCCTCAGGCCTCGACCCGCACGCCCTTCCAGAACGCGACACGGCCCTTGATCTCCTGTGCGGCTTCCTTGGGGTCGGCGTAGTACCAGACCGCGTCGGGGTTGGCGTCGCCGTTGACGAAGAGCGTGTGGTAGTGCGCCTCGCCCTTCCAGGAGCACATGGTGCGCAGGTTGCTGGACAGCAGGAATTCCTGCTTCAGCGCGCTGGCGGGAAAGTAGTGGTTGCCTTCGACCACGACCGTGTCGTCGCTTTCGGCCACGATCACGCCGTTCCAGATTGCTTTCATGAGGGATCCTGCTGTCGTCGGTGAAAAAGAGCCATGTTATCGAGCCGCCTGCTGCTCGAAACGCGTGGCGAAGTCCCGCATGCGCGAGCGGTTCTTGCCGAAGTCGTACAGGCCGAGCAGCGAGCGCGAGCGAAAGTCGATGCGCTGCGCCTGCGGATCGATCAGAAAGTCGACCTGGTCCTTGAAGCCGATGCGGGTGGTGAAGATCGTCTCCAGCCATAGGCCGTCGCGCCGCACGATGCGGGCCTCGGGCAGCGCCGCCAGCGTGGCTTCCAGCCGCGCCAGCGCCTGCTCGGGCGAGCCGGTGTAGGCCAGCGCGCCCCCATCGAGCGAGTTGACGCAGTTGGTCGGCAGCGCGCAGCTCAGGCGGACGTCGGGGGTGGCCATTGGCGCCTGCGCGGCGCACCCCCCCAGCGACACGGCCAGTGCCAGTGCGCTGACGCGCGGAAGAGATGCGAATTTCATCAAGGCATTGCTCCATGCCCGTCGGGGCGGTAAGCCGCGAGTGTGGCGCAGCGCCGTTCAAGGCGCGGGTGCAGGGGCATGAGGCGGGGGCGGGGGCGGGGGCGGGGGCGGGGGCGGGGGCGGGGGTTGATGCTGCGAAGCCAGCGTGGACAGGAACTTGAGCTGCTCTTGCTGGATCTGGAGCAGTTCCGCCAGCAGGTCGATTTTCTCGTGCAGCAGATGGTTTTCGACGTCAGACAAGAACTCTCCGGTGGGATGCCAGACAGTCTGCTCGTGCAGCCCTGCAAAAGGCTGTGTCCCAGCGCACACAAGCACCGCAGAAACCGCCGCAAAACAAGGCTCAGGCGATGTTCAGCAAATAAAGCTCGGTTGTGCAGCCGACAGCGCGTTAGAATCGAAAGAGCAGTCATACACAAGACCGTTTTTTTCAAAGTCTTGCTTCTCTCCCACTCTGCCGTGGCGCTTGCGCCCTACAGAGTCGGCCTAAGTCAAATTCCCCTTGTTTGGCGTTTCTTGAGTGTTTCTGTTCCTGCTGGCGTGATGTCAGCGGGGTCGCTTTTTTTCATCAACACTCAATTAAGGAACATCATCCATGAGTACCCAAACTGGCACCGTGAAGTGGTTCGACGACGGCAAGGGCTTCGGCTTCATCACGCCTGAAGACGGCAGCAAGGACCTGTTCGCTCACCACAGCGAAATCCGCAACGGTGGCGGCTTCCGCAGCCTGCAGGAAAACCAAAAGGTCGAGTTCGAAGTCAAGCAAGGCCCCAAGGGCCCGCAAGCTTCCAATATCCGCCCGCTGTAAGTCCCTCGGGGGCACAAGCCCCTGTCAGACTTGAAGCAGAAAAAGCCGTCGCGCGAGCGACGGCTTTTTTCATGGGCGCTCGCCGCAGGGCTGCGCCCTGCACGCACTGCACTTCAGCGATGGTTCACGCCATCATCGCTGCCACGCACCTTGCTGCGGCGCAGGTCTTCTGAGGTGGTCGAGTCATCGCTGCTGCGGCTCTGGCGTACTTCGCTGGTCGAAGTCGAGGGCGATGTCGAATCGTCAGCACCACGACCCCGGCGAATGTGGCCAGGCGCATCATCGCTGCCACGACCGTGACGCGTGTCAGAGCCCGAAGTCGAGGAACTGGACGACGTGCTGGATTTCGACGACCCCGAGCTGGATGAACCGCTCGAGGACTTGCCCGAAGACGATCCGCTGGAAGAACTGCCCGACGAACTGCCGCCGTTCTTGGCCAGCAGGATGACGGGATGCGCAATAGCGCTGTCAGCTGCCGCCTGAACAGGCCGCGCGGACCACGCGGCCACATCTGCGGGCAACTGAGCGGCAACAGCGGCATGGCTCATCAGGGACAGACCGGCAAGCGTCAGGGCGGCAGGCAGCAGGCGAAAGGTGTTCATGTGCATCTCCATTAATGGGATAAATTCCCATTAGAGTAGTTTAAGCATCTCTTCGCCCACTTGCAACAAAGGTTTACATCTAAGCCACCCGACGTGCGCCAACCGCCAGCAAAGCCGATGCAATGACCACCACCGTCAACGCCGACGTAAGTGATGCGGCATGGGCGATGGCGCCAATCAACGGTGGGCCGACCAGGAAGCCGCTGTAACCAATCGACGACACCGCCGCGATCGCCGCTGCGCTGCTGCTGCCCGGTACGCGGCTGGCCGCGGTGAACAGCAGCGGCACGATGGGCGCCAGGCCGATGCCGACCAGCGCATAGCCGATCAGCGACACCACAGGATCACCGCTGAGCAGCACCGCCGCCATCGCCACCGCAGCCAGTGTGGCGCTGCCGCGCAGCATCACGCCATCGGCAAAGCGCGAGCGCAGCGAATCGCCGGCAAAGCGCGCCACCGCCATCGCGCCAGCGAAGGCGGCGTAGCCCAGTGCGGCCACATCCTGGCTCATGCCGACTTCCTGCTTCAGGTAGAGCACGCACCAGTCGTACATCACGCCCTCGGCAGTCATGCCGGCGAAGATCAGCAGGCCGATCAGCAGCAGCAGGCCACGCGGCCAGACGAAATGGGCCTGGCCTTCCCTGGCGTCGGACGCCGGGTGTGCATCGAGCATGCCGCGCTGAGCGAGCAGCAGCACAGTGGCCACCACGCCCCCCACCACCAGCAGCTGCAGCGCAGGCGCCCACTGCTGATTCAGCATGCCCGCGGCCGCCAAGGCGCCCGACATGGCGCCCACGCTGAACATGCCGTGCAGATTGCCCATGATGGCGCGGCCCGAGAGCCGCTCCAGCGCCGTGCCTTCGGCGTTGAGGGTGACATCGTGGACGCTCATCGTCATGCCGAAAAAGAAGTTCGCCACCAGCAACCACGCCACCGACGGCCAACGCAAGGCCACCGCCAGCGCCACGGCCATCACCAGTCCGGTGAGCAGCGCGGCCCGGCGCGTGCCCAGCCGGCCGATCACCCGGCCCGCAAAGAACAGCGAGGTGACGGCGCCCAGCGCGGCGGCAAACAGCACCATCGCCAACTCGCCTTCGTTGAGCGCGTACGTCGCCTTCAGTGAAGGAATGTGCGCGCCCCAGATGCCCCCCATCACGCCCAGGCTGGCGAACAACGTGCGGGTGGCCCAGCGGGCGCGACGCAGCGCAGCCGGGTCGGACGGCGCGGCATCCAGGTCGGCCGCAGGGCCGGGAACTTCGAGATCGGCAAGACTCATGGGCAGCTCAGCAGGTCACAGGGTCAAGAGATCAAAGTTGCACCGGCGCACCGGTGGCAGCACTGGCGTAGATGGCGTCGAGGATCTCCATCACGATCAGCCCCTCCTCGCCGGTGGCGGGGTGCGGCTGGCCGGTCAGGATGACCTCCGCGTAGTCGAACATGGCCGACTGCGCCGTGCCGGTGGGCGCGCGCAGGGCGATGTCGACCGGCGCGTCGTTCAGCTCGGTGAACACCTGGGCCTCGAACTGGTAGCCCTCATCGACGTTGCGCTGCAGCAGGCCGGCCTGGGTGCCCAGCAGGCGGGTTTCCATCAGCTCGGCCTGCTGGATGTTGGCGGCCCAGCTGGCTTCGAGCACCAGCGTGGCGCCGTTGGCGAACTTGATCAGGCCGCAGGCCAGGTCCTCGACGTCGAAATGCTTGCCCGCCTTGTCGGCCGCGGCGCGGGCGATCGGGTCGTAGGTGCTGCCCAGCACCCAGGTCGGCTTGGGATAGCCCATCAGCCACAGCGCCAGGTCCAGGCGGTGCACGCCCAGGTCGATCAGCGGGCCGCCGCCAGCCAGCGCCTTGTTGCCGAACCAGCCGCCGAAGCCCGGCATGCCGCGCCGACGGTGCCAGACGCTGCGGCCGAAGTAGAAGTCACCGAACATGCCGGAGTCGACCTGCTTCTTCAGCTCGCGCGAGGCGGCGCTGAAGCGGTAGCTGAAGTTGATCATCAACCGCTTGCCGGCGGCCTGAGCCGCGGCCAGCATCTCGCGCGCCTCGGCCGCGTTCATCGCCATCGGCTTTTCGCACAGCACGTGGCAGCCGGCCGCCAGCGCGGCCAGCGTCAGGTCGTGGTGGAACTTATTTGGAGTGCAGACGCTGACCACGTCCAAACCACCCGCGTCCAGCATCGCCTGTGCGTCGGTGTAGCGGGCGGCAATGTCGAACTGCTCGCCGACCGTGGCCAGCCGGGCCGCGTCGGCGTCGGCAATCGCCACCACCTCCACGCCCGGGTGCTGGCGCCAGCCTTCGATGTGCATGCGGCCGATGCCCAGGCCGATTACGCCGACGCGCAGCTTGCCAGTCGACGCTGCTGCGCCTGACGCCGCCAGCGCTGCGGCTTGTGCTTGGTAATCGTTGGAAGCGGCCGCCATCAGATGTCCTCTTTGGTCTGCAGTACGCCGGCCTTCGCAAACGTCATGTCCTTCTTGGACAGCGTCTCCAGCGGCGGCGACATCGGGCAGACGTCAACGATCTGCACCCGCGGATTGGCCCACTGCACCGCGTTGGCCAGCACGCGCTGCACGTTCTTGTCGTAGTAGGTCGGGTAGGCCTCGTGGCCGGGGCGGAAGTAGAAGATGCGGCCGTGGCCGCGCTGCCAGCACAGGCCGGAGCGGAAGACCTCGCCGCCCTCGAACCAGCTGATGAACACCGTCTCGTCGGGCTGCGGCACGTCGAAGCGCTCGCCGTACATCTCCTCGTAGGGCAGCTCGAAGTATTCGCCCAGGCCAGCGGCGATCGGGTGCGAGGGCTCGATCACCCAGATGCGTTCCTTCTCGTCGGCCTCGCGCCACTTCAGCGAGCAATTCGTGCCCAGCATGCGGCGGAAGATCTTCGAGAAATGCCCCGAGTGCAGCACGATCAGGCCCATGCCTTCGAGCACGCGCTTCTGGACCCGGTCGACGATCGCGTCGGCCACCTTGCCGTGCGCCTTGTGGCCCCACCAGATCAGCACGTCGCAGCCGGCCAGGCGCTCCTCGGAAAGGCCGTGCTCGGGCTCGGCCAACGTGGCGGTGCTGACTTCCAGCGGCAGCGCGCCGAGGTTGAGGCCGGGCGTGTCGCGCAGCGCAGCGGCGATGACGGCGTGCATGCCGTCGGGGTAGATCGCGGCGATGGCCGGGTTCTGCAGTTCGTGCTCGAATTCGTTCCAGACGATGACAGAAATCTTGGTCTTCATGACAATCAGGGGTGGGGTGACAAGAGCCGTCAGCTTAGGGGAAAACCCCCCTGGAGCCCAAGTTCAACCGCTGCCAGAAAACTGCGAACAATGTCAAAAATCCTGGATGCCCGATCCGATTGCCCTGCGCCCCGTGCAGACGCGATCGAGCGCAGTCCGGCGCTCACTGCCGCGCTGGCGCAGCAGTTGCGCGCCCACCTGCAGGCCTTTGCCGACGGGCTGGGCCGCGACGGCTGGCCGCTGCACCGGCCCGCGCCAGCAGGCGTGTCGCGGGGCGAGGGGCACTTTCACCTCGCGCCTGAGCTGTTCCTGCAGATTTCGGGCTGGACGCGTTTCCGACTGCCCGAGGGCGACGTGCACCTCGGCCCCGGCGAGGCGCTGCTGATGCCAGCGCGCCTGCTGCACCACGAAAGCGTGGGCGCCGGGGCCGGCGGCGCGCCGTTCTGCAATCTGGTCATCTACGCCGACGGTCAGGTGCTCAGCTGCCACCTGGCGCATGAACACGCGCCGGGGCAGCCGGGCATCGAGCATCTGGAGTCGCGCCAGCACCCGCAGGCCGCGCGCATCCTGAGCTGGCTGGGCGACGCGGCATTGGCGGACGTCGAAGCCGTCGACACGACCCCCGCCGCACTGCAGGCCCGCGCGCTGGTGCTGGCCGCCGTGGCCGGGGTCCAGCGCGCCCTGGACGACGCCACCACCGCGCAAACCCGCCCCGAGCCGCCACTGCTGGCCCGGCTGCGGGTGCTGATCCAGAACCAGCTGGGCGACCAGGCCTTGAGCGTGCGCCGGCTGGCCGAGCAATCGGGCTGCAGCGCCGACTACCTCTCGCACCGCTTCCGCCAGGCCAGCGGCGAGCATCTGGTCAGTCACATCACCCGCCAGCGCATGGCGCGCGCGGCACATTTGTTGACCGAAAGCGACATGGCCGGCAAGGAGATTGCATGGGCCTGTGGTTTCGCCACACAAAGCTATTTCATTCGCACGTTTCGGGAGCACTTCGGGACCACGCCCAAGGCCTGGCGCTCGGGACACCCTGACAATGTGCGAGACCCGTCGGGCGCCCTCAATGGCAGTTTGCCGACCTGAACCCGCAAGACGACACGACCCACCGACCAAGATGCCCTACTCCACTGCCTCGAACCGCACCCCACCGCCGCCCGCCCACCGCGCAGGTTTTCTGCCCACCCCCACCGCTACTGCTACCGAGGATTCGTCATGGTCCGCATGAAGTTTTCGGTGGAATTGAACTACCAGGTGATGGGGCCGGACGCCGACTTCATCTTCAACATCCAGGCCGCGCACACCCGCCACCAGCTGGTGCTGAGTGAAAAGCTCGAACTCAGCCGCGCCGTGCAGCCGCAGGGCCACACCGACGCCATCACCCACGCCCGCTACCTGCGCCTGAAGGCCTTCACCGGCCCGCTGCGGGTGGCCTACGGCGCCACGGTCGACATTGCGCACCACCGCATGGCACCGCAGCAGATCAGCGAGATGCCCGTGGTCGGCCTGCCCGCGCACGTGCTGCCCTATCTGTACCCGAGCCGCTACTGCGAGTCCGACCGGCTGCACACCTTCGCGGTGCAGGAGTTCGGCAAGCTCTGGCAGGGCTACAGCCGCGTCATGGCGATCCGCGACTGGGTCAACCGGCACGTGGCGTTCGAGTCCAACACCTCCACCAGCATCACCTCGGCCTGCGACACGCTCGCCAGCCGCAAGGGCGTGTGCCGCGACTTCGCCCACCTGATGATCGCGCTGTGCCGGGCGGTCAACATTCCGGCCCGCTTTGCCACCGGCTTCGATTTCGGCGCCGACCCGGCCCTCGGCCCGCCCGACTTCCACGCCTACGTGGAGGCCTATCTGGGCAACCGCTGGTACATGTTCGATCCGTCGGGCACCGCCATTCCGATGGGCTTCGTGCGGCTCGACACCGGGCGCGATGCGGCCGACGCTGCCTTCGCCACCATCTTCGGCACCGTGCAATCGGCCCCGCCGGTGATCCACATCGAAGCGCTGCCCAACGACCAGGGCGTGCTGATTCCGCCGCACCACTGCGTCGAAGCGCTGTCGACCGACGGCGGCGAGGCCTGATCGGCCGCCAGTTCAACCGCCACGGCGGCGCTCAGAGCGCCATGATCTCCGCCGTGCCGCTCAGCAGCGGCCGGCACAGGATCTTGTAGCCGTCGGCGTCGAAGCCGGCGGCCACCTCGTCGAGTGCGGCCGCCTGCGCCTCCTCGGTCACGCTGCCCAGGTAGCACCAGTTGCGGATGACGTGGATCTGGCGCAGCGCCTCGTGCTGCTCCACCAGACCGATCGCGCCCGGGTAGGGCCAGCAGGCCAAGCGCAGGCCTTCGAGCCGGGTGAAGAGCCGCTGGCGGTGCGACGCCGCGCTCTCATGGCCGCAACAGACGCCCGCGCACTGCTTCAGCTGCGCCCGGAAACAGGCCCGCCCGGCGGGGAGCTTTTCCAGGCCGAGGGCGCCCAGGCACAACCGCTCTTCATCGGCGATCAGGCGCAGCGCGTCGAGCGCGGCGTGGCGGCTGACGTAGAGGCCGTAGAGGTGCGGCTCGGTGGCGAAGTTGATGTCGGTGGAATGCACCACTTCGGGGCGGACAGCCTCATCACTGCGCAGCCGCAGCGAGCACAGCTGGCGGTTGCGGCGCAGTTTCTGGTTGAAGACGGGCTGCTGCTGCTTGATCAGCTGCGCCTCCAAGAGCAGCGCGCCGATCTCGCCCGCCGTGCGGATGTGGCTGATGCGGCGCGTCTGGCGCAGCATGCGCGCCTCGTCGGCATTGCGCAGGTGCGACAGCACGCGGCTGCGCAGGTTGACGCTCTTGCCAATGTAGAGCGGCAGGTCGCCCTCCTCGCCATGAAAGACGTAGACGCCCGGCGCCGACGGCAGGTCTTCAATCAGCGGCAGCAGGTGCGCCGGGTAGTCGAAGTGGCGCTCCTGCTCGAACTCGGGCCGGCGACGGCGGGGCAGGTGCATGACAGACGCAACGTCAGGCCGAGGTGGCCACGCTGCGCAGGTCGAAGCGCGACAGCAGCCCGGCGTGTCGCGCCCGCCACGGCGCCAATTCGGCCTCGGTCAGGCCACCGGACTGGAACAGGCTGTCGACAAAGCCCCGCACCAGTTCCTGTGTGGCCTGCTTGATGCGCGCGTTCAACTCCGCCCCGCCCGGCGTGGTGCGGTCGGTGAAGATGTTGTGCGGCCCGCCCTGGAACACCGCCAGCGCCTTGCGCGGGCTGCCAATGGCCTCGAACACCGCCAGCCGGTCGCTGGCCGGGCTGCCGTAGCCGGGAATGGTGATGATGTCCTCGGTGGTGGTGATGTGCAGCGACGGCAGCTGCACCGGCCGCAGCACCGCCGCCAGGTCCGGCTCGCCGTAGAACGGCGGCGACGACAGCAGCAGCACGCCCTTCAGGCGCTCCTCGCGCAACGCCAGCGCCTGGCCCTGGCGCAGCACGCGCGCACCGGCGGCCAGCATCATGGTGTTGGCGCCGTAGGAATGGCCGGCGCCGGCGATGCGGTTTGCATCGAAGCGCTCGCCCAGCTTCGGGTCGGCCAGCAGGCGGTCGAGCGCAAAGCGCAGGTCCTGCACCCGCGCCAGCGCCTCGGCCTCGCGCGCGGCGGCCTGCAGGCGGAACACCAGCGTCAGCGGGTTGCCGGCCCACAGGTCGCGGTCGCTGCCCACGTGCTGCAGATGCAGGCTGGCCACGCCGTGCTCGGCCATGTGCCGGCCCAGGTAGCTGTAGCCGCGCCGCGAGCCGCCGATGCCGTGCGAGAACACCAGCAGCGGCCCGGCGCGTTCCTGCGAGGCGTGCGGCAGGTACAGGCGCGAAGGCACGGCGCGGTCGCGGGTGGCGTCGACCCAGTCCAGATCGAGCGTGGCGAACGGCGGCGTCTCGGCCGCCAGCGCCGCCAGCGCCGGCAGGCCCAGCACCGCCAGAGCCGCACCCGCCCCCAGGCCGAACAGCGCCCGGCGCGACAGCGGCGCAGCAGGCCCATCAAGATGACTCATGGGGACACTCCTTGATTCGAGGCCGCTGCGGCCGGCGTGCCACGCAGCCGCCGCACGCCGCGCAGCGTCAGCTGCACCGCATCATCGACATAGGTGAACACCACTGGAATGACCAGCAGGCTCAGGAAGGTGGATGTGATCAGCCCGCCGATCACCGCCACCGCCATCGGCGCGCGGAAGCTCGGGTCGGCGCCCAGGCCCAAGGCAATCGGCATCATGCCGGCGCCCATCGCGATGGTGGTCATCACGATCGGGCGGGCGCGCTTGTGGCAGGCGTCGATCAGCGCGTCGAAGCGGCCCATGCCGGCGTGACGGGCGATGATGGCGTAGTCGACCAGCAGGATCGAGTTCTTGGTCGCGATGCCCATCAGCATGATCAGGCCGATCAGGCTGGGCATCGAGAACGCGCTCTTGGTCAGCAGCAGCGCCACGAATGCGCCGCCCAGGCTCAGCGGCAGTGCCGCCAGGATCGTCACCGGCTGCATGAAGCCCTTGAACAGCAGCACCAGCACGATGTAGATGCACAGCACGCCCGTGAGCATCGCCAGGCCGAAGCTGGCGAAGAGTTCGGCCATCACCTCGGCGTCGCCCAGCGTGGTCTGGCGCACGCCAGCGGGCAACTGCTGCAGGCTGGGCAGCTGGGCCACGGCGGCGGCCACGTCGCCCAGCGGCTGGTTGTTCAACTCGACCTCGAAGTTGATGTTGCGCTGGCGGTCATAGCGGTCGATCTGCGCCGGGCCGCTCTCGAGCCCGAGCGTGGCGATGTTGGCCAGCATCACCGGGCCGCCCTTGCCGGGCACGCCCAGCTGGCCAAGCAGCGCCGCGTCCTGACGCGCCGCATCCGGCAGGCGCACGACGATCGGCACCTGGCGCTGCGCCAGGTTGAGCTTGGGCAGGCCGCTGTCGTAGTCGCCCCGGGTGGCAATGCGCAGCGTATCGGACATGGCTGCCGACGTGACGCCGGCGTCCGCCGCCCGGGCGAAGTCGGGCCGCACCACCAGCTCCGGCCGCACCAGGCTGGCGGTGGAGGCAATGTTGCCGAGATTGGGCAGACTGCGCAGGTCGCGCTCGACCGCGCGGGCCGCCTCCAGCAGCGCCACGCCGTCGTCACCTGAGAGCACCAGCACGTACTTCTCGCCCGAGCCGCCCAGGCCGACGCTGACCCGCGCACCCGGCAGCTGCTGCATGGCGTCGCGCAACTCGCCTTCGATCACCTGCTTGCGCACGCCGGGCCGGTCGGCACGGGCAGTGAGCGTGAGCGTCAGCGAGGCCTTGCGCACTTCCGCCGCGCCACCCGCCGCAAATGGATCGCCGCCCGACGAACCGCCGCCGATGGCGGTGTAGACCTGCTTGACGTGCGGGTTGGCGCTGACGATGGCGCGCGCCTGCTCGGCCGCCGCAAAGGTGTCCTTGAAGGTGCTGCCCGGCGGCAGCTCGATGCTGACCTGACTCTGGCCGAAGTCGTCCGCCGGAATGAAGCCGGTGGGCAGCAGCGGCACCAGCGAGATCGAGCCGACGAAGAACAGCCCCGCGCCGATGGCCGTCACCAGCCGGTGCCGCACGCACCACGCCGCCGCGCGCAGGTAGTGGCGCATGACGAAGCCGTCGCGCTCGTCATGGCCGGCGACGATGGGCTTGAGCAGGTAGGCCGCCATCATCGGCGTCAGCACCCGCGCGACCACCAGCGAGGCGAACACGGCCAGCGCCGCCGTCCAGCCGAACTGCTTGAAGAACTTGCCCGGAATGCCGGCCATGAAGGCGGTCGGCAGGAACACCGCGATCAGCGTGAAGGTGGTGGCGATCACGGCCAGGCCGATCTCGTCGGCCGCCTCCATCGCCGCCTGGTAGGGGCTCTTGCCCATCTTCAGGTGGCGCACGATGTTCTCGATCTCGACGATCGCGTCGTCGACCAGGATGCCCACCACCAGCGACAAGCTCAGCAGCGTCACCACGTTGATGCTGAAGCCCAGCCACCACATGCCGATGAAGGCCGGGATCACCGACAGCGGCAGCGCGGTGGCGGCCACCAGCGTGGCGCGCCAGTCGCGCAGGAAAAACCACACCACGATCACGGCCAGGATGGCGCCCTCGTAGAGCAGCGCCAGCGAGCCGTCGTAGTTCTCGACCACCGGGTCGACCAGGTTGAAAGCCTGCTTGAACTCGACGTCCGGATGCGCCGTGCGCAGCTCGGCCAGCACGCGCTGCACGCCCTGCTCGACCTCGACCTCGCTCGCGCCCCGGCTGCGCGTGATCTCGAAACCCACCACCGGCGCGCCGTTGAGCAGCGCGGCGCTACGGCGTTCGGCCACGGTGTCGACCACGCGGGCGACCTGCGCCAGCCGGATGCGGCGGCCGTCGGACAGCGGGATGTCGAGCTGCGCCAGCTCCTCGGCCGACTTGACCGTGGCGATGGTCCGCACCGTCTGCTCGGCGCCGCCCAGGTCGGCACGGCCGCCGGACGACTCCTGCTGCACAGCACGCAACTGGCGCGACACGTCGGCGGCGGTGGCGCCCAGCGCCAGCAGGCGAGCGGGGTCCAACTCCACCCGCACCTCGCGCGTGACGCCGCCCACCCGGGCGACCGAACCGACGCCGTTGATGCTCAGCAGCGCCTTGGTGACGTCGTTGTCGACGAACCAGCTCAAGGCTTCGTCATCGAGGCGCGGCGTGGCCACGGTGTAGGTCAGGATCGGCGCGCCAGACAAGTTGAGCTTGCTGATGGTCGGGTCGCGCAGGTCGCCGGGCAGGTCGGCACGCACGCGGTTGACGGCGTCGCGCACGTCATCGACCGCTTCCTGGGTCGATTTCTCCAGGCGGAACTCGGCCGTGATGGTGGCCGAGCCATCCTGGATCTTGGTATAGATGTGCTTCAGGCCCTGCAGCGTGGCCAGCGAGTTCTCGATCTTGCGCGCGACCTCGGTCTCCAGTTGCGCCGGCGAGGCGCCCGGCAGCGAGGCGCTGACGGTGACGGTGGGCAACTCCAGATCCGGAAAGTTCTGGATCTTCATCGCCTTGAAGCTCATCAGCCCGGCCAGCGTGAGCAGGACGAACAGCATGATGGCCGGAATCGGGTTCCGGATGGACCAGGCAGAGACGTTCATGGCGCCACCACCTTGACCGTGTCGCCATCGCTCAGGAAGGCCGCGCCGCGCGCCACCACGCGGGCGTCGGCGGCCAGGCCTTCGACAGCGATGCGCTCGCCGTCGCGCGACAGCACCCGGACCTTGGCCTGGCTGACGCGCGAATCGGCGCCCACCCGCATCACCACGCTGAAGCCGTCGCGCAGCAGCACGGCCGAGGCCGGCAGCGTGAGCGCCGGGCGGGCCTCGAAGCTGAACTCGCCGCGCGCGAACATGCCGGCGCGGGCATCGCTGTCAGGCGCGGGCTGCAGGTCGACGTAGACCAGGCCGTTGCGGGTCTGCGCGTCCACCGTGGGCGCAATCTTGCGCACCGTGCCCGGCACGCTGCGGCCCGACGGCGTGACCAGCGTGGTGCGCTGGCCAGGCTTGATGCGCGCGAGATCGGCCGACGGCACCTCGGCGCGCCACTCCAGACGGCCGCCACGAATCAGCCGGAACAGCTCCTGCCCGGCGCCGACCACCGCGCCGACCGTGGCGCTGCGGGCGCTGATCAGGCCATCGTCGGGCGCCAGCACCTGGGTCTTGACCAGGCGCAGCTGCTGCACGTCGAGCGAAGCCTTCTGCGCCGCGACGCGGGCGCGGGCGGTCTGCTCGGCCGTCAGCGCCTGCTGGACCTGCTGGGCGCTCATGGCGCCGCTGTCGCGCAGGGCCCGGGCGCGGTCGGCGTTGGCAGCGGCTTCGACCAGATTGGCTTCGGCCTCGGCCTGCGCCGCCTGCAACTGCGCCAGCTCGGCACGCAGCGTTTCGCCGGCAAAGGTGGCCAGCACCTGGCCGCGCCGCACGCGCTCGCCCACCTCGACGCGCACCTCGGCCAGGCGCAGGCCGCTGGCCTCGGAACCGACGCTGGCCTCCTGCCAGGCCGCGATGTTGCCGTTGGCCGCCAGCAGCGCCGGCACGCTGGCCGAACTCGGCGTGACCACCGTGACGGTCAATGCCGCCTTGGCCGGCGCAGAAGCTGCCTGCGCCTGAACCACTGGCGCGGCCAGTGTCAGCACGGCCATCAGCACCAGGGCCGCCCCGACAACCGGGCGCAATGAAGAAGGAGTGCAGGTCATGTTCTTGGGCATGGGGTGAGCGATGAGGAATCGGGGGCCCGCGCGACGCAACGGGGCGGGCGGCGCTGCGCAGTCTATCCAGAATCAATCCCGCGCGAGAGCCGCCGGGACCGGACTCACGCCGGCAACAGGGCCTGACGCGCCGCCTGGGTCACGGCCACCACGCAAGGATGGGTGATGCGCCGCTCGACCGAGATGGCGTAGAAGGCCTCGACCAGCTCCTCGGTGCGGCCCAGCACCTGCACGCCGTACTGCGCGCAGGTCTCGGCCTCCAGCACGGTGGGGGTCATGAAGACGCCGCGGCCCTCGGCGCCAAAGGCCTTCATCAACGCGGCGTCGTCGAATTCACCAATCGGCTGCGGATGCAGCTGATGCCGCGTCAGCCAGGCCTCCAGCCGCTGCCGCATAGCCGACGCCGCCCCCTGCAGCAGCATCGGCGCGCCATCCAGGCAGCCGGGAAAGCCCCCCGGCAGCGATTGCTTGAGCGCAGCGGTGGCAAAAAAGCTCATCGCCGTCGTGCCCAGCGGGTGGTTGAAGGCCTTGACGCTGAGCTGGCGGCCCATCGGCTCGTCGGCGATCACCAGATCGAGCCGCTGCACCGAGAGCTGGCCGAGCAGATCGCGGAACTCGCCCTCATGGCAAATCAGCCGCACGCCGCCGGGCAGGTCGAGCGCCGGCTCCAGCAGCCGGTAGGCCATCGCCTTGGGCACCGAGTCGGCAATGCCGACGCGGAAATCGACCGACCGCACGGCGCCTGACGGCCGCACCTCAGCCTCCAGCTCGGCGCCCAGCGCAAAGATCTGGTCGGCGTAGACCAGCGCGGCGCGGCCTGCTTCGGTCAGCTCCAGACGCCGGCCCGTTTTGCGGAACAGCGCGCAACCCAGCTGCACCTCCAGCAGCTTGATCTGGCCCGAGAGCGTCTGCGGCGTGGTGTGCAGTTGCTCGGCCGCGCGCATCACGCCGCCGGCACGGGCGGTGGCCCAGAAGTAGTGAAGATGCTTGAAATTGAGTCGGGAGTTCATCGTCGGCGCCACTATGCGGTTTTCTCGAATATTTTCTTCCTGATTTTCGAATTTACGCGAAGTATTGAAAGCCCTTAAAGTCCGCGACAACTACAACCGGAACACACCGTGGAATTTCTCTTCGACCCCAACCTCTGGATCGCCTTCGCGATGCTCACCGCCCTGGAAATCGTCCTGGGTGTGGACAACATCATCTTCATCTCCATCCTGGTGGGGCGCCTGCCGGCTGCACAGCGTGACATGGCCCGCCGCATGGGCCTGGGCTTCGCCATGTTCAGCCGCCTGGCGCTGCTGTTCTCGCTGAGCTGGGTCATGAGCCTGACCACCGACCTGTTCAACGTGATGGGCCAGGGCATCAGCGGGCGTGATCTGGTGCTGCTGCTGGGCGGCCTGTTCCTGCTCTACAAGGCCTCGCACGAGATCTTCGTGGAAGTCGAGGCCCGCGAGGAAGCAGGCCCCCCTGCCGCACACACCGGCTCGCCGGCTGACGCCAAGGCTGCGGCTGCGGCCGGCCAGAAGGTGTTCTGGGGCACGGTGGCCCAGATCGGCGTGATCGACATCGTGTTCTCGCTGGACTCGGTCATCACCGCCGTGGGCATGGTCGACCAGATCGGCGTCATGGTGGCGGCCGTCATTACCTCGGTGGGCGTGATGTTGTTTGCCGCCAAGTCGATCGGCGATTTCGTCGACGCGCACCCGTCGGTCAAGGTGCTGGCGCTGGCATTCCTGGTGATGGTCGGCATGGCGCTGACGGCCGAAGCCTTCGACGTGCATGTGCCCAAGGGCTACATCTACGCCGCGATGGCGTTCTCGCTGGCGGTGGAGTCGCTCAACATCCGCGCCCGCGGCAAGCGCCTGAAAGCCGCAGCCTGACGCGGACACTGGTTTCATTCACACTCCAGTCCATTCATTTCGTTCCGCCACCCATCCCTGCAGGAGACTTCCATGAACCGTGCTTACTCTGCCCTGTCCAGCGTCACCGACGTCTACGGCTCCACCACTGCTGCCGAGCGCAACCGCGTGCTGCGCAACACCTACTGGCTGCTGGCCCTGTCGATGGTGCCGACCGTGCTGGGCGCCTGGCTGGGCATCAGCACCGGGCTGAGCCGGGCCATGTCGCCCATGGTCGGCCTGGTCGTCTTCATGGCGGGGGCGTTCGGTTTCATGTTCGCGATCGAGAAAACCAAAAACAGCGCAGCCGGCGTGCCGGTGCTGCTGGCCTTCACCTTCTTCATGGGCCTGATGCTGTCGCGCCTGGTCGGCAGCGTGCTGGGCCTGGCCAACGGCGCCAGCCTGGTGATGACGGCGTTTGCCGGCACCGGCGGCATCTTCCTGGGCATGGCGGCGCTGTCTTCGGTCATCAAGCGCGACCTGTCGGGCATGGGCAAGTTCCTGTTCATCGGCATGCTGCTGATGCTGGTGGCGGGCATTGCCAACATCTTCATCCAGTCGAGCGCGCTGATGATCACGCTGTCGGTGCTGGCCATCGGCGTGTTCTCGGCCTTCATCCTGCATGACCTCAAGCGCGTGAAGGACGGCGAAGAGACCAACTACATCACCGCCACGCTGGGCGTCTACCTGAGCCTGTTCAGCGTGTTCCAGAACCTGCTGGCGCTGCTGGGCATCTTCGGCGGCCGCGACGAGTAATCGCACCGGGGCCGCCACACACGGCCTTGATCACAAACGCTGCGGGCGGCAGGAAGCAATTCCTGCCGCCCGCGGTCACGTGGCAGCAACGGCCTTCATGTGCGCCACCAGTTGGTCCAGCGCCGCGCCCCAGCCCTGCTCGAAGCCCATCGCCTCATGCTGCTGGCGGCTGGCCTCGTCGCGGTGCAGGGCGATCGCGGTGTAACGCGTGCCGGCACCTTCGGGCTGCAGGTCGATGAGTCCGGTCATGAACGGTTTTTCCGACGGCCGCCAGCCCGGCTGCATCGCGTCGGTCCAGACCAGCCTGCGCCCGGGCACCACCTCCAGGAAGCAGCCGACGTTGGGAAAGTCCTCCCCGTTCGGCCCATGCATGCGCGTGTAGAAGCGGCCACCCGGGCGCAGGTCGATCTCGCAATCCGACACCGTCCATGGCCGGGGCGTGAACCAGTGCGGCAGGTGCTGCGGATCTGTCCACGCCGCCCACATCTGGGCAGGGGTCAGATCCACGAAGCGCTCCAGGCGCAGATCCAGTTGCGGGTTGAAGTCGGGTAAGGCGGTGGCTGGCATCTCGGAGCCTTTCAAGATCGACAAAAGGGGCCATCAGCATAGCCAAGCCGCCAGAATCTGCCCCATGCCCACCGACACCCTGCTGCTGGCCGACAGCGAAATCGCCCGCCTGACGCCCGACGGCGCCGACCTGCAACTGCGCTTTTCAGCGGCCTGCGTCCGACGCCAGACGGATGAGCAGGGCGCAGCGCCCCTGGAAGGCTATGCCCGCAGCCTGGTGCTGCACCTGACCGGCGTGGCGCCTGCGACAGATCCCGGTGCACTGACCGACGCCTTCGGTCGCCTGCGCGACGGGCGCCTGCAGCGCACCGGGCGCTGGCAAGGCGACATCCCGCTGCCCGCCGTCCTGATGGGTCCGCTGACGCTGGAGTTGCAGTTCGCCAACGGCACAACGCTCAGCCTGGACGCACACGCGCTGCGCAGCGAGGCGCCCGCGCCGCTGCCCTTCACCGAATCGCTGGCCTGCTGAAAATCGACCGCACGATGGACACCCGCTGGACCCTCACTCCCCTGCCCCTGCTGCAGGCACCCATGGCCGGCTCGCAAGGCCACGCGCTGGCGGCAGCCGTCTGCAGCGCAGGCGGGCTGGGCGCCTTGCCCGCCGCCATGCTCACGCCCCAAGGCCTGCATGACGAGCTGATCGCGCTGCAGACGCGTCTGGCCGCGCTGGGCTGCGCCGGGGCGCCGTACAACGTCAACTTCTTCTGCCACCGCCCGCCCGAGCCCGACGCAGCACACGAAGCCCGCTGGCGCGCCGCACTGGCGCCGTACTACGCCGAACTCGGCCTGGACCTGGCTTGCATTCCCGCCAGCCCTGGCCGCGCGCCCTTCAGCGCCGCCCTGGCCGAGGTGCTGGAGCGCTTTCGCCCCGCCGTCGTCAGCTTCCACTTCGGCCTGCCCGCGCCCGCATTGCTGGCGCGCGTCAAGGCGCTGGGCGCGATGGTGCTGTCCAGCGCCACCACGGTGGCCGAGGCCTGCTGGCTGCAGGCACATGGCGCAGATGCCGTCATCGCCCAGGGGCTGGAGGCCGGCGGACACCGGGGGCTGTTCCTGAGCGATGACCTGCACAGCCAGCAGGGCACCTTCGCGCTGCTGCCACAGGTCGTGGCGGCCGTACAGATTCCGGTGATCGCCGCTGGCGGTGTGGCCGATGCAGCCGGCGTCGCAGCCGCCCGCACGCTGGGCGCGGCGGCAGTACAGATCGGCAGCGCCTACCTGCTGTGCCCGGAGGCCACCACCAGCGCCGTGCACCGCGCCGCCCTCGCCGCAGCCCAGGCCGATGGCGCACTCACCGCCCTCACCCGCCTCTTCAGCGGCCGCCCGGCGCGCGGGCTGGTCAACCGGCTGATGCGCGAACTGGGCCCGCTCAACCCGGTCGCCCCAGCGTTCCCGGGGGCCAGCGCCGCGCTGGCACCGCTGCGCGCGGCGGCCGAGGCGCAGGGCCGGAGCGACTTTTCACCGCTGTGGGCGGGGCAGAACCTGAGCGGCTGCCGGGCGGTGCCGGCGGCAGACGTGACGCGGGCGCTGCTGCCGCACAGGTCGGGACTTGACTGAAGCAGGCGGCACGCGCCGCCCCGGCCTCAATCCAGGCTGATGTTGGCCTTCTTCACCAACTGCTCGTAGAGCTTGTATTTTTCTTCCGCGCCGCGCGTGATGTCGGCCGGCGACCAACCGATCGGCTCGAACGCGAAGGTGTCGAAGCGGGCCTTGACCTCGGGGTCGGCCACCACCTTGAGCATGTCGGCGTTGATCTTGTCGCGCACGGCGGTCGGCAGGCCCTTGGGGGCCATCAGCACGACGAAGGCGTTGACATCCATGTCCTTGGGGCCGCCGGCTTCGGCCACCGTCGGCACGTCAGGCAGTTGCGACAGACGCTTGCCCGAGGCGACGGCGATGTAGCGCAGCTTGCCCGCCTTGTAGACGCCCGCGCTGGACGGCAGCGTGCCCAGGCTCCACTGCACATCACTCGCCGCGACCGAGGTGAACAGCTGGCTGACCTCGCGGTAGGGGATGTGCTGCATCTGGATGCCGGTGCGCAACTCCAGCAATTCGGCGCCCAGGTGGCCCGGGCTGCCCACGCCCCACGAGCCGTAGGTGACCTTGCCCGGCGCAGCCTTGGCGGCGTTGACGATGTCGGCCACAGTCTTGAACGGCGAGTTGGTCGCCACGGCAAACAGGAAGGTGGTGCGGAAGATCGAGGCCACCGGCTCGAACTGCTTGACCGTGTCCGCGCCGCGCTGCTTGTAGAGGTGGGGCACGGCGCCGAGGTGGTCGCTGTCGAGTTGCAGCAGGGTGTAGCCATCGGGTGCGGCACGCTTGGCCGAATCCATGGCGATGAAGCCGCCGCCGCCGGGCTTGTTCTCGACCATCACGCGCTGGTTCCACAACTTGCCGAGCTTCTCGGCCACCACGCGCAGCGTCGCGTCCGGGCCGCTGCCGGGGGCGAAGGCGGTGATCAGCGTCACCGGCTTGTTCGGGAAATCGGTCTGGGCCTGCACGGCCAGCGGGGCGAGGGTGGTGCCAAGCAGCAGCGTGGCGAGAAAGGTCTTGCGGTTCATCGTGTTGTCTCCGGGGAAAAATTCTTGTGGTTGAAGAAACAGGGGACGGGCCGGATGGCCCGAGGTGCCATGCTCAGCCCGCGTCCGGCTGCAGCGCCGGTGCTGCACGCTTGAAGGCATCCAGTTGAGCACAGGTCGCGTCGATGGCAGCGATGCGCGGCCAGCGCGTCAGGTCGACCTTGAAACGGCGGGCGCTTTCCACCTGCGGGATCAGGTAGACGTCGGCCAGCGTGGGCGCATCGCCGAAGCAGAACGCGCCACGTTTCGTATCGGCGGCCAGCAGGGCTTCGATGGCGTCGAAGCCGTCGCCGATCCAGGTGGCGCACCAGGCGTTGATCGCGGCTTCATCGGCGCCGAAGGTCTTGCGCAGCGCCTCCAGGATGCGGCGGTTGTTGATCGGGTGGATGTCGCAGCCGACGATCGCCGCCAGCGCCCGCACCCGCGCCCGGTCTTCCGGTAGGGCCGGCAGCAGCGCGGGCGTGGGGTAGCGCTCTTCCAGCCACTCGATCAGGGCAGGCGACTGGGTCAGCAGCGCGCCCTCGTCGGTCTCGATCACCGGCACGAAGCCCTGCGGGTTGATGGCCTTGAAGGCGGCGCCCAGGTGCTGCTCGGTGCGCAGATCGATGGCCATGTGCTCGGGCGCCAGCCCCTTGAGGTTGAGCGCGATGCGCAGCCGGTGCGAGGTGCCGCTGCGGAAGAAGGTGTAGAGCTTCAAAGATGGACCTCTGTCGTCTAGGTATCAATGGGACGGCGCCACCGGGGCCACCGGAACCAGATCCGGCTGGGGACTTTGCCCCATGGCGCGCAATTCGGCGCTGGCACGGGTCATCGGCACCAGCAGCGTCAGCAGGATGCCGACGACGCCGATGCCCGCCAGCACGTAGAAGATCGAGTCGAGCGCGAAGTTGGCGCCGATCAGCACACTGCCCAGCATCGGCCCGCCGATGCCGCCCAGGCGCCCGAAGCCGGCGCACCAGGCCACGCCGGCCGCGCGCACGTTGGTGCGGTAGTAGTTGGCGACGAAGCCGTAGATCAACGTTTGCGTGCCGCTGGTGCCCAGGCCGACCACCGCGACGATCGCCAGCAGTGCGGCGAGCGGGAAGCCCATCGTCAGCAGCACCAGCGCCGCCGCGCCGATCGCGAAGCAGGTGGCCACCACCGGCTTGGGGCCGAAGCGGTCCGCCGCCCGCGACGCCGCCAGCGCCCCCAGCAGCGAGCCGCCGTTGAGCACCAGCAGGAAGGACAGCGAGCCCTTCGCGTTGAAGCCGGCGCGCAGCATCAGCTCGGGCAGCCAGGTGTTGAGCGAATACACCAGCATCAGGCCGGTGGCGCTCATCAGGCCGAGCACGATCGTCGGCAGCAGATAGAGCGAGCCGAACAGCCCGGCAAAACCGGCCTTGCCACCCGCGTCGGCCACAGGAGCCCGGACCGGACGCGCCGACGCGGCAGACATGGCTGGCGCAACCGCCGGCAACGGTACGCCGGTGCGCTCGGACAGCGCGCGGGCCTCGTCCATCCGCCCGCGTGCGGCCAGCCAGGCCACCGACTCGGGCATCCTGAAATACGCCAGCGGCAGCAGCGTGACCAGCGGCAGCGCGCCGATCCAGAACATGCCGCGCCAGCCGATGTCCTGCATGAACAGAATGGCGACCAGCGCCGACAGCAGACTGCCGAGCGGGATGCCGCCGTTGCTGATGGCGTTGCAGAGGTTCTTCTTGCCCTTGGGTGCGTATTCGGCCACCAGCGCCGCAGTGGTGGCCACCAGCGAGCCGATGCCCAGGCCGGTGAAGAAGCGCATCCAGCCGAACATCGCCACCGTGGTGGTCAGCGCGGTCAGCGCCATGCCGACCGAGAACCAGGCGTAGGAAAACAGCATCACCTTGCGGCGGCCAAGGAGGTCGCCCACCGTGCCGGCCAGCAGCGCCCCCACCAGCACGCCAACCAGCGCGTAGCTGCCCAGCAGGCCGGCGATGGCCGGCGTCACGGTGCCGATCTGCGAGGGGTCACGCAGGAAGGTCGAGACCACCGCGCCGTAGACCACCAGGTCGTAGCCATCGAAGATCAGGCCGACCGTGGCGAGCGAGATCACCCACACCACGGTCCGCATGCGCCGCGCGTCGAGCGCGGCATCGTGCGAGGTGCTCATGGCTTATTCGGCCGCGCCAACGTTGAGTGCGATCTCGCCCACACCGGCCACATGGCCGGTGATGCGGTCGCCCGGCAGCACAGCGCCCACACCTTCAGGCGTGCCGGTGTAGATCAGGTCGCCGGGTTGCAGGTGATAGAACAGGCTCAGGTCGGCAATGATTTCGCGGATGTTCCAGATCAGCTTGTTGACGTCGGAGTGCTGCTTGGTGACGCCGTTGACGGCCAGTGCGATCTCGCCCTGCTCGATCACCACGCCCGGCATCGGCACCACTTCGCTGCAGACCGACGACTGCTCGACGTCCTTGCCCAGCGTCCACGGCCGGCCCTTGTCGCGGGCGACCAGCTGCAGGTCGCGGCGCGTCATGTCCAGGCCGGTGGCGTAGCCGTAGATGACCTCATGCGCATCTTCGGCCTTGACGCGGAAACCCGCCTTGCCGATGGCGACGACCAGCTCCATCTCGAAGTGGTAGTTCTGGGTCTCGGGCGGGTAGGCCGTGGTGGCGCCCGACTCGACCAGCGTCTGCGGCGCCTTGGTGAAGTAGAACGGCCGCTCGACCGACTTGTCGACCGGCTTGCCCATCTCGACCGCATGCGCGTGGTAGTTGCGGCCCACGAAGAACAGGCGGTTGATGGGCAGGCGCTCTTCCTGGCCGCGCACGGGCAGGGACTGAACGGCGGGCGGGTTCCAGAGGTAGGTGGTCATGGGTGAGTTCTCTTGAGTCAATGAATGGGGTCGGCGGCTCGTTCAACGCACTTCGTAGACGCCCAGCTTGCGGTGCAGCGGGCTCTCGTCGGCGATGAACAGGAAGGCAGGCTCGGTGGCTGAGCCATTGCTCAGCGTGATGGGTGTGTAGCCGGGGGCGCAGCAGGTGTCGGCGCCCGCCAGGTCGAAGCGCGTGTCGTCGATCGTGGCGCGGGCCGCGCCCTCGATGACGTGGAACACCGACGCCGGCGAGCGCGCCGGCAGCGCCAGCGTCTGGCCCGGGCGCAGCATCAGGGCGTAGAAGCCGAGCACGTTCTCGGCATCCTCACCGGTCTCAGGGTTGATGTAGGTAATCTGCACCGCGTCCAGACCGGGCTGGTCAGCCGCCAGCGACAGCAGCGCGGCGCGGGCGTCGACCCAGGGGTAGCGCAGCATCGGGTAGCGCTTGCCCCTGCCCTCCAATGCACGGCCGAAGATCGGCGTGGGCACCAGGCCGGCGCGTTGATACGACTGGTCGCCCCGGCCAGGCTTGACGTCCTGCCGGCCGCCGTTCAAGTGGTAGCTCGCTTCCATGTAGAACATCAGCGGCAGGTCGAGCACGTCGAGCCATATGACCGGCTCAGTGCCGTCGTGGCCGTGCTCGTGCCACAGGCCGGTGGGCGTCAGGATCAGGTCGCCGCGCGACATGGGGCAGCGCTCGCCATCGACGTTGGTCCAGGCGCCCTCGCCCTCGACCACCATGCGCACTGCGTTGGGCGTGTGGCGGTGCGACGGCGCCCACTCGCCCGGCAGCAGCAGCTGCATGCCGAGGTAGATCGCCGCGCTGGCCTGCATCTTCTCCAGCGTGTGGCCGGGATTCGCCAGCACCAGCACGCGGCGTTCGGCCTTCTCGATCGGCGTCAGCTCGCCGGCGCGCAGCAGCAGCGGCTTGATGTCGGCATAGGCCCAGTGCGTCGGCCGGGTCTGGCGCGTCGGCAGCTTGGGCGGCAGCACGCCGCGCAGGCTGGGCCACAGCGGCACCAGGTTCTGGTCGCGCAGGGCTTGCACGTAATCGGCGGGCAGGTCGGCCAGCGTGCCGAGGGGGGCGTCGTCATTCATGGGAAGGCCTCATTCAGTGTTCGGTGAATCGCGGTCAGGGGCGGTCAGGCCGCCAGGCACTTCGCGGCGGTCCAGCCGTAGAGCCATTCCATCGCGTCATAGAAACGCTCCGGCGTGCGGCCGCGCCACAGGTCGTTGCGCACCAGGCGCTCGACGCCCTTGGCGTGGAAGATGCGGCCCATCTCGCGCGCCGACAGCACGATGCGCGCGGTGCGGGCGATGCGCGAGCGCTGGTACAGCTCAAAGGCCTTGGCGAAGTCGTTGTCGTGTACCCGCAGCGCCTCGCCCAGCGTCACCGCGTCTTCCAGCGCCATGCACGCGCCCTGCGCCAGGTACTGCAGCGTGGCGTGGGCCGAATCGCCCAGCAGCGTAACGTTGCCGAACGTCCATTGGTCGATCGGCTCGCGGTCGGCGGTGGCCCAACGCTTCCAGTCCTTGGGCAGGTCGATCAGCTGACGCGCCCGCGGGCTGATGCCCTGGAAGTAGCTCTGCACTTCTTCCTTGCTGCCCTCGCGCACGCTCCACTCTTCCTTGTCGCGGCTGTGGAAGGTGACGACGACGTTGTACTGCTCGCCGCCGCGCAGCGGGTAGTGCACCAGGTGGCAGTTCGGGCCGACCCAGATGCTGGCGGCGTTCCAGCGCAGGTCTTCGGGGAAATCGGCCTTGTCGACCACGGCGCGGTAGACCACATGGCCAGAAACGCGGGCCTCATCGCCCACGAACTGCCGGCGCACAGCCGACTTGACGCCGTCGGCGCCGATCAGCGCCACGCCGCGGTGCGCGGTGCCGTGCTGGTCGAAGACCGTCACGCCCTGCGCGTCCTGCTCGACGCGCTGCACCGCGGTGGCGGTGCAGACCTCGATGCGGTCGGACGCCTGCGCCGCCTGCAGCAGCGTGCCGTGCACGTCAGCGCGGTGGATCACGGCGTAGGGGTTGCCGAAGCGGGCCAGGAAGGCCTCGCCGGTCGGGATCTTGCCGACCTGGTATTCATCAAGCGCGTCGTGCATCACCATGAAGTCGGTGTAGACCGCCTTGGCGCGCGCCTGCGGGCCGACGCCCAGCGCGTCGAACGCATTGAAGGCATTGGGCCCAAGCTGGATGCCCGCGCCGATCTCGCCCAGCTGCGGCGCCTGCTCCAGCACCTTGACGGCCAGGCCGCGACGCGTCAGCGCCAGCGCGGCAGCCAGACCGCCGATGCCACCACCGGCCACAAGCACGGTCTGCGGGGAAGTCGATGTGTTCATTCAATACCTCGGCGGGTCGGGTTCGGAAGGTCAGTGACAGGAGCGCAGCCAGATCAGTTCGTATGAATACATATGATGTGTATGCTGATGATTAGTTTAAAGAAAAAGGTTCCCCCTCATCCATCAGGGTGAACCCTAGGAAAACGCGATCAGACGATGGCGCCGCGATCGAGCCGCAGCGTGCGGTCGCAGCGCGCGGCCAGCAGCGGGTCGTGCGTGACCAGCACGAAGGCGGTGCCGCGCTGGCGGGCCAGGCCGACCAGCAGGTCGAACACCGTGCTGGCGGTTTCGCGGTCGAGGTTGCCGGTCGGCTCGTCGGCCAGCACGCAGGCCGGGCGGGCGACCAGCGCGCGGGCGATGGCCACGCGCTGGCGCTCGCCGCCAGACAACTCGGACGGGCGATGCTGCACGCGGTCCTTCAGGCCCACCGCCGTCAGCAACTCCAGCGCCGCCGCACGCGCTGCCGCCTGCGGCTCGCGCCGGATCAGCAGCGGCATGGCGACGTTGTCCAGCGCCGTGAACTCAGGCAGCAGGTGGTGGAACTGGTAGATGAAGCCCAGGTGCTGGTTGCGCCAGCGGCCCAGTTCAGCCGCGCTGAAGCTGGCCAGGCGCCGGCCCATCAGCTCGACCGAGCCACTGCTGGGCGCATCCAGCCCGCCCAGCAGGTGCAGCAGCGTGCTTTTGCCCGAGCCGGACGAGCCGACCACCGCCACGACCTCGCCCCGGCGGATGTCCAGGTCGACGCCGCGCAGCACGGTCACGTCCGGGCCGCCTGCGCCGCCCTCGTGGTAGCGCCGCACCAGCGCGGTGGCGCGCAGCACCGGGTTTGTCGTGGTGTCACTCATAGCGCAGCGCCTCGGCCGGGTTGACGCGGCTGGCGCGCCAGCTCGGATACAGCGTGGCCAGGAAAGCCAGCACCAGCGAGGTGATGACGATCGGCATGATGTCGCTGCTTTGCGGATCGCTCGGCATGCGGCTGATCAGGTAGACGTTGCTGGGGAGGAAGGTGGTGTTGAACGCCCGCTCGATGGCCGGCACGATCACGTCGATGTTGAACGACACCAGCAGCCCCAGCGCCAGGCCGCTGAAGGTGCCGATCACGCCCGAGGCGGCGCCCTGCACCATGAAGATCGCCATGACCGAGCGCGGGCTGGCGCCCAGCGTGCGCAGGATGGCGATGTCGGCGCGCTTGTCGGTCACGGTCATCACCAGCGTGCTGACCAGGTTGAAGGCCGCGACCGCGACGATCAGCGTCAGGATCAGGCCCATCATGCGTTTCTCGATCTGCACCGCGTCGAACCAGGTGGCGTTGGTGCGGGTCCAGTCGCGCACGACCACGCCCTGCCCCAGCTGGGTCGACAGTTCGGCCGACACCTCGCGCGCCTGGTGGAAATCCTTCAGCCGCAGCTGCACGCCCTGCGGGCCGCCGGTGCGGAACAGCCGCGCGGCGTCGTCGATGTGCATCAGCGCCATGCCGCTGTCGTATTCGTAGTGGCCGGCGTTGAAGGTGCCCACCACCGTGACCTGTTTCAGGCGCGGCACGATGCCGGCCGGCGTGGTCTGCCCACTGGGCGTGACCAGCGTGATGCTGTCGCCCACCCGCACGCCCAGACTGCTGGCGAGTTGCGCGCCCAGCACCACGCCCCAGCTGCCGGGCGTCAGGCGCGACAGCACGGCGTCGGGGCCGCTGGTGAGTTGCGCGCCCAGCGGCGTCACGCCGGCTTCCTCGGCCGGGTCGATGCCGCGCACCATCACGCCGCGCATGTCGTCGCCGCGCGCGATCAACGCCTGCGCGGTCACGAACGGCGCGGCAGCGGCCACCTGCGGGTTGCGCAGCGTGGCAGCGGCCAGCTGACGCCAGTCGCCCAGCGCGTCGCCGCCGTTGCCGAAGACCTCGACGTGCGCGATCACGCTCAGCATGCGGTCGCGCACCTCTTTCTGGAAGCCGTTCATCACGCTCAGCACGATGATGAGCGCCGCCACACCGAGCGCGATGCCCAGCATCGACACGCCAGAAATGAAGGAGATGAAACCGTTGCGCCGCCCGCTGCGCCCGGCTCGGGTGTAGCGCCAGCCAATGCGCAGCTCGAAAGGCCAATTCAGTGAGGACATAGGAGCGGCATGCTAACCGAGGGGCCTGCCGGCCCCGGCCACGTCAGGCCAGCCGGAACACCGCCACCGCCTGCACCAGTTGCGCGGCCTGGCCGCGCAGGCTTTCGGCCGCGGCGGTCGCCTGCTCGACCAGCGCGGCGTTCTGCTGGGTGGCCTGGTCCATGTGCGACACCGCCGTGCTGACGTGGCCGATGTTCTCGCTCTGTTCCTGGCTGGCCGCGCTGATCTCGGACACGATGTCGGTGACGCGGCGGATGCCCGCCACCACGCTGTCCATGGTCTGGCCGGCCTGATCGACCAGCGCCGTGCCTTGCTCGACCTGTTCGGTGCTGGCGGAAATCAGCGCCTTGATTTCACGCGCCGCCTCGGCGCTGCGCTGCGCCAGTTGGCGCACCTCGCCCGCCACCACCGCAAAGCCGCGGCCTTGCTCACCGGCACGGGCAGCTTCCACGGCGGCGTTCAGCGCCAGGATGTTGGTCTGGAAGGCAATGCCGTCGATCACGCCGATGATCTCGGCAATCTTGTGGCTGCTGTCCTGGATGCCGCGCATGGTCTGCACGACCTGGCCCACCGCCACCCCGCCTTGCGCGGCCACGGCGCTGGCACTTTGCGCCAGGCGGTTGGCCTCCTGGGCGCTCGCGGCGTTGTGGCGCACGGTGGCGCTGAGCTCTTCCATCGACGCGGCGGTCTGCTCCAGCCCGCTGGCCTGTTCCTCGGTGCGCACGCTCAGATCCTGGTTGCCGGTGGCGATCTGATCCGACGCCACGGCAATGCCCTGGGCCGACTCGCGCACCTTGGACACCAGGGTCGACAACCCCGCGCTCATGCCCTGCAGCGACGTCATGAGCTGGCCGATCTCGTCGCGCCGCGTGGTGTGGATCGGCGTGTCCAGGTGGCCGGCGGCCACCGCTTCGGCCACTTCCACCGCGTTCGCCAGAGGCCGCGTCAGCGACTGGCTGATCACCCAGCCCAGCCCCAGCGCAAACAGGATCGCCAGGCCGCTCACCAGCATCAGGATGTGGCGATCTGCCGTGTAATCGGCAGACGCCTGCGCGATGCGCACATGTCCGATCTCCTTGTCATGCTTGACAAACGCATCGGTGGCCTGGACGAGCGCGGCCAGCAGGGGCCGGCATTCGTCGTTCATCTTCTGGACGGCCGCCTCTCGGTCGCCCTGGGTCGCCATCTCCACGATGTTCAGCGCCAGCGGCCCGTAGCGGGCCTCGATGGCATCGATGCGCACGAGCAACTCACGCGCCTGGGCATCCTGAGTGGTGTCGGACATCAGCAGTTGCTTGAGCTGCCCCAGCACCCGGCCCATGTCGGCGTGGGCCTGGCGGACGTCGGCCAGTTCATGCTCACGCTCTGCCGCAGACCGGATCAGCACCAAATTCCGCGCAGCAATCGCACGCCGCCCAGCCGCGTTCTGGACCTCGGACGCCAGCTGCTCCATCTGGGCAATGCCTGAAAGGTAATCCCTGAACCGCTCATCGGCGCGCCCCAATGAATGGATGGCGAAGACCACCACACCGAACACGACAGCCGCCATGGTGGCGAAAGCGATGAGCAATCGGGCTCTGATTCTTATGTTCATCATCATGAATTTCATTCCCTGTCCAACGAACGCCGGCCACCGATTTTTTGCAGCGCAGCACCAAAAGCATACTCATCATTGTTCAGGACAAAGCCGCCAACAGTCCCCGCCAGCGCGTGCACTTCTGCGCAATGAATCCACCTGCGTCAGCGCGGCGGCGGGGCCTGCCCATAATCGCGGCCCATGCACCTCCTCATTCCGCACGCCAGCGCCCTGGGCGAGGCGGCAGACGCCGCCATCGCCCTGCTGCAGAAACAGAACCTGCCCCACCTGAGCGCACTGCTGGGCCGCCTGCAGGCTGCGCCTGATATCGATGCCCCGCTCGATGAATACAGCCTCAACCCGCCGCACGAACGCGCCATCCTGCAAGCAGCGGGCTGGCCCGCCGCCGCAGACGGCCAGCTGCCGTGGGCTGCGTGGCGGGCGGCGCAAGACGGCCTGGCGCTGCCCGCCGGCCGCGCGGTCGGCCTGATCACGCCGGTGCACTGGAGCGTCGGCTCCGACAAGATCAGCCTGCTCGACCCGGCCTTGCTGGCGCTGACCGAGCCTGAGTCGCGCGTGCTGCTGGCGATGCTGCAGTCGCTGGTGAATGAGGCCGGCTGGACGCTGCACTACGGCGCGCCGACGCGCTGGTACGTGACGGCGCCGCTGATGGGCCGCATCCGCAGCGCGTCGCTGGAGCGCGTCATCGGCCGCAACATCGACCTGTGGCTACCGCGCGACCCGGACGCCCGCATCGTGCGCCGCCTGCAGGTCGAGCTGCAGATGACGCTGCATGAGCACCCGCTCAGCGCCGAGCGCGAGGCGCGCGGCGCGCTGCCGGTCAACTCCTTCTGGCTCAGCGGCACGGGCATCGCGCCGGCCGCATCGGTCCTGCCCGCGGACCTGCAGATCGACACCCGCCTGGCCGCGCCGCTGCTGGCCGGCGACTGGCAGGCCTGGTGCGACGGCTGGCAGGCGCTGGACGCCGGGCCGGTGCAGGCGCTGCTGCAAGCCTCACGCGCGGGCCAGCCGGTGCGCCTGACGCTCTGTGGCGAAAGCCAGGCGAGCAGCTGGGCCCCGCGCCCGCTCAGCCTGCTCGAAAAACTCGGCCTGCGCCAGAGCCGCGCCGACATCGCCACCACCCTGCACGCGCTATGACCTCCCCTCACATCGACATCCGCGACGTGCCGCCGCGCGCCGTCTGGGCACTGGAACAGGCCGGCGTGCACCCGCTGCTGGCACGGCTGTTTGCCGCGCGCGGCATCCGCAACGCCGCCGACATGGACGACGGCCTGGCCAAGCTCATCCCGCCCCACCAGTTGAAAGGCACCGACACCGCCGCCCGCCTGCTGGCCGACACGCTGCAGGCGGGCGGGCGCGTCGTGGTGGTGGCCGATTACGACTGCGACGGCGCCACCGCCTGCGCCGTCGCGCTGCGCGGCCTGGCGCTGCTGGGCTTCGAGCGCGACCGCCTCAGCCACGTCGTGCCCGACCGCGCCGTGCACGGCTACGGCCTCACGCCCACCATCGTCGACCTGTGCCTGCCGCACCGGCCCACGCTGTTGGTCACGGTCGACAACGGCATCGCCAGCCTGGCCGGCGTGGCACACGCGCAATCGCTGGGCATCAAAGTCCTGGTCACGGACCATCACCTGCCCGGCGTCGACGCCAGCGGCGCGGTGCAATTGCCTACCGCCGACGCCATCGTCAACCCCAACCAGCCCGGCTGCCCGTTCGAGAGCAAGGCGCTGGCCGGTGTCGGCGTGATGTTCTACGTGCTGCTCGCGCTGCGCGCCGAGTTGCGCCAGCGCGGCGTCTACACGCCGGCCAATCAACCCAGGTTGGATGTATTGCTGGATCTGGTCGCGCTCGGCACCGTCGCCGATGTGGTCAAGCTCGACGCCAACAACCGCCGCTTGGTCGCGCAGGGCTTGAAGCGCATCCGCGCCGGGCAAATGCACGCGGGCGTGGCCGCGCTGTTTGCCGCAGCCGGGCGTGACGCCAGCAAGGCCAGCGCCTTCGACTTCGGCTTTGCGCTCGGGCCGCGCCTGAACGCCGCCGGCCGGCTGGCCGACATGAGCTTGGGGATCGCCTGCCTGCTGACCGACGACGCCGGCTACGCGGCCGAGTTGGCGCAGCAGCTCGACGCCATCAACCGCACCCGCCGCGAGGTCGAGGCCGGCATGAAGGAACAGGCCGAGGCGCTGCTGGACCTCGTCATGCCTGAAGGCGACCCGCCGCCCGCCGTGGTGCTGTTCGACCCGGAGTTCCACGAAGGCGTGGTCGGCATCGTTGCCGGCCGCCTGAAAGACCGCCTGCACCGCCCGACCTTCGTGCTGGCGCTGGGTCAGGACGGGCTGCTCAAGGGTTCAGGCCGCTCGATTCCCGGCTTTCATTTGCGCGACGCGCTCGATCTGGTCGTCAAGCGCCACCCCGGCGTGCTCAAGAAATTCGGCGGCCACGCCATGGCCGCCGGCTGCACGCTGGCAGAAGAAGACCTCGAAACCTTCGAGACCGCCTTCCAGCAGGTCGCCACCGAATGGCTCGACGCCGCTGCGCTGCAACGCCGGCTGGCCACCGATGGCCCGCTGCCGCCCGAGTGCTTTGACGCCAAGATCGTCGAGATGCTCGACCGCGAGGTCTGGGGCCAGGCCTTCGAGGCGCCGCTGTTCACCGACGAGGTCGACGTCATCAGCCAGCGCCTGGTCGGTGAGAAGCACCTCAAGCTCAGCCTGCGCCTGAACGGCCAGCTGCGCGACGCGATCTGGTTCAACCAGACCGCCTCACTGCCGGCGCACACGCGGCTGGCCTACCGGCTGAACCTGGACAGCTACCAGGGGCGGCAGCGGGTCCAGATGGTGGTGGAGGCGGAGGGCTGAGCCCAGCCTGCGTTCACCCGCAAACCCGCGCCTTGGCCTCCGCATACTCGCGCTTCAACTTCGCCACCAGCTCGCCCGCCGGCACCACGGCGTCGATGGCGCCGATGCCCTGGCCGCAGCCCCAGATGTCTTTCCAGGCCTTGGCCGAGGCGCCGCCGAAGTTCATCGCGCTCGGGTCGCTCTCGGGCAGCTTGTCGGGGTCGAGGCCCGCGGCGCGGATGCTCGGCTTGAGGTAGTTGCCGTGCACGCCGGTGAAGAGGTTGCTGTAGACGATGTCGTCGCTGTTGCCGTCGACGATCGCCTGCTTGTAGGCATCGCTGGCGCGGGCCTCTTCGGTGGCGATGAAGGCCGAGCCGATGTAGGCGAAATCCGCGCCCATGGCCTGCGCGGCCAGCACCGCGCCGCCGCTGGCGATGGAGCCCGACAGCGCCACCGGGCCGTCGAACCACTGGCGGATTTCCTGCATCAGCGCGAACGGGCTCTTGACGCCGGCATGGCCGCCGGCGCCGGCAGCCACGGCGATCAGGCCGTCCGCGCCCTTCTCGATGGCCTTGTGCGCGAAGGCGTTGTTGATGATGTCGTGCAGCACCACGCCGCCCCAGCTGTGCACCGCCTGGTTGAGGTCGGCGCGCGCGCCCAGGCTGGTGATGATGATCGGCACCTTGTACTTGGCGCAGACCTGCAGGTCGTGCTCCAGCCGGTCGTTGCTCTTGTGCACGATCTGGTTGATGGCGAACGGCGCAGCGGGCGCGTCCGGGTGGGCCGCGTTGTAGGCGGCCAGGGTCTCGGTGATCTCGGCCAGCCAGTCGTCGAGCAGCTCGGCCGGGCGGGCGTTGAGCGCGGGCATCGAGCCGACCACGCCGGCAATGCACTGCGCGATCACTAGCTTGGGGTTGCTGATGATGAACAGCGGCGAGCCGATGATGGGCAGCGGCAAATGCGCCAAAGCGCCCGGAAGTTGGCGGGCCATCAGAAAGCCTCCAGCGCCATCGCGCAAGCCGACTCGCCGCCCTGCACGATGCTGTCGCGCAGGCCGGGCGCCTTGGTCAGCAGGTGGTCGCCGTAGAAGCGGGCGGTGGCGATCTTGGCCTGCATGAAGGCGGCGTTGTCGCCCTCGTTGAGGCCGTCTTCGGCGGCGATCAGCGCGCGGCCCATCTGCCAGCCGGCCATCAGGTTGCCGGCGAGCATCAGGTAGGGCACCGAGCCGGCAAACACCGCGTTCGGGTTGGAGCGGGTGTGGGCAGCCACAAAATCGACCACGTCCAGGAAAGCCAGCCGCGCAGCCTTCAGGCGCTGGGCGTAGGTCTTGGCGGCGCCGTCGCGGGCGTCCAGCGCGATCTCGGTCAGTTCGATCTGCGCGGCAATGGCGCGGGCCACGGCACCGCCGTCGCGCGCGGTCTTGCGGCCGACCAGGTCGTTGGCCTGGATGGCGGTGGTGCCTTCGTAGATGGTCAGGATCTTGGCGTCGCGGTAGTACTGCGCCGCACCGGTTTCCTCGATGAAGCCCATGCCGCCGTGCACCTGCACGCCCAGCGAGGTGACTTCCAGGCTCATCTCGGTGCTGTAGCCCTTGATGAGCGGCACCATGAATTCATAGAAGGCCATGCTGGCCTTGCGCGTGTCGGCGTCCGGATGCGCATGCGCCGTGTCGTAGGCGGCAGCCGACACCAGCGCCAGCGCGCGGCAGCCTTCGGTGTAGGCGCGCATGGTCATGAGCATGCGGCGCACGTCGGGGTGATGAATGATGGCGCCGGCTGCCGGCAGCGAGCCGTCGACCGGGCGGCTCTGCACGCGGTCGCGGGCGTACTGCACCGCCTTCTGGTACGCACGCTCGGCCACCGCGATGCCCTGCACACCCACGGCGAAGCGGGCGGCGTTCATCATGATGAACATGTATTCCAGACCGCGGTTTTCCTGGCCGACCAGGTAACCGACCGCACCGCCGTTGTCGCCATATTGAAGAACAGCCGTCGGGCTGGCCTTGATGCCGAGCTTGTGCTCGATGGACACGCAGTGCACGTCGTTGCGCGCACCCAGGCTGCCGTCGGCATTCACCATGAACTTGGGCACGATGAATAGGCTGATGCCCTTGACGCCCTCGGGCGCGCCGACCACCCGCGCCAGCACCAGATGGACGATGTTCTCGGCCATGTCGTGCTCACCGTAGGTGATGTAGATCTTGGTGCCGAAGACCTTGTAGCTGCCGTCGGCCTGCGGCTCGGCCTTGGAGCGCACCGCCGCCAGGTCGGAGCCGGCCTGCGGCTCGGTCAGGTTCATGGTGCCGGTCCAGCGGCCTTCGATCATCGGCGGCAGGTACAGCGCCTTCTGCTCGTCGGTGCCGGCCGTCAGCAGCGCCTCGATGGCGCCGTCGGTCAGCAGCGGGCAGAGCGCGAAGCTCAGGTTGGCGCTGTTGATCATCTCGATGCAGGCCGCACCGATGGTCTTGGGCAGGCCCTGGCCGCCGAAGTCTGCCGGATGCTGCAGGCCCTGCCAGCCGCCTTCGCCGAACTGCTTGAACGCTTCCTTGAAGCCCGGCGTGGTGGTGACCTCGCCGTTCTTGAAGAAGCTGGGCTTCTGATCGCCCTCCCAGTTGAGCGGCGCGACCACGCCTTCGTTGAACTTGGCGCACTCTTCCAGCACGGCGGCAGCCGTGTCGTAGCCGGCGTCTTCATAGCCGGGCAAGGCGGTCAGGGCGTCGATGCCGGCGAGTTCCTTGATGCCGAACAGCAGGTCGTTCAGCGGGGCGCGGTAGGTCATGGGAAGTCTCCAGTCGTTTGAATTCAGGGCGTAAAAAAGGCACCTCAACCGCGGTTGGGTGCCTTGTCGCGTCAGAGCGTCGGGGTCAGCAGGTCAGGCCGGCCGGCTTACAGCGCCTTGACCAGCTCAGGCACCGCCGTGAACAGATCGGCCTCCAGGCCGTAGTCCGCCACGCTGAAGATCGGCGCCTCCGGGTCCTTGTTGATCGCCACGATCACCTTGGAATCCTTCATGCCGGCCAGGTGCTGGATCGCGCCGCTGATGCCGGCAGCGATGTACAGGGACGGCGCCACGATCTTGCCGGTCTGGCCGACCTGCCAGTCGTTGGGCGCGTAGCCGGCGTCCACTGCCGCACGGCTGGCGCCGAGCGCCGCGCCGAGCTTGTCGGCCAGCGGCGTCAGCACTTCATTGAACTTGTCGCTGCTGCCCAGGGCCCGGCCACCGCTGACGATGATCTTGGCGGCGGTCAGCTCGGGCCGGTCGCTCTTGGTGACCTCGCGGCCGACGAAACTGCTCTGGCCCGAATCGGCTGCCGCGGCGATGGTTTCGATCGCGGCGCTGCCGCCTTGCGCTGCGGCGTCAAAGCCGGTGGTGCGCACGGTCAGCACCTGGGTCTTGTCGCTGCTCTGCACCGTGGCCACGGCGTTGCCGGCGTAGATCGGGCGCTCGTAGGTGTCGGCGCTGATGACCTTGCTGATGTCGCTGATCTGCGCGACGTCGAGCTTGGCGGCCACGCGCGGGGCGATGTTCTTGCCGCTGGCGGTCGCGGGGAAGAGGATGTGGCTGTAGCCGGCGGCCAAGGCCACGACCTGCGCGGTGACGTTCTCGGCCAGACCCGATTCGAGGCTGGCGCCGTCGGCGTGAATGACCTTGGTGACGCCGGCAATCTGGCTGGCGGCCTGCGCCACGGCGGCGGCGTGGTGGCCGGCGACCAGCACGTGCACTTCGCCCAGTTGGGCGGCAGCGGTGACGGTGTTGAGGGTGGCGCCCTTGAGGTGGGCGTTGTCGTGTTCGGCAATAACCAGGCAGGCCATCAGATCACCTTCGCTTCGTTCTTGAGTTTGTCGACCAGCGCGGCCACGTCGGCCACCTTGATGCCGGCGCCGCGCTTGGGCGGCTCAGAGACCTTCAGGGTCTTGAGGCGCGGCGTCACGTCCACACCCAGCGCGTCGGGCTTGATGACCTCGAGCGGCTTCTTCTTGGCCTTCATGATGTTGGGCAGCGTGACGTAGCGCGGCTCGTTCAGGCGCAGGTCGGTGGTGATGATGGCCGGCAGGCTCAAGCTGAGCGTCTCCAGGCCGCCGTCGACTTCACGCGTCACGACAGCACGTCCGTCGACAACTTCGACCTTGCTGGCAAACGTCGCCTGCGGCAGGTCGGTCAGCGCGGCCAGCATCTGGCCGGTCTGGTTGTTGTCGCCGTCAATGGCTTGCTTGCCCAGGATCACCAGGCCGGGCTGTTCCTTGTCGACCAGGGCCTTGAGCAGCTTGGCGATGGCCAGCGGCTGCAGTTCGGCGTCGGTCTCGACCAGGATGGCGCGGTCGGCGCCGATGGCCATCGCGGTGCGCAGGGTTTCCTGGCACTGGGTCACGCCGCAGGAAACGGCGATCACCTCGGTGATGACGCCCTTTTCCTTCAGTCGCACCGCTTCTTCGATCGCGATCTCGTCGAAGGGGTTCATGCTCATCTTGACGTTGGCGATGTCCACGCCCGTGCCGTCACTCTTGACCCGAACCTTGACGTTGTAATCGACGACCCGTTTGACGGGCACCAGTGCCTTCATGCGATGTTCTCCTGCGGGGAAGCGGTGAGGTAGTTGAATGAAACGTACAACGACTGATTTTAGGGCGCACCTTTTGGGCGGCATGGGCTGCACATCTTCGTGGCAGATCTATGCACCAGCCTGACGCGCCATAAAAAGCACGATCGTTCTATTTTGTCTGAATCTGCGGCGTCTTGTCCAGCGTCTTCTGTGCAACGCGTTGCTAGACTGGTGCAAATGTCTGATCACCCCACCGCCCCTCCCGCCGCCGCGCCACGCCTGGGCGTGTTCGATTCCGGCGTCGGCGGCCTGTCGGTGCTGCGCTCACTGCGGGCGCGGCTGCCGCAGGCGGAATACGTCTACGTCGCCGATTCCGGCCACGCGCCCTATGGCGAGCGCAGCACCGATTTCGTCGTGCAGCGCTCGCTGGCGGTGGCGGGCTTCCTGCGCGAACAGGGCTGCGACGTGCTCGTGATGGCCTGCAACACCGCCACCGCTGCCGCCGCGCAGACGGTGCGGGCGCACTGGCCCGACTGGCCCATCGTCGGCGTGGAGCCGGGCATCAAGCCCGCAGCGGCGCTGACGCGCAACGGCCGCGTCGGCGTGCTGGCCACCGAAGGCACGCTGCGCAGCGACAAGTTCCGCCTGCTGGCGGCCGCCCACGCCGCGCACATCGAACTGGTGTTGCAGCCCTGCCCCGGCCTGGCCGCCGCGCTGGAAGCGGGCGACGCCGATGCGCCGGCCGTGGTCGAGCGCATTGCCGCCTGCTGCCAGCCGCTGCGCGAGCACGGCGTGGACACCGTCGTGCTCGGCTGCACCCACTACCCGTTTGCGGCCCACCACATCCAGGCGCAGATGGGCGCAGACGTGCAACTGGTCGACACCGCCGAAGCCATCGCCCGCCGCGCCGAGCAGCTCTGCGCGCAGATCCGCCCCGGCGCACGCATCCCCGACCCGGCACCCACCCCGCAGTTCTGGACCAGCGGCGACACCGAGCTGCTGCGTCGTGTGGCGCTGCGCTGGCTGGGGCTGGACACGGCCGTGCGCCACTGGGCCGGCACCTTTGCAGGAACCTCGCCATGAGCACCATCCCGACCCTGTCTGACCGCTGCCCACGCTGCGGCGGCGCCTTCCACTGCGGCACCAACGACGCCCAGCCCTGCGCCTGCTGCAACCTTGAACTGACTGACGCCCACCGCGCCGCCCTGCGCGCGGCCTACAGCGACTGCCTGTGCGTGAGCTGCCTGCAGGCCATCGCCTCCGGTGCGCAGGTCCAGCTGGGACCGGCGATCGTGCACAACGCCGCCGCACACCGATTCGAGACCACCGTCGACGGCCTGCTCTGCGTCGCCAGCTACCGCCGCGACGGCGACACCGTCGACTTCAACCACACCGGCGTGCCACGCCAGCTGGAAGGCCGTGGCATCGCCGCCGCGCTGGTGCGCGAGGCGCTGGCCTGGGCGCAGGCCGAAGGGCTGCAGGTGGAGGCGAGTTGCTCTTATGTGGCCGTCTACAGGCGGCGGCATGGGGGGTGAATGCAAATCCCCCTCACTCCCTCAAATCGATCACCCGCACCTTGACCTTGCGGTCGCGCTCCTTGCGGCGCACGGTCAGCTCGACATCGTTGTCGACACCGGCCCGCTCCAGCTCGGCCACGAACGATGACAGGCTCTCGGTCGAGCGGCCATTGACCGCCACGATCACGTCGCCCACATCGCCGGTCTTGCGGTTGAGCGGCACCAGGCCAGCCGCTGCTGCCGGGGTGCCACGGCCGACCTCGGCCAGCACCACGCCGCTGATGCCGGCGCGCGCCACCAGGTCCGGCCGCACCGGCGTCACGCCGATGCCGGGCAGCGGCGCGCGGCCCTTGCTGATGAGCGACGGAACCACGCGGTTGACCAGATCGGCCGGAATCGCGAAGCCGATGCCGGAACTGCTGCCGCTGGCCGAGCGGATGGCGCTGTTGACACCGATCAGCCGCCCGGCGCTGTCGAGCAGCGGGCCGCCCGAGTTGCCGGGGTTGATGGCCGCGTCGGTCTGGATCACGCCGATGACCTCGCGGTAGTTGGCGGTGGGCAACTCGCGGTCGAGCGCGCTCACCAGCCCCTTGGTCAGCGTGCGCTGGAGGCCGAATGGGTTGCCGATGGCGTAGACGCTCTGGCCGATGCGCAGGTCGCGGCTGCTGCCCAGCGGCACCGGACGCAGGCCGGCCGGCACGGTCTTGAGGCGGATCACGGCCAGGTCGTACTCGGGCGCACCGCCCACCGTTTCGGCCTCAATGGGCTTGCCGGCGTCCAGTTGCACGAAGACACGGCGCGCGCCCTGCACGACGTGGAAGTTGGTGACGACGTGGCCGGCGGTGTCCCACACGAAGCCACTGCCCGCCCCCTGGCTGACCGCCGCGCCGCCCAGCGCGTTGCGCTGCACCGTCTCGGTGGTGATGTAGGCGACCGACGGCGCGGTGTCCTCGAACAGCTTGACCACTGCCTGCTCGTCGGACAGCAGCGCGCCACGCGGGTTGACGCTGCGCGGCTGGGCGTCACGCGCCAGGGCCGCACCACCGGCCACCGTCAGGCCGAGCGCGAGCAGCACAGCGCGGCTCACCGCGCGCAACAAGGAAGATGATCGGGACATGGGCATGGCACTCACCGCGAAAAACAACAGCCCTGATCTGGGGCCGGAAGGCGCCCGCTTCAAGTCCTGCCGGTCACGGACGGCAACGCCGCCGGGTATGCTCGCCGCCCACCTTGGCCGGAACCGATCTTGAATCTTCTGCACCCCCCGATCCTGCAAAACGCCCGCGCGGACACCGCGCTGCCCCGCTGATGCGCCGCGGCATCGGCTACGCCGCCACCGCCTACACGATCTGGGGCGTGCTGCCGCTGTACTTCGCGCTGCTGCACCAGGTCACGCCGCTGGAAATCCTGTCACACCGGGTGGTCTGGTCGCTGGTGTTCCTGCTCGGGCTGCTGGCCGTCACGCGACGCTGGGACTGGGTCGGGCCCGCGCTGCGCCAGCCCAGGGTCTGGGCCACCTTCAGCGCCAGCGCGCTGATCCTGGGCGTCAACTGGTTCATCTTCATCTGGGCGGTCGGGCAGAACCGGGTGGTCGAGACCAGCCTGGGCTACTTCATCAACCCGCTCATCAACGTGCTGGTGGGCAGTTTCGTGCTGCGCGAGCGGCTGCGCCGGCCGCAGATGCTGGCGGTGGTGATTGCCGCTTTTGGCGTCGGCTGGCTGACCTGGCACCAGGGCCATGTGCCGTGGATTGCGCTCAGTCTGGCCGGCACCTTTGCCACCTACGGCCTGCTGCGCAAGACCGCGCCGCTGGGTGCGCTGGAAGGCCTGACGGTCGAGAGCCTGGTGCTCGCGCCGCTGGCCGTGGCCTACCTGGCCTGGGCGCTCCACAACGGTCAGGCCACCTTCAACCACACCGATCTGCCCATGCAGCTGCTCCTGCTGGCGGCCGGGCCGGCCACCGCCATTCCGCTGCTGTTCTTCGGCGCGGCAGCGCAGCGCATTCCATTCGGGCTGCTGGGCATGCTGCAGTACATCGGCCCGACGCTGGCGCTGACGATGGGCGTGTGGGTGCTGGGCGAGCCCTTCGGCGCCCAGCGCGCGGTGGGCTTCTGCATCATCTGGCTGGCCTGCCTGATCTTCAGCGCCGAGCTGTTCTGGCGCAGCCGTCAAAACCCAAGCTGACCCACCTCTCTTGAACCGCCTCACGCCACCCACCCGCATGCGACGCCTCAAAACCACCCTGCTGCAGATCTGGGATCTGCTGCTCACCGCCGGCCCGGTGCTGCTGCTGGCCGTCGGCCTGGTCGTGCTGGCCTACAAGGTGCTCAACCCGACGCCGCCGCAGCGCATGAGCCTGGCCACCGGCCCGCAATCGGGCGCCTACGCCGAGTTCGGCCAGCGCTATGCGCAGGCGCTGGCGCGGCAGGGCATCACCGTCACGCTGCGCGAGACGCGCGGCTCGCAGGAGAACCTGGCGCTGCTGCAGGCCGGCGAGGTCGATGCGGCCTTTGTGCAAGGCGGCGCCGATGAGCTCAAGCCCATCGACGAGCCGCCGCCCGAGGGGATGATGAGCCTGGGCAGCCTGTTCCGCGAGCCGGTCTGGGTCTTCTACCGCCTGCCGGCGGCGCAACAGCGGCTCAAGCAGGAGCGGCTCGACAGCCTGGCGCAGCTGGCCGGCTGGCGCCTCAACATCGGCCACGAAGGCAGCGGCGTCTCCAACCTGATGCGGCGCCTGCTCGACGCCAACGGCCTGGACATGGCCAAGATGAAGCTCGGCCGGCTCGAACCCACCCCCGCCGTGGTCGAGCTGCTGGCCGGCCGCATCGACGCGCTGGCGCTGGTGTCGGCGCCCGAGTCGCCGCTGGTGCGCATGCTGCTGATCACGCCCGGCATCGGCCTGCTCGACTTTTCCCAGGCCGAGGCCTATTCGCGCCGCGTGCCGCAGGTCAGCCCGGTGCGGCTGCCGCGTGGCGTGGTCGATCTGGCCAAGAACCTGCCCACGCAGGACGTGCGCCTGCTGGCCGCCAATGCCACGCTGGTGGTGCGCGACGAAACCCATCCGGCGCTGCAACAGCTGCTGGTGCAGGCGGCCAAACGCATCCACGGCGAGGCCAACTGGTTTCAGCGCAAGGGCGAGTTTCCGCGTGCCGAGGCGGGTGAATTTGCGCTCGCCGGCGAGGCCCAGCGCTTCTACGCCAGCGGCGCGCCGCTGCTGCAGCGCTACCTGCCGTTCTGGCTGGCCAACCTGATCGACCGCATGTGGGTGGTGCTGGTGTCGATCGTGGCGGTGCTGATTCCGCTCACCCGCGTGGTGCCGCCGCTCTACACCTTCCGCATCCGCAGCCGCATCTTCCGCTGGTACGGCCGCCTGCGCGAGATCGAAGACCAGCTCGGTGCCGACGCCACCCAGCGCGAAGCGCTGCTGACCGAGCTGGACGAGATCGACACCCGGGTCGAGAAACTGCCCGTGCCGCTGTCGCACGCCGACGAGCTGTACTCGCTGCGCAGCCACATCGTGATGGTGCGGCAGCGGCTGATGCAGGCTCAGGCCCCCGAGGGAGCCTGAGCACGGACCCGTCGATCAGCGACTGCTGACGTCGACCTCCACCATCGTGGTGACCTGCGCCCCGCTGGCGTCAACAGCTCGGATCTGCACCATCACCTTGCCTGAGAAGCCGGCCGGCGGGGTGCCGGCAAGCTGACCGGTCTTGGCATCGAACACCAGCCAGGCGGGCAGAGGAAGACCGTCGGCCAATTGCGCTTCCAGACTGACCTTCGCCATGCTGGTGCCTTGGATGAAGGTGCCGGCCGGCAAGGTGAACAACATGGCCTGACCCGGCACGGCGCTTTGCGTGAGCAAGGGCATCGCAGCCTGGAGCGGCGCATTGATAACGCCATTCGGCAGCACGGGCGTCGACAGTTGCAGACCACCGGCCACCACCGTAACCTGGCCTGGCTGCAGCGTGCTGCTGACGGCCGCCACATTGGCCGCAGTGCTGCTGGGCGGGACAAAGACCGTCGTCGCTGGTGCGGCAGAGATCAGCGTCACCAGGTTCTCGGCCCGCAAGCCGTTCGAGTTGACGGTGAGCGTGCCGTCAACCTCGGTCACCTCATAGTTGGCAGCCGTGCTGCCGCGCACGGTGATCGCGTGTGTACCAGCCGTAGCCAGCGCACCCTCCGCTGTGGCCAGGGTGGCGCCACTGACGACACTGGCGGTGTCGTCGTACTTCAGCTGGGCCGTGTTGACCGTGTAGCCGAGAGCGGGGGTGGCTGCGCCAACGACTTTGCTCCGGTCACCGGCCGTCACGGTCAGCACGGCCTTGTCGACGCTCAACGTACCGTCATTGAAGGTGCCGATCTGGTAGTTGGCCGACGCCAGCAGGCTGCCCTGCGTGATGGCATGGTTGCCCGCCGTCGCCGCAGCGCCGGTGGTCGTGACCAGCGCGCCGCTGAGTGCCGCCGCCTGGTTGTCGCCACTGGCCAGACCCAGTCCGCCCACCTGGAAGCCCAGGGTCGGATCGGCATCGCCATAGACCTTGTGCTGGTTGTCGGCTGTCACGGTCAGGGTACGCGGCGTCACGGTGACCGTGGCGCCTGCCAGGCGGTAGTTGGCCGCATCGGCCCCGCTCAGCGCCAGGGTGTCCAGCGTCACGGTCTTGTTGCTGCCGACATTGCGGTCGCGGCCGCCTTCACCGGTGAGTTGCACCGCATCGCCGCTCAAGGCGCCCAGCGACGTCAACTGGCTGGCGGCCACGCGGGTGGTGCCGTCATAGACCTGCGTGCCGCCGGGCGTCAGATCACGCTGGGTCACGGTGTAGGTGCCGGTGGCGGCGCCCGTCACGAAGCGGTAGCCCAGGCTGCTTGCCAAGGCCGACGGGTCGCCAGCGAGGCTGGTGGCATAAGTGCCGACCGCGCGGTACCCCGCACCGCTGGTCGCGCCGGCCGCAATGTTCAGCGCGGGCAGGTTGCCGGTGAGACCGATTGTCTGCAAGGTATCGCCATCGATGAAGCCACCGAAGGACGGTACGGCGCTGTTGGCGTCGCTGGTGCCGTACATCGCCGAGGCATTGCCGGCGCCCACCGTCAGCGTGGGCGCCACGCTGTAGAGGAACCAGCTGCCACCGGCCGCATACGCCGGCGCGCTGCCGGGCGTGTACGTCTGGTTGTAGCGCTTGGCCGAGACCGTGACGCCTTCGAGCGAATCCACCGGATTGCTCGAATAGACCATGAAGCGACCGCTGCCGGGGTTGATGCCGGTGTCGAACGCCGTCCGGTTGAGGAAGTGGCGACCGGCTGCCAGCACCGTGTCGCCGCTGGTGTTGTTCACGGCAGCATCAAGGGCCAGATCAGCGCTGTTGCCACGGGCTTCGAGCAGGACGCCATCTTGGGTGGTGACACCCTGGACGTCACCCACCGAACCGACCGTGAGTCCACCCGCGTTGACGAGTTGCAGCGAACGCACGTCGGCGGCCAGCGTACCGACCTGCACCGCGGCAGCCGTGAGGTCGAACTGAGCATTCACCCCCTTCAGACGCAGCGCGTCGGCCGTCAGCGTGGTGGCGCCGTCCAGCGTCATCGGCGTGCTGGAGCCGGTCTCGATCGACAGGGTCGCGCCCGTCAGGTCGAGCGTGGCGTTGGCCAGCGTGATGACACCGTCGGCACGCAGCGCCAGCGCGCTGGCGCCCTGGGCCGGGTTGCTGACGCTGAAGCTTCCGACCGTGGCGATACTGCCGCCGGTGTCTGCAAGCGTCAGGGTCTTGCCCGCGGCGAGCGTGGTGCTGCCGGACAGCAGCAGGCCACCGGCCCCGCCCTTCACGGCGATCGATGAGGACGCAGCCTGGCTCAGGTCGGCGCCCCGGAAGTCAGTGACACCCATCTGGTCAGCCCGGCCGAAGGTGATGCTGTCAAACCCGCTGGCCTGGCTGAACACGCGGCCCACGTTGGCATCGGTGAGCCAGAAATCGCCGTTGCCGGAGTTCATGGCGCTGCCGGCGCTGGAGTCCCCGATCTGGGTGCGCACCGTGGCGTCGAGGGCACGCACTGCAAGCGTTTTACCGCTCAGGGCGACACCGGTGGTCAGTTGCACGCTGCCGGCGTTGTCGTAGCCCCGGGCTTCGAGCGTGATGCTGGCCGCGTCGATGGCCACTGCCTGTGACACCGTGTCGTTGCCCAGCACCACCTGCTCGCGGGCACGCAGCAGCAGTTCGCTACCGGGCGCGGCATCGGACTTCAGGTCCACGGCCGTGGCGGTATTGGTGCGGATGCTGCCAATCTCGTCGACGATCTGAACACTGTGACCGAACACGCTGCCCAGCACGATGTCGCCGCTGTTGCTGCCCGTTTTCACGGTCAGGCGGACGTTGCCGCTGCCGGCGTCGATCTTCACGCCGTCCTTCATCGTGATCTCGGCCGTGCAGGTGCCGCAATCGGCAACGACCACGCCATCGTCGGTGGACATGTTGGCCGTGGCGGTGAACTGGCCGTTGTCGGTGACCACATCGGCATTGACGTGAATGGCACGCCCAGCCTGCAGCGTGAGATCGCCACCATTGCCGTTCGGGTTGTTGGCCACCACGGCCTTGGCCACGGTGATGTCGTTGCTGGCTTGCAGCGTGACGTCCGTACCTGCATTGAGCATGCTGGTGATCAGCGTGGGCGTGATGACGAGGTTGCCGCCGCTGAAGGCCGAGAAGCCGACCGTGCCGTTGCTGCCGCCCAGCGAGGCGAAGCCCGCCGCATCGGCTGCGAAGCCTGCGGTTGACCAGTTCGCGTTGTCGCCCGCCGCCAGGCTGAGACTGGAATGCCCCAGCGTGCCCAGCGGCTGGGCCGCCGTTTCATCGACCACCGACAGCACGGCGGCGCGCGAGTTGCCGCCGCCGGTCCAGACCATCACGCGGTTGCTGACCTTCTCTTCCGCACTGGCGGCATAGGGCAGCACCTGGTACTGCAGGTAGGCATAGCCCCCGTTGGAGGAAGCCGAGCCCTGCAGGCCCAGCAGGCTGTTGCGCCAGCCCACCTCGCCAGCCAGGCCGGTGGCGCCGGGCATCAGGGTGATGGCGCCCGTCAGACCGCAGTCCGACCAGTAGTTGCTGTTGATGAGTGCGTCGCCGGTGGTCACGTCACCGATCGACAGGGCGGTCACCTCCAGACCGATATAGCCACTGGCACGTTGTGTGCCAACCAGGCTGTTAGCGGCTGAAACGGTGGCACCGGTCCCGGTCTCGCCGTAGGCATGGCCCGTGCTGCCATCCACCCAGGTGACCTGGCCGGCATAGCCATTCCACATGTAACTTTGCACCAGGTAGTTGGTGTAGGTGGCATTGGCATCGCGCAGCAGCGTGATGCCGTTGGAGCCGACCATGTCGTAGGTGTGCGTGCCAACCAGGCTGTTGCTGCTGGAGACCAGGCCGGACACGCCGCCCGTGTCACCCCAGGTGACAGCCCCGGCGTAGGAAATCGCGCCATTGCTCCAGTTCGGGCTGTTGACGACGTAGCGGCCATTGGCCAGCGCCGTCACGCCCTGGCTGCCGATCTGATCACCCCCCTGGCTGCCCACCAGCGAGTTGGCTGCGCTGACCACGCCCCCGGCCTGCGTGTCCACGAGCTGGCCGGTCGCGCCGCTGATCCAGCTGACGGCCCCCTTGGCGGCAGAATTGGTGCCGGTCTTGCCCCAACCGGATGAACTGACCACGACATCGTCATCGGAAAGCAGGGTCAGACCCGAGCCGACACGGTCGCCCTTGCCGTCGGGCCCCTGGTAGTCACCGTAGACGTAACTGCCGTCGACCAGGTGATAGCCCGTCAGCGTGGTGATGCTGTCAGCCACAGAGCCCACGAGGCTGTTGGCCTCACTGACGGTGCCGCCCAGGGAGCCATCAGAGAGCTGGCCGGTGGCACCGTTGATCCAGGACACCGCGCCGCGGTTGACGTTCCAGCCGCTGTTGCCGAGGACCGCGTTGCCATTGCCCAGCAGCAGGGGCGCGTTGAGGCCTGCTTTGTCGTCGGTGTGGCTGCCCACCAGGCTGTTGGCCGTGGACACCGTGCCACCGACGCTGCCGGTGCCGAGTGCGCCCGTGCTGCCATTGAGCCAGGTCACGGCGCCCGCGCGGGTGGCCGACCCGTTGTTCCACATCGGACTGCGCACCAGCACGTTGCCGTTGGCCAGTTCATCAATGGTCAGACTGGGGAACCCGCTGAAACTACTGTTGCTGCCCGTGGTGACGGGACGGTAGTGATAGCTGCTTGTCGGGTTGTAGCTGGGGTCGTTCCAGCTGTAGGTGACGGGGTTGAGGTAGCCGAGCTGATACGGCGCCAGCAGCATCGAGGTGGTCACGACGGTGCTGCTGTTGCCCTGCAGGCTCGAGATCACCGGCACGACGTAGTTGGTGGGGTTGTACAGGTTGATGCCGATGTGATCACCGGAGCTCGCCACCGCAATGCGCCCCCCGCTGTTGTCGAGCGTGTAGGTGTCGGGGGTGCTTCCCACCAGGCTGTTGCTGGCCGAGACCACTTCGCCGGTGGGGCCACCGACCAGCGTCACCGCCCCACGGCCATCGCTCCAGAACGGGCTGGCGACGACCACATTGCCATTGCTCAAGCTCCTGGCCTGCAGACCGACGTGATCGCCGGTCGCGGTCATCGTGCGCGTCACCGTGTCAAAGGTGCGGCCCGTCTGGTCACCAGCGGGCGTGGCGGTGCCAGACTGCGGTGCATAGACGTCGCTGGTGCTGCCAACCAAGCTGTTATCGGCACTGACGACGCCGACGGCGCCTGCGGTGCCACTGCCCCAGGTGGCAGCACCCTTGCCGTCGGACCAACTCGGACTGCGCACCAGGAAATTGCCGTTGGCCAGCACATCCACCGTGGCGGTCAGGTTGGCGCTCCAGGCGGCGGCCGATGTGTAGACGCCCGTGCTGGTGTAGCCGCCGTTGCGGCTGTCGGACGCGTGGAAGCTGCCGACATAGTCGCCGCTGCTGCCGCCCACCAGGCTGTTGACAGCAGCCACGCTGCCGCCGCCGCTGCTGTCGGCAAGCTGGCCGGTCACGCCGTTGATCCAGCTCACGGCGCCCTTGCCGGTTGTGCTGAGGGCGCTGCCGCTGCCCCAATACGGGCTGAGCACCAGCGCGTTGTCAAAGCGGCCATTGGCATCCTTCGCGCCAACGCCGATCACGCCACCGCTGCCGACCCGGTCATACGCGGTACTGCCCACCAGGCTGTTCGCGGCCGAAAGCACGCCGACGATGCCCGTGGCGCTGCCCCAGGTCACGGCACCGGCATCCGTGGCGCCGTCACCATCCCAGTTCGGCGAATTCACGACATAACGCCCCCCGGAGAGTTGGAGGATTCCGCCCGAGCCAATCGAATCGCCCGTGCCGCTGCCGATGAGGCTGTTGCTGCTGCCGAGCGTACCCGTGCTGCCGGCGCTGCCGCCGCCAAACGTGACCGAGCCCTTGCCGCCGCCCGTGGTGGTGCTGGTGACGAGATAGTTGCCATCGTCCAGAACCGTCACACCTTGCTGTGTGGCATAGCTGCGGGGAGACGAAGGGGTCTGGCTGATGCTGTTGTAGTAGCCCCCGCCGCCGTTGTAGGGGACCCAGCTGTCGCTGCTGCGGGTGTAGAACCACGTCGTTCCCGAACTCGCGCTGCCCAGCCGGTCGCTGGCGTTGCCGATCAGGCTGTTGCTGCTGTCGATGGCGTCACTCGCGGAACTCCCACCCTGCAGGAAGCCCGTGGTGCCGTCGACCCAGGTGACCGCACCGGTGGCCGTGGTGGACAGGAACTGGCCACCTGAGCCGAAGTAGGGACTCATCACCACGTAGTTGCTGCGCAAGCCGTTGACGTCGGTTGCGCCCACGGTCTTCACGCCCAGGCTGCCGACGAAGTCGAACGCACTGCTGCCATACAGGCTGTTGCCCGTCGAGACCGCACCCACCGTGCCGTTGGCGTCCCCATGGGTGACTGCGCCGACATAAGCCTGCGCGTTGTTGGTCCACAGCGGACTGGCCACGACGTAGCCGCCGCCGGCCAGCACGGTCACGCCGCTGCGGCCGATCTCGTCACCCGGACCCATCACGTTGGGTGTGTCGCTGGTGCCTCCCTTGGCACCGGCGATGTAGGTGTGCAGGGTCAGGGCGGCGCTGTCCACGCCGGTGATCCAGACGCCACCTTCCTGCAGCGCAGTGGCGCGGATCGGTGTCGTGCCGACCAGGCTATTGGCGGCTGAAATCACCCCGCCGCCGCTGCCATCGCCCAGCTGGCCGGTGGCAGCATTCATCCAGGTCACGGCGCCGCGGCCGTTGTTCCAGCCGGCGTTGCTGAACACCACGTTGCCGTTGGACAGCAGGGTCTGCGCTGCGTTGGCCGCCCGGTCGTTGGTGGTCTTGTCGCCCACCAGACTGTTGGATGCGTCCACCACAGCCGCCGCGCCGCCGTTGCTGCCGGTGCCGCTCTGCCAGGTGATGGCGCCCGCAGCGCCGTTGACATTGGAGTTGAGCCGGTAGTAGCCGGAGTTGCCACTGTAGTAAGTCGCACCCCCGCTGTAAGTGGTGACGGAGTCGACCGTCGTGGCGGTGGCCGTGATCGGGTCCCACTCAGTGCTCTTGACCAGATAGTTCTGGTTGTCCAGTACCGTGATGCCGCCGTTGCCGACCTGGTCATTGGCGTGGCTGCCGCGCAGTTGACCCAGCAGGGCGCCGGTGCGGCTGTTGTACAGATAGACGGCACCCGTACGGCTGACGCCTGCAGTGCTGGCCGTCGGCGCAGTGATGACGACGTTGCCATTGCCCAACGTGCTGACGCCGCTGCCGAAACCGGCCTGCGTGCCTGCGTTCGGGTTGTCGAGCGAGAGCGAAGCGATGGTGGCACCAGCGTCGTCGATCACGATGTCGCGTGGATCGAGCAGCAGGCTGCCCTTGCCGCCGTGGGCCGCCGACAAGTCGGCAGACCCCGCAAAAGCCAAGCCCTGGCGGCCTGAGACTTCAGCCTGGCCGCCATCACCCCCCGCATCGCCGCCGCGGGCAGCGATGCGCCCGGCAAAGGCTGTCGTTCCATCGCTCCACACCACCACCTGGCCGCCGTTGCCGCTGTCGACCGCATCGGCGCGCAGCACGGTGCTGGCGTTGATACCCACGTCCAGCGCATTGGCGAGATCACCCTCCTTGCCCTGGAAGCCGCCGCCCACGCGCACCCGACCCCCGCCGGTGCGGCCATCCGCGTTGAGCGTCGCTGCGCGCAACTGCACGCTGTCGGCCGAGAGATCGATCTGACCGCCGACCGCGCCCGTGCCGGTGCCCCGGGCACTGAAGGTGGCCGACGTGTAAATGCGGCCAGCGGATTCACCGAGCGCCCCCGTGCGGGCTCCCTCGACACGCACGATGCCGCCACCGGCACTGCCGTCGGCCGACAGGGTCGCGAACGCGGTCTGCACGACCTCGGTGGCGCTCACGCCGATGCGGCCTCCTTGGCCGGCCTGGCCTTCTGCATGCAGCGCCCCCGATTGCAGCAGCGCATCCGCGCTGACATCGATCTGGCCGCCGTGCACGCCACTGGCAGTGACGGTGCCCGACACATCGACCACGCGCCCTTCGAGACTGACGCGGCCGCTGCCGGCCTTGATCTCGCCACCGGCCGACACCAGGCGCATTACGCCGTTGTCGCTGATCAGCGTCGTGGCACCGGCGCCGCCGGCAATCGCCTGTTCGGCAAGACGCTGCGCGGCACCTGCGGAGAGCAGCACCTGGCCGCCCTCGGCCTCGATCAGCTGGCGGTTTTCCACCAGCGTCGCCACGCTGGCAGGGTCAACCCGCACGCCCAGCAGGCTGTTGCCCGACAGGTCGAACGTGACTGCATCACCCGCAGCCAGCGCCACCGTGCCCAGACGGGCCTGCAAGACACCTTCGTTGCGCACTTCAGGCGCCAGCAGTGCCACATAGCCACCATCGGCCGCGCGAATCTCGCCCTGGTTGACCACGCTGGCGGTGCTGCCGTCGCGGGTGAAGCGGTAGCGACCGGCCAGGAAGTCGGCATCGCTGAGTTTCAGCGTACTGGCGGCGATCCCTGCTGCATCCACCCGCGCACTGGCACCGAAGGCGATGCCGTTCGGGTTGATCAGCATCACCTGGCCATTGGCGGAGAGCTGGCCGAAAATCGCCGTCGGATCCGCCGACGTCACCCGGTTGAGCGCAACGGCGCTGGCGTTCGGTTGCTGGAAACGCACCTGCGCCGAAGCCCCGATATTGAAGCTGTCCCAGTTCAGAACGGCCCGGGCGCTGGCCTGGCTGATGTTCATGCGGTTGCCGCTCTGGTCGATCTGCACCTGACCCGCTGCCACCTGGCCGCCGACCGGCAACGCATTCACGGGCGGCGCCTGCGGACCTGCCGCCATGGCAGCCCCCACCAGCAGGGCGCTGGAGATCAGCGCGCCGGCCGTTCGGGCCGACGCCCGCTTGCCGCGTGCATTGGCGTTTTCCGCGACGGCGACAAAGCCGCCACAGGCCTCATTCCACACAAGACGATAGATGCGATTCAGGGATCCAGGGCCGTTGTTCATTTTTTGCTCCACACACGATGTCCAGCAGGTGCCGGAAGGGGAATACGGGCGCGGCGACACAACTCCGGCGGCGTGCCGGACGTCGTGTCAGCCATCGTCAAAGGGTCTTGCTGACGGACAGCCAAACGCGCGGGCTGCGATGGCTTCCATCGCTGTCCTTCCCGGCGGCGTCGCGCAAGGGGTTGTCACCGATGCGCCAGGCTGCACTCGCACTGATCGAGACGCCGTAGCCGAGCAACGACTTCACGCCCACACCTGCGCCGCTGAGGACGACGGAATTGGGGTCTAGGGTTCCGGCATAGCGCGTGTGATCGCGCTTGATGCCACCGCGGTCATAGAAACCGCTGAGTTGCACGGCGGGATTGAGCTGGTAGCGCCATTCGGCAGTCATCAGCCAGCCATCGTCACCGCTGGCCTCCCCCGAGGGGTAGGCGCGCACACCCGAGACACCGCCCAGACTGAATTTTTCCGACGAATCCAGATTCTTGCCTGCGGCCTGGCCACTCACGGCCAGCCAGGCCGTGTGACGGACGCTGATCTGCTGCAGGCGTGCCAGATTGAACTGAAACTTGTCGAAGCTGCCCTGGCGCTGCGCTCCCGTCTGGTCGGCACCGAAGTCCGAGGAATTACGCTCCAGATTCAAGTCGCCCCGGCTCCAGTGGAGTCCGCCAAGCAATACCCCACCGCCACCCAGGGCATCATTGCGATCCGCGCTGAGGCCAAGCGTCGCGACCCGGGCCTGCTTGTTGTTGATCTCCACGCTGGCGATCGTGTTCTGGAAGTGCTTGTCGTCCACCGAGGCGACAACGTTGATGTTGGTCTCCACGCCTCGCAGCAGCGGATAGCCCATCGTCAGCGAGGTGATGTCGGCGGTGCCGGCAAACTGCGAGCCACTGGCCGTGTAGTCGTAGTTCAACCGCGAGATCGACACCCCCACGCGCAAGCCCTGCCCGCCCACGGGCAGGCTGTACGCCAGGCGGCCGTAGTCTGAATGGGAGGTCTTGAGCACACCCAGACCCAACTGGTCGCCCATGCCGAGCGGATCGTCGAGGTTGAGGAACGCCTGCGCGCGCTGGCTGCCTGTGGTGAGCACACCAGTGTTGTCCATCTGAACGGTGCCGCTCAGCAGCGGCTCATCCCGCACACGCACGACAGCGAGCGATTCGCCCTCGCGGCGCCCCGGCTCCAGCAGCAAGTCGGCCTTGATGCCCGGCTGGTCGTTGAGCAGGCTGATGCCGCGCTGCAGGTCATCCGCCCGGATCGCATCGCCCAGCTTCTGACGCGACAGCAGAAAGCGGCGAACGGTGTCTTCGCGCAGGCGAAGCGTCGCCCCGCCCGCGTCGACACGCAACTCGCTGAGTCGACCCTCCACGACGGCGATCATCAGGCGGCCGGACGACAGATCCTGCTCCGGCAGCCCCGCCCGCACCAGATAACCTTGTCGGCGGTAGGCCTGCGCGACGGCATCCGCCGCCTTTTGAAGCTCCGTGAACGACAGATCCCTGCCCTTGAACGGCAGCAGGACAGCCTGCAAATCGCTCTCGGCCATCAGGGTCACACCGGTCAGGACGAACTCGTTGACCCGCACCACGACCTTGGGCACGGCCGGCGCAGTCACGGCCGGCTCGATCAGCAACGGCGCGCTGGGCACAGGCAGGACAGGGGCACGGCGCTCGACCTCCCTCGACAAACTGCCCGCATCAGGCTGCTGCTGAGCCCACGCCGACAACATGGGGGACGCTCCCAGTAAGAGAGCAAGGGGCAAGGCAGCGGCACGTGTCATGAAGGAACTTTCCAAGCGATGGGTAACGTCTGTTTTTGTCTGATACAACGTCGGAAATTTTCAGATGCGGTCGCGTTTTCGATCCCTGAAACAGGCGACTGAACAACGTGCTTATGAAGCAGTACCTTTCTGCTTCAGTGACGTGCAAATCGATATTTCGGTGACGTCATGTTTTTTTCATCGGCACGCCACCTCATAACTTGAGGACAATCTTTCAGCCATAAAACCATGGGCTCAATGCCGATGCATGAACGGCTCAAAACTCGCTTGAGTTACTCTGGTTTTCATTGAAATTGAACTCATCACGGATACCTGCATGCCCTCCAACACCGCCGTTCCGACGCACTTGGCCGCGCTGCGCCAGGCCATGGCGCAGCAGCAGATTGCCGCCGTGCTGGTGCCCTCCAGCGATCCGCACTTGTCGGAATACCTGCCCGAGCACTGGCAGGGCCGGGTGCGGTTTTCGGGCTTCACCGGCTCGATGGGCACGCTGGTGGTCGGGCTGACGCGGGCGGCGGTGTTTGCCGACAGCCGCTACTGGACCCAGGCCGAGGCCGAGCTGGCCGGCAGCGGTGTCGAACTGGTGAAGATCGCCAGTGCGGTGGCGCCCGCGCACATCGAGTGGCTGGCCGCGCAGCTGAAGGCGGGCGACACGGTGGCGGTGGATGGCGCGGTGCTGGGCCTGGCGTCTGCCAAGGCGCTGGACGAAGGCCTGAGCGCGAGCGGCCTGAAACTGCGCACGGACATCGACCTGATCGGTGCCGCCTGGCCCGACCGCCCTGCCCTGCCCGCCGCACCGGTCTATGAGCACGTGGCACCGCAGGCGCCCACGCCGCGCGCCGACAAGCTGACCGCCGTGCGCGCCGCCATGGCCCGCGCCGGTGCCAGCCACCACCTGGTGTCGACGGTGGACGACATCGCCTGGATCACCAACCTGCGCGGCGCGGACGTCGACTACAACCCGGTGTTTCTGGCGCACCTGCTGATCGACGTGCAAGGCGCGACGCTGTTTGTCGGCGCCAGCAAGATCGACGCTGATTTGCAGACGCGGCTGGCCGAGGACGGCGTCGCGGTCGCGCCCTATGAAGCCGCCCGCGCCGCGCTGGCCGCCTTGCCCGCCAGCGCCGTGCTGCTGGTCGACCCCAAGCGCATCACGCTCGGCCTGCGCCAGGCGGTACCGGCGGCGGTGAAGGTGGTGGAAGCCATCAACCCGAGCACGCTGGCCAAGAGCCGCAAGACCGCCGCCGAGGCTGCCTTCGTGCGTGAAGCGATGGAGCGCGATGGCGCGGCGATGTGCGCGTTCTACGCCCGCTTCGAGGCCGCGCTGGGCCATGAGCAGATCAGCGAGCTGACAGTGGACGAGTGGCTGACGGCCGAGCGCGAGAAGCAGGCCGATTTCGTCAGCTTGAGCTTCCCGACCATCGCCGGCTTCAACGCCAACGGCGCCATGCCGCACTACCGCGCCACGCCCGAATCGCACGCGCAAATATCGACTGCTACCGGACTGGTGGCGCAAGGCCTGCTGCTGATCGACTCCGGTGCGCAGTACCTGGGCGGCACCACCGACATCACGCGGGTCTGGCCGATCGGCACGCCCACGGCGCAGCAGAAGGCCGACTACACCCGCGTGCTCAAGGGCACGATCGCGCTGAGCCGCACACGCTATCCGCAGGGCACGCTGTCACCGATGCTCGACGCCATCGCCCGCGCACCGCTGTGGGAGGCCGGCCTGAACTACGGCCACGGCACCGGCCACGGCGTGGGCTATTTCCTGAACGTGCACGAGGGGCCGCAGAGCATCTCGCCCACCATCCCGAACGCCGACATGGCGATGCAGCCGGGCATGATCACCTCGATCGAACCCGGCCTGTACCGGCCTGGCCGCTGGGGCGTGCGGATCGAGAACCTGGTGCTGAACGTGCCGTCGGACGTGACCGACGAGTTCGGCGACTTCCTGCAGTTCGAGACGCTGACGCTGTGCCCGATCGACACCCGCTGCATCGACCTGAGCCTGCTGCGCGACGATGAGCGCGCCTGGCTCAACGCGTATCACGCCGAGGTCTTGCGGCGCCTGAGCCCGCATCTGGGCGGCACCGCCAGCAGCGCAGCGCGCGACTGGCTGGAAACGCGCACCCGGCCGATCTAGAAATTGGTCCAGCCGCTGGGCGGGCCGTGCTTGTCGAGGCTGCCGGGGCGCGTGTCGGCGCGGGCGCTGGCGCGCACGCTGTGGATCACGGTGTGAGCCTCCCAGGCCGCTTCCTGGGTCTGCTGCAGCAGGCGGAAGGCGCCCACCACCTTCTGCAGCCGCTCGGCCTGCATGCGCAGCGATTCGGCCGCCGTGGTGCTCTGCTCGACCAGCCCCAGGTGCTGCTGGGTCAGGTGGTCCAGGCGCTGTACCGACACGTCGACCTGCGCCAGCGCCAGGCCATTGGCGCCATCGGCACCGGAAATCTGCCCGACCAGTTCGGTCACGCTCTGCACCGACGACACCATGGCATCCATGGTGGCGCTGGCATCGCGCATCAGGCGGTCACCGGACTCGACTTTCTCGACCGAGGCGTGGATCAGCGTCTTGATTTCCTTGGCAGCACTCGCTGCGCGCTGCGCCAGCGTGCGCACTTCGCCGGCCACGTCGTCGGAGCCGCGCCCTTCCTGGCGCGCCCGGGCCGACTGCACCGCCGCATTCAACGCCAGGATGTTGGTCTGCATGGCAATACTGTCGATGGTGGACAGAATCTCGTTGATCTTGCGGCTGGAGCTGGCGATGTCCTCCATGTTGGAGACCACCCTGGACACCACCTCGCCGCCGCGCTGCGCGGCTTCCGCCGCATGGAACACCACCTTGCTGTGCACCAGCGTGCGACTCGGGTCGGCGGCCAGCGCAGAGGCGGCAGCGCTCAGGTCAAAATCGACCTGGGTTGGGGCCGGAACCGGCACGGCAGCGACGGCCGGTGCGGCGGGGGGCTCCTGCGCCAGCACCGACATCAGCGGGCTGCTTGATGAGGAGCCGCCCAAGGGATGGCTCAATGAACGGGTCAGCGGGTTGTTCAGGCTGGCGGCCTCGTGGTCGCGCGGGTCGAACATCGAGTTCATCGCCTCGTCTTCAGCCGATTCGGTACGGGGCTGCGCACGCGGGTGCGATACGCCCCAGACCGCCAGGCAGGCCAGTGAGAAAGCACAAGCCATCAGGCCGGCAGCCAGCCAGAACTGCGGCTCCAGCTGCAGGCGATGCGCCTGCAGGCTGTAGAGCTGCACGGCCGACAGCACCAGCGTGGCGGCAATCAGCGCCGCGAATCCCCACCGCAGCGGGCGCGAGGGGCTGAAGGACAAGGTTGAGTTCTGCGACGAGTTCATGACATTGATTCTGAACCTCTGTCCCGCCCCCGGCCATCCCCCTAATGCAGGCGCTCGACCCCGGTCAAAAGTGGCTCAAAAGCCGCTCGAACCGGCAGCAATGCAATAAACGCAAAACCTGCGACTGCGGCTCAGGCGCCCGGCCGCACGACCTTGGCGGTGAGCGATTCAGTCAGGATTTGCGCGGCGTCCACCACGTGGGCGCGGGCTTCCTCGGACAGCCCCCGGCGGCGCTGGGCGGTTTGCAGCCGGGTGAGCAGGTCCTGCGCCTGCTGGCGCAGCAGGCTGCGTGCGTCGACCCGGCCCAGGCTGGCCGGGCGCAGCAGTTGGCCGCTCAGGCGCTGCACGTATTCGCGCTGCAGTTCGCGCCGCAGCGGCGCGATGTCGACGTCGGTGCGCGCGTCCAGCTCGCTCCAGACGTCCTGCACCAGGCGGCGGTGCAACTCGCCCAGGCGCAGGCTCTGGTCAGGGGCGCTGACCTTGGCCTGGCTGTCGAGCAGGCGCTGCGCCACGCCGTCGCTCATCAGCTGGCCGAGCAACGCGCGCTGCAGGTCGGACAGCATCTGCTGGGGCGAAAAATCGGTCGCGACCTGGAATTCACCGCTGGCGAGCGCATCGTTGCGGTCAAGGTAATCGGGCGCCAGCCGGCGTTGCAGCGCCGGCGTGACACCCAGCCCCTGCGCCGAGAACACGCCCGAGGCGAGCAGGTCGAGCGCGGCGCGCTGCTCGGCCGCCGGCACCGGCTGGATCGGGTCGCGCCCGGTGCCGGGCTGGTCGCGCAGCGTGCGCACGCCGCCGATCTGGCGCACCAGCAGGCCGGTGGCGCGGCCCACGTCGCGCAGCGCGTAGGCCACGCCACGGCGCAGGGTGGCGTAGCTGTCGCCGTCCTGCAGGCTGCGCGTTTCCAGGCGCTGCAGCAGGTCGCGGGCAATGTCGATGCGCTTGCGGGCGTGGGCGACCGGGTCGTCGCCCAGGTCGAACTGCAGCGCCTCGGGGTCGATGCCGAGGAAGTTGTCCTCGTCGGTCGCAAACGCCAGCTCGCGCTCGCCGCTGCGCGAGGCGATGCGCTTCAACTCGGCCGCCTCCAGCGCCGGGGCGATGGGCTTGTAGGCGTATTCGATCGCCCAGTAGTCGTACGGCCCGAGCGTGCCCTGGAAGGGCTGAGGCGTTGGCTCGCCGGGCAGGCCGAGGTTGACCGGCGCGTACTCCATCACCGAGCCGCTCAGCGCATTGGCGCGGCCGAACTCCGGGTCGGCCAGCTGCTGCTCGGTATAGACCCGCGAGGCGCGGAAGTTGTGCCGCAGGCCGAGGGTGTGGCCGACCTCGTGCATGGTCACGTCCTTGATGTAGTCCTGCACGAAGGCTTCGACCTCGGGGCTGCCCGCATCGAGTTCACCGCGTGCTTCAAGCAGGTCGACGGCGTAGCTGAGCTGCTCGGCGGCGAAGTCGCCGTAGCTGCAGTCCGCGTCATGCTGATGGCTGGCGTGATCGGTGGCGTGGGCGGTACCCTGCTCGCGCTGCAGGTCGCGCGCCTGCAGCAGCTCGGCCCAGCCGGCCTGGGCGGACTGCGCCGCCGAGGCATTGTGGCCGTGGCTGCCGCTGGTGTTGAGGATCTGGCCGCGCAGCGTGCGCAGGCCGCGCGAGCTGAGGCTCTCGATGGCGAGGTCGGCGTCCAGGATCTCGCCGCTGCGCGGGTCGACCTGGGTCGGGCCGATGGCGCCGAAGCTGGTGCCGGCGTTGGTCATCCAGCGCACCGAGGCGTACTGGGTGTCGAGCGTGTCGAACTCGGCGTCGTCGGGCTGCACCTTGACGGTGATGGCGTCCTTGAAGCCGATGCGCTCGAAAGCCTTGTTCCACTCCAGGATGCCCGCCGTGATGGACGCGCGGTACTTGAGCGGCACGCTGCGGTCGATCCAGTAGGTGACGGGCTTGACCGGCTCGGACAGCTCGGCCGCCGGATCTTTCTTCTCCAGCCGCCAGCGGTAGATGAAGCGCTGGCGCGGGTTGCGTGCCAGGTCGTCGCTGAAGTCGCTGTGCGTGACGACGAAGTGGCCCAGGCGCGCATCGGCCGCGCGGGCGCGCATCGGCTCGGCCGGCAGGCGGGTGATGGAATATTGCAGCGTGAAGAACATGCTGCGCACATCGGGCAGCGTGTTGGGCAGGCTGGGCGCGGGCTGGCCAGGCAGCGACGGGCCTTGCGGCAGCGAGACCGAGCTGGTGGCGTAATGGCTCTGCACCTGGAAGACCAGCTCGTCAGCCCGGCCACGCGCGCTCAGGATGGCCGAGTTGCGCGCGTCGAAGCCGTAGCCCTGGCGGTAGCTGCGCTGCAGTTGCGCGCCGATGCCGGGCAGATCGCTCAGCAGCAGCGGGTTGACCTCGATCAGCACCGACTTGCGCTCCGGGTGCGGCAGGCTCGCCACCGGCGTGCTGGCCAGCAGGCTGGGCGAGTAGGCGGCGCGCACCGAACGCGCCTCGGGCGTGTTGGCGCGGGCGCTGAATTCGGTGTTGCGCGCGATCAGCTGCACCTGGTTGTGCACGCGGCGGAACTCCACCAGCTGCTCACTGCTGAACAGCCCGAACGTGCCGCCGGGCAGGCCGCCGAAGAGCCGACTCTCGCCGATGCCCGACACCAGCTTGGGCGCGAAGAACAGCGGCACGCCGAAATCGCTCTCGGCCAGTTCGAGCCAGAACTTGTCGTCCTTCTGCCAGACCGTGAGCGGGCCGCTGATCTTGCGGGCCTCCTTGATGACGCTGTCGAACGCAGGCGGCTGGCCGGGGCGCGGAGCCGCTGCGGCGGCAGCGGCCACGGCTGCCGGCTTGGCAGACGCCACCTGACTGACGCTGCCCGTCTGATGAGCGCAGCCTGCCAACAGCAGGGCCACTGAGACGGCAGCGGCATGAGACAGATCAAGACGGAATGGCATGGGACAGGCTCTTCAAGAAAAAACAGGCGAGACATTAGCGTGCATCATGCGCCGCCCCTGTAAAGACCCGATCAGGCACGGAATTTGGACGTAATTGGGTAGCGCCAATCCCGCCCGAACGCGCGGTGCGTGATGCGGATGCCCACCGGCGCCTGCCTGCGCTTGTACTCGTTGATCTTGATCAGGCGCGTGACGCGCTCCACGTCGGCGCGCTCGAAGCCCGCAGCCAGGATTTCCTCCAGGCTCTGGTCCTCTTCCATATAGCGCGCCAGGATGGCGTCGAGCACGTCGTAGGGCGGCAGGCTGTCCTGGTCGGTCTGGTCCGGGCGCAACTCGGCCGAGGGCGGGCGGATGATGATGCGCTCGGGAATGATCTCGCCCTCGCCGCACATGCGGCCCTGCTCGTTGCGCCAGTTGCACAGCCGGTAGACCAGCGTCTTGGCCACGTCCTTGATGACTGCAAAGCCGCCGGCCATGTCGCCATAGAGCGTGCAGTAGCCGGTGGCCATCTCGCTCTTGTTGCCGGTGGTCAGCACGATGGAGCCGAACTTGTTGGACAGCGCCATCAGCAGCGTGCCGCGAATGCGGGCCTGGATGTTTTCTTCGGTCGCGTCCTCGGCCCGGCCGGCGAATTCACCGGCCAGCGTGGCGCGGAAGGCGTCGAACATCGGCACGATGCTGTGCTCGTCGTAGCGCACGCCCAGGCGGGTGGCCATGTCGCGGGCGTCGATCCAGCTGATCTCGGCCGTGTACGGGCTGGGCATCATGACGCAGCGCACGCGGTCGGCGCCGATCGCGTCCACCGCGATCGCCAGCACCAGCGCCGAATCGACGCCGCCCGACAGGCCGATGATCGCGCCCGGAAAACCGTTCTTGTCCAGGTAGTCGCGCACGCCGGTGGTCAGCGCGCCCCAGGCCTGCTCTTCCAGCGACGGCAGCGGGGCAATGTCGCCGTGCAGTTGCCGTTGCGTCGGCTGCTGCGCCGACACGTGGACCAGCGCAACGTGCTCGGCCCACATCGGCGCGCGGGCGGCCACGGCGCCATCGGCCTGCAGCGCGAACGAGGCGCCGTCGAACACCACCTCGTCCTGCCCGCCCACCAGATGGGCGTAGACCAGCGGCAGCCCCAGCGCGCGGGCGCGCTCGGCCATGCGGGCCTCGCGCTCACCCTGCTTGCCGAGGTGGAACGGCGAGGCGTTGAGCACCAGCAGCACTTCGGCGCCGGCGTCCCGTGCGGCCTGGCCGGGCTCCTCGAACCAGGCGTCTTCACAGATGTTGATGCCGAAGCGCACGCCACCGGCCTCGAACACCACCGGGCCGAGGCCGACATCGCGGCCGCTGACGAAGTAGCGCCGCTCGTCGAACACCTGGTAGTTGGGCAATTCGCGCTTGGCGTAGGTCGCGATGACCTGCCCCCCCCGCAGCACCGAGGCCACATTCAGGCAGCCCTGCAGGCGATGCGAGCGCGTGCGAACATCGCCGCCGGCATCGGGCAGCGCACGCGGGTGACCGAGCACCAGCGTGAAACCGCCCAGATCGGCCAGTTGCGCGGCGCAGTCGGCCAGCGCCACCTCGCAAGCGGCCAGGAACGCCGGGCGCAGCAGCAGGTCTTCGGGCGGATAGCCGGTCAGCGCCAGCTCCGGCGCCAGCGCCAGCAGCGCACCTTGGGCTTGCGCCGTGCGGGCAGCCTGCACGATTCGGGCGGTGTTGCCGGCCAGATCACCCACGGTGGGATTGATCTGCAGCAGGGCGATGTCGCAGGTGGCAGAAGACAAAACAGGCGACTCCAGGGTCGAAGAGGACATGAACCAGGCCAGGCAAGACGAAGACATTTCCGGCACGGCGCCGGCACGAAATGCGGATAGTAGCGAGCAGCCCCATGGCGCCGACAAATCCGGCCCTTCATGGCAAGTCCAATGGCAAGTCCAGTTGCACGAAGCCGCCGCCGACGTGAACGCCGCCGCCTGGGACGCGCTGCTGGCCGCCTCGCCCGAGCCCACCCCCTTTCTGCGCCACGCCTATCTGGCCGCCATGACCGACAGCGGCAGCGCCACGCCCGAGACCGGCTGGCAGCCGCTGTGGCTGACGCTCGAAGCGCCGGAAGGCTCAGGCTACGAGGCCGGCTGCGTGCTTTATTTCAAGCAGCACTCCTACGGCGAATACGTCTTCGACTGGGCCTGGGCCGACGCCTACCAGCGCCACGGCCTCGCCTACTACCCCAAGCTGCTCGGTGCCGTGCCCTTTACGCCGGTGCCAGGCTCGCGCCTGCTGGCGCGCAGCGACGCCGGCCGGGCGCTGCTGCTGCAGGCCATCGAGCAGCTGATGCACACGCAGAAAGTCTCGTCCGCCCACCTGCTGTTCATGGCCGAGGCCGACCGCCAGAGCGCCCTGGACGCCGGCTGGTTGCTGCGCAGCACGGTGCAATTCCACTGGCATAACCGCGTCGTCGACAACGTGCCGCAGCCTTACGCCGATTTCCCCGAATTCCTGAGCAGCCTGCAGCGCGACAAGCGCAAGAAGATCGCCCAGGAGCGCCGCTACGTCGCCGAGGCCGGCGTCACCTTCAAGGTGCTGCGCGGCACCGAAATCACCGACGCCGACTGGGATTTCTTCTACCGCTGCTACACCCTCACCTACCTCGCCCACCGCAACAAGCCCTACCTGACGCGCGATTTCTTCGCCGCCCAGGCCCGCGACATGCCCGAGCACTGGCTGCTGTTCATCGCAGAGCGCGAAGGCGTGGCAGTCGCCGCCTCGCTGATCGCACTCGACCCCGAACGCCGCGTCGCCTACGGCCGCTACTGGGGCGCGACCGAGCCCATCCACTGCCTGCACTTCGAGGCCTGCTACTACCAGCCGCTGCAGTGGTGCATCGCCCAGGGCTGGCAGCGCTTCGAGGGCGGCGCGCAGGGCGAACACAAGATGGCGCGCGGCCTGTTGCCGGTGCAGACCTGGTCAGCCCACAAATTGAGCCACCCCGGCTTCGAGGATGCCGTGGCGCGCTTCCTGGCGCAGGAAGGGCACGGGATTGCGGCTTACGTGGACGAGTTGCGGGAGCGCAATCCGTTCAAGACCGGCGAGGCCCATCAGCCCGGCTGAGCGCCGAGGCGCTGCACGCTCCACCCGCCCTCCCGATCCAGCGTCAGCGCCTGGTCGTGGAAGGCGGCCAGGGTTTCGCGGTGGCCGACGCTGACCAGCATGGCATCGGGCAGTTCGCGGCGCAGGAGTTGGTAGAGGCTGTGTTCCAGACCGCTGTCGGTGGCGGAGGTGGCTTCATCGAGGAAGACCAGTGCCGGGCGGTTGGCCAGCACGCGGCCGAAGGACAGGCGCTGCTGTTCACCGGGCGAGAGTTGCTGGGACCAGTCGCGCTCGTCGTCGAGCTGGCCGGCAAGCTGGCCAAGCTGGACCTGGTCGAGGATGCGGGCAGCGCTGGCGTCATCGACCGTGGCGCCCGGATAGGCCAGCGCGGCGCGCAGGCTGCCCAGCGGCAGATAGGGTTTTTGCGACAGGAACAGGCACTGCGCGTCAGCCGGGCGGCTGGCCGAGCCGCTGGAGTACGGCCACAGGCCGGCCAAGGTGCGCAGCAGCGTGGTCTTGCCAGCGCCGGACGGGCCGCGGATCAGCAGCGCCTGGCCGGGGGCGAGCTGCAGGTTGACGCCAAGCGTGAGGGCGCGGCCGTCGGGGCGCAGCACGGTCAGGTCCTGCAGGCGCAGCGCGTCGGGCTGGGTCTGCAGCTGCGGCAGGTGCAGGTCGCGCGCACCCTCGACGTTGCGCGCAAAGCCGTGCAGACGGTCCAGCACGGCACGGTAGCCGGCAAACGAGTCGTAGGAGCTCCGGAAAAACGACAGCGATTCCTGCACCTGGCCGAAGGCCTCACCGGTCTGCATGACGTCGCCGAGCTTGATCTGGCCGGCAAACAGCCGTGGCGCCTGGATCAGGAAGGGGAACACCACCGCCAGCTGGCTGACGCCGAGGTTGTAGCCATCGAACTTGAGCGACCGGAACAGCGTCGCCCAGGCGTTGGCGATCACGGCGTTGAAGCCCGTCAGCAGGCTCTTCTGCTCGACCGTTTCGCCCCGGTAAAGCGCGATGCTCTCGCCGTACTCGCGCAACCGCATCAGCAGGTAGCGGTAGGTGGCGCTGAGCTTCTCGTTCATGAAGTTCAACGCGATCAGCGGCCGGCCGATCCAGACCGCAAACACGGTGGCGGTCAGCACGTAGAAGTAGACGAGGAACACCATGGCCCGCGGCACCTCCACGCCCATCACCGGCATGGGCGCAGACAGGCCCCAGAGGATGCCGGTGAACTCATACATCGACACCACTGCGCCGACCAGGCCCATCGACAGGCCGAGCGTGTCGGCCACCAGGCTGGTGGCGTCCTGCTGGATGCGCTGCTCAGGATTGTCGACCTGCGGCTGGGCGAAGCGGCCGAGGTAATAGGCTCGGCCATTGAGCCAGCTCGATACCAGCCGGTCGTTGAACCACAGCCGCCAATGAATCGTGAAGGCCGAGCGGATGTAGGCGTTGAGCAGCGCGCGCACCACGTGCAGCGCCGCCAGCAGGCCAAACAGGCTCATGTGGAACCAGAACGCCTTGGCGTCCAGCGCCTGCAGGCTGTTGTAGAAACCGTTGTACCAGTTGGAAAACAGCACGTTCATGCGCACGCCGAGCAGCACGAAGAACAGGATCAGCGCCACACCCAGCAACGGCCGCCAGCTGCGCCGGGGGCTGAAGTAGTCGCCGCTGAGCGCCCAGAACTGCCGACCCCAGACCGTGGTGCGCGCCAGCACCGTCATGACCGCCGCAAACGAGATCAGCGTGATCACATAAGCCTGCGCCAGCCAGAGGGCACTGTTGGCGATTTGCTGGTTCCAGTCCATCAAGACTCCGGCATCTGAGCAAAGAAAAAGCCGGAATGCTTTACAGCATTCCGGCTTCTGATGTGGTGCGTCTGGCTGGGATCGAACCAGCGACCCTTGGCTTCGGAGGCCAATACTCTATCCACTGAGCTACAGACGCTAAGCGCCGAAGTGTAGCAGCCACGCCGCGATCTGCGGCCTTGCAAGCCCGCCGACAGCATGCGGGCCTCTATAATCTGCAGGTTTTTCGCCAGGCGCACGCCGCGTTTTCTAAGTCAGAGGAACCCATGAGCGACGCTCAACATACCGAACACGCCCACGAAGAAGGCCATGAGGGCCCGATCAAGACCTCCAAGCAACTGATCGCTGCGGTGGTCTTTGCGTTCATCGTGCCGATCTTCCTGATCGTACTGCTGGTCAAGAACGTTGGCTCGGACACCAAGACAGGTGCTGGCGGCGACGGCATGAGCGCCGAAGCCACGGCCGCTCGCATCCAGCCCGTGGGCATGGTGGCGATCAAGCTTGAAGGTGGCCCGCTCAAGAGCGGCGAAGAAGTCTTCAAGGCTCAATGCACTGCGTGCCATACCGCTGGTCTGGCGGGCGCACCCAAGTTTGGCGAAGCTGGCGCCTGGACGGCTCGCCTTGCGACCGGCTATGAGGCTCTCGTGAACTCGGCACTCAAGGGCAAGGGCGCCATGGGTGCTCAAGGTGGTGGGGACTTCAACGACGTCGAGATTGCACGCGCAGTGGTCTACATGGCCAACAACGCCGGCGGCAAGTTCGAAGAACCCAAGGCGCCTGCAGCGGCAGACGCAGCAGCGTCCAAGTAAGAATCTTGCGAAGGTGCGGGTCGGCTTCAGCAGCCGCCTCGCCCGAAACAGGAAGCCGGCCCAGTGCCGGCTTTTTTCATTTCAGGCCGAGTCTGATGAATCAGAGCCCCAGCGCAGCGTGTGGGCTCAGGCAGAAGCTGAAACGGGCGGGCAAATCGGTGCTGAGCACTTCTTGCGGCGTCCAGAGACCCGCCAGCACGGCGTCAGCGGCAGTGTCCATGTCGGCCGAGCGCATCAGGCCCAGGCCCTGTTCAGTGTGGAGGTAGAGGCGCCCGGCCTCATCGACCAGCACATCCCGCACCGCTGCGACGACGCTGTCGCAGTGCGTGCGCACCTGCCAGCCTTGGGCAATGCGCTGCACGCCCAGGATCAGCGGCGCGGTTTCCAGCTCGACATAGACGCGCTGCGGGCCGTTCTGGAAGTACCAGCACCCGCTGGCATCGGCCTCGTAGTTGCGCTGGATGAAGTCGCGCAGCTTGTCGTGGCGGATGCAACTGCCTTTGCTGTGGGGGAATGCGCCCAGCGCCTGGACGCGGTCGTCGCGCATGTACCAGTCGCCGCGTGCGTCGAGCGCGAGCCAGCCACGGCAATCGGGCACATGGGGCCACTTGCGCAGCGCGGCCTTGACGATGTCATCCATGGTGATTGCTCCGGCTTCAGAGGCTCATGCGCGGCTGCATCCAGCCCATCACCGCGCGCGGCAGGTCGTGCAGGTGGCCAGGAAAACCGCCAGTGGCGAAACCGACATGGCCGCCGTCGGCAGGACGCCACCAGGTGACGTTCGGCCCCAGCGCGGTGACGCCGTCAAAACTGGCCGCCGGCACGAACGGGTCATTGCGCGGGTTGACCAGCAGCGCCGGAATGCGCAGGCTGGCCAGGCGCGGCAGGGCCGAGGCGCGCTGCCAGTAGTCGTCGGCATTGCGGTAGCCGTGCAGCGGTGCGGTGAACACGTCGTCGAACTCGTGCAGGTTGCGGGCGGCCTGCAGGCGCCGGGCGTCGAACAGGCCCGGAAACTGCGCCAGCTTGGTCAGCGCCTTGGGCTTCATGGTGCGCAGGAACATGGGCGTGTAGATGCGCCCGTTCAGGCCCTGGCCGATGGCGTGGCCCGCCGCGCCCAGGTCCAGCGGCGAGCACAGCGCCGCCACGGCACTGACGGTCTGCAGGGCGGATTCGCCCGCTTCCTGCGCCCAGCACATCAGCGCGTTGCCGCCCATCGACACGCCAACCGCCACGCGCGGGCCGGTGTGGTGGTGGCGGATCTGGTCGAGCATCCAGCCGATCTCGGTGTGATCGCCCGAGTGGTAGGCGCGCGGCGCCAGGTTGATGCTGCCTGAGCAGCCCCGGAAATGCGGCACCACCATCGCCCAGCCGTGGCGGCGCGCCCAATCGGCGAACGCCAGCGCGTAGTGGCTGCGCGACGAGCCTTCCAGGCCGTGGAACAGCACCAGCAGCGGCTGTGACGCGGGCAAGGCGGCCGGCTCGGGCGGGGTGTCAGGCTGCAGCCAGTCGGCGTCGATGAAGTCGCCGTCGGGCGTGGTCCAGCGCTCACGCCGCCAGCGGGGCGCGGAGCCGATGTGGCTGCGGGAGAAAAGCGCGGGCCAGATGGTCTGGGCATGGCCGCCGGGCAGCCAGCGCGGCGCGACCGGCAGATCGGCCAGCGCCGAAGACGATGAATGAGCGCGCATGTCAGTGCAAGGTGGCCGAAGCCTCGGTGAACTCCTGCAACTCGGCCGGCGTGCCCGGGCTGGCGTGATGCACCAGCAGGCGCCAGCCGAGCGGGGTTTTCAGGTAGATGTTGGTGGTCAGTACATAGCCGCTGCGCGGGCCTTGCTCGGTGGCCACCCGCACCTCCTCGAGCACGTGGTGCACGGCGGTGTTGCCGAGCGTGATGCGGCGCACCTGGGCGCAGCGCGCATCGACGCTGCCGCTGGCGAACAGCGCATCGAAACCGGCGCGGATGGCGTGGGAGCCGACCAGACGCGGGCCGCCCGGATGGACGCAGGCGATGTCCTCATCGTCGGCCCAGACCGACATCAGGCGCTCAATGTCGGCGCTCTGCAGCGCCTCGTAGAACTGCGCCTCGGTGTCGTCGGGCGTGGCCATCAGGGCGGCTTGCAAAGGTTTGGGTGGCGTCGGCATGGGCTCGGGCCTCGGGGGTTGACGGTGCGGTGGCAGCGCGGTGGCGCGCCCAGTGGGCAGCCTCGGGATTCTACGTAGCGCCCGTGACTCGGGCGTGCTCCCTAGAATGCGCCTTCCTGCAGCTGACCGTGTGCCATGTCCATCCACAACGCAGACAACACCGCAAGTCAACGCAACCGGGAGCGCGCCCTGGAGTTGGGGGAGTTGCTCTCGCGCACTGCGCTCGGCGACCGCAGCGCCTTCTCGGCGCTTTACCAGCGCAGCAGTGCGCATCTACTGGGCGTGATCCTGCGTATACAACGTAACCGGGAACTCGCCGAAGACATACTCCAAGAGGTGTACGTCAATGTCTGGCGCAGCGCCGGCACGTTCGATGCACAACGCGCCCAGCCCATGACGTGGCTGAGCAGCGTAGCCCGCAACCGCGCCATCGACAGCCTGCGCCGCCGCCAGACCGAGCCCGAGTTGGTGAGCACCCACCGTACGGGTGACGATGACGACGATGAACACGACATGCTGCAGGACCACCCTTCCGACGCCCCGACGCCCCACGAACTCCTGAGCCAGGCCTCGGAAGCGCTGGCCGTCAACCACTGCATGGGCGGCCTCTCCGGCGAACAGCAGCAGAGCATCGCGCTGGCCTTCTACCAGGGCCTGTCGCACGCCGAGGTGGCCGACCACCTGCGCCAGCCGCTCGGCACCGTCAAGAGCTGGGTCCGGCGCGGCCTGCAGAGCCTGCGCGATTGCCTGGACCGCGCCGGCGTGACGGCTCCTGGCGCGTCCACCGCCCTCGGCAAGGTCTGAGTCATGGACTACAGCCGCCCCCTGCTGGCCGACCGCCTGGCCGCCGAATACGTGCTGGGCACACTGCACGGCGCCGCGCGCCGCCGCTTCGAAGCCCTGCTGCCCGCCCACCCGCAACTGCGCTCTGCCGTCGGCCGCTGGCAGGACCGGCTGCTGCCGCTGGCGGTGTCGGTGCCAGCGGTCACCCCGTCACCCAGAGTGTGGGCCGGGCTGGAGCGACGCCTGTTCAACAAGGCAGTGCCAGCGGCCGCCACACGCTGGTGGCAGCGCCTGGGCCTGTGGCAGGGCTGGGCCGGGGCGACCAGCCTGGCCACAGTCGCGTTGGCGGTCTACCTGAGCCTGCCCATGCCGCCTCAGCCGCCGGTGCTGGTGGTGATGTCGCCGCAGGGCGGCTCGGCCAGCTTTGTCGCCAGCGTCAGCGCCGACGGCCGCAGCCTGGTGCTCAAGCCGCTGGAAGGCGTGACGCTGGCCTCCGACCGGGCGCTGGAGCTGTGGGCGGTGCCACCGGCAGGCCATCCGCGCTCGCTGGGTCTGGTGTCCAACAAGAAGGCGACCACGGTGCTGCGTGCGCAGCTGCTGAGCGGCACGGCAGCGTTTGCCGTCAGCATCGAGCCCACGGGGGCTCGCCTACCGGCGCACCGACGGGTCCGGTGGTCTCGGTGGGCAAGCTGGAGCTTTGATCGGTCGGATTCGAGGTTTTTTTGCGCTTGGGCGCATCCAGATTCAAGCGGCCTGCGTAAAGGTCGATATGCAGCGGTAGTTCGCTGGACTTGGAACCCCAAGTCACTCTTTTCCTGTCACCTTTCCTGTCACTCAACACCCCGGAGCACTCCATGCAAAAAAGCCTCAGCCTGATCGCCCTTGCCGCCACCGCTCTGCTTGGCGCCTGCGCCAGCCAGCCAGCCATGACGACGATGAAGTTCGACAACGACGCCGTCGCTGCCGCCATCCGCGTTCCCGCTGGCAACCGCCAAACCATGCAAGCCACCGGCGTGGGCGAGCTGACCTATGAGTGCCGCGTCAAGAAGGACATGGCCGGCCAGTACGAATGGGTCTTCGCCGGCCCTGTGGCCGACCTGATCGACGGCGCGGGCAAGAAGATCGGTACCTACTACGGTGGCCCGACCTGGCAGGCCAACGACGGCTCCAAGGTCACCGGCAAGCAAGTGGCCGTGTCGCCGGCACCGGCCGGCAACATCCCGCTGCAACTGGTCAAGGCCGATCCGGCCATGGGTGTTGGCGCGATGCAGGGCGTGACCTACATCCAGCGCCTCAACACCAAGGGCGGCGTGGCACCGGCCTCGGCTTGCGCCTTCGCCAACCTGGGCCAGAAGACGCAGGTCCCTTACTCGGCTGAGTACGTCTTCTACGGCATGTAAGACATATCGGGCGCCTGCGGGTGCCCCGTCAAGAGCAAGGCAAATGAAAAACGGCGTCCGAATGGACGCCGTTTTTCATGGAGAGCCGGTGGCTCAGTTCAATGGCTCAGTGAGCGCCATGTACCTTCTCGCCAGCCTTGAGGCGGTAGACCGTGCCGCAGTACGAGCACTTGCCTTCGCCGGTGGTGGCCACGTCGATGTAGACGCGTGGGTGGTTGCTCCACAGCGCCTGCTTCGGGTTGGGGCAGAACACCACGCCCGGGCCTTGCAGGTCGCTGGCCAGCACTTCGACGACAGATTTGTTGTCACTCATGCTGCTGTCCTCAGACCTTGCTCAGCCATTCGGCGTACTTGGGATTGCGGCCGTTGACGATGTCGAAGAACGCGGCTTGAATCTTCTCGGTGATCGGGCCGCGCGAGCCGCTGCCGATCTCGATGCGGTCGAGCTCGCGGATCGGCGTCACTTCAGCGGCCGTGCCCGAGAAAAACGCTTCGTCGGCGATGTAGATCTCGTCGCGGGTGATCGGCTTTTCCTTGATCTCGATGCCAAGGTCCTTGCAGATGCTGAAGATGGTGTTGCGCGTGATGCCGTTGAGCGCGCCGGCGCTGGAGTCCGGCGTGTAGACCACGCCCTTGCGCACGATGAACAGGTTCTCGCCCGCGCCTTCGGAGGCAAAACCCTGCGGGTCGAGCAGCAGCGCCTCGTCGTAGCCCTCGTCGGTCGCTTCCATGTTGGCCAGGATCGAGTTGGTGTAGTTGCTCACCGCCTTGGCGTGGATCATGGTGATGTTGACGTGGTGGCGCGTGAAGCTGCTGGTCTTGACGCGGATGCCACGCTTCATGCCCTCTTCACCGAGGTAGGCGCCCCAGGTCCAGGCCGCGACCATCAGGTGGATGGTGTTGCCCTTGGGGCTGACGCCGAGCTTCTCGGAGCCGATCCAGGTCAGCGGGCGGATGTAGCCGCTCTCGAGCTTGTTCTCTCGCACCACATCAAGCTGGGCCTGCATGACCTGCTCCAGCGTGAACGGGATCTTCATGCGCAGGATCTTGGCGCTGTTGAAGAGCCGCTCGGTGTGCTCGCGCAGGCGGAAGATCGCCGTGCCGTCCGCCGTCTTGTAGGCGCGCACGCCCTCGAATGCGCCGCAGCCGTAGTGCAGCGTGTGGCTCAGTACGTGGATCTTGGCGTCTTGCCACTCCACCATCTGGCCGTCCATCCAAATCTTGCCTTCGCGATCGTGCATGCCCATGAGTCACCTTCAATTTGGGTCGTGATTGTATGCGGGCGCCACTCGTCATCCGCCACCTGGGCCCGAGAGCTTGTACGCCACCAGCGCGCGCAGCCGGTTGGGAGCGACAGGTTTGTAGAGCAGATGGCAGTCCAACGCCGCCACCTCCCGCTCCAGGTTGAGCAGCTTGTCGCCGGTGACCATCACCGTCGGCAGGCTGGGGCCGAAGCGCTCGCGCAACACAGCCAGCACCTCCTGACCCGTGCGGCCCTCGGGCAGCCCGTGGTCGACGATCAGCAGATCGGGCGCGGCCACGGCAGGCAGGCCGGCCCACTGCACGGCTTCGGCATACGACATGAAACCCCGCACCCGCGCGCCCCAGCTCTCCAGCAGGGCCTGCAGCGCCTGCATCACCACGGTGTCGTCTTCGACCACCACGATATGGCGGCCTGCAAGCGTCAGGCTTGATGCAGCCGGCGCCGGTGCGGGCTGCGTGCCCAGCTGCATCGGCACCCCCATCGGCAGCGTGAGCGAGAAGACCGAACCTTGCTCCGGCACGGAACGCACCTGCAGCGGCACCTGCACCAGATCGGTCAGCCGCTTGACGATGGCCAACCCCAGCCCCAGACCCTTGCGGTGGTGCGACTGCAGCCGCCGCGCGCCGCTGACCTGATAGAACTCATCGAAGATGTAGGGCAAGGCCTCGGCCCGAATGCCGATGCCGGTATCCCAGACCTGCAACAGCAGTTGTCCGGCGCGAGGCCGGCAGCTCAGCAACACGCCACCGTCTTCGGTGTAGCGGATGGCGTTGGCCAGCAGGTTGCGCAGGATGCGCTCCAGCACCACCGGATCGACATGGACCCAATGCCGTCCGCCCACAAAGTGCAGCGCCAAGCCCTTGTCGAACGCCAGCGGCTCGAAGTCCAGTTGCAAACGGCCAAACACCTCTTGCAGTGACACCGACTGAGGTCGCACATCGATCCCGCCACTGTCGATGCGCGTCAGGTCGAGCAGTTCGGTGAACAGGCCTTCAAGTGCATCGACCGACTCGGCAATGCTGTGCACCAGCCGTGCCGACGCCTCATCGTGCGGCTGGTGCTGCAGCGCCCCGGCGAACAGGCCCAGTGCATGCAGCGGCTGGCGCAGATCGTGGCTGGCGGCCTGGAAGAACTGGGTCTTGGCGCGGGTGGCGGCTTCAGCACGGCTGCGGGCGGCCTCTGCGGCGGCTTTTTCCTGCCGCAGGTGCTCGGCCAGGCGCTGGGTCCGGCGCTTGAGGGCCAACACCTGCAAAAACGCTGTGCGGTGATGGCGTCCGATCACCGCCGTGGTCACCCAGGCCAATGTAAACACCCCCGCCAGCGGCAGACTGTGCGACAGGCCTTCGGAGGCTTCCCAGGCAATCAGCGGTATGAAAGTCATGCCCGTGTAGACCAGAAATACCCGATAACTGGTGCTGGACAGACCGGCACAGTAGCCATAAAGGATCATGACCAGCGCGATGCGTTGCAGCATGTCCGCGGCACCATAGAAAAGCGTGGCCGCCAGCGCCCAGACCGCCCCACCCGCCAGTGTGACCAGCGTCAAGCGACGCTGCCAGGCATGCCACTGGCAGGATGCGATGGGCCGCGCACGCGCATAGCGCCAAGCCAGCGCAGCCCGCCCGACCCACACGAGGGCAAACAGCGTGAGCCAGGCCTGCAACTGAACGCGCAGCTCGCCATGGCCCCAGAACAGCATCAGCAGCGCTGCGGCCCCCACGCCATGGCCGAGCAGACTGACGGGCGTCTGGGCGTAATGGCTGGCGACCAGGTCCGGATCGACCTCACGACCCATGACCGCCCTTCCAGTCGCGGCCCTTCATGCGCGCAGCGTCCGCATCGGGGGCACACCACTCTGCTGCATCTGGCTGACGGCCAGCACAACCTGCGTGCGTGAATGGACGCCCAGACAGCGCAGCACGGCCGCAACATGATCCTTGACGGTCTCGACCGACAACCCGAGCAGACGCGCAATTTCCTTGTTGGGCTCGCCCTGCAGCAGCAGCAGCAGCACCTCGGTCTGACGCGGCGTCAACCCGAGCGCCTCGACCGACACCGATACCGCAGGCGTGGCCGCACGCGGCAGTTCCTTTGCGAGGAGCGCCCGCAGCGGGCACGTCCAGCGGATCCAGCATGGCCGTCATGGAGATGCTGGAGATCGAGTCCGGCACAAAAGGCCCCTGGGAGTGAATTCAAGCGATCCGCCGCAGGTACATCACCGTCGCCGGAACTCGACCCCACCGGCGGCACGTAGATGCCGCCGGACATCACCAGATGCAGCGCCTCGAACAGCATCTCGGTGCTCGACCGCTTGGGCACATAACCCATGGCACCGCTGTCGATGCAGCGCAGCATGTCGCTGGGGCGGTCCGACGCCGACACCACCACCACCGGCAGCGCCGGATAGTGGGCACGAAACTCCAGCAGCACGTCGAAGCCGCTGACATCTCCCAGCTGCAGATCCAGCAGCACCAGATCGAAATCCACCCGCTGCCGCAGCAGGCTGCGCGCCTCGTCGGCGGTCTCGACGCCCACGACCTGAACATGGTTGTCCAGATGGCGGATCACGCTCTGCATCGCGGACAGGATCAGGGGGTGATCGTCAATCAACAGCACTTTCATGGGGTGGCCTCCTGACCGGGAAGGCGGCTCGCGCATGAGCGCAAAGGGCCACTTCCGTGAAAATATCATGCTAGCCCCAGCCAAGGCCCGGTCATCTCCCCCCATTGGTGGAAGCTGGTGGCGCGTGCGGGCCATGAATCGCCCGCCTGCCCAACCCGTCCGGACCCCGTTCCGGGCTTGAGCTATGTTAGCGGCGTGCCTCCTTCCGACCCGACCGCTGCCATACCCATGACCGCATCCCGAATCCTCGTCCTGCTGGCCCACCCCGACCTGCGCCATTCGCGCGTCAACCGCCGCCTGCAGACCGCCTGCCGCGACGTGCCGGGCCTCGAATTGCGCGACCTCTACGCGCTCTACCCCGACTACGCCATCGACGTCGCCGCCGAGCAGGCCGCTGCCGCGCGCGCCGACCTGATCGTCTGGCTGCACCCCATCCAGTGGTACGCCATGCCGGCGCTGATGAAACTCTGGCTCGACGAGGTGCTGACCCTCGGCTGGGCCTACGGCCGCGGCGGCCAGGCATTGGCGGGCAAGGACCTGTGGCTGGTGGCCTCCACTGGCGCGCCCGAGGCCAGCTACCACCCGAGCGGCTACAACCGCCACTTCTTCGACGCCTTCCTGCCGCCCTACGAGCAGACCGCCGCGCTGTGCGGCCTGCGCTTCCTGCCGCCGCTGCTGCTGCACGGCGCGCAGGCCGTCAGCCCGCAGGAACTGGCCGCGCACGCCGAGGTCTTCCAGGCCCGCCTGCAAAGCTATCCCGACTGGCCCGAGCTGGACGACCTGCCCGAGTGCATCGCCTGCGTCACCCCACCCTCCGACCGCCCGCAGCCCCTCTCCGCCCAGGACCGACCATGACGCACGACTCGACCTGGCTGCTCAACAGCCTGGTGTTCTTTCTGGCCGCCGTGGTGGCCGTGCCGCTGGCGCAATGGCTCGGGCTGGGCGCGATCATTGGCTACCTGGTGGCCGGCATCGTCATCGGCCCGCAGGCGCTCGGGCTGATCAGCAACCCCGACACCACGCTGCAGGTGGCCGAATTCGGCGTGGTGCTGATGCTGTTCCTGGTCGGGCTGGAGCTGGAGCCGCGCCGGCTCTGGGCCCTGCGCCGGCCGATCTTCGGCTGGGGCAGCGCGCAGGTGCTGGCCTGCGCCGCCGCGCTGGCGGGCGTGGGGATGCTGGCCGGCGCGCCGTGGCGCTGGGCGGCGGTGGGCGCGCTGGGGCTGGCGCTGTCGTCCACCGCCGTGGCGCTGCAGGTCATGGGTGAGCGCAACCTGCTGCCCACCCGCAGCGGCCAGGCCGGCTTCTCGATCCTGCTGTTCCAGGACGTGGCGGCCATTCCCATCCTCGCGCTGCTGCCGCTGCTGGGCAGCGGCCGGGCGGCGGCGGGCAACCCGTGGATCGAGGCCGGCAAGGCCCTCGGCATGGTGCTGGCCATCGTGCTGGGCGGGCGCCTGCTGCTGCGCCACGGCCTGCGCTGGGTGGCGGCCAGCCGCACGCCGGAGGTCTTCACCGCCGCCTCGCTCGGGCTGGTGGTCGGCATTGCCGCGCTGATGCAGGCGGTCGGCCTGTCGATGGCACTCGGCGCCTTCCTGGGCGGCGTGCTGCTGGCCGAGAGTGAATACAAGCGCGAGCTGGAAACCGACGTCGAGCCCTTCAAGGGCCTGCTGCTCGGCCTGTTCTTCATGGCCGTGGGCATGAGCATCGACTTTGCCGCCGTGCGGGCCCATCCCGGCCTGGTTGCGGCGCTGCTGCTGGGCTTTCTGCTGCTCAAGGTGCTGGTGCTGTTCGGCATCGCCCGCGCCATGGACCTGCCCAGGGTCGAGCGCCCGGTCTGGGTCCTGCTGCTGGCCCAGGGCGGCGAATTCGCCTTCGTGGTGTTCCAGCAGGCCGAGGGCGCGGGCGTGTTCAGCGCCGAAGTCACGTCGGTGCTGATCGCCGCCGTGGCGCTGTCGATGCTGGTGACGCCGCTGCTGCTGGTGGCCGTGACGCGCTGGCTGCTGCCGCGCTACGCCGCCAGCGCCAGCGCGCCGCCGGAGCACCACCTCAACGAGCCACAGGAGGCGCCGATCATCGTCTGCGGCTACGGCCGCTACGGCCAGATCGTCGGCCGGCTGCTCTACGCCAACGGCCTGAAGGCGACGCTGCTCGACCACGACCCCGATCAGGTCGAGGTCATGCGCCGCTTCGGCTTTCGCGCCTACTACGGCGACGCCACCCGGCTCGACCTGCTGCGCAAGGCCGGCGCCGAGCAGGCGCGCGTCATCGTCGTGGCGGTGGACGACATCGAGCAGAGCCTGACCATCGTCGACCTGGCACGCCAGCACTTCCCGCAGGCGCAACTGGTGGTGCGCGCCCGCAACGTGCAGCACCATTTCGCGCTGCGCGCGCGCGGCGTGACGCTGATCGAGCGCGAGACCTTCGAGTCGGCACTGGCCAGCGGCCGCAGCGTGCTGGAGCTGATGGGCTGCGAGCCGCACCGCGCCTGGCAGCTGGCGCACCGCTTCAAGCGCTTCAACCTCGCGCTGCTGGAGCGCACCTGGCCGCACCGCGCCGACCGCAAGCAACTCATCGCGCTGGCCAAGCAGGGCAGCGAACAGCTCGAAGAACTCTTCAGCCAGGAGCGCGCCGAGCGCGAACAGCGCCGCAGCGGGGATTGGCAGGCATGAGTCCTACACTGATTCACCGCCCGAACGCACGACCTTCCAAGGAGAGTCCCGCATGAGTCCCAGCACCTGGTGGTGGATCGCCACCGCCCTGGCCGTGGCGGCTGAACTGGCCAGCGGCACCTTCTATCTGCTGATGATCGCGCTCGGGCTGGCCGCCGGTGCCCTCGGCGCGCACCTGGGCGCGGGGCTGACGGCGCAACTAGTCTGCGCGGCGGTGGTCGGCAGCGGCGCCGTGGTGGCCTGGACGCTCTACCGCCAGCGCCAGCCCAAGGCGCTGTCCGCGCAAGACAACCCGGACGTCAACCTCGACATCGGCCAGCAGGTGCATGTGACGCACTGGGCCGCCGACGGCAGCGCGCGGGTGCACTATCGCGGCACGGCCTGGACGGTGCGCTGGCAAGGCGCCACGCCCGCCGAGCCACCGCCCGGCCCGGGCTACTACGTCATCCGGGCGCTGCAAGGCAATCAGTTCCTCGTCGGCCGCTGAGGCCGTCTTCAACCATCAAAAGGGATACGCCATGGAAATCGTCGCCGTGATCGTGCTGGTCGTCGCGGGCATCTTCGTGATGCGCTCGGTCAAGGTCGTGCCGCAGCAGCACGCCTGGGTGGTCGAGCGGCTGGGAAAATACCACAGCACCCTGATGCCGGGGCTGAACTTCCTGGTGCCCTTCGTCGACCGGCTGGCCTACCAGCACTCGCTCAAGGAAATCCCGCTCGACGTGCCCAGCCAGGTCTGCATCACGCGCGACAACACCCAGCTGCAGGTCGACGGCATCATCTACTTCCAGGTGACCGACGCGCGGCTGGCCAGCTACGGCTCGTCGAACTACATGATGGCCATCACCCAGCTGGCGCAGACCACGCTGCGCAGCGTGATCGGCAAGATGGAGCTCGACAAGACCTTCGAGGAGCGCGAGCTGATCAACGCCTCGGTGGTCTCGGCGCTCGACGAAGCCGCCATGAACTGGGGCGTCAAGGTGCTGCGCTACGAGATCAAGGACTTGACGCCACCGGCCGAAATCCTGCACGCCATGCAGGCGCAGATCACCGCCGAGCGCGGCAAGCGCGCGCTGATCGCCGCATCCGAAGGCCGCCGCCAGGAGCAGATCAACATCGCCACCGGCGAGCGCGAGGCCTTCATCGCCCGCTCCGAAGGCCAGAAGATGGCCGAGATCAACAAGGCCCAGGGCGAGGCCGCCGCCATCATGGCCGTGGCCGAAGCCACGTCCGAAGCCATCCGCAAGATCGCCGCCGCCATCGAACAACCCGGCGGCCAGCAGGCGGTGCAACTCAAGGTGGCCGAGAAGGCGGTCGAGGCCTACGCCCAGCTGGCGCAAAAGAACAACACCATGATCGTGCCGGGCAACATGAGCGAGGTCGCCGGGCTGATCGGCACCGCCATGGCGCTGTTCAAGGGCGGCGCGACACCGACGCGCTGAAACTGGTCAGGTGCTTCAGGTGAACAGCGCCTTGTACTGCTCGCGCAGCAGGTTCTTCTGCACCTTGCCCATGGCGTTGCGCGGCAGGTCGGCGACGATGAAGGCGCGCTTGGGCGTCTTGTAGTTGGCGATCAGTTTCTTCAACTGTGCGACCAGCGCGTCGGCGTCCAGCGCGGCAGCTGCGGCATTGGGCTTGGGCACGATCACCGCCACCACCGCCTCGCCGAAATCCGGGTGTGGCACGCCGATCACGGCCGATTCGGCCACGCCGGCTAGGTCGTTCAGGTAGCCCTCGATCTCGGCCGGGTAGACGTTGTAGCCGCCGCTGATGATCAGGTCCTTGCTGCGGCCGACGATGGTGAGGTAGCCGTTCGTGTCGAAGCGGCCGACGTCGCCGGTCTTGAACCAGCCGTCTGCAGTGAATTCTTCGGCCGTTTTCTCCGGCATGCGCCAGTAGCCGCCGAAGACGTTCGGGCCGCGCACCTGCACGTGGCCGATCTCGCCTACGGGCACGGCCGAAGCCGCATCGTCCACCACTCGCACGCCCACGCCGGGCAGCGCGGGGCCGACGGTGCCGCCCACGCGTTCACCGTCTTGCGGCCGGCACGGGTTCGACGTCAGCATCGCGGTTTCGCTCATGCCGTAGCGCTCCAGAATGGTGTGGCCGGTGCGGCGCTGCCAGTCGCGGAAGGTCTCGATCAGCAGCGGCGCCGAGCCGCTGATGAACAAGCGCATGTGAGCGCACGCCTGCCGCGTCAGGCCGGCCTCCTGCAGCAGCCGCACATAGAGCGTCGGCACACCCATGAAGACGGTGGCACGCGGCAGGCGCTCGATCACGGCCTTGGGATCGAACCTGGCGAGCCACAGCATCTTGCTGCCGTTGAGCAGCGCGCCGTGGCTGGCGACGAACAGGCCGTGGACGTGGAAGATCGGCAGCGCGTGGATCAGCACGTCGCCAGGTTGCCAATCCCAAAACTCTTTCAGCGTCTGCGCGTTGCTCAGCAGGTTGCCGTGACTCAGCATCGCGCCCTTGCTGCGTCCGGTCGTGCCGCTGGTGTACAGGATCGCGGCCAGATCGTCGGCCTGCTTGGGCGCCACTTCGTGCTGATCGCTGAAGTGCGAGGCCCGCTCCAGCAACGTGCCGGTGCGGTCCTCGTTGAGCGTGAACACATGCGCCACGCCCTTCTGGAACGCCAGCTTGCTGAGCCACGGGAAGTTCTTGCCCGCGCAGACCACCACTGCCGGCTCGGCGTTGTCGATGAAGTAGTCCAGCTCGGCCTGCTGGTAGGCGGTGTTGAGCGGCAGGTAGACCAGGCCGGCGCGCAGCGTGGCCAGGTAGAGCAGCAGCGCCTCGACCGATTTCTCGGTGTGCGCGGCCACGCGGCTGCCGGGCGCGATCTCCAGCGACTGCAGCAGGTTGGCCAGCATGGCGCTGGCGCGGTCGAGGTCGCGCCAGCTGTAGACGAGGCCGCTGTCGGTCTCGATCGCGGTGGTGTCCAGATCGGCGGGAAAGCCCGCGCGCAGCGCGGCGAAGAGGTTGGCTTGGGTCATCGTTGGGAGCCTTGAAAAAGATTCAGTCCAGCTTGGCGCCCGACGCCTTGACCACCTCGCCCCAGCGCTTGATGTCGCTGGTCACGAAGTCATCAAACGCCTTGCCGTACTGGTTGGGCACCTCGGCGCCGAGGCCGTTCCAGACCGCCTTGATCTCGGGCGTGGCGTAGGCCTTCTGCAACTCGGCAGTCATGCGGGCGATGGCTTCGGGCGGCGTGCCCTTGGGCGCCCACAGGCCGTACCAGGTGGCGACCTGGTAGCCGGGCACGCCGGCTTCGGCCGCAGTCGGAATATCCGGAAAACCCGGTGCGCGCTGCGTACCGGCCACCGCCAGCGCCTTGATGCGGCCGCTCTTGATGTGCGCCGCCGACGAGCCCAGGCCATCGAACATCATCTCCACCTGCCCGGCCATCAAATCCTGCAGCGCCGGGCCGGCGCCGCGATAGGGAATGTGGGTGATGAAGGTCTTGGTCTGCAGCTTGAACAGCTCGCCCGCCAGATGGTGCGAGGTGCCGTTGCCGGCCGAGCCGTAGTTGAGCCGGCCGGGCCTGGCCTTGGCCTGCGCCAGCAACTCGGCGAGCGTCGCGCCCGGCACCTTCTGCGCGTTGACGACGATGACCTGCGGCACGCTGGCCAGCAACGCCACCGGAATGAAGTCTTCCTGCAGCTTGTAGTCCAGCTTGGGGTACATGGCCGGCGCAATCGCGTGGTGCACCGCCCCCATGAACCAGGTGTAGCCATCGGGCGCCGCCCGGGACGCCACCGTGGCCCCCACATTGCCGCCCGCGCCGCCCTTGTTGTCGATGAGGACCTGCATGCCCAGCTGCTTGCTCAGCACCGCCGTCAGCGGCCGGGCGAAGGCATCGGTGCCACCACCGGCGGGAAACGGCACGACCCAGGTCACCGGCTTGGCGGGCCAGGTCTGGGCCGCAGCGGGTGACGCGAGCCAGGGTGCAGCGCACAGCGCCAGGGCGATCAGGCGACGGCGGTGGATTGAAATCAGGCGGGGCATGCGGTCTCCGGCAGGTGGACTGAGGGCGGCGAATCCGCCGGCCGGCGATGCTATCGCGCGCCTTGCAGTGCGGCGCTCATCGTTAGCCCGAAGCCGGCTCGGCTCTCACCCGTGCCAGAACCCATCCGCCAGCAGCTTGAGCCCCGTCAGCAGCATGCCGCCCTGCACCAGCCGGTAGAACCAGCGCGGCGAGACGTGCTTGGTGGCCCAGACGCCCAGCAGCACGCCGCCCGCCGCCACCGGCATCAACACAGCGGAGGTGGCCAGGTTGCGCAAATCGAGCAGGCCGAGCACGCCGTAGGGCAGCCACTTGGCGGCGTTGATGCTGGCGAAGAACACCGCCGACGTGCCGGCGTAGACCAGCGGCGCCATGCGGCGCGGCAGCAGCGCCATCACGATGGGCGGGCCGCCACTGTGGGCCACAAAGCTGGTGTAGCCCGAGGTCAGCGCCAGCGCGCCGCTGGCCAGCGCACCGGGCGGCGGCGCGTCGGCCTTGGCGGGAAACAGCATCTGCCAGCCCAGGAAGGCCAGCGTCACCGCACCCGTGATGCCGCCCACCACATGGCTGGGCAGCAGGCCGAAGCTGAGCCAGCCGATGAAGATGCCCACCAGCCCGGCCGGCAGCAACTGGCGCAGCACGCCCCAGTCGGCGTGGCGGCGCAGCGCGATCAGGCCCATCAGGTCGGACAGCGCCAGCAGCGGCAGCACCAGCGCGGCGGCCTGCGGCACGGTCACGCTCATGGCCAGCATGGGCACGGCCAGCGCGCCGATGCCCGAGGCAAAGCCCGACTTGGAGATGCCCACCAGCAGCGCCGCCGGCAGCGCCAGCGCGTAGAAGTGGGGGTCGGTGATGAGGGCGATCACGGCGCGGCGTTTCAGCGACTTTTCAGCAGCGCGTCAAATGATGCGGCAGGCCTGCTCGAACGACAGGCGCGGCGCGCGCGGGCGCAAGCCGGCCGGGTCGCCGTGGCCGAGGTTGCAGACGATCAGGCTCTTGACCGCCGTGCCGGCCCAGAACTCGGCGTCGACACCGGCAGCGTCAAAGCCACCCATCGGGCCGCAGTCCAGCCCGAGCGAGCGTGCCGCCAGGATGAAATAGCCCGCCTGCAGACTGCCGTTGAGCATCGACATGCCGTCGCGCGCGGCCTCGGCGCCAGCGAGCTTCTCGCGCATGCCGGCCATGTGCGGCGCCAGCAGCGGCAGGTGCTCGTGGAAAGCCACGTCGCGGCCCAGGATCGCGATCACCGGCGCGGCGGCCGTCTTGGCACGGTTGCCCTCGGCCATCAGCGGCAGCAGGCGCGCACGCGCTTCCGGGCTGACGACGAACTGCACCCGCAGCGGGCAGGTGTTCATGGCGGTCGGGCCCCACTTCATGCGGTCGTGCAGCTGGTGCAGGGTTTCGGCAGAGACCGGCTCGTCGGTCCAGGCGTTGTGGGTGCGGGCGTTGTCGAACAACAGGGCAGCGGCTTCGAGCGTCAGGGCAGAGGTCATGGGCAGGGCTTTGCAGGGTTGGGATGCCATCGAACGCGGCACAGCCGACAATTGTCGAATGTTCGCCCCCAGCCAAAACGATGTCCGGACTTTTTTCTGCGAGGTGTGGCGCAAGCAGCGCGCGGCCGAGCCGCTCACGCCGATGGAGACCATCGCCGCCGAGTGGATCGATCGACACGCCGAATACCACGCCGACCTGTCCGATGTGACCGCCGCACTCGCCGCCACCTACCCGCCCGAGGCCGGACGCGAGAATCCTTTCCTGCACCTGTCGATGCACCTCTCGATCAGCGAGCAGGTCAGCATCGACCAGCCGCGCGGCATCCGGCAGGCGGTCGAGCTGCTGGCCAAGCGCCGCAACGACCTGCATCAGGCCCAGCACGAGGTGATGGAAGCGCTCGGCAGCATGATCTGGCAGAGCCAGCGCAGCGGCCAGCCGCCGGACCCGCACGCCTATCTGGACGATGTACGGCGGCGCGCGACGCGCTGAACGCGTCGCAGCGCACCACAACCCCTTTCACACGCCCGCCACATCGGCGCGCGACGATGTCGACATGCCTTTCATCGTCACCGAAGCCTGTATCCAGTGCAAGTACACCGACTGCGTTGAAGTCTGTCCGATGGACTGCTTCGTCGAAGGGCCGAACTTCCTCGCCATCAACCCCGAGACCTGCATCGACTGCTCGGTGTGCGTGGGGGAATGCCCGGTCGGTGCCATCGTCAACGCCAGCGAAGCCAGCGCCGCGCAGCAGCCCTTCATCGCGCTGAATGCCCGCCTGGCGCAGGACCCGCGCTGGCGCTCGATCAGCCGCCGCAAGGCGCCGCTGGCCGACCACGCCCTGTGGCGCGATCAGCCCCACAAGCTGCATCTGTTGCAACAGCCGGGCTGAGGCAAAAACCTTTTATCGGGCGGGCGCCGCGGCTTGCGCGCGGTCCAACTCTTGTGCGGTCTGCTGCACGGCAGCCAGCCACTGCGGCTCGGCCGCTTGGGCGCGCTGCAGCGCTCGCGTCAAGGCGGCGCGCGCAGCCGGCCAGCGGGCGCGGGCGAGTTCAAGCTGCGCCAGATTGTTCCAGGCCACGGCGCTGTCGTGGCGTCGGGCGGCGTCTGACCAGGCCCGCGCCGCCTCGTCGATCTGGCCGTTGGCGTAAAGGCTGTTGCCCAGGCCGATGGCAGCTGTCAGGTTGAGCGGCCAGCGCGCCAGAACGGTGCGCCAGGCGGTCACGGCGGTGGCGGGCGGCGCAACGCGCTCCAGGCCCAGCGCAGCATCAATGGCGCTGGCCTGGGTGCCCGTCAGCGGCAACTCGTCCGGCGGCAGCACCGCCATGGCCCAATGGCCGCCACGCGCCCAGGTGTACTCAAACGTCGACCACGGCAGCACCTGGCGCGCCTCGTTGCCGCTGCGCAGGATCAGTTCATGCCGCTCACGGTCATAGCCCACCACCACCGCGTAATGCCAACGCGCCAACGCCGTGATGCCCAACCGGCGCGCCAGGCTCTCGCCCCAGTTCAGCCCCAGGTTCTGCAACACCACCACCGGGTGACCGGCGGCCAGTTCCAGCAGCAACGCATCGAGCCGGCCGGGCAACTGCACCGCCAGCGCGCCGCTGCGGCGGGCGGCGGCCAGCATCTCGATCTGCAGGCTGCCGCCGCGCTCAGGCAGGTAGACCGCCTGGGTCAACGTCGGCAGGTCTGCTGGCAGGCCCAGCGGCTGCAGCACGGTGGCCAGCGCCTGCGGGCCGCAGTGGCGCGCCTGGGCGGCGTCGGTGAGCGGGAAGAACGGCAGCGCGGTCAGCTCGACCTGCTCGGGCAGGCCGGCCCGTTGCACTGCCGCCGGATCGGCCTCCAGCGCCGCCGTCTGCGGTGGCCGCCAGACGCTGGCGCAGCCGCTCAAACAGCCGCTCAAGGCCAGCGCGCCCGCCATGAGCACGGCGCCGGCCAGCCGCCGGGCCCTCCACGTCATGCGCAGATTCAGCGGATCGAGCGCGTGAACGGGTACACCTTGGTGAAGCCCAGGATGTCGGTCACCAGCAGCACCAGGAAGATGAAGACCACGGTCTCGATGATGCTGGCGCCGGCGGGCGCGCTGTCGATCTGCGCCAGCAGGGCCTGCGCCTGATCGTCGCTGAGGGCGGCGACGCGGTCGCGCGCGTCCTGCGCGTTGACACCGCGCTGGGCCAGCGCCTGCACGACATCGCTGCGGTCCAGCGTCGACAGCAGGCGCGCTTGAGGGCTGTCGGCGACCACGGCCGGTGCCAGCGACTGGGCCACGGCCGGGGTGCCGATCATGCCGGCGTGGGCCACCGGCAGCAGCGTGACGCTGGTCAGGCAGGCGGCCAGGGCCAGTGCAGTGGCACGCTGGGCGCGGCGGGCGTGGCGGACGAGGCGGGATGCAGTCATGTGAAAAGCTCCATTCAGGGTGGGATGAAATCGATTCATCGGGCCACGCCAGCCTAGCAGACGTGAAACCGATCACGCATCAAGCCCCGAGCAACAGGGGGCAGCGGGGCGCAAATCTCACCTGCTACGCTCTCCGGATGCCTGATTCCACGCCTGAAAACAACGTGCCAAGCGCCCCTGCCAACGCCTCCGCCAACGCCCGTGCCAGCACCCTCGTCATCGCCCTGGCGCTGGCGCTGCTGCTGGGCATCCAGCCGCTGACCACCGATCTTTATCTGCCCGCCTTCCCCGCCCTGACGCGTGACCTGGCCGCGCCGATGGCCACGGCGCAGCTGACCCTGTCGGCGCTGATCCTGGCCTTCGGCCTGGGCCAGCTGATCTGGGGCCCGGTCGCCGACCGCTGGGGCCGCCGGCCGGTGCTGCTGCTGGGACTGGCGGGCTATGTGGCCGCCAGCGTCGCCTCGGCGCTGGCCAGCAGCATCGAGGTGCTGGTGCTGACCCGCATCTCGCAAGGCCTGACCATGGCCGCCGCCGTGGTGGTCGCCCGCGCCATGGTGCGCGACCTGTTCCAGCCCAGCGAGGGCATGCGGGTGATGTCGCTGGGCATGTCCGGCCTGGGGCTGATCGCCATGGCCAGCCCGCTGCTGGGCGGCGGGCTGGTATCCCACGGCGGCTGGCGGGCGCCGTTCTGGTGCGTGGCGCTGGTGGGCGCGGCCGTGTGGCTGTTCGTATGGCGCGCCTTGCCGGAGTCGCTGCCGCGCGCCAACCCGCTCGCGCTGCGTCCGGCGCTGATGGTAGCCACCTGGCGCCGCATCATCGTCAACCCGACCTTCCTGGCCTGGGCGGGCTTGAGCACCTGCACCTACGGCGGGCTGTTCGTGTTTCTGGCCGGCTCGTCCTTTGTCTACATGGACGTGCTGGGCCTGAGCGCCGGCCAGTACGGCCTGGCGCTGTGCAGCAGTTCGGTGTCCTACCTGCTGGGCACCGTCTGGTGCCGGCGCTGGCTGCTGCGCCACGGCAGCGCCGGTGCGGTCAAGCGCGCGGCGGCGTTCACCCTGGTGGGTGGGCTGAGCATGGCGGCGCTGGCGCTGGCGGGCGTGCAGACGGTCTGGGCGATCCTGCTGCCGCAGCTGGCCTACACCTTCGGCCACGGCATCCACCAGAGCTGCGGCCAGGCGGGCGCCGTCGGCCCGTTTCCGCAGGAGGCGGGCGCGGCGTCGGCGCTGTCGGGCTTCCTGCTGGCATTGACGGCCTTCGGCGTCGGCCGCTGGCTGGGCGTGGCGCTGGACGGCACCACCCTGCCGCTGGCGCTGGGCATTGCGACCGGCGCCATCGCCACCACCACGGTCGCGTGGACGCTGGTGCAGCGCCACGGCCAGCCCGCTGCGGGAGCACGCCATGGCTGATGTCAACCTCACCGCCCTGCCCCGCCACATCGTCATCGCCGGCCCGACCGCCAGCGGCAAGACCGCCGCCGCGCTGGCCGTGGCGCAGCATTTCAAGGCCCAAGGCAGCACAGCCGTGGAGATCATCAGCGTCGACTCGGCGCTGGTCTATCGCGGCATGGACATCGGCACCGCCAAGCCCAGCGCGGCTGAATTGGCGCAGGCGCCGCACCACCTGATCGACCTGATCGAGCCGACGCAGAGCTACTCCGCCGCCGAGTTCGTCGCCGACGCGCAGCGCCTGATGGCCGAAATCACCGCGCGTGGCGCACTGCCGCTGCTGGTGGGCGGCACGATGCTGTACTTCAAGGCGCTGTTCGAGGGCCTTGATGAGCTGCCGCCCGCCGACCCCGCCGTGCGCGCCGCCCTTGACGAGCGCGCCCGCCAGCACGGCTGGCCGGCGCTGCACGCCGAGCTGGCGCAGGTCGACCCCGTCACGGCGGCCCGCCTGCCGCCGGGGGACTCGCCAGCGCATCCAGCGTGCGCTCGAGGTCTGGCGGGTCAGCGGCCGGCCGCTTGTCGAGCTGGCAGGCCGGCGGCCGGGGCGCGCGACGCGGACGCCGCAGGCTGTGCCGAACCGGCTGATCCTGTCGCTGGAGCCGGTGCAATCGCGTGCCACGCTGCACGAGCGCATCGCGCAACGCCTGCAGGCAGATGCTGCGCGGCCGGGCTTCCTCGACGAGGTGCAGCGCCCTGCGCGCGCGCGGCGATCTCGACATCCCGGCCTGCCGTCGATGCGCTGCGTCGGCTACCGCCAGGCCTGGGCGGCTGCTCGACGACGGCAGCTGCCTGCGGCGCTGGCCGCCTGGCCCGCCCAGCGCGGCATGGCCGCCACCCGCCAGCTCGCCAAGCGGCAGACTCACCTGGCTGCGCGGCCATGCCCGCAGCGCCAGGTGCATCGCCTGCGACGGCGAAAAGCCGGACGCCAGCGCGCCGCAGTCAAGTGCAGGCATGGTGCGCGCCATGACGCACCTGACGCCACGCCCCGCGCACTCGCTCCGCTGCTTGAAGTACACCGGCCTTGCCAAGCGCCTATGCGCAGGCCACCGCCGTGTTCGCCAACGCCTCGACCTTCACGCTGCAGCCCGGCGAGATCGTCGCGCATCCTCGGCGAGTCCGGCGTGGGCAAGTCGACGCCTGCTGAACTGCATCGCCGGGCTCGACACGGTGCGAGGCCGGCCGCATGCGCTGATGCGAGGGCCGCGACATCGCCGTCGCTGGCCGAGCCCGAAGCAGGCCGCGCTTGCGCCGCAACCACGCTCGGCTTTGTCTTCCAGGCCTTCCACGTGCTGCCGCACCTGGAGCGTGGCGCGACAACGTGGCCCTGCCGCTGCTGCTGCAGGGCAGGCCGCGATGCGGCAGGCGCTGGCCGAGCGCGTCCGCTGGATGCTGCAGCGCAGGTCGGCCTGGATGGACCTGGGCAGCCCGCATGCCACGCGTGACCCTGTCCGGCGGGCAGCTGCAGCGGGTGGCGATCGCCCGCGCGCTGGTGCACGGTCCGCGCGCTGGTGCTGGCCGACGAGCCCACCGGCAACCTCGACGCCGGACACCGCCGAGCGGGTTCTGGACCTGCTGTGCGCAGCAAGGTGCGCTCGCAAGGCGCGGCCTGCCTGCTCGTGACGCACTCGCCACGCGGCGGCGCGAGCGGGCCGACCGGGTGCTGCGGCTGACCGCCACACGGCCTCGAGACCGCCTGACGGGCCACGGCCCCGGGCGGCCCCGCACGGGGTCATCGCCCCCGCCGCGGCAATCGCACCCGATGTGGGCCTTGCTGTCGTCCCTTTCCTGGCCCGAGCTGGCGCCACCATCCGCTGGCGGCATGGCGATCGCGCGGCCTGGCGATCGCGCTCGGCGTGGCGCTGGCGCTTCTCCGTCCACCTGATCAATGCCTCGGCGCTGTCGGAGTTCAGCGCCAGGCGGTGCGCTCGATCAACGGCCAGCCCGACCTCGAGCTGCGCGCGCCCAGCGCGCACAAGCTTCGACGAGGCGCTCTATGCCCGCGCATGGCCGCGCCACCCGCTGGTGGCACGCTGGCCAGCCCGGTGATCGAGCTCGAGACGCTATGCGCTGGACGCCCAAGGGCAGAAGCGGGTCAGCGCTGCAAAGTGCTGGGGCTCGATACGCTTCAGATCGCCGGGGCGATCGTCGCCGGCGCTGGTGCCCCGGCCTGGACGAGCCGATGCGGACCGGTTCGCCATGATCGCATGCTCGACCCGCAGGCGCTCTTCCTCAACCCGGCTGCCCGCGCGCTGCCTGGGCGAGCTGCGCAAAACGCTGCAGCGTGCAGAGCCGGCACCGCAGCTGATGGACGCTGGACGTTGCGCGGCCAGCGTCAATGCCGAGGGGCCGCCGCTGGCGGTGATCGACATCGCCGGCGCGCGAGCAGCACTTTCGGCTGGCTCGGCCGGCTTGAGCCGGCTCGACCTGCGGCTGGTGCCGGGTGCGGACCGCACGCACGCTGCTGCGCAGCCCTCGAGCTGCCGATCAAGCCGGCGCGCCGCTGCGCTCGGCCGCGCCGGACGAGGCGACTGCGGTGCGCGTGTCCAACCTGTCGCGCGCCTACCGCGTCAACCTCAGCGTGCTGGCGCTGGTGGCGCTGTTCGTCGGCGGCTTTCTGGTGTTTTCGGTCCAGGCGCTGGCAGTGGCCAAGCGCGTGCCGCAACTGGCGCTGCTGGGCGTGATCGGCATGAGCGCGCGGGAGCGGCTGCAGCTGGTGCTGGCCGAATCGGCCGCGATTGGCGTGATCGGCGCGGCGCTGGGTGTGGCGCTGGGCACCGCGCTGGCCGCGCTGGCGCTGCGGGTGCTGGGTGGCGATCTGGGCAGCGGCATGCTGGGCGGCGCAGCGCCGGCGCTGCAGTGGTCCACGCCGGCGGCGCTGGTCTGCGCCGCGCTGGGCATGGTGGCGGCGCTGGCTGGCGGCTGGCAGCCGGCGCGGCTGGCGCAGCGGCTGTCGCCTGCCGCCAGCCTGAAGGGCCTGGGTGGTGAATCGGCCGGCCCGGCGCGGCCGTGGTTCGGGCCGCTGCTGCTGGTCTTGAGTGGCGCACTGGCGTTGGCGCCGCCGCTGGGCGATCTGCCGCTGGCGGCGTATGCGTCGGTGGCCTTGCTGCTGCTGGGCGGCATCAGCTGCGTGCCGGCGCTGATCGGCGCCCTGCTCGGGCTGGGGCATGACAAGCACGCCGACCAACCCCAGGCACGCCACCCGATCTGGCTGCTGGCGATCGAGCGCGCCCGCGACCAGCGCCAGGCCGCCACGGTGGCCGTGGCCGGCGTGGTGGCAAGCCTGGCGCTGTCGGTGGCACTGACGGTGATGGTGGCGAGCTTTCGCGACTCGGTGCGCGTCTGGCTCGACCAGGTGCTGCCGGCGGACCTGTACGCACGCAGCGCCAACTCCAGCGCGCAGGCGGACGCGGTCTATCTGGAGCCGGGCTTTCTGCAGGCCACCGCTGCGCTGCCGGGCGTGGCGCGGGTACAGGGCCTGCGCATCGTCAGCCTGACGCTGGCCAGCAACACCGCACCGCTGGTGCTGCTGGCGCGCCCGCTGGCTGACCCGGCCAAGGACTTGCCGCTGCTGGGCGGCCTGCTCGACCAGGCCACCGCACCCGCCGACCGCGCGCTGCCGGCGGTCTACGGCAGCGAGGGCTTCATGGCGCTGCACGGCGCGCGGCTCGGCCAGCGCATCGAGCTGCCCTTGCCCGACGGTCGGCGCGTGTCGGTCTGGCTGCGCGGCGTCTGGCGCGACTACGCCCGCCAGCAAGGCGCGCTGGCGATATCGGACACCGACTGGCAGCGCCTGAGCGGCGACCAACGCCTCAACGACCTCGGCCTGTGGCTGCAGCCCGGCGCCGACGTGGCCGCCGTGCAGACCGGCCTGCGCCAATTGGCCCCGGCGCTGGAACTGGCCACGCCGGGACAGATCCGCGCCAGTTCGCTGGCGATCTTCGACCGCAGCTTTGCCGTCACCTACTGGCTGCAGGCGGTGGCGATCGGCATCGGACTGTTCGGCATCGCCGCCAGCTTTTCGGCCCAGGTGCTCTCGCGCCGGCGCGAGCTGGGCGCCCTGCGCCACCTGGGCATGAGCCGGCGCCAGGTGCTGCTGCTGGTGGGCGCCGAGGGCGCGGTGTGGACCGCCGCCGGCACCCTCATCGGCCTGCTGCTGGGCGTGCTGATCAGCGCGGTGCTGGTGTTCGTGGTCAACCCGCAGAGCTTCCACTGGACCATGGACCTGAGCCTGCCGTGGGCCAAGCTCGCCGCACTCGGCGGCGCGGTGCTGGTGGCAGGCACCTTGACGGCGGTACTGGCCGGGCGGGCGGCCGCCGGGCGTGATCTGGCGCTGGCGGTGAAGGAGGATTGGTGATGTCGGCCCCCATGAAACGCCGTGATTGGCTGGCTCAGGCTGGCTCGATCGCCCTTGCCGGCCTGACGCCCTGGTCAACCCAGGCCGCCGGGCTGATCGCCCCACGCACGCTGCAATTCCCCACCGACTTCGGCGCGCACCCCGAGACGCGCACCGAATGGTGGTACGTCACCGGCTGGTTGAGCGAGGACGGCGCGTCACAAAACGTACCGCAGTACGGCTTCCAGATCACCTTCTTCCGCTCGCGCACCGGGGTTGCGGCCGACCACCCAAGCGCCTTCGCCGCCAGGCAACTGGTGATGGCGCACGCCGCCTTGACCGACTTGCGCGCCGGCAAGCAACGGCATGACCAGCGCATCGCCCGTGCTGGCTTCGGCCTGACGGAAGCCACCACCGGCGACACCGCCGTGCGGCTGGCAGACTGGCGCTTGAACCGCACGGGCGCATCAAGCTCATCGGCCTATTCAGCCACGCTGCAGAGCACGGCGGCAGCCTTCGGCCTCGACCTGCAATTCACCCCCACCCAGCCGCTGCTGCTGCAGGGCCAGGCCGGCTACTCGCGCAAGGGGCCGGCGCCTGAGCAGGCCAGCCACTACTACAGCCAGCCGCAACTCGCCACGCGCGGGCAGTTGCAGATCGACGGCCGCCGCGTCGCCGTCACGGGCCGCGCCTGGCTCGACCATGAGTGGAGCGAAAGCGTGCTCGCGCCCGACGCAGTCGGCTGGGACTGGCTGGGCATCAACCTGCTCGACGGCAGCACGCTGACCGCCTTCCGCCTGCGCCGCGCCGACGGAACGGCGCTGTGGGCCGGCGGCTCCTGGCGCCGTGCGGACGGCACCGCGCAGAGCTTCGCGCCCGGCGAGGTCCAGTTCACGCCCGGCCGGCTCTGGACCAGCCCCGCCACCGGCGCGCGCTACCCGGTCGAGTGGGCCGTGACCACGCCCGCCGGCCGCCACACGCTGCGCGCACTGCTCGACGCCCAGGAACTCGACAGCCGCGCCAGCACCGGCACGGTCTACTGGGAAGGCCTGAGCGAGCTGCTCGACGAGCGCGGCGCACGCCTCGGCCTGGGTTACCTGGAGATGACGGGCTACGCCGCAAGGCTGAAGCTGTAGCGCCGCCTGCGGCCGGGTCTCTACACTGCGCGCCCATGAGTCAAACAACCAGTCCGACCCCGTCCAAGAACAGCAAGGACGCCGGCCGCGCCCGCGCCAAGAGCCCCAAGTCGCTGAGCGGCCTGACGCCGTTTCTGCGCCCCTACCGGGGCCGCATCGCGCTGGCTGGCCTGTTTCTGGTGCTGGCCGCCGCCACCACGCTGGTGTTTCCGCTGGCGCTGCGCACGCTGATCGACCAGGGCCTGATGCCGGCCGATCCCGGCGAGCGCGTCATGGCGCTGCGCGAGCACTTCCTGGCGCTGTTTGCCGTGGGCGCGGCGCTGGGCGTGCTGTCGGCAGCGCGCTTCTACATGGTCAGCTGGCTGGGCGAACGCGTCACGGCCGACCTGCGCAACGCCGTCTACAGCCACGTGCTGCGCCAGAGCCCGGCCTTCTTCGAGACCACCCAGACCGGCGAGGTGCTCAGCCGCCTGACCACCGACACCACGCTGGTGCAGACCGTCGTCGGCTCCAGCCTGAGCCTGGGGCTGCGCAACAGCGTGATGGGCCTGGGCGCCATCGGCATGCTGATCGCCACCAACCCCTACGTGATGACGCAGGTCATGGGCATCCTGGTGCTGGTGGTGCTGCCGAGCCTGTACTTCGGCCGCCGCGTGCGCAAGTTGAGCCGCGCCAGCCAGGACCGCGTGGCCGACTCCAGCGCGATTGCCGCCGAGGTGCTCAACGCCATTCCGGTGGTGCAGAGCTACACCCAGGAAGGGCGTGAGGCGCAGCGCTTCACCACCTCGACCGAAGACGCGTTCGAGACCGCACGCCGCCGCACCCGCGTGCGGGCGTTTCTGGTCGCGTTCATCATCAGTGCCACCTTCGGCGCGCTGCTGTGGGGCCTGTACCAGGGCACGCAGGCGGTGATCCGTGGCGAGGTCAGCGCCGGGCATCTGGGCCAGACCGTGGTTTACGTGGTGATCCTGGTCAGCAGCGTCGCGGTGCTGTCGGAGGTCTACGGCGACCTGCTGCGCGCCGCTGGCGCGACCGAGCGCCTGATGGAGCTGCTCGCCAGCCGCTCGCCGGTGGCCGAGCCCCCCCAGCCGCAGCCGCTGCCGGCCACGCGCGGCGGCTCGGCACTGCAGATCGAGGGCGTCACCTTCAACTACCCGTCGCGCCCGCTGCAGGCGGCGCTGCAGGACTTCAGCCTGACGGTGCGGCCGGGCGAGACCGTCGCGCTGGTCGGCCCGAGCGGCGCGGGCAAATCCACCGTCTTCCAGTTGCTGCTGCGCTACTACGACGCGCAGACCGGCCAGCTGCGGCTCGATGGCGTCGACATCGCCCAGACCTCGCTGGCCGACCTGCGCGGCCGCATCGGCATCGTGCCGCAGGAGAGCACGCTGTTCTCGGCCAACGCGCTCGACAACATCCGCTATGGCCGGCCCGATGCGTCTGACGCCGACGTGATCGCCGCTGCACAAGCGGCCCACGCGCACGACTTCATCACCGCGCTGCCCGAGGGCTACCAGACCTTCCTGGGCGAGCGCGGCGTGCGCCTCTCAGGCGGCCAGCGCCAGCGCATCAGCATCGCGCGCGCCATGCTCAAGAACCCGCCGCTGCTGCTGCTCGACGAGGCCACCAGCGCGCTCGACGCCGAAAGCGAGCGCGCCGTGCAAGCCGCGCTCGAGGCCGCCATGCGCGACCGCACCACCCTGGTCATCGCGCACCGGCTGGCGACGGTGCAACGCGCCGACCGCATCGTGGTGATGGAGGGCGGGCGTATCGTCGACATCGGCACCCACGCCGAACTGGTCGCCCGCGACGGCCTGTACGCGCGGCTCGCCGCGATGCAGTTCAATACCGAACCAGCGCAAGGGTGATGTTGGGTACTCGACAGGAATTACTGGCTTTACCGTATAGGAAAGATAATGTTCAGTTTTTCTAGGTGGCCGCAATGTTGTACCGTACCGCCCATAGTCAGTATGAAGATCTGATGCGCTTGGTGCGCGACCACGGCACGCCCAAATCCGACCGCACCGGCACCGGCACGAAAAGCGTGTTCGGCCACCAGATGCGCTTTGACCTGAACGAGGGCTTCCCGCTCGTCACGACCAAGAAGGTACACCTGCGCTCCATCATCCTGGAACTGCTGTGGTTCCTGCGCGGCGAGCGCAACGTGCAGTGGCTGCAGGACCGCGGCTGCACCATCTGGGACGAATGGGCGCGCGACGACGGCGACCTCGGCCCCGTCTACGGCGTGCAGTGGCGCAGCTGGCCCACCGCCAGCGGCGGCCACATCGACCAGATCGCCCAGGTGATCGAGCAGATCAAGAGCAACCCCGATTCGCGCCGCATCATCGTCAGCGCCTGGAACGTGGCCGAGCTCGACCAGATGGCGCTGATGCCCTGCCACGCGCTGTTCCAGTTCTACGTCGCCGACGGCAAGCTGAGTTGCCAGCTGTATCAGCGCAGCGCGGACATCTTCCTGGGCGTGCCGTTCAACATCGCGTCCTACGCGCTGCTCACGCACATGGTGGCGCAGCAGTGCGATCTGGCGGTGGGCGACTTCATCTGGACCGGCGGCGACTGCCACCTCTACAGCAACCACGCCCAGCAGGTCGAGACGCAACTGGCGCGCACGCCCTACGCCTACCCGACGCTGCAGATCAAGCGCCGGCCGGCGTCGATCTTCGACTACGAGCTGGACGACTTCGACGTGACCGACTACCAGCACCACCCGGCCATCAAGGCGCCGGTGGCGGTCTGAGGCGCGCCGCATGAAGCTCGCACTCATCGCCGCCGTGGCGCGCAACGGCGTCATCGGCCACGACAACCAGCTGCTGTGGCACCTGCCGGAAGACCTGGCGCACTTCAAGCGCAGCACGCTGGGCGCGCCGGTCCTCATGGGCCGCAAGACCTGGGATTCGCTGCCGGCGCGCTTTCGCCCCCTGCCCGGCCGCCGCAACATCGTGCTGACGCGCCAGACCGACTGGCAGGCCGACGGCGCCGAGGTGGCGCATGACATGAGCCAGGCGCTGGCGCAGCTAAAAAACGAGGCGCGTGTCTTCGTCATCGGCGGCGCTGAAATCTACGCCGCCGCGCTGCCGCAGGCCGACGAGCTGTGGCTGACCGAGATCGAGCGCGACTTTGCCGGCGACACGCACTTTCCGGCCTGGGAGCGCGCGCAATTCATCGAACTGTCACGTCAGCGCCTGCACAGTGCGGCACCGAACGATTTCGGTTTCTCTTTCGTCACCTACCAGCGCGCGTCCGGCTCCTGAGCGTCTTCCCTCCATGCACAACATCGCGCAGATCGAACTCACCACCATCGACGGCCAGCGCCGCCCGCTGGGCGACTTTCTGGGCCGGGCGACGCTGGTCGTCAACGTCGCCAGCCAGTGCGGTTTCACGCCGCAGTACGCCGGGCTGGAGGCGCTCTACCGCCAGCACCGCGATGCCGGCCTGGCGGTGCTGGGCTTCCCGTGCAACCAGTTCGGCCACCAGGAGCCGGGCGATGAGAGCGAGATCCAGCGCTTCTGCGCGCTGCAGTACGGCGTGAGCTTTCCGCTGTTCGCCAAGCTGGACGTCAATGGCGCCAACGCCCACCCGCTTTACCGCCACATCAAGGCGGCAGCACCCGGCGTGCTGGGCACCTGCAGCGTGAAGTGGAACTTCACCAAGTTCCTGCTCAATGCCCAGGGCGGCGTGGTGGCGCGCTTCGCGCCGCAGACCAAGCCCGGGAAGCTGGAGCGCGAGGTGCTGGAGTTGCTGCGCGGATGAAGCCCCGCGTCACCATGCTCGATGTGGCGCAGGCCGCGCGGGTGTCGCAGACCACCGTGTCGTTCGTGCTCAATGACCGGGCCGACGCCAGCATCCCCAAGGACACGCGCGAGCGCGTCTGGACCGCCGTGCACCAGCTCGGCTACCGGCCCAACGCCATGGCGCGCGCGCTGCGCCAGGGCACGTCGAGCCTGCTGGGCTTCGTGTCCGACGAGATCGCCACCACGCCGTTTGCCGGCCTGATCGTGCGCGGCGCACAGGACGTGGCCTGGCAGCACCGGCGCATCCTGACGCTGATCAACACCGACCACCAGAGCGAGCTGGAGCAGGAAGCGCTCGGCGCGCTGCTGCAGCACCAGGTCGACGCCATCATCCTGGCCGCGATGGCGCACAAGGAAATCATCGTGCCGCCGCTGCTGGAGGGTTTTCCGGTCGTGCTGGTCAACGCCTACAGCGCTGATGCGCGCATCAGCGCCGTGGTGCCCGACGAGGTCCAGGGCGGCTTCGACGCCACCGCGCACCTGCTGGCGCACGGACACCGGCGCATCGGCGTGATCGACAACCTCGACGACTCGGTGGCCGCGCCGCTGCGCCTCCAGGGCCATCAGCAGGCGCTGAAGGATGCGGGGCTGGTCGCCGACCCGCGCCTGATCGTGCGCGTGAGCGGCTGGCAGGAAGCGGGCTTTGACGGCGCCATGCAATTGCTGCAAGGGCTGCACGGACTGGATGCCGCCGAGCGGCCCACGGCGCTGTTCTGCCTCAACGACCGCGCCGCGATGGGCGCCTACGCCGCCGTGCAATCGCTCGGCCTGCGCGTGCCGGAGGACGTATCGATCGTCGGCTTCGACAACCAGGACGTGATCGCCGCCCACCTGCGCCCCACCCTCACCACCATGCAGCTGCCGCACTACGAGATGGGCCAGTGGGGGGCGCAGGCGCTGTTGAGCGGCGCACCGTTGCCGGGCGGGCGCACGCTGCTGCGCTGCCCGCTGGTGGCGCGCCACTCGGTGGCGCCCCCGCTGAAACCTGCCTGATCAGACCGCGCCGATGCGCTGGCCCTGCGCGTCGAACAGATGCAGCGCGCCGGCCTTCGGGTGCAGGTTGACCTGGGAGCCGACCGACCAGGGCTGGCCGTCCTCGGCGCTCAGCTTCAGGCTCACGGGCTGATCCACGCCGGCCACGCTCGCGTAGATCAGCACGGTGTCGCCCAGGTGCTCGACCACGTCGATGCGGGCCGGCCAGCCGGGCTCGGCCGAGGGGCCGGCCGACACCGTCATCGACTCGGGCCGGATGCCGACCTGAGCCACCTCGGCCAGCCGCGAATGCACGCCTTCGGTGAGGCCCGCCGCCGGCAGCACGAAGCCGGCGCTCGGGCCGCCGATGCGCACGCCACCCTCCACCGCCTGCGCGGTGCCGGGCAGCACGTTCATCTTCGGGCTGCCCAGGAACTGGGCCACGAACACGTTGGCCGGATGCTGGTACAGCTCCAGCGGCGAGCCGACCTGCTCGATGCGGCCGGCGTTGAACACCGCGATGCGGTCGCCCATCGTCATGGCCTCGACCTGGTCGTGCGTCACGTAGATCATGGTGCTGCCCAGCTCGCGGTGCAGCTTGGTGAGTTCCACCCGCATCTGCACGCGCAGGCCGGCGTCGAGGTTCGAGAGCGGCTCGTCGAACAGAAACACCTCGGGCTTGCGCACGATGGCGCGGCCGATCGCCACGCGCTGGCGCTGGCCGCCCGACAAGGCTTTGGGCGTGCGGTCCAGCAGGTGGGTGATCTGCAAGACCTTGGCGGCGTGCTCGACCTGCTCGCGCGCCTGGGCCTTGGGCACCTTGGCCATCTTGAGGCTGAAGCCCATGTTCTCGGCCACGGTCATGTGCGGGTAGAGCGCGTAGCTCTGGAACACCATCGCCACGCCGCGCATCGGCGCCGGCAGGTCGTTGGCGACCTTGTCACCGATGCGCAATTCGCCGGCCGTGATGCCTTCCAGGCCCGCGATCATGCGCATCATGGTGCTCTTGCCGCAGCCCGACGGGCCGACGAAGACCATGAACTCACCGTCGCGCACCTCCAGATCCACGCCCTTGATCACTTCGAGGGACGAGTCATAGCTCTTGCGGATACCCCGCATCGTCACGCTGGCCATAGTGGCGCTCCTGTCTTTGAATTGGTTACTCGGCCAGGCGCAGCAGCCCGGTCGCGGGGTCGCGCAGCACCGGCGCGGGGTCGCAGAGTTCACCGATGAACTCGCCTTGGCGCTCGCCCGTGCCCCAGTACTTGAAGCCGATCAGCGCCAGTCCGGCGCCGCTGTCGTTGCCGGTCTTGAGCACCTTGGCGGCATAGCGCTCGCAGGGCATCGCACCGTCGAGGAACGGCCCTTCCGGCAGCTGCCACGGCCCGAGCGGGTGCTCGGCCATCAGGTAATGCGTACCCCACACCGGCGTGCCGTGGCCGGCTGCGGCGTAGGCCTGCACCACCTTGTGCGACCAATGCTCGCCGGCGTTGCAGAACACCATGTACCAGCGGCCGTCGATCTCGAACACCTGCGGCACTTCCAGCTGACCGTAGTCGCCTCCCGCGTAGACCGGCGGCTGCAGCGTCCAGTGGTAGAGATCGTCCGAGCGCGCCAGGCCGATGGCGCCGCGCGTGTTGAGTTCGTCGCCATGCGGCACGCGGGCGGTGAAGTACATCAGCCAGCCGGGACCGTGCGGGTCTTTCATGACCCACGGGTCGCGCATGGCGCGGCCGTCCCACGGGCCACCGTCGGGCAAGGCGTATTCCTCGTAGAGGGCGCTGACGGCGTCGTCGGCCTTGAGGTCGACGATCAAACCGTCGCCCACGCGCTGCCAGTGGTGGCCATCGGTGCTGATGGCGTGGCCGAGGCGCTGGCGACGGCCGTTCTCGGCCGCGCAGGTGCCGGTGTAGAACAGGTGCCAGTCGCCGTGGGCCTCAGGCCGCACGACCGAGCCGGTCCAGACCGTCTTGTCGTCCCACGACGGCGTCGCCGACGGCGTGAAGCAGGTGCCGTGGTGGGTCCAGTTCGTCAGGTCGGTGCTGGTGGCGTGGCCGTAGCTGACGTTCCAGTGGCGCAGGCCTTCATCCTTGAGGGCTTTGTCGGCCTGGAGGAACCAGCAATGCCACTGGTCGCCGTCCTTCAAGGTCCAGAAGTCCCAGATCCATTGGTCTTTGAGTGCAAGCATGGGGGTTCAACCTTTGACGCCGCTGCCCATCGCGGACTGGATGAACCAGCGCTGGAACAGCAGATAAACGAGCAGGATCGGCGCCGACATCAGCACCGAAAACGCCATCACGTCGCCCCACACCGGCGGCGGCGTGCCGAAGAACTGGGCGAGTGCCAGCGACACCGGCCGCACCTCGGCACCGCGCGTGACCATCAGCGGCCACAGGAAGGCGTTCCAGTACTCCAGGCTCTGCAGGATCGCCACGGTGGCGATGGCCGGCAGCGACAGCGGCATGATGATCTGCCAGTAGATCTTCAGGTGCGAGGCGCCATCCAGGTAGGCGGCTTCGTCGTAGTCCTTGGGGATCTTGGCGAAGAATTGATAGAACAAAAAGATCGAGAACGGGTGGGCGATGAACGGCACGATCTGCGCCTGGTAGGTGTCGACCCAGCCGACCTGATTCATCATCAGCAGCATCGGCACGGCCAGCGCTTCCATCGGAATGATGATGAGCGAAATGATGGCCATCACCACGAAGTTGCGGCCCGGAAAGCTGATGCGCGCCAGCGCATACGCTGCCAGCGAGTTGACGAACACGCCGAAGAAGACGATGCAGAAGACGATCAGCGCCGAGTTCATCAGGTAGCGCGGCACGGGCGATGTGGTGTCGCTCAGCACCTGGCGGAAGTTCTCCAGCGACATCTGGTCCGGCGAGACCCAGAAGGCGCGCCAGTTGCCGAAGTCAAGCAGGATCTGCTGCTCGTCGCCCTTGAGCGAGGTGGCGACCATCAGCATCAGCGGCGCCAGCACGAAGGCCAGCAGCGCCAGCGCGATGATCATCAGGAACAGTCGTTCGATGCGGGTGCTCATTCGATCGCCCTTTCTTCCTTGACGAGGCGGCGCTGCACCAGGCTGATGCCCAGCACGATCAGGAAAAAGATCACCGCCGCAGCGGCCGCGATGCCGACCTTGCCCTGGCGGAAACCGGTCAGGTAGATGAAGCGCACCAGCGTGTCGGTCGAGCCTGACGGCCCGCCCTTGGTCAGCAGCTCCACCTGCGTGAAGAGCTTGAAGGCCAGGATGGTGGTGGTCATCACGACCAGGATGTGGGTGTTGAGCAGGCCGGGCATGGTCACGTGCCAGAACTCGTTGAAGCGGTTGGCGCCGTCCAGACGCGCGGCTTCGTACAGGTCGGTGTTGATGCTCTGCAGGCCGGCCAGGTAGACCACCATCTGGAAGGGGAAGCCCTGCCAGGCCGACATCAGCACGATGGCCGGCATCGCGGTGGCGGGGTTGGCGAGCCAGTCGACCGGATTGGCGTAGCCGAAGGTCAGCGTGGTGAGCGCGGTGTTGAAGAAACCGCCGATCTGGAACAGCGAGAACCAGATCACCGAGACCACCACCATCGAGATGATGGTCGGCAGGAAGTAGATGCCCCGAAACGCCTGCCGCATCGGCAGCCTGGTGTTGATGAGCATGGCCACGGCCAGGCCGAGCCCGCACTGCAGCGGCACCACCAGCACCGTGAAGTAGGCGGTGTTGAGCAGGGTGCGGACGAAGTCCTCGTTCTCGAAGATGCGCAGGTAGTTGCGCCAGCCGACCCCCTCGGTCGGCACGTTGAGGTTGGGAACCAGGCGCTGGTCGGTGAACGAGAAGATCACCGTCAGCACGAAGGGCAGGATCAGGAAAAGCACGATCAGCGCAAGCGCCGGGCTGAGGAACAGCCAGGGGCGCAGCGCTGTCTGCTGGCGCACGGCGAGCATGGGGCGGAGTCTCCGTTGACAGGGGACGCGCCCGGCGGGCGCGATGCAGGGCGGCGGGGGCGGCACCGGGCCGCCCTCGCCTGCCGTACCGGCGGGCTTACTTGCCGAACGGCTTGTAGCCCTTGTTGTCGGCGATGTCCTGGTCGACCTTCTTGGCTGCGGCATCAAGCGCCTTCTTCACGTCGCCGCCGTCCACCGCATCAGCCACCGCCTTGGCGAAGGCGGCCGTGATGGTCGGGTAGGCCGGGTGGGCCGGACGCGCCACGCTGACCTTGGCGAGCTGGTCGATGTAGAGCGACAGCGGGCCGCCGGCCTTGTAGAGGTCGACCTTGGGTGCGGCCGACTTCACGCCCGGCACGCCGCCCATGGCGGTCGACAGCTCGGCGACGTTGTCGGTGGCCAGCATGAAGTCCAGCAGCTTGCCGGTGGCGGCCTGCTGCTTGCTCTTGCCGTTGATGGCCCAGGCCCAGCCGCCGTTGCCCGTCACGGCCTTGGCGCCGAACTTGGGCATGGGCAGCAGCACCAGATCGTCGGCAAACGCCTTGCTGTGCGCCGGCCACATCCAGTGACCGACGAAGGACAGCGCCGCCGTCTTCTTGCCGTAGAAGCTGTCATCGCCTTCGCTGGCCGGGGCGATGTAGCCCTTCTTGACGAAGCCCTGCAGCAGCGTCAGCGCCTTGACGGCGGCCGGGCCGTTCATGGTGCCGTCGGCCTTCCAGCTCTTGCGGTCGATCAGGTCGCCGCCCATCGACTGCACCCAGGGGCTGAAGCCGTAGGTGTACCACTCGCCCTGGCCGTAGTTGAGCTTGACGTCCAGCGCGTACTTCATGCCCGGCTGGGCCTTGAGCTTGGCGAGCGCGTCTTCGAATTCAGCCAGCGTCCAAGCGTCATCGACGCCCTTGGGGATGCGCACCTTGGCGGCGTTGAGCAGGCTCTTGCGGCCCCAGATGCTCAGGCCGGAATCGCCCTGGCCCAGCGCGTAGAGCTTGCCGTCCGGCGGGTAGGTGCCCTGGTTGATCAGCGAGGGCAGCATGTCGCCCACGGTCTTGGCCGAGACCAGGCCGTTGAGCGGCGCCAGATAGCCCGACCAGACGTAGTTGGCGTAGTTCGGGCCGTCCAGGTCCAGCAGGTCGGGCAGGTTGCCCGACAGCGCCGCAGCCTGCACCTGCTCGTTGTACGAACCCTCGGGCTGGATTTCCAGCTTGGCGGGCATGGTGGGGTTGGCCTTGTTCCACTTCTCGATCAGTGCGGCCATGCGCTCGCGCTCGTTGTCGGCGCGGCCACCGTGGTGCCAGACGCGCAGCACATCGGCGCTGAAGGCAGCTTGCGACAGGACGGCCAGCGCTGCGGCGGCCAGGAGCTTGGGGCTCAGTTTCATCGTCTCTCTCCGGGGTGTTTGAAGGGCCACGAACGCGGTGGCCTGTGCTGGACAGCGAAATGCTCGCGCGGTGCCTGATCACGAAATCAGACTTAGGTAAATCGTATTACTTGCCGCTTTTCAAATCTAACGCAATCGATTGCGCCCTGTCAACGAAGGGGTCAGGGCTGAGCACTGAAACGAGGGTAAGTCCTGAGCTTTCAGCTGACAGGCCCACTTTTCCAGGCGTCGAGAAGCGTGCTGAAGGGATGAACAGGAATTGCCAAACGTCAATCGACAACAGGGCAAAAGCAGTCACATTGGTTCGCTTGCGCTTTCGCACTGCACGCTGAAAACGTACGGGCACTGCACCCGCCTCAGGCCTCTTTCTGTCCACATGACCGCGCCCACGAGTTCCTCCATTCACAAGCCCCCCCCCGCCGTCACGGTCATCCTCCCGACCTACAACCGGCGAGACACCTTGCTGCGTGCCGTGCGTAGCGTGCAGGCCCAGAGTTACACCGACTGGGAATTGCTCGTCATCGATGACGGCTCGACCGACGGCTCAAAGGAGTTGCTGGCCGCGCTTGACGAGCCCCGACTGCGCGTGATCGTCCAGGCGAACGCCGGTGCAGCCACAGCACGCAACCTGGGCCTGCGCGAGAGTTGCGGGCGCTACATCAGCTTCCTGGATTCCGACGACGAATGGCTGCCGCATTTCCTGGCCCTGTCCTGCGGCTTCCTTGATCGCCACCCCCAGGAGGCTTGGGTCGCGACCGAGTCGTATGAGGCCAAGGCAGATGGACGCCTGCTGCGCCAGGACTTGCACGCGCTGGCTGGTCACTATGTCGATCTGGCCCGCAGCCTGGGCTCATCGGCGCTGGCCCTGCCGCAGGGCAAGAAAGATGACTACCTGCGCGTTTTCACCACATGCCAACCGCTGGGCGACTGGGCATTGCCGCTGGCACGCGATCTGGGCATCGATGAAGAGCAGGTGCGCTGGTACCGGGGCAACATCGGCGAGCACTACCGCTGGGGCTACTTCCATGCGCTGTGGTGTCTGGTGATGCGCACGGAGGCACTGCAGGGCCTGAGCCCCTTTCCGGTGGAACGGCGCAACTGCAACGACCTGCAGTTCCTGATCGAGCTGGCCCTGAGCCACCCGAGCAACCTGATCGCCGTGCCGGCGGTACGAAAGAACCTCGTCCCGCCGAGCAGCCAGGCTGCCTCGCAGCTGACCGCCGGCCGCTCCTACGTGAGCTTCACGCGCAACTATGCAGCCGTGATCGAAGAGTGCTTCCTGCGCCGCATGCCCGATGACGTCGAGGTACAGCGCATCTACGCCTTCCGGCGCCTGGAGGCTGGCAAGGCCGCACTGTCCTTTGGCCTGCGTGCAGAAGCGCGCGAACACCTGCGCTTTGCGCACCGCTGGCTGCGCTGGCCCTCCGTCAGGGTGCTGCGCTCGATGGCACGGCTCGCCCCGACGGACAGGCTCGCGGCACTGACCTACGCGGTCTACCAGCGCATTGAGGACCGGCTTCCCCGACGACATTGAACCTCTGTCACACCAACATGCATCAAGACGCCCAAGCAGGAATTCTTCCCTGGACCACTTTTCTGGCGAACAGCGAAGCCCAATGGCTCGCACTGTGGCAAGACCTTGGCGCCCTGCACGACCTGAGCCCGATGTGGGCGCAAGCCATGGTGACCGGGCATGCACTCCCCCCACAGACACTGCATGTCGTCGTGGCTCGCGACAAGGACCAGGCGCTGCTGCTGGTCTGGCCGATCCAGCTCAAGACCCAGCGCAAGGGCCCGCTGACGCTGTCTTATGTGGAGCCACTTCAGAACGTCATCGGCATGTACGCCGAGGTGCTGAGCCGGCTCGATGCCAAGCGCTCGATCCCGCTCGTGATGAACGCGCTGCGACGCTGGCAGCAGACCTGGCATTGGCTGGAAATCGAGAATCTCGATGGCAACTCACCCACGTACGAGGTCTGGCAATCCGAGTCCCGAAGCAGGCGCCATGCCCTTCGGGTGCGCGAGGGCCTGCACTCGCCGTACCTGACGCATCAGGGCTCGCTGGAAGACTTTCTGGTGCAGAAGTCGAAGAAGTTCCGCAAGAAAGTGCGCGGGCTGCTGCGCGATGTCGAACTGGACGACAACGTGCGCGTGGAGTTCTATCAGCAGCCCGAAGAACTGGCGCACTACCTGAGCCGTGCGCTGCTGATCGAGGCACGCAGTTGGAAACACGCCGAGGGCAGCGCCATCACCTCACGCACCTGGGAACAACTTTTTTATGAAGACCTGCTGGCACGCCTGGGGCCCTCCGGCGTTCTCAAGGGCGCGATCATGTTCATCGGCGATCAGCCGGTCGCGCACAGTCTGGAGTTGCTGCACGGCACACGGGTATTGGGCCTCAAAAGCACGTTCGATCAATCACTGTCCAGGCTGTCTCCCGGCAATATGCTGATGATCTACCTGCTGTCGCACTACTTCGACCGGGGCTGCCTGGAGTACGACTTCCTGGGCGGCAACGAGAGCTACAAGCTCGAATGGGCAGAGACCGTGCGGCCCCACCGGCATCTGCGGCTCTACAACCACACGCTGGCCGGATGGGTGCTGACCCTGATCGAGCGGCTGCGCCAGCCCACGACCGCCAGCGGGATCGCACCAGCAGCGTCCGCCCCGGAACAGGAACCGGCGGAGCACAAGCTGCGCATCGCGAACTCCTGACGACTCGACGGTCTCTGTTCGGGGTCACCCTGCCGGGCGGACAGGCCCGGCGCAGCTATTCTTACGGGTTGCGCGCCACACTCCAACAGGCGCAGGATTGCTCATGACCAAAGAAGAGGCCTGATCGATGGCCAAACCATTCGGCGCGGCTGCCGCACTGCGCGCGGCACTGCTTGTCACCGGCTCGACCTACGTCGCCTACGCCGCCGGCCTGATCACCAGCACCCTGATTGCACGCGCGCTCGGGCCGGAAGACTACGGCCGCTACGCCTATCTGGTGTGGCTGTCGGGCATTCTGGTGCTGTTGATGAACAACGGCCTGACCACCTCGTCGATCCGCTTCATCTCCGAGAGCATCGGTCGGGGCGATGACGCCTCGGCCAGCGCGCTGCACCACTGGTTCTGGCGGCGGCAGTGGTGGGCGGTGGGCATCGTGGGGGTGTTGTTCTCCTTCGCGCTGCCCTACGTCAAACCCGCCGGCTGGGAGTCCAGCCTGCTGCTGGTGGCCGCCGTGGTGGTGGTCGCTTCAGTGCCCAAGGCCTGGTATCTGTTCGGTGTCTCCACCGCCAAGGGCTACGGCCGCTTCGGCATCGAAGCCACCAGCATGAGCGCCATGAGCCTGATCACGGCGGCGGCGGTGGTCGTGATGATGTTCTTCGACGTTCATCTGTACGCCTATCTGGGCCTGTTCGTGGCTTCCAGCCTGGCGCATCCGGCGCTGCTGGCACGACTGCGCAACCGCCCGAGGCGAACGGCAGCACGCACGGTCGACCCCGAACTGATCACCCGCCTGAAGCCGCACTTCTACTGGACCGTGATGCTCACGCTGGTGGCGGTGTTCTACGGCTCGACGATTCCGATGTTCTTTCTCAACTCCCACGGCAGTGCGGCCGCCATCGGTTTCTTCAGCGTGGCGATCGCACTGACACGTGGCGGCGTGGAGTTGCTCTCCTCAGGCCTGAACTCGGTGCTGATGCCGCTGATGGCGCACGGTTTCGGCAAGGGCGGGCGCGAGCGCACGCTCCAGATCACCTCGGACGCCATGCGCATGTTTCACTTCTTCGGGCTGATGCTCACCGGCGTCGGCCTGTTGTGGGCCTACCCGATCGTGTGGCTGATGTTCGGCAGCAAGTTCTCGGAAGCAGCATTTGCCTTCCAGGTGCTGATCGTGGTGGGCGGACTGACCCTGCCCAGCGGCGTGCTGAGCACGCTGCTGTCGACCACCGACCAGCAGGGCCTGCGCTTCGGCGTGGCCGCTGGCGGCGTCGCGGTATCCGCCGCCACCGCCTGGTGGCTGGTGCCCGCCTACGGCCTGCACGGTGCGCTGGCCTCATACGCCACGACGAACCTGCTGGTCTACCCCTGCGTCATCCTGGTCGCCACCCGCCTGGTCGGCTTCAAGCCGCCAACACAAGCCTTGCTGCGCACAACACTGGCCGCGCTCGGCGCAGGAGTGCTCGCATGCATTCCCCTGCTGTTCTCGACCGGAACATGGGGACAGTTCACGGCGGGCTGCCTGTTCGTCGTGGCCTATCCGGCCGCCACGCTGCTGCTGCGCGCCTGGAAGGCCAGTGATCTGGCGCTGGTGTCGGCCCAGGCCGCACGCCTGGGGCCGCTGGGCCGCTTCGTTCACGGCATCGATCGTTGGGGCGCAGCCCCGGCCCCCACTGGCCAATGAGCACGTCACCCATGAAACTCGCCACATGGAACGTCAACTCCCTCGCCGTACGGCTGCCACAGCTGCTCGACTGGCTGGCCGCGCATCAGCCCGATGTGCTGGTGCTGCAGGAGACCAAGCTCACCGACGACAAGTTTCCGGCCGCCGAGATCGAGGCCACCGGCTACCACGTCGCCTTTCACGGCCAGAAGACCTACAACGGCGTGGCGCTGCTGTCGCGCGCGGCGCTGGGCGAGGTCACCGACGTGGTGCGCAACATCCCCGGCCTGGCCGACGAGCAGGCGCGCGTGATTGCCGGCACGGTCGGCGGCGTGCGCGTGGTGGGCGGCTACTTTCCCAATGGTCAGGCGCCGGGCAGCGAGAAGTTCGCCTACAAGATGGGCTGGCTGGACGCCTTGCAGGCCTGGCTGCGGGACGAGTTGACCGCGCACCCGCAGCTGGTGCTGATGGGCGACTTCAACATCGCGCCCACCGACGCGGACGTCTACGACCCGGTCGCGTGGAAGGACCAGATCCACTGCACGGTGGAGGAGCGCGCGCACTTTCAGGCGCTGGTGGCGCTGGGCCTGGTCGATGCCTTCCGGCTGTTCGAGCAACCGCCCAAGCCCTGGAGCTGGTGGGACTACCGCAACCTGGCCTTCCGCAAGAACCAGGGACTGCGCATCGACCACATTCTGGTGAGCACGCCGCTGGTGGCCGGCGTCAAGGCCTGCGCCATCGACAAGGCGCCGCGCAAGAACGAGCGGCCCAGCGACCACGCGCCGGTGTGGGTCGAGCTGGAACCCGGCGTGCTTCAAGGCTTGTCCTAACACAGCCCACCGTGTCCCCAAGGTGGTTGCGGTTGCTGGGGACGCTGCGAAGATGCGGGCCATGACGAACCTCTATTCCCCTACCCGCCTCGGTGCCATCGAGCTTGCCAACCGCATCGTGATGGCGCCGCTGACGCGCAACCGCGCCCCCGGCCAGCAGCCCAATGACCTGATGGTCGAGTACTACCGCCAGCGCGCCAACCCGGCCACCGGCGCGGCGCTCATCATCACCGAGGCCTCGCAGATCCGCCCCGACGGCCAGGGCTACCTCGACACCCCCGGCATCTTCACGCCCGAGCAGGTGGCCGGCTGGAAGAAGATCACCGACGCGGTGCACGCCGAAGGCGGCAAGATCGTGATCCAGCTCTGGCACGTGGGCCGCATTTCGCACAGCTCGCTGCTGGGCGGCGCGGCACCGGTGTCATCGACGGCCAAGGTCGCCAAGGGCATGACCTTCACGACCGAAGGCTTCGTGCCGGTGTCGACCCCACGCGCGCTCGACCGACTGAGGAAATCCCGACGCTGGTGGCCGACTACCGCCACGCCGCACGCTGCGCCATCGACGCCGGCTTTGACGGCGTGGAAGTGCACGCGGCCAACGGTTATCTGATCGAGCAGTTCCTGCGCGACAGCATCAACGACCGCACCGATGCCTACGGCGGCCCGATCGCCCACCGCATCCGCCTGCTGGCCGAGGTGATGCAGGCCATCACCGCCGAGATCGGCGCCGACCGCACCGGCATCCGCCTCAGCCCGGTCACCCCCGTCAACGATGCGGGGCAGGACAGCAACCCGCAGGCGCTGTTCAACGCCGTGGCCGACATGCTCGCGCCGCTGGACCTGATGTACGTGCACGTGATCGAAGGCCAGACCGGCGGCCCGCGCGACGTGGCGCCGTTCGACTACGCCGCGCTGCGCGCCCGCCTGAAGGCACCCTGGATGGTCAACAACGGCTACGACAGCGCCATGGCCAGCGAGGTGGTCGAGCGCGGCAGCGCCGATCTGGTCGCCTTCGGCAAGGGCTTCATCGCCAACCCCGACCTGGGTGCGCGCCTGCGCAGCGGCGCGGCCTGGAACGCGCTCGACGCCGCCCACCTCTACGGCGGCGGTGCCGCCGTGGGCTACACCGACTACCCGGTGCTGGCAGTCGGTCAGGCGGCCTGACGCCCGCATGAAAGAAGGATGGGAATGATGGCCGGACGCTTCACTCAACTGCAGCGCATCGGCCAGCTCGGCACGGCGGTCCTGCTGATCGCTGCGGTGCTGGCCGCCTGCAGCAGCGCACCCAAGACATCGTCCCGCAGCAGCACGGCGCGGCAAAGGTCAACGCCACCAGACGCCCGTGCCGCCATTGGCCTCGCCGGCTGCGCCCGGTGAGCGCGACGGCCCCGAGCCGAACCCGCCCCCCAACCTGGCGCTGGTGCCCGACGCCACGCCGCAGGTCGAGTTCATCCGCGTCGGTGGCCCCAACAAACCCTATGCCGCGCTGGGGCTGAACTACACGCCCATGACCGAGGACGAGCCGCTGCTGGAGCGCGGCCTGGCCTCCTGGTACGGCCGCAAATTTCACGGCCGGCGCACCGCCAGCGGCGAGCTCTACAACATGTACGCCATGACGGCGGCACACCCGACGCTGCCGATTCCCAGCTACGCCCGCATCACCAATCCGAAAAACGGCCGCGAGGTGATCGTGCGCATCAACGACCGGGGGCCCTTTGCCAAGGGCCGGGTCGTGGATGTGTCCTACACCGCCGCACTCAAGCTCGACATCCTGCGCGGCGTCACGCCGGTGGAGGTCGAACGCCTCACCCACGACATGATCCGCACCGGCGCCTGGCGCCGCGACACCCGCTCCGGCGGCGAGGCCTACGCGCAGGCCGAAGCCGTGACGCCGCCAGATCGCAGTGGCGACACCTGCTGAACCAACGGTTGAAACAGCCGTCCCGGTCATGCCCGTCATGCCCGATCTGCCGACAGCCCCCCTTCAGGCGCCAGCCACCAGCCCAACGCCTGAGCCACCCCGCCTGGAAGCCCTGCCCGACAGCCGCGCCGGCACCGCCGCCGCACGCGGCTGGTGGCTGCAGCTCGGCGCCTTCAGCCAGAGCGAAAGCGCCGCGCAGTTCCAGCGCCGCGTGGCCGAACAGATGGACACCCTGGCGCCCCTGCTGGCGCTGTTCAACGAAAAGCCGCTGCACAAGATCCAGGCGGGCCCCTACCCCAGCCGCGAAGAGGCGCAAGCCGCCGCCCAGGCCATCCGCACGTCACTGCAACTCGTGCCGATGCTGGTGCAGCGGCGCTGAACCAGCCGCGTCAGCCCACCACCACTGGCTCGGCCTCCAGCCGGATGCCGAAGCGACCATAGACGCTCTCCTGGATCGCGCTGGCCAGCGTCAGCACCTCGGCGCCCCGGGCGCCGCCCCGGTTGACCAGCACCAGCGCCTGGCGCTCGTAGACACCGGCGCCGCCTACGGTCTTGCCCTTCCAGCCGCAGGCGTCGATCAGCCAGCCGGCCGCGAGCTTGAAGTTGCCGTCGTCCATCGGGTAGTGCACCAGATGCGGGTCGCGCGCGATGATGTCGCGGCACTGCTCGGGCGTCACCACCGGGTTCTTGAAGAAGCTGCCGGCGTTGCCGATCACGGCCGGATCGGGCAGCTTGGCGCGGCGGATCTCGCAGACCCAGTCGAAGATCTGGCGCGCGTCGGGCTGGTGGATGCCGGTCTCGTCCATGCGCCGCTGCAGGTCCAGATAACTCAGCATCGGCTGCCACGGTCGCGGCAGGCGCAGGCGCACGCGGGTGATGACGCTCCTGCCCGCCGGGGCCTGCTTGAAGACGCTGTCGCGGTAGCCGAAGCGGCACTGCGCGCGGTCGAGCGTCACGGTGCGGCCACTGATGAGGTCGACCGCGTCGAGTGACTCGAAGCGGTCCTTCAGCTCCAGCCCGTAGGCGCCGATGTTCTGCACCGGCGAGGCGCCCACGCTGCCCGGAATCAGCGCCATGTTTTCCAGCCCGGGCAGGCCCTGGTCCAGCGTCCAGGCGACCAGCCCATGCCAGCTCTCGCCCGCACCGGCCTCGACGATGACCGCATCGACCCGTTCTTCCACCACCCGCAGCCCCGGCACCTCGACCTTGAGCACACAGGCGCTCACGTCCTTGAACAGCACCACATTGCTGCCGCCACCCAGAATGAACTTGGGCGCAGGGCCGAGCGTGGGGTGGTCGACCACCCGGCGCACGTCGGCGTCACTGCGGATGCGGACCAGGGTTTCGGCCACCGCCGGCAGGCCGAAGGTGTTGAAGGACTGGAGGTTGACGGCGTGATCGATGGCGAGTTCGGAAGGCATGCCGGTATTTTCGGTCATCACCTCCACATAATCGCGGCCACACAAAACCAGGGACGCCCATGACTTTGGCGTTGAGGGCGGCATGAACGAGAAGACCTTGGTCGTGCATTTCGACAACTGCGAATTCGGCTGGATTGAAATGCATTTGCAGCCTTTGCCTCATATCCACCCAACCAACCAACCAACCAACCAACCAACCAACCAACCAACCAACCAACCAACCAACCCTGATCTTGGTCCCCACCAGCGGCTAAACACCTTCCTTGCGCGGTGGCAAGCCTCCGGCGGTACCGAGCGCGCGAATTACCAACTCTTCATCACCGAGCTGTGTGCCCTGCTCGGCGTGCCGTTGCCCGACCCGGCGCGTGACGAGACCCGCGACAACGCCTACGTCTTCGAGCGCCGCATCGTCTTTGCGCATGGCGATGGCAGCAGCAGCAACGGCTTCATCGACTGCTACCGGCGCGGCCACTTCGTGCTGGAGGCCAAGAAGATCGCCGACGGCGCGGCCAAGCTCGGCCGCAAGACCTTCGACGACGCCCTGCTGCGTGCGCGCAGCCAGGCCGAGGCCTACGCCCGCGCGCTGCCCGCCGCCGAGGGCCGGCCACCACTGCTGCTGGTGGTCGACGTCGGCCATGTCATCGAGGTCTACGCCGAATTCAGCCGTAGCGGCGCCACCTACACGCCGTTTCCGGATGCGCGCAGCCACCGCATCACTCTGGCCGCGCTGTGCGAGGCCGGGCATGGACGGCGGCAAGCTGCGCGAGCGCCTGCGCAGCGCCTGGCTCGACCCGCTCAGCCTCGACCCCAGCCGCGCCAGCGCCCGCGTCACGCGCCAGGTTTCGGCGTTGTTGGCCGACCTGGCACGCAGCCTTGAAAGCCGCCGGCCACGCGCCGCAGTCGGTCGCTGCCTTCCTGAGCCGCTGCCTGTTCTGCATGTTTGCCGAGGACGTCGAGCTGCTGCCACGCGAGCGCCGACGGCCACGGCGCCTTCATCGGCCTGTTGACGCAATGGGCCGGCAAGCCCGACACACTGACGCGCATGCTGCGCGCGCTGTGGATGACGATGGACAGCGGCGGCTTCGCGCCCGCGCTGGCGCACGATCTGATGCGCTTCAACGGCAAGCTGTTCAAGGGCGGCGCAGCCGATGACTACGTGCTGCCGCTCGACCGCGACCAGATCGCGCTGCTGCAGCGCGCTGCGCAGGCCAACTGGCGCGAGGTCGAGCCCGCCATCTTCGGCACGCTGCTGGAGCGCGCCTTGAGCCCGACCGAGCGCCACGCGCTGGGCGCGCACTACACGCCGCGCGCCTATGTCGAGCGCCTGGTGCTGCCCACGGTGATGGAGCCGCTGCGTGCCGACTGGGCCGAAGCCCAGGCCGCCGCGCTGCTGCTGGCACGTGAGGCCGATGCGCTGGACGGCATCCATGACGGCAAAAAGCGCGATGACAAACTCGCCGAAGCCCGCGCCGAGCTGCAAGCCGCTTTCACCACCAGCTGTGCCACACGCGCGTGCTGGATCCCGCTTGCGGCAGCGGAAATTTCCTTTACGTGACGCTGGAACACCTCAAGCGCCTGGAGGCCGAGGTGCTCGACCGCATGACCGAGTTGGGCGAAGTGCAGAGCCGCCTTGGAATGGAAGGCGAGACCGTCACGCTGCGGCAATTCATGGGTATCGAACTCAACCCCCGCGCCGCTGCGCTGGCCGAGCTGGTGCTGTGGATCGGCTGGCTGCAGTGGCAAATCCGCAGCTTCGGCAACCAAAGCGTGGCCGAGCCGGTGGTGCACGACTACCGCAACATCGACTGCCGCGACGCCGTGCTGGCCTGGGACGCGCAAGAACCCGCCTTTGACGCCGCCGGTCAACTGCTGACCCGCTGGGACGGCGTCACGCGCAAGCCCCACCCTGTCACCGGCGAGAAAGTGCCCGACGAGACCGCGCAAGTACCGCAATGGCGCTACATCAACCCCCGCCGGGCCGAGTGGCCACAGGCGGATTTCATCGTGGGGAATCCGCCGTTCATTGGCAAGTTGAAGATGCGCGAAGCATTGGGCGATGGCTATGCCGAAGCCTTGCGGGCTGCATGGAGCGATGTGCCCGAGAGCGCCGACTTCGTCATGTACTGGTGGCAGAAGGCTGCGCTTGCTGTTCAGGCTGGCGAGACACGGCGCATGGGGCTCATCACCACCAACAGTCTGACCAGCTTGCTAATGCCGGTCTGCCAACACCGAGCGGCGCCGAGCCAGGGCATGCCGGCGCCCTCATGCCACGACATACGCCGAAATCGGGCGCCGGCACGCCCCGGCCCGGCTTGGGCGAAGTGCATCTGGCGTTCGCCATTCCGGATCACCCGTGGGTGGACGTTGCAGATGGTGCTGCCGTCCGTATTGCAATGACTGTGCTTGCATCCGGCCAAGCGTCCGGCCGACTGCACACCGTCCAAGAAGAAGTTGCTGGTGAGAACGGTGAGGTCATCGTCAAGTTCGCGAGCAGCCTTGGTGCCATCCACCCAACGCTCGCCATCGGTGCCAATGTCGCCAACGCACGCCGACTGGCTTCAAACAGCGTCATTTCAGCCATGGGCATGATTCTGGTCGGAGGCGGTTTCATCATTGAGCATGGTGATCCCTTGCTGACAGCAGAACCAGAGCGCATTCGCCCGTACCTCAACGGCAAGGATTTGACTCAACGTTCACGCGGGGTCTACGTCATCGACATGTACGGGCTGTCGATGGATGAAGTGCGAGCGCGCCACCCAGCCTGCTTTCAGCGCCTGCATGACCGCGTCAAGCCTGAACGTGATGTCAGCAAAGATAAGTCTCTGCGCGAAAACTGGTGGCTGTTCCGCCGCACGAATATCCAACTGCGGCAAGCGATCGCGGGCCTGCCGCGCTACATCGGCACGACTGAAACGGCCAAGCATCGGCTTTTCAGTTTCATCGACGGTTCGGTAACGCCAGATCAGAAGATCCGCGTCATTGGCAGTGATGACGCCGTCATCCTCGGAACACTGAGCAGCTCGATTCATGTTGATTGGGCGCTGGCTACCGGCGGGACATTGGAGGACCGCCCGGTCTACAACAACACCACTTGCTTCGAAACCTTCCCCTTCCCCGCCGCCGACACCGGCCTGACCCCCGCCCTGGCCGACCGCATCAGCAGCCTAGCCGAGCAACTCGACGCGCACCGCAAGGCGCGGCAGGCAGCGCATGAGTCCGTCACCCTCACCGGCATGTACAACGTGCTCGACAAGCTACGCCGCAGCGAGGCGCTCACGGTCAAGGACAAGGCGCAGCACGAACACGCCCTCGTCGGCGTGCTGCAAAGCCTGCACGACGAGCTGGACGCCGCCGTGCTGCAAGCCTACGGCTGGGCTGATCTCGGGCCCATACCCTGGGCCGACGCGCCAGCCCGCGCCGCCTGGACCGAATCGCTGCTCGAACGCCTGGTGGCGCTGAACACCCGCCGCGCGGCCGAAGAAGCCGCCGGCACCGTGCGCTGGCTGCGCCCAGAGTTTCAAGACCCCACGCGCCGCGCCGTGGCAGTGCAAGCCACCCTGGCCCTACCCGAATCGGTCACCACGTCGATCGCCACGCCAACCATCGACGCCGACGCGCCACCCGCCATCACCGCACCCGCCCGCCAACCCTGGCCATCCGACCTCAAGGCCCAGCTCCGCAGCGTCGCCGACCTGCTGTCCGCCAGCCCCATCGCCCTCTCCATCGACCAGATCGCCGACCGCTACACCAGCCGAGGTCCCTGGAAAAAACGCCTGCCCGATCTGCTGGACACGCTGGAGGCGCTGGCCCGGGCGCGTGCCGATGGTGATGGCTGGCGAGCGGCATAAAGTACGAAAAACCCGCTCAAAACAAACCTCGCCCAACCCATGCCCAAACGCCAACTCGACCTCAGCCCCGGCAGCCTGCTGACGACTGCGGTCGTCACCTTCTTCGGCGCCATCTTTGCCCTCGCCATCCTGGCCTGGATCGCCAATCACTTTGACGATGTGGTGCTCGCCACCCTACTCTTCGGCCCGGTCGTGGCGGTGCTGGCTTTGGTGCTGAGGAAGTGAGCGGCTTCACACGCAACAGCATTTATGCGTCGGCATAAGGAGGCAAGGACGCCGATGAAGCCCAAGCTCAGCGTGCACTTTGGCCTATGCCAAGCAGGCTGGATACGCTTGCACATCAGCAATGGCCTGCAGGACATCACTCTCTGGTGCTCTCACTTCGATGACCCGTTGCCCAAGCTGTTGGCCTGGCTGGAAGCCCTCGCCAGCGGGCTGGACCGATGCGGATGGACGCTCGATGAAGAGAACGACCGGGTCGAGCTGAACGCCTATGTGCGCTGGATGACGGATATTGTTCGCCTTGAGATTCGCCCGCTCAACGACATGAAACACGACGAGGTGATCCCCAGGCGCCAGACATTGCGTTTTGACCTCCAGCTGTCCGAGCTGATTAGCTGCTTTTACGAAGCATTCTTGGATTTCATCAGCTCGGACCGCTACCGACCGGAGGAATGGGCGCGAGATGGCTCAACCGTGCATCCGGGGCTCTATATCGGGCTGGATTGGCCTCAGTGGCGGTCACAGGCCATCGAGACATGGCTGGCGTTTCGGCCACGACGTGGCTAACTGCGGTGCCATGCGGCAAGGGCGGTGGCGCAGGGCGTGATAATCTAAAAACCCAAGCAGTCCGGTTTAATGAAATGCCAACGATAGACACCATCGACGGCTTGCGCGTGGTGGTCTACCCAAACGATCACCGGCCGGCCCATGTACACGTCATGGGCCGGGGTCATGAGGCAGTGTTCATCCTGCACTGCCCAGGAGGACCGCCCGAGCTGCGTGAGAACCATGGGTTCAGCCGGGCAGCGCTTGGTGGCATCGCCACCGCCCTGCAGGCACGACTGGACCGCGCCTGCCTTGCCTGGAGCCAAATTCATGGACATCACTGAAGCCGCCTTCGCCACCGCCAACCAGCAAGGTCAACAGCAGCGCAATGCCCAACCCGGTGCCATCGCTGCACGCTATGACCGACGCACCGGCCGGGTGGTCATCACGCTCAACAATGGGTTGGAACTGGGCTTTCGACCCCATGACGCGCAGGGGCTGGAGCAGGCCAAACCGGCCCAGCTGGCTGTGATCGAGATTTCACCCAGCGGCCTGGGTCTGCACTTTCCGGCGTTGGACGCCGATCTCTACCTGCCCGCACTGCTGCAAGGCCTGCTCGGCTCAACAGCCTGGATGAGCCAGCGCGCCGCCGAGCGCCAGACCGCCGCCACCCTGGGCGCTGTCGGCGGGCGCAGCCGCTCGCCCGCCAAGGCACAGGCCGCACGCGACAACGGCCGTCTGGGCGGGCGGCCACGCAAGACGGTGAATCCGGCGACGTGAGTGTGCGCAGGCCGCAATGAGAAAATCGCGCTTTACTTCTCTTCAAAGACACCGCCATGCCCACCTTCGACACCGTCCTCGAACCCAACCTCGTCGAGGTGAAAAACGCCATCGACCAGAGCAACAAGGAAATCACTACCCGCTTCGACTTCAAGGGCAGCGACGCCCGCGTCGAGCAGAAGGACAAGGAGCTGACGCTGTTTGCCGACAACGACCTGCAGTTGGCCAACGTCACCGACATCCTGCTGGGCAAGATGGCCAAGCGCGGCGTGGACATCCGCTTCCTCGACCTCGAAGCCAAGCCCGAGAAGATGAGCCACGACAAGCTCAAGCAGAAGGTGCTGGTCAAGGCCGGCATCGAGGGCGACGTGGGCAAGAAGATCCAGAAAGCGCTCAAGGAAAGCAAGCTCAAGGTACAGGGCAGCATCCAGGGCGACACCGTGCGCGTGACCGGCGCCAAGCGCGATGACCTGCAGGCGGCGATGGCCGTCATCAAGAAGGAAGTAGCGGACTACCCGCTGAGCTTCAACAACTTCCGCGATTGATCGGGGGCTGATCCCAGACTGATGGCGGGCTGTCGCTGCAGCGACAGCCCTTGATCGAACGACCGTGCTAAAAATCGTCTCCCCCAGTGAGGAGACAACGCATGGATCTGAACTTCACGGCCGAGGAGCTTGCCTTCCGCGCCGAAGTCAAGCAGTGGGTGGCGGCGAACCTGCCCGCCGACATCTCGCACAAGGTGCACCACGCGCTGCGCTTGACGCGTGACGATCTGCAGCGCTGGGCGCGCATCCTGGGCGCCCAGGGTTGGCTCGGCTGGGGCTGGCCGAAAGCGTTCGGCGGACCGGGCTGGAACGCCGTGCAGCGCCACCTGTTCGAAGAAGAATGTGCGCTGGCTGGCGCGCCGCGCGTGGTGCCCTTCGGGCCGGTGATGGTCGCGCCGGTGATCATGGCGTTTGGCAACAAGGCACAGCAGGAGCGCTTCCTGCCCGGCATCGCCAGCGGCGAGATCTGGTGGAGCCAGGGCTACAGCGAACCCGGCGCCGGCTCGGACCTGGCCAGCGTCAAGACCCGCGCCGAACTCAGCGCCGACAGCAGCCACTACCTCGTCAACGGCCAGAAGACCTGGACCACGCTCGGCCAGTACGGCGACTGGATCTTCTGCCTGGTGCGCACCAATCCGCACGTCAAGGCGCAGGCCGGCATCAGCTTCCTGCTGATCGACATGAAAAGCCCGGGTGTCACGGTGCGGCCCATCCTGACGCTCGACGGCGAGCACGAGGTCAACGAAGTCTGGTTCGACAACGTCCAGGTGCCCGCCGACCAGCTCATCGGCGAAGAAAACCAGGGCTGGACTTACGCCAAGTACCTGCTGGCGCACGAGCGCACCAACATCGCCGACGTCAACCGCGCCAAGCGCGAGCTGGAGCGCTTGAAGCGCATCGCCAAGCTCGAAGGCGTGTGGGACGACCTGCGTTTGCGCGACCAGATCGCGCTGCTGGAAGTGGACATCGTCGCGCTGGAGATGATGGTGCTGCGCGTGCTGTCAGCTGAACGCGGCGGCAAGAAGTCGCTCGACGTGGCCGGCCTGCTCAAGATCCGCGGCAGCGAGATCCAGCAGCGCTACACCGAGTTGATGATGCTGGCCGCAGGTCCCTACAGCCTGCCGCACATCTTCGAGGCGATGGACGCCGGCTGGCAGGGCGAGCATGTGGGCGCGGCCCATTGCGCGCCGCTGGCGAGCGTCTATTTCAACTACCGCAAGACCACCATCTACGGCGGCAGCAACGAAGTGCAGCGCAACATCGTCGCGCAGACGGTGCTCGGTTAAGCCCACGGCAGGAGCAGGACATGGACTTTGATTTCTCCGACGAGCAGCAGCAACTGCGCGACACCGTCCAGCGCTGGGTGGCCAGGGACTACGCCTTCGAGCGCCGCCGCCAGATCGAAAAATCGGGCGGCTTCAGCCGCGCCGTCTGGCGCGAACTGGCCGACCTCGGCCTGACCGCGCTGGCCGTGCCCGAGGCACACGGCGGCCTGGGCTGGGGCGCGGTCGAGGCGATGGTGGTGCAAGAAGAACTCGGCCGCGGCCTGGTGCTGGAGCCCTACGCCCAAGGCGCGCTGATGGCACCCGCCGTGCTGGCGCATGCGCCGGACGCGGTGCAGGCGCAGTGGCTGCCCCGCATCGCCAGCGGTGACGCGCTGGTGGTGCTGGCGCAGCAGGAGCGTGCGGCGCGGTATCGACTGGATGGGGTGAACTGCGCGGCGACAGAAACGGCAGCCGGCTGGACCGTCACCGGCGCCAAGAGCCTCGTGCCCGTGGGCGACTGGGCTGACGCCTTCATCGTCTCGGCCCGCACCGACGCCGGCATCGCCCTGCTGCTGGTCGAGCGCGGCGCGGCGGGCGTCAGTTGCCGGGGTTATTCAACGCAGGACGGCGGCCGTGCTGCCGAAGTGCACTTCAGCGCCAGCCCCGCCACGCTACTGGTCGCGCCCGGCGCCGGCCTGCCGGTCATCGAGCAGGCGGTGGACGTGGGCATTGCCGCGCTGGCGGCCGAAGGCGTCGGCACGATGGAGGCACTGCTGGCGCTGACCGCCGGCTACCTCAACACCCGCAAGCAGTTCGGCGTGGCGATTGCCAGCTTCCAGGCGCTGCGGCACCGCGTGGCCGACTGCAAGATGCAGCTCGAACTCGCCCGCTCCATGAGCTACCTGGCCACGCTGCGGCTGGGCGATGCACCCGAGGTGCGCCGCCGCGCCGTGTCGCAGGCCAAGGTGCAGCTGGGCCAGAGCCTGCGCTTCGTCGGCCAGCAGTGCGTGCAGCTGCACGGCGGCATCGGCGTGACGGACGAGTACATCGGCAGCCACTACTTCAAGCGCCTGACCTGCATGGAACTCACCTTCGGCGACACGCTGCACCACCTGGGCGAGGTCAGCGCCGGCCTGCAGGACACGGCGGGCGTGTTTGCCTGACCAATTTGAGGCTGGCGGCGAAACCGTGAGGGCGCGGGCTTGAGGCAGACTCGCGCCATGCCTGACACCACCCCGCCCACCTCCGTGCCCCAAAGCCTTCCACCGGAAGCCCTCGCCCGCCTGCAAGCCCTGACGGCCACCGGCCAGCGCAAGCTGCTCGGCCTGGTCGGCCCGCCGGGTGCCGGTAAATCGACCCTGTCGGCCGCACTGCTGGCCGCGCTGCCGGGCGCGGCGCAGGTGGTGCCGATGGACGGTTATCACCTCGCGCAAGCCGAGCTGGAGCGCCTGGGCCGCGCCCAGCGCAAGGGCGCGCCGGACACCTTCGACGCTGCCGGCTACACCGCGCTGCTGCAACGCCTGCGGGACCAGCATCACGGCGGAGCCACCATCTACGCGCCCGAATTCCGGCGCGAGATCGAAGAGCCCATCGCCAACGCGATTCCGGTCTTTGCCGAGACGCAGCTGGTCATCACCGAGGGCAACTACCTGCTGCTGGAAGACCCGGCGTGGGTGGGCGTGCGCGGGCTGCTCGACGAGGTCTGGTACATCGCCACCGACGAGGCCGCCCGCGCCGACTGGCTGCTGGCGCGCCACATGCGCTACGGTCGCAGCCGCGAGGCCGCGCTGGCCTGGATCGATCAGACCGACGAGCCCAATGCGCGCCGTATTGCGGCCGTGGCACACCGCGCCGACTGGCAACTGGTCTGGCCGCACAGATAATCCGCCGCCATGCAAATCTTTCGCGGCTACCACCACCCCGGCCTGGCGCCGGCCTGCGCGCTCACCATCGGCAATTTCGATGGCGTGCACCGCGGCCATCAGGCCATGCTCGCGCTGCTGACCAACGAGGCCCGCCACCGTGGCCTGCCCAGCTGCGTGCTGACCTTCGAGCCGCATCCGCGCGACTTCTTCGCCCGCCTGCGCGGCGATGCCAACGGCGCGCCCAACCGCATCGCCACGCTGCGCGACAAGCTGCAGGAGCTGGAGCGCTGCGGCGTCGACCAGGTCGTACTGCTGCCCTTCGACGCCAGGCTGGCAGCGCAGAGCGCGCAGGACTTCATCGACGAGGTGCTGGTGCGCGGCATGGGCGCGCGCTACGTGCTGGTCGGCGACGACTTCTGCTTTGGCGCCAAGCGGGCGGGCGACTACGCCATGCTCGATGAGGCCGGCGCCGAGCGCGGCTTCGACGTGGCGCGCATGCGCAGCTACGAGGTGCACGGCCAGCGCGTCAGCAGCTCCGCCGTGCGCGAGGCGCTGATCGCCGGCCGCATGGAGCAGGCCGCCGCGCTGCTCGGGCGGCCCTACAGCATCAGCGGCCACGTCATCCACGGCCAGAAGCTCGGGCGCACGCTGGGCGAGAGTGCCGACACTGCGCACGACGGCTTCCGCACCCTCAACCTGCGTTTTGCCCACGACCGGCCCGCCGCCGGTGGCATCTACGTGGTCAAGGTGCACGGCCTGACGGACGCGCCGCTGCAGGGCGTGGCCAGCCTGGGCGTGCGGCCCACGGTGGAAGACACCGGCCGCGTGCTGCTGGAGACCTATTGCCTCGACTGGCCCGCCCACCTCGGCCGCGAGGGGGGCTACGGTAAAATCGTGCGCGTGGAACTGCTCTCCAAACTGCGCGATGAAGCCCGTTACGACGGGCTGGCGGCGCTGACCGCCGCCATCGGCCAGGACATCGCCAACGCCCGCGACTGGTTCGCCGCCCACGCCTCGCTGCACCGCCAGACCAGCCGCGACCGAATTTGACGCGCGGCCGGCTCGCGCCGGTCAGCGCGCTCAGTTCCATCCGCTTTCTGCACAGCTTCCTGCCCGACCCGCCCGCCGGGTCGCACCCACCTCCCCTGCCAGTGAACGCGCCCGATGCGGCGCGCGCCGTGATGACCGAATCTGCCTCGCCCCAGTCCGCTGCCCCCTCTGCTCCGGCCGCTAGCGCCTACCGCGCCACGCTGAACATGCCCGACACGCCCTTCCCGATGCGCGGCGACCTGCCCAAGCGCGAAGTCGGCTGGGTCAAGGACTGGAACGCCAGCGCCGACAACCCCGGCCTGTACCGCCGCCTGCGCGACGCCCGCCACGGCGCCCCGCTGTTCGTGCTGCACGACGGCCCGCCGTACGCCAACGGCAAGCTGCACATCGGCCACGCGCTGAACAAGGTGCTCAAGGACATGATCGTCAAGAGCAAGCAGCTGGCCGGCTTCGATGCGCAGTACATCCCGGGCTGGGACTGCCACGGCCTGCCGATCGAGAACGCGATCGAGAAGCTCCACGGCCGCAAGCTCAGCCGTGACGACATGCAGGCCAAAAGCCGCGCCTTTGCCACCGAGCAGATCGCGCAGCAGCGCGAGGACTTCAAGCGCCTGGGCGTGCTCGGCGACTGGGAGCGCCCCTACCGCACGATGGACTTCGCCAACGAGGCCGGCGAGATCCGCGCCTTCAAGCGCGTGATCGAGCGCGGCTTCGTCTACCGCGGCCTCAAGCCCGTGTACTGGTGCTTCGACTGCGGCTCCAGCTTGGCCGAGTTCGAAATCGAATACGCCGACAAGAAGAGCGACACGCTCGACGTCGCCTTCGAGGCCGATGACGCCGCCGCGCTGGCCGCCGCGTTCGGCCTGGCCGCGCTGCCTGGCGAAGGAAGCAAGAAAGCCTTCGCCGTCATCTGGACCACCACCGCCTGGACGATTCCCGCCAACCAGGCGCTCAACGCCAATCCTGAGCTGACCTACGCGCTGGTCGACACACCGCGCGGCGTGCTGCTGCTGGCCGAGGAGCTGGTCGCCAAGTGCCTGGAGCGCTACCAACTCGAAGGCACGGTCATCGCCACCGTCCAGGGCGCGGCGCTCAAGGGCCTGGTCTTCCGTCATCCGCTGTACGACACGGTCAGCGCCGAAGAAGGCGGCAAGTACAGCTACAAGCGCAAGTCACCGCTCTACCTGGCCGACTACGTCACCGCCGGCGACGGCACCGGCATCGTCCACTCCTCGCCCGCCTACGGCGTCGACGACTTCAACAGCTGCGTCGCCCACGGCCTGGCCTACGACGACATCCTGAACCCGGTGCAGGGCAACGGCGTCTACGCCGACGAGCTGCCCTTCTTCGGCGGCCAGCACATCTGGAAGGCCTGCGAGCGCGTCATCGAGGTGCTGGCGCAGAGCGACCGCCTGATGGCCACCGTCGGCATCACCCACAGCTACCCGCACTGCTGGCGCCACAAGACGCCGGTGATCTACCGCGCGGCGGCGCAGTGGTTCGTGCGCATGGACGAGGGCGAAGGCGTGTTCACCAGCGACAAGGCGCCCAAGACGCTGCGCCAACTCGCACTGGACGCCATCGACCACACGAACTTCTACCCCGAGAACGGCCGCGCCCGCCTGCGCGACATGATCGCCAACCGGCCCGACTGGTGCATCAGCCGCCAGCGCAGCTGGGGCGTGCCGGTGCCGTTCTTCCTGCACAAGGATTCGGGCGAGCTGCACCCGCGCACGATGGAGATCCTCGACCAGGCGGCAGCCATCGTCGAAGCCGGCGGCATCGAGGCCTGGAGCCGGGTCACGCCCGAAGAAATCCTGGGTGCCGATGGGGCTCACGGTGCCGAGCACTACACCAAGAGCACCGACATTCTTGAGGTCTGGTTCGACTCCGGCAGCACCTTCCAGCACGTGCTGCGCGGCAGCCACGCGCAGGCCTACGCCGGCGCCAGCCATCACGATTCGGGTCCGGAGGCCGACCTCTACCTCGAAGGCCATGACCAGCATCGTGGCTGGTTCCACTCATCGCTGTTGCTGGGCTGCGCGCTCTATGACCGCGCGCCGTACAAAGGCCTGCTGACCCACGGCTTTGCCACCGACGGCCAGGGCCGCAAGATGAGCAAGAGCCTGGGCAACACGGTTGAGCCGCAGACCATCACGAGCAAGCTCGGCGCCGAGATCGTGCGGCTGTGGGTGGCCAGCACCGACTATTCGGGCGACCTCAACATCGACGACAAGATCCTCGCCCGCGTGGTGGACGCCTACCGCCGCATCCGCAACACGCTGCGCTTCCTGCTGGCCAACACGAGCGACTTCAACCCGGCCACCGACCGCGTCGTGCCCGGGCAGATGCTGGAGATCGACCGCTACGCCCTCAGCCGCGCGGCCGAGCTGCAGGCCGAAATCCTGGCGCACTACGCCGCCTACGAGTTCCACCCGGTGGTCGCCAAGCTGCAGGTCTATTGCAGCGAAGACCTGGGCGCGTTCTACCTGGACGTGCTGAAGGACCGCCTCTACACCACCGCGCCCAACAGCCTGGCGCGCCGCAGCGCCCAGACCGCGCTCTGGCAGATCACCCACGCCATGCTGCGCTGGATGGCGCCGTTCCTGAGCTTCACCGCCGAAGAGGCCTGGAGCACCTTCGCCGGCGAGGCCAGCAGCGGCTCGATCTTCACCGAGACCTACGCCAACCTCGGCACGCCCGACGCCGCACTGCTGGCCAAGTGGGCGCGCATCCGTGCGGTGCGCGAACAGGTCAACCGCGACATCGAGGCGGTGCGCACCGCCGGCGGCGTGGGCGCCTCGCTGCAGGCCAACGTCACGGTCACAGCCGGCCCGGAAGACCACGACCTGCTCGCCACGCTGGGCGAGGACCTGAAGTTCGTGCTGATCACCTCGGTGGCGCGCCTGACGCTGGGGGACGAACTGCACGTGCAGGTCACGCCCAGCACCTCGACCAAGTGCGAGCGCTGCTGGCACTACACCGACGACGTCGGCGCCCACCCCGCGCACCCGACCCTCTGCGCCCGCTGCGCCAGCAACCTCGATGGTGCGGGCGAGCAGCGCACCGTCGCCTGAGGACGCAACGCCATGGCACAACCCTCGGCACAACGCAAACCCGTCGCCGGCAAGGTGAGCAATCCGATGCTCGGGCGCTGGCTGGCGCTGGCGCTGCTGGTGATCCTGCTCGATCAGCTCACCAAGGTGCTGATCCTGGGCCGCTTCGCCTACGGCGACGGCGTGCAGATCACCAGCTACTTCAACATCGTGCGGGTGCACAACACCGGCGCGGCGTTCAGCTTCCTGGCCCAGGCGGACGGCTGGCAACGCTGGTTCTTCGTCGGGCTGGGCTTCGTGGCCTCGGGCTTCTTCATCTGGATGCTCAAGAACCACGGCCAGCAGAAGCTGTTCGCGTTTGCGATGGCCATGCTGCTGGGCGGTGCCATCGGCAACGTCATCGACCGGCTCTGGCACGGCTACGTGGTCGACTTCGTGCAGTTCCACTGGGATTTTCTGGCCGTGCTGTTTCCCGGCGGCTACTTCCCGGCCTTCAACGTGGCCGACAGCGCCATCACCGCCGGCGCCATCGGCATGATCCTCGACGAGATCCTGCGGGTGCGCCGCAGCCGCTGAACCCCAGCGCCTTCGGCGCTGGGACGCGTGAATTTTCACGCGCCCCAGCCCACCCAGCGCAAAACCTTGCGTGCCAGTTGCGCCGACCCGGCTCAGACTGCAGTTTCCGGAAAAAATGCAAATCCGGTTTCCTGCAGACACCCGCCGAGAGGAACGCGCCATGGTCAGCCGCAAAGTCACGACAAGCACAACAGTCGCCCCCGCCGCACGCCCACCCCAGGCGCGGTCGCTGCACATCGGCCTGAACGCCGTCAGCGCCAGGCATTACGGCGGCTGGGACGGCCCGCTGGCCGCCTGCGAGTTCGACGCCCACGACATGGCTGCCCTCGCCGCCAGCCAGGGCATGAAATCCACCGTGATGCTGACGGCAAAGGCCACCCGCGCCAAGGTGCTGGCGGCCTTGCGTGCGGCGGCCAAGGCGCTGCGTGGCGGTGACCTGTTCTTCCTGAGCTACTCCGGCCACGGCGGCCAGGTGCCCGACACCAACGGCGACGAACCCGACCGCCAGGACGAGACCTGGTGCCTCTACAACGGCCAGCTGATCGACGACGAGCTGTACCTGGAGCTGAGCCGCTTTGCCGCCGGCGTGCGCATCCTGGTGCTGTCGGACAGCTGCCACAGCGGCAGCGTCACGCGCGCAGCCCTGCCCGTGCTGGACGCCACCGGCCCGCGCCCGCGCCTGATGCCGCCGGCCATTGCGCTGCGCACCTACCGCGCGCACCAGGCCTTCTACGACCAGTTGCAGGATGACGTCCGCCGCGCCGCCGGCACGGTGATCGACCCCGATGCCGCGCTGGCCGGCCTGGCGCTGACCAGCACCAGCCCCCGCCTGCCGGCGATTGCGCAGCAGTTCGGCGCAGCGGCAATCCTGATCTCGGGCTGCCAGGACAACCAGACCTCGATGGACGGCGACCGCAACGGCGCCTTCACCGAGCGACTGCTGCGCGTCTGGAACAGCGGCAGCTTCAGCGGCACCTATGCGCAGTTCCACGCCCGCATCCGTGCCGGCATGCCCGCCAGCCAGAGCCCCAACCTGTTCGTGCTGGGCGCGGCGGGCAGCTTCCTGAAGCAGAAGCCCTTCAGCGTCTGAGGAGAGATGACATGACCCGCCACATCACCTTTCTCGTCCCGGGCGATGCACTGCCCGGTGGCTATTCGCGCCTGAGCCGGGGCGCGCGGCCGGAGGGACTGCAAACGCTGCCCAGCGGCCGGCTCAAAGCCGCCGCCACGCTGGCGTCCGCCCCAGCCGGGACCACCACGCGAGGCGGCACAGCGCCCACCCTGCAGAAGCTGCAGGCAGAAATCGGCCTGGACGTGGTGGTGTTGCACCTGGCCGGTGACGCCGCAGGCAGCGCCGGCCCCGTGCTGGTGCTGCACCCCGAAACCGCACGCGACCTGCTGCGGGCCCAGGCCGGCGTGGCGCCGGTCAAGGCCGGTGCGCGACGCGGATCGGACACCCTCACCGTGCCGGCCACGCTCGGCTGGGCGGGCGGCGCACACCGGGGCGGGCTCAAGACCATCGCGCTCAAGGCGATAGAGATCATCAGCAATGTCACGGGCCTGGGCGCCATCAAGGACAGCGCCATCGACTGGGCCGAAGCCAAGGTGCTGCAGCGCTTCGATGGCCAGGTCGACGCCGGCCTCTACCGGCTGCAGGCCAGCGGGCTGGCGCCGCTCAAGGACCACGCCACCAGGACGCCGGTGGCCGACGCCGCGCCCGACGGCGGCCCGCTGCTGGTGCTGCTGCACGGCACCTTCTCCGACACGCCGGGCACCTTCGGCAAGCTGTGGGAACAGCACGCCGACCACGTGCAGGCGCTGTTCCGGTTCTACGGCGGCCGGGTCTACGCGCTCGACCACCCGACGCTGGGCGTCAGCCCGATTGCCAACGCGCTGGCGCTGGCGCGCAGCCTGCCGGCACAGGCCCGCGTGCACCTGCTGACGCATTCGCGCGGCGGGCTGGTGGCCGAGGTGCTGGCGCGCGTCGCCGCGCAGCCGCAACTCACGCCCGACGACCTGGGCTGCTTTGCCGACCAGGGCGAACACCGCTACACCGCGCACCGCGCCGACCTGCTGGCGCTGGCCACCGAGCTGGCGCAGCGCCAGCTCCGCGTCGAGCGCGTGCTGCGCGTGGCCTGCCCGGCGCGCGGCACGCTGCTGGCCTCGCGGCGGGTAGACGCCTACCTGTCGGTGCTGCAGTGGGCGCTGCAACTGGCGCACGTGCCGGTGCTGCCGCAGATGGTCGATTTCCTGGCCGCCGTGGCCCAGCGCCGCACCGATCCGGCCGAGATCCCCGGCCTGGAGGCCATGCTGCCCGACGGTCCGCTGGTGCGCTGGCTCAACCCGACATCCTCCAGGACTGCGCCCCTGCCCGGCGACCTGCGCGTGGTGGCCGGCGACCTGACCGGCGGCAGCAGCCTGCTCGGCTGGGTCAAGATGCTGATGGCCGACGCGCTCTACTGGCAGGACAACGATCTGGTCGTGCACACCGCCGCCATGTTCGGCGGCGGCCCGCGTGCCGCCGACCGCGCCCGCTACGCCCGCGACGAGGCGCCCGACGCCAGCCACTTCGACTACTTCGCCAACCCGCGCACCGCCCGCCACGTGCTCGACGGCCTGACGCTGGACAACCCGGCGCAGTTCCGCGCCATCGGAGCGCAATCGTGGGCCGGGCAAGACAGCAGCGGCACCCGCGGCGTGCCCGTCGCCCGCACCACACAGGCCTGGCACCTGCTGCAAACCCCCGCCCAAACCCGTGCGCTGCCCGAGTCTGAAGCTGCGGTGCTGGAAGTGGAAATCGTCAACGGCAACCTGCGCGCCGCCGGCTGCGTGCTGCTGATGGGCCACTACCGTGGCCTGCGCCTGAGCAGCACCGAAGCGGTGATGGACCAGTTGCTGGGCGGCACCCTGAGCGCCGCGCTGCTCACCGGCATCTACCCCGAGGCGGTCGGCCGCCACCGCATCTTTGCCCATCCGAATCCCGCCGCTGCGGGCGATCAGGTGCCGTCACTGCTGATCGCCGGGCTGGGCGAGGAAGGCAGCCTCGGCTCGCCCCAGCTGACCGAGACCGTGCGGCTGGCGGTGATCGGCCAGGCGCAGAAGGCCTGGGAGCAGCAGCAAAGCACCTCGCAGGAGGTGCACGGTTTCACCCTGGCCGCCACGCTGCTGGGCAGCGGCGGCACGGGCGTGTCGCCCGGGCTGTCGGCCCAGGCGATCGTGCAGGGCGTGCTGCTGGCCAATGAGCGGCTGGCGGCGGTCGGCTGGCCGGGGGTGAGCCAGCTGCAGCTGATCGAGCTCTACCTGGACCGCGCCACCGACGCCTGGCGCGCCCTGGCCGTGCTGCAGCATGGCGGGCGCACGCGGCTGAAGCTGGCGCCCTACATCCGCAGCGGCAGCGGGCCACTGCGGCGACCGCTGGACGCCGGCTACCGCGCCACCGGCTACGACTACGTCACCGCAGTGCAGGGGGCAGCGCAGGGCACGGAATCGAGCATCATCTACACCCTCGACACCCGCCGCGCCCGCACGGAGTTGCGCGCCCAGGCCACGCAAGGCCCGCTGGTGCGGCAGCTGATCGCCCAGGCTGCGCAAGACGGCCACGCCAACCTGCCAGTGGGCGCCAGCCTGTTCCAGCTGCTGGTGCCGGCCGAACTGGAGCCCTTCCTGACTGGCAGCGGCCAATTGCTGCTGGAGTTGGACGAGGCCACCGCCGCCATTCCGTGGGAGCTGCTCGCGCCGCCGGAACGCGCGCCGGGCGGCGAAGACAGCGCCAGCGGGCCGGACATCGACCCGCGCCCGTGGGCGATCCGCTGCCAGCTGCTGCGCAAGCTGCGCACCGCGCAATTCCGCAGCCAGCCCGTGAGCGCGCGGCGCGACGCCGGCGTGCTGGTGGTGGGCGAGCCGCGCTGCGACCGCAGCGACCTGCCGCCGCTGCCCGGCGCCCGCGCCGAGGCCCTGCAGGTGGCCGCGCTGCTGCGCGAGCGCCAGGCCAGCGTCACCGAGCTGATCAACGAGGACGCGCTGCCCATCGTCAACACCCTGCTGGCGGCCGAGTGGCGCGTCATCCACGTGGCAGGACACGGGCTGTTTGACGACCAGGGCGGCGGCGTGGTGCTGTCGGGCGACGCGCTGCTCGGCCCGCGCGAGATCCTGGCGCTGCGCACCGTGCCGGAGCTGGTGTTCGTCAACTGCTGCCACCTGGCGCACGAAGACAGCAGCGGCCTGTTCACCCGCCGCAGCGCCCTGGGCGAGCAGCGGCCGGCGTTTGCCGCCAACGTGGCGCGCCAGCTGATCGGCAACGGCGTGCGCTGCGTGGTCGCCTGCGGCTGGGCGGTGGGCGACGCGGCGGCGCTGGCGTTTGCCGAAGGCTTCTATGGCGCACTGCTGGACGGCCAGCGCTTCATCGAGGCCGTGAGCGCCGGCCGGCTGGCCGCCTGGCAGGCCGAGCCCGGCGGCAACACCTGGGCGGCCTACCAGTGCTACGGCGACCCGAACTGGGTCTACATCGTCCAGCCGGGCGATGCGGACGGCGTGCCGAACGTGCCGCGCAGCACCGACATCAGCGGTATCGCCTCGGCACCGGCGCTGATCCTGCAGCTGGAGGCGCTGATCGTCGAGAGCCTGCACAACGGCGGCCCGACCGAGGCACGGCGGGCGCTCATCGGCCAACTGCAGGACCGCTACGGCGCCGCCTGGGGCGCGATGGGCGTGGTGCAGGAAGCCTTCGGGCTGGCCTATGCGCAAGAGCAGGCATTCGACCGCGCCATCACCTGCCTGCAAGCGGCCTGCACCGCCGCCGACGCCAGCGCCAGCCTGCGCGCCGCCGAGACGCTGTGCCAGCTGCTGCTGGCGCGGGCGCAGCCGGCCGATCTGGCGCAGGCCCGGACTTTGTCTACCGCGCTGCACGGACTGCGCGGCGTGCTTTTGTCATGAATTGAAAATTGATTTCTCTTAAATCGGGTCGATAACGAACCGATCGAGCTCATGGGCGAGCGCCAAGTGCGTCTGTCAAGGACGCCTTTGACCACGCCAGCGACAACCATCTCAAGGGAATTTTCATGACGGCCACCCGTGCGCCTGCGCGCCTCTCTTCACTCAAACCCATCACCTGCCACGCCGCCGATGAGCGACAGCAGGCCTTGCTGGGTGACCGGGTGATGCTGGCAGCGGTCATGATTTCGGCGATGGCCGCCGGGGTGCTGGGCTGGCAGTTCGTGGAGCGCGGCGTGGCGCTGGGCGTGTCGGCCCTGCTGCTGGGGTTGGCGGTGGCCGCTTATGGCCTGGCACGCGGCACGCTCGGCTCCCGCCTGGTGCTGACGCTGGCGCAGAGCGCGCTGGTGGCGCTGCACATTCAGCTCTCGCGCGGCATGGTCGAGTTTCACTTCGGCGTGTTCGTCACGCTGGCGCTGCTGCTGGTGTATCTGGACTGGCGGCCGATCGTGTTCTCGGCGGCGCTGTTCGCGGTGCACCACGTCGTGTTCGACCGCCTGCAGGCCGCCGGCCTGCCAGTGTTCTGCATCACCGAGGCCAGCTTCCCGCGCGTCCTGCTGCACGCGCTGTATGTGGTAATCCAGAGCGGCCTGGAGGTGGTGCTGGCCGTCGTCACCGGCAGGCGCTTCCATGAATCGACCGAGTTGGGCCGCCTCACGCACGAGATCAACCGCAACGATGGCCAGACGCCCGACATCGCCTCCGTGCCGACCTACTACCCGCGCACGCAGGCGCTGCAGGAGGCGCTGGCGCGCATGTTCGACGCCGCCGTCGTGGTGCAGGACGCCGCCCGACACATCCACGACGCCTGTGGTGACTTCGCCAGTGGCAACCAGGACCTGTCGAACCGCACCGAAGTGGCCATGGCCTGCCTGCAGGAAACCACCAACAGCCTGGCGGAGCTGACCGAGTCGGTGGCGCACACTGCCAGCGCTTCCCGCCAGGCCAGCGACCTGGCCACGGGGGCTGCACAAGTGGCCACGCAGGGCGGCCAGGCCATGGGCCATGTGGTGGTCAACATGAACCGCATCCAGACCAGCGCGCAGAAGATCGGCGACATCGTCGGCGTGATCGACGGCATCGCCTTCCAGACCAACATCCTGGCGCTCAATGCGGCCATCGAAGCGGCCCGCGCCGGCGAGCAGGGCCGCGGCTTCGCAGTGGTCGCCAGCGAGGTGCGGGCCCTGGCACAGCGCAGCGCCCTGGCGGCACGCGAGATCAAGCAGCTCATCAACGACAGCCTGGAACAGGCCGACAACGGCGCGCAACTGGTGCAGCAGGCGGGCGACGCCATCAGCCACCTCGTCGAGGCCGTGCACCGCGTGCAGCAGACCATGGACGACATCACCCAGTCCACCGCCGACCAGTCGCAAGGCGTGGCCATGGTGCACGCCGAGATCGAGCAGTTCAACGAAATGACGCAGGGCAATGCCGCGCTGGTGGAGCAGTCGGCCGCCGCCTCGCTGAGCCTGGGCCTGCAGGCGCAGCGCCTGGGTCAGGTGGTGTCGGTCTTCAAGCTGGATGCACGGGTCTAGCCGTTTTATTGCTGTTCAGGTCAAGCTGGATCAATACCAGCCGCATTGAAGCCGGTCCATGGGCGCCGGGCGGCACGTCAGGTGCTAGTCTTTTTGGTTCGGCAATAGCAGGCAGGCTCTTCAAGCCCGACTGCGAACGGAGACACCGACCATGAAAACAATGCGCATCGTGATCCTGGATGAGGAAGGCGCCCGTGCCGAAGCGGTTCTGGGCCGGCCCGGCCTGGACCTGCGCAGCCTGGAAGGGCTCAATGGCCACGACGTGGCCGAACTGCTGCGCGAGCACGCCCGGCCCACACCGTTTGTCGACACCGCCCCCGACGCGCTGATCGACCTGCCCGACGTGCACCAGTTCGAGGCCGACTTGCAGGATGCCCTGCACGCCACGCTGCACGCCCAGAGCGCAGGCCACCCGCTGGCGCTGCTGCTGGGGCCGGGCAGCAGCGACGCCGACATCGCGCACCGCGCCGGCAGCCGGCCGTCGACACTGCCGTTCGAGCGCCTCAACACCTCGCTGGTGCGGGCATTGCGCCGGCATGAGCTGGAGGCCGCGCTGGCCGAATCGGAAGTGCGGCTGCAGCGCCTGGGCCTGAGCGAACGCCAGACCGGCCTGCCCAGCCGCGAGCTGTTTCTCGACCGGCTCGAACAGGCCGCCGCCGCCGTGCTGCGCGGCGGCGTGTCGTTCGCGACGCTGATGATCGGCGTGGAGCTGTCGGCCACCGAGCGCGACACCCTCAGCGAAGGCGCCATCACCAGCCTGCTGGCGATCATGGGCCAGCGGCTGGGCGAGGTCGGCCGGCGCTCGGACAGCTATGCGCGCATCGGCGGCCACAGCTTTGCCGCGCTGCTGCTGGGCAACAACTCGGTGGGCGGCTCGCTGGCGATGGCGCACAAGATTGCGCAGGAACTCTCCAAGCCCGTCAGCCTGGACGGCCGGCTGCTGCAGCCGGTGCTGGCCGTGGGCGTGGCGCTGTGCCCGCAGCACGGCACCGACGCCCGCAGCATGCTGCTGCACGCCCACGGCGCGATGGAGCAGGCCCAGCTCAGCCGCGACGGCGTGGCGGTCTACGACGCCCGCCTGCAGCGCACCGGCCGCACCGGCTGGATCAGCACGGCCAGTGACAGCGCGGGCGCGCTGCTGCCGGGCGACGACGCGCTGGCGCCGCTGCTGGCCGATGCGATCGAGCGCCACGAACTCACCCTCGCCTACCAGCCCGTCATGACGCTGCAAGGCACGCCGGGCGATCCGGCACCGCGCCCGCAGCTGCGCCGGCTGGCCGCGCTGGCGCGCTGGTACACGCCGGCGCTGGGCCACATCTCACCGGCAGTGTTCATTCCGGTGGCCGAACACCACGCGCTGATCGGCGCCCTGACCGACCAGTTGCTGGAGATGGCGCTCGCCCAGGCCAGCCCGTGGCGCGAGCAGGATCTGGTGCCGGCGCTGTCGCTGCACCTGTCGGCCCAGGTGCTGGAAGACCGGGACTTTCCGGCGCGGGTGGCGCTGGCGCTCAACCGCTACGCCTGGCCTGCCAGCGCGCTGGTGCTGGAGTTGCCCGCCGCCGCCCTGGCCCAGCCCGGCACGCTGGCTCTGGGTGTGCTGGCCGAGCTGGCGCACCTGGGCGTGCGCCTGTCGATCGACGATTTCGGCAGCGGCCTGGGCTCCTACCTGACGCTGGCCGAACTGGGCACGCTGGCCGAACTCAAGGTCGACGTGCAGGCGCTCGCGCCGGGCAACGCGACGATGCACTCGCTCATCGACCTGGAGCGCGAGCATCGCAACAGCGCCATCCTGCGCTCGGTGGTGACGCTGGCGCAGGGGCTGGGCGCCGAGGTGGTCGCCAAGGGCGTGAGCAGCGCCGCCACCGTCGCCTGGCTGCGCGAGCTGGGCTGCCACACCGCGCAGGGCCACCTCTGGGGCCGGGCGCTGCCGGCCGATCAGGTGCGGGCGTGGTGCGTGAATCACACCGCAGGGCCATGCTGACTCAGGGTTGAGCGCAAGCAAGGCAGCCCGAAAATGCCGCTAGCATTTGCCGGGTGCATCAACCTCATTCCCTGCATATCCGCTGGTCACCGCTGCAACGGTACGCGCTGGCGCTGCTCATTTTTCTGGCTGCGCTGGCGGTGCGGCTGGCCTGGCTGCCGGCCGAATCGAGCTGGGCCTACCTGACCTTTCTGCCCGCCACCGTGGTGGTTTTCTATCTGGGCGGCCTCGGCCCCGGCCAGTTGATGACCGTGCTCAGCACGCTGACCTTGAGCGGCTACTTCATCTTCAGCGCCTCGGCCACGTCGGTGGAGTCCAGCCAGCATCTGGCGCTGTCGGTGGTGGCCTACGTGCTGTCGGCCCAGCTGGTGGGTGCCATCGTGAACCAGCTGCGGCTCACCGCCGTCGATCTGCGCTCGACGCTGTCGGCGCTGCAATCGAGCGAGCAGCGCTACCAGACCATCCTGGAAGACCAGACCGACGTGATCTGCCGCTTCCGGGCCGATGGCACCGTGGTCTACGTCAACGCCGCCTACTGCCGGCTGTTCGGCAAGACCAGCGCCGAACTGGTCGACCAGCACTGGCACCCGGTGGTCTGGCCCGACGATCAGGCCGCCGTCGACACCCAGCTGGCCCGGCTGTCGCCCGAACAGCCCGTGGTCACGATCGAGAACCGCATCATCACGGCGGGTGGCGAGGTGCGCTGGGCGCAGTTCGTCAACCGGGCCACGTTTGACGAACAGGGTCGGCTGCTGGAGATCCAGTCGGTCGGGCGCGACATCACCGAACGCCGCCAGCTCGCCAGCGAGCAGCAGGCCATGCTCAACAACGACCTGGTCGGCATCGTCAGACTGCGCCATCGGGTGGTGGCGTGGAAGAACCCGGCGATCGACCGCATCTTCGGCTACGAGGCCGATGAGCTGCTCGGCCAGTCCGCCCGCCGGCTCTATCCCAGCGAGGAGGCCTACCGCGCGGTCGGCGCGGAGGCTTATCAGACCCTGCAGCAGGGCAAACGCTACCGGGCGCAGCTGCCCATGGTGCGCAAGAGCGGCGAGACGCTCTGGATCGACGTCAACGGTGTGCAGCTCTCGGCCGAGAACAACGAGTCGCTCTGGCTGCTGACCGACATCACCGCGCTCAAGCACTACCAGCAGCAGATCGAGCACATCGCCTTCCACGACAGCCTGACCGGCCTGCCCAACCGCCTGCTGCTGGCAGATCGCCTGACCCAGGCGCTGGCGCTGGCCGAGCGCCGCCAGCGGGTGGTGGCGGTGTGCTATCTCGACCTCGACGACTTCAAGCCCGTCAACGACGCGCACGGTCACGCCGCGGGCGACGTGCTGCTCAAGGAAGTGGCGCGCCGGCTGCGCCGCTCGGTGCGCGCCAACGACACCGTCTGCCGCCTGGGTGGTGACGAATTCGTGCTGCTGCTGACGCACCTGGAACACGCCGACGAATGCGACCCGGTGCTGCAGCGGGTGATCTTGGCCGTGAACAAGCCCATCGAGCTGGGAGAGCAGCGCCTGGCCCAGGTATCAGCCAGCGTGGGCGTGGCACTGTTCCCGGACCACGGCGCGCAGCCCAGCACGCTGCTGGGCCACGCCGATGCGGCCATGTACGCCGCCAAGAAGCTCGGGCGCAACCGGGTTCACAGGCACGACAGCCTGCACACCCACGCAGCCCGAAGCACCCCCTCAGCCCTGTAGGTACTCGGGCAGGAAGGGCCGGTGCGCGGCCAGCAGCTCGTCGACCATGGACCGGATCTGCTCCAGGTCCAGCGTGGCCGCCGTGTGCGGGTCGAGCATGGCGGCGTGATAGACATGCTCACGGTTTTGCGCCATCACGGCCTCCACCACCAATTCCTGCACGTTGACGTTGGTGCGCATCAGCGCCGCCAGTTGCACCGGCAACTGGCCCACGCGCGTGGGCTGCACGCCGTTGTGGTTGACCAGGCAAGGCACCTCCACCGCGCAGCCCTGCGGCAGGTTGGTGATCAATCCGTCGTTGAGCACATTGCCGTTGATGACGCGCGGCGTGCCGGTCACGACCGAATGGATGATCGAGCTGCCGTACTCGACGCTGCGCGTGACGCTGCGCAGACCTTCGAGCATGTGCGGCGCCTCGTCGATCGAGCGCGGCATGACGTGGATGCCGGCGTTCTGCAGCTGCGCCAGCAGCGCGCCGGGGTCCTGCGAGCCGGGTGCTTCCAGCTCGCGCTCGATGTAGGGCCAGGCGTGCTCAAACACCTGACAGCGGCCGGGGTACTCGTCGAGCGGAATGTTGAATTTCTGCAGCAGCTCCGCGCGGCCCTGCTTGATGAACCATGGCACGTACTCGGCGAAGTGCTCGCTCGACTCGGTCGGGAAATGGCCCAGCTGGCGCAACATCTCGTAGCGCACGCGGTTCCAGGCGGGCATGGCGCCCTCGCGCTGGATATCGCGCAGGCGCGGGTACAGGTCCACACCCTGATGCTCGAAGCGCAGGTAGAACGACATGTGGTTGATGCCGGCGCAGTGGTAGTCGATCTCGCCGACCGGAATCCCCAGATCGTTGGCCAGCTCCTGCGCGGTGTGCTGCACGCTGTGGCACAGGCCGACGGTGGGAATGCGCCGCACCTTCGATTCGTTGGCCGCCCGGTTCAGCGCCCAGGTGATCATGGCCATCGGGTTGACGTAGTTGAGGTGCTGGGCGCCGTCGGCGCAGACCTCTTCCATGTCACGCAGCATGTCGAGCATGACCGGCACCGTGCGCAGGCCGCGCATGATGCCGCCAATGCCCAGCGTGTCACCAATGGTCTGCTCCAGGCCGAACTTCTTCGGGATCTCGAAATCGGTCACCGTGGCCGGCTTGTAGCCGCCGACCTGGATGGTGTTGAGCACGAAGCGCGCGCCGTCGAGCGCGCGGCGGCGGTCGGTGGTGGCGGTGATCACCGGCTTGGCGCCCACGGCGTCGGCGATGCGGTGCGCCACCTTCTCGGACAGGCCCAGGCGGTGCGCGTCGATGTCGTGCAGCGCAATCTCGGCGCCGGCCAACTCGGGGTAGGACAGGATGTCGCCCAGCAGGTTGCGGGTGAAGACGGTGCTGCCGGCTCCAATCAGGGTGATCTTGAGGCGACGCGGTGTGGCGATGGTATTCATGAGCGGCAGGCGTGGATCGTCTTGGAAAAAAGCGCCGGGGTTTGCACCCCGGCGCCAAACAGCACGCCAGCGAAAACTCCAGTCGCTGGCACTGCGGAGACAGGCTTACTTGAACAGCGCGTTGACCTTGCCGTTGGCGTCCTTGAGCGCCGGTACGGCCTGGGTCTTGCCGCGCAGCACCGAGTCGATGGCGTTGGCCATCAGCTCGTTGACCTCGGAGCCGTTGTCGGCAATCGGCGCCAGGAAGGTCTTGCCCTTGGCCATCTCGAGGAAGGCCGAGTCATCGATGCCCTTGGCCTTGTGCACGGCGGTCACCGTGTCGGGCAGGCCCTTGACGGCCGGGAACACCACGCCCGCCTTGGCGACCACGCTCTGGCAGGCCTCGGAGCCCAGGTACTTGACCCACTTCCAGGCCTGCTCCTTGTTCTTGCTGCCGACCCAGATCGAGTCGGCCAGGCCGTTGAACATGGTGGCGCGCGCGCCGCTCGGGCCCTTGGGCAGCGGCACCCAGGCGTAGTTGAACTTGGTGTTGCTGGCGAAGTGGTTGATCATCCACGAGCCTTCCGGAATGATCGCGGCCTTGCCGGCCATGAACATGCCGCCCGAGCCGAGCTTGCTGACGTCATCGGGCGTGGCCGACACGCCCTTGCCCGGCAGGCCGGCGATGTACTGGATGGTCTCGGCCAGCTTGGCGTCGTCGTAGTAGAACTTGCCGTCCCAGGGCTTGTCCTGGAACTTGAAGCCGTTGGAGACCGCGAAGTGGCTCCACTCGGTCTGGCCCATCATGCCGCCCGAGCCGGGGTTCTGGTAGCCGTAGGTCACGACCTTGGTCTTGTCGAACTTGGGGCTGGCGGCGTTGTTGCCGTTGGCGTCGAGGGTCAGCTTCTTGACCACCTGCTCGAACGAACCGCCGTCCTTCGGGTTCCAGCTCATGTTGTTCAGGTCGGCCAGGGTCACGCCGGCCTTCTTGGCCACATCCATGTTGACGATGAAGGCGATGGTGTCCCAGTCCTTGGGCAGGCCGTACTGCTTGCCGTCACGGCCCCAGATGTCGTAGAGGCCGTTGGAGTAGGCGTCGGTCTTGACGCCGTCGCGCTTGACCAGCGGCGCCAGATCGACCAGCTGGTTGTTCTTGGCGAACTCGGGGTACTTGGCCAGGTGGTTGGTGAACACATCGGGCGCGGTGCCGGAGATGAAGCCGGTCGAGATGCCGGTCCAGTAGTCGTCCCAGCCCTGCTGGCTGATCTTGATCTTGATGTCCGGGTTGCTCTTCTCGAAGTCGCTGGCGCACTGCTGGTAGGCCGGACGCTGGCCCGAGTCCCACAGCACGTACTTGATGTCGACGGCCTGGGCGGCACCGGTGGCGGCAAGCAGCGCGGCGGCGGACAGGATGTGGCGGCGGATGGTCATGGATGTCTCCTCTACGGGGTGAAACGCGCGCGATGCGCTTGGGGTGCTGCATCGCTGCAGCGGGTCGAACAAACAGGAATCACTTGCTGCCGCTGAACTGCACCGACTCGACCACCTTGCGGCCGAAAGCGATCAACAGCGCCAGCGTCGGCAGGATGGTCAGCGCGGTGGCGGCCATCAGGCCGGTCCAGTCGGGTTGGCCTTGCGGGGTCTGCGACTTGAAGCTCTGCAGCGCCACGGTCAGCACCTGCATCTCCTCGTCCTTGGCGACCAGGAAGGGCCAGAAGAACTCGTTCCACATGTTGATGCCCTGCAGGATCGCGATGGTCGCGATCGGCGTGGCCGCCAGCGGCAGCACCACGGTCCAGAAGATGCGCAGCGGCGAGGCGCCTTCGAGCATCGCAGCCTCTTCCAGGTCGCGCGGCACCGACATGAAGAACTGGCGCAGGAAGAAGATGCCGAAGGCCGAGAACAGGCAGAACGGCGCGACCATGCCAGCCACGGTGTTGAGCAGCCCCAGGTCCTTGACCAGGATGAAGTTGGGGATGAAGGTGACGACGCCCGGAATCATCATCGACGCAACAAACAGCCCGAACATCAGATCGCGGCCGGGGAAGCGCAGGCGGGCGAAGGCGTAGGCGGCCATTGCGCTGGTCAGCACCTGGCAAGCCACGACGATGACGGTGAACACCAGCGAGTTGCCCAGCGCGCGCATGAAGTTGATCTCGGCACCCGAGCCGCCGTGCGCCATCGCCTGCTCGGGGCTCAGCAGCCCCAGCACGCGCTGGAAGTGCGCCAGCGTCGGGTGATCCGGCATCAGCCGCGCGCTCTGCGTGAACAGGTCGGCGGACGGCGTAAGCGCGGTCTTGAGCACCAGCCACAGCGGCGCCACCGTGATGAACAGCATCAGGCCGAGGATGGCCCAGGCCAGCAGGCGCGAGGAAGAAACGCGGCGTGCGCGTACCGAGGCGCTGGGCACGACGGCGGTGGGAAGGGAGGCGGACATGGCGGATTCCTGCGGGCAGTGGGTGCGGGGGAAGGCGACGTGGCTCAGGCGCTGAGCCTGCTCAAGCCAGGTCGTTCTCGTTGGAACGCATGATGCGCATCTGCACGATGGTGTAGGCCACCATCACCAGCCCCAGCGTCAGCGACATCGCCGAGGCGTAGCCCATCTTGTAGAAGCCGAAGGCGTTCTGGACGATGTAGTGCACGATCACCCGGGTCGACTCCAGCGGCCCGCCGTTGGTGGCCACCGCCACGGTGTCGAAGATCTGGAACGAACCCGTCACGCTGGTCACCAGCACGAACACCATCACCGGGCGCAGCAGCGGCAGCGTGATGCGGCGGAACATCTGCCACTCGTTGGCACCTTCGAGCGATGCCGCCTCGTACAGGTAGCGCGGAATGCCCTGCAGACCGGCCAGGAACAGCAGTGCGACCAGGCCCATGTGGCGCCAGATGTTGACCGCGGCGACCGTGATCAGCGCCTCGTCGGGGCTGGCGAAGAACGGATGCCGGCTCATGCCGAGAAAGGTGATCAGGTGGTTGACGCCGCCCAGCAGCGGGTCGAGCAGCCAGACCCACATCAGCGCCACCAGCACGTTCGACAGCAGGTAAGGCAGCAGCACCACCGACTTGACGAACAACGAGCGCGTCAGCCGGTCCATCGCCACCGCCAGGAACAGGCCGAGCACGACCTGCAGCGGGATGTTGAAGATCACGTAGTAGAGCGACAGCTTCATGCCGTGCCAGAACTTGCCGTCCTCGATCATCCTGGCGTAGTTGGCCCAGCCGACCGGCTTCGGGTCGCTCAGCAGGTTCCAGTCGGTGAAGCTGATCTCCAGCGCCCGCAGCGTCGGCATCGCATAGAACAGCACGAAGCCGATCAGCGCCGGCAGCACCAGCAGCAACCCGGTCAGGGACTCGCGGCGGCGCAGCGGTCCGAAGGCCTGGCGCACATTGCGCAACGTCCGCTGCAGACGCGGAGGACGGGCAGCAGCAGTGGCATCAACAGCAGAAGACATCGGCAGGCCTTGAAGTCGGACAGGAGGGAGCGTGAAAGGAGCAGCGGCACCACCGAAGAAGCCATGCCTGCCGCGTTGCAAATATTATTCGCAATCGATTGCAAAAACATCTCAGTGTTTTCACTGATATTTGCAAATCATTCACCTGACAAGATCAGGCCGGCCTTCGGGCTTCCCCTCATCGGCGCTCCATTTGCAGGGCATGACCGCTCGCTATGATCCAAATCCCCCGTATGTCCGGGCCCAACCTTGAAGTTCCTGACGCCGTGAGCCCTCGCAAACCCGCCACCCCGCCCGCGCGCCGACCCACGATGACCGATGTGGCCAAGGCCGCCGGTGTCTCGCAATCCACCGTGTCGATGGTGCTCAACAACATGAGCGGCGCCCGCCTCACCGATGCCACCCGCGCCAAGGTGCTGAGCCTGGCCGTCGAGCTGGGCTACCGCCTGCCGCGCCGTGAAGCGCCCGCGCCGCCGGCCCGCGCGTTGCAGAGCTTGCAAAACCCTCTAGCACCTCAACCCGGTGGCCTGCCCCGCAACCTGATCGGCTACCTGGTCGACGAGATTTCGACCAGCCCGCATCCGGTGGTCAGCGTCGACGGCGCACGCGACGCCGCCTGGGAGCACGACTGCCTGCTGTCGGTCATGGTCACGCGCAGCAACCCAGAGCAGGAGGCCGCCGCCATCGCCGCGCTGCGGGCGCACCCGCAGCTGCTGGGCATCATCTACTCGACCATCTTCACCCGTGCCGTCACCTTGCCGCCCGTGTTGCGGGACTCACACGACCTGCCCGTCGTGCTGCTGAACTGCCACGACGACAGCGCCAAGCGCCCCACCCTCGTGCCAGGCGAAGTGGCCGGCGGCCACACCGGCACCGACCACCTGATCGGCGCCGGCCACACGCGCATCGGCTTCATCAACGGCGAGCCGTGGATGGAAGCGGCCAAGGACCGCCTCAAGGGCTACCGCCGCGCACTGGCCACCGCCGACCTGCCGTTCGATGCCGCGCTGGTGCGCGATGGCGACTGGATGAGCGGCGGCGGCTTCGACGCCACGCTGGCGCTGATGGCGCTGCCGCGCCCGCCCACGGCGATCTTCTGCGCCAACGACCTGATGGCGCTGGGCGCGCTCGAAGCGCTGGCGCAGCTCGGCAAGAAGGTCCCCGAGGACGTGTCCGTGCTCGGCTACGACGACCAGGAAATCTCGCGCCACACCCACCCGCCGCTGACCACCATGGTGCTGCCCAACTACGAGATGGGCCGTGCCGCCGTCGAGGCCCTGCTGGCCGAGGCCGAACTGTCGCCAGAGCAGCGCGGCAGCCGCCGCCAGCTCATCAAGATCGACGGCCCGCTGGTCGAGCGCGAGACCGTGCGCCGCCGCTGAGCCTGCGGGCAGGTACGGCCTGCCCCTGCGCCGACACGTCGCGCGCCTGCCGAAGCTGGCCTAGGGTTTTCACGAATTATCGCTAATATTATTAGCAGCACAATCGCTGAAACCCAGTCCTCTTCATCAGCAGACCCGCAACGGGGCGCCCATGGCCAACATCGAACTGAAATCCGTCTTCAAGTCCTACGGCGACATGGCGCCCGTGATCCGCGATGTCAACCTGCACATCGCGCAAGGCGAGTTCTGCGTCTTCGTCGGCCCCTCGGGCTGCGGCAAGAGCACGCTGCTGCGCATGATTGCCGGGCTGGAAGACATCACCGGCGGCGAGCTGCAGATCGGCGGCCAGCGCATGAACGACGTACCGCCCGCGCACCGAGGCGTGGCCATGGTGTTCCAGACCTATGCGCTGTTCCCGCACATGTCGGTCTACGAGAACATGGCCTTCGGCCTGGGCCTGGCCAAGGTCGACAAGAAGATCATTGCCGAGAAGGTCAACGCCGCCGCCAAGGTGCTGCAGCTCGACCACCTGCTCGACCGCAAGCCCAAGGCCCTGTCGGGCGGCCAGCGCCAGCGCGTCGCCATCGGCCGCGCCATCGTGCGCGAACCCGGCGTGTTCCTGTTCGACGAGCCGCTCTCCAACCTCGACGCCGCGCTGCGCGTGCAGACCCGCTTCGAGATCGCCAAGCTGCACCGCGACTTCGGCCGCGCGAGCACCGTCTACGTCACGCACGACCAGGTCGAGGCTATGACGCTGGCCGACCGCATCCTGCTGCTCAACACCGGCGACGCCGTGGCACGCGAAGGCAGCGTGGCGCAATGCGGCAGCCCGCTGGAGCTGTACCACCGCCCGCGCAACCTGTTCGTGGCCGGCTTCATCGGCTCGCCCAAGATGAACTTCCTGCGCGGCACGCTGCAGGCCGCCACGCCCAGCCAGGCCACCGTGCGCCTGAACAGCGGCGAGGTGCTGCAAGCGGCCGTCGACGCCCGCCGCCTGCAACCCGGCGCCTCCGTCACATTGGGCATCCGCCCCGAGCACACCGAGCTGGGCACGGCCGACCAGTACATCGTCCGCCCGGTGCAGTGGCAGGAACGCCTGGGCGAGTCGACCTACCTCTACTTGGACGCCGGCGACGGCGAACACAGCCTGGCCACCGGCGGCGACGCCCTCATCACCAAGGCCCCCGGCCACGCCCACGCCGTGGCCGGCCACCGCATCGCCCTGACCCTGCCCGCCAGCGCCATCCACCTGTTCGACGACCAAGGCCACGCGCTGGAGCGGCTGATTCCCGACACCGACCTGTTGCTGCCGCAGGCGGCTTGACCTTCAAGGGCCAGCCCATGCAACTCGGCGTCTGCTACTACCCCGAACACTGGCCCAGCGAATGGTGGGCTGACGATGCGCAGCGCATGCGCGCCATGGGCATCACCTGGGTGCGGATTGCGGAGTTCGCCTGGAGCCGCATCGAGCCGTCGCCTGGCCAGTTCGACTGGACCTGGCTCGATCAGGCCATCGACACCCTGCACGCCCACGGCCTGAAGGTGGTGATGTGCACCCCCACCGCCACGCCGCCCAAGTGGCTGGTCGACGCGATGCCGGACCTGCTGGCGGTGGACGCCCGGGGCCAGCCGCGCGGCTTTGGCTCGCGGCGGCATTACTGCTTTTCGCACGCGGGCTACCGGGCCGAGTCGCGCCGCATCAGCCGCGCGGTGGCCGAGCACTACGGCCAGCATCCCGCCGTGCAGGCCTGGCAGACCGACAACGAGTACGGCTGCCACGACACGGTGCTGAGCTACTCGGCCGCAGCCCATGCCGGCTTCCGCCGCTGGCTGACGCAGCGCTACGGCACGGTCGACGCGCTCAACCGCGCCTGGGGCACGGTGTTCTGGAGCATGGAATACCGGTCCTTCGACGAGGTCGACGCACCCGTCGGCACCGTCACCGAAGCCCACCCGGCGCACCGGCTGGACTGGCAGCGCTTTGCGTCCGACGAAGTGCGCGCCTTCAACCGCGAGCAGGTCGAGATCCTGCGCGAGCACTCGCCCGGCCGGCCGGTGTCGCACAACTTCATGGGCTTCTTCACCGAGTTCAACCACCACGACGTGTCCGCCGACCTGGACATTGCCACCTGGGACAGCTACCCGCTGGGCTTCACGCAGAACTTCTTCCTGTCGGCCGATGAGAAGGCGCGTTACGCCCGCGTCGGCCACCCGGACATTCCGAGCTTTCACCACGACCTGTACCGCGGCATGTGCGCCAGCACCCGGCCGGATGCGCCCGCCCACGGCCGCTGGTGGGTGATGGAGCAGCAGCCCGGCCCGGTCAACTGGGCCAGCTGGAACCCCGCGCCGCACGACGGCATGGTGCGGCTGTGGACCTGGCAGGCCTTCGCGCACGGCGCCGAGGTGGTCAGCTACTTCCGCTGGCGCCAGGCACCGTTCGCGCAGGAGCAGATGCACACCGGGCTGCACCGGCCGGACCGCAGCGTCGATCAGGGCGGCATCGAGGCCGCACAGGTCGGTGCCGAGCTGCAGGCGCTGGCCGCGCAGGTGGAGTTGCCGGCGCAAGGCATCCGCAACCGCGTCGCGCTGGTGTTCGACTACGACAGCGTCTGGATGGCGCAGATCCAGCCGCAGGGCGAGGACTACAGCGCGATCGAGCTGCACTTCCGCGTCTACAGCGCGCTGCGGCAGCTGGGGCTGGACGTGGACATCGTCAGCCCCGCCGCGCCGCTGGACGGCTACGCGCTGATCGTGCTGCCGGTGCAACTGCACGCGTCGGCGGCACTGGTGGCGGCGCTGACGCGTGCGGCGGCAGCGGGCGCGCAGATCGTGTTCGGGCCGCGCGCGGGTTCCAAGACCCGCGCGCTGTCCATGCCCGCCGAACTGGCACCCGGCGCGCTGACGGCACTGACCGGCGTGCAGGTCCAGCGCGTGGCGTCGCTGCCGCCGGGCGTGGTCGAGGCCGTGTCCTTCAACGACGGCACCGCCACCGCCGCCCAGCGCTGGCGCGAAGACCTGGCACTGCACGGCGCCGAGGTCGAAGCCTGCTTTGACGACGGCCGCGTCGCCATCGCCCAGCGCGGCACGGTGCGTTACGTCGCCAGCTGGCTGGCCGAGACCGGCTGGCGCAAGCTGCTGCTGCGCGCCGCGCACGACGCCGGGCTGAGCACGTACGCACTGCCTGCCGACCTGCGCATCAGCCGCATCGGCACGCTGCTGCTGGTGTGCAACTTCTCCGATCAGGCGCTGCACTTTGCGCCTGTGTCGACCTCATCCGCGCCCGCCGTGCCCTTGCTGGGCCAGGCGACGCTGGCGCCCCGGGGCATCGCCCTGTGGCAGACGGCCCAGTCCCACGCTGGTGTCGACCCTGAAACCGTGGCGCCGGAATGACGCCGACAAGAGGAGACAGAAGATGACCCCGAAACACATGGCACGCTTCACCGCACTGGCCGCCGCCACGCTGATGGCGCTGTCGGCGCAGGCCGGCACGCTGGTGATCAACACCGACGCCTCCGACCCGGCGCCCAAGGCCGCCTGGGAGGCGATGGCCAAGGGCTTCATGGCCGCCAACCCGGACGTGACGGTCAAGATCAACACCTTCGACCACGAAGGCTTCAAGACCTCGATCCGCAACTTCCTGTCGGCCGAGGCGCCGGACATCGTCACCTGGTACGCCGGCAACCGCATGGCGCCGTTCGTCAACGCCGGCCTGTTCGAGGACGTGTCCGACGTCTGGGCTAAGGAAGGCCTGAACGACAAGCTGAAAAGCGCCGCCGCCTCGATGACCCAGAAGGGCAAGCAGTGGGGCGTGCCCTACACCTACTACCAGTGGGGCATCTACTACCGCAAGGACATCTTCGCCAAGAACAACATCGCCGTGCCGAGCGACTGGAAGGGCCTGCTGGCCGCCAGCGCGACGCTGAAGAAGGCCGGCGTGACCCCGTTCGCCATCGGCACTAAGGCGCTGTGGCCCACCGGCGGCTGGTTCGACTACCTGAACATGCGCGTCAACGGCTACGAGTTCCACATGGACCTCACCGCCGGCAAGGTGCCCTACACCGACAAGCGCGTGCAGGCCGTGTTCGACCGCTGGGACGAGCTGACCAAGCCGGGCTACTACCTGGCCAACCACGGCAGCTACGACTGGCAGGACGCCGTGCCCGCCTTCGTCAAGGGCGAGGCCGCCATGTACCTGATGGGCAACTTCGCGGTCGACCCGTTCAAGAAGGGCGGCCTCAGCGAAGACCAGCTGGGCTTCATGCAGTTCCCGAAGATCAACAACGTGCCGATGGCCGAGGACGCGCCGACCGACACCATCCACATCCCGAGCAAGGCCAAGAACAAGGTCGACGCCAAGCGCTTCCTGGCCTATGCGGCCAGCGCCAAGGTGCAGGGCGAGGTCAACGCCATCCTGGGTCAGCTGCCGGTCAACAAGGACGCCACCAAGCCGACCGACGTCTACCTGAAGGACGGCTTCGCGATGCTGTCGAGCGCCTACGCGCTGGGCCAGTTCTACGACCGCGACGCGCCCGCCGAGATGGCCAAGGCCGGCATGGAAGGCTTCCAGAAGTACATGACCAAGCCGGAGACGCGCAAGGAGGTGCTGGAGCGCCTCGAGCAAGTCCGCAAGCGCGTCTACAAGTGATCGCGTGATCAACTGAACCGACCGCCGGACACGACCATGAGCACACCCGCCACGCCGCCGACCTTTTCCTGGTGGACCCGCCATCAGCGGCAAGTCGCGCCGTGGCTGTTCCTGCTGCCGGCCATGGCCATGTTCGCGGTCTACGTGATCGCGCCGATCTTCCAGTCGATCGCGATCAGCTTCTACGACTGGGACGGCCTGGGCGAGGCCACCTGGATCGGCCTGGGCAACTACTTCGAGCTGGCCAGCGACCCGGACTTCCGCACCGCGCTGAAGAACAACCTGATCTGGCTCGCCGGCTTCCTGCTGGCAGTGCCGGCCGGCCTGGGCCTGGCGCTGCTGCTGAACCAGACGGTGTTCGGCATCCGCGCGGTCAAGTCGCTGTTCTTCTTTCCGTTCGTGATCTCGCAGGGCGTGATCGGGCTGATCTTCACCTGGTTCTACCTGCCCATCAGCGGGCTGTTTCCGCAGTTGATGGCCATGCTGGGCGTGCCGGACGTGGCGGTGCTGTCGGACGAGCGCTGGGTGACCTACGGCATCGTCGCCGCCGGCCTCTACCCGCAAATCGCCTACACGATGATCCTGTACCTCACCGGCCTGAACAACGTGCGCCCGGACCTGATCGAGGCCGCACGCCTGGAAGGCGCCCAGGGCTGGTCGATGCTGTGGCACGTGGTGCTGCCGCAGCTGCGCCCGGCCACCTTCATCGCCGTGGTGGTGACCGTGATCGGCTCGCTGCGCAGCTTTGACATGGTCTCGATCATGACCTCGGGCGGGCCTTACGGCAGCTCGCGCGTGCTGGCGTACTACATGTACGAGCAGGCGCTGAGCGAGTACGGCTACCGCATGGGCTACGGCACCGCGATCGCCACCGTGCTGTTCGCGATCATGCTGGTCTACATCGTGTTCGTGCTGTCGCGCATCTATCGGCAAGAGAAAGACAGCTGATGTTTCCGACCCCGATTGAGAAGGCTTCGGCCCCCGTCCGCGCGCTCTACCGCGTCGGCCTGCCTGTCGCGCTGGTGGTGTGGCTGCTGCCGATCATCGCGGTGGCGCTGACGGCCATTCGCGGCCAGGGCGACATCGCGCAGGGCAATTTCTTCGGCTGGCCGAGCGAGTGGCAGCTGGTCGAGAACATCACCTCGGTGTTCAACAACACGCCCATGGCGCAGTACATGCTCAACAGCCTGCTGGTGACGGTGCCGACCGTGGCCGGCGCGCTGGCACTCAGCTGCCTGGCCGGTTTTGCGCTGGGCGTCTACCGCTTCAAGGCGAATCTGCTGGTGTTCTTCCTGTTCGTCGGCGGCAACTTCGTGCCCTTCCAGATCCTGATGGTGCCGGTGCGCGACCTGACGCTGCGGCTCGGCTTCTACGACTCCATCACCGGCCTGGTGCTGTTCCACATCGCCTTCCAGACGGGGTTCTGCACCTTCTTCATGCGCAACTTCATCCGCGACCTGCCGATGGAGCTGATCGAGGCCGCGCGCATCGAAGGCGCCAACGAGTTCCAGATCTTCTGGCGCGTGGTGCTGCCGCTGGTGCGGCCGGCGCTGGCGGCGCTGTCGGTGCTGATCTTCACCATCATCTGGAACGACTACTTCTGGGCCACCGTGCTGATCCAGGGCAACCACGCCATGCCGGTCACTGGCGGGCTGAAGTCGCTCAACGGCATGTGGGTGGCGCAGTGGCACCTGGTGTCGGCCGGCTCGATCGTGGCGGCGCTGCCGCCGGTGCTGATCTTTTTCCTGATGCAAAAACAGTTCATTGCCGGGCTCACGCTCGGCGCCAGCAAGGGCTGATCCCCAGCCCCTTCTTTTTCCTCTCTGACCATGACCTTCCTCACCCTGCACGGCCGCGCGACCAGCATCGTCCTTGAAGCCCCTGCCCACGAGGCGCCGCTGTGGCGCTACTGGGGCCCGCGCCTGCCCGACACCGCCGGCCCCGAAATGCCGCTGCGCGACAGCCGCCCGCTGCCGAGCTTCATGCTCGACTTCGACCAGCCGCTGACCGTGGCGCCCACCTTCGGCGTCGGCTGGTTCGGCCAGAGCGCGCTGCTGGCCCACCGCGACGGGCTGGACTTTGCGCAGGCCTACACACGCTGCGAGGTCGAATGGACGACGCCCGGCTCGGCGCCTGGTGCTGCACCTGCATGACGAAGTCGCCGAAGCTGCGCCTGGACCTGACGCTCACGCTCGACCCCGCCAGCGATGTGTTCACGCTGCAGTCGGTGCTGCACAACACGGGCGATGCGCCCCTCGACGTGCAATGGCTCGCCGCCGGCACGCTGATGCTGCCGGGCCAGGCCTGATGCGGTGCGCTCCTACGCCGGCCAGCACGTCCATGAGTTCATGCTGCAGACCGACCCGCTGACCCGCAGCCTGTGGCGCAAGGAAAGCCGCCGCGGCCGCACCAGCCACGACTGCTTCCCCGGCGCGGTCGTCACCACGCCCGGCACCACCGACGACGCGGGGCTGGCCTACGGCGCGCACCTGGCCTGGTCGGGCAACCACGCGCAGACCATCGAGTGGCTGCACGACGGCCTCTACCAATGGCAGATGGGCGAGTGGCTGGCGCCCGGCGAAGGCCGGCTGCAGCCAGGGCAAAGCCTGACCACGCCCGAGCTGGTCGCCACCTGCTCCACCGCCGGTCTGAACGGCGTGGCCGCCAATTTCCACGCCGAGCTGCGCGCCCGCCTGAACTGGCCGGGCAGCCAGATGCGCCCGCGCCCGGTGCACCTCAACACCTGGGAGGGCTTCTACTTCGACGTCTACCCGGACGCCGTCAAGTCGCTGGCCGATGCGGCCGCCAAGGTCGGCATCGAGCGCTTCGTGCTCGACGACGGCTGGTTCCAGGGCCGCCACCACGACCGCGCCGCCCTGGGCGACTGGTGGCCGGACTCGACCAAGTTTCCCGACGGCCTGGGCGACCTGATCACCCACGTCAACGCACTCGGCATGGGCTTTGGCCTGTGGGTCGAGCCCGAGATGGTCAACCCCGACAGCGAGCTGTTCCGCGCCCACCCCGACTGGGCGCTGCAGGTGGCCGGCCGGCCGCTGCTGACGGCGCGCAACCAGCTGGTGCTCGACATCTCGCGGCCTGAAGCCGCGGACTACCTGTTCGACAAGATCAGTGCGCTGCTGGCCGCCCACCCGATCGAGTACCTGAAGTGGGACCACAACCGGGATCTGGCGCCCGCAGGTCTCGCGAACGGGACGGCGGGCTACCGCGCCCAGGTCCACGCCGCCTATGCGCTGATGGCACGGCTGCGCGCGGCGCACCCGCAGGTCGAGATCGAAAGCTGCTCGGGCGGCGGCGGCCGCATCGACTTCGGCGTGCTGCGCCACACGCACCGGGTCTGGACCAGCGACTGCATCGATGCGCTGTCGCGCGTGGCCATCCAGCGTGGCTTTCTGCAGTTCTTCCCACCCGAGATCATGGGCGCGCACGTGGGCACCGCGCCGTCGCACACCACCGGGCGCACGCAGGCCATGGCCTTCCGCGCGGCGGTGGCGCTGCCGGGTCACCTGGGCGTGGAGCTGGACGTGCGGCACCTGAACGAGGCCGATACCGCCGAGCTGGCCGGCTGGATTGCCGTCTACAAGCAACTGCGCGACCGCCTGCACACCGGCCAGGTCTGGCAAGGCACAGGCGAGGACAGCCTGGTCTGGCAGGCCCACGGCGATGCCGAGGCCCGCGACGTCGTGCTGCTGGCCTACCGCCCGCTGCCCAGCTCGCACCGCTATGCGCCCACGCTGCGCCTGCCGATGCTCGATGCCACGGCGCGCTACATCGTGCGCGAGGTGCTGCCCGCCAACACCGTGCGCCCGACGGGCCGCCACCACACCGCGCCCTTCTTCGACGCCATCAACACGCCCGAAGGCCTGACGGTGGACGGCGCCTGGCTGGCCCACGCCGGCCTGCCGATGCCGCGCGCGCATGCGGAGACGGCGTTCATCGTGCGACTGGAGCGGGTGTGATGACCGGCACCACCCACCTCCGTCATTCCCGCGCAGGCGGGAATCCAGCGCACGCCACCACCCCACTGGATTCCCGCCTGCGCGGGAATGACGGCACATGACTCCCTTCAACCCCGCCGACCACAGCCACCGCCGCCGCAATCCGCTGACCGGCCAGTGGGTGCTGGTGTCGCCGCACCGCAGCAAGCGCCCGTGGCAGGGCCAGACCGAGGCGGCGGCCGACGA